>NZ_LAHA01000002.1 GCF_002608075.1 Nostoc linckia z4
GCATAAGTCAAACAATTTTGGATTTTAGATTTTAGATTTTAGATTGACCCCATAACTAAAGTCAGAGGCTTGTCATTTAATTTTAGATTTTGGATTTTAGATTTGTTTCACGTAGCTTGTTTCTCGCTTTGCGCCTTGAGGCGAAACTTTTATACCGTTAACCAGTAATGCTGGATTACTATTCCTGTAAAATTGTCTTTGATGCAATCCTAGTTTTCTTCAAGTCGGCTTGGGAAAGTTGTTCCCCGGCTTGTAGGCGAGTAGCTGAAGTTTGCAACACTGTCGCTGCACCTTTATCTCCTATTTGTAGTGCAGTTTTGGCGGCTGTTTGTAACATTGTAGCTGCGCCAGTGCGATCGCCCTCTTGCAATTTCGCCTCCGCTAACTGAGTTTGGCGATACTTGGCTTTACTTGAGGTCGGGAATTACCTGAATCAGTCCAGTCTGGAAAGCTTTGTCGTAGGTGATGACAGGTAATCCTCTTCTGGTAGTGGTTCAAAGAAAGCATCGCCGAGTTGTCCTTTCAATAAACCGGGGGTGCGCGGTTCGACTTCGCTCACCGCAAGAGGTTGTCTATGTTCTTGACTTAAACCTAACCGAAAGTAGTGAATTAGGTCATAAAGTTCTGCTAGTTTGTCTTCAGGGATCTCTTGCAATTCTTGGACAATCTTCTGGATCGGCATAAGTCAAACAATTTTGGATTTTAGATTTTAGATTTTAGATTGACCCCATAACTAAAGTCAGAGGCTTGTCATTTAATTTTAGATTTTGGATTTTAGATTTGTTTCACGTAGCTTGTTTCTCGCTTTGCGCCTTGAGGCGAAACTTTTATACCGTTAACCAGTAATGCTGGATTACTATTCCTGTAAAATTGTCTTTGATGCAATCCTAGTTTTCTTCAAGTCAGCTTGGGAAAGTTGTTCCCCGGCTTGCAGGCGAGTGGCGGAAGTTTGCAACACTGTCGCCGCCCCTTTATCTCCTATTTGTAGTGCAGTTTTGGCGGCTGTTTGTAACATTGTAGCTGCGCCAGTGCGATCGCCTTCTTGCAATTTCGCCTCCGCCAACTGAGTTTGGCGATACTTGGCTAATGTTAAAATCGATTGCTGCACCTGAGGATTAGATGCTGGTTGATACTCCTTGACCACATCTGCATACACTGGCACAATGGGGGAAAGTAAGCCTTGCTGGTTAACCAAGGGGTCATCGTAGCGAATTTGCAAATGCCCAATTACTTGTTTTCCCTCTGGCAAGTGTCCCAAATAAATATTAGCCAAAACTACACGTTCTACATCTTGCATTAAGTCTCCCAAGCGTACAGCAAAGCTACCGTCAACTTGTGGTTCCATTTGTAACTCAATTGTGTCTGGGGAAACTTGGGCAATGGGTTTAAATTCTGCTAGTCGGACATTAGGCACTAAAGATAATAACAAATAGGCATTGGTTAGCCCCACAGATTGAATCCGCCCAAACAAACGGTTAAACTGCTCTAGAGCTTGTTCGGGACGCTCAATATAAGCTAAAGTACCGCCACCAACATCGGCAATTTTTTCTAACAAATCCTGATTCCAGTTATTACCAAATCCGAGAGTGCTGATAGTTAAGTTCAGCTTGGCAGCCTTTAGCGCCAGTTCCAAACAGCGCTTGTTGTCATCCGGGCCGATATCCCACTTCCAAATTCGCAAGCTGCTTTCACCGTGACCGTCCGTCAGCAGAAAAGCCTGGGACACAGCACCTCTTGTGCCCTTCATAAGTTCTGTAATTCCCAACTCCAAACCATTAGCAATTACCGTACCGCCACTAGCACTGAGTTTCTTTTTAATTTCAGATTTGAGGCTTTCGGGGTCTTGAATAATTTGGTTGGGGATAATGACCTCCGCAGAACCCGCAAAAGCCACAATTGAAATGCGATCGCCAGCTTTCAATCGGTCGATTAATCCTTCCACTGCTTGAATCACCGTTGTAATTGGTTTTCCATGCATAGAACCACTTTTATCGAGAATCAAGCAGAGGTTAAGGGGCAGGTTTTTGTCCAACTCACCAGCAATAGCCGAAATTGTGATGGCCAATTGACGTTGACTACTTGTTTGAGCCACATCAACACGATTGTCATTTAGCGCCGAGAGCAATTTAACTTTCATTGCAAAGGGGTATCTTGCAAAACTGTTTTGGAGACAATTCTGGTTTTCTTGCGATCGCTTTCCGACAAATCTCCACCAGATTGTAACTGAGTGGCAGAAGTTTGTAACACTGTCGCTGCACTAGTATCTCCCATCTGTAAAGCGGTTTTGGCAGCCGTTTGTAGCATCGTCGCCGCACCAGTGCGATCGCCCTGTTGTAATTTCGTCTCGGCTAACTGGGTTTGGCGATACTTGGCTAATGCCAAAATCGATTGTTGCACCTGGGGATTGGGGTTTGGTTGGTAATCTCCCACGATATTGGCGTAAACTGGGATGTTTGGCGTAAATATACTCGTTTCGTTCGTCGCTGGGTCGTCGTAGCGGACTTGCACGTTGGCGATGGCTTGTTTCCCTGGTGGCAATTGTCCCAAATAAATATTAGCTAAAATCACCCGTTCTGCATCTTTCATTAAATCTCCTAAACGCACAGAGAAACGTCCATCTGGTTCTTGTTGCAGTGGTAATTCAATGGTGTCCGGAGAAACTTGGGCAACTGGTTTGAGTTCTGCTAGCCGGATATTGGGCATGAGGGAGAATATCAAATAAGCATTAGTCAAAGCTACTGCTTGGACGCGGCTAAACAAACGGCTAAATTCATCCACCACGCGATCGGGTTTTTGGATATAAGACAAAGTACCCAAACCAGCATCCGCAATTTTTTCTAAAACATCTTGGTTCCAATTGTCACCAAAACCCAAGGTATTTAAAGTCAAATTATAGCTAGCAGCCAATTGGGCAAATTTTAAACAGCGATTATTATCACCATGTTCGTTTTCGCCATCGGTTAATAAGAAGGCCTGGGAAACGCTATCTTTTTTTCCCTTAGCCAATTCTTCAATCCCCAACCGCAATCCTTCATCAATGGAAGTGCCGCCATCAGCAGCTAGGCGGTTAATTTGCTGCTTAATTTTTTCTGGATCTTCAATGGCTTGACTGGGTACTAACACTGTAGCACGATGATTAAAAGCTACAATACTCAGGCGATCGCCAGGATTTAATCTATCCACCAGACGATTCGCGGCATTTTTTACCGTTTCTAGCGGTCGGCCATTCATCGAACCACTGCGATCGAGGATTAAACATAAATTCAGTGGCACATTGCGGTCTTGAACCTCGGCAATGGCCGAAATCGAAATTCCCAACTGACGTTGAGAGTTGACTTGATTGGCGTCTAAATTACTATCATTCAAGGCAGGCTGTAAGCTGACCCTCATAACCCCAAATTCCTATTGAGAATATAGATATTTGTAAATAACTTCAAAGCACTAATTTAGCGCTACGGAAAACCCATGCAATACATTAATATAATCAGAATATCTTAGAAGCCAAATATTGGCAGATGCCAGCCCCCCTTCTCCACTAGTAGTTCGCCAAGTTCACTTGGCTCTTTAAAGGGGAAAGGGGAAAGGTTTTAAATCCCTTACCCTTTACCCTTTAACCTTTACCCAACCTCCACCTAACATTTTTGGGTTGGCAGACCACTAGTAGTTCGCCAAGTTCACTTGGCTCTTTAAAGGGGAAAGGGGAAAGGGGAAAGGGGAAAGGTTTTAAATCCCTTACCCTTTACCCTTTAACCTTTACCCAACCTCCACCTAACATTTTTGGGTTGGCAGACCACTAGGGAGAAATCCACACCTTGAACAGAGTTGGCATCACGCTAGGATGTATTACAGTTAACGGCATAATTTCAGGCGATCAGTTGCTATGGACATTTCCGCCATCAAGGCTGTTCAATCCCCTTATTACGGCGATCGATTTTACCGGAAACCGCCGCCAGATTTACCATCTCTACTATTAAAGGAGCGAATCGTCTACTTAGGAACTCCTTTAGTTCCCCAAATCACAAAACTGATCATCGCCGAACTTCTGTACTTGCAGTCCGATGACCCAGAAAAACCAATTAAAATTTACATTAACTCCACAGGCACTTCTGGTTACAGTGGCGAACCCATAGGCTTTGAAACCGAAGCCTTCGCCATCTATGACACAATGAAATATATCAAGCCGCCAATCCACACCATCTGCATCGGTTCCGCTATGGGTATGGCAGCGATGCTCCTCAGTGCTGGTACAAAAGGTTGCCGCGCTAGCTTACCCCATGCTTCCATCATCCTGCACCAACCGAAGAGCTACGCCCAAGGCCAAGCAACCGATATTCAAATTCGGGCTAAGGAAGTTCTAGCTAACAAGGCATCATTGGTTGACATTTTGTCTCGCAACACCGAACAATCGCCAGAAAAAATTAGCAAAGATATGGATCGTCTGCTATACATGACTCCCTATCAAGCTAAGGAATACGGTTTGATTGACCGAGTTTTTGAGAAAGAAGAAGTCGCCAATCCCCCGCTACCTGCTAGCGTCCTTTAAAACATGAAGTGAGTCTGATTTCTTGTGATTTCAACTCACTCCAACCCACAGGAGCTATCAGGCTTCATCGTTGCTATAAATCATTGTAATAACGGAGCAAATTATGCCTATTGGTTACCCCAGCGTCCCCTATCGTTTGCCAGGGGGGCAGATGGAGGAATGGGTTCACATTTATACTCGTCTTTCCCTGGAACGAATTATATTCTTGGGTGAAGAAATTGACGATAAAATTGCCAATGAGATTATAGCCTTCTTGCTATATCTGGATTCCGAAGATCCAGGCAAAGATATTTACATATACATCAATTCACCTGGTGGTATGGTCACCTCTGGGCTGGCAATTTATGACACCATGCAGCACATCAAATCAGATGTGGTCACAATATGCACAGGCTTAGCAGCCTCTATGGGGTCATTTTTACTAGCAGGTGGAGCCAAAGGCAAGCGCTTAGCATTGCCTCACTCACGGATTATGATTCACCAACCTTCCGGCGGTACTCGCGGACAAGCAAGCGATATCGAAATTGAAGCTAGAGAAATTCTCCGGATTCGCAACCAGCTAAACCAAATTTATGCTGACAACACCGGTCAAACCCTAGCCAAAATTGAAAAAGACATGGATCGCGACTTTTTCATGTCTGCCCAAGAAGCTAAAGAATACGGTTTAATTGACCGTGTGATAGAAGAGAGACCGTAGGAAAGGGGAAAGGGAAAAGGGGAAAGGGAAAAGGGGAAAGGAGAGGTCTTCGCTTTCTCCCCTGCTCTTTGACCCTTGCCGTTTGCCCCTCGCCCTTTTCCCCTTGCCCTTTGCCCCTTGCCCTTTGCCCCTTTCCCCTTGCCCTTTGCCCCTTTCCCTTTGCCCTTTGCCCCATGCCCTTTGCCCCACGTTAAAAAAACTGTCAAAATTGAACTTTAAAATAGCGAATTAACCTTTATGATTAAAATCTCAGGCTTTGACGCTCTCATAGCTGATAGCCCTTAGATAAATATTCGATAGCTCGTAGCTCAAGATGGATCTTGGAGATTGCTACCGTTTATTGGGTTTAAGGTCGGGAGCCTCTTTTGCTGACATTAAGGCGTCTTATCGACGACTGGCACAGCAATATCACCCCGATATCAACCCAGATGACAATAAAGCCAAAGATAAGTTCATTGCCTTGACAGAGGCTTACAAACTCCTGCTGACGGTAGTACTGCCAGAAGAGGAAACAGCAGCACATAAAGATCGGGTGTCAACGTCGTCGGGACGCGATCGCCCCAAAGCAACGCATCGGGAAAAAACACCTAGCACAAAAGCACAACCCCAGCAACCAGGAACACCAAAGCCGCCGAATTTGGTGGAAATAGAACAGCGGCTAAAGTGGAAGACTTACGAACAATTGCAGCGATTTTTGCAAGAAAGACGATTTCCCCAAGCCATTGCCCTAGCGGAAGCTTTATCAGATCGGTTATCAGGTGATGCAGAAGTCCGCCAATGGCTAGCAGTTGCCTACCAACTCTGGGGACGGGCGTTAATTTCCGAAAACCAGCTGCTCAAAGCTAGAATTTATCTTAAAAAAGCCCTGAAAACAGACCCCCATAATAAAAGCCTCTGGTATGAAGTGCAGCGGGATTTCGAGCGTTTAGAACAAATTTTTTGAAGAAGAATACAGAATTCAGAATTCAGAATTCAGAATGAATCAAGTTCGCTTCATTACTTAATAGTTAAAAACTCTCAGTCTCAGAGCCTCAACTTAATTGCTAAGTATTCAACCGGATATGATATTGGGGATTTCCAGAGAATAAATTACCCAATTTATTCACATCATATTTTCTTTCTCTCCCCAGCCCCCCAGCCCCCTGCCGTATATTTGTATCAATTTTAAAGTGAAATGGTATAACTCCCCTTGTCCTCTCTTGCTCATCGCTGCCATTGGCGCAACACTTTTCCAAGGGTAGCGATTCCCTCAACAATTTTGTCATTTGGTTGAAAGCTAAAAGCTAACCTGATAGCATCATCGCCTTGGCCGTTGGCGTAGCACCGAGTTCCTGGTAGAAAACTCACGCCGTGTTCTGCACAAGCATTCAGGAGTGCTTTGGCGCTGATATTCTGTGGCAATTTACACCAAACGAAAAAGCCACCGTCTGGTGACAAAGCAACTACATCGCTGGGAAATTCAGCAGCGATCGCATCTAACAACAAATTGCACTTATGTTTGTAGGATACAATTAACTTCTGAATGTGAGCATCTAACTTGCCTGTGGCACAATAGCAGCCAACTACATGACTCACAAAAGGCCCCACAGGCCCCTCGCTTTTGAACATTGCCAAGCGCTCAATAATAGCTCGATCGCCACAAGCAAACCCCAACCTGACACCAGGCGCAATAATTTTTGAGAAGGTACTCACGTATAACACCCACCCTTCTTGGTCAAGGGATGCCAAGGAAGGCACTGTTTCTCCTTGAAAACGCAAATCCTTATAAGCATCGTCTTCCACCACCAGTACACCATATTCAGCCGCCAGTGCTACTAATTTTTGGCGGCGAGATAAAGGCATAGTAGTGCCTGTGGGATTGTGAAAGGTGGGAATGGTGTAAATAAACTTGGGTCGAATGCCCTGTTTTTTCAAATCCCTTAAAGTTTCTTCTAGAACATCCACATTCATTCCCAATTCATCCACAGGAATGGTAACCAAGCTTGCACCAGCGTGGACAAATCTCACAACTACTCCCAAGAAGGTAGGGCCTTCCACAATTACCACATCACCAGGTTCGATAAATACATCTGGTAGTAAGCCGAGAATCTGCCCAGAACCGTAGCCAATAAGGAGGCGATCGCGATCGGCAGCAATTCCTTGAGCCTGTAACCGGAGGATAATTTGCTCGTAGAGTTGAGCTGAAGGCGGGCCGTAATTAAGAGCGGCCGCAGCTTCTTGTGCCAGTACACTAGCAGTGGCAGCTGCCAAATCAGCATAAGGAAAAAGAGTTGGGTCAGCTAAACCATATGTAAAACTGACAGTAACGATTTTAGTTAACTCTGTGCCATAGGTTAAAGGTGCGAGGTTTTTGGCTTGTTCGGTAAACAAATCAGCAATTTGATAAGTATGCATGATAGAAGCCATAAGCAATTCAAAATCAACAATTAAAGAACAATACAAGGAAATTCAAAATTATTATCCTCATAAATAAATTTAGGGGCTTGTATCGTTTGTTTCCTTCGGTCAACAGTCAACAGCCCAAAGCACAATAATTTACTTTTTGGAGTTAGCCAATTCTGACTGCTGAATTGGTGAATTTTGCCAGTAATTAGAATCCAGTGTAGATTTTGTTTGTTGATGAATGTATTTTTTCTTATAACATCATCACAAGCATCACAAAAATTGACTGATAGAACAGAATTACTATAGTGAAATTAATTAAGTGGAAGTGGCAGCAGCTAATTTCGAGCTTAGGTTGTCTGTTGCTGATTCTTGCTTGTAACAGTTTCTATCCCAGTACCAAGCAAGACGCTAAATTTCTCAAGATTGCTACAGACCCGACTTTTATCCCTTTTGAAATCCAAACAGCTAGCGGCAAGTTAGAGGGATTTGATATTGATTTGATGAATGCCATCGCCCAAGTGGCAGAGTTTAAAGTTGATTTTGAAAATTTACCCTTTGATGGCATGATATCAGCTTTGCAAGCCAAAAGAGTTGATGCCGCAATTAGTGGGATTACAATTACCCCTCAACGCCTAAAAACAATTGCTTTTTCACGACCTTATTTTAAAGCCGGACTGGCGATCGCTGTCCGCCAAGACAATCAAAATATCAGAGACTTCAACAGTCTCCAAGGAAAAAAAATTGCCGTACAAATAGGTTCCACTGGGGCAGACTTCGTCAAAACCATCCCCAACGCCAAAATCAGTACTTTTAACTCCGGGCCTGAATTTTTTCAAGACTTGCTCAACGGCAATGTTGACGCTGTAGTTAGCGATGCTTTCGCCACCTTGTATGCAATTAAAAACGGCAAACTCAAAGGCATCAAAGTTGTTGCCGACCTACTCACCGAAGAATACTACGGTATTGCCACACCCAAAGACTCCCCCCACCTGGAGACAATTAACAAAGCTTTAGCCGCTTTGTTATCCAATGGCACCTACAAGCAAATTTATCAAAAATGGTTTGATGCCGAACCGCCGCAGTTGCCAGAATCTTGAGCATGGGGAATGGGCAATCGGGACAAGGTAGACAAGGTAGACAAGGTAGACAAGGTAGCAATCTTTCTCCCTCATCACCCCATCACCCCATCTCCCCATCTCCCCATCTCCCATGCCCCATTTCCATTAAAATTTTTTCTGCGTCAGAATTAATACTGCCACCAAAACTCACCGTTAAAACTACAATCTATTGTAAGTCTACTGTAGTCAGGGGCAGCCAATTTGGCACCTTGGATTTTAGTGGCTAGAACCACCTTGGAACGGGAATTAAGGAACTTCCACTATGCTGATTTGCCCTCAGTGTAAATTTGAAAACCCTAATACCAACAAATTTTGTCAAAAATGTGGCACGTCCCTGACTCATAAAGTCTGTCCTGAATGCAGTACCGATGTTCCAGTGAATGCGCTACGCTGTCACAACTGTGGTACGGAATGTGGAACAGTATTTTGGGCAATTATTACTCAAGAAACAACTGAAGATCGGGGAGATGGGGAAGCAGGGGAAGTAAATTTTCCCTTATCTTTCTCATCCTCCTCATCCCCCTCATCTCCTCCACCTGCTACTTTGGAAATGACATCAGGCTCCTATTTAGATTCTCAGGAGCGCTACCAATTGTTAGAATCCCTGCCTTGTCTAGAAAATATTACAGAGGTAGAGGCCAGGGTTTTAGACTGTCAACCGTATCAAATATCACCTATTGAAGCAATATTAGGAAATCAGCAATCGGATGTGGTAACGCCATCAGTGGCTGCAAATGCAATTCCCAGTGTTGCTAAACTTTACATTGCTTTACAATACCAAGACCACCCAGGAATACCACCGATTCACGATGCATGGCAGCAAGGAGATAAACAGGTAATAGTAATCCAAGACCGCTCGAATTGGCAGCTTTTACTTGATTCGTGGCAAGAAGAAACAACGAGTTCGTTAAAGATTTTACACTGGTGTTATCAAATGACCCTACTTTGGTCAGTATTGGAACCAGTGAATTGTCGTCAAAGTTTATTGGAATTGTCGAATTTGCGATTGGATGAAGATCAAACGCTGGCGCTACAAAGATTGTATGTAGATTCACTGAATAATCAGGAAGATGACCAAAGTCTATCTGTGAGTTCAGAACAACCGTTAAATATCCAAGCTTTGGGGCGGGTTTGGCAAACGCTATTTAGACAAACTCAACGCACTCAATTTGGTTCAGTGGTGCAGATGTTAGGGGATTTGGAGGCAGGTAAAATTGAAACTATTGCACAGTTGCGATCGCGTTTGCAGGAAATTTCCGTAGAACTAGAAGCACTAGGAAGTGGAACTTTGCCCCCAGTACAGGAGAAACATACTGTTGTGCCTACTATTGTGCAATCAGAAGACCCAGAAGATATCATTAGTAAAACTGATGATATGCCAACCGTCGTGCTGGCAATGCAGTTAAGTAGTTTAGAAGATGCAGGACGCACAGATGTTGGGCGTCAACGCCATCATAACGAAGACTACTTTGGTATTGAAACCAAAATTGAAAAGTTGGAGTTGCCCAAAACTCGAATTTTGCAAGGGCATGGTTTGTACATTCTCTGTGATGGGATGGGCGGACACGCTGGCGGCGAGGTAGCCAGTGAATTAGCAGTCAACACTCTCAGGCAATATTTTCAAGAACATTGGACTCCCAATCAACTGCCAACAGAAAATAGCATTCGTGAGGCAGTTTATTTAGCTAATGACGCGATTTACAAGCTCAATCAACAAGATGCTCGTTCTGGAGTTGGGCGTATGGGCACAACTCTGGTCATGCTTTTAATTCAAGACACCCAAGCAGCAGTCGCTCATGTGGGAGATAGTCGTCTGTATCGCGTGACGCGCAAGCAGGGATTAGAACAAGTCACAATAGATCACGAAGTCGGGCAACGGGAAATTACCAGGGGAGTGGAAGCAAGTATAGCTTACGCTCGGCCTGATGCCTACCAACTCACCCAAGCCTTGGGGCCACGTGATGAAAACTCCATTAATCCCGATGTGGGGTTTTTCGAGATCAATGAAGATACCCTTCTAGTATTGGCATCAGACGGTTTATCAGATAACGATCTCCTAGAAACCCATTGGCAAACTCACCTGGAACCGTTACTGAGTTCTAGCGCCAACTTAGAACGCGGCGTTACAGACTTAATCGATTTGGCGAACCAACACAATGGTCACGATAATATTACTGCTATACTGATTCGGGCAAAAGTGCGTCCAAATCTTGAAAGTTAAACATTAATGGGGCATGGGGCATGGGGCATTGGGCATGGGGCATGGGAACGGGACAAGGTAGCAATCTTTCTCTCCGAAGTTCCGATCAGAGGAAACCTCCGCTCAGACTTCTCTCCTTGTCTACCCCCTCTCCTTGTCTCCCCATCTCCCCACCTCCCTCATCTTCTTCATTTCCCCCTACTCCCTAATCCCTTACCTCAAAGGTTGTATTGTGGTTACTCTGACCCTGTTAGAACCGCAACAGAAAACGCCGCTCCATCAGTGGTGCTTTGAAAACTCTTCCATAATTCGCATTGGTCGAGCAGCAGACAATCACGTTGTTTTAACTGATAGTTTGGTTTCTCGGCATCATCTGGAACTAAGACAAGTTGATTCTGCTAGCAATGGTGATACTTGGCAATTAATTAGTCAGGGTACAAACGGAACTTTCCTCAATGGTGTCCTGGTAATTCAAAGCCTTCTACCAGACAATTCTATTTTGCAACTCGCCCAGGGAGGCCCAATACTACTATTTCAAATTCGGGAGCTAAAATCACCGGATGTTTCGTTATCCTGGCAAGAGACACAAGAAACGCCAGAAAATGCATTTCCAACAGTCTCCTCAGCCAGAAATCCTGGGATTGTATCTTACACCTGCACCCATGAAGGTAATTCCCCAAATAATTTGTTTTGTATCCACTGCGGTCAACCGTTGTCAGTGCAACAAACGATTCGCCATTATCAGGTGTTGCGGACTCTAGGACAAGGAGGTATGGGTACTACCTATCTGGCTTGGGATGCGGCGGGTTTAATTGCGGGTACGCCACAACTGTTGGTGTTGAAGCAAATGAATGCTGATATGGTGAGAATCGCCAAAGCTCAAGAATTATTCGAGCGTGAGGCGTACACTCTCAAATCTCTTAAGCATCCTGGAATTCCCAAGTATTATGATTTTTTTGTGGAAGGTGGAAAAAAATACTTGGCAATGGAATTAATCCACGGACAAGATTTAGAAAAACGTGTTTCCACCACTGGCCCAGTAACCCCAGCCCAAGCCATCGCTTGGATGAGCCAAACATGCGATATCTTAGACTATCTTCATAGTCAAGATCCTCCACTCATCCACCGCGATATTAAACCCGCTAACTTGATGGTGCGGAATTTTCAAAATCGCATAGTGGTGCTGGATTTTGGTGCAGTTAAAGAAATAGGCACAGCACCAGGTACTCGTATTGGCGCAGAAGGTTACTGCGCTCCCGAACAAGAACGAGGACAACCTTTGACGCAATCTGATTTATATGCAATTGGGCCAACACTGATTTTTCTGCTCACCAGCGAAAATCCCTTCAAGTATTACCGCCAACGGGGGCGACACTTCAGGTTTGATGTGGCAAAAGTTCCCACCATTAGTCCCCAATTGAGAGATGTTATCGATCGCGTTACCGAACCATTGCCACGCGATCGCTATCAGACTGCTCAGGAATTAGCTGCGGCTCTAGCTGCTTGTAAAGCTTAGAAAATTGGCAGATAGGGAGGTGGGGAGATGGGGAGACAAGACGGATGAGGGAAATGAGGGAGATAACGGAGAATAACTCTTAACTCCTCACTCAGCACTCTCAATGCCCCATGCCCGATTCCCTATTCTTCATCCCAAGCTTCCACAGCTAGCAATTCGCTAATTGGGTCTTGCATACTAAAGCCAAAGTCCAATAGTTCTTGTTTCCAGTGCTGCCAATCGTTGCCGTAGAGCAAAGCGATTTTCCAGATACTATCGCTTGGCTTGATAATATTCGATTCTATGAGTGATTGCACGTTACGCTGCAATTTCACCATTGGGTGAATTACTTGCTGAGTCATAACCTCGATTGAATTCAGATTTTGTTTGGTAAATGCTTAATTAAAACTGCTTTCCATTCTGCAATTGTTGCCGGCTCGTAGAGTGGTGTAATTTGGTAAAGCTAGTCTTAACTTTCTAACTATACCATAACAAACTCTACTCAATTACTGGAAAATTGATTTTTGTACGGTAATCACCACCAGAAGGCTTTAATTGTGCTAAGCACTCCTTCAACTTCTTACATAAACCCACTAAGGGTTAAAGTATGAGGTGGGTAAAGTATAAGGGAACTCCAAAAAATAAACAACAGCTTTAGGTAGTTGGTTGTTGACTGTGAACTGTCAACAGCCAACAGTCTTCTATAGAATGTTTTCTTGGAATTCCTTAGGTAGAAAAGCTCGCCTGAGTCAGGGCGATTCGGAAAAGTTTATTTGTTTTAGTCACAAAAAACAAATGCGTTTGTCGAATTAACGATAGAACACAGGCTAATTTGCAAGTTTTTGACTGATTATGAAGTTTGCAATTGAGTAGGAATGTCTACTCTTTATATTTCTTTAAACGTTATTTACAATATCGCAAACATCCGTAAGTTAAGCATGTTTATCGCAAATCTTTATATAATTTTAATCTTTTGGCCAGAGAATAAAACTTCTAAGGGACTTTCAACTAAAGAAGACTGTTCGCTGTTGACTGTGAAGCGTCAACAGTCAACCACGTAAAGTTCTAAAGTTGCTGTGTTTAGGTGCTGTAGAGGATTTTGCTTTGAAGGTGAGGGGGCGCGCTGGATTAAATTCTTCACACAGCATTGACATACCACAAACCCCCATCAGATTGAGAGTCAGGTTTTGAATTTTGTGTGAAAAATTTATAGCCAAGATGTTAGTTTCTGTTGAACAGGTGGGTATCCTCATAGCGGGAGGTTTGCTGATACCTAAGTATTTACCGCAGCAAATATTAAGACATGCCAGGTAAAGGAGAAGAATATTTAACTACCCGCAAAAAGCAGATTGAGCGGCGACAAAGGATTTTAACGATGGTGTCAATAGCGTCGTTTATGGGTTCTATGCTATTTTCAACTATTCCGTCAATTCAACAGGCTCTTCAAAGTCCCAAGCCAGTAGCTGCGTCTGTTTCTCCTGAATCTTTGTTACAGCAGCAGGCGAAGGGCTACGAGTTGGTATTACAACGGGAACCAGAAAACCAACTTGCTTTAGAAAAACTGTCTGTGTTGCGGTTGAAATTGAACGATCCTAAAGGTGCGATGAAACCTTTAGAAAAACTAGTGAAATTGCACCCCGAACGGCAAGATTACAAAACTGTATTAGAGCAGATTAAGAAGCAAGAGGGGAAGGGCGATTCCCAGACAAATAACGAGCCGAAGTCTAATTAATAAAGGGTGCGATCGCCCTGATGGAGAGGTTGGTGAAATTGCATCCTAACAGGCAGGATTATCAGACTGTGTTGGTGGATGTGAAGAAGAGGGTGGCGGAAGGAGCAAAGTAAAAGAAAATCTACAGCAGTTTGATAATTTTTTAAATTAATTAATATATTTGGAGGGACAAATGCTAACACAAGAACAAATACAAGAATGCCAATCTAATTTTAACCTTAGTTATCATGTCAATTTCGCCCATATCTGTCAGGAATTAGTGGGATTAGAAAATAAAGATGTGCTTGAAGTAGGGGGAAGTTTACCTCCTGATTTTGTTTTTGACTATCTCGGTGTGAAATCATGGACAGGAATTGAAACCCCGGATTATGAAAAATCACTACAAGAAACCGGAGGAATAACTCACACAGGCACAATTATTAAAGATATTAAAAATATTTCTGATTACAAGTTTAATAATAGACCACCAACCAGATATAACTTTTATCTAGAAAATATTGAAGATTTACCCGAAGAATATTATCAGAAATACGATTTAATTTTTTCCATTGCGACTTTTGAGCATATTCATAAATTACCATTAGCTTTGGATAAAATGTTTCTGGCTCTTAAACCAGGAGGCAAATTATTTTCAATGTTTTCACCCATCTGGTCTGCTTATGATGGACATCATTTACCTAATCTTGTTGATCAACAAGGGAGAAAGTTCCATTTTGGTGACTCTCCCATACCTCCTTGGGGTCATCTCTTAATGACTCCACCAGAAATGTATAAATATCTATGCCAATTTACTGACATAGAAACTGCGAATTTAATGGTTTATTATATTTACCATTCACCTCATATTAATCGCTTATTTACAGAAGATTATTTAGCATATATTAATCAAAGTTCTTTTGCAATTGATAAAATTGATCTAATTTTTATGCATCCTATAGAATTAGAAGCAAAAATTAAATTAGAACACTTGTATCCGGGAAGAAAATATTTTCAAAACAATGGTATATTATTAATTGCTAGTAAGCAAAAAAATAAAATAATTAATTTGGAACAACAAAAGTTTGATAATAAAAATGAAGAAATTGGCACTATGGATAATTCTGAGCCATTGGCACCATCAAAATTAATTTGTGTGGATTTAGGATGTGGAACTCATAAAGAAGAAGGTTTTATAGGAGTTGATGTTATTGCTGGTCATCAAGTTGATGTTATTGCTGATTTAAATGGTAATTTTCCATTTCCTGATAATAGTGTTGATTTTATCAAAGCACATGATTTTATTGAGCATCTACCTGATAGGATTCATACCATGAACGAAATATGGAGAATCTGTAAACCAGATGCAATAATTGACATTAGTGTACCATCAACAGATGGAAGGGGAGCATTTCAAGATCCTACCCATGTCAGTTTTTGGAATATTAATTCTTTTATGTATTATTGCAAAGAATTTCCTCTTTATTTAGCAGGTTGTCAAAGTCATTATGGTTTTAAGGGGGAATTTAGTATTGTTAGCATTGAAGAAAAACAGTCGGCACATCAAGTTATTCACGTTCATGCTGTACTAAAAGCAATAAAATCAGAAGAAACCAGTTATCAACTAAATTTTAAAGATATAAATTTAATAATATTTCCCGATTGGAATCAATCCATAAATATAATATTTGAACAGATGATAAATGTATGCCAAGCCATTATTGATCACCCCAAAAATAGTGATATTACTTTACTTATTGATACTCAAAAGACCAATCTTGAAGACGCACAATTTTTATTAGCAGATGTTTTAATTAACCTTTGCTATGATAAGAATACAGGAATTAATAATGATAAATTCCCAGAATTTAATTTACTAAATATCCATTCAACGGATGAATATAAAGGTTTGTTACCAGTTTTGTCCTCTAGAATTGTTTTAGAGCATGAAAACAAAGAATTTATTAATCAAACAGGATTAGAACAGTTACCTTCTTGCACTTTAGAAGAATTCCAAAACGCTTCACATTAATATAAATCAGTGTGCTGAATTTGCCTTATCTAAAGTAAAGTATCAGGGATTTATCATTTTTGATAACACAGACGATCACAGATACGCAGAAGGTGTTAAAAAAATACTAGAATCTGGATTTATAAGGATTGATTTTTATGGAATGATTCCCAGCTATCTTTATAAAAACTGCACTTCCATCTTCTTTAAAGATATTAAGCTGTTATCAAGAGGGGGATTACCTAGTGAAAAACGTTCTTGTTTAGGAAGATCCTGTTTTCAGATTACCAGTCCTGTAATTGCAATTTAAGAAGTAAAAGTTTATGAGTGAATGGCAATTAAAAACTCCAGTTTGTTTCATCATTTTTAACCGTCCTGATGTAACAGAGCAAGTTTTTCAAAAAATTCGTCAAGCTAAACCCCCTAAATTATTAGTGGTAGCTGATGGATCAAGGACAGATAAGCCCGGTGAAGCAGAAAAGTGTGCTGCTGCTAGGGCTATTATTAATCAAGTTGATTGGGAATGTGAAGTATTAACTAATTACTCTGATATTAATTTAGGCTGTAGAAAAAGAATTTATAGTGGCTTAGATTGGGTATTTTCTCAAGTTGAAGAAGCCATTATTTTAGAAGATGATTGTCTTCCTCACTCTAGCTTTTTCCGCTTTTGTGAAGAGTTATTAGAAAACTATCGTCATAATTCCAGAATCATGTTGGTTTCTGGACAGAATCTCCAGTTTGGACAAAGAACACGAAATTATAGTTATTATTTTTCTCGTTATAACCATTGTTGGGGATGGGCTACTTGGAAAAGAGCATGGCAATATTATGATGATACTATGGCACTTTGGCCTCAAGTGAGAGATGAAAATTGGCTATTTGATATTCTCCAAGATGAACAAGCATTTAGATACTGGTCAGCAACTTTCCAAAGTATCTATGAAGGATTTGATACTTGGGATTATCCTTGGCTATTTGCTTGTTATATAAATCAAGGTTTAAGTGTTTTACCAAATATAAATTTAGTTTCTAATATTGGTTTTGGAAAAGAAGGAACTCATGCAACAGATTCAAATAGTATCCTATCTAATATACCTGTTGAAGAAATACAGTTTCCCTTAAAACATCCTCCTTTTGTAATCAGAGATACCCTAGCAGATAATTTTACTGAAAGAACTTTTTATAGTGGAACTTTACCTAAAATAGAACAGGCTATTAATATCACAGAATTATTGAATAATGCTATTTATTTACTTGCTATAAACACAAATAAAATAAATCTGCAAAATACAACTTTAGTAACCATATCTTCCGTAGAGATAGAACTCACTTTACTGAGCTTAGTGATTTCTAATTTAAACGTAAACTTTAATAGAGTATTATTTTTCACATCTGAGGAAATTGATCAAAGGTATTTGGAATTTTTACCACAATTAGAAATTATTAAAATTGCTCCTATAAAAAATTTAGTTGAATATAGCCGATTTGTTATTAAAGAGCTTAATTCATTTATAAATACTGAATTTTGCTTAGTTACACAAGGAGATGGTTTTATTATCAATCCTCAACTGTGGTCAGAGGAATTTTTAAATTATGATTATATTGGTGCACCTTGGCGTAAACAAACTCATCTAGTTAATTCTCAAGGTAAAACTGTAGATATACTTGACTTAACTAAAAATAGAGTAGGCAATGGTGGTTTTTCCCTAAGAAGTAAAAAGTTACTAGAAGTATCTTCACAGTTAGATTTTGATAACCTAAAAACATCTTCTTTATCAGAAGACTTGGTTATCTGCCATTATTTTCATGACTGGTTTAAAGATCAAGATATTAAATTTGCACCTTTAGAAATAGCTGTTAAATTTAGTTTTGAGCAACCCATAGAAGAAATAGACAACTTTTCTTGGGAAAATACTTTTGGATTTCATGGAAAAACTTCTGTTATTCCTGTCTTAAATAAATTATCTCAAGATTTTAATTTAGATTTTACTTCAGAAAAACAGCAAAACAGCAATTTTATAAATAATTTTAAATTGAAGGAAATAAATATAGTCATTTTTCCAGACTGGTCAGTAGATGAAGACGATTTAGGTGTTGAAATACAACAAGTTATTCAAAGTATAGCTACTCACCCAGATAAGAGCAAAATTACACTTTTAATTGATACCAGCGATACTTCGGGTGAAGAAGCCGATATTTTTCTAGCGGCTATAGCTATGAATCTAATGATGGAAGAAGAAATAGATATAACTGAGGAGTTAACAATTTCCTTAGTAGTTGATTTGACGGAAATTCAGTGGCAAACTTTACTCCCTCTTATCAATGCGAGAGTTTGTTTAGAAAATGAAAATCAAAAGATAATTGTCAGCAAACAACTAGAGCAAATTCCTTCATATTTTCTAAAAAATTTAAAAGAAGTAAGTACAGCACAGTTTTTTTTTAAGTTAGGTAATAGCTTATTTGTTCAAGGTAAATATCAGGAAGCGATCGCGCAATATCAAAAACTCCTAGAAATCCAATCAGGTGATGTAGATATTTATTGGAACTTAAGCCATTGTTATAGACAATTAAACCTGCTAGACGAATATTTTAATACTCTCCAGCAAGGAATTAAACTTTACCCTACAGATGGAAGACTACATTTTTCATTAATCATCGATTTGCGGCGGAATGGACGTATTCAAGAAGCAATTTTAAGTGCAGAGAATGCTGCTAACTGCTTACCTAATGATTATACTTTTCAAATCCTCAAACATTTAACAGTTCCATCAATATACGAAAATAAAGAGGAAATAAACTTTTATCGTCAGCGCTTTACTCAAGGACTGCAATATTTAATTCAGCATACGTCTCTTAAAACTACAGAAGAGCAAAATAGTGCTTTAGCAGGTATAGGTCGGCTCACTAATTTTTACCTATCATATCAAGCACAAAATGATATAGAGTTGCAATGTCAATACGGCAAGTTAGTACATAAAATTATGGCTGCTAACTTTCCTCAATGGTGTGTACCTTTATCAATACCTAAACTTCAGCATCAAGAAAAAATTCGCATTGGTTACGTTTCACATTACCTTCATTCTTATAGTGGAACACTTTGGTTAACAGGTTGGTTGCGTCATAGCAATCATGAAAACTTTGAAATTTACTGTTATTACACAGGAAATGAACCAGATCAAGTTACTGAACAATTTAAAGAATATAGTGATGTTTTCCACCATATTCCTCATAATTTATCAGCAGCTTGTGAACAGATAATTGCTGATAAGCTGCACATTTTAGTTTTTCCTGAAATTGGGATGAATCCGCAAACGATGCAAATGGCAGGTTTGCGGCTTGCGCCTGTGCAATGTACAGCTTGGGGACATCCGGTGACAACTGGTTTACCTACAATTGATTACTTTTTATCTAGTGAGTTAATGGAACCGGAAAATGCCCAAGAACATTATTCAGAAAAATTAATTCGTTTGCCTAATATTGGCGTTTCTTATCCTAAACCATATATTCCACCAGTTATAAAAACTCGCTCAGATTTTCAGCTATCAGATGATGCAGTCATCTATTTATGCTGCCAAGCTCCTTTCAAGTATCTACCGCAATATGATTTTATTTTTGCAGAAATTGCTCATCGCGTTCCACAAGCTAAATTTGTATTTTTGCGTGGTACTTTACTTCAGCCACGCCTGAAGCGGGCTTTTGCTGCTATTGGTTTGAACAGTGAAGATTATTGTGTGTTTCTGAGTATTCCAGAGCGACTAGATTATCTAATGATTAACTTGCTTTCAGATGTTTATCTAGATACATTTACATGGTCTGGTGGTAATACTAGCTTAGAAGCGATCGCTTGTAATCTCCCCATTGTTACCTGTCCAGGAGAATTTATGCGGGGTCGTCACTCTGACAGCTTCCTGAAAATGCTGGGGGTGACAGATACCATTGGTGAAAATGAAGCAGAATACATTGAAATTGCTGTCAAATTAGGACTAGATCCAGCTTTGCGAAGCAATATTGCGGGAAGAATGAGGCAAAATCACGATCGTCTTTTTGATGATAAAGCTTGTGTCATAGGTTTAGAAGCCTTTTATAAAGAAGTTTGTAGTAAGCACTTCAGTGCTTAAATTTGTAATTACAGAGGAAGAGGACTAAAGTCCTCACTACGAACTTTTGAACTGTTTGTAGTAAGCACTTCAGTGCTTAAATTTGTAATTATAGAGGAAGAGGACTAAAGTCCTCACTACGAACTTTTGAATTGTTTGTAGTAAGCACTTCAGTGCTAAAAAAATCTATGTATGAGTATCGTAAGCTGACAACAGAGCAAAAAGCTGAACTAGTTCAATATCGCTTAAGCCAGGGTTATCCACCCCACTCTCCACCACATCTTGTACAAGATAAGCAATTTTATTTATTAACGGTAGCTTGTTATGAACATCAGTGTCATATACACACTGAATCTCGTCGTCAGCAATTGCTAGATATGATTTTTGATCGGTTTGCTGGGAGTGTAAATGAAGAGAATAGCGCTGAAGCGCTCACTACGAACTTAAGAATTTGTGCTTGGGTTATTTTGCCTAATCACTATCATCTACTGGTTTATGTTGAAAATTTTGATGTATTAAGTGAATTATTTCGTAGAATACATGGTGCGCTTTCTCGACAGTGGAATATAGAGGACAATATTACTAAGAGAAAAATTTGGTATCGTTGGAGCGATCGCGCTATTCGCTCCCAAAGACATTACTATACAACTGTTAACTATATTCATTACAACCCAGTCAAACATGGTTTAGTCAAATCTCCTTACGACTGGGTTGATAGTAGTGTTCATTGGTATTTACAAGCTTGTGGACGGCAATGGCTGCGTGATTGTTGGACTCAATATCCAGTCCAAGATTATGGTAAAGATTGGGATAATTTCTAATGTTTGTAGTGAGGGCTAAATCCCTTATAGGACTTATGCAACTGGTATATTATTTTTAGTTTGTAGTGAGGACTTTAGTCCTCAAAATCAGGGCTGAAGCCCTTACTACAAACTAAAAGGTTTAATTTTTTGTGACACTTGCGTAAGTCCTACCTTACTACGAGCTTATTTTTTGTCAAGATAATTCTGCCACATTTCTTTGTAAGCCTTCTCCATTTCATAGGTAAACTGCTTACCATTCCACAGGGGTGCTGTTTGTCGAGATGCTTTCAATTTCCAAGCCACCTGCTGGCGTAAAGCTTCATCTTTCCCCAAGCGCACACCCCACTCTACATATTCTTCATCTGTCCAAGCAATACCTTCTGTCACACCTACATTCATCATCATGGTGTAGCTATTACGAGCGGCAAATTGTTGTCCAACTCTGGTTACTAAGGGAATACCCATCCATAGCGTTTCTAGAGTTGTCGTAGCTCCGTTGTAGGGAAAAGTATCTAATACAACATCAGCAATAGTTAAATTTGCTCTGTGGACAGTCTCAGCAGGATCTTGGGGCAAAAACCGCAGGCGATCGCATTCTACACCCTCTTCTTCTGCTAACTGCATAAAAAATTTCTGCACCGCTTCAGAGTCTGCTAATCCTTTAATTAAGAAATAGCTATTGGGAACTTCTTTGATAATTTTCATTTGCAGTCTTGCTGTATCAGGGTGGCGCTTAAATCCTCTCTGAGCGCTGAGATAGACGACAGCATCATTAGGAATATCTAGAGAATCCCGGCGTAAAGTTGGTACACCCACATCAAAACCATCTACTGCTATATAAGTTTGGGGTAATCTCCAGATTTTTTCTGTATAGTACTCCTGAGCAGATTCTGACAAAACATAAGGATCGGCAATAAAGTAATCAACTGCTGATATTCCCGAAGCATCCCAACCTAACCATGTTGCTTGCACAGGTGCGGGTTTTAGCGCCATGATTTCACAAGTTATATCTAGCGTAATGCTATCCAAATCAATTAAAATATCAATCTCATCTTGGTAAATTTTTTCAGCAATATCTTCACTATAAATTCCACCTTTATAAGCTTGACTGAATTGCTGAACATACCATTCTTGTAGCGGATCGTTTATCTGTTTATAATTTATAAAATAACCATATATGTCAAATTGTTCGCGGTTTTGATGCTGAATCAACCACCGCGCCAACCAACCGACTGAATGCCTAGATAAACAATGCGACAAGTATCCAATTTTTAGTTTGCTATTTCGCCCTTTGGAAGTTCGCTGTTGATATCGCTGTACTTCTTGGCCAGCATAGTTTTCTACATTAAGCTGACAAAGATGGGCAATTTGATTCTGAATATATCTATTTTTTTGAATATTATCTTGCAAATATGGGGCGAAATAGTTGGAATTAAATAGATGTAAAACCTCGTTAGAGTGCAAACTTAGAGGTTTTTCTTCTAACAGTAACATCATCAGATTTTGCTGTTGTTGAAAAACTTCACAGGCTTCTTTCCAACAATCAGGAGAATCCATTAATCCTCGATGGAGTAGGTGTATTGCAAAAATTTGATCAATTAATGTATTTGATAGCGAGTAGCATAACCTTGCTACTTCTATCCCTTTATAATAATCATTAGCTTTAATATAAAAAGCAGCCAAATGGCGCAAAATTGCTAAATTTTCAGGTTCGAGACGTAAATATAGCTCAAGGAGTAATGCCGCAAGTTTTGGTTGCCGCATTGAGTGGGCAATTTTAATTGTAGCTGGAAGTAAAATTTTAATGAAAAGTTGAGGATCGTGAACATGAACTAGACAAGCTTCTACAAATGCTAGGACTGCGGGATGCAAAGGAGCGTAATTAAGAATACTTTCCAACACATGCAACAACAGCTGAGTATCTACAATTGGTTCTGACTGAATTAACTCAATCACTCCTAAAGAAGTTAATTCATCATCAATAAGCGTTTCCTGTTTGATAGCTAGATCAATTAAACACAACAGATTGTTAACATCTGTAGGATTTATTTCCCGGATATGCTGGCGAATTGCCCAAGCAACTTTATAGTCTGCTAACGTCTGTCTGCGTTCAGCTTCGGTTTGCAGCACCTCTATTAATTCAACTGTCCACTGCTCAACCTCTTGAACTTCTCCCTCACCTATACCTAGCAGCCAAGTCATCTGTGCTTCTGTCTCTTGCCCCTGCAATAGCAACATTAATCCTAAGTTCCAGTAGTGAGATTTCACTTCTGGTTCTGTTTCAATAGCTTGTTCATAGTAGCTAGCAGCTTGGTTGTAGTTGCCTTTAATGAAATATTGTTGGGCTTGCTGTTCTAGGGAGGTGATACTAGTATAAAGTTGTACAGAAGTCATAGCTAAGAATTTTTACAAAAGTACTATTGCAGGAATTAAAAAAAAATCAAAGTGGGTAGTATATACTACCCACTCTATGGATGTTTCAATCAATTTGATCCGACTAAGTATTTTACTTAGACTTCAGTTGCGCGAAGTTGGCTGGACAAGAGGGTTGTGTGCCATCAAATGCTGGAGCCAATGCTGTCGCTTGCGAACCAACTGCATCAGACTCACACAAAACTGCCAAAGTGGTTGCTTCACTAGTACCTCCCTGTGTAGACAAAGCCACAACGCCTACGTAGGATTTCAGTGGTGCTTTTAGAGACCTACCATTGTTAGCAACGCCAGTCGAATTTCCACTAATTTCGTATATGTAGTTCTCAGTTTGGCTTCTAATACCCATCCCTAATTTATTCAGTTCACTAGTGAATTCACCATTTTCTAGGAAGAATGCTTGTTGAGAGCGGTTCATGGAGCCTGAGTACTGTTTAGCTTCTGATTGCTTACCTTTGTTAGCTTGGTTCAAGAAAGAAGGTAGAGCAATAGCTGACAAAATCCCGATAATAATAATTACTACTAGTAATTCAATAAGTGTAAAACCTTCGTTTTCCTTCTTTTTGCCGATGATGTGTTGGAGAAACTTTGCTTTCAATTCGCTTTTCATAAGTGTTTTCCCTGGGGTAGGAAGTGCTTGTGTGTTCTGAATGTAACTTACCCACCTGCGATCGCTTTCCTATCAGACCAATAAAAAAATTTTTGACTAAGCAATAATCTTTCTCATACCCTGCATTCCACCGCTACACATTTATGGATTGTTACGCGATAGGACGCACAGATGTGCGTCCCCAGTGTATTCCAGAGAAAATTTTTGTATCAACTAGATTGGCGCTCCAACATTACATAACCTAGACTTTCCAGCCTTAGTAGTAACTGTTGCACTATATAAAAGGCTTGCTCTTCATCTGTAGGCTTTAAGGTTACAGGATCTAAAGGTCTAAATTGTTTCCAGCGTTCCACCAGAGCATTGATTGGCTGAGATTGCTCTGACAAAGGTAATAAGCAAAGCGCCAATGAACTATCTATACCGATAAATTCTTCAACAAACGATAAATAGTTACTGATGGGAAATATTCTGCACTCTGTCACAGAGGCTATGAGGTCTTCTTGAAAATTCTGAGTTTTTAACTGAGGATGTAAATCCACCTTCGCACTTTGCCAATCAGAGTCAGTCCATTCTGAAACTGGGATAAAATTTGTTTGGTTGGAATGACCGCACCAAAAGTCAATTAGCCGATGAACAGGATGTATCAGTTCAAATAATTGAAGCTGTTCTTCTATAGATATTTCTGGTAAGCTCATACCCACAAAAGCAGGCAAATTATCTGGATCTTTAAATAACTTCATTAAGTCCCACTGTCGCCAGTTAACCATACTGATAAACTCTAGATCGGCAGTTCTCAAAGCAGCGAACATATCAGATATGGTGTAACCTTTATCTCCTTGGAACAAGTAATTCATTAAAATTCGCTCTTTGCCATCTTCTCCTTCGTAACCAGAATTCCAAGTCCTAGCCTTGAGATGAATATTATCTTTCAAAGCTTTCATAAACTCAACTACAATATCCATTTCTAATTCTGCTGGATTTTCATCCATTAAACCCATCATTGTGAAAACTTTCTGAGCGCAGAAATAATTAAATCTTTGTATTGAACTATGTAAATTACTACGAATAATTCCATGAGGCTTTAAAACGGATTTCATTGCTTGCAAGGCAACAGCTATATCAGGAAACAGATACAGCAGTTCATCACAATTAATATAATCAAATTTGTAATCTAGTTTTGCTAATTCTTGAATTGGTAATACATGAAATTCTGCATTGTCAAAACCGTGATGTTCCAAACGGTTTCGAGCTAATTTAATCGATTCTTCTGATATATCAATTCCTACAATTTTCGCACCTGGATTAGCTTCCGCTAAAACTAATGATTTATATCCACTTCCACATCCTGCATCTAAAATTACTTTTCCTTTAGGTTCAGTAATTTTTTGATTTCTTAAATAATAAGGTGTCACTAAGTTATGAATGTATAGCGAACTAATATTATCTTTAGGAGATTTATCTAGAGGAACTCTGGGATAAGGAGAAGCATCAAATTGTTGACGAATTTTTTCTAATAATTCAGATGTTGGGCTAATCATTGAAATTGCTCCTGTTACGAATTTTTTTATGGTGCATTCCACCGCTACAAAAATTCATTTGTGTAACTACGGCATCACGGGAAATTTTCTATGCTGCCCAAGTTAGTGGCACACCCAACTTTGAGTATTCCCAACTTCTAAGAACTTCTATCACAATCTCAAAATCTATGTATTGAAAACCTGAAACTTTTTCAATAAGAGTGGGATCGGCACTGCCCACAACTTAAAAATATGAGTTTGCCTACCTGAGTAGATTTTCAATTTTTTTTGTGGAGTAACTTATTCAAATTCAGGTGGTCACAGTTCTGATACCGCTAGTTCCCAACCTGGTAGCAAGTCTGGTAGTGTAAGTGTGTCTCCATTGTGCAACACTACTGGGGCTTGGTTTAGTCGGTAAACCGTTACTGTCAAATTGTCAGGATCAATCAGTATGCCAACTACAGACCCAAGTTGCAAAAATAACTGAATTTTCTCTTCCAGGGGTTTAATTCTGTCGCTTTTAGATTTAATCTCAACCATCAAGTCTGGAACTAACTCTACAAAGTCGCGCTTGGTCTTTTTCAAGCGATCGCTCCTCACAAAAGACACATCAGGCGATCGCAGGTTTCTTTTTTCCAAGTCGTCTTCTTCTATACTTGGCAAGATAAAACCAGCGCCAGAACCAGTCACACGTCCCAGTTTGCGCGACATGACCCAGTTATTTAAGAAGGTAATTAGACGAGTGCCAATTTCCTCTGACTCGTAATCTGATGGCCCAGAAACTATGATTTTTCCCTCTACCAGTTCCATCTGCCATTCTGGATGCTCGGTTTGTAGCTGCTCTAAATCCCTGATGGTGAGGGACATAATAATACACCAAATAAGGCTTTGATATCTATCATACGTACCTCAACTTCTGAAAGCTAGAATGTATTGTATTCAATAAACAACGCCTGTATAGCTTGCCATTAGTAGCATCAATGAAAACAGATGTAATTTTTTATGAACTGATTAAGGAACTACCACAGATATTTTTTGAACTTATTGATAAACCTGATACTAATCCCAATATCTACACATTTATTGCACCGGAAGTCAAACAACAATCATTTCGTTTAGACGGGATCTTTTCGACTATCCAGGGATTTGAAAATGAACCTTTATACTTTGTAGAGTTACAAACATACAAAGATGAAGAATTTTACGAACGACTTTTTGGGGAAATTTTTGTTTACTTTCGTCAATATAAACCAGCCAACTCAGACTGGTACGCAATTGTTATTTACGACAAACGCATCCATGAAACCCCACCCCATCCCCGCTATCAAGTTTTAGTCGAACAACATCTACGCTGCATTTATCTGAATGAACTTTCTACTATAACTGATGATTCCTTGACGAGAGGAATTGCTAAACTCTTTATAGAGCCACCTACTAAAGCTATTTCTTTAGCTCAAGTGACTTTAAAGGAAATTGAAGCCATGCTAAATTTAGATGCATTCACAAAAACTCGATTGTACCAGAGCATCTTAACAAAGACAAAAATAGAAGCAAAATTAGAATTAGTTCCAAAATGTGTTGATAAAGGTATGAGCGTTCAAGAAATAGCTGAATTTTTAGAAGTAGATGCTGAAATTATCAAGAAATATCTACAAGAACAGTCTTAGTGGTTCAAAATATCATGAGTTACGCTACTGGCACATCATAATATTAGGGTCAATTGAAGCCATGCTAGATTTAGATGAATTCAAAAACAGTGAATTGTTCGAGAATATCGTGGCAAAGATAAAGGCGAAAACAGAACTACAAACAAAATTGAAATTAGCCCCAAAATGTGTTGATAAAGGTATGAGTGTTCAAGAAATGGCAGAATTCCTAGAAATAGATATTGAAATTATCAGGAAATATCTGCGAGAAAACTTGTAGTAGTTAAGAGCATTTTTGGCAAGTATTGAGCGCACAGTACTGTAGGCGTTTTCCCACCGCTTCCCATCTGATATAGCCAATCCTAATTTGTTATGCTATATTAAGCGTAGTCGTTATGAGTTTATATATTGTCATGAGTAATCCCACAGTAGAAAACTTAGTAATTATCGGTTCTGGGCCAGCAGGGTACACAGCGGCTATTTATGCTGGACGTGCTAACCTGAAACCCGTTGTATTTGAAGGTTTCCAAGCCGGGGGATTGCCTGGTGGGCAATTAATGACGACGACGGAAGTCGAAAACTTTCCTGGGTTTCCCCAAGGGATTACCGGGCCGGAATTGATGGATAAGATGAAGGCCCAAGCAGAGCGCTGGGGGGCTGAACTATATACTGAAGATGTTATATCAGTTGATTTGAGTCAGCGTCCATTTACGGTGCGATCGCAAGAAAGAGAAATCAAAACCAACAGCATCGTCATTGCTACCGGTGCAACAGCAAAACGTTTGGGTTTACCCAACGAACATGAATTTTGGAGTCGGGGTATTTCAGCTTGTGCAATTTGCGATGGTGCAACACCGATTTTTCACGGTGCGGAATTGGCTGTGATTGGTGCTGGCGACTCAGCAGCAGAAGAGTCTATTTACCTGACCAAGTATGGTTCTAAGGTAAACATGTTAGTGCGTTCTGATAAAATGCGGGCTTCCAAAGCTATGCAAGACCGAGTTTTGAGCAACCCGAAAATCCAGGTGCATTGGAACACAGAAGCCGTGGATATCTTCGGTAACGGTCACATGGAAGGAGTGAAAATCCGCAACACCAAAACCGGCCAAGAGAGCAAACTCAGTGCTAAAGGCTTATTCTACGCCATTGGTCACACTCCCAATACTTCCTTATTTAAAGGACAATTGGAACTGGATGAAGTAGGTTACATTGTCACCAAACCGGGTTCTGTAGAAACCAGCGTCGAAGGCGTTTTTGCTGCTGGCGACGTACAAGATCATGAATTTCGCCAAGCAATTACCGCTGCGGGTACTGGCTGTATGGCGGCGATGTTGGCAGAACGTTGGTTATCTTCCAGTGGCTTGATTCAAGAATTCCATCAACAGCCAGAAACAACAGATAACGAATTACAACATCAGCCAGCTAAAAAGACCGAAGCTGAGGAAGAAGCTGGATTTAACTTGAGTGCAACTCGCCATGAAGGTGGTTACGCTTTACGGAAATTATTTCATGAAAGCGATCGCTTACTCCTAGTGAAATACGTTGCTCCTGGTTGCGGCCCTTGTCATACCTTGAAGCCAATTTTAAATAAAGTAGTCGATGAATTTGACAGCAAAATCCACTTTGTAGAAATTGATATCGACAAAGACCGAGAAATTGCTGAAAATGCTAACGTTACTGGAACGCCAACCGTTCAATTGTTCAAAAACAAGGAATTGTTGAAGGAAGTCAAAGGCGTGAAGCAAAAGAGCGAATATCGGCAATTGATTGAAAGTAATCTGTAATTGGGGTTGGGAGTTAGGAGTTTGGAGTTTGGAGTTTGGAGTTAGAGATGGTTTGAAAAGTGGTCGGATGTGATTTTCAGTACGTCTCAATCCACCCTAGCCCCTTTTAAAAAGGAAAACTTCTTAAAGTCGCCCTTTTTAAGGGGAATTTAGGGGGAGCTAAAATTTTTTGCTACCAACAACAGGACTTTTCAAACATCTTCCAAGGTAGTGTTGAATTTTGAGTTGACAAAATTACTCTTATAACTCATAACTTATAACTCATAACTCCTAACTTGCTTTATGGCCATTACAAAACGGCAGTTGCCGATATTTTTCCAGTTCGCTAAAAATCCCAATCTTTCCCAGAAACTCATGCTGATAGGGTTAGCCATTACCCTATTTTTCATTTTCCTGGCATTCTTCGCTCCTGTATTCCAAGCTTGGGGATGGTTGCAAAATCCGAAAGATTTTCTGTCAAATCCAATTCACCAGCCACCATCGGCTAAATATTGGTTTGGTACTAGCCGTCTGGGTTATGATGTCTTTTCTCGCACATTGTTCGGCGCTCAAGCTGCTTTGCAAGTGGTGATTTTGGCAACCGCATTGAGTATGATTATCGGTGTGCCTTTGGGGATGCTCAGTGGTTATCTCGGCGGTAAATTGGATAAAGCGTTGCTGTTTATTATGGATAGCATCTACACTTTACCAGGGCTGCTGTTGTCCGTGACACTGGCCTTTGTGGTGGGGCGTGGGATTTTTAATGCAGCGATCGCCATTAGCATTGCTTACATTCCCCAATATTACCGAGTTGTCCGCAACCATACCGTTAGCGTCAAAACTGAAGTGTTTATCGAAGCCGCTCAAGCGATGGGTGCTTCTACTTGGACTGTGCTTTCTCGATATCTATTTTTCAACGTCATTCAAAGTGTACCGGTACTATTCACCCTCAACGCCGCCGATGCAATCTTAGTATTGGGCGGTTTGGGCTTTTTGGGGCTAGGACTTCCAGAAGAAGTGCCAGAATGGGGATACGATTTAAAACAAGCACTAGAAGCTTTACCTACTGGCATTTGGTGGACTACCCTTTTCCCTGGTTTAACAATGACATGCATGGTAGTAGGGTTATCACTACTTGGTGAAGGGTTAAATGAATTTGTCAATCCTCGTTTACGAAGAGAAAATAGAATCCGAAAGTAGTTATTGGGCATGGGGCATGGGGCATGGGGCATTGGTAATTAGTTTTCCACTAATGACTAATGACTAATGACTAATAACTAATAACTAATGACAAATACTAAAAGAGAGATTTTTGTGAAAGATAACCTGACATTAATTGCCGCCGCTACTGGCGGGTTTATGCTTTCAGTAGCCCTTGCTGGTATCTTAAGAGGTACTCCAATTACAACTTGGCAAGAGCAATCAAATATTCGTACCACGACTGTTGCTGACTTACGACTCGCACCCAATAAAACAGAAAATTTAGAATATTTTCGTACCAAAATCCCAAAACCGTGAGGAATTGTCGATTTTGAACTGGAGGGTGGAAAGATGTAGCTTTAGCTTCTCTTTGGGAGACGCTAGCGCGAACCCGCAGGGTGGGAGATGGGGAAGACAAGGGAGACAAGGGAGACAAGGGAGACAAGGGAGACAAGGGAGACAAGGGAGAATAACTAACCCCATGCCCCATGCCCAATGCCCCATGCCCAATAACTAATGACTAATGACTAATGACTAATGACTAATGACGTAATTGGCATTGATGTGGGGGGAACAGCGATTAAGCTGGGGCGTTTTACAGCTGATGGTACTTGCCTGCAATCTTTGACTTTGACAGCTCCACAACCAACAACACCGGAGGCTGTGCTGGCAGTGTTGCTAGATGCTATCGCTCAAATCGATCCAGATAATCAAAGTGTTGCCATTGGTGTGGGAACTCCTGGCCCGGCTGATGCGCCAGCGCGGATTGCGAAAATTGCTATTAATTTACCTGGATGGATTGATGTACCTCTAGCAGATTGGTTGGAAGCTAAAACTGGTAAACCAACTGTAATTGGCAATGATGCTAATTGCGCTCTTTTGGGAGAAGCTTGGTTGGGAGCTGGTCGCCAATTTCAAAATTTGATTCTTCTGACTTTAGGGACTGGGGTTGGTGGCGCAGTTATGCTCAATGGCAAATTATTTGTTGGACACCAAGGAGCTGCTGGAGAACTCGGTTTAATTTCATTTAACCCTGAGGGGCCAATGTGCAATAGCGGCAATCAAGGTTCTTTGGAACAATATACTTCTGCTACTGCCATTCGTCGCCGTACTCTCAAGGAACCAATCGAATTGGGTATCCTTGCCCAACAAGGAGACAGCGAAGCTTTGACTTTTTGGGAAGAATATGGTAAGTGTTTGGGGATTGGTTTGACAACTTTGGTTTATGTGCTAACACCGCAAGCGATCGTCATCGGTGGGGGTATCAGTGGTAGCTTTGAGTTTTTCTATCCAGCAGTCAAGGCAGAAGTTGAGAAGCGAGTGCAGCCTTTATCACGAGAGGGTTTACAAATTTTGCCAGCCCAGTTAGGAAAATTTGCTGGGATGGTGGGTGCAGCAAAGTTGGCATGGCAAAAATATTCAGAACTTATGGAATAAGGGACTTTCAAGTAAAAAAATATTCTATATCAGGACTTACGCAAAAATAACGTAATTGGGTCATTACGAGCGATAGCGTACTACTACAAAGAACCAAGCTACGCACAGCGTCTCGTAGAGAAGTAATCCCCCCTAACGCTGGGATTGCTTCCCTACACTCCGTTTCGGTCGCAATGACAATATCAGCGTTGCGTAAGTCCTATATATAAGATTGTTCATTGTTGACTGTTGACTGTTAACTGTGAACGCTTGAACGGAAATAATTGATTTTTTGGAGTTGCTTAAGTCATTTATTCTGCACAATTACTTAGATGCCAGATGATGGCATTGCATTGACATAACATTGGAAAAATATTAAAACTTTCGGTGTATTGACTTACACCCTAAATGAGCCAGTAGTAGGGGGAACGCACCAATTGAACCCTCTTCAGAATCCACCAGAACCACGTTAAGCTGGATCGAGGTGGCAATTTACTGCAATCTTGAATAAAAAAATCTCTGTTTCCTGTCAAATTTTAACTTTTTCCTGCTTGAGAAAATTGGAATGCTAGACCGAATTTTTGATTACCTCCACTTTCATTTCAGTGTTGAAGCCCCGATAGTCTTGCTGATACTGGTGTTTTTAGAAGCGGTGCTATCTGCTGACAATGCCATTGCCCTTGCAGCCATCGCCCAAGGATTAGAAGACAAAGAACTTGAGCGTAAAGCTTTAAACTTTGGTTTAGTGGTTGCCTATGTGTTGCGAATTACCCTGATTCTTACTGCCACTTGGGTACAACAATTCTGGCAATTTGAATTATTGGGCGCTGCCTACTTGCTATGGCTGGTATTCCAACACTTTACCTCAGAAGAAGGCAAGGACGAGCATCATCACGGGCCGCGTTTTAGTTCCCTATTGCAAGCCATCCCTGTGATTGCATTTACAGATTTAGCATTTTCCTTGGATAGCGTCACAACTGCGATCGCTGTTTCTCAAGAAAAGTGGCTAGTGCTGACCGGTGCCACAATCGGTATTCTTACGCTGCGATTTATGGCGGGATTGTTTATCCGTTGGCTAGATGAGTATGAAAATCTAGAAGATGCAGGCTATATAACTGTGGCTTTAGTGGGCTTGCGACTGTTATTAAAAGTAGTCAACGATAATTTAGTCCCACCAGAATGGGCAATGATTACAGCCATTTTCCTGATATTAGGCTGGGGATTTGCCAAACGGGTTGGCGTTGAATTGCCGCAAGTAGAACAGGAAAAGACTGAAGTACCGAAATAAGAAGGGACAAGGGGGACAAGGTAGACAAGGTAGACAAGGGGGACAAGGGGGACAAGGTAGCAATCTTTCTTTCTCTCCGAAGTTCTGATGGTCGGAAACCTCCGCTCAGACTTCTCTCCTTGTCTCCCTAGTCTCCCCCCTCTCCCTTGTCTCTCTATTTTCCTACTCGCGCAACCAGGACGTTAAATGGGGTTGCCAATTGACTAATTCTTCATCCTTAAACCAGAGAGCTATTTCTCGTTGGGCGGTTTCTTGAGCGTCGGAACCGTGGATGAGGTTGCGGCCGATATTAATACCAAAATCGCCGCGAATTGTTCCTGGTTCGGCTGTTAAGGGGTTTGTTGCACCAATGATTTTTCTGGCAGCTGCAACAACGCCATCTCCTTCCCACACCATCGCTACAACGGGTGCAGAAGTAATAAATTCCACTAGGCTACCAAAAAAGGGACGTTCTTTGTGAACATCGTAATGTTGTTCGGCTAATTCCCGACTGACTTTGAGGAACTTCAAACCAACTAGGGTAAAACCTTTAGTTTCAAAGCGACGGATAATTTCACCCACCAATTTGCGTTGTACGCCGTCTGGTTTAATTGCTAAAAATGTGCGTTCCAAAGCTATCTCCCAAAACTTAATAAAGTTTTTATCTAGTCAATTGTCCTTTGTCTTTTGTCCTTTATTCAAGGGTTTTGCACTCATGACTAATGGCGAATCACCAATCACAAATAAGACATGACCTTGACCAATCAGAGTTTATCTCAGAAATTAACCTTGGGTGCATATCGGTTCTGAAACGAATGCGCTAAATTGTTAATTCGTGGGTGAAACACAGAGGTTAGGAAGAAATGGGTGTTGAGTCAACTGCTACATCTGACGAGGTGGTACTACTACCGTCCAATGGACACAAATCCGAAGTGAAAAAGAATCAACAAAAAAAGCTGTTACCACCAAGTACGAACACAGGAGATTTACCTCGCTCCTGGAAAATTGAGGATAGCGAAACATTATATCGCATCGAAGGTTGGGGACAACCTTATTTTTCCATTAATGCTGCTGGTCATGTTACCGTTGCGCCAAAAGGCGATCGCGGGGGTTCTCTAGATTTGTTTGAATTAGTCAACGCCTTGAAGCAGCGCAATTTGGGATTACCCATGCTGATTCGCTTTTCCGATATTTTAGAAGACCGGATTGAGCGGTTGAACGCTTGTTTTGCTAAAGCGATCGCCCGTTACAACTACCCTGGTGTCTACCGTGGCGTGTTTCCTGTCAAATGTAACCAAGAGCGGCATTTGATTGAGGATTTAGTCAAATTCGGCAAGCCCCATCAATTTGGTTTAGAAGCCGGTTCTAAGCCAGAATTAATGATTGCTTTAGCGATTCTGGATACACCAGGAGCATTGTTAGTTTGCAATGGCTATAAAGACCAGGAATACATTGAAACGGCAATGTTAGCCCAAAGACTAGGACAAACACCAATCATTGTTCTAGAACAAATTGAAGAGGTGGATTTGGTGATTGCAGCCAATCGCCAATTAGGAATTAAGCCGATTTTGGGCGTCCGGGCGAAACTCAGCACTCAAGGTATGGGACGGTGGGGAACCTCCAGTGGCGATCGCGCTAAATTTGGTTTGACTATGCCAGAGGTCATCGAGGCAGTTGACAAGCTACGGGAAGCTAATCTGCTGGATTCTTTACAGCTGATGCACTTCCATATCGGCTCACAAATTTCTGCCATTAATGTCATTAAAGATGCCATCCAAGAAGCCAGTCGCATCTACGTAGAATTGGCAATGCTGGGGGCAGACATGAAATACCTCGATGTCGGTGGCGGTTTGGGTGTAGATTACGACGGTTCCCAAACCAACTTCTACGCATCGAAAAATTACAATATGCAAAACTATGCCAACGATATTGTGGCAGAGTTAAAAGATACCTGTGCTGAACGGCAAATTCCCGTACCAACACTAATTAGTGAAAGTGGACGAGCGATCGCTTCCCATCAATCTGTACTGATTTTTGACGTTCTCAGCACCAGTGATGTCCCCCTCGACCCGCCAGAACCACCCCAAGAGGGAGAATCCCCAATCATTAATTACCTCTGGGAAAGCTACCAATCCATCAACAAAGAAAATTACCAAGAGCTTTACCACGACGCGGCACAATTCAAAGAAGAAGCCATCAGCCGCTTTAATTTGGGAATTTTACGCCTCAGGGAACGAGCCAAAGCCGAACGTCTCTACTGGGCTTGTTGTCATAAGATTTTAAACATTACTAGACAGCAAGAATACGTACCAGACGAACTGGAAGACCTAGAAAAAATCATGGCTTCTATCTATTACGTCAACATGTCAGTGTTTCAATCAGCACCAGATTGTTGGGCGATCGACCAGTTATTTCCCATCATGCCAATCCACCGTTTGGACGAAGAACCAACGCGCCGGGGAATTTTAGCAGACCTGACCTGCGACAGCGACGGTAAAATAGACCGCTTTATTGACTTGCGCGATGTCAAATCAGTTTTAGAACTCCACCCCTATAAAGCTGGAGAACCCTATTACTTGGGTATGTTTCTCAATGGAGCATACCAGGAAATCATGGGTAACTTGCACAACTTATTTGGCGATACCAACGCCGTTCACATCCAATTAACGCCCAAAGGCTACCAAATAGAACACGTAGTCAAAGGCGACACCATGAGTGAAGTGGTTAGCTACGTTCAATATGATTCTGAAGATATGGTGGAAAACATCCGTCAGCGTTGCGAAAAAGCCTTAGAGGAAAAGCGCATCACTCTAGCGGAATCCCAGCGACTCCTACAAACCTACGAGCAGAGTCTCAGAAGATACACTTATCTAAATAGTTAGGGAGAGGGGGAGACAAGGCAGAGGGGGGAGACAAGGAGAGAAGTCTGAGCGGAGGAAACCTCCGCTCAGAACTTCGGAGAGAAAGATTGCTACCTTGTCCCCCTTGTCTCCCTTGTCCTCTTCTCATGCCCAATGCCCTATGCCCTATGCCCTAATTCGCGCTTGTCCCCAGCAATTCCTCTATTGCTTGTCGTTCAACAGGGGTATGGGATGGTACTGTTTGACGAGCATCGGTTATCAGCCAGTCTAATGCTGCGGCTTGGACATCTATTGAAGCGCCGGTTTTATCAACGCAGTAACGTCCAAACACTAGCTTATCGACTAGGCGGACGCCTGGGCCGAGGCGCGACCATTCAAAAATGACGCTGTTTTCTACAGTTGCGCCACTACATATCCAACAATTGGGGCCTATCATTGCTGGGCCGACAATTTTTGCTCCGTCTTCTATTCTTGTCATCCCACCAATGTAAACTGGGCCTGTGATATCGACTTTGTCCCAATTGACGGCAACATTTAAGCCAGTGTAAATTCCAGGGGCGACTTCATAACCGGGAATTTGTACATTTTTGATTTCACCCAACAGTACGCCCCGAATTGCCCGCCAATAGTCTGGTACTTTACCAATATCTACCCATTCAAAGTCCATAGCGATCGCATGAAATGGAGCTTTGATTTCCACTAGTTTGGGGAACAACTGGCTACCAATGTCGTATTCAACGCCAGAGGGGATATAGTTAAATACCTCTGGTTCAAAGATATAAATACCGGTGTTAATGTTGGTGCTGAGGGCTTCTTCAGTTGATGGTTTTTCTTGGAAAGCTTTAACACGGCCATCTTCGTCAGTAACAACCACACCGTAACTAGAAACTTCTTCCTTGGGGACAGATTTCGTAATAATAGTAGCGATGGATCCTTTAGCTCTATGCCATTTAACTGCGGCAGTTAAATCCAGGTCAATCAAAGCATCACCGCACAACACGACGAAAGTGTCATCAAAAAATGGTGAAAAGTCTTGAATGCGGCGCATTCCTCCAGCCGAACCAATGGCTTCACCCACCAGTTTACCGTCGTCGTCTATTTTCCCTTCAAAAGAATAGGCAATTTGTACCCCAAACCGCTGACCATCGCGGAAATAGTTTTCTATTTCTTCAGCCAAATGACTCACATTGACCAATATCTGGTCAAATCCATGTTGGCGTAATAGTTCCAGCAAGAACTCCATCACTGGCTTTTGCAGGATGGGCATCATCGGTTTGGGCATAGTGTACGTAATGGGACGCACGCGAGTACCCTTGCCAGCCGCGAGAATCATCGCTTTCATAAAAGTTTATTCCTCAACCACAAGCCAGTTTACTTTCATTGAGTGATACTTAATCATCATTTTTATTTCTGCTCTAAGTTATCCCTCGAAATAGGGATAACAATAATTTAGTAGTTATTGCAACCATAGGTACACTTAGATGACAAGCGATCGCTTATCTTTTCAATTTACTCGGATTTTGAAGCTGACGCAAAAATCTCTAAACTATCGTTAAAGCTAGTTATGGCTTACTGAGTTAATTGGCTGCTCACAAGCTGGGGAATTGTTAGCTGAATCTGTGAGTAAGCGGACTTTAATCTCATTGTAAAATTCCTCTTGAGACAGCTCTACTTTAGATTGAGCCGACAGTAGTAATAGCGCCCAAAAAACGCTAACTAAATGACTGTGTTCAGAATGGTGTCCAGACTCATTTTGAGATGATTGGCTCCTGTGAGTCCACAAATCTACAAGTTGTTCTAAATTCAACCAATTTTGCTCTAAACATAGTTCTTTTGACGATAATTTCAAAACCTGCTCTAGTTCTCCAGCCACTTCTGTCAGATTTTCCTGGTGAGCCAACTCTAGAGCCTGCCGCATACTTTGGATACTAGGCTGACGCCTGGGACGTGCAGGTTTGCTGGTTTTCTCTACGAGTTTTAGCTGGTTCGCCATAATTTGCAATTGCTCGATTAACTCTTGCAGAGTTACCCGGCGTTTTGGCGGTGGCATAGCTGCTGGACGACGACGCAATTGCCGTTCTAATGGTAGCCGAGGGCCATGATGGTATACACCGTCTTCATCTGTCAATAGAGCATCATCTAGTACACCATCTTGTACATCTTCTACTGTTGACAACTGCATTAAAGTATTGGCTTTGAACAATACAAGCATTGATGCTGACAAAAAGGCTTGTCCAGATTGAGACAAGTCTGTTTCATAGCCTTTCCTGATTGCCTCTGGTGCCATCAGTTCTATATAACGGTCAATCACCTCAATTACTTGCACATCCCAAGGGTCAATTTCCCCCTGCTCGGCTTGATGAATTAAAAGTGTAATTGTTTCTAATAGCTCGGAAGCTTCCATCAGCAGGTACTAGGTTAATTAAATGGGCATGGGGGATGGGGAGATGGGGGGATGGGGGGATGGGGAGATGGGGAGCAAAGGAAAATATAATTCCCCAGTCAACAGTCAACAGTCAACAGTCAACATACCCAATAATTAAAAACGCCACCAAGTTCTTTGAGCATAACTAATAATCGCGATCGCGATCGCCCCCAGTAACAGTAGCCAAATCACTCCACCCGGAATAAAAGTCAGAATCCCAAAGCCTCGGAGTATCCACACTGCGAAACTCATACCCAGAAGAACTCCGAAAATCTGAATTAATCTACGGTTTAAGGATGATTGACTCACTTAAGTTTTCCTCTCAATTCAACAGACATTGGACTTAGTGTTGATATTTCAGTATGAAAATACAATGAAGTTTCAGTTTAATCAGAAATAACACGCAAAAATTCGCAGAGGCTAATTACTAAAATTTCATTAAGGTGGATGCAAGTTACCACCGTGAAAACTTCTAGAATTAGTCTTGACCCTGGATGTTACTTGGTATTTGTGCCATTTTAGCTGTTAAAAAGTTGATTTTTTATTTATGAGTATTGCTTTGATAAATTTTTACTTAAGTGTTGATTGTGTTAATTGTGTTTAGAAATACAGTTTTACCAGTAAACTGACTGAAATAATTACCAAAAATAACAGTTTCCGGAAAGGACAAGTATTAAACTGGAACTAAAATTGAGTGGGTTGGGTTGAATCAAGTTTTGATGGCTTGGAATTTCAACATTTTTAGGTGGATGAGTTGAGGAGTTAGTGAAATCATTATGTCTGCGTCTCATATTTTAAGTTCAATTATTGCAGGTTCAGATATGGCTTGGAGTCAAGACAAGCAAAGGTTACTGGTACAGGGTGAAATTTTAGTCGAAACGCGATCGCACAAAGCATGGGGTGGCGCTGTCACAGCTTGGATGTATGTGCCGATGGTGCGATCGCAAGTCTGGCAGCAATTAACCGATTACCCGCGCTGGGTGCAGTATTTCCCCGATATTACCAAGAGTGAAGTAATACATCGCGGTGAAGTCAAGCGCCTGTACCAAGCAGCACAAAAAGCCTTTCTGTTTTTCACGGCTCAAGTGGAAATTTACCTCAATGTTGTAGAAGTACTAGGGCAACAAATCCAATTTCGTATGGAAAAAGGAACTTTTGAGGATTTTGATGCTCATTTAGAACTCAAAGATTGCGGTAATGGCACTTTACTCGCTTATACTGTGCAAGCTACACCTAATATCCCAATTCCGTCAATTTTCATTCAACAAGCAATGAACTTTGAATTGCCCGCGAATATGCGGAAAATGCGACAAGTACTTTGTAAAGGTCAATAGGGGGAAGGGGAARGGGGAAAGGGGAAAGGGGAAAGGGGAAAGGTTTTAAATATATCAGACCTCTTGCAATCAATTGCTTTTTGCACTCTTGTGGTCAAAGGGAAAAGAAATACATGTTAAAGGGGAAAGGGAAAATACCAAACCTTTCCCCCTTTCCCCTGCCCCTTTTCTCGACTTCTCTTAGAAGTCTATCCTTTGCCCTTTGCCCTTTCCCCTTTCCCCTTTTCCCTTTCCCCCTTCCCCCTTCCCCTTTCCCTGCCTCCCACAATCCAAAATCGCCTCAACTACTAAAAATCTCCACAACCGGTAAACGGCTAAAGGAAAGACGCTCATTTTGCACATCGACAAAGATGGTGTCACCGTCGTTGAATTCGCCGCGCAAGATGGCTTTGGCAATTTGCGTTTCTAACTCTCGTTGAATCGCCCGTTTCAATGGACGGGCCCCAAACACTGGGTCATACCCTACTTCTGCTAAAAAGTCAAGAGCAGCATCGGAGAGTTTCAGAGAAATCTTGCGATCGCTCAGTCTTTGGCGCAGTCTTTGTACTTGCAATTGTACGATTTGACGTAATTCGTGCTTGTTTAAACCGTGGAAGATGATCATTTCATCTACGCGGTTGAGGAATTCTGGACGGAAGCTATTTCGCATCGCCTCCATTACCCGACGGCGCATTTCTTCATAGTGTGCGTTATCACCAGCGATATCGAGAATATATTGAGAACCGATGTTGCTGGTCATGATGATAATAGCGTTCTTGAAGTCCACTGTATGACCTTGGGCATCGGTAACCCGACCATCATCGAGTATTTGTAGGAAAATATTGAATACATCGGGGTGGGCTTTCTCGATTTCATCGAAGAGAATCACCGCATAAGGACGACGACGGATTGCTTCAGTTAATTGTCCGCCTTCTTCATAACCTACGTATCCTGGAGGCGCACCGATAAGTCTTGAGACGGCATGTTTCTCCATATATTCCGACATATCGATTCGCACCAAAGCTTCTTCGGTGTCGAACATGTACGCCGCCAAGGCTTTCGCCAATTCGGTTTTACCGACACCAGTGGGGCCGAGGAAAATAAAGCTGGCGATGGGACGATTGGGATCGGCTAATCCAGCACGCGATCGCACAATTGCATCGGCTACAGCTGTGACTGCTTCTTCTTGTCCAACCACGCGGTGGTGCAATTCATGTTCTAAATGTAGCAGTTTTTCTTTTTCAGATTCCACCAATTTGCTAATGGGAATTCCCGTCCATTTAGAAATTACTTCAGCAATATCGGCTTCGGTTACTTCTTCTCGCAACAAAGATTTGCCGGTTTTTTGGGCATTTGCTAATTCGCTTTCTGCTGCTTCTAATTTGCGATGTAAATCTGTTAATTTACCATACTTCAATTCCGCAGCCCGATTGAGGTCGTAATCGCGTTCTGCTTGCTGAATTTCTAAATTCACCCGTTCAATTTCTTTTTTAACGGACTGAATTTTAGTAATAATATCTTTTTCAGATTGCCATTGCGCGTTGAGAGTACTTTGTTCTTCTTTGAGGTCAGCAATTTCTTTTTCCAGTCTTTCTAAACGTTCGCGAGATGCAGCATCACTTTCTTTTTGCAGTGATAATTTTTCCATCTCCAATTGCAAAATCTTGCGGTCGATTTCGTCGAGTTCTTCTGGTTTGGAGGTAATCTCCATTTTTAATCTAGCGGCGGCTTCATCTACTAAGTCAATGGCTTTATCTGGTAAGAAGCGATCGCTAATATAACGACTCGATAATATCGCCGCTGCAACCAAAGCACTATCGGAAATCTTCACCCCGTGGTGGTTTTCATAGCGTTCTCTCAAACCCCGCAAAATCGAAATCGCGTCTTCGACACTAGGCTGATCCACATAAACTTGTTGGAAACGTCTTTCTAATGCTGCATCTTTTTCGATATACTTGCGATATTCGTCCAAGGTTGTGGCTCCAATACAGCGCAATTCGCCGCGTGCCAACATTGGTTTTAATAAATTCCCAGCATCCATCGCTCCTTGGGTAGCGCCAGCACCAACAACGGTGTGAATTTCATCAATAAATAAAACAATATTACCGCCAGATTCGGTGACTTCTTTTAATACTGCTTTCAGACGTTCTTCAAATTCACCCCTAAATTTTGCCCCCGCAATTAAAGCGCCCATATCTAAGGCAATTAACTTGCGGTCTTTGAGGGATTGGGGCACATCACCAGCCACAATGCGCTGTGCTAAACCTTCAGCGATGGCAGTTTTTCCAACACCAGGTTCGCCAATTAATACAGGGTTATTCTTAGTACGACGAGAGAGAATTTGGATGGTGCGACGAATTTCATCATCCCGTCCAATCACTGGATCGAGTTGACCTTTTCGGGCTGCTTCTGTAAGGTCACGCCCATATTTTTCCAGTGCGTCATATTTGCCTTCTGGATTTTGGTCGGTCACTTTTTGGCTCCCACGAATTTGTTTAATAATATTTTTTAGTTTCTTTTCGTCTAAACCGAATTCTTGAAATAAACTTTTGCCAAAGCGATCGTCTTTAGCATAAGCCAGCAATAAATGTTCTATGGAAATATATTCATCTTTAAATTCTTGGCGATATCCGTCTGCACGATCTAGTAGTGTATCCAAGCTGCGTCCTAAATAGACGGAAGTACTGCTACCAGACACTTTCGGCTGACGTTGGATGAATTGATCGGTGCGATCCCTGAGTTTTTGCAAGTTAACGCTGGCTTTCGTCAAAATACTGCTAGCTAGACCATCTTGTTCTAGCAGTGCTTTCATCAAATGTTCGCTTTCAATCTGTTGTTGTTGATATTGTTTAACAATATCCGGCGTGTGGGCGATCGCTTCCCAAGCTTTTTCCGTAAATTGGTTTGGATTAGTAGGTTGCATAAGCTATTCGATAAACCACTTTAGGGGCACAAGGCATACAGAGTAATGTTCTTTGATAAAAATATTGTAAAAACATGTAAGCACCTAGTTGGATCGGTCTTCACGTCTTCCTAGAGTAGTAGTATTACCGCTTTTGGTGGTTTTTTGGCTTTTGTTGCTGGGGGAGGAAACATTTGTCTCCACAGCAAAGCGATCGCCGCGAGCATCTTACATTCTCCACTGTAGATTTAATTTAAATTAATTGATTACTGATATTAGTAAATTTCTGTTAACTGATTGCTAGCACAATGAATATAACTAAGTTTCTTGGCAGGAGTGACAATTGACACACTACATGAATCAAAGAAACAGCCTGTTTTCCCAGTTTCTTTTTTCGAGAACCATAGTTAGTTTTGTTGATAGCGTGAGTACAATAAAGATATAATAATGACTTTGGTTATCAAATTTTTATTACCAAATGCATAAATTTTGAAAATAAACCAGTAAATTTATTTATCCTTATTTATATAACGATGAAAAAAGTGAAAAATTTGCCAATAACAGGTTTAACAGCCGAAGAACGCCAGTTTCTATTGATTAAAGAATCTAAAGAATATATGCGCGGTAAAAAAAGCCTCAGACAATTTCAAGAGGCTGAGCGCAAGTATGGTACAGATTATGGTTCAGTTACACTAGAATTAGCCAGTAAAGATAAAATGCTACCAAAGCTGTGGCGTTTTCTGGCATCATCCTGGCGGCAAAATTAAAGATAAATATTTAACTCAAATCAGATATAGGACTATGATTTGATATGACTAAAAAATTTGGTAAAACTTTAAAATCCTGATTCTCTATTCCCTACTTTCTTTTACCTAACCATACACTTGGTGATTTTAATTAGTAGTAGAATGTTGTAGCTGGTAATTACGAGCTACTAGCATCACTGTTGCTAAACGATTTGCAATGACAAATAGCAACTCTTGAATAGCTTTAGAATCAAAAGTTGTTACATCTTTACTGTAAAGACACAAAACTCCTAAACTATCTGTACGACCGATAATTGGTATAGTAATCAATGTCATGTAATCTAAAATGCGGCGATTTCTATCCTTGCTAAAAATGTATTGCGGATCGTCAGCCTGCCACATCTTATTAATTCGTGACAGATGTACAATTCTTCGTTTCCCATCCACGAAAGTACAACCCGCGCATCCGCGATGTTGATTAGGGTCTTGACCAATATAGAAACGTACTTTATTCCCGTATTCATTTGGTGATTGTGATTGACACCAAGTAGTTAAAAACTCTGGATTACTAGGGTCTGGTGCATAAATAGCAATACCACAATCATCGAGAAGTGGCATGATATTATGTGTTTTTTCAATAAATTGCTCTAATAATCGCTTCAATGATTCATGAATATTTGAGTTGACATCCAACTCAGGTAAAAGTAACAGTAACGAATCATCTAATTCGTTAAGCTTGATAACGATTTGATGTGCCTTGTGATAATGTCTTGCAGTCCATAAAAGCGGTAATAGAGTAATTAATAAAAATACAACCAAAATCCATAGTGGAACTGGGGCTGGTTTATTAATTAAATTCAAAAACTTTTCTGGAAAAGCTTTATTTACTTGAGTGGTAATAATACTAGTAAAAACTGCAAGCGGTAAAGACGCAATAAAACTGACACCTGTTTTCACCCAGTTGGGAATTCGCGGTAGGTTAAACCCCATAAGTGTTAATTGGCATCTAAAAAGCTGGTCAAACAAATTCGCAATAATACAGTTTTGTTGTTTTTCGTAATTTAAATTAGTTTTTCTGCAAGCTGAAATTAATCAATTTACAATTACATCTGCAAATTGAAAATTGGGTTGCTTGTCTGCTGCTTTGGGTTACTGCGAATTGCGAATTGTTCGGTCACTATACTCTTAATTACAGTATAAAGGTTATATAAAGAACGACAAGTCAGTTTTAGAGAATTTCACTGATAACTGTTGACCGTTGACCGTTGACTGAGGAATTAAGTAAGTCGGTGAAATAAAACCAAAACTATGTAAAGAAAAATAAATAAGGCTCAAACTCTTTCTCCCCCTGCTCCCTGCTCCCTGCCCCCTGCCTTATCCCAACAATAATTATTTACATCGGCCTACTTATATTCTCCCCTGCCCCTCTACCTCATCTCCGTTGCCTCCCCATCTCCCCTGTCCCCAGACAGAGTTACCATAATTCCAGGTCGCCTAGTGGATGCTGAAAATGATTGACCCCTACGACTTTGAGGATGATGACTTTGACTTAGAGAATGAGGATTTATTTGAAATAAAACCCATCAGTCAAATGACTGAAGGAGAAAAGCTACAGCGATTTAAGCGTTTCTTCGACAGCAGCAGCCGTGCCATGTTGCAAGATTGCCTATTTCGGATTGTCGTTCGCGAAGATGGTTTGGGTACTTTGGAAATTCTCTGTCCTAATGAAGTTGTGAGGCAACGCCTTTCCAAAAAAAAGCGCAAAATTACCAACAACATCAACACTTGCTGGAGTCATATCAGATGGTTTTCGCTATGTGTCCAGCAAGATGGTGAATTGCATTGTCAAACATTTACCCGCAACGGTAATTTAGTAACGCGTTAAGTAGAGTGAATGGGGAGATGGGGGAGATGAGGCAGAGGGGCAGGGGGCAGGGGAGAATATAATTCCCCAGTCACCAGTCAACAGTCAACACTCTAATGACCAATGACCAATGACTAATGACCAATGACTAAAAAACAAAAATTTCCTTACTTACTCGGTTCTAAGTGGACAGCACAGAAAAAAGTTGATGGCTGGAGACACTTCCAAGTTGTCAACCGTAAAAATCAGGGTAAGTGGGTATACGCTGAAATGGTGGCTGCTTGCGATCCTAAAGTTCGTTTCTGGATAAATGCCAAATTGTTACAAGATAACTCCCAGTGGCAAGCTGGCTGGCAAACATTACAGCAAATTGACGAACTACAGCAATCCTAAATCATTAGACTTCTTGTAGAAGTCTAATGACTAATGATTAGTGACAAAAAAGGCAGGTATAAAACCCGCCCCAAAACTAATATTAAAAATTAGCGATCGCTATTTAATTAGCAATTTCTGGCGCACTCAAAGAAACTTTTGTTGCTTCTGGTTTTTGTTGTGCTAATGTCGGCACTGAATTACGCAATCTTGCTGTCAATTGTACAGTTGTAGAGTCGTACATTTGAGTGAGCAATTTGGGATAGAAACCAATACCAATAATTGGCACTAACAAACAGGCAATGATAAATACTTCACGGGGTTCGGCATCTATCAAAGCTTGGTGAGAAACTAATTCTTCGTTTTCTTGACCGTAGAAAATTTCTCGCAACATCGACAGCAGATAAATCGGAGTTAAAATCACCCCAACTGCCATCAAGAAAACTACAATAACTTTGAAGGTAGAGCTATAAGCATCGCTAGTAGCAAAGCCCACAAATACCATTAATTCTGCTACAAAACCGCTCATTCCTGGCAATGCTAAAGATGCCATTGAACAGGTGGTAAACATAGCGAAAATTTTCTGCATTCTCTTACCGACACCACCCATTTCATCTAACATCAAGGTGTGTGTCCGGTCATAAGTTGCGCCCACCAAGAAGAACAAACTCGCCCCAATTAATCCGTGGGAAACCATTTGTAATACTGCTCCACTTAATCCCAAATCGGTAAAGGAAGCAATGCCAATGGTAACAAAACCCATGTGAGAAATTGATGAGTAGGCAATTTTTCGCTTCAGGTTGCGCTGGGCAAAGGATGTCAGGGCGGCGTAGATGATATTTACCACCCCCAGAACCACTAACACGGGGGCAAAATAAGCGTGGGCATCAGGTAACATTTGGGCATTCATCCGAATCAGAGCGTAACCGCCCATTTTCAGCAGAATACCTGCCAGTAACATGTGTACGGGGGCTGTAGCTTCACCGTGGGCATCTGGAAGCCAGGTGTGTAAGGGAATAATCGGCAACTTGACGGCGTAGGCAATGAGGAAGCCACCGTAAATTAAAAGTTGGAAATTGAGGGCGTAATCTTTGAGGCCAAGCGATCGCATGTCAAAAGTGACTGTATCGCCATAAAAGGCCATTGTCAAAGCACCGACTAAAATAAACAGCGAACCGCCAGCAGTGTACAAAATAAACTTGGTCGCTGCATATTGCCGCTTTTTGCCTCCCCAAATTGCCAGCAGCAGGTAAACCGGAATCAACTCCAATTCCCACACTAGGAAAAACAGCAGCATATCCTGGACGGCGAAGACGGCAATTTGACCGCCATACATCGCCAACAGCAAAAAGTAAAATAGCTTCGGCTTGAAGGTCACAGGCCAAGCTGCTAAAGTCGCTAGGGTGGTAATGAATCCAGTCAAAATAATCAGAGGCATGGACAAGCCATCAGCCCCTACTGACCAATTCAAATCGAGTTGCGGTACCCAGGGGTAACTCTCCACCAACTGCAAATCTGGATTGGAGAAATCATACCCAGTATAAAAAGCGTAAACAATCAGTGCAAAATCTATCAGCCCGATAATCAGGGAGTACCAGCGCACTGTTTTGCCGTCTTTATCTGGGATGATGGGAATCAGTAGTGACGCCGCTATCGGAAATAGAATGATCGTCGTCAGCCACGGGAAATTAGCTGTATTCATCGCAATTCGTCTGCTATCAAAATCATGTTTGGCAAAAAGTCACTAGTTATTAACTAACAGCTTTTTGGGGATTTGGTCTTACTCGTTAGGTTGATTTAATTAAATTAGCAATCCCTGATTTTTCTTTTTGTGAGTATTTTTTGACAGTTAGAGTACGCAATGTGGGTTAGGATACTCCCGCTCTATTCAAAAATTTACCCAAAAAAAGCCGCTAAACTAGGGTTTTGCAGATGCGATCGCCTAGTCTAACCCAGGTGTCGCTAAAAATACACGATGCTGTTTGCTGGTTGTCGAAAAAGCAATTTGGTGCAAAAACTACTAGAGGAGAAACAACCCTACGATAATGGCACAAATTAAAAATCAGATTCGTTATGTCACCAACGCAAATAGACAAACAACAGATGTACTTCTTCCTATAGAACTTTAGCAACAGCTTATCAGTTCTATAAATTCTGATAACGCCAGTGGCTTAACTCGGCTCTAACGCAGTGTTAGCCTGCTTCCTCGCTAAGCATCTTAATAATATGTTTGGCAAGTTGCTCGTTGATTTCTCTATGTCTGGGAACGGCTTGAGAAATTTTTGTTATTGGATTCTGATACCAATCATGTTTGCCACCATGACGAACGAAGATACAACCCATTTCTTCAAGCTTACTGATTAAGTCTCTTCGTTTCATGAGACTTCAAGTTCTGCTACTCTGCGAATATTTTGGATAGTTCCACTTGTTAATTCACTGTAAATATCGAGTAGATTTTCTCTTAGCTCCTCTTCGGTTTCACCCTGAGTCCAATAATCAGGATATTCTTCGAGATAACCTAACCACATATCATCATCTTGCCAGTAAATGTATTTCTTCTTGATCATTCGCCTATTCGCTGCCTTTTTCTGAACTAGGGAAATTTAACCTACTGATGCTTAGATCCTCTATCGCTAGATTACCTCATGGATCTTAAATGACGATTAAATTCTTTAAACCAACTTTCTTGTGAGCAAAGAGTTCCCCTATCACCTTCAAGCAAAACACCGTAGTCCTTGCTTTTCACCTCAAATTATTCACAGCTACCGTCAAAAGTTTACCCGAAAAAGTCGGTAAACTAGGGTTTGAAAGATGCGATCGCCTAGTCTAACCCAGGTGTCGCTAAAAATACACGATGCTGTTTGCTGGTTGTCGAAAAAGCAATTTGGTGCAAAAACTATTAGAGGAGAAACAACCCTACGATAATGGCACAAATTAAAAATCAGATTTGTTATGTCACCAACGCAAATAGACAAACAACAGATGTACTTCTTCCTATAGAACTTTAGCAACAGCTTATCAGTTCCATAAATTCTGATAACGCCAGTGGTTTAGCTTGCATTGATGAAAAAGAACCAAAAGCACAAATATTAGCCGATCTGCAAGAGTCTGTGCGACAAGTAGCAGCAGAAAAAACTTTCCTAGTTTCAGAGCTTTAAGACGATATCAAAGCCTAAATTTATGGCAGAAGTTAGGTTTACTCCTCCTTTCAAAGACCGTCTCAAAACTCAGAGTAAACGCGATCATTTTTCTTCAAATTGACATTCAACCCATTACCAAGCGGCTACAAGCTGGAAATTTTATCAGCAATCAAATCTCTGGCATAGACTTGACCGTTTTTAAAGTTCGACCAAAAAACAGTGATATCCCTAGAGGCAAAAGTGGCGGATACAGGGTAATCTATCAAGTTGTCTCACCTGAATGCGTCTTATTTCTACTCATTTATGCAAAATCGGATCAGGCAGATGTGAGTTTAGAAGAGATTGAAGATGTAATTAAACAATCACTACCCAAACGACACTCTTAAATTCTGTAAGTGCAGATAGAGTGTAGAAATTTGCATAACTTCCCCTCAGTATTATTAAGTACATGGATTACCCATTTCAGAATCTAAACCCAGAAAAGTTCCAGCAGTTCTGCCAAGCACTACTAACAAAAGAGTATCCTAACGTCCAATGTTTTCCTGTTGCACAACCAGATGGGGGACGAGATGCAGTGGTGTATTTGACCATTGATTCTAACCCTAGCTTCATAATGTACCAAATTAAGTTTGTGAGACGACCATTTACAGAAATTGATCCTCACAAATGGCTTATAGGGATTTTAGAAGCTGAAGCTCCAAAACTTAAGGAGCAAATTCCTAAGGGAGCAACTAAGTTTGTGTTGATTACTGATATTCCTGGAACTGCACATCCTGACTCAGGCTCCATAGATAAAGCTAATCAACTACTTAATAGTGAGCTTGGTGTACCAGCAGTGTGCTGGTGGCGTGATGATTTGAACCGCAGACTGGATAATGCTTGGGATCTAAAGTGGGTATATCCTGAGCTGATGACAGGGCCAGATTTAATTAGAGCAGTCATTGAGTCTAGGCTTTCAGAAAATAGTGAGCGCAGGTCTGATGCAATTCGTTCTTTTGTCAAACATCAATTTTGTCAAGAGCAAGAGGTAAAATTCCGGCAGGTAGAACTACAAAACAGACTGTTGGATTTATTTATAGATGTTCCAATTTCTCCACCTCAAAGGGATACAACTGTCAAAAAAGAAAATAAATTATATAGAACTTATCATGAGATTGCTTCAAATATTGAAAGACATATAAATACTCAAATAAATACTACTTACCGTGATGTCAATTTTTACTCTAATATTAGACCAGATGAACGGGAGATAGTTGGTACAGCAACATTTCTACTTCATGTCTTGGTTCAAAAAAATATCCCTTTAATAGTTCTCGAAGGTGCACCTGGACAAGGTAAATCGACAATAACTCAATATGTGTGCCAAGTACATCGGATGCGAGTATTGGGCAATGATGAAGTATTCCGTTCTTTATCCACAGATCATAAAGATGAAACTTTAGAAAAATTGCCTGCAATACATAGATACTCTCCAGTTCGTCTACCATTTAAAATTGATTTGAGAGATCTGGCAACTTGGCTTGACAAAAAAAATCCTTTTTCACTTGAAGAAGAAGAAGAGCTTCCTTCTAATTGGCAAAAATCTTTAGAATCATTTCTTGCTGCTTTAGTACGGCATGATTCAGGCGGTGGTGACTTTGATGTCAGCGATCTGCGTGCTGTAATAAAACTCAGTCCAGTACTACTTGTTTTTGACGGGCTTGATGAAGTTGCTGATATCTTAAAAAGGCAGGAAGTTGTTAATGAGATTGTCATTGGTGTAAATCGTCTTGAAACAATAGCTGAATCACTTCAAGTTGTTGTGACAAGTCGCCCAGCAGCATTTGCTAATTCGCCTGGCCTTCCACAGGATAAGTTTCCCCACTATCAGCTTGATTCCCTAACTCGTACTCTGATTGACGAATATACAACGAATTGGATTAAGGCAAGAAGGCTTGATAATAAAGAAGCTGCGGAAATTAGAAAAATTATAAAAGAAAAGCTAAATCAACCACATCTGCGTGATTTATCCAAAAACCCAATGCAGTTGACAATATTACTAAGCCTTATTCGTAGTCAAGGTTTATCGCTTCCAGAAAAAAGAACGGCTCTTTACGATGATTACATAAAGCATTTTCTAGATCGTGAAGCAGCAAAGACTCCTATAGTTCGTGACCACCGAGAACTTTTAATAAATGTTCAAAGATATTTTGCTTGGATACTTCATACAGAAGCAGAACAGGGAGGTAATGGTAGCATCTCGAAAGATAAACTTTATGAGCTTCTTTCAAAATATCTTGATGATGAAGGTCATTCTAAATCATTATTAGACGAATTGTTTAGAGGCATGGTAGAACGCATAATGGCGCTGGTACAACGTGTTGAAGGTATGTATGAATTTGAAGTTCAACCACTGCGAGAGTACTTCACGGCGCGATACCTTTATGATACTGCCCCTTATTCTCCAACTGGAAATGAAAAAACAGGCACATTACCTGATCGTTTTGATGCCATAGCACGTAATTTTTACTGGTTCAACGTTACGAGATTTTATGCTGGTTGCTATACCAAAGGTGAACTCCCTTCGCTCATTGATAGGTTACAAGATTTAATTGAACAGGAAGGATATCGACTAATTAGTCATCCAAGAATATTAGCCGCTACCTTACTTTCTGACTGGGTCTTTAAGCAACATCCTAAATCTGTTAAAGCTGTTGTTGAACTAATACTAGATGAGATTGGATTACGATATGTATTACCATCCAATAGTCGCCGACTTGGACTAGGAAACCCTTTATTGCTTCCAAAAGATTGTGGACAGGAAGAACTAATAAATCACTGCTTTAAGAGCCTAGAAAAAATTCCTCCTAAAGACTATGCTTTAGAAATAATAGATTTAATCAGAGCAAATGCTACATCAGACGAAATTTTAAATTTGTGGAATAAATATTTTTATAGTCAAAGTATTATTGATCAAGGTAACTGGCTGGAGTATGGATACTATTTAGGTATTTTGAATAAAATTAGTTTTTTTGACATAATGAAGATTTTATCAGATGAGATTAACCGTTCAAAATGTGTGTCTCTTCTTTTTAAAATTCGGCGATTTGATTATTGCGAAATGACTCAAAAAAACTTTATTTTAACTATAGATGAAATTTTACAGAGAAATATTGTAGTTGACAATCGTCGCAACATTCAAATAAGTACCGTTATAGAGCTTTTCAGTCACTCCATTGACGCAAGTCGATATGCATTAGCTTTCAGAGCAAGAAATTTAAACCTTACACTTTTTGAAATTTGGAAACATCAGATTTCACACATAGTTAATAATGGAAGATACTTTTTACAATCTCTTAATAAAGATAGCGTCCAATCTATCCCTCAATTTGCTGAAGTTTCTAAGTATTACGAAATTGTAGAAATATCTCAACAAGAATCACAGCGGAATGTCCAAGAATGGGCAACTAATATTGTTCCTTGGGACAATATCATTGAAAAAGCTCGCCAAGTTTGTGGGGATCGCTGGGCATTGTTTCATCTTGCAAATATAGGTAGTGGAATTAAATCTAAAACTGAAACATGCAAAGAATTTCCTGAACTTCTTGAACACTCAAAATCGTTGTGCCGACGAACACGATATGCAAGATTGCAAGCTGGTAGACCAAGTTGGTGGCAGCAACAGTTAAATAAAGTGAATAACGAAGTGGATGCCATGTTCATTACATTGGTTCTTGTAACATGGGGTAGTTCAAAAACTTTAGAAAATTTGGCTATATTCATAGATCCTTACATTGAAAAATTATCTCTAGATAACTGGCAGCGTCTGCATCGCTCTGTAGAAGATACAATTGCTTTAATACAAGACTTGCACGAACGCATGATCTACCTTAATGTAGATTCAATGCCAAAAACTCTAGGTGCGAGGACTGTTACTTTATTTACTTTACGTGCGAAAGAGCAAAGTAAAAGAAAGCTTTATGTTTCATATCTGAGTGCGTATACTGAATCTGATCCATTGGTACTAAAACTTTGCCAGGAGTTTGCACTTGATCTTCTTCAAAGAAATGAAACCGATTGGCATCCTGTATTGGAAGTGATTGCTCAAAGTTATGCTAAAGGAGCAATATCAGAGGAATATGCTTCCTACTTGTTTGCACGTCGTGTTGCTAGAAGAGGAGAAAAAAATCCTTTGCCAACTGATCTTGCTGAGGAGATTGCCGAACACCCTGATCGCTATCCTGGATTTTTGGTTGCTGTAGCGGAAGCTATATGTAAGAATCTTGTGGCATCTAAAACGACTCCTGTAGGGGAGATAGCACGTAGGGATAAATGGTTTGAAACATAGACAATTACATCTGGCAACCAAACCAGGAAATCTAAAAATAATGTAGGGGCGGACAACCGCCCACCCCTATTCAAATCAGGTGACACCAAAAACAATCACTAAACCCAAAACAGCGCCAAACACAATCAAGGCGTAGAATTGAGCGCGACCGTTTTCGAGGTATTTTAGACCTTCGCCGCTGACAAGGGTGAAGAAGCCTGTGAGGTTAACTGCACCATCGACAACGCGGAAGTCAACTTCCATAACTTGTCTAGCCACGCGACGCAGGCCGAGGACAAAAACACGATGGTAAATGTCATCAAAGTACCACTTATTGAGGGATAACTCGTAAAGTGGTTTGATTTTAGCAGCGATCGCAGCTGGGTCAATTTTACCCTGCAAGTACATTAAGAAAGCCAAACTAATGCCAACTACCGAAATTGCTACTGAAGCACCCGCCATAATATAAAACTCTGTCGGGTCGAACTCGGCAGTTTTTTCTAGAACTTCTGAGAGGGTTTCGGTTGGTGGAAAGATAAAATGCTCGAAGTAATTGGCAAAGGGAGTTCCCACCAAACCAATCAAAATCGAAGGTACTGCCAAAACCGCTAAAGGCAGAGTCATTGTCCACGGCGACTCGTGGGGAGAATCGCTGTGATGTCCGTGGGAGTCATGGGTGTCATGGGAGTGTGCCGCCAATTCTCCTTTTTTCATGGCTCCAGGGCCATAATTCGGCACTGGTTCTTCTGACTCTAACTCTAGGACGATTGTCGCTGCCTTCTTCAGCTTTTGCTTGATTTTGTCGTCAGTTCCGCGGAATTTGCCTTCAAATGTCATGAAATACATTCTGAACATGTAGAAAGCAGTAATACCGGCGGTTAACCAACCAACCAACCAGAGGAATGGGTTAGCTTGAAAAGCTTGTCCCAAAATTTCATCTTTTGACCAGAAACCAGCGAAGGGGGGGATACCAGAAATTGCCAAGCAACCAATCAAAAAGGTAGTTGCCGTCACTGGCATATACTTCCGCAGTCCGCCCATCAGGCGCATATCCTGGGCTAAGGCGGGGTCGTGACCGACGACACCTTCCATACCATGAATTACGGAACCAGAACCCAAGAACAGCATCGCCTTAAAATAAGCGTGGGTCATCAGGTGGAATAATCCAGCACTGTAGGAACCCACTCCCATTGCCATCACCATGTAACCGAGTTGGGAAATGGTGGAATAAGCCAAGCCTTTTTTGATGTCGTTTTGGGTAATGGCGATAGTTGCCCCCAAAAACGCCGTAAATGCCCCAGTAAAGGCAATGACTGTCATTGCTGCTGGGACATGTTCAAATACTGGGTACATCCGGGCTACCAGGAAAACACCCGCCGCCACCATTGTTGCTGCGTGAATCAAAGCAGAAATGGGGGTGGGGCCTTCCATTGCATCTGGTAGCCAGACATGCAGAGGGAATTGGGCGGATTTTGCCACCGGGCCGAGGAAAACTAAAATCGCAAACAGGACAGCGAGAAAATTGCTGATAGAACCTGTTTCTACGAGTTGGGCGAGGCGATCGCCCATAATGTTAAAATCAAAGCTTCCCGTTGCCCAGAACAGCCCTAAAATCCCCAACAAAAGACCAAAGTCGCCCACGCGGTTGGTTACAAATGCTTTTTGTGCGGCATCTGCGGCTGACTTGCGATCGTACCAAAAACCGACCAGCAAGTAGGAACACATCCCGACAAGTTCCCAGAATATATAAATCTGTACTAGGTTGGGGCTAAGCACCAGACCTAACATTGAAGAGCCAAATAAACTGAGATAAGCATAAAACCGCACGTAACCGGGATCGTGAGCCATGTAGCCATCAGTATAAACCATGACTAATAAAGCTACTGTTGTCACAATCACCAGCATTAGGGCTGTCAGGTGGTCAACAGTGTAGCCCATGCTCAGGTGAAAATTGCCTGCCGCAGCCCACTCCAAGTTATGGGTGTAAGCCGGATGTCCTTGAACTTGACTCCACAACAAAGCAAACGACAGCGCCATAGCGGCTCCCATTAGGGAGATAATGACTATAGCGTTCAACTGCCGCAGGCTATTTGTCACCTGATTCAACGAGATTAACCCTAGACCGACCAGCATTGCCCCAAAAAGAGGTAATACCGGAATCAGCCAGGCATACTGATAGATTACTTCCATCACTGACGCCTACTTTTAGAATTCTTGACTAGCGTGTCGGAACTGTTAACAATTGTGACACACACCCTTTAGGATAAAATAACCCACCCAAAGCTGATTGGGTGGGGTATTAAGCATGGTTTTAGATTTGGGCATTGGGCATTGGGCATTGGGCATTGGGCAATGGGCAATGGGCATTGGGCATTGGGCATTGGGCATTGGGCATTGGACATTGGGCAATGGCATTGCTAAGTCCCAAGTGAGGAGTTAGGAGTTATTCACCTTGTCTACCTTGTCTACCTTGTCTCTCCATGCCCCATGCCCCATGCCCCATGCCCCATGCCCCATGCCCCATACCCCATTCACATCAAGCTGACCAATACTCCAAGTCAGCCGTTTTAGAACCCTTGTAGATTTTAGGGTAGCTGCTGTACTTGGCTTGGATATCTTCTAACGCTAGACGTAAATCTTCTCTGCCCCGAAAACCTTCTAGGCGATGTCGAATGTTGCCATTTTCAATCAAAAGCAAAGTTGGCAGTGACTTGAGTCTATAAGTTGTAGACAATTTAAAATTCTGATCGGCGTTAACCACCACTAATTTTATTTCCTCCCCGCATTGGGCTTGAAATTGTAATAAAAGTGGGTGGATAATTCGACACAACCCGCACCAAGGGGCTTCAAAATTCACTAAAACAGGAATTGGAGATTCTAAAACTTCTTGAGTAAATGTCCGCTCACTAACCGACAACACCATGACGCCTCTTGGATTATAAGGTTTTTATCTCAAACTAGCTATTTGCAATGAATTCAGTAGTGCTGGATTTTTAGTCCTGAGGAGCCACTGCGGTCATTTGGTCTCCAAATGCGGAGCCAGTGGCGTTGCTGAATGGGACTCCATAACTAAATTGTTTTTGTTTACGATTCAAGTGGGGGCTGGGACTATTTGCCAAGCAATGAATAATTATGTATTTTTTGACACAGTATTTAATATTCATTGCTTGGCGCAGGTTCGGTGAAGGATTTTCAAGCCAGTAAATTGCTTTAGCAAAGCACGCTGTAGCCATCGCTGCTTTGAGGGCACAAATCCTAAGACACACAGTGATTTGGATATAACTTAGCGGATTTATGTGTTTGCGATTAAAAAGCTAGCACAACTTTTAAGGTGGCTTTTTGGATATTCAATTTTTGATTGCCTTTACTGTTTGGGAATTGAGACTCAATGGCCCATTTACTCCCCAGATTGGCAACCGACCAACACCTACCGATATCAAATTTCAAGTTGACTGAATGTACCCCCACTGATAAATGTTTGAATTTATCCTACATTGATTCGGGGGCAATTGATAAGCTGAAATTTTCATCGACTTGGAATTTTATGTTGACAGTGGGGATCGATTAAAATCCCCATTTTATCGTACCAGTTGCTTCCAGTAATAGAGGGTGTGACCACCACAATAAAACCACAAAAATCGCAACTCCTAAATAAGCGGGGCGGAGAAATTCCTGCCATTTGATAGATTGACGGCCGTCAAGAATTGCTTTAAAGGGAATAATTGAAGTCCGTTGTTTGACGATTTCAAAAGCTGACCCATAGCGCAAGCCCAAACGGCGATCGCCATGCCAAACCCCAAACAGGTGATGCAATATCAGGCCAATGGAGGTTACAAGGGTAAAGGTAGTACCGAGCCATAGAGTGTGGGCGACACACCAAATGATTTGTCCTACCATCTGGGGGTGACGAGTAACCCGAATAATTCCTGTTTCGTAGAGATGGACTTCAGGCTTTTTAATGGCTGCAATTTCTAGTAGATTGAAGGTAGCAGGATACAAAAACAAAAACGAGATTGCTGACAGCAGCCAAACAATTTCTCGAACTCCTGGCACACCCTGTACCTGCCAAAGTTGCAAACCATCATAGCGATGCCGAAAAAAGTAAATAATTAAGATCGTAGCCAATGGTAGGCTGACTAATGCAAAAAGAATACGATAAAGCCTCGGCCCAATGTATTTTTCTGCCCAAGGGCGCAAAGCAGCGCCTCCACTGTGAGCGATCGCAAAAACTATTTCTAACCCCAGTATGACAAAATGACTGGGTGTCAACCAAGAAATCGGCATCATAATACACGGGTGAAGTAATTTAAAGAAAACTGAATTCAGTACAACCAATACCACAAAGTATTCAAAAGGGGACTTTAGTCAACATGTTGTGCTACTGTCTTTTTCGAGTCCAGCCGTCAAGTTTAAGATGCAATAAATCGCACCCAGCCAATTGCTGGCAAAGGTGATTTGTTGCCTACATCCGCTCCTTTCAAAGTTTGTGGGTTGAGCCTTATGTCTGACCTTCCTTTCACTTTAGATCAGTTACGTATTCTCAAAGCGATCGCTGTAGAAGGGAGCTTCAAGCGCGCTGCTGATAGTCTCTATGTCTCCCAACCTGCCGTCAGTTTGCAAGTGCAAAATCTCGAACGGCAGTTAGATGTGCCTTTATTCGACCGTGGAGGACGACGCGCACAGTTAACGGAAGCTGGGCATTTACTCTTAAGCTACGGCGAAAAAATCCTCAGTCTGTGTCAGGAAACCTGCCGCGCCATTGAGGATTTGCAAAATCTCCAAGGCGGTACTTTAATTGTCGGTGCTTCTCAAACCACTGGCACTTACCTTTTGCCCAGAATGATTGGCATGTTCCGTCAAAGATATCCAGATGTGGCAGTGCAATTGCACGTCCACTCTACTCGCCGCACTGCTTGGAGTGTCGCTAACGGACAAGTAGATCTCGCCATCATCGGTGGTGAGATTCCCGGCGAACTAGCAGAATCTTTGGAAGTTATTCCTTACGCTGAAGATGAACTAGCGCTGATTCTACCGGTTTTTCATCCCCTAGCCAAACTTGAAAAAATCCAAAAAGAAGACTTATATAAATTACAATTCATCGCTTTAGATTCCCAATCGACAATCCGCAAAGTAATTGACCAAGTATTAGCACGCTGTGAAATTGATACCAGGCGTTTTAAAGTGGAAATGGAACTCAATTCCATTGAAGCCATTAAAAACGCTGTGCAATCTGGTTTGGGAGCTGCCTTTGTCTCCACTAGCGCCATCGCTAAGGAACTGCAAATGGGTGTTCTCCACTGTGCCAACATTGAAAACGTCGTTGTTAAACGAACGTTATGGCTGATTTTTAATCCCAACCGCTATCGATCTAAAGCGGCAGAAGCTTTTAGTCAAGAAATTCTGCCCCAGTTCGCTAACCCTGGATGGAACCAAGATGTGTTAACATTGGCACAAAAAAACATAGTTCTAACTACATTGGATATAGCAACGCCCACCTCCCTCGGCGAAGACTAAAATCTGGTCATTAGTCCTTACCCTTACCTACAGGACGCTTGTCTGCAACACGCTGTACGAAGGCGTAGCTTGCTTCGACCCAAGAGTACGAAAAGCCGCCCTTCCAGCGTCTATGTCATTTGTCCTTTGTTTTTTATCAATGACCAAATAATTCGTAATACTTGCCTTTGGCGAGAAGCAAGCTACGTAATTCGTAATCATTACCCCAAGTGCTGTAGACAAGCTAGGGATTTGACATAAAGAAAAAATTTTCCTGTTCTTGATAAAGAAATTTAGTTTCTCTGTAAGCTCAACTAGTTACGAATTACGTTAGCGTAGCCCATTCTCAATTACGAATTATTTTGACTAATGACTAATCACGAAAATGGAAGTTTACTGTACTCGCCCACGTTGTCCGCGCCCACAAAACTATTTTGCCGATTTAGATGATGTTACAACGCTGAAAACAACGCAGCAAAAGTACTGTATTAGTTGTGGTATGCCACTTTTGCTTGATGGTCGATATGTGACCATTAAGTTGTTGGGTAGGGGTGGATTTGGAGCAGCATTTTTGGCACGCGATCGCCGAATTCCCGGAATGCGTCAATGCGTTGTCAAGCAGTTTCAACCAGCGGGAAATTTAACCCCAACTCAACTGCAACAAGCACAACTGATGTTTGAGAGAGAGGCAGAAGTTTTAGCCGAAATAGGCAACGAACACGAGCAAATTCCTGATTTATTTGCCTTTTTTCCAGTGATTGTTAATAGCTTGCAACCAGGAGAGCAAGACCAATTTTTTTACTTAGTCCAAGAATATATTGACGGGCAAAACTTAGAAGAAGAATTAGCTCAACAAGGTCAATTTTCTGAACAACAGGTATTAGAAGTATTGCAAGAAATCCTGAAGATACTCAAATTTGTTCATGAGAGAGGCATTATCCACAGAGACATCAAACCTTCTAATATTATGCGTCGTCGTGATGGCAAACTCTTCCTACTAGATTTTGGCGCGGTCAAGCAAGTAGCAAATGTAGCATCAGGCGCGCCCTCTTCCACAGGAATTTATTCTCTGGGGTTTGCACCACCAGAACAAATGACTGGGGGGCAAGTATTTCCATCTACGGATTTATACGCTTTGGCTGTGACTATAATTACTTTGTTGACAGACCGAGAAGCAACTCAACTTTTTGATGCCTATACTAACCAATGGAAATGGCGATCGCAAGTGAATGTCAGCCCTCACCTTGCTAATGTTTTAGATAACATGCTTCTACCTGCTGCCAATCAACGGTTCCAATCAGCCCAACAAGTCCTAGATGCCTTAAAATCAACAGCTTTAGCGGCGACACAAATTAATTCACCTTCTGTAACACTTCCACCCCAATCACCTCAAAGTTCTACTCCTTCCAAACCCCATACTCCAGTCACTCAACCAACGTTTTCAACATTGGAATTACTCACTGGGGCAGCTTTTAGTGGATTTGAAGGTGCATTGATAGCCATCGCCCTCTTCAGTTTAGTAAAATCACCAGAAATAACATTAATTGTTGCATCCATCATTTTGGGGTTACTGATATTTGCCCAAACCAGGCGATGGATTGAAAAGTTTGATTTATTAATTATTCCCGCAATTACTTTTGCGATTATTTTTTTTCTACCCTTTTTACAAGGTGGTCTTGATATACAGTCAGTCATTATTTTAGCAGTTGCAGCTAGTTTAGTCGCCATCTCTCTAACAGCCGTATTTCGACTGATTTATAAGTTACTATCTCTCATTCTTTAAAAACTCTTGGTGCTAAACCTAACTTATGTCTCAGAAAAATGAAACGCTAACTCTTTTTTTAGCCGCTATTATCACTATCGGCTTAATTTTTGGTGGCTTATGGTTTTTTATGGAACGGTGGGCGCAATTAAATAAACTGAACACTAATCAATCTGTAAATAATAATTCCAAGGATGTTATTCCTGTTCCCAATTCTCCAGAAACTAGTAATCGTAAATGTGAAGTATCCAACCTACCACAGGGGACATTCAACTACGGTGGAAGTACAACCTGGGCACCTATTCGTAAAGACGTAGACTCGGTATTGCAAAGCCTGTGTCCTGAATTTCGTTTGCGTTACACTCAACCGATTAATGAAAAACCAGGTTCTGGTACTGGAATTAAGATGTTAATAGCTAATCAATTAGCTTTTTCTCAATCTTCTCGACCAGTGAAAGCCGAAGAAAATGCAGAAGCTCAACAAAAAGGATTTAGTTTAAAAGAAATTCCAGTGGCCATTGATGGAATTGCCATCGCCGTAAATCACAATCTGAATATTCCTGGTTTAACTGTTACTCAATTAAAAGAAATTTACACAGGTAAAATTACTAACTGGCAACAAGTCGGCGGCCCTAATTTACCAATTACAATTTATTCTCGTAGCAAAGAAGCCGGCGGTACAGTTGAATTTTTTGTCGAAAATGTTCTTAATAAAGAAGAATTTAGTCTCAAAATTAATTATATTGACACCACCACTGAAGCGCTGCGAAAATTAGCAATCACCCCTGGTGGTATTTATTATGGTTCTGCTCCAGAAATTGTACCCCAGTGTATGATTAAATCCCTATCAATCGGACGTACAAATGATAAATTTGTGGCTCCCTATCAACAACCTTTTATTCCTGTATCTGAGTGTCCTAATAAACGCAATCGATTAAATAGTCAGGCGTTTTTGAGTGGTGAATATCCCATTACTCGGAATTTATTTGTCATCGTTAAACAAAATAATCAAACAGATCAACAAGCCGGGGAAGGTTATGCCAACTGGCTGCTGACATCTCAAGGTCAACAACTCATTGAAAAAGCTGGATTTGTCAGAATAAAATAATCCTTCTCAGAATTCACAAGTCAGTGTTTCCTAATTTATTGAACTACTGAGTACCTCACTTATCTTATTGAGAAACCTCAGCGTAACTCTGTCTTGAAAAGTTCCGATCCAAGGAAGCCTTGATTCAGATTTTTCGCTGCGCTTGACTCTGTACCACTTTGCATTGAAAAACAAAAATTTCTCTACCTCACTCTAACTATAGATACTCAAAAAACAAAATACATATAGCACACTTAATTCTATAATTATTCTGGATTCTCAATTTTGACTCCTGAATTATTCAACAAATCAAATAATAAACATTTTTATTTCATTAAAATTTATTCATGTCACAAAAGAATGAAACCGTAGTTTTATCCTTGGCTCTATTGCTGACAGTGGGAATAGTGGCAACTGGTGTTTGGTGGTTTACGAGAAATGGCATTGTTATTAGTAATACCATTAAAGAAAAGTCACCGGAACCAAAAACAAATGTATCTTTAGCAGACCGCATTAGTTTTGGCGAAAAAACTTTGACTCCTGGGGAAATTACTCCATCCAAAAAAGAGGGAATACAAGCATTTGCCAGTAAAAATTACTATCAAGCGATCGCTAGTTTAGAAGCATCTCTAAAAGCCAGACCCAACGACCCAGAAGCACTGATATATCTGAATAATGCCCGCATTGGTACTTCCCAAAGCTATACCATTTTTGCTTCCGTCCCAATGGGCACGGATCCCAACACTTCCCAAGAAATTTTGCGTGGCATTGCACAAGCTCAAAATTTTATTAATGCCTCTGGTGGAATTAAGAAAGTGCCATTAAAAGTAGGGATAGCTAACGATGATAATAATCCAGAAATTTCTCAAAAAATAGCTGCCAACTTAGTTAACAATCCTCAAGTATTGGGTGTAGTCGGGCCCAATGCCAGTGACACCACCTTAGCAGCAGGCACAGTTTATAATTCTGGACAACTGGTAGCCATTTCTCCTACTAGTACTTCTGTCAAAATTTCTAACTTTAGCCGCTACGTTTTTCGGACAGTTCCCAGCGATTTCATGGCTGCCAGAACATTAGCTAATTACATGGTAAAAACTTTACAGAAAAAGAATGCAGCGGTGTTCTTTAATTCTGAGAGTAACTACAGCCAGTCTTTAAAGTCTGAATTTGTTTCATCTGTTTCCCTAGAAGGCGGACAAATATCAAATGAATTTGACTTATCCCAAGCAGATTTTAGTGCCGCTAAAAGCGTAGAACAAGCTATTAAACAAGGTGCAGAAGTATTGATGTTAGTTCCCAACACTAACACTCAAGATAAAGCCTTGCAAGTCATTCAGGTCAACCAAAAACGCTTAATCCTTCTGGGGGGAGATAATATTTACACCGTCAAAACTTTAGAAATTGGCACAGAACAAGCCGTGGGAATGATAGTAGCAGTTCCTTGGCATATTGCAGGCAATCTGATGTCAGATTTTCCTCAAAAATCCCGGCAGTTATGGGGTGGTGACGTGAGTTGGCGAACTGCCACCAGTTATGATGCGACAGTAGCTTTGATTGCCGCCATAGAACGCAATCCCACACGTTCTGGAGTCCAACAAGCACTCTTATCCTCTGACTTTTCTGCCACTGGTGCTTCTGGTTCAATTAGATTTTTAGCATCAGGCGATCGCATTGCCCCAGTGCAACTTGTAAAAATTGTTCCTGGCTCTCGTTCTCGTACTGGATATGACTTTGAGCCAGTGAGGTAGAGGAGTGTGGGGAGACAAGGGAGATGGGGAGACAAGGGAGATGGGGAGACAAGGGAGATGGGGAGATGAGGGAGATGAGGGAAATGGGGCAGAGGGGCAGGGGAAGAAAACAACGGAACAAGGGTAATTGGCGACTAGGGGAAACAGTTGTTGCAATTTGTCTCCTTGTCTGCCTTGTCTGCCTTGTCTGCCTTGTCTGCCTTGTCTCCCCACCTCCCCACCTCCCCACTTCCCCACCTCCCCACCTCAACACTCAACACTCAACACACCCCATCCCCAATTAAACCTTAATTTTGCCAAACAAAGATTCGTATTGTTTTGTTGCTGAAGGAGATAAAGGAAGTAGAAATTCGCTTTTATCGAAAACTGAGCGCAGGTTTAGCCCGTCGTTGGCATCGCTTTGTAATAAACTCCTTAAAGGCTTGTGGATATCAGCAGCGGTAATATTTGTAGAAATTGGCGAATTGCTTTTGGTGAGTAAAGAAATTTGCCTAGCGATGTTTGGTTGCCAACAAAAATCAATCCATCCATCTGATAAATTACTTGTAGTAATACCTACCGGACGTACCCACAAATCTGCCCAAATTGCGGTTCCTGACTGGGGAATAACTGCTGCTAGCTGGGGATAACGACCTAGAATAGGTACTATATCGGTTGACCAACCAACTGCTAGCCAAGTATCACCCATAATCAGAGGTTCTAAGTAATTAATAGAACTGTAGAACTTCACCTGTTGGTTTAATGTCTGTAATTCTTTTTCCAAGTCTGGTACTTGGTCGATATTTTCTGTATTGTAAGATTTTCCTAGTTTCTTTAAAGTCAAACCAATAACTTCTCGTGGTTGATTAAGTAGGGAAATACGCCCTTTTAACCCTTCTCGCCACAAATCACTCCAATCTGTGGGCGTCCATCCTAATTCTCGTAACTTGTCACGATTGTAAACAATCACCGTACTACCCCAGCGATAAGGCGCACCCCACACCTTTCCTTGAGCATCTGGGTTACCTTGGTCGTTGCGCGTTACCAGTTTTTTCCATTTTTCATCTAAATTAGACCACTGTTTTAGTTGATTTCCTTGTAACTGTTGCAGTGGTTGAATCAATTTCTGCTCAATAGCTGCTTTTAGCCAATAATCTCCCAATGTTACTAAGTCAGCTGGAGGAGTTTTTTTTGCTTGTCCAAAGGGTACAAAACGCTTCCATCCCTGCTCCTCAGTGGTTGTTGGTTTTTGTTGCCAATTTTGTAATTGCTGAAATAAATCCTGTATCTGCTCCACAGGAGTGAACTTCAGTTCCACCTGCTGCTGCAAACCTTTGTGAAATTCATTAACTACCTGGCTTGGTATGGAACCTTTTAATAACTCTACTTTTAATTGAGTTTGTTTGTTTCCACTACAGCCAAAAAGCAGTTGTGAAATTGTCAGCGTACTTGTACCTAGTAAAAAAGACCGTCGATCCATTGATTTTGGACTTGAGATTTTTAATTATACCTACATTTAGCAGAGATTCACAGAGACTGAGTGTCTCACAAGTAAAGTTCTAAAATTTTTAGGATTTTTTGTTGGTAATATCGATAATTTTGAACATTTGACTCAAATTGCCTAGCTTTTATGCAAATCACTACCTCCAGTTTAATCTTTCTCAATAATTTTCCTGAGTTGTACCTATGCTAAATCTTTACTTAATATTTAGAAGTAATGATTTAAATGTCACATTGCCACAAAAAATATGAATACTTAAATAATCCATAAGTATAGTTAAGATTATCAGTAAATTGAATAACATAGAAGATAATGTGCCGATGAGGGTATTGAATGGAGCCACTACAAAAGCAAATCCTGATTCTGAGCCAAAAACTGGATGCCCTCTGCCAAGTAATTGAGCAGCTTGACATTAAAGTAGCTCAAGCTTTTTCAGAGTGTTCCTTAGCGAATACACAAGCAAGGAACAATTATCAGGAAAATAGTGCTGCTGGAGGGAACCAATTAAAAGGACGTATCAGTTCAAATTCGGAAATGGAACACAAGGATGTATTAACAGATGGCATTTATATAGACATGCATCGTCAGGGTGGAGACAATAATTTAACACCAGAAATTCAAATACAACGACTGACAGCGCAATTAACAGCAGCATACAATCGCATTGCTGCCTTGGAAGAACAATTACTTAGAGAAAGAATTCATTAAAACACAAGTCAGAATTGACAATTCAACAATACTTGAATTGGGGAGGCTAAACTCACCAGTTGTACTCCCAAAAATAAGTAAGCTAAATTCATCAGTCGTACTTTAATTTAATTTCTTTTCTGACTATTGCTAATTTAGCCAATATTGATGAGTTCAAATACAAACCGGGGCTTTATAAGTTTCCGGTTTTGTTATTAGTAATTCACCAAGCTCAACCGCTCAAGTTGGGCTTCAATGGCCGTTAAAAGTTGGTGTTGCTGCCAATCTTGACTTAAATGAGCAGCTATGCAAGCTGCTCCAGCACCCATACCTTCTTTGACAAAGCCCTGCTCATAAGCTCTCAATTGGGGATAACGAGAATCACTAAAGTTAAGAACAGTTGCTAATAGGGGAGGAGTTGCTGCAATCTCCGTGAAACTGCCTTTACTTAAACTTAGGGCTAAGTCAACAGTAGCGCCAGTAGAATCTTCAGCCACCCAACGGGTTGTACCCACAACTACTTCCTCTGGTTGCCATGATAAAGCGTAAGCTTGAGCGATCGCACTCATGAGTGCATAAACCGCTAACATTTGCGTCCCTCCACCCAGCAGCACACCACAGCTACGACTAGCAGCTATGGCCATTCCAGCCACCACCACTTGCATAGGATCGCCAACAGCAGCGACGAGTTTTAGAGGATCGAATAGAGACGCGGGGACGGAAAGACGCGGGGACGCGGGGAAAGTTTTCTCCGTGTCTCCGTGTCTCCATGTCTCCATGTCTCCGTGTCTTCGTGTCTCCCTGTCTTTGCGTCTCCGTGTCTCCGTGTCTCCCCCTCCCCTCATTCTCTCCAATCCAGCTTGCACTAGTGCCTCCTTTTGGGCGTGGTTACAAACAGGATGGCTACTGTTAACTTTACCCGCGGCTTCTATGCCTAAACCAGTTAAAATTGCCTGAGCAGTTGTAGTGCCTCCAACAACACACTCACCAATAATCAAATATCCTTGTTGGATGTTGCTCGCAAGGCGTTCTCCCCAAAATAATCCTTGTTGGAGCAAGTGATGTACCGTGGTGATTTCCATTGCATTACCTCCACTTAAACACCTGGCAGGAGTCCCGCCCAAATCAATTACCGGCACAGCAGGAGCTTGGGGTAAGCCAGCATTAAACAAATGCATTGGTATTTTTAGTGACTCAAAGACAGCACGAGAAATCAACACAGGTGAAGCCCCAGCGGCCAATGGTGGTAAAGGATATTGCGGTTTATGTTCCGCGCCGTAGTACAAAAATTCCGCATCGGCATAAGCAGTATATTTTCGATCCTCTGGAGTGCGGCCTGCTGCTGAAATCCCTGGAATCAAACCAGTTTCAGTAAATCCTAAAACACAGGCAAACACAGGCAGACAACCATGATACCGTCGCAGCCATTCTTCACCCTGTTCTTTTTGAGTATAAATACGAATTTGGGAATTGGGCATGGGGCATGGGGAGATGGGGAGATGGGGAGATGGGGAGATGGGGAGGCAGGGGAAGCAGGGGAGGCAGAGGGAGAAATAACTAATGACCAATGACTAATGACCAATGACTAATGACTAATGACTAATGACTATCCTTCATAATCCATCAGCACTTGCACCCAGTGTGGTGGGCGGGGAATGGGGTTACCCAGGCGATCGAAAAGTAGCCATGCTGCTAGGTGTACTACAAAAAGGTAAATAAAGTTGTTGAGGATAATCAAAGCGATGGCACCTATTTGAATCAAAAATACACTGGGAGTTGCTAATAAACTCAGCTTCAGAAATACCCATTCGATAAAGCCACTCACCTGGGTAATCACATAAATCCAAAGGTCTTCACCTGATAACACAGACAATAACCACAACCGAAAAAAGACTCCTAAAGTACCCAACAGCGTACCCAAGGTGATGGAAACCAGCCACGGCACACGACGACGATACCATGTTGCACCTAAAAGCACGCCCATAAAACCGTAGGGCATGACAAATAGTAAACTCCGGGCTGGCCCCATGAGTACCGTTAGCAATAATCCAGAAGTGATTGCTGCCATCCATGCTGCTCGTTTGTCCCAACGAAGATAAACTAAAGCGATCGGTACTGGAAAAAATATCCGCAAAACTGGGCCTAAAGGAAAATAAAAATTAATAAACCAAATGAGGCTAGCAGTACTGGCTAAAAAAGCTGTTTCCACCATCCTCAAGGGCGTATCAGCCTTGAGTTGAGGACGGGTTAACTCTTGTTTGTCTGCCCAATGATTGATAGGAGTTTGCGATTCTGATGATGGATCTTCCTCTGGCTCATCTGGCAGAGAATTTAAAATGCTCATATTTTGACAAGTTGTTAAACTATCATTCTTTCTAAGGCTGACATATCAGGAATGCAGATAATGTCTTGATCCCGTTTAATCAAGCCTCTTCTTTCCAGCCTTGTCAATACTCGCGTTACCGTTTCCCGCGCCAATCCGCTTAAACTACTTAATTCGCGATGAGGCAAATTCGGGATTTCGGTTCCTGTTTGCCCTTTTTTGCCTTGTCCCTCTGCCAAAAACAGCAATGTATCTGCCACCCGTGACTGACTATGAGATTCCCGCAAGCGTAATCGCCGATTTACTTGCTGTAAACGCTCTGCCATTAGTTTTGCTAATCTTAGTCCTGCCAAGGGTTCTATTTTCAGCAAATTGCTAAAATCTGACGCTGGTATACTGCCAATTACCGTTGGGGTCAGGGTAATCACATCAGTAGTTCGGCGTTTTTCACTGAGAACCGCCATTTCACCAAACAATTCCTCTTTGCCAAGAATGTTCAGTGTTACCTCTTTTCCTTCTAAATTATAAGTACGAATTTTTACCCATCCTTCTCTGATAAAATACACAGCACCACCCCAGTCATTTTCTAGTACGATCACTTGATTAGCTGGATGAGTGCGGGTTACAAGATGGGTAAGGGCTGTTTCAACAACAACATCTGGCAAACCCTGAAAAAATGAGGGCACATATCGGTCTTCCATTAGGACATTTTTATTCAAGCTGCTATATACACACGACATAAAAAAGTATTTTTTTAGCCTAAGCCATCAAAGCACAGCCACCTTTTAACAATAAAAATAACCTATACTTCGCAAGAAAGTGAAAAGAGGGATTTTTTAAGCAATTTTTACCTATGGGGTTAAATAGGGCAAAAATTTTGCAAAAACTAGTTTCTAGGCTGCTGAAGTATGATTTTGGGGCTAACTGTAGTGCAAAGTTGATTGGGGAACTGTAAAAAATAAATTGTTCTGCTTTCGGCGTTAACCGTTGGCTGTTGACTGCTGACTGTTGAGTATTAACTGTGAACGGTCAACAGCGAACAATAGCAATGATATTTTTTACTTGGAAGTTCCTTACTCTTGATTACTTAAAAATATAGGTAAACAACATAGATCCTACTCAAGCTAGTGGAGTACCTGCACTGACCTTACGGTACAGTCTTGGTTTCCAGCCTCATACGCCATTGCCTGATTCAACCGATATTTGATTTAATCTCATACAGCGTCTGGAGGTCTTTGGATTTTTATCTCCTCAAGGGAGAACACTGGCACATCCGCCCATTTTCCATAGGCAGTTTCATAGTTTTATGTATAACATCTCTTGGATTTACTGCAATGGCATAACAGGTAAATGTTTTTCCCATATCTAGCCATGTGTCTGCGGCAATTATGACTAGTTTGAAATTAGCTTTTTGATTCCACGCAGTCTGGTAGGTCAACGACCATGTGTATTATATCAGACCATATCAACGCTTCTAGAGATTTGTTTGTGTCAACAGTGACTATTATTGCTGTGGTGTGAGCCTTCTTGCTGTTAAAGGTAAATTATTGCTCAGATATTTTAGTGGTTTTGAGCAATCAAGCTAAGCTTGTTAAACAAACACTGACTGAAGATTGCCACTCCTGCCTGTAATCCATAACATAATGACAGTCACAAGTCAAAGTGGCAGATGTTGTCACTCAAAACTTTAATGACTGTAAAGTAACTCTCACATTAATTGACATATTGTTGTAGCTAAGGTAATCAAAAGTGACTTCCAGTGCAGATGAAATTCAAAAGCTGATTGCAGACATTGACAACCTACTTGCCAGTGGTGGTAAGCGCCTGTCTCGATTTTTACCTAATCAGGGACAAGAACCCAAAGAGGTTTTAGAACGAATTCGGGACTTCTTGCTGAGGCTACGAGAAAAAGAAGCATTAGAGGGTGGTGTTGAAAATCAATTTCTCAGGGAACCGCGATCGCCTTTGTTAACAAAATTTATCGAACCAGACCATAAGCAGCTTTTACTACCACCATCTGAAGTTAATCAAGAATACAGTGCTGTTCAGACTGGAGAATTCAAAACTGAATTTTCCGCATTGATGCAGCCATTACGAGCCGAATTAGAAGGACTATTGCAAGAACGAGCTACTCTCATTCAAGAAATTCGGCACTTAGAACAAAAGCGATTGCAAAACTACTCCCTAGCACAGCAGTTGACCAACCAAGAACAGATGATTACCGAGTTTTTACAGGTACTCATGAGTCGGCTTGTGCCAAATCTAACGCCATTACTAGCACAAACTTTAGCTAATTCCACCACTTCTTCCGCAGGAATCCATGACCCAAACTCAGAACCAGTATCTTTTACTAGCCAAGCTTTTTTAGAATCCCCAGAGCGTGTAGAGCGGTTAACAAGACTGGCTCAGGAGTTAGATCGACGCCTGTTATCACTAGATGGAACTGTAAATGTTGTCTTTGACGCACTACAACGCAACATTAATACCTATTACGAGTCCTTATCCCAAGCACTAGCAAGAATGCATAGCAAGGGAATCCAAGGCGAACAGTTGATGGCTAGCTTTCTCAACAATTTGACGGAGTATTTGCAGCAACAGTCCCCTAGTTCAGAGTCATCTTTTTTGGGAATAGAAGCTGAAACACCACCTGCATCACCTACTTTGCCAGCTGATATCGATGCTGAATTTCCACTGCCACTTTTAGAATTGATACAGCCGGAAACTTCATCAATTAATCCTGAGTTACAGACTACTACCCTCACAGAAGATTTAGATGCAGTTTTGTTGCAACTTGGCTTAGACTCATCTCAATCTTTTGAAAGTCCAGCTGAATTACCAGAAGAAATTTCTAACTCAATTACTGATGAAGTAGACCAACTTTATGCGAGTTTGTTTACTACCATTAATGATTCTCCAACTGTAGATTCTGAAAATGTGATATTCAATACACCAGTTGCAGAGCCAGACCCGGATTTTTTCCATTTGACCAACCCTCCGGCTACCGTAGAAAACACAGATTCAGGGGAAGAATTATTTTTTGCAGAGGATACCAACCCAGCGCCACTGGAAGTTGCTTCAGCAGAAAGTTTGCCGACGGAACTCGATACTCAGCCAGAAGTTGACGATACAATTAACACTTTAACTGACTTATTACCTGAGGTAAGTGCCGAAGGGCAACTTCCGGAACCACCATTGCCTGTAATTAATGCTACAACTACAGCAGCAATTACTCCCCAAACACCAGACATTGAGTTACCCAAACCAAGGGAAGTTATTGTCACAGAGACTATAAGTGATGGACAAGAACCTGCTTTAGAAAACTATATTCCAGCTTCGCCACAAGAAAACCTACTTTCTCTAGAGTCAAATCAAGTTCCAGTCATCCCTGATATTTCCTTAAATGAAGAACAGTTGCAACTATTAGATCTAGATTTAGCTAATTTCCATCGCCAGCTAAATTCTGATTTGGAATCGGCTACAAATTTAGAAAATTCTCAGGAATCTGTTGCTGAAATCCAAGCAACAATCCCCACGATTTTGCCTGAGGAAAAACCAGAAAATTTGGAAAAAATCACCAATAGTTTCCTAGTTACTGGAGTAGAAGCTAACTTAGATTTAGACACAAAAACTGAAAAAAAAAAGCAAGAGACAAATTCTATTTCAGAAAGCTCTTTACCTGCAAATTCCTCAATAAACAACACAGAAGTTTCAACCAATGTTCTCCAATCAGTTTGGTATTTAGGAATTGATTTAGGTACAACAGGAATTTCCGCAGCTTTATTAAATAGTTCATCTTTGGTTGTACATCCTATCTACTGGTCAGCAGAAAATTCACGGGGAACAACTTCTTTTCAACAATCCTTTCGTTTACCAACAGAAGTTTATCTGCCCACAGCCTCCGTACCCCAAGGTGAAAATGACAGTATTGAAGCACACGAACAAACAGTACCCGCGGCTGTTGCCCAAGATAAGAATCCTACACCTCCAAGATCGGATTCAACAAATAATCTTTACTCAGCACAACTCAAACCTTATTTACAAGTAGCCATTGCGTACAAAAGCGAACGGCAAAAATGGGAACCTGTTTTACAATTAAATGAATTTTCGGCAGGGCCATTAATTTGGGTTGTACGATCGCTCTCAAAGCTACTGTTAACTCTCAAGTGCGATCGAGGCAGTACCACCCCTGGTTTAATAGCTGCTGCTGTGGGAATTAAAGAACAAGATTTTTCTCAAATTATTAATCATATTGCTGGTGTTATTTGCACTTGTCCATCTAGTTGGTCAGAACAATATCGTTTCAATGTTAGAGAAGCTGTACTCACTAGTAAACTTGTGCAACATCCCCAGCAAGTCTTTTTTGTTGAAGAAGCGATCGCCAGTTTACTCCCAGAACTAGATGCTGCTAATGGCCAGCAAATAAAATTAAAATTAAATCCAGATGCAGATTCTCTGCCGGCAAAAACCAGCGAAAATTCTCTTTTGGGCAACACCCTTGTCATTAATATCGGGGCAGCTGCCACAGAAATGTTATTAGTGGATGTACCAGAAACCCTGACACAACTGACATACAATGATTTCATGCTCCACAGTTTTGCTTATGCTGGCAAGGGAATTGAACAAGACATTATTTGTCAGCTGCTTTTGCCCCCAAAATCTCGGCAACCACGTTTAGCAACCCCAAACGAAAGTAAAACTGCTACCACTAATCCCTGGCAATGGCAACCATCAATTCCTGGTTTAGACCAAATGCAGTGGCAGAGTTTAGGCCTAGAAGAATTGCAACTACCCAGAGTCGGGGAACCAGATATTGCTGTTCGCATTCGTCTCCAGCAGCGTCTAGAGAGTTCCTTGCTGGGACAAGCAATATTAGATGCAGCACTGGCTTTGAAGCTGATTTTACAACACCAAGATTCTTTTACCTTGGAATTAGCCGATCAGCGGTGGATTTTACACAGACGAGATTTAGAAAGCCAAGTATTTATCCCCTTTGTCCGCCGCTTGAACCGCGAACTCAACAAATTATTAGTAGCTCGTGGTATTCCCACAGAAGCCATAAATCAAGCTATCCTCACTGGTGGCGTAGCATGTATAGGCACGGTGAACCGTTGGCTACGACAAAAACTCCCCAGCGCGAAAATTATTCAAGATTTGTATCTCGGCGAAAACGGCGCTCCTAATTGCAGTCGAGTTGCCTATGGTTTGGCGATGCTACCTTTGCATCCCCAGGTATTAGATACACCCAGACAACAATACACTGATTATTTTCTATTTACAGAATTGCTACGTTTGCTACCAGAAAGACCTTTATCTTTCGGTGAAGTTATCCAATTATTTGAAGGTCGCGGTATCAACACTCGCAGTTGTCAGCAACGCCTGTTAGCTTTTTTGGAGGGTGAACTACCTTCCGGTTTGATACCTTCAGTCACAGATTCAACTTGGCTCACCCAGAGTTCTCAAGAAAATCCCGACTATCAAGCGATCGCCACTGCACCACTTTTTGAAAAACAAGGCAGTCTCACCTACCGCCCCAATTCTCAACAACTTTTGTCTTTACGCCGCTATCTCAATGCCATCAAAGCTAGCAATCAGCAATCACTGGAGGAACCATATATAGTGAATTTCGCCCTGGAAGTTCGCAGTCATTAGTTATGGGGTATTGGGAGTGTTGACTGATGACTGATGACTGTTGCTTGTTGAGTTACGAGTTCAAAGTTATCTTCCCCACTCCCCATCTAGTCCTCCGCAATTCCCCATTTAAATTGCACCCTTGCCTATTGACGGTCAACCGTCAACATCAAAAGCAGATATAGCATTTTTTTGGAATTTTTCCAGTAGTATATTATATATTTACAATTATGATAGTTAATTGAAAGATTTTGTAAACTAGAGGTCTTGAGTTTTTTTCTAATTGTGCTTTTGTGTATATTATTACTCAGTAGTGAAAACAAAAACATTAAAATTCCCATAAAAATTATGTCTATGTCTACACTACTGATGCAAAAATTCATGTTGTAGATAATTTAGCTCTTGTGATTTATTCTTATTCTCTTGATTGCTCGCAACAGCCTTCACATCCCTCAACTGTGAGCTTTGCAAAACGATTAATTGATATTATTGGAGCCATTATCGGGCTGATTATTACGTTTTTGGTGGCGATTCCTGTAGGAATTGTTACTTTAATTTACGATCCAAATCCCATATTTTATTCTCAAATTCGCTGCGGCTTGAATGGAAAGCCCTTCCGCATATGGAAATTCCGTTCTATGGTTATGGATGCCGATAAACTCAAGCATCTAGTTGATAACCAAGCCAAAGGTCACATCTTTAAATCTGTTGACGATCCTCGAATTACTCCGGTGGGCAAATTTTTGCGGCGTACTAGCTTAGACGAATTCCCACAGTTTTGGAACGTTTTGCTAGGGGACATGAGTTTAGTTGGTACTCGTCCACCAACCCTTGATGAAGTCAAGAATTATGACCCACACCACTGGGATAGATTGCGAGTCAAACCAGGGATTACTGGAGAATGGCAAGCTAACGGTCGTTCGAGCATCACAGATTTTGAAACCATCGTCAAGATGGATATGGATTATCAACGTAAGTGGTCTGTAACTTACGACTTGAGTCTAATTATGAAAACAATTTGGGTAGTCTTGAAAAAGACTGGTGCTTACTGAATTGGGCATTGGGCATTGGGCATTGGGCATTGGTTATTCGCCGTGTAAGAGCGTCTCTGACTCTTTGCGTCTTTCTTATCCCTTTACCCCGCTACCTGTTTCCGTGGGTACAATGTAACGTTGTACAAATATAAATAGTAACAATACTGGGGCGATCGCAATTACAGAACCAGCTGCTACCAAGCGCCAATCAAGGGAAAATGTCCCGGCTAGCTTGGCGACTCCTAGAGGAAGAGTGTATAAATTTTCGTCTTGGATGATAATTAAAGGCCACAAAAAGTCACTCCAAGCACCAATAAATACAAAAATTGCTAAGGTTACTAATGCTGGGCGAATTGCTGGTAGCATCACATACCACCATAAACCCAACTCCGAGCTGCCATCCATACGGGCGGCTTCTTCTATTTCTTTAGGAACGCTCATAAAAGCTTGGCGCAACAAAAAAATCCCAAACGCAGAAGCCAAGCTGGGGAAAATCATCCCTAAATAAGTATTTCTCAAACCCAACTGCACTGTCAAAATGTAAAGAGGAATCATCACAATTTGGAACGGAATCATAATTGTAGAGACGACGGCGATAAAAATCCAATCTCGCCCCGCAAATGATAACCTTGCCAAGGGATAAGCAGCTAAAGCGCAAAATAGTAGATTCAAGCCAACAGTCAGCACTGACACCAAGGTGCTGTTAAATAAATATTGTCCAAAAGGTAAAGATTGCCAAACACGAGAAAAGTTATCCAGTGTAGGCGATGCAGGCAACAACTGTGGCGGGGACTGTAAAATATTTTCTGTAGGTGATTTTAAGGCTGTACTGATTAGCCACAGCAAAGGAAACAGCATCACCAGTGCGATCGCTCCCAATAGCGTATACATTAATAGAGTTTGCGATCGTGATTTTTTCGAGTTCAACATTTGATTAATAACTTGCGAGTTTGATAAATATTAATTTCTGACTAAGATAATTTTTTAAAGAATCGATCGTTTTTTATAATCATAGGTTGATTTGAGTCAGTCCAGTAGTAGCGTGACCGGACTAAAATATTGCAATAGATTTTATTGTGGGATGAGTGTCCTCACCCGTCCGGGCGGGCAGGATGCCCACCCCACAAGAGTTTACTAATGCACTATTTTAGTCTAGACACGCCAGTAGGCTAACGCACCGTCAACAATTCAAGGTGCGTTGCTTTGCGCGACAACTACATCTCCAATTCCTTCTGAATTCTGTTAGCGTAGCCGGGCGTAGCCCATTCTGACCCCTGAATTCTGCTGTATCATTCTACAATTGGCAATCAAATTATAGTGGTGAATCTCCAACCTCTGCATAAGGTTGTGGTTCTCGTAAGCGTTTGGCAATTTGTTCTCGCCGATACTTTGCAAGTTCGCTATAAAGCTTTTTGCGAGAAAGATTTACACTACCAACAGGTTCATGCTCAAGTAATGTATGCCAAGGGCTAAACAATATACCTTCATCTAAACGTTTACGTTCTTCAAAGTCAAATTTCTGGCTGGGAATGCGGACAGTTGCAACTTTAATAAATGGTGAATCTGCTTCTTGCCATTCTTTAACGTGGTCTTCAATTGGCGTTTTGTCATCATCGACATAAAACTGAATCAGAAAATCAAAAGATACTTCTTGACCTTCTACCGTCAACAGGTTAACTATTGCTTCTCGGAGGTAGTTTTCTGATTCTGGAAGTGTTTGTGGAGGCTGTTCAATCTGTTGAGATTTAACAGATAATTTCACAACGCGATTTCCAAATTTAAACGGAGCCATACTCCAATACTGAATCAAAAGTGGATTGCCTACGTTCTTACTAGTAATTTTTTGTAACAAAGCAAAGGCATAACCAAGTTCTTCTAAACGTTCTGGGCTAAGTTGTCCGCTACCTGCTTTAAAGATATCAGCGTAATCACGAATATCTTTAGTAAAAAAAGTAGGATAATTGTTGAGGATAAAATCTTGAGTTTTTTCCTCATCATCTAGTATTTTTTGCCCCTCTACATTCATCACCTTGATAGCGATACCGCGAACATCAGGTTGGCTATCCGAGCGAAATTTCCCCCGCTTTTCAGGCGCACCACCATTAGAAAAACGAATCCAAGCAGGATAGGTTTGGGGTGTTTTGAACAAACCCACTCTTAGGTCTTCAGGAAGGTTCGGTTCAATAATAAACTCTCCCCAAAGCAGTCCGTGACTTTTGCTATGGATTTGGCGCAAATCTGGGCCTGTTTGTTGTTGAGCTTGCAGGCTAGTTGCTACAATTTCGTCGATTGTGGCTTGTTCGTCAGTGGTAGATGATACTGGATTACTCATGAAAAATATTTTGATGATGTTTCATCATCATCCTCAACCTTTAGTTTTAGGGAGTCAACCCAGTTTCCGTTAAGATATTCTTTAATGGTTTATCCCAAGGTTCGATGGGTAGTTGGGGTAAATAGGCAAAATCAAATACAATTCCGATAGTGGGCTTTGTCAACCACTCTGGTGAACTGAGTAAGCGATCGTAATAACCTCCGCCATAACCCAGGCGATATCCTTGATAATCGCAAGCTACACTGGGGGTGAGAATCAAATCAACTTCCTCAGGATCTAAAGTTGGCGCATCAGAATGCGGTTCAGTAATGCCATAAGCGCCACTTTGAAGAGAATCATCAGTCTCCCAAATATGCCAAGACAGGGATTGATTAACGCAGCGAGGAAATCCCCAACGGTATTGAGTATTTGTAAATAATGGACTGAGGTCTGGTTCTTGGCGAAAGCTAAAATAAGCGAGTATTGTTTTTGCTTGGTTAAACAAAGTAGAGTTTTGTAAATGAAAGCAAATGCGATCGCTTTTTTCTCTCCACTCCTCAACAGACATTGATTGACGTTTTTTGAGTAAAGTACGCCGTAATTGTGTTTTATTTAGTTGATAATTAAGTCTGTCCACATTTAACAACTTACTTGTGAAACAGTAAGTGAGTTATATAGCAAAATACAGTTTAGTACCTAATTTTTGCTCAAAAAATCTGACGGTGGGCACTGCCCACCGTCAGATTATGCAGCGTGTTGGCGATACCACTCAATGGTGTTTTTTAGCCCTTGCTCAAAGCTAACACCAGCGGTGAAATTAAAAGCAAGCTTGGCGCGTTCAGTATCTAAACGGCGTCTTGGCTGACCATTTGGCTTATCAGTTTGCCAAACAATCTCACCTTTAAACTCCATTAATTGACTAATCAAAGTTACTAAATCAAGAATGGAAATTTCATCACCCGTACCCAAATTCACTGGTTCTGATTCGTTATAGAATTGGGTGCCCATAACAATGCCCCGCGCTGCATCCACAGAATAGAGAAACTCGCGAGTCGGACTACCATCACCCCAAACAAATAGTTGCTTGTCTCCTTGAACTTGGGCTTCGTGAACCTTACGAATTAACGCCGGAATCACATGAGAACTTCCCGGATCGAAATTATCTTCCGGGCCATACAAATTCACAGGCAGTAGATAAATACCATTAAAGCCATACTGTTGGCGGTAAGCTTGTAGTTGTACTAAAAGCGCTTTTTTAGCAATTCCGTAAGGTGCGTTGGTTTCCTCTGGGTAGCCATTCCACAAGTCATCTTCTTTGAATGGTACTGGCGTAAATTTGGGATAGGCGCAGATGGTACCAACACAAACGAATTTTTCTACTCCGCCTTGATATGCAGCGTGAATTAGCTGGCTGCCCATAATCAAGTTATCGTAGAATAGCTCTGCGGGTTTTTGTTGGTTGAGACCGATGCCACCAACATGAGCTGCTAAATGGATAACGATGTCTTGTTGGTCAACTGCACGCTGGCAATTTTCCCAAACTCGCAGATCGCAATCACGCGATCGCACCACTGTAATCTTCTCATTCTCTGCACCTGCTTGGCGCAGTTGATCTATCACTTGACGACCGAGAAACCCTGACCCACCAGTGACCAGAATGCGTTTATTTTTGAGTTCTAAGGCGGTCATATTTTTATCCTCTGTGGTCTCAATCAGAAGTGCAAAGCGCCAAGTTCTTGACGAAGAGTAGCAACTTCGTGGGGAAATTGCGAACCATTGCCGTTGGGTGAAGTGTAACCCAAGGCTTGTAAGTCTGCTTCTACCATTAAGGCAACTAATTGTTCAAAGGTTACTGATGGTGTCCAGCCTAACTGCTGCCGTGCTTTGCTGGAGTCCCCAATTAACAACTCTACCTCCGCAGGACGCAGATAACGTTCGTCAAATTCGACATAATCTTGCCAATTGAGATTGACATACTTAAATGCCAATTCCAGAAATTCTCGCACTGAGTGAGTTTCCCCTGTGGCAATCACGTAGTCGTCTGGTTGCTCTTGCTGCAACATCAACCACATTGCTTTCACGTAATCTTTGGCATAGCCCCAATCTCGCTTAGCGTCGAGATTTCCCATATAGATCTTTTTCTGTTTTTTGGCTACGATATTGGCTACTGCCATCGTGATTTTACGGGTGACGAAGGTTTCACCACGACGGGGTGATTCGTGGTTAAACAGTATGCCGTTACAAGCAAACAAATTGTAAGATTCGCGATAGTTTACTGTTTGCCAGTGGGCGTATACTTTGGCACAAGCATAGGGACTGCGGGGATAAAATGGTGTGGTTTCGCTTTGGGGGATTGCTTGTACTAATCCGTACATTTCTGAGGAACCCGCTTGGTAAAATCGCACTTGGATTCCGGTACGGTGTTGGTAGTCTCGAATTGCTTCTAATAAACGCAGTGTCCCCATTCCCACTGAATCTACAGTGTATTCTGGTGAGTCAAAGCTGACTCTCACATGAGATTGAGCGCCGAGGTTGTAAATTTCTACTGGCTGTACTTCTTCTAAAATGCGTCGCAGTGTTGTTCCATCGGTCAAATCTCCATAGTGCAGGAATAACTGGACTCCTTCTTTGTGTGGGTCTTCGTAGATGTGATCGATGCGGTCTGTGTTGAAGGTAGATGTGCGGCGAATTATCCCATGAACTTCATAGCCTTGTTCTAACAAGTACTCACTCAGATATGAACCATCTTGACCGGTAATACCAGTAATCAAGGCTCGTTTTTTTTGCGTCATGCTCAACTATCCCTTATTTTTTTTGATTAAAATGTTACAAGCGATCTGATACAACCTAGCAGGTAATTGCTGAATTGCCTAATAGTAAACCTACTAGTTCTAACGGATAGTGTAATTTTTAAGTAAATAATTTTACTTATATTTACTTAATAACAAGTGATGTGAAAAGTTAAACTTAATTTCCTAAGTTCAATATTTTCCCTGAATTATTCTGCGGTATGCTACCACTTTTAGGTTGTAAAAATTTTATAAATTATCTGATTTTTATGAAGAGTTAATAAAGTTGCTTGAATTCGATAAGTTTTTGCTATTTAGTGTTCTGAATGCTTTGAAAATAAGATTATTTCATTTGTGTAGCTGTTTATTAACACTGAAAACCAGTGCTTAGGGGCATTGGCTGCCCCCAAAATCAGCCCTAAGTAATTACTCAGTATGCTCCGTTATTTTTAGGCAAAATCACTACATCAACGGTTTTTAAGATGATCCATAAATCGAGCCATAAATTCCTGAATTTTACGTAATGCAGGTCGATTTGGACTCGTCGGGGGTAGGGAATGTCATTACGTCCAGAAACCTGCCACAAACCAGTAATTCCTGGCCGGATGGTTAAAATCTCATCAATGTAACAACCGTATTTTGGTAGTTCTTGCGCTACTAATGGTCGAGGGCCGACTACACTCATATCCCCTTTTAAAACGTTCCAAAACTGGGGAAACTCGTCTAAGCTAGTAATTCGCAAAAATCGACCAATTTTAGTAATTCGTGGGTCTTGCTTGAGTTTAAAACTGCTCTCAAATTCTTGTCGCAATTGGGGCGATGTTTCCATCATTTGCATGAGGATTTCGTCCGCATTGCTGACCATTGTTCGGAATTTAATACAGTTAAAAGGTTTGTAATTTTTACCCACCCGTTCCTGAACATAAAAAATCGGGCCCTCTGAACTCAAAGCAATCAACAAGGCCAAGATTAAGTAGACAGGAAAGAATAAAATTAACACTGACAGCGAAAACACTATATCGAACAGTCGTTTAGCAAACTCTCCGTTTAAACCCTGAAAAGATAGACCTTTAGGTTTAACCTTAGGCGTCTTTGTTTTTTGACCCCGTTTTAGGAGAGTACGCAAAGACGCTTTAGTGTCTTGCCGTATGCCTCGCTTGCCGGAGAGGAGTGAGCTCTGGGCAGTCATCATACTCCTTAATAATCCACACCACACATAGTCCCAATCTTAAAGCCAAAATGAGATGCTTCTGGGGATAAATTGCCAAAAGCCTAAAAAAATAAGTCCTATGAACCAAGACCAGTATTCCAAAAAGGTCTTTTTTCGTTGCACTTGTTTACAAAATCTAGATAACGATCTGCAAAGACTCGCGGTGAAAACTGCGCGGCGTGCGATCGCATATACTCACAATTGAATGAACCCTGATGTACTTCAAATTCTTCTACTGCCTCCACTAAAGCTGCCTCTGTTTGTGTCCTGAAGAATATACCTGTCCCTGTATCCACATCAGAGCGAATATCTCGCACTGTTTCTAAAGCACCCCCAGCACCGTAGGCAATTACTGGCGTACCACAGGCTTGTGCCTCCACTAAGGCAATACCAAAATCTTCGCAAGCTGCGTACACAAACGCCTTAGCGCTAGCCATATATTTTTTTACCACATTATCGGGTTGCCATCCCAGTATTTGGATATTTGAATTTGCCATCTCACAAATCTTTTTCATTTCATCTCCTGTACCAATTACTACTAAAGGTCGTTGTAGTTGATTAAAAGCTTTGATAATCAACGATACTTGCTTATAACTCACTAGCCGAGAAACTGTTAGGTAAAAATCGTCTTTTTCCTGAAAAAATGGAAATTTGTCAATATTCACCGGTGGGTAAATCACTGTTGCTTCTCGCCGATAGCAACGCCATATCCGCTTAGCTGTGTGCTGCGAGTTAGCGATGAAATAATCAACACGATTAGCACTCAATACATCCCACTGGCGCAAACGATGTAATAAATATCTAGTCACCCACCCTGGTAGGCCATTACCCAGCTTGCTTTGGCGTAGATAATCAAAAGTCAAGTCCCAGGCGTAGCGCATAGGGCTGTGACAGTAGCAAATATGCAACTGATCTGGAGTGGTCAGGATTCCCTTGGCAACAGCATGGGAGGAAGACAGAATTACGTCATAGTGTCGCAAATCCATTTGTTCAATTGCCAAAGGCCACAATGGCAAGTACTTTTGTATACCGTTACGAGCATACGGAAAGTGTTGAAGAAACGTCTTGCCAATTTGACGTTTATATAAATAACTTTCAGGGTTGATGGATTCAAAATCGATGAGGGCATACAAATCAGCATCAATGTGATTCAAAATTTCCCGTACAACGAGTTCTGAACCACCTGTGGCTTTGGGTGTCAACCACTCATGAACCAGAGCATATTTCAAGGGCACAGCTAACTTGTAATAAATAGAAAATCGTTAAGCTACTGATGAGGTTAACTGAAAAGTTTCCCTTTGTAATTAATGGGAAGCGCCCCAGATTATAGCCACAGACGCAATCTTTCCTTCACAGGTTCCAGATGGATACTGCAACCTGATAACCTCAGATTGGGGCATGGGGTATGGGGCATGGGGTATGGGGTATGGGGCATGGGGCATGGGGCATTGAGAGTGAGGAGTGAGGAGTTTGGAGTTAAAAGTTATTCTTCCCTTACCTCCCACCTCCCCATCTCCCTTGTCTGCCTTGTCTCCCTTGTCTCCCTACCTCCCTACCTCCCTATTCCCCTCAATCCCCAGTGGCTGAAAGAAAACTGATCTAGGAATGGGAATGGTATGCGAATTCTAATTATTGGTGGTACTCGGTTCATTGGTGTTTATTTAACTCAACAATTGGTGGAACAAGGACATGAGGTGGTGCTGTTTAACCGTGGAAACCGGCCAGCACCTTCTTTACAGGGAGTAGGACAAATTATAGGCGATCGCACCGATGCTGCCCAATTAAAAGCAAAATTGTCACAAGAAAATTTTGATGCCATTTTTGACAATAATGGGCGAGAACTCAGTGATACTCAACCACTTGCGGAGATTTTTCAAGACCGAGTGCAACATTTTGTATACATGAGTTCGGCAGGAGTGTATCTCAAATCTGACCAACTTCCCCATGTGGAGGGCGATGCAGTAGATCCAAAAAGTCGCCACTTGGGTAAGCATGAAACTGAAGCTTACCTGACTCAACTGGGATTGCCCTTTACTTCGATTCGTCCCACTTATATCTACGGGCCGCGTAATTATAATGACTTAGAAAGCTGGTTTTTTGACAGAATTGTCCGCGATCGCCCCGTTCCTATCCCTGGAAATGGGTTGCATATCACCCAATTAGGTCATGTCAAAGATTTAGCAAAGGCAATGACTCAAGTTTTGGGCAATCAACAAGCGGTGGGACAAATTTATAATGTATCTGGCGATCGCTTTGTTACTTTTGATGGTTTAGCCCGTGCTAGTGCTATAGCAGCTGGTAAATCACCTGATGCTGTTAAAATCGTCCATTATGACCCGAAAAAGTTTGATTTTGGCAAGCGCAAAGCTTTTCCGATGCGGGTACAACATTTCTTTGCTTCAGTAAACAAAGCCCAAACAGAATTAAACTGGCATCCCGAATATGATTTAATTTCTGGATTACAAGATTCTTTGGAAAATGATTATCTCGCTTCTGGCCGAGATAAAGCTGAAGTGGATTTCTCTCTAGATGAAGAAATTTTAAAAGCTGTTTAATTAGGAAATTAGTTGACTGCTGACTCTCAACAGTCAACTAATTACTCTTCATCGGGGTTAATGCCCAATTCTCGTAATTTCGCCGCTAATTTTTCAGCGCTTGGCAAACTTTTTTAATAATTGCCTAAAATTCAGTGAAATTAGTGTCTGTAAATACTATTATTGGTTAAAAAAATGAGCCAGGTCTTACAATATCCACTCCATAATATTTTAGAAGCCCGTTGCCGTTTGGGTGAAGGGCCGATTTGGGACTCCACTAAAAAGCTGCTTTACTGGATAGATATTTTTAACCATCGAGTGCATCAATTCGACCCAATAACGGGTGAAAATCGCTTTTTTGATGTGGGAGATGTGCTGGGTGCGATCGCCATCGCAGGTCAAGATAAATTAACGATGGCACTGCGCCATCACCTAGCATTCCTCAATATCAAGACAGGTGAAGTTACCCCGATTTTGGAAGTTGAAAAAAATCTACCTAATAATCGTCTCAACGATGCTAAATGCGATACCCAAGGTCGCTTTTGGTTTGGCTCAATGTCTACTGTCGAAAAACCAGAAGCTAGTCTTTATCGTTATGATGCTGATGGCTCATTACATGTGATGGAAACAGGATTGACTATATCTAATGGTTTGGGTTGGAGTCCTGATGAAAATATATTTTACTTAACTGATTCTCCTCAACAAAAAATATATGCTTATGACTTTAATTCAGTAACAGGCAATATTAGTAATCGCCGAATTTTTGTTGATTTAACTCAGGAATCTTTCTATCCAGATGGTTTAACTATAGATAGCCAAGGAAATATTTGGTCAGCCATGTGGAATGGATGGTGTGTGATTTGTTTCAATCCCCAAGGTGAAGAGATATTGCGGATAAAGCTACCCGTTCCACTCGTTACGAGTTGCACCTTTGGTGGCGAAAATTTGCAAACACTTTATATTACCACTGCTTCAGTTGGACTCAGCCAAGCCGAGATTGACAAAAGTTTCTACTCTGGTGATTTATTTGCTGTTGAAACTGATGTTACTGGATTACCAAGCTATAGTTTTTAGGAATTTGGTATTGAGCTAAGAGTTAATTTAGCCAGTGTAGAAATGAATCAAAACTCATGTTTTGAGTTGGACACTGCAATTGTGGAGTTTTAAAGGTCTTGCAAGTCAAAAAGAGTAATTAAATTTAGTCTTTACGCCAAATCTTTGTGCAGGTAATTGTCCTTTGATTTCCCATCAATGAGCGCTCATTGCTAACAACTGCTAATAATTAGGTGAGGATTACACAAACTGAAACGAAACATTTGCAGTCAAAGGTTCTGGTAATGGTTTTCCTTGTGCTTGGTAATCTTCAATCAAAAGTTCTAGCACTTCTTCACCATTTTTGAGAGCATCAGCGTAGGTGTTTCCATGAGTGTGTGCGTAGGGGCCAAACTCAGGTAAGCTAACAATGTATTTTTGATCTTCATTTGACCACTGAATTAGAATACTATATTGTGGTTTCATTCTTCTCCTTTGCCGTCTTCTTGCTCAAGGTATTTTACTTCTATGAGCGCATTTTTCACATCTTTTTCCTGGTAACGGTCTGCATCTGCTCCATCTTTACCAGACAAAGTGAGGCTGTAAATTAGCAAAGGATGGCTCCATACTGTATGACTGCCTTTGCCACTTCGATAAGTAAATCCAGCTTTTAGGAGCATTGCTTTCAGTTCCCGAATTTTTTTAGGCACTGGAAGAAATTGATGAGTTAGCTACAAATATTTTGTGATTATTACATGGAGAAATTTTACACTTGAACTTACAAAACATTAGATGTTTTCAATCAGCAGTGCTAGCTTTTTGGGGTAAAAGATAAATAGCGCCAGAGATTAAAGTTAAAGCAACAGAAATCCAAAAAGCAATTAAAGATGGAATTTGCCAAACTTCAGGTAATGGTGCAATTAAAAGTGCGATCGCCACTATTTGACTAACTGTTTTGAGTTTACCCCAAATGTTCGCCCCGGTAATTGTTGTTTGATTCACCCGCCAACCAGCGATCGCTAATTCCCGCGCTAAAATCAAAAACACTCCCCATGCTGGCACTTTTCCCAGTTCAATCAACACCATTAACGGTGCAAGTACCAAAAATTTATCAACTAAGGGGTCAAGAAATTTACCTAAATCACTAATTTGGTTAAGTTTTCTTGCTAAATAGCCATCCAACCAATCTGTCAACGCCGCCACTAAAAAAATCGCCAAACATAACCACCTAGCCTCAGAGGTAGGGTTGTACAAACCATATAGCAAAAATGGTACACCGAGCAAACGAGAAAAAGTAATCCAGTTAGGTAAAGTCATGATTTGGGTTGAGGAATTATCTTTGAAGAAGAATACAGAATACAGAATTCAGAATTCAGAATCAATCAGTCACCACTCGTACAGAATTTATTCTGAATTCTGACGACTGACTCCTGAATTCTGTTTTCATAATTTTAACCAACCAAATAATTGCCCTAATGTCAAATGTAAATCGCTGACTAAATCGGGTACTGGCAAGATATCTTCTTCGTTCTCTAAATACATTGGTTGTTGCTGTGGTGGATACACTAAAACACTATATTCCTCTGGGTCAATTAACCAACCTAAGCGAGAACCATGATTTAAACAATGTAAAATGTTTTTGGTAACTTTGGTGGTACTTTGTTCAGGTGAGAGAATTTCAATTGTCCAATCTGGATATGTATTAAATACATTGGCAATATTGCCTTTTTCATCTATAGGAATTCTTTCCCAAGCGAATACTGCAACATCTGGAACAGTGGAACGTCCACCAAAGGTACAGCGTAATTCTGGAAAAGCTAGGGCGATTTTTGTGGGTTCTGTGACATGATTAATTGCAGTCGCTAATCCACCTTGAAGTCTGCTATGTTTTCCTTGAGGCATAGGTTTTTGAATGATTTCACCATCAACAAATTCACTGGCTGGTTTCGTTTCTGGTAATTGTAAAAATGCCTCTAAAGATATACGGCGAGTTGGTGTTTTAATCATAATATTTTCCTGCTCTTATTTAAACGTTAGTTTAGCTGAAATTAAATGATTTGACAGCGCTTAGTTAGTTGTTAGTTGTCGCGTTTTCCTAAAAATTGAGACTAATATTTAATTATTGAAAAAATTTGTAGCTAACAGAGTTTCAGCATATTTTTTTGTAAAAATGGCGTCGGTATCATTTGCATGGCATGATTTGTATTTTGAGATCATCTAAACAATACTATGACTGACAAGATAGAATTTCGCGTCGAACGCGATTCAATGGGCGATCGCCAAATAGCTAGTGATGTTTATTACGGCATTCAAACACTACGAGCAATAGAAAATTTCCCTATCAGTGGCATTAAGCCTTTACCTACTTACGTAGATGCTTGTTTATTAATTAAAAAAGCTACAGCAATTGTGAATGGTGAACTTGGTTGCATTCCCCAAGATATTAGTCAGGCCATTGTGCAAGCAACCGATGAAATTTTAGCCGGGAAGTTGCGGGAACAGTTTGTTGTGGATGTTTATCAAGCGGGTGCGGGAACTTCGCACCACATGAATGTCAATGAAGTTTTAGCAAATCGCGCCTTAGAAATTCTTGGCGATGAAAAGGGCAATTATAAACGTATTAGTCCTAACGATCACGTTAACTATGGACAGTCTACCAATGATGTAATTCCCACAGCAATTAGAATTGGTGGATTATTGGCACTTACTCACACATTACACCCAGCTTTAGAAGAAGCGATCGCCACCTTAGAAAACAAAGCTGGAGAATTTCAAGATATCGTCAAATCCGGCAGAACTCATTTACAAGACGCTGTACCTGTACGCTTGGGTGAAAATTTTCGGGCTTGGGCACAAATCCTCACAGAACACCAAAACCGGATTTACACCGCCTCCGGAGATTTGATGGTGCTGGGTTTGGGAGGTAGTGCAGCGGGAACGGGGTTAAATACTCATCCTCTTTATCGCGCCCGTGTTGTGGAAGTTCTCTCAGAGTTAATTGACACCCCCCTAGAACCTGCACCCCACCTAATGGCTGCCATGCAAAGTATGGCACCATTTGTCAACGTTTCCGGTGCTTTGCGGAACTTAGCCCAGGATTTAGCGAAAATCTCTCATGACTTGCGGTTGATGGATTCAGGGCCAAAAACTGGTTTTAAAGAAATTCAACTGCCGCCAGTGCAACCAGGCTCCTCAATTATGCCAGGAAAATATAACCCAGTGATGGCGGAGATGACATCAATGGTATGTTTTCAGGTGATGGGTTACGACAATGCGATCGCTATTGCCGCCCAAGCGGGACAATTAGAATTAAACGTCATGATGCCGTTAATTGCCTATAACCTAATTCACAGCATCGAAATTTTGGGTAATACCATCGCCGCCCTCACCAAACGTTGCATCGAGGGAATTACAGCCAACAAAGAACGTTGTTTAGCATACGCCGAAGGCAGTTTAGCTTTGGTAACTGCACTCAACACTCACATTGGTTATTTAAACGCCGCAGCTGTGGCCAAAGAATCTTTAGAAACTGGTAAATCCCTACGGCAAATCGTCCTAGAACGAGGATTAATGAATGAAGCAGACTTAGCTACAGTGTTAAATCTAGAACAAATGAGTGCTATCTTACCTCTGAGTCGAGAATAAAAACAACGATTCTGGATGATATCAAAATCTTTGTAGAGACGTAGCACTGCTAGTCTCTACATTTGGATAGACTTCTTGCAGAAGTAGGGAAAAGGGTAAGGGGGAAGGGGAAGGGAGAAAGGATACAAGAAAGAGTTTTTAAACATGGAAAAAAGAAAAAGATGTATTTTAAGATACGTAGTACGAGAAATGCAGTGTGCTTGTATCAAGCCCCTAACTTGAGTTATGGGGTTCCCTTTAACCTTTAACCTTTTAACAGCCCTAAGGGCTTTGACTGTTGGCGCTGTTTATTACTTGTGATTTATTATCTATGCAAACTCAAAAATCATCCGTTAGCTTGATTCGGGCTACTTCCTACGAACTAGAGGCTTTACGGGAATCTCTAGTGATATTGCTGGAACCTTTTGGAGGAATGGCAGCATTTGTGAAAAAAGGCGATCGCGTTTTACTCAAACCCAATCTCCTCACAGGTGCGCGTCCTGGTAAAGAGTGTATCACCCGTGCCGAACTAGTTTACGCAGTTGCCCAAATGGTAATTGAAGTCGGCGGTAAGCCATTTTTGGGTGATAGTCCGGCTTTTGGTAGCGCCAAGGGAGTAGCGGTGGCCAATGGCTATCTGCCTATTTTAGAAGAACTCAAGCTTCCCATCATCGATTTTCACGGACAGCGTTACCAAACTGTGAGTCAGAATTTTAACCACCTGCGCTTGTCTAAAGAAGCGATGGAAGCAGATGTGGTGATTAACCTACCGAAAGTCAAATCCCATGCCCAATTAACATTAACCTTGGGTGTCAAAAACTTGTTCGGTTGCGTCCCCGGCAAAATGAAAGCTTGGTGGCACATGGAAGCCGGCAAAGACACCGACAGATTTGCCCAAATGTTAGTAGAAACCGCCAGGGCAATTAACCCCAACTTAACCATCTTAGATGGCATCATCGGTCATGAAGGTAACGGCCCTAGTAACGGCGAACCTCGCCAACTAGGCATTTTAGCAGCTGCATCAGATATATTTGCTTTAGATCGAGCAATGGTGGAAATCCTCAATGTTCCTCCGGAACAAGTACCAACAGTTGCAGCTTCTCAAAAATTAGGAATTTGTCCAGAACTTGCTAACATCGAATTTCCACATTTAAATCCTGACTTATTAAAAGTAGAAGATTGGCGGCTACCAGATAAATTAATGCCCATTGATTTTGGTATGCCCCGCGTGATTAAATCTACGTTTAAGCATCTTTACACCCGGTTTATCAAGGAACCAATGAGTGTTTATGCAAGGAATTAACTAGACTGATGCAAATAAAGCTAACTAGCAAAAATTATCATTTGTCAGGGTTGTAAGTGTATTTACGTTCTTAATAACGAACAAATCCTTGATTTGCAGTTCCATTATCTTCCAGTTGATAAAGTGAAAAAGAAATGCTTTGTAGCTGTGACCAATGTTTAAGATGTCATTAATTACTAACTTGCTTCCACTCGCCACTCTTACAACTACCTTGGCGCTGACAACAATTATTTTTTATCCATCAAAAACTTGGTCACAAATACCAAGGGATGGACACAACACAGTTCCCCAGAAAGGTTGTCTATCTGGGTATCCTGACGAAACATATCAAGGTTCGCGCCCAGTTACGCGCTATGAATTTGCTGCTGGCTTGGATACGTGCCTAAATCAGCTAAATCAAGTCATTCCCGGTAGAGCAGATTTAGCAACAAAGCAAGATTTGGAAATTTTAATCAAACGACAGAGGGAATTAAACCAACAACTTCAAGAACTGCACGAACGAGTCGATACCATACCTCCTAATACGGTTCGGTTAAAGGGGAAAGGGCAAAGGGGAAAGGTTTCAAATACATCCTTTACCCCTTAACCTTTTCCCAGACCACAAGGGAAGTTCATACTGCTTATCCAAACCGTATTGCCAATTTAATATAGCAATCCTAAATCATTTGTGAAATATTACGTGTTAGGTTTGTTGACTGTCAACGGTCAACAGTCAACAATCAACACCGATATTATTCACAACTGAAATAGAATTCCTATATTTACTTCAAATGTTTCCCAAAAGAAGATCTAGAAAAAATTAATGCCTATCCAATGGAATAATTTCATCATCTGTTGGGACAATTTTTAGCAAGCATTCGTTAAGCCCGTACAATAAAGATCGGTTATTACACACACCAGTCTGATTGTTATTAGTCAAAATATAATGGTGCAATATACTGCACTCCTACAACAGCTAAATACAGAGGTAAATTATGTTTCCTTTTTGGGGTAATGCCTGTTATGGAAGCCAGCCCATTTCGCACAAAGCTAGCTTAGAACGGAAATTAAAATTCTTGATTTGGCTGCGAGATGATTTCGAGTCAAAGCTGGCTGGTATTAATGCTTCTATTGAAACCATTCGGCAGCAAATAGAACGTTCCGATACAGCTGCTTAGAGGATGTTTGAAAAGTATTGGGCGAATGGAATTCGCTACTACACAAAGCTTAGTACACCTGCCTGGACTAACACCAAATCAAGTTTTTCAAACCTATGTAGGTGGATTTAATCTGTGTAGCTGCGATTTCCAATCGCCCAGTGAGTAATAATTTAGGCTGATTGAAACTCTCTGTGGCTGGGCGCTGTACATTGCCTGCATCAATAGACCTCTTGCAAAAGTGCTTTTTGGAATCTTGTGGTCAAAGGGAAAAGGTGAGCCAGCGCGGTCTTGGGGGTTTCCCCCATGAGCGACTGGCGAACCCCGAAGGGGTTAAAGGGGAAAGGGAAAATACCAAACATGCACCCCCTTTCCCCTTCCCTTTTTCCCGACTTCTGCAAGAAGTCTAATGTTGTCAGCTTTTGTGCAGCACTCTGTCACAAACTAATAACATTTAATTATCTTGGAGATTTGATTAACGAACTCCCACAAAACCAGCTTGCTCAATTGCTTTTTGCCCCTGTTCAGTTAATAAAAGTTTGGCGTAGGCATCGCCTATTTGCTGTTCTCGCCCTTTATTCTGCTTAATAATCACAAACATATCAGCAGTAATTGGATAACTACCATTTTTAATAGCCTCAGTATTTACTTGATTGCGCTGACGTAGGCAATTTTCAGCTGATACTAGAGGTTCGCGGTAGGGGGGGATTAACTCACCAGAAGTGCGACCCAATGGTAAAGCTTTGACAGTACACTGAGGAATTACTGAACGGGCAGAAGCATAATACACGCCACCAGGAGTTTTGCTGAGTTGGCGTACTGCCTCTGTAGTCGAGTAGACATACTGTACATTGGAGCCAAGTGCTTGCCCCTTTGAGTTGTTGTTGCTCGTGGATATTAGTGTATCTGCATTTTCTGGTCGTTGAGAGAAAGGTGTGATAGCTAAGTTGGGCCCACCTAGTTGTTGCCAGTTAGTAATTTGCCCCGAATAAATCTGCTGCAATTGGTCAACAGTTAAACCTGATACCTTGAGTGATGGGTTGACTACCACTGCTATTCCATCAATACCCACCCGGCGCTGTTCGAGGGTAAAGCCTCGCTGTGTTGCAATTGCTTGTTCTTCATCTGTCAGGGGACGGGAAGTCTGAGCAAAGTCTAATTTGCCATCGAGCAACATACGAATACCAGAGCTAGAGCCAGGACTGTCTTTTATAGGGTCTATGTAGCGTAATTGTAGTTCAGGGCGATCGCTTTGAATCTGAGAATCTACTAATTGCCGGATAGATGCCCAAGCTGTACTACCACCGTAGTTAAATGAGCCGCTAGGAACATCCACAATTGTCTGAAAAGTCGAACTTTCACTAAAGGAGGTGTTTACGTTTTGATTAGGGGAGTAAGAGTTAACACTGTTACGAGATAAGAAATTTGGCTTGAGTAACCACCAAAGCAATCCGCCAATAACCATCAGTGTTAATACTTTACCAATAATCAAACCTCTGAGAAACAGGGCTATTTCGCTGTTAATTAAAGTTTTTCTTTGGTTTGTATTGTCCATATCTTTAAATTTTGTTTATTGATTGTATTTATACTACAGTAATTTCTCCGTATTTACACTATAAAAATCTGTAGATATTTAAGTTTTAGATAAAGCTTTTATCAGTAAGTCCTAAAGCAATTTTTTATAGCTAAGTAGTCACGCATTTAACTTGCGTATGTTTTTATCTTAGTTGTTGATTGTTGATGGTTGATAGTTAATTTTTAACAGCCAATTAACTTGATGTTGTGCAATTTGTAAGCTAATACGGTTGTTAAGGGACTTCCAAGTAAAAAAATATTCCACAAAAGATTGTTAACTGTTGACGGTTGACAGTCAAGGCTGAACAAAGTTAAAGGATCAACAGGAACCAGTGCTTTAAACGGGTTAAGAGGCTTCCCTCAGAGAAATAAGAGTCTAAGAGAGTTTTTGCGTAAGTCCTAATTTATTTACTTAAAAGTTCTTAATTGTCTCTAAGACAATTAAATTTAATTTCTTCGGTGCTATTGGCAATGCTGCAATTGCTTTTCTTTAATTCTGTGTTGCTATTTAAGTTATTTAAATTAGTTAACTGTGACTGATGAATAAATTTTTGTATGATATTTTTTAGTTGAGTAGGTTGCTGTGGCAAGAATGTACTTGCATTCAGGAATGTATAGATTAATATAATTACTATCAAACTAGTACTAGCACCCAGTCCAATACCCAACAACAAAATAAAATTCCTGTAAGCTAAAAAATAGCTATCGATAATATTTTGCTTTTGACCAGCAGATGGCGATGACTCTAATCCCAGCAAACAGGAATTAATGGCTTCCAAAGCTTCGGCGGCAGATTGATAACGTTGACTATGGCGATCGCAAATCATTCTGTCTAAAATATCAGCAAAAGCATCGCTTACCTGTGCGTGATGCCGCCAAATTACTTCTCCTGTCTCAGGATCTTCTTGTAGTTGGCTTGGTACTAAGCCCGTGAGAGCTTGAATACCAATCATACCTACTGCATAGATATCGCTAGAAAGTTTTGGCTTTCCCTTGGCTTGTTCGCTTGGCATATAACCAGGAGTACCAACCACAACTGTTAAACCCGCTCCTAAAGCACCAATTTTTTTAATACTCCCAAAGTCAATTAACACAATCTTGCCATCGGAGTGTCGCCGCATTAAATTTTGGGGCTTAATATCTCGGTGAATAATGTTGTGTTCGTGAACGAAGACTAACACTTCCAAAATGTCTTTTAATAAAATCAAGACTGCATTTTCCCTCAGCCGTTGCCCTGGGATAATTTCTTGAGTCAAAGAATGACCGTCAATGTATTCTTGGACTAGATAAAAATCCCCACCTTCATCAAAATGAGCAAACAGTCTCGGAATTTGTTCGTGGTCGTTACCCAGCTGATATAAAACTTCTGCTTCTCTGACAAATAATTTTTTAGCGATCGCCCCCACCGCAGGATTAGAATCTTTTGGGTGGAAATGCTTAACAACACAATGCGGTCTTCCCGGTAGGTCTAGGTCTATGGCTAAGTATGTATCCCCAGATCCCCCGCTGCCCAATTGCTTGATGATTTCAAAGCGATTCCTAAGTGTTTTTCTAACAAAACTCTGATGATATCTATTACGTATTACACTTGCTAAAGAGTAGTTTTTACCTGATTCTGGGCTTTCTAACACTTTAACGGTCTCAAAGCTACTCCTGAATGTTTTTCTAATGAGAGGGTTCTGGCTCATGTGGCGTATATTATACTGCTAATTGCTGACCATTCAGAGGTTCTTATAGCTTGGGTGAGAAAATGAATACTCGCCCCTTGATTTGTCAATTTTGAGGCAATTATCTTCCCGTTCATATAGCTTGGAGGCAGCTTTATGATTGGGCTGGAAATTGAATTTTTTATTTATAAATAAATATAAATAATACAAGTTTTGACGAATAAAGTAAATGCAATACCCTAACTCATGAAAACTCTATGTCTTTATATTAGTATAAAAAGCAATAAGTAACACGGAATAGATAACAGGCAATAGCTTGAAAGTTTATTATCCAGCTTTTACGAGCGATTTACGTCTTGACAGAACTACACCACTCCTGATTTCAGTCTTCGGGAGTGGAGACTTGAATTACCCAGTTCCTTGCTATAAAATTCCAAATTGGTATCACTGAATACTGAAAATAAAAAAGCCTCCAAAGGAGGCTTGTAAAGTTGTTCGCGTGGAGTGAACAACTAATAACTAATTAATACTCACAGCAAATACAGTAATCCGAACAAAATAATCCAAATCACATCAACAAAGTGCCAGTAAATTTCAGCGGCTTCAATGCCAAAGTGTTTTTCGCTACTGTAATGTCCCTGAACGCGCGATCGCCACAACACGGCCAGAATCGCTAAAACGCCGATGGTAACGTGCAGTCCGTGGAAACCAGTCAAAACATAAAATGCACTGGCAAATAAATTGGTAGTTAAACCAAATTCGAGATGAGTATATTCATATACTTGTCCTACCAGGAACACAGCACCCATCGCAGCGGTAATTGCTAGCCAAATCCGCGCTCCCTGCGTATCATTCTTTTTGATAGCAGTATCGGCATTGTGCATCACAAAACTACTAGCAATCAGGTTCACAGTGTTAACACCGGGTAGCAACAGTTCTAACTCTGGAGTACCTTCTGGAGGCCAAACAGGTATGGTAGCACGGAAAGCCAGATAGGCTCCGAATAGTCCCATAAAAATCATTCCTTCAGCAATCAGGAAGACAATTAGCCCAAACAAACGATGGTCTGGATGTTCTTCATGATGGCCGACAGCTGCTTCTGCTGTATGGTGATGATTCAGTTCAGTTTTAGCTGGGTCAATTGTCTGACTTTGCATGAATCTTGATAAATGTAGATTGGGGAATAGGGCATGGGGCATGGGGTATGGGGCATGGGGAAGTAGGGGAGAAGTTAGAGTAAGTCTTTGCTCTTGTCTTCTTTCCATACCCAATGCCCAATGCCCAATGCCCCAATAAATTTATTTCCGATCTTCCGGATTAGCAGCAACCGCTGGGTCGGGTTTTGCTCTTAATACGGAGTTTGGGCCAGCAGACAAGACTGGATTGGGGTCAGATAAGGGTACACCTTCTTTAGCCTTTTCCAAGCCGTAGTCGTAGGGGCCTGTAACTAGTACTGGGGTGACTTCAAAATTTTCGATCGCTGGCGGTGAGGTAGTCATCCACTCTAAGGTTAGTGCCCTCCAGGGATTATTACCAGCTTTTTCTCCGTACAACCAACTCCAAATTGCATTGATAATGAAGGGAAATGTGGAGACTGCCAGGATATAAGCACCATAGGTGCAGATTTCATTGAGTAAAGTAAATTTGGGATCGTACTGAGCAATACGGCGGTTCATGCCCATCATCCCTAGTTTGTGCATGGGTAAGAAGGTCATGTTTAAACCGACGATTGTCAAGGCAAAGTGAACTTTACCCCAAAATTCATTGAGCATTCGTCCCGTCATTTTCGGGAACCAGTGGTAAATCGCTGCGTAAATGCCCAGAACGCTACCACCAAACAAAACGTAGTGCAAGTGTGCCACTACAAAATAGGTATCGTGGACGTGAATATCAAAGGGTACTGCTGCTAGCATCACACCACTGATACCACCAATCACAAAGGTACCAACAAAGCCCATTGCGAATAGCATAGGGGAGTTGAGTTGAATTTTTCCGCCCCACATGGTTGCCAACCAGCTGAATATTTTAATACCAGTGGGTACGGCGATGATCATGGTGGTGATCATAAAGAACATCCGCAGCCAACCGGGGATACCACTGGTAAACATGTGGTGTGCCCAAACGATTAGCCCTAAAAAACTGATGGCCAGGGAAGAGTAGGCGATCGCTTTATAACCAAAAATTGGCTTGCGAGAATGCACGGGGATAACTTCTGAAATTGCCCCAAAAAAAGGCAAAATCATAATGTAAACTGCTGGGTGCGAGTAAAACCAGAACATGTGCTGGTAAACAACAGGATCGCCGCCCCCAGTGGGATTAAAAAATGTCGTCCCGGCAAATAAGTCAAAAGCCAGCAGAATCAAACCTGCTGCTAACACTGGCGTAGATACCAGAGTCAAGGCTGAAGTGGCAAACATCGCCCAGCAGAACAAAGGCAATTGATTGAATCCCAAGCCTGGGATACGCATCCTCAGCAATGTGACGAGGAAATTAATTGCCCCCAAAATCGATGATGTACCGAGTAGGAGGACACTCATAATCCAAATTCCCTCACCTACTTGACCTGTTACCAAGCTCAGGGGAGGGTAGGAAGTCCAACCTGCATCGGGGGCATCACCGACCACTAAACTAGCGATGAGCAACAAACCGGAAGGCGGAATCATCCAAAAAGCAACAGCATTCAAGCGTGGGAATGCCATATCCTTGGCCCCAATCATCAAGGGGATCAAGAAGTTAGCAAAACCCGCACCAGCTGGCACGATCCACAAAAAAATCATGATTGTAGCGTGCAGCGTAAACAAGCTGTTGTAGACTTCTGGGGTGACAAAATCTACTTCTGGCGTCCGTAGTTCTGTACGAACTAAGTCAGCCAACACGCCACCAATACAGTAAAAAATGAATGTGGTGACTAGATATTGAATCGCAATTACCTTATGGTCGGTATTAAAGGTAAAGTAATCTTGCCATTTCCTCACTGGTGGTTCTTCACCATGAGCGGGAATATTGGCAGTTTCTTGTAACTGAGCTTGTGTCATAGGAGTGAGTCATTAGTCATTAGTCATTAGTCATTAGTCATTAGATTTTGACTAAATGACATATTGACTAGTGGTGAATTTGATGGAGCATTTCTGGTTGAATTCCCATATCCTTTGTGTAGGGGGCAAGAAATTCATGTGGGGATAAATCCGCAGGGTTAAGGGCAACAGCTTTATTTAGAGTTTCTTTACTGGCAACTAACTGCTCTTGTTGCCATTGCTCAAATGCTTCTTGTGGCTCAACTACCACTGTTGTTCTCATAGCGCCGTGGTATGGGCCACAAAGTTCAGCACAAATTAGAGCATAATCACCTACTGTGTTGGGTGTGAAGCGAATCTCACTTTGCCTACCGGGGATTGCATCTTGTTTGAGACGGAACTCTGGCACCCAGAAAGCGTGGATCACATCGTTGGCTGTCATATTAATTTGCACTTCTTTACCGATGGGAACGTGCAGTTCACCTGTGGTTATCCCAGTTTCTGGATATGTGAAAATCCAGGCATATTGTAGACCGGTGACGTTGACTTGCAATGCTGCTGGTTTACCTGCTTTATCGGGACTGCCTCCAATTGTGGGAGCAACACTACCGACACCTGGAGCATCCCGCTTTTGGGGAATTTGGTCAGCATTGCGGACTTCTGCTGTCGCTGGGTCTTGCATAGCCTCATCAGATTTTTCTTGATTGAGGTTGGGTTCGGTGCTAGGAGGTGTATCGCTCAATGTTGCAGCTATGGCACTTCCATGCCCAGGCATTGTCATCGACTGTTGTTGAGTAATCGGGGCTTCATGGATGGCATGAGGATCGAAGCCACCGATTTCGTTGTACACATCAAAACTGTAAACAGAAATACCGATAACGATAATTGCTGGGATCGCCGTCCAGAGTATTTCTAAAGGTACATTGCCCTCAACTGGTGGCCCGTCTTCATTATCACCTGCACGCCGACGGTATTTAAATGCAGAGTAAATCAAAACACCTTCGACTATCAGAAATATACCTGTAGAAACGACCATCATCGCATTGAATAGACCATCGACTAAGACGGCTTCATCAGTGGCTGCTGCTGGCAACAGACCATGATTTTGACCGTACCAAATACTGGTGAGGGTTAGCACGATGCCAATGAGTAATGTCCATATTGAACTTGGAATCTTCACGGCTTACTTGATTGAATTTACTACGTTATCTTAAAGCTGCTCACTTACTAAGGTAGTCTAGGCTATGAGACATAGAGTTCAATTATCTGAAATTTTTATTAATTTTTTTGACTATCTTACTAATTTTGAGTACAAGGTGACTAACAGATATTCCCAAAAATAGATGCAAATCAGTAGAAAAATTTAAGGAAAAATTTAGGATGGTTAAATTAACTGCCACCAATAAATTTTTCACATCTTGAAAAATACCTAAAGCTTCAGGCAAAACATAGCGAGAGTGATTCAAAGTATAAGTGAGTGCCAATCTATAAACCCCTAGAGTATACGCTAGGGTGGAGATGGGGAGGACACTTGCTTGTCGGGGTTCCCCCGCTCTTGCAAAGTGTCTGTTCAGTATTGAAAATTAAGAATCTATTAGAGATCCACCAAGAGCGGGCAGAAGGTACTGTTCATGAATGAAATTGTCCTACAACAACAAAATGAAGCGGCTCTTCAGCAACAAAAGCCCAAGGAAATGATTCGTCGCTTGGTGTGGAGAATGTGCATAGCCACTTTGATTTTGATGGCGATAGGTTCTGCCACCCGCGTGATGAATGCTGGGCTTGCTTGCCCAGATTGGCCCTTGTGCTATGGCGAATTGGTGCCAGCCAAGCAAATGAATTTCCAGGTATTCTTAGAGTGGTTTCACAGATTAGATGCTGCCTTAATTGGTGTCAGCGCGATCGCACTTTTTGGTTTATCCTGGTGGCACCGTCGCTCGCTACCCAGTTGGCTGCCTTGGGCATCTACATTCGCCCTGTTTCTCATCGTCTTCCAAGGTGTCTTAGGAGGACTCACCGTCACCGAATTGTTGCGGTTTGATATCGTTACCGCCCATCTCGGAACGGCGTTATTGTTTTTTACCACTCTGTTGATTATCGGCACCGCACTCACACCCTATCAGGGGACTGGAACCGTTGGTAAGTTGCCTTGGGTCGGTTTAACTGCTGCTGTTTTGGTTTACCTGCAAAGTCTCTTAGGTGCTTTAGTAGGATCTCGTTGGGCGCTACACCAATGCTTCGGCGATTCTCAACTTTGTACCGTAATGTACAGCCATATTGCTGGTTTGGTGCCGCCAACTGTGGCAACCTTGGCAATGGTATTTTTCAGTTGGCGTACACCGGCGCTACATCCAGCCTTGCGGCGACTGGCAAATATGGCTGGCGCATTGTTGAGCTTACAAATTTTGTTAGGAGTCGCCACTTTCAAATTACACCTCCAAGTCGAACCTCTCACTGTGTCTCACCAAGCTGTAGGAGCTGCTTTGCTTGGTACTTTAGTGGCTTTCACAGTTCTCTCATTGCGTGATTCAGTTAGTGCTGAGTCACGAGTGCTGAGTGCTGAGTAAGGAGACAAGGTGACAAGGGGACAAGGAGAATAAATCCTCACTCCTAACTCCTAACTCAGCACTGATAATGGGACCCACGAAGGTGTGAAAAAGTATTTTCGTTCGGCCGAAAGAGCCAGCTTGAGCGGGGGCTGCATATAAGTTATTGAAAAATAAGGAACCAGAGTCAACATGATTGAGACTAATGTCTCTCGCCACCACCAAACTTTTATCCAAGTAATTCAAAGTTACTACCAGCTAACTAAACCTCGGATTATTCCGTTGCTTTTGATTACCACAGCTGGCAGTATGTGGATTGCTGCTAAGGGACAGGTAGACCCATTGCTGTTACTAGTAACTCTGACTGGTGGCACTCTGGCTGCTGCAAGCGCCCAGACAATTAATTGTATCTACGACCGGGATATTGATTATGACATGGAGCGGACTCGTCATCGCCCCATGCCTTCCGGTAAGGTGCAGCCGCGCGATGCTCTAATTTTTGCGATCGCTCTAGCAACACTTTCGTTTACACTACTGGCAGTTTTCGCCAATTTGTTAGCTGCGGTGCTAGCTTTCTCTGGCATCGTCTTTTATGTTTTGGTCTATACCCACTGGCTAAAACGCCACAGCACCCAAAATATTGTCATTGGTGGTGCGGCTGGAGCAATTCCAGCTTTGGTGGGTTGGGCTGCTGTCACCGGCACTTTAAGCTGGGCAGCATGGTTAATTTTTGCCATCGTCTTTTTGTGGACACCGCCACATTTCTGGGCGCTAGCTTTGATGATTCGGGACGACTACGCAAAAGTCGGGATACCGATGCTACCAGTAGTTAAAGGGGATACGGCAACAGTGCGGCAAATTTGGTACTATACCTTGATTACTGTCGTTGCAACAGTGTTATTAGTTTATCCCTTAGGTGCGAGTGGAGTTTTTTATGCTGCGATCGCTCTGAGTTTGGGAGGATTATTTATCCACAAATCTTGGCGATTGTTGCAAAATCCAGAAGATCGTACTGTCGCTAGAGAGTTATTTCTCTATTCCATTTCCTACATGATGCTGTTGTGTCTGGGAATGGTAATTGATAGTTTGCCTATTACTCATCATCTAATTAGTGCAGTAATTAATAGACTGCATTTTATTAGTTAAGGCGAGAAAAATTAATGCGATCGCGTTTGGTAAAGTGGCGCGATCGCATTTTTATAAATTAAAAATTATAAGTAAAATTTTAACTATCACAAAATTGATTAAAAAGCTGAATGAAGTTGTAAAAAATATAAATGTTGACAAATTACATTCGTACAGCAATGCACAAAGCAACTTACGAGTTGCTTGAAGATGGAACTTTCTATGGCGAAATTCCAGAATGTCAAGGAGTTTGGGCAAACGCTACAACACTAGAAGCTTGCCGAGAAGATTTGCAAGATAGTCTAGAAGGATGGATTTTACTGGGATTGCGTTTGGGTCATACTCTACCCATACTTGATGGGTAAGTTATCTAATTCACGAAACTCGATCAAATACTATTGCAATCACTCTCTGAGCAAAAATCAATTCAAGCCTAACCACTAGAAATGTTCAGATAACTTGTCTTCAGGACTGCGCTCATAATCCATATCATTATCATTACTCATATCATCATTGTAAACATCTCCTTCAGGTAGTGTTGTTCCCCTTATGTCCGCCTTCGGCTGTATCACACCATACTGGTCTTTACCATAAATATCTGTCCCAGTTAAGTCAGCATCAGTTAAGTCAGCATACTTCATATCTGTATCATCCAATTTGACGTGACTAAAGTTCGTACCCTTTAGAGAGGCATTACTGAGATTAGCACCTCTTAAATTAGCCCCACTTAAATTAATACTATTGAGATTAAAGCCACTCAAGTTTGTGTGGCTCAAATTGGCACCAGTCAAAATGATATTACTTATATTAGTGTCTTGAAAGTTGGCTTGAGTTAGGTTAGCTTGGCTAAGATTAGCTTGGCTAAGATTAGCTCCACTGAGATTTACTTTAGTTAATTCGGCATTAATCAGGTCAGCATTATTAAGGTTGGCTCTGCTAAGGTCAGCGTAATTAAGATTGGCTCTAGTAAGATTCACTTTACTGAGATCAGTATCAGTTAGGCTGGCGCCTTCTAGCCTCGCATTAGTAAGATCAGCATTCATAAGCTTGACTTCACGTAAGTCGACCCAACTCAAATTTGCGTTTCTGAGTTTGGCATTCGTCAAGTCTGCTTGTCTTAAATTAGCTCTAACTATATCTGTATCATGTAATTTTGCTCCTTTTAAGATTGCTCTACTGAGGTTTGCCCATCTCATATCTGCTTTGTCTAGGTCAGCCTCACTGAGATCAGCCTCAGTCAGTTCGGCATAGCTCAGTTTTGCAGAAACTAATTTAGCTGAACTAAGCTTTGCTGCTCTTAGGCTCGCAGAATTTAGGTTGACCCCTTCCATATTTGCTTGTCCCAAGTCTGCTTGATCCAAATTTACCTTGCTTAAATCAGCCTTTTGTAGGATGGCTCTAGCAAGAATAGCTCTAGTTAGGTTTACGCCGCTTAAGTTTACACTACTGAGATTTGCCTCTGTCAGGTCTACTCCAGAAAAGTCTCTCTCTCCAGCTTGATATTTTTGTAAAATTTCATCCTCTTTTACTCGTGCTGAGGAGACAGCTACAAGTGGAAACAGCTCGCCTAAGTCACAGTGGAAGTACTCGCACAAAACCGCAGCCGTGTTACAGTCAATACGGTCAAACTCTTCCTTGTAAAGCCTCCCAATGGCATTAACACTAATACCAGTTATTTTGGCTAGTTGGTATTGGGATAAATCCCCTTTTTCCATAAAATCCTTTAACCTACAGCAAATTTTTCTCATAAATTCTCTATTCAGTACTTAAAACTTAATCAAGAAGTCTATAACAATATCACCACTAGCAGATATTAGTAACGCTTCCGTAATAACACTAAATAAACTAATAACGCTAGTGTTGACAAAGTAACATTGGTAAAGTAATCTGTATATATTCGGCTGTAAAAAGCCAAAAAAATGCCCCCAAGGTTTCAACTTGGTAGGCATGTTTTCAATTATTTATTTTGTACTCCTATTATGACGCAAAATTCCTTCGTTTCATCCAATGCCCAGTTTCCTACACCTGATCAAGTTCTAATCCTTGATACAGAAACCACAGACTTAGACGTTAAGACAGGGCAGGTTATAGAGCTAGGAGCTATTCTGTATTCGGTGAAACATCAAACCACCATTAAACAATATTCAGCTCTTCTCCCAGCACAGAATAATCCGGCAGAACATATAAACCGGATTAAGCCAGCACCGTTAATGGAAATAACAGAAGAACAAGTGGCTGAAAGTGTGTGGATGATAACTGAGATGGCAAAGAAGGCGCAAGTTATTGTGGCACACAATGCTGAGTTTGACCAGAAGTGGTTTGGTTCTTCAAATAATGGAAAAAGTCTGCTACCTGTTTTATTGAACTCTAAAAATGAACCACTTCGTTGGGTTTGTACCTGTACTGAATTTGAATGGCCTCGTCAAATCCGATCTGGTCAATCTCTTATTGAATTAGCAGCAGCGCATGATATTGGTATTTTTGGAAATCATAGGGCATTAACAGACTGTCAATTGATCGCATATCTTTTTGATCGGATGGAGAACCTGAACGCCATGTTTCAAATGGCGTTAAGACCGAAAGCTTACTTTAAAGCTCTTGTAACCTATGACAATAGGGAACTTGCAAAAAAGGCAGGTTTTAAATGGATTCCTAACCTTAAGAGTTGGGTGAAAAAAATGGCTGTCGATGATACCAAAGAACTTCCTTTTATGGTAAACCAAATTGAATTTTGTCAGTAATCTAGACGAAGTTCATTTATTTCCTGAAATAAAGCGATTGCACCTATGTTATCTCACTCTTTGGCTAGAGGTGCGATCAATTTTTAACTTTAAGTTAAGATAGGCTGTCCTTTTTAAGATAGCCTATATCTAACCTTCAGGAGTCTACAGTCTCAAGTCAATTTTGCTAGCGTAGTGCTATAGGGTTTATCACTTCCCAGCACGAGGTTTTAATATGGCTCATTTAAATCAGCGTCGCAGCCAAAATGTTAACGGCGATTTTTATGTAGATACTACTTGTATTGATTGTGATACCTGTCGCTGGATGACTCCAGAAGTGTTTTCCCGTATTGATGAACAGTCAGCAGTTTATCATCAACCAACAAATGAAGCCCAAACATTAGCAGCGCTAGAAGCACTTTTAGCTTGTCCTACTAGTTCTATTGGCACAATTGAAAAACCAAAAGATATCAAAGTTGCTCAAGAAAAGTTTCCAATTTTAGTAGAAGAAAATATTTATCATTGTGGCTATCATTCTGAAAAGTCTTACGGTGCTGCTAGCTATTTAATTCAACTTCCAGAAGGGAATATTTTGGTGGATTCTCCTCGATTTACGCCGCCTTTAGTCAAGCGTATAGAAGAGATGGGTGGAATTCGTTATATGTATCTAACTCACAGGGATGATGTCGCAGATCATCAAAAGTTTGCCGAGCATTTTCAGTGTCAGCGCATCCTTCACGCTGATGAAATTTCTGCGGGTACTCGCAATGTGGAAATACAGTTAACTGGTTTTGAACCGTTTACCTTGACTGAGGATTTATTAATTATTTCAGTTCCAGGCCACACCAAAGGACACACTGTTTTACTCTATAAAAACAAGTTTCTCTTTACTGGCGACCATCTCGCTTGGTCAGAAAGGTTGCAGCAACTAGTTGCATTCCACGATGTCTGCTGGTATTCTTGGCCAGAACAAACTAAATCAATGCGTAACTTGGCTAATTACTCTTTTGAATGGGTGCTACCAGGTCATGGACGGAGGTTTCATGCTGATAGAGAAACCATGCGCCAACAGATGCAAAAGTGTATTGAATTCATGGAATCTTTGAAGTAGATGTCAGTGTAAGCTTAAAGTTGGATAAAACTTGGCAAGTTTAGATTTTAAATTTTGAATCTTCAATCCAAAATCTAAAATCTAAAATTCGGTGATAAATTAACTTATGTACTGATGAGAATTTATCTTTATTGTTGGTTGAACCAATTTTCTAAATCAGCAACAGTAGTAAAATCTAGCAATGCTTCTCCTAGATTCTCTAATTGTTCAATAGATAATTCTTGAACTCGCTCGATTAATGAAGCATCAATTTCATCAAAACGACGATTGAGTAGACGCAGTATTAAGTTTTGTTCGCCTTCTTGTCTTCCTTCTTGTCTTCCTTCTTGTCTTCCTTCTTGTTTGGCTTGTTCTCTATCTCTTTGATAAAGTGGCTCTAATCGCATAATCAACTCCCGATCATCTGCTTCTAATTCTTGATTGACTCTCAAGTTTTCGCGCAAGTTATAGATTAATTCGAGTGTAGCTTTCTGGTATGGATGATTTAATGGTAACGCTTCCAACTCAATAATTGCTTGTGACTGTATGCTTCCCCTACCCAAAAGCCTTAACCATAAAGTCATAAAGTCTACCTCAAATTAGCTTTAAGTAGTCTATATTTACTATTGCTAATTTAACTGGGAAATTTGGAAATCGTAGCTTTAAAAAAATGCTTGACAAGCTTATTTTGTCTAAATTCTGCCTCTAGTTACAAGCGCATCAGAAATTTATTTCTTAAAATATCTCAAGCCATAACGGTCTTGATATTTGCTGATATAGTCTACATTTTGTTGCTCTAATTTTGACAACAATTTAGGTGAAAATTCTTTTGGTGAATATATGGGACGATACCAAGGTTGGTTATTAAAGTAAGCTTGTAATTCAGGCGTATCAAAACGGCGACCGTGGCTAGCAAATATCGAATTTCGCATAATATCTAATTCAAAACCGCTTTTACCATCTAAATCTGCATCGATGACAGGTCTTTGAGAAAGCCAAAAATAAGTATTAACAGTGGTGTTCTCATTTGGCGTTGTTAACTCAGTTGAAGAAGGTGTAGGTTGAGTGGAAATAGATGGAGTTGGTGTAAATTTTGGAGTTTCTATCACCGGACTAGGGATAGTTGATGGTGTTGGTGAAGGTGATATCGTTTTGTCTGTTATTTGTTGAGAAGGTTTTGTCAGCATTTGACCAATAATTACAGATGCACCAATTAATCCAGCTGCAATTAAACTACCGATGAGGATATTATTCTGACTATTATTTTGAGAACTTTGAGGAATTGGCTGTGGCTTTTCATGCACTGTTTGAGGTGGTGGTGCAGATACTAAAGTTGCTTGAGTTGAGACGGGTTGCGTGGGCAAAATTGGATTTGCTATGCTCTGCAAAGCATCTAGCATTGCTCTAGCTGTAGGATAGCGATCGCGTGGATGATAAGCAATGGCTCTGTCAATTATTCCTACCATCATGGGGCTAATATGACTGGCGTACTGTCGCCAAATAATTTCACCAGTTTGAGAATCTGTTTCTAATTGTTGCGCTACTCTACCAGTCAGTAAATAAATTATCGTCATTCCCAAACTATATAAATCACTCGAATAAACTGGTCTACCTGCGGCTTGTTCGCTAGGCATATACCCTGGTGTACCAATGACAATGGAACTGGTAGGATTTCCTTGGGAATTTACCACTGTTCCCATTGATTCCCGCACAGCACCAAAATCAATTAACACTGGTTTTCCGTCACGATAACGCACGATGATGTTATCGGGTTTGATGTCGCGGTGAACGATATTTTTCGAGTGGACGTAATCCAAAACAGGTAAAATATTCATGAATAATTCTAAAGCAGCAGCTTCACTAAATTGCCCTTGCTTTTGGAATTTTGCAGTTAAAGTATCACCTTCAACCCACTCCTGAACTAAATAAAATTCCCCACCTGAAGAGAAGTAAGCATACAACGCTGGAATCTGGTCATTTGCACCACCGAGTTCTTCTAAAATCGCTGCTTCCCGTTGAAATCTCTCTTGCACTATTTGATAAATTTGCGGGTTGTTGTGAATTGGTCTTAGTTGTTTGACCACACAACGGCGCTTTGAAGGCATATAAGTGTCTTCTGCGAGGTAGGTTTGGCCAAACCCACCAGCACCCAATGTCTGGATAACTTGATAGCGATCGTTGAGCAGCTGTATTGTCATAAAAGATTACCAGCAATATTCATAAGATAGTTTTCCCAAAACTACCTTCATTTCAAATCCAGTAACCCTTGTTCTTTCAATTTAGGATTAAAGCGAATTTCTACTTGCAAACTACGCGCTTCTAATTCTTTTAGGATTTCCGCTTCTACTCGCCGCGCCACATTTTTAATAACTTTTATTTTTGCTAATTCATCATTGGCTGGATTTTGGTAATTTGCCTGTTCTTCAGATGTCATTAATTTTTTGACATCAATGGGGTTAGTCCATTTTTCCTTATAATCTCCATTTCCTAGTGGCACACTACCATTTTCAACAATCCAAGCATTTTCAATATTTTCTAAAACCGTGCGACTGGGACGTTCTATAGTTTGAACTTTCACCCAATAACATTGCTGTGGTTGACGTATCAAATGCTGCTTCAGGCTGAGATAAACATCACGGGAATATCCGACAAATTGTAAAGTTTTTTCTCGGTTAAAGATAGCATACACGCCAATTTTACCTTGAAATTGTTCGGGGAGTTGGCCGCGATCGCCAATATAAGGAATGTATTCCAAACTTGCCAAAGCAGGAGTATTTGTTTCAGTAGCCATAAATCAAAAACTTGCTATTGCCTTTCTATTTCAAAATTTCTAGAGTAATCCTAAATCACTTAACTAAAATCTCTCTTATATCTCCTCTCTGCGTTCTCTGCGTCTGTGCGTGAAATTATTCTTCAAAATTTACGGTAAATAGCACAAAGGCGACTGGGTTTAAAAATCTTAGCACTAAACATGAAATTTGGTGGTACATTAATGATGATATATTCATCAGATTCATGATATTTTTCAAACTCTGCCGGCATTCCCTTAATAGTAGTTAAGCTATAAGGAACAGGCTGGAAAAGTAACTCCGTAAATTCAATTTTTTCACACTGTAATTGCTGGCATATTTGCTTTAAAAAAGCTTCACTAGTTAATAATTTGAATAAACTTTCTTTAGCTTGTGGTTCGAGAGTGAAACTCCCATCAAAGTTTTCAACTATTTTTAGAGGCATTTTATCTATAGATATTAATTAACAACTCAGTGATGACATAAATTTGGCAACATTTTGTACATGCTTATACCCAAATACTGAGAAACAAAGCCTACCTTTTTCAGTAGTTGAGCTTTGTGAAAATCGTCACTTTAAGATTAGCCTATTGGATTATGGTACTCAAAAGTAAGCTGACATGATTAAGAATCATGAAGTGTAAGAGGCTATTATTCCGATGGAGATTATCTTCGTACTAATCTCTATTGCTATCTTCCTCTAGCAGTTCTTCTGGTTCGCATTTCCAGACTTTTAGAGTCAAATCTCCACCAAGACTTACCATTGTTTGACCATCATTGCTAAAGACAACCTGCTCAATTCCACCTGAGTGGCCAGGGAGTGTTTGAAGCAGTTTCCCTGTTTCTCGATTCCGAATTTGCAAATCCCAAATACCTGTAGTCTCATCTTCAATGATTGTACAGAGGGTGTGTTTATCAGGAATTAGAATTGAATCTTTTGAACAGGATGGAAGCTTTTCTCCTGTCTCAATATTCCATACGTGAAGCACGTTATCTGTATCTTTACAAAGAACTATATTATCATTAAAGGTGATAGTGGAGGGTTTCATATAATAATTCGTGTCAGGTGTACCTCTATCCATTAATGAACTCATATCAAAATAATTAAATCGACGTTTTTCAAAAATCATTTTTGCATCAAACGATAATGATTTGAGGTTTTCTCCAGTATGAGAACTCCACAAACACAGAGAGTTTCTATAACGATATGAACTCACGAGTATCTGTCCATCTGGATTAAAAGTAAGTCCAAAAACATCTTCTTGAGAAATTGAATGCACAAGCTTCTGTAGCTTAAAATTCCAAATATGGATACTATTATCGTCGCTACTAGCAAGTAATTCATAATCAGGACTAAAGGTTACACAGTGAATAGAGGATGAATGTTCGGGAAGAGTAAAAAGTAATTCACCAGTGAATATATCCCAAATTCTAATTTTTTTGTCTTCACAACCAGCAGCAAGCAATTTACTATTCAGACTAATGTTAATAGGCTTCTCTTTACGATAATCATTAGCTATTCTTTCAGAAGGATTGAATAGCAAGTTTCCTGTTTGAGAATTATAAATTTTAATTGTATTGTATGAATCAGTAATCAGCAGCGTTCCGTCAATGCTAAAGGCATGAAAATTTTCTGATAGTTGATACAATGATTTTCCATTTACAGGGTTAAAAATAGTAATTTTACTATATTTATCCAGTTTCAAAAGTAGTTTTCCATCGGGACTAAATCCATCAAAATTATAAGTAAAAGCACGAATTAATTTTTCATTATTTAAATTCCAAATTTTAGTTACACCACCAATAGTATGGTTTTGATAATCAGGTTTAGTAAATGAATTGTAGTAGTAATATTTTTCTTTTTTGGGTACTTCAATTTCATAAGATTGGCTTATGCCAAGTAAGGTTTGTCCATCAGGGCTAATTTCAATTGAGTATAAAGAATCAGAAAATCCAGTAAAAGTATTTACACACTTCCAAACCTGAGCTTGTTGAAGCATTTTAATTTCCCTTTCATGCACTTGAAGCTGCTGCTGTTGTATCTCCTTGAGGAGGTCTAGATAGGGTTGAATAAAGGATGTGGCTGCTTCTAATGGCAATCCCAAATCCATTTGAAATAGCTGGGGTTCATAATAAGGGTCTACTTCAATCAAGTAATATAAATCTGCCAGAAATGCTGCCAGCAATTTATTTAAAACAACAATTAAATCACAAATTTCACAAAGAATTGTTTCATCACTAATTTCGGGGTTTTCAGCTTTTAATTGTTGAGAGAGCGATCGCCAATCTAAAGACTCTGTAATATTGAGGGTAGAGTGTCCGCTCAAACCTAGAAAACTGATATGAAAAAAAACTTTACGACTAGTAACGTTACTATAAATAATTGCTGTGGGAACTGGAGCCAAGATGTTTCTTAGCTGCTCAATTTCTAAATCAAACACAGCTTGACTGAAGAATCTACTGTAAAACCTAACTGGAGACTTTTTACTAGTATCAGGATAACGTTGCTGCATGAACTGTTTAAGTTCGTTTTCAACTTCCATCCCCAATTCTTCTTTTAAAAAAGCAGGACAAGCTTCACTTACTTCTGGCTTAGAAAGCAACATCAACAGGCGAAGTTGCTGCTGTCCATCAACCAAAATACTTTTTAACTCGGCGCGACTTAGAATAGTTGGTAGCTTCTCTCGATCCCAGTAACCCTGAAGATTAGTGAGTTGGATAGCGATTTCCTGCTCTTTGTGTTTTTGCAGTAATTCTCGGTATAAAGCACTTTGTTTAGCCTGAAAATCTCGGTCTACCCTCGCCATTGATTCCTGAAGCCGCAGCTTTTTATGCTCTAGTGCTAGCAGTTTTTCTCTATACTCAGAATTATCAATAGCAATTGCCTTTTGAATGTTTAGAGCAGTTTCTTGAATGTCTAACTCCTGTGCTTTGAGATCTGCTATGCGCTGCTGCTGCTCTCCAAGTACCTTTAAAAGAGACTCGTTGACATTTGTATTTGTACTATTGCTTGGTGAGTCTGAAATTTTGGGCTTCTTACGTTTCTCCCTCAACTCGTCACTCAAGAAAACAGCTACTAGCCGTTGTGCTACCCCCACAATTAAAGGAGTTACGTGGTTGGTGGCGATCGCTAAAATATGGGGTAACATCATACAATTATCTTTAGAGAGTCACAAAATTGCTATCAGGTAGAAAATTGTTTGTCTAAAACTCTCTAATCATCGCAATTTCCATTGCCGTCATCGTCATCACAAATATCATGATGGTCATCGTCGTGGTCGTCATGGTCGTGTTCATCGTGACTGTGGTCGTTGTGGTTATTCTCGCTATAACTAACCCCACCCTGGTCGCGAGAACCATCATAACCTCTGCGACGATTACGTAACTCGTCAGTTAAAGCATTCAAATCACTTCTTAGATTACTCATTACTTTCTGTCTTATTGGATACTTCAATTTTATGTGATGAATAACAATTTGAAAAAAGAATGGGACAAATATACATGCTCAAACTCTTATGATGTGTGGTTTTCTTAATGCGTGAATTTTGAATTGATATTAGTCTATTTATTGAGAGCAAATAAAAAAGGCAAAAGAAAATCTTCCTTTGCCTTTTTATCATTTAGATTTGAGTTTTATTCGTCGTCCAAATCGTCTTCGTCTTCGTCGTCGTCTTCGTAATATTCTTCGTCTGCAACTTCATCGGCGATTAAGTCATCGTCGTCATCTAAAATTGACCTTTCTGCACGTCGGCTACCATAACTAGGCTCTCCCAAAGTCGGAGCATCTAAATTATAGGTACGAGCTGTGCGGTCATCTAAGACCATATCAAGGGGGTCATCAACTTCATCTAAAACACTACTGCTGATATCAGTAGCATAATCATCGATGGCACTGGTTTCTTCATAGGTATTGTAGCCAGTACCAGCCGGAATCAATCGCCCGATAATCACGTTTTCCTTTAATCCCCGCAGCCAGTCAGATTTACCTTCAATGGCTGCTTCGGTAAGTACCCGTGTCGTTTCTTGGAAGGATGCAGCAGAAATAAAGCTGTCAGTGTTCAACGATGCTTTGGTAATCCCTAATAGTACTGGGGTATACTGTGCCCTAGCACCGCCTGTGATTGCCATTGCTTCGTTCACCTGCTCAACTTGGCGCAGTTCCACCAATTCGCCGGGAAGCATTGTAGTGTCACCACCATCATCAATCCTGACTTTGTTGGTCATCTGACGCACAATTACTTCAATGTGCTTGTCGGAAATATCAATCCCTTGAGACTGATACACCATTTGCACTTCGTTCACCAAGAATGTTTGGACTTTCTGCAAAGCATGGCTAGCACAAGCATAAACCCCGTCTTCGGAACCCAAGCTAAAGAAGATTTCCAAAATTTCATGGGGGTTAGATGGCCCATCAGTCAACGGTTGTCCGGCTGAGATGTGAGAGCCATCTGGGACAATTAAGTTTTGTCCAGGCCCCAGAGGATAATCTGTGACCACACCATTAGATTCTACGACCTTAATGGCGATCGCTTCATCACCATCACCGTAAACTACCTTGACTTCTCCCGCCCGCCGTGCTAAAATACATGCCTCTTTAGGTTTACGAGCTTCGAGCAATTCTTCAATCCGGGGCAAACCTTGAATAATGTCTCCGGTTTTGGCACGTTCAAATACCAACAACACCAAGTTATCACCCCGTTGCACCAAATCACCGTCTTCTATTTGTAAGACAGCACCAGGGCTGACTCGGTAGGGACGACCAAGGCGGATAGTAATAGCGTAGTTTTGAGTTTGGAGTGAGGAGTTAGCAGTTTCAGAATTAACTCCTAACTCTTCGCTCTTAACTCCTAACTTTTTAACATTCGTGACTTGCCCCGATTCTTCAGTAAAAATTCCAGTGGCAACTTCTGTACCTGCTACGAGTAAGTCACCCATCTTCACTTTCGGCTGAGTGCTGGTATTTACGGTAATCAAATCAGTTTCCCGCAACACCAAACAGCGACGAACATTTTCCGTTCCTTTTTGCACGCCGCGCACTATGCCCCCTTCTTTAGACAAGATTTGAGTGCGTGCGACTACAGAACCAGGGGCGATGGTTAGTCCATCTTGGACTTCTAGTGTTGTCTGGGTGCTACCTTGGGTGGCATCAGCAGTAATGTCTCGACGAATTACCAAGGATTCCAAAATCACCAGTTGCAAGCGTTGAACTTCTGGATCTTCCGTATCCTGTACCAATTCAATATCTGCTGCTAGGGGGGAGGCGTTGTGGTCTTGTTGTTCGCCTTCTTGTTCGATTTCCAGCACTAGCTGGGTTCGCAGCAGTTCCACACCTTCTACGGATTTCACTCTTTCGGAATCCTTATAAGGTAGCCGCTGTACTGCGCGTAACTGAATAGAACGCCCAGTTTGTTGACTTACGGATGTGGTTGATGGTACATCGGGATTGTTGGGTACGGCGAACTCCACAACTGGACGACTTAACAGCGCTGGGCCTTCTGGTGTCTCCACATACTGGATATAGCGTAATTCCGTGGCGACAGTGCCTTGAAACTCCTCGCCTGGTTGGACGAAGGTGTTATCTCGTCCCATAACTGCTTCAGGATCGTCCACCATCAGTAGTTCCCCTGGCTTGACGACTACTTCCCGTAGGATGTCGTTTTTCTGGGTAACTTCAATGACACCACTGTTTTGGCAGAAGATATCCTTCACAACTTCGGTGCCAGCTTCCACAAACTGACCGTCTTCTACTAACAACAAGGAGATATCTTTATTAACTTCGTGGGTTTCTTCCGGAATCCACAACAGCGTACCGCCTTGGACAACTTCGTAACCCAGTTTGGCTTTGCCTTTTTTCTGGACTTCCACCCCTGCGAATTTCAAAAATCCACCAGTGGTTGTGCGATAGCGGTCGTCAATTAACTCAGCTACCACTTGACCATTTTGCACTTTTGTGCCTGGTGTGGCGCGGAGGTTAAATACTTGGTTGTTGCCAGTGGAAACTAAGTAGTTATTGCGGCCTTGGGAACTTTGGACTGTTACCGTTGCTTGGTCTAAGACCACAGAAGCAGTGATAATCTCAATTTCCCTGGTACTCTTACCTGGGGTAGCTTCGGGCAAACGCACCACACCACCGTGGAGAGTAGTTAATTTGGTTTCTGCTAATACTCCATTAGAAGCGATCGCATCACCATTTTTTACTACCAATTCGGCACCAGGCGGCAAGTTGTAAACTTCACCCGACAAAATCCAAATCAAACCACCCCGTGCGGCTGTGGTTGTGGTGTTGCCTTGGCGGTCGGTTTTTTGTTCTGGAACAACTTCGGCAAATTGCACTTCCCCTGCCAAGTCAGATGCTACATCTTTAACAGCTTTTTCAGTATTAGTCCGAGTTGTACGTCCACCAAGGGCGACTTCTGCCAACAACTGGCCTTGTTTTACTTGATTGCCATCAAATACATATAATGTAGAACCTTGAGTGAGCTGCACCTCTTGGTTAGCTGGGGTAGCATCGCCTTCTTTTTTCGGTTCCAAAATTATGACGCCATTGGCCTCAACATACAAGGCATCTTCACCGTGGCGGGTACGGTATTGTCTTGTCCGCAATTTGCGGGGAATTTTCACAGTCCCATCAATTTTAGAACGGACTTGTTGTGCCACTTCCCCGGTAAACACACCACCTGTGTGGAATGTCCGCATGGTTAGCTGGGTGCCTGGTTCGCCGATACTTTGGGCGGCAATAATCCCCACAGCTTCGCCCAAGTCCACCATCTTGGCGTGGGCTAAACTCCAGCCATAACAATGTTGACACACAGAACGTGCAGCTTCACAAGTTAGGGGACTCCGCACTACAACCTCTCCCACCCCAGACCTGCCTATTTCCTTGGCCAAGTCGTCAGAAATTGGGGTGTTGCGTGGTGCAATCACTTCTTTTGTGACTGGATGCACCACGTCTTCGCCAATTACCCGTCCCATTAAGCGATTTGCCAGAGGAATTAAAGTTTTGGCACCTTCTGTCATTGGCCGAATGGGAATACCTCTAGTGGTGCCGCAGTCAAATTCCCGAATAATCACATCCTGGGATACGTCTACTAAACGTCGGGTGAGATAACCAGAGTCAGCCGTCCGTAAGGCGGTATCTACCAATCCTTTTCTCGCACCATAAGACGAAATAATGTATTCCGTCACCGTCAACCCTTCGCGGAAGTTGGTTTTGATGGGCAAGTCGATAATTTCCCCTTGGGGATCTGCCATCAGTCCCCGCATTCCCACCAATTGCCGGACTTGGGAGATGTTACCCCGCGCCCCGGAGAATGCCATCATGTAGACCGAGTTGAGGGGGTTAGTCTTTTTGAAGTGGACAACTACTTCATCTTTTAAGGCTTCACTGGTACCGTTCCAAGTATCAATTACCTTTTGGAAGCGTTCTACTTCAGTGATTTCACCTCGTTGGTAACGGGCTTCGGTGGCGCGAATTTCTTCTTCAGCTGCTTCTAGGAGCGATCGCTTAGTTGGTGGTACCATCAGGTCGTCTACACTAATGGAAACCCCTGCTCTAGTGGCGTAGCGAAAACCCAAATCTTTCAATTTGTCTGCCATGACTGCGGTTCGCGCCGTACCATAATGTGTAAAGGCCCAAGAAATCAAATTTCTCAGTTGACCTTTATCTACCACCCGATTGCGAAAAATCATTTTTTCAGTCATTAGTCATTAGTCCTGAATTAATAGTTAGGAGTTAGCAGTTAAAAGTGAGGAGTTAAAAGTGAGGAGTTAGGAATAATAACTCTTAACTCATAACTCCTAACTCATAACTCCTAACTCATCACTCATCACTAACTTGCTAGCGCTTCCTGAATCGCTTTATTGTAAATAACCCGACCAGGTGTTGTACGTATATACTGTGAAACGAGATTTCCCTTAGAGTCTTCTCTGACTCGGCGGAACTTATACTTTAATGTCCGGCTGCCATCTTCGTGTTCTTGTACCTCAAGAGGTTCTGTATCGGGTTGGTCTGATTCCATTTCCCCGTCAAACCGCACGTAGATATAGGCGTGCAAGTCAATTTCCTCTTGCTGGAAGGCCATAATCACGTCATCTAAGGAAGCAAAGTACTTGCCTGCGCCTTTGGTAGCACCAGGATTTTCTGCTGTTAAGTAATATGCTCCCAATACCATGTCTTGGCTAGGCGTGATAATAGGTTTACCTGTGGCTGGTGACAAAATATTGTTAGAAGCCAACATCAACAAACGCGCCTCAGCCTGACTTTCTAAAGACAGGGGTACGTGTACCGCCATTTGGTCGCCATCAAAGTCGGCGTTAAATGCCGGACACACTAAAGGATGCAGTTGAATTGCTCTCCCTTCCACTAAAATCGGTTCAAAAGACTGAATACCCAAGCGGTGCAACGTCGGTGCCCGGTTCAGTAGCACTGGGTGTCCTTCAATTACTTCTTCCAGTACATCCCAAACACTGGGGTCATTACGTGATATCAGCTTTTTCGCAGCCTTAATGTTATTTACCATGCCACTGCGAATAAGGCGGTTAATCACAAATGGTTGAAATAGCTCAATTGCCATTTCTCTGGGCAAACCGCACTGGTGAATTTTCAGTTTTGGCCCCACCACAATTACCGAACGTCCAGAGTAGTCTACTCGTTTACCTAACAAGTTTTGTCTGAAACGTCCTTGCTTACCTTCAATAATGTCGGACAAGGATTTCAAGGGTCGGTTATTTGCCCCCACCACAGTCCGTCCGCGGCGACCATTGTCAATTAAAGCATCCACCGCTTCTTGCAGCATCCGCTTTTCGTTCCGCACAATAATCTCTGGCGCTAAAATTTCTTGCAAGCGTGCCAAACGATTATTGCGGTTAATTACCCGCCTATACAAGTCATTCAAATCGCTAGTGGCAAACCGTCCGCCATCTAGCTGCACCATTGGGCGCAAATCGGGGGGAATCACGGGAATAACTGCCATCACCATCCATTCTGGTTTAGAACCAGTAGCAATGAAGTTGTCAATTACCCGCAATCGTTTAATTAACTTGGCTCGCTTTTGTCCCTTAGCATTACCAATTTCTTCCCGCAGGCTTTCAGCTTCTTGCTCTAAATTGATATCCGCAAGCAAGCGCAGCAGTGCTTCGGCACCAATGCCCACTTCCACGCCCTGTAGCTGAGAATCTTCACTATAAATTTGGTCTTCAATTTCCAGCCACTGGTCTTCACTTAGTAGCTGTTTGTAACTTAAAGTTTCGGCATTGCCTGGACTTAAGACAACATAAGAGTTGAAATAGACAATTTGTTCCACATCCCGCAAGGGCATATCCAGCAGGATGGAAATATAACTAGGAATGCCTTTGAGATACCATACGTGAGCTACTGGTGCAGCGAGTTTGATATAGCCCATCCGGTGACGACGCACCCGTGATTCGGTAACTTCTACACCACAGCGCTCGCAAACAATACCTCTGTGACGGACTCTTTTATACTTGCCGCAATGACATTCCCAATCTTTTGCAGGGCCAAAGATGCGCTCGCAGAATAAGCCATCCATTTCTGGCTTGAGAGTCCGGTAATTAATCGTTTCTGGCTTGGTGACTTCACCAACAACCTGGCCATTGGGCAAAGTTCTCTCGCCCCACTGGCGAATACGTTCTGGTGATGCTAAGCCGATTTTTACGTAATCAAACTGATTAGTTTGGGCTGGTCTCATACCTTTAAGTGCTGAGTTTTGAGTTATGAGTATATTTAGTTTTTGGAACTTTAAGTCTTGGGCATTGGGCATTGAGCATTGGGCATTGGTGATTTTGTATTCCCCATTTCCTATGCCCTATGCCCTATGCCCCATACCCCATTCCCTAGTTTCTATTCATCGTCTTCCAGCGATTCGCGGGAAAGAGATTCGTAGGTGGGTCTGGGAGGTGTACGGCGAGCTGATTGGTCTGCCATTAAATCGACTTCCACATCTAAAGAACTACCGTCTGCTTGGGTTTCTACCTTGTGTACGGCAATGTCTAAGCCCAAGGATTGTAATTCGCGCATTAGCACCTTAAAGGATTCTGGTGTTCCCGGTCGAGGAATTGCCTTACCTTTAACGATCGCATTTAACGCTTCATTCCGTCCTTGCATATCGTCAGATTTCACTGTCAGCAATTCCTGTAAGGTGTAAGCCGCACCGAAGGCTTCCAATGCCCACACTTCCATTTCCCCAAACCGCTGACCACCCTGCTGGGCTTTACCACCCAATGGTTGCTGGGTCACCAGTGAGTACGGGCCTGTGGAACGGGCGTGGATCTTATCATCTACCAAATGCACCAGTTTCAGCATGTAAGCCACACCAACGGTGATTGGTCTGTCAAATGCTTCGCCTGTACGCCCATCAAACAGCATGATTTTACCTGGGTCATCTGGGTTATATACCCAGTCTTTGCTTGTTTCATCCCGTGCTTCTTGCAATTTGCCATGCACGATTCTCCGGGATGATTCTTCACCATACATTTCATCAAAGGGAGTAATCTTAAATCGCACTCCCAAGGTATGACCAGCCCAACCCAAGAGGCACTCAAATACTTGGCCGACGTTCATCCGGCTGGGTACACCCAAGGGGTTAAGTACGATGTCCACTGGCGAACCATCGGGCAAATAAGGCATATCTTCCGCTGGCAAAATTCGAGAAATAATCCCTTTATTACCGTGGCGTCCTGCCATTTTGTCGCCGACTTGGATTTTGCGTTTTTGGGCGACATACACCCGGACTACCATATTGGCTCCTGGTGGCAATTCATCGCCTTGTTCGCGGGTAAACAAGCGCACGTCAACTACGCGCCCTTTTTCACCATTGGGTACTCGCAGGGAATTGTCTCGTACATCCCGCGCTTTTTCACCGAAAATTGCCCGCAATAGTTTTTCTTCTGGTGGTTGGTCGGATTCACCTTTTGGTGTGACTTTGCCCACCAAGATGTCCCCAGCTTCTACCCATGCCCCAATGCGGATGATCCCTTGTTCGTCTAACTGACGCAAGGCGTCTTCCCCAACGTTGGGAATTTCTCTGGTGATTTCTTCTGGCCCCAGTTTCGTCTGTCTAGCCTCAATTTCATATTTTTCAATGTGAATTGAGGTGTAAATATCATCCTGTACCAGTCGCTCAGAAATTAAAATTGCGTCTTCGTAGTTGTAGCCTTCCCAAGGCATGTAAGCAACGACGATATTTTGCCCCAGCGCCAATTCTCCGCCTTCGGTGGAGGAGCCGTCAGCTAGTACTTGACCTGCTACCACTTTTTCGCCAATGCGAACCAAGGGCTTTTGGTTCAAACAAGTATCTTGGTTTGAGCGTTGGTATTTAGAAAGTGGATATCTAATTTCTGTGGTGTTGGGTTTGGGACGCACCCGAATTTCTGTCGCATCTACATAAGTGACATCGCCATCGGTACGCGATACAACCACCATCCCGGAGTCTCTTGCACCTTGGGCTTCCAAACCTGTGCCCACCAACGGCCGCTCCGGCTTTAGCAGGGGTACTGCTTGCCGTTGCATGTTCGACCCCATCAGCGCTCGGTTGGCGTCATCATGCTCCAAGAAGGGAATCATACTGGTAGCTACAGACACAATCTGGACTGGAGACACCGCTACATAGTCCACTTGCTCTGGCGTTGTGGTGGAGAATTCCTGACGATAGCGTACTGGTACTTGCGGCCCGATAATGTGCCCATTTTCATCTACGGGAATATCTCCAGGAGCAACCCGCAGGTCGTCTTCTTCATCGGCTGTCATGTAGACTGGTGGCAAGTCAAATCTGACCCGTGCATTTTCCACTGGTCTAAATGGCGTTTCCAAGAAACCGTATTGGTTCACCCGTGCATGGGTGGCCAAGGAGCCAATCAAGCCAGCGTTGGGGCCTTCTGGTGTTTCAATGGGGCAAATACGTCCGTAGTGGCTAGGATGGATATCTCGCACGGCAAACCCAGCACGTTCGCGAGTTAGACCACCAGGGCCGAGGGCGCTCAAGCGGCGTTTGTGAGTCAGTTCTGCTAAGGGATTGGTTTGATCCATGAACTGACTTAATTGGCTAGAACCAAAGAATTCTTTAATTGCTGCTACCAGTGGTTTGGGGTTTACCAAGGAAGCAGGAGTTAACACTTCAGCATCAGATACGGTCATCCGTTCCCGAATGATTCTCTCTAGGCGATTTAAGCCTACCCGTACTTGGTTTTGCAGCAATTCGCCTACGCTTCTGACGCGACGGTTACCTAAGTGGTCGATGTCATCGATGTTGCCGATGTCATACTCTAGATTTATTAGGTAATCCACCGCTGCTAAAATATCGCTGGAGGTCAGCACGCGCATGGTGTCGGGGACAGAAAGGCGCAATTTTTTGTTCAGCTTATAACGACCAACTCGTCCCAAGTCATAACGTTTTGGGTCAAAGAAACGGGAGTCTAAAAGCTGTTGTCCGCCTAATACTGTGGGTGGTTCACCGGGACGCAGCTTGCGATATAACTCCATCAAGGCTTCTTCTTCTGAAAATTGCCCTTCTTTTTCGATGGTTTTCTGGAAATATTCCGGGTGGCGTAAGGCGTCAAAGATTTCGTTATCTGATAAGCCTAAAGCTTTTAAGAGTACTTGGGCTGAGAGTTTGCGGGTTTTGTCGATGCGTACCCACACGAGATCGTTACGGTCTGTTTCAAATTTCAGCCACGCTCCCCGGTTGGGAATTAAGCTAGCAGAATAAGTACGTCGCCCGTTTTTATCGATTTCTGATTTGTAGTAAACTCCTGGCGATCGCACTATCTGGTTGACAATCACCCGCTCGGCTCCGTTGATAATAAAGGTGCCGCGATCGGTCATCAAAGGCAAGTCTCCAATGAATACCTCTTGCTCTTTGATTTCCCCGGTTTCCTTATTTATCAAGCGTGTGGGAACATACATTTGAACTGCATAAGTACTATCCCGCCGTTTAGCTTCTTCAACGCTGTACTTTGGCTCTTTGAGTTTGTAGTTTTGACCCAAAAAATGTAGTTCCAGTTTGCCCGTGTAATCTGTGATCGGACTAAAGGAGTTCAGTTCTTCTATCAGACCTTCTTCCAAAAACCAGCGGAAGCTTGAGCGCTGGATTTCAATCAAGTCGGGCAATAGAAAGGCGGGTTCCATATATGTTTCTTTAGTCATGCCTCTACCTTTGTCAACCTGGTTAAATTTTCCCTTGGACACTTGCTGTTTAATCCTTCCCACTACTAGCCAGTGTCCTAGCTGTTTGGGAACTTTTCTTTATACACCTATCTATTTACAAGTGGGAGCCAACACAGCGACCAAAGCTGGAATCAAGGATTTTACCAAAGGGGTAATCGCTTCTAATGGTGAGTGGAGAACAGACAAATAGGTGTAGGAAAACTTTTGCCTAGTCCCCAATCCCCAATTAAAATATTCCTGAATTCGATCTACTTTCCTCACTTCCCCTCCAAAAAGCGCGTTAATTTGCTGACGCAGCTCTACACGGTGTGTGTCAAATCCACACCGCTATTTAACTCTCAGTGATATCCTAGATATCTTGAGTTTGAGGAAACTATCCGCATTTTCTCGGCTTTGAATCAGAATCACTTTATTTTGCTGGATTGTAATCACAAGACAATTTCATTTAAGGATTTTGTATAGATTAAATACACACTAAGCCGATATTGTGCATAATTATGGCTCAACCTGAGTTGTCACGGTCAGTCATGTGTCGAGAGCATCCCCTTGTAGAGATTTGTGGAGGATGGCCAAGCCTAATAACAGCACGGTAAATTAAACTTAGAAGTTTTACGTTCCTTCCTTTATCATTATGGCGCAAGCAAAATGTTTTGGAGGGAATGATCTTAGCATATTTTTGTCCTCCTAGAGTTTTATTTGTTTGTAAGCAACTGGATAAAATAGACTAAAGAACACTTTATAATGACAAACCGAATAATTTGCAGGCATTTTGGGTAGTAGCTTGGGCGATGGCTTCCACAGATTCCTGACGCAGTTTTGCCACTTGCTCTGCAACATAACGAACGTAAGCAGGCTCGTTACGTTTTTCGCCACGTTTGGGAACCGGAGCCAAAAAAGGGCAATCTGTTTCGATCAATAACCGATCGCTACTTACCATCGCCGCTGAGGATTGAATATCTTTAGCATTTTTGAACGTTACTGTTCCGCTAAAGCTGATGTAAAAGCCCAAGTCGAGAAACCATTGGGTTTGTTCTGGCGTTCCTCCCCAACAATGCATAACACCACGTACTGTTTCTCCCTTTAGCGATCGCCATTTTTGCAATATTTCTCTGGTAACGGATGCAGCATCGCGGCAATGGATAATTACTGGTAAATCGAGTTCAGATGCGATCGCTAATTGCGATTCAAACACCATGTACTGTTGCTGATAGTTATCAGCTTTGTAAAAATCCAGTCCCATTTCTCCAATTGCCACCACGTTGGAGTCCGATCTCGCCAAATATCTGATTTTCTCAGCTGTGTCGCTATTCCATCGATCCGCATCCAAAGGATGCAATCCCACAGCAAAGCTGATTTCTGGAAACTGACGCGCTAAGGACTGAATGCTGGAAAACTCCTCCGGGTGAACGCAGGAATGAACTAAACGTACTACACCTGCTTGCTGCCACCGCGATCGCACTGCTGCTAAATCTGGCTGAAAATTCTCAAAGTTGAGATGGACGTGCGTGTCTATCAATTGCATCGTTTGTCCTTTGTCTTCTCTTACAAAGTTCCCATCCAAAGAAGCCTTGGCTCAACGCCACTTGCTTTCCGACGCAAGGCGACAGTAACGCAGTGGCTCGACTTGGCGCTTTGTCGGTTGTCATTTGTCAGTTGTCCTCTTTTACAAAGTTCCGATCCAAGGAAGCCTTGGCTCAATGCCACTTGCTTTCCGACGCAAGGCGACAGTAACGCAGTGGCTCGACTTGGCGCTTTGTCCTTTGCTAATGACTAATGACCAATGACCAAGGACAAATGACTACTCAGCTGTCTGTGTGAGGGGTTTTAGCTTAGTCGCCAATTTTGACTTTTTCCTAGCCCCATTATTGGGGTGAAGCACACCCCGTTTTACTGCTTTATCGATTTTGCTATAAGCCTCAGATAACTTCGACTGCACTTCTTGTTTTAATTCTGGGGTAGGATTGGCAGCATAGACAGTTACAGCATTCAAGTATTTTTTCATCAGCGTCTTTACAGCTGATTTGTAACCTTTATTACGCAGTCGGTTGCGTTCTGCGATTTCGGCACGCTTAAGAGCAGACTTTGTATTCGCCACAGTCAATTCCAGAAACTAATACTAATATGTACACACACTACTAGATTTACTAATATAGCATCCAAATTGCCAATGTTAGAATTTCCTAAAAAAATTATGCCATTGGGTAGTAGGGAGTGGGGAGATGGAGGAGTAGAAAGAGCAGGGGAGCAGGGAAAAAGGTTAAAGGGAAAACGGAAAAGCAATAAATTTAATCTTACCCCTTTCCCTTTCCCCATTCATTAGCCCCATGCCCCATTTACCAAGTCTCCAATTCAGTGTGCCGCTAATTAAGTAAATACGTTAAAATCAAATCTATGAATAAAATAGTAACCCTAACTCACCACCCGATGGAGCAGTGTAATTACCAACACCATCTGTCATGAGAGCAGATAATAAAAGGTAAAAAACTGTAATACAGCTAAATTTCAGGGACTTTTAACTATAGAACCGATATTTCATGTCTGTACACATGTTAGCTACTAAAAGTTAGAAAAATCAGTAAAAGTTAGTTATAGTTAAACCCTACCCTCTGTAAATGCAGGGGATTTAATGGGCAACCACACAACCTTTACCTCTTTTAGGAGTTAGGGTAACGGCATAAGGATAGTGGGAAATGGCACTCCCCTTTCCTGTGGATCTGCAACTTAGGCAGATTCAGATTAAACAATCAAGTAGCCTTTTCGAGTCAACCATCTGCTGGCAACCTTAGGAGTATCAAAAAAATCCAGGTTAAGCTAGAGAAGAGAATTAAAGTCAGCCTCCACACCCAGTAGGGCGGAAAGCTTTCACTAAATCTCAGGTGGCAATATTATAATTTTGGCATTGTCCTTACTCCATGCTGCGAATCATTACTCAGCAGGCAGACGTTAGAGCAGAACTACAACGAATCTGCGATCGCACCCATGACGAACAGGTGCCCAACAAAGAAGCAACTGTGCGGGAAGTCTTGCAAGCAGTCAAGCGCCAAGGCGATAAAGCTGTACTGCATTACACCGCCGAATTTGACAAACAAACCCTCAAGCCAGAAGAACTCCGTGTAACAGGGTCGGAACTGGATGCAGCCTACCAACAGGTGTCAAAGGAGTTGATGGGGGCAATTCGGCTAGCTTCCCGCCAAATTGAAGCATTTCATCGTCAGCGAGTCCCGAAAAGCTGGGTGCATTTTGGCGATGATGAGGTGGTACTAGGCAAACGCTATACCCCTGTCGACCGAGCGGGGCTGTACGTACCTGGTGGCCGTGCTGCCTATCCCAGTACAGTACTGATGAATGCAATTCCGGCAAAGGTAGCTGCCGTACCTCGCATAGTGATGGTAACGCCACCAGGCCCAGGAGGTGCAATTAACCCGGCAGTTTTGGTAGCTGCTCAAGAAGCAGGGGTACAAGAAATTTATCGTGTAGGCGGAGCACAAGCCATTGCTGCTTTAGCCTATGGCACAGAAACAATTCCGAAAGTGAATGTGATTACTGGCCCTGGTAACATTTATGTTACCCTAGCGAAAAAACTTGTCTACGGCACTGTTGGTATTGATTCCTTGGCAGGCCCTAGCGAAGTGCTAGTGATTGCCGATGAAACAGCAAATCCAGTGCATGTGGCTGCTGATTTATTAGCCCAAGCCGAACACGATCCGATGGCGGCGGCTATTTTGCTGACCACAGATGCAGCTTTAGCAAAGAATGTGCAGGTAGCTTTGGAAAGACAGCTGGTGGATCATCCACGGCGCATAGACACAGAAAAAGCCATCGCTCACTACGGCTTGATTATCGTTGTGGAATCTTTGACAGCCGCAGCAGAACTCTCTAACGAATTTGCCCCAGAACACCTAGAATTAGAAGTCAAAGATCCTTGGGCGCTATTACCACAGATTCGCCATGCTGGAGCAATCTTTTTGGGTTACTCGACACCAGAAGCAGTGGGGGATTATTTGGCAGGCCCCAACCATACCTTGCCTACTTCTGGTGCTGCTCGATATGCTTCAGCTCTGGGAGTTGAAACTTTCCTCAAACACTCTAGTATTATTCAATACTCCCAAACCGCACTGGAAAATATGGCTAATGCCATTGATGTCCTAGCAACAGCAGAGGGTTTACCTTCTCATGCTGATTCAGTGCGACGCCGAATTCAGCAAGAAGAGTGATTGGGAATGCTGAATTTTCCCTGAGCTTCAAACTAAAACTTTGGACAGCGATACCTACAGCAAGTTACGCTAACGCACAATGTTTGGTTACCCTGCCTTTCATTGCTGATGGCAGTTGCAACTAAAATTGGGTATTAACGATGGCTACTGCTTGCGAAAAGGCGATCGCTGAAACTAAATTGTTGAGATCAAACTAGACAACAATCGATGTTTTGTCTTGGACAAAACTTGTTAAACTTGGGATAACGCAAAAACCAAGCGCAAAAATCAAGGTTTGAGAAGCTGTCAAAAACTTTTCAGAGTAGTCCTGCCTGTTGTATGGTAGTCGAGAAAACTAGAGATTTTAATAGGACTGAAAATCACGGATTAAAATCACAAAGTTTCTCAATCTTCCAAACATACAACCTCAAATGGGATAAGTTCTATCCGATTTTCAACTTGGCAACTGGCGAGTGACTATACTGCTAACATCAAGCAGGAAGCAATCAGGAGCAAGTTAAACAAAGTTATAACACTGTTTAACTCTGGCCAACGTGTTGTAGAACGGTTTACTCTTTAGGGGGACGATAGGGGTGCTAAATACTGTTTTGGTAGCTCTGGACGGTTCGGAAATTGCAGAACAAGTAATCCAGACTTTAGATGATTTGGCTTTTTCTCAAGACGCCAAGGTTATTCTTTGCCATGTATTTCCCACGCCAGACTCAGAGATTGAGCTACCTGCCGATCGCCCTCAGTCAGAGTCCCCGACATTCTCTTATTTTCATATTGAAAAACAGCTGCAATCTTATCAGGAAAAATTAGCAGTTAAAAGTGAATTAGAACTGGTAACAGGCGATCCTGCGGAAGAAATTATTCGCCTTGCCAACATCTACAAAACTGAATTGATTGTAATTGGCAGTCGTGGATTGATAGGGATGAAGCGAATAGTTCAGGGTTCTGTTAGCAGCCAAGTTGTAGAAGAAGCTAATTGTTCAGTATTGGTGGTAAAGCATAACTAGAATCAAGGGGCTTCCAAGTAAAAAAATATTTTATTATTGTTGATAGTTGACTGTTGACTGCGAACAGTCAACAACTTGAAGTGGAATGATTCAAGTAAGTCGGCACAATAATGACATTAATTGAAGAATTATACGAACCAGTAGAGTTTGTTGATACTCAACATATTGAGTCTAAATTTTTCCAGATTTAATATCAACAGCCCAGCAAGTGCTATTTGCTGATTGAGGGCGATCGCTAATCATAACTTACAAATAAAATAGGGGACTGGGGACTGTCTAAAAAAAATAAATACCCAATCCCTAATTCCTAATTCAACGTCTTTGAGTTGCTAAAAACTGACGCAAACTCAATAAACTCAGGGTTTGACCCAAATTCAGGGGCAAAACTGACACTCCTTCCAAGCGGGACTGTACCCAACCATCTCCCCAGTACCATTCGTGAAAACCATCAATACCTCCGGACAGCAACAAACGCAGGCAATTGGATTTGACAACATCCACATGATGATGAATGGCAACTGGCCCAGTCCAGGTAGTAAATTCAAATCCAGGAAGCAATTCTTCTGGCATTCCTGGCGCAAAGCGTTGCCCTACAAGCCATTTTGTTAATTGCGGTGGATGCACTAGACTGTCATGAATTTTATCTGTTGGTGCTTCGATTTCGATTCGCAGTTGGCTTTGTTGAAAATTACCCAGCATTTTTCTAGGATTACCTAAAGGTTAGACATTGCTATTTCTAATTTAGTCATTAGTCATAGGGTATGGGGCATTGGGCATGGGGCATTGGGAGTTAGGAGTTAGGAGTTAGGAGATGGAGAGATGGGGAGATGGGGAGTTGGGAGTTGGGAGTTGGGAGTTGGGAGTTGGGAGTTGGGAGTTAGGAGTTGGGAGTTGGGAGTTGGGAGTTAGGAGTTAGGAGTTGGGAGTTGGGAGTTAGGAGTTGGGAGTTAGGAGTTATTCTTCCCCTGCTCCCCCATCTCCCCATCTCCCCCATCTCCCCATCTCCCCATCTCCCCACTAAGTTCATTTTCTACCAGCACAGAACTTAGAATAGAAAGGTGGACTTGTTAAGAAATGTAAGGTTATTCATGGCGGATCAGTTAATTCGTGCAACAGCAGCTGAAGGTGGGATTCGTGCGGTAGGTGTAATTACCACACGTTTAACAGAAGAAGCACGGGAACGCCATAAGCTTTCCTATGTAGCAACAGCAGCACTGGGGCGGACTATGGCGGCGGGTTTGTTGATGGCTTCTAGTATGAAGCGAACCGGGTCGAGGGTCAATGTCAGGATTAAGGGTGATGGGCCTTTGGGTGGCATATTGGTAGATGCAGGTCTAGATGGCACGGTACGCGGGTATGTGGCGAATCCATCTGTGGAATTACCTCCCAATGCCAAAGGTAAGCTAGATGTTGGCGGTGCAGTGGGTAACGGTTTCCTGTATGTAGTTCGGGATGTCGGTTATGGTTACCCTTACTCTAGTACTGTAGAACTAGTTTCTGGGGAAATTGGCGATGATGTCGCTCATTATCTGCTGAATTCCGAACAAACTCCTTCTGCTTTGGTGTTGGGTGTGTTTGTGGGAGCAGGTGGAGTAACTGCGGCTGGAGGATTACTCGTACAAGTGTTACCCAAAGCTGCAAGAGATGAAGCTTTAGTAGAAAAGCTAGAATCACGAGTAGCTGCTTTAGCAGGTTTTACGCCATTGCTGCAAGCTGGGAAAACTTTACCTGAAATTTTTAACGACTTACTAGGAGATATGGGGCTAGTAATCTTTCCCGAAAGGCAGATACTACGCTTTCACTGCGGTTGTTCTTTCGATCGCGTTTTGGGGGCACTCAAAATTTTGGGAGAAGCCGAACTCCAAGATATGATTATTAAAGATGATGGTGCCGAGGCGACTTGCGATTTTTGCGGCAGCGTTTATCAGGCAAGTAGTGACCATTTGGCGCAGCTAATTGCCGATTTACAAGCTGAATCTACTATTTCAGGATGAAAGTATAAAACACCACTGAAATTTGAAACTTTTAATGGTATCTGTGGACAAAGATAATCAAAAATGTAGCTTTTTACGCATGAGAAAGTTACTATGGCAACAATGGAATTATCGATTTAAAACAGAAAGCTATTCAATTATTTTGGTGTGAGAAATGACAGAACGGGATATTCCAGACAGTTGGTCAGGAGCCAGAGCAAGAGAGCCAGATCAAAATACCAGATTATCCCGAACACAGCAATTCGGTGAAACTCAACCAGTTGATGTTTCAGGTACTGGTTCTAGCTCCGAGTCAGTGAAGCGGGGAAAAAAAAATAATTCCGTTGGCAAAGGCAAAGATAGTCATTCATCAGAAACTACCCAAGTCAGTAAAAGTTCTTGGAAATTGCCTCGATGGATGAGAAGTTGGATCTTCTGGTCATTACTGCTAACTTTGATTCCTGGGAGCGTGGCATTCTTAGCGACGGCAATGCTGCTGAAATTACCAGCAGCCCCTAATTGTCCATCGATTTTCTGGCCTCTAGCTAGTGCCTCAGTCCGGTTGCACTGCGCTCAATTGGCGGCTTCTAAGCAAACGGTGAATGACCTACTGCAAGCTATTGCTCTGGTGAATGAATTACCAGACAATCACCCGTTACACGCAGAAATCAATCGTTTTACAGAAGAATGGTCGCGGGATATTTTGCAGTTAGCCGATGCAAGTTTCCAATCAGGTAATTTAGAAGAAGCGATCGCTACTGCCCGTAAAATACCCCAAGAACTGGCGGCTTATAAGTTAGTAGACGAACAAATTGATAAATGGCAAACAACTTGGTCGAAGGCTGAAAGCATTTACAACAATGCCATCACTGAAGTCCGGGAACGACGCTGGCAATCGGCCTTCATGCTTTCGGCGAGAATGCTACGCATAGACAATCAATACTGGGCGAGTACTAAATACGACCAATTGAACAAACTCATCGCCACAGCCCGCGAAGATGGCGATAAGTTAGGAAAAGCGGAAATTTTAGCCAGAAGCCAAGTTGTTGATAATTTGCTAGAAGCTATCAAGCTAGCCGAGTCCATTGGCCAGGAAAGTTACCTTTATCAAAAAGCTCAAGAGGCGATTCCGGCATTTGGACGTAAAATGTTGGAATTGGCACAGGCGAAGTTAGATAAGCAAGATGCCGACGAAGCACTAGATATTGCTAGACAAATTCCCGAAAGTGCCAAGCTGCAAGCCGAAACAGATGACTTTATCGCCATAGCTGATGCCAAAAGAAGTGCTTGGTTAGGTAACGTTTCTGGTTTAGAAGCAGCCATCGCCCAAGCCCAACAAATCGATCCTTCAAGGCCAATATACGAGGAAGCACAGCAGTTAATTGCTCGTTGGCAGTTGGAAATCGAAGATGTGGCCCATCTAGAAAAAGCGAGAGTATTGGCTAGCCAAGGAACAGTCAATAATTTAACAGCAGCGATCGCCCAAGTGCAACTCATCCCTGCTAGTAACCCCAGAGGCACAGAAGCCAGGGAAGAAATGAGTCGTTGGCGTGCCCAGGTAGAGACAATCGAAGACCAACCTTACCTAGAACGGGCCGAACAAATAGCGATATTTGACGATATTAATTCTTTGCAAGCGGCCATCGCCCAAGCTAGCCAAATCCGTAGAGGTCGTGCATTATATCCAGAAGCACGTAGAAAAATTCGCACTTGGATAGGAAAAATTCAGCGAATCGAAGACCAACCCTACTTAGATCAAGCACGAGAATTAGCTTTAAGTGGCAATCTCCCCGCCGCCATTACCGCAGCTCAACAAATTGCATCGTCAGGAAGGGCGCTGGCTGGGGAAGCGCAAAGTGCTGTTGATGATTGGCAAGGGCAAATCCGCACGAAAGAAAACTGGAGACAAGCCCAGCAAATCGCGGTGGCTGGTACGCCAGAAGCTTTGGCAGAGGCAATCCGGTTAGCCGATCGCGTTTCCAATAATAGCATTTTACGTATGGATGCCAATCTCGGCATTGACCAATGGAGTCAGCAGTTATTAGACATCGCACGTACTCAAGCTCAGTCTGATATTTCCAGAGGAATTGAGATTGCCAAATCCATTCCCCGTGGTAGTGCAGCTTACAATGCTGCCCAAGACCAAATTAGAAGTTGGCAAGAGTTTCTCAATCCTCCTCGACCAGAACCTTCGCCGCCGCTGGAGTCCCCACAATCATCGCCATCAACGACTACTATTAGTCAATGATTTTCTACGTTTCGGGTAATTGTTGAGAAGCAATTCTTTGAAAAAATGGGGAGATAGGGGAGATGGGAATGCCAAAGGGAAAAGGGAAAAGGGCAAGGGGCAAAGGGCAAAGGAAAGCTCCCTGCTTGTCCTCTCTTACAAAGTTTGGACTTTGCGCCTTTTCCCTTTTCCCTACCCGAAGGATTTTGCCCCATGCCCAATCCTCAATCACCAACCGCTTCTCCCCATTCTTTAATCACAGCAAATAATGAGGAATAATCATCATCAGCAAATGACATTTTCGCAGCTGTTTGCAAAATTTGTCGCACTCCTTTAATGCTGCTGAGATCTAAACTCAAAGATTTTGCTTCCGAGATAAACAATTCTGTGTCTTTGAGCAAGTGTTTTGTGGGGAAATTGGGATTGGCAAAATCGTTATCCAACATTCGTTGGAGCTTTTTGTCAAAGGTGGGGGCATAAAGTGAACTGTCCCGTAAGATCTGCATAAACACATCCACATCGACACCTTGACGTTGGGCAAAAGCCAGACTCAAAGCAAAGCTAGTTGTGAGAGAAGCTATTAGTTGATTGAGTGCCAATTTCAGTGCCGCCGCAGTTCCCACAGGGCCGACGAGTAAAGGTTCTGTGCCAAAATTTTGCAGCAACTTCAAGTGGCGTTGATATTGTTCTGGCTCTGCACCCACCATCACAATTAATTTGCCAGCTTTTGCTTCAGGGATGCTACCTAACACAGGGGCTTCTATGTACTCACCGCCACCTCCAACCACTGCGTCTCGAATTTCTCGGCTTTCAGTGGGGGTAATTGTTCCCATTTGGATAATGGTGCGCCCTTTGAGAGTTTGCCAAGCTGTATCTGAAAGCAAGACATTATAGATGGCTGGGGCATTAGTAAGCATGAGGATTACGCACTCAGCAGCACGAATGGCATGGCGGGGATGTGTGGCAATTTCAGCCCCAGCAGCTTGTAGTGGTGCTAATTTTTCTGGGGTGCGATTATAGGCCACTAGCTGTATATCTGCGGCTAATAACCTTTGAGCCATTGGTAGTCCCATCAGTCCGGTTCCCAGAAATGCCACCTTCATTTTTACGTTCCTTTTGGTACAGCGTAGGCCTAATCCTTCGTGAAATTTGCGTGTCTATTTTGACATCTTACAATAGTTAAGCGATCGCAATTTTTTGGGTGGACATTGCCTGATTTTGTATTGGCAATGCCTACCCAGTTATTGATAATAATGCAATATGGCAGTATTATCGGTTATTGGTAAACAGCGATCGCTTCACCCGCCAGCGGCAAAAGTCACCATAATCAAAACTGAAAGCAAAATACCTGGGGTAAGTAGTGTTACTAACATTAATAAGTCATGGGCTGACATAATTGTTACTTTCCAATTGTGTTTAACTTTACAGTAATCACTGCTATGCTAGTCCAAATAAAACTAATACTGCATTCTTAAATAGAGTTTTAACTTTTCAAATCTACTTTTACTCAGGTACGGTCAATCCTTTGAGTGGTTGGGAAATTTCTGTTTTTCCCAAATTTTTGCCCTGAATTAAGACTCCAAAACCACCCAGTCCTGTGGGATCTAAAAGCTGGTGTAGTGCTTCCCGTCGCTGTAGTAATTGCGAGAGGGGTTGCTTTTGATAAGAAATAGCAGCAATTCGTTCCCCTAATCCCAAGGCCATCAAAAATAATCCTTGCTGGATAAAACCAACATTTTCTAAACCGCAGCGATCGCCCCAGCGTGACAAAGCTGTAAAGTCAACATGGGCAGTGATATCTTGTTGTCCAACGTTGATATAAGGATTGTCATGGTAACGGTGTTGGTAATAGCACTGTAGCGTTCCTTGCCATCGCCTCGGATTATAGTAACGAGTCGCAGGGTAGCCATAATCAATTGTTAGCACATAGCCACGCTGCAAGCGGTCTGCTACTATACTCAACCAGGAAAGAGCAGCTAAATTAATTTCACTGCGGTAACCATCTGGGTATGCACCTGAGGTTAAATCGATTTCCACTAAGTTGAAATACTCGGCTAGTTGAGGCGTAGAGGGTTTTCCTGTGACTTCGATAAATGATGACGCGGGGACATAGGGACGCGGGGACGCGGGGACTGAGGACGCGGGGAAATCGGGACGCGGGGACGTGGAGAATTCTTTCACCGCGTCCCCGCGTCTCCCACTCTCCGCGTCTTCTTCATCTTTCTGTGTTGTCACATAAATTTCTCGCAGTTCGCCGTTTTCTAGGGTGAATTGATGGACTGGAAAGGCATCAACTAATTCATTAGAAAAAAAACAGCCCACAATGGCATTTGATGGGATATCCTCTAGATTGCACCAACGCACGGGCAAATCTTGTAAACGTTTTTGCTGTTGTTGCCTTAAAGTCGGTGACTTTTCAATAATTACATACTCTATGGCTGTAAAAAAATCCGGGTATTGTACCTGGTAATACTTAAGGATATGCAATGCCAAGAGTCCTTGACCTGCTCCCATTTCTACCAGAGAAAAGGTTACGGGTCGCCCTAAGATTTCCCACATTTGCAAAAATTGTTCTGCAAGTAATTCGCCAAAGTCAGCGCTGAGGTTGGGAGAGGTAAAAAAATCACCACCTTGAAAACCAATTTTCACTGCATCGCTGGAATAATAGCCGTGTTCGGGGTGATATAGTGCCATATCCATGAATTCGGCGAAAGTAATTCGCTGTTGCGGACTGGTGGTAATATGATGAGCGATCGCTGTACACAATGCTGGATTTGAATCCATAAAAATTTTAAATTAGTGACTAAAGAAAATAAATACTTGCCAGTAACACAATCAATTTAACTGAAGTGTAAAAATTAAACTGTTGTTTATTACAGCTATTTGTTACTGCGGCAGTTTACTTTTATATAAAAGAAATACGCTATTCTGATCTGGATTTTGTCTTTCACTAATTTCAAATAAGCCAGATGCTTTTAAAACACCTTTTAGTGTTTTAATGCCATACTTCTTAGGCGTGCAGGTAGGGTTTTGGAGCTTAATAAATTCGCCTGCTCTTGCCAACAAAATCATACCGTCTATTTTTTCTATATTTATTTCTGCTAAACGCAGTAATTTTACAATCTCTGTATTTTCCCATGTTGTTTCAGACGGATTAATCAGATTGATATACTCAACGCCAGAAGAAGTAATATCTGCCTTGAATTGCTTATATAAAATTTCTATTTTTGGGTTAGATTCGGCATAATTTTCCCGAAGAAAAACAAGCACACTAAATACAAAAGGTGTTATCTCTTTATAAAATGAAATTGCTTCTTGGTACTGTGATTCTAAATCGTTAATGCAAGTTCTACAATCTTCTTGATTCTCTAAGATATGTAAACCTTCCGACCCACCAAAGTGATGAACGAGTTTGTTCCGTTCGGCAACCATCTCTCTTAATTTATCGGCAAAGTAATCAGGGTTATAATCCACAGAGTCAATAGTGCTATAGTCAACAAAGTCAATAATGTCGTAATCCACAGACTCAATAAAGGCATTTATTAAATATCCTAGAGTCTTTAACTTAGCTGTTTCTCTGTACTTCCGAAAGCTATCGATACCCTTTGCACTACCATCTGAGTGTATATATGGAAGAAGCAGTTTCAAGCCTTTTTCGATTTGCTGAAACATCAATATATTTCGTCCTATTTTTCTTAGGACTTCATTTACTAAGTCTGGAAGCTCACTTTTCATTGTCGTGTTAACCTGCTAGTCAAACGTAGCTAGAGGGTACGGCAATTATAGCTTTGCTTTTTGATGCCCTAATCAATCAAAATCCGAGGTAGTTAGTGGTACTAACCACTCACCAAGGAAACCAGCACGCCGTTGAGGTCGCGGACGCGGGCTATTGTTTGTCCCCAAGGTTGGATTTTTGGGGGGTCTAATGGTTTGGCTCCTGCTCCGATGGCTTTGATGTAAGCGCTACCAACATCAGGAGTGATGAATGAGATTTGAATTAATGTCGGTGGTTGTGTGGCGTCGTTGGGATGAAAACCACCGGGAAATAATTTCTGTGCTTGGCTGGTGGAAGAAAAAGCCAATGTGGTGTTTCCTGTTTCGATTTCAGCCCAGATAAACTGTCCCCGATCCTCCACGGTGCGACGAACTAAACCAAATGCTTTTTCGTAAAACTCAACGGTCTTAACTACATCGTCTACCCAAATGACCGTGTAACCAAATTTCACAGTTTTTTCTCCTTGTTGAGAAGAATCAGCGCTGGTAAATATTTTTGCTACTTACAGCAGATTGCAAGGAAACTAAATCCCAAAGCCAGGTATAAATAAAGCCTGTTCTACTTCTGAATTCTGAATTCTGAATTCTGAATTCTCCTATAACTGTATGCCATTTGAAGGCACTGTGGCTTAACTTTCGAGAATATTACGGTCTGTTGCTAGAGTTTGGGCTGCTGTTTGCATCATTTCCATATTTGATTGCGACCAATTATGAGGCCCTTGGCAGTGATGTGCTATTAATAATCCCCATAATCCTCTAGGTATCACAATTGGGACAACGAGGTTGGCGCGAACATGGAGACTGCGGAGAAAATCTCGGTGACAAGACTCCATTGATTCTAATTCAATATCAGCGATCGCCTTTACCCGTCCTGCCAGATATAAAGCAGCATATTCATCGTTAAAACAATCATCTGGCCCAGTGGAACCAAGAATTGAAAATTCTTCAGAACTCAACGATTCAAAAGTTACCTGTCCTTCCCACTGACCATAAAAATAATACAAAACTACGCGATCGACCTGAAGCATTTCTCTGAGTTGATTCGTCGTTTCCCTGACTAACTCATCCCGGCGTATCCTTCTGACAAGGCGAGAGAGTAATTTTTCCAAACCCTGCTCGCGGCGATTGTGGCTTTGGTTTGATTCTGAGTGAGGATGAATTTGCACGGTTTTAAAATTACGACTAAGTAAATGCTGCCGCACTTAATATAGTAATTTATTAGACCTTATTTAAATACATTTTTGTATTTATAGCAGCAATTCAATTTTAACGTAACATAATACTAGTCAAGCACTTTGATAAAATTTAAATAAATTATTAAGAAAATAAAATTTTTAATTCATACCATTAAAAAATCAAAATTATAAATTCAAAGTTAAGATTTTGATAAAATTACAAATAATATGTTTAGTGTTTTTTTATAAGAATTGAGCCAATAAGTATACTTAAGACTGCAATATAAAAAGTCAATTTGTATTCATAGTTACAGATATTTGTGATGCTGTTAATATTCCTAGTTTTTATGCAGAGCATGGGTACTCTAAGTTTCTAAACATTGGAATAAAGTTACGGTAAGCTGACAATGCTGCTTCTTTAACGGTTGCACTCACAATGGGAAAGGTAGTGAGGATGTAGCTAAATTCATCTTCGGTTAAACCGTAAAGGTGTGCTACCATGCCATCGAGTTCTGCGCGGAGTTTGGCGCGTTCTGTTTCGTCGGTAACGCCTTGTTGATGGGAACCTAAATTGACTTCTTGCGCGAGTTCGTCAAATTCTGGTGTGGTGCAGATGAGTTTGGCGGCGCGTTGTACAATGTCGTTGAAGTAGCGATCGGTTTTTGTTAAGCGTGGGATTGGTAGTTGATATAAATAAAAAGAGTTAAGATTCGTAGTCATACGTGAGCGTAGAGTATAGTCAACTACGAAGGTATTTAGTAATGAAGAAAGAACGACTAACTCTGAATTTGATATTCTTAATTCATTATATCTATCCGTGTCGTGATGGAAAGGAAAATTTACTGTAAGCGAGTTACCAGCAAATGACCAAGCTGGAATTACAGTAGATATTAAGGTTCTTTCATTGGTGTTAGAAGCTATTTTGCGTATTGCCAGTCTATAAACCTCATAATCATTTTTTAAATCTTTAGTAATTTTTCCACTAAATTTTATTCTTTTAGCGCGTTTCTCCAAAAACACTTCTCTTAAATCTGATTCTTTAATCCAGTAATGAGGTTTATCATAATCATGCTGAAAATGCCAAATCATTCCTCCTTCATATAAGGTATACTTGGTTGGCAATTGCTGAAAATATTTTTTTGAGCGAGTCATGTGAAGTTCTTCTCCGTAAAGCTCAAGTCCCCAACCCAACTTGGAATCAGAAAGCAACGGATAATTCAAGAACTTTTCAGTAATCTCTAAGTCTTCTCTACTCCTAAATTCCATTATTGACATAGAATCAGGTGAGAAACGGCGTACTAATTTAACACTGATAGAGAAGTTTTCATCATTAGGAAATTTTTGCAGTTCTTGTACATCATGGCGCATGAATGACGCTGGGAAATCTTCCGTTTTATTGCCCTTCTCAAACGTGAGAACAACAAACTTAAAACTACGATGAACTCCTTCAAAGATTTCTTTTCGGTTTTCAAAGCAGAATAATCCAGATATTTGAGTTTGGTTAAACAACATTTCTCGTAGTTTTTTTGCTCCTAAGTCAGTATAGATACCACTAGGGACAACGATTCCACATTCACCACCCGGAGTTAATAAATTCAAGCACTGTTCTAAAAATATTTTATAAAGATTAATATCAGTGCCTATCTTCTTACCGTTTACAATAGGAACTTGATTTTTATACTGTTGAGATAAACGGTAATAATCACTGATGTAAGGAAACTGTTTTTGATAATCTAGCCAAGCCGCAGCAATTTCTATATCTTTAAGAAGTTTTTCTTGTTCCTGCTCAAAGGTATGAATGTCCATCTTCTTTTTTGTCACCAAGTCACTATATTGTGCGAAAAACTCTTTAGCTTGTGGCTTAAATATCTCCCAAGGTGGATTAGTGATAATTGCATCAAAGCCGCCACGTTCTAAAATTTTGTCAAAGTGATAACCCCAGTGAAACGGCTTCAAAGCTGTAATATCCTCAATCTTTAAAACACGCTTTTTTGATTTACCAGTTAACTGAACTTCCTCGTATTTAATGCCCAACTTTTGACTAAACTCATCCAACAATAAAAGATTTAATTTCTTTTGTGATTCGTGATTAAGGTTGTCAATAGATTTACGTAAGTTCAATAACCTTGCATCTTGATGGGTTCCCAGTTCTCCACCAGAGAGTTTTTCCTCACCAGGAATAAAGGCGTGTTTTTTGTACAATTCAACAGATTTATTCTTTTCTTCTAAAATCTTTTTATAATTATCTGCTGCTAAAGACTGTAATAGATTTCCTTGTAGTGAATTTCCCACTGCATCAAAAGCAGTGTCATCTACTTTAATCAACCCAATCAGTGAATTACCCGCCATAATATTAAAATCAATATTAGGCAATGGTTCTAATTCTTCCACTTCATTAGCCGAAGAAACCAAAGCTAAGAAAAGACGCAGTTTAGCAATTTCCGTTGCTTCCTCCATGATGTCTATACCATAGAGGTTATCAGAAACAATCCGCTTTTTGATAAAATAAGGTAGTGAGGGATGGGAATTTTCTATATTTTCAAGCTTCTTTTTAAGAGTGTCATCACCCATTAACTGAATTGTTCCAAACACCGCACTATAAACTTGGATTAGCGTTTTCATCGCCGCCACAAGAAAAGCACCAGAACCGCAAGCTGGGTCAAGAATTGATAAATTAGGAAGAATATCTTCCATTAGTGAACGACAGACATTTGTATCCAGTTTGATGAGAAGTTCGTTAATATCCTCAAAAGGCTTATATTTATCAGGTAATGCATTATTTACGCGGTCTAAAATTAATTTGTGAATAGTTCTGTCACAAAGATATTCTGTAATTTGTGGTCTAGTATAATAAGCTCCAAAAGCCTTTTGATTAATGTATTTTTCAAATATATATCCTAAAACATCGGGGTTAATTTCGTCGTCTTTTCCTTCCGGCGTATCATCTAAATTCCAAGAATAACGCGCAAATAAATCGAGAACTTGCTCAAACGCTTCATCAATGATAGAAATTTGATATCTTTCTTCAATATGATGTTTGAGAAATAAACCTCCATTCAGGTATTTAACCTTTCCTACCAATTGTTGTACAGATAAATCGCGTTCAATCTCAGGTTTAGCAAAGCTTTCAAAAAACAAAGCCTTGAGAAATTCAGCATAAAAATGATTTTCACCTTTTTGCTTGCTTTGTTCAAGCTTATTTTGCAGATAATTTAAATCCTTGTTATCAATAAAACCTTTACGTTGAAGAAAATAAACAAACATCAAGCGATTGAGAATTACCGATGTATACCAACGTCTATCTGTTTCATTGTCGATTCCTTTCACAAACTGCAAAAACTTCTGGTGTTGTTCTTGAAATTCCTTATAAAATTTTTTAGTTACAGGTTCAACATCAAAACCGCGTTGTAGCTTATAAGCAATTTCGACTACAGTCGGTTCACCATGTTCTAATTCAGTAATATCAATAACTAAAGAACCAAGCTTACTTAAAAATAAGTCTCCTGGTTGACCTTTTACATATAAATGGTCGCGGACGTAACTTTTACTTCCTTCTCTTTTAACCCAATACCAAAGACTACGCGTGCGTTCTTCGGTAATAAAAATTAGCAGATTTTCAGCTATCAGTTTAGTAATTTCTTGATGAATAGCAACTCTAACTTTCGCCTCTGGTATTTTTCCATCAGTTGCAGTGATTTCAAAGATTGCAACACCTGAAAGTTCAGCAATCTTTTTGTATTGATACGTCTTATTCTCAATCTTTAACGCAACAGCCTTTTGCCTTGAAGGTTTAGACCAACCTAATTCTTCTATAAATAAATCACCAAATTGAAAGTTATGGAGTAAATCGCGTGTTCGTTGAAAATTAAGCGACATAATTTACAATGTTTAGAAAATAGAAAAGCAGCATGGTAAATTTGCCACTCAGAAAATAAATCTGTGGCTATAAAAAATTAAGTCCGCCAGCGCGGACTTTAAGAAACGCTCTTTATACGAGTTAAATTTTTACCCATGCTTTTTATACTTTATAAATCCTTTATACAAAATTCGGCTCAGTGATATTATTGAGTTATCTAAAGGCCGACTTAGTTTTGTGCGGGCGTAGTTTTTAATTGTCAGGTATATTTGCTGATTACTTTATCAAAATCTCTAATTGCTTTCTTAAAATGAGCTTTTACTTACTCAAAATCTCTAATTGCTTTCTCAAAATGAGCTTTTACTTACTCAAAAGAAGCTTTTGCTTACTCATTTTGGTGTTTTCCGCAAGTAAAATAAGCTTTGACTTATTCAAACCCCAGTTTGCTTACTCATTTTAGTGTTTTCCGCAAGCAAAAGAAGCTTTTGCTTATTCATTTTGGTGTTTTCCGTAAGTAAAATAAGCTTTGACTTTCTCAAACCCCAGGTTGCTTTCTAATTTCGGTGTTTTCCGCAACATAACAAAGACGCGATAAATCGCCGTGTCTACAAAAGACAATACGGTTCACTTAAGGCTATAACTCTTTTTTTTAACGAACCGCAGAGGCGCGGAGGGCACAGAGAGAAGAGAGAAAGAGAGGGAAGAAATGCTTAACTGAACTGTATTGCTATTAAAGACTTCTTATTGTAAAGACGGCGATTTATTATGTCTCTTACATTAATTACGAATTACAAAATAATCCCAAAGAACAAATAATTTGAGGTTCTCGTTTTTCTAGTTCTTCAGTCACAATACACAAACGGTCATCCATTCGTAACGCCACAACTAACTCAGCCAACTGCTGATTATTAATACCGCTTCTTAGTTGGCGGTTGAGAGTATCAATGGCTGACTGTCGCAAAGGATAACGGTAAATCTCATCGATTGCTTTTAAAAGTTCTTCGCTGACAAATAGTGTTCCCTGCATTTCTTGAACATAACTTTTCAGCCGTTCATAGGTGCGGAACCTTGCACCTGATGGTCGCCCCAATTGACCGCCTGCATTTTTCTCTTCTTCAGCAATCAGTTCAGTACCCTTTTTTACTAATTCGTGATGCTGTTTATCTTTGGGTATGGCTGGGGTAGATTCTTCACACGCTGCTACCCGCAGAACCGCTAATTGTGATTGAGTAACGCTGTTACCATCGCGGTCAACATAAATCAAAGAATCATTTCCCTCGGTGGTTTTCATATAAAGCAATACCCCCTCCGGTTGGACAGGTTGCGGAGTATGGGCGCGGGTAGAATAAACCACATTTTGCATTTCCTCAATGGTTTTTTTCAAGCCGGGATTTCCATCGGTGGCTTTCTTCCAGATTTGAAATGCTTCTGAAGTCAAGTCTACTTCTGTATCTTCTTCGCCATCTAAAATTCCAGATTTCTCGTTGTAGAGGTCGAGAATTACTCGTGCATCATCATCTTCAAAAAATGCTTCATCAGTTCCCACGACTTCCGCATTTTCTTGCAGTCGTTTACGGAGTCGTCCCCGCAAATTAATAATTCGTTCTACTCCCTCGGCTGGTAAAAAAGAATAACAAAGAATTTTATCAGCATTTTGTCCAATGCGGTCTACTCTTCCTGCACGTTGAATTAAGCGAATAATCGCCCAAGGTAAATCCCAATTAACAATAATTGCACAGTCTTGCAAATTATGACCTTCACTTAAAACATCCGTGGCGATTAAAATACGTAACTCATTTGATGATGAAATTTGTTCGCGTTTACCATTACTTACAGGACTAAATCTTCCCGTGATTATTGTCGGGTCTTTAGATTGACCTGTTACCCCTGCCACATTAATAATATGGTTTAATTGCAAATTGTCTACAAGGTAGCGGACTGTATCGGCAAACTGTGTGAAAATTAGGACTTTATCTTGGGGGTGAGTTTCTGTTAGCAGTTTGATTAAAGCAGCAAGTTTTTCATCTACTTGGGGATTCCAATTACCACACTGTTGCAAGACATTAATCAATGCTTTGGCATCTTCTAATAAATCCCGCTTCAATTTTTTAATATCAAAAACTGTAGAAGGTAACCACTTAAATCGTCGTTGGTATTTAGTTATATATTCTTGATAAATTAATTCTGCTCTTTGACGAAATACTTTTTCTGTTTTAGATAATTTTTCATCCTCCTTTAAAAAAACAGTTGCTTCTTCTGTTTCCACTGGCAGCAAAGTATTGGAATCATCTTCTTCCGTTTCTGTATCAAACAAAGCTGCTGCCACAGAATCGGCATCTTCATCATTGTTACTTGTATCTAATAACTCTGCATCCTGAGTTCCAATCGGAATATTAAGCCCCTGCTCTAAGGCATATAAATAAATGAAGTTCCGTAAAATGTGGCGTTCAATTGATTGCATAAAAGCAACACCACTACTTTCTAAACGTTTAAATAAATTAGTTCGAGAAAAACCCATTAACCTCCTACCGCCACGAAATAAACTATTAATCAAACGTTGTTCTATATCTGTAAGCGGCTGTTTGGGTTTAGCAATCAAGTAATTTCCTAATCCATAACGAGGTAAATTAAGTTGATTAATTACTTCTATGACTGACTCTGAGTAAAGACGAGAATAAAAGTCAGTGTCAGCACCTTCTAAAGGAAACTTGAGACTCCGGGGTAGGCGCTGGGGAAAATAAGAACGTCTCCCATCAGCAAATTCTAAATATTTACGTCCTGTTTCATCTGTGCAAGCATAATTATCTTTAATAAAAGAGCGAGTGCGTCGCACCATGTAGCGTTTCATCAATTCTCGCCAGTCATCAGGGTGTTCGCTTTTCTCAAAGGCAGCTAAGGAACGTACAGAACATTGATGTTTTCTAATAAACTCTAATTCTCCTACCGAACTGCCACCAAGTTGATTAATTAAAGCTTCTGGTCTTAATCCTAAATCTTGGTCTTCTGGCACAAATAGCCGCAGTTGGGCAGAAAGGTCAAGATAACTTTTATTGTAAGGAGTAGCAGATAATAAAATACATTTACTTTCATTAGCAGTAATATATTCTGTAATTGCTCGATAACGTTTACCTTCCCGGTTACGTAAGTTGTGACTTTCATCAATTAATACAATTCGGTAACGGCGGAGTTTTGGTAATTTGTTTTGTACTTGACTAATTGGCATAACTTCGGCGAGTAACCGATAGTTATTGACATATTCTTGCCACATTGATACCAAGTTTTTTGGGCAAATAATTAATGTTTCTAAATAACAATCTTCTTGTAATATCTTGGCTAGGGCGGTTCCAACTAAAGTTTTACCCAAACCAACTACATCCCCAACTAAGACGCCACCACGCTTAGTTACATGACGTGCTGCTAGCTGCACGGCGGCTTTTTGAAAATCAAATAAGTTATTAAATTCGCGGGGAATGCGAAATTCTGAAAGTCCAGCGATCGCTTCATGGGATAAGTGATAAGCTATCTTCAGGTAGATGTAGTATGGTGGGATTAATTCTGCTCTTGCCCAACTGCGATCGATAATTTCAGCCAATTCTTGGGAAATATCTACACAACCGTAATCTTGCCAGCGATCGCTAAACCACTTTTGCAGTTTATTACAAGCATCGTGGTCTAAAATATCAACATTCAATTCCCCTTGTTTTGCCAGTCCGGGAAGAGTCAAATTACTACTACCCAAGAATCCCACAGTTGGGGTATTAGGGTCATTGCGATGCACAAGATATAACTTGGCGTGTAGAGAATGACGGAGGAAAAGTTTAATAATTAGTTTCTGAGTTTTTAGCTGATGACTTAACCGCCGCAACCCCGCTTCATCCAGATTAGTCGGCGCACCAATAGTCAACTGTTGGCGAAATTCCGCCGCCATGCGTTTTTTAAACCGCACGATGGCGCTATTATCAATCCGTCCATCACTACTACCAAGGGTAAATGCCGCTTGAACTTCATCACTCGGTAAACTTTGCATCCCTATTAACAAACGACAACAAGCATTTTCACTACCAACATACTGTTCGATTAAATCATCAATTCTTCGCCAACCTCTGAGGTTAAAGTAGCCAACACAAAAATCTGCCCGATAAGAGACTTTCAGGGTTTCTCGTAAAATCGGTAGCAGTTGTAAATCAATGTTGTCAAAAATCCGGGGCATTATTTAACACTCTATGAATATTTCGTACTTATGTTATAAGCGTTTCCCAACCTAGTAGTACGCCAAGGCAGCTTGGCGGGGTCAAGGGTAAAGGGGAAAGGGAAAAGGTTTTTTATCCCTTACCCTTTTCCCCTTTCCCTTTCCCCAGCCCTTATCCAGCAAAGTTGACTTGCCAGACTACTAGTAGTACGTCAAGTGAACTTGGTGGCGTAAAGGGCAAAGGGGAAAGGTTTTAAATACCTTACCCTTTTCCCTTTCCCCTTTAACCGAACCCTATTGGGCTATATCATCGCCAGTTTTACGAATATCAAAAAAATAGAGCAGTTGCACTGTAATACAACTGCTCTAAAAAATACTTGGATGGAGATTTTCTACCTATCCACAGAACCCATAATCACGTCAATACTGCCGAGAATTACCACAATATCAGCAACCTTCATTCCACGCAGTAAATGTGGGAGAATCTGGAGGTTGTTGAAGTCAGCAGGGCGAATCTTCCAGCGTGCAGGGAAGACGTTATCATCGCCTACTAGATAAATTCCGAGTTCACCTTTGCCACTTTCTACACGGGCGTAGATTTCACCTTTGGGAATTTTGAAGGTGGGGGAAACTTTTTTACCGATGTACTGATAATCAAAAGCGTCCCACTCAGATTTTTTACCTGCGGCTAAACGCTTGGCTTCGAGATTTTCATAAGGGCCGCCAGGAAGTCCTTTAATTGCTTGGCGAATAATCTTCACAGATTCGCGCATTTCCCGCATCCGCACCACGTAACGGGCAAAGCAATCGCCAGCAGTTTCCCATTGTACATCCCAGTCGAAATCGTCGTAGCATTCGTAATGGTCAACTTTCCGCAAATCCCATTTCACGCCAGATGCGCGTAACATCGGGCCAGAAAGTCCCCAGTTAATTGCTTCTTCACGGGTGATAGTCCCGATACCTTCAACACGCCGGCGGAAGATGGGGTTATCGGTTACCAAGCGTTCGTATTCATCAATTTTGGGTATCAAGTAATCGCAGAATTCCGCACACTTATCTACCCAGCCATAAGGCAAATCAACCGCCACGCCACCGACGCGGAAGTAGTTATTATTTACCATCCGGTAACCTGTGGCGGCTTCCCACAAATCATAAATCATCTCCCGTTCCCGGAATTGGTAAAAGAAGGGAGTTTGAGCGCCAACGTCAGCGAGGAAGGGGCCGAACCACAGCAAGTGGTTGGCGATGCGGTTCAACTCCAGCATAATTACGCGGATGTAACTAGCGCGTTTGGGAACAGCGACACCTGCTAGTTTTTCCGGTGCGTTGACGGTGACGGCTTCGTTGAACATTCCCGCAGCGTAGTCCCAGCGACTAACATAGGGGACGTACATGACGTTAGTGCGGTTCTCAGCAATTTTTTCCATTCCTCGGTGGAGGTAGCCAATAACTGGTTCGCAGTCAACGACATCCTCGCCGTCCAAGGTGACAATTAGCCGCAGAACTCCGTGCATTGAGGGGTGGTGTGGCCCCATATTTAGCACCATCGGTTCAGTGCGGGTTTCTATTCTGGTCATAGATTTAGTGTTCTCCCGTTGTGACAATTTTGAATCGAACCGCTAAGATGCCAACTAGACACAATTATTTTGTCTGTCAGGGATTGACGGGGGGATGGGGAGACGCAAGGACGAGGAGAATCAAAATTTTCCCATGTCCTGACATTAGCCTCAACTTTCAATTTGACAGACTATTAGAGGCAATACTTTTAGGGACTTCCAAGTAAAAAAATATTCCACAGAAGACTGTTAACTGTTAACTTTTGACCGTTGACCGTTGACAGTCAGCAGTCAACAGTGAACAGTCAACGACCTGAATCGGAACAATTTATTTTTTGGAGTTCCCTTAAATCTATTGCCCATACAGGGGTATGTTTGAGAGGGGGTGACAGAGGAGAGGTTTTACTTGATGTTTCATTTTGTTGCACTTCTTCAACTATTATATGGAAGCTGGATATCAAGAACTTGAGGCGCAGGAATTTTTTCATGTGCCAGTGTTGGGTCGGGAGATAATTGAAAATCTGGCGGTGCGTCCCGGCGGGCATTATTTAGATGTAACAGTAGGTGGTGGCGGTCACAGTCGGCTAATTTTAGAAGCTGCTGCGGATGTGCGGGTAACGGCAATTGACCAAGATGAAGATGCTTTAGCTGCGGCGCGAAAGAATTTAGCTGAATTTAGTCATGGCGTACAATTTATTCATCGCAATTTTGCTACCTACGAGTTTTCCCCTCACACTTTCGATGGTATCCTCGCGGATTTGGGGGTGAGTTCTTACCATTTAGACCAGCCAGAGAGGGGTTTTAGCTTTCGCCAGGATGCGAGTTTGGATATGCGAATGGATCGCGGGCGATCGCTAACTGCTGCTGATGTGATTAATAATTGGGATGAAGCCGAATTAGCTCAAGTTTTTTTTGAGTACGGTGAAGAGAGATTATCGCGCCGTATTGCTAGACGCATCATCGAACGCCGTCCGTTTCACACCACTGTTGAGTTGGCCCAAGCGATCGCCGGTTGCGTTCCCCCCAAATACCGTTATGGTAGAATTCACCCTGCTACTCGTGTTTTTCAAGCTCTGCGAATTGTGGTCAATGATGAGCTAAAATCCTTAGAAACTTTTTTGGATAAAGCACCAAACGCCCTTGTCCCCGGTGGCAGAATTGCAATTATCAGTTTTCACAGCCTAGAAGACCGTTTGGTAAAACATGGTTTGAGAAATTCACCTTTATTAAAAGTCTTGACAAAAAAACCAATTATTGCATCTGAAGAAGAAATTAATAAGAATCCGCGATCGCGATCGGCCAAGTTGAGGATAGCAGAAAGAAAGCAAGAGTGAATCGACATGTAGAGAAGTTGCAATGCAACGTCTCTACAAAGATTTTGATAAGTAGGTCAACTTAATTAAACATAAAACAATGGTAGGGTGCGTTATCGCAAAGCGTAACGCACCTCAATTGCTATAGTACAGTCTACAGAGGTGCGTTAGCCTACGGCATAACACACCCTACATTTATTGACATCTACGTATGACGTTTTTTTAGGTTGAGCTACTTATATACACAATCGTTTTCATAGATGAAATCAGCAATAACCAAATTAATATTAATCAATTAAAAAAACCGCCACTATATTAATTAGGACGGTTTGGTTAAGCAATCGGAGGGTAATTACAGATTACTTTGCTAATAAATGAAATTGCTGTAACGAAGTTTGCAATTTGTAAGAATTCAGGAGTCAGAATCCAGGATTCAAAAGGGTTAAAGAACGAGATTGAAGAAGAACTCAGAAGTCAGAATGGGCTAAACGCCCCGCTACCGCTAACAGGAGTCAGAATCAAGACGCTCCCTACAAGACGCTACGCGAACGCGGACTCGCTAACGCTGCGCTATCAGTCGGGGATTCAGACCCGCGACTGATTGCAGTCCACCAAATTTTAAATTTGGAGGGGGTCTTAAACCCACTTATTCATTCACCAGTCGGACTTTAATTCGATTCTGAATTCTGACTCCTGACTCCTGAATTCTTTCTTGATAAATATTTGATAAACAAATTTACTGTTCTACTAGATACTTCTAAATTGTGACTCTTGGGTGCTGAATTCTTTAAATTGGTATCCAAAGTGAAGAGTTATCTGAAGTCAAGAAATAAGTTATCTTTACCACAGTTATGACACGCATTCTGTGTAATTTGCTATTACTTACGTTGGACTGGAATTCCCCAAATTTTGATTTGTCGATCGAATCCACCACTGGCTAGAATTTGCCCATTTGGACTAAAAGCGATCGCACTTACCCAGTCTGTATGTGCGCTGAATGTATTAATTAACTCACCTGAAGTGATATTCCACAATCTAATACCATCTTTACCAGCACTAGCTAGGGTTTGTCCGTCTGGGTTAATGGCGATCGCATTTACCCAGTTATTGTGTCCTGTGAGGGTGCGGAATAATTCTCCACTATTGACATTCCACACTTTAACAGTGCGATCGCGGCTAGCACTAATCAATGTTTTTCCGTCCGGTGTAAAAGCAACTGCGGTTACGGAATTAGTATGAGCCACTGATTCACTGATTAATTTACCACTACTCAAGCTCCACAACTTAATCACACCTTTATCGTCACCACTAGCCAAGGTTTGCCCATCAGGACTAATAGCCACCGCATAAATCAAATTGTTGAAGCGTGCTAAACTACCCAGTGGGCGCTGCTGCAATAAATCCCACAAGCGAATTCCATCTAAAGCACCGCTAATTAAAACTTTACTATCAGGGGATACCGCTAAAGATAATACGTTACTGGTATGTCCTACAAAGGAGCGGCTAAATTTAAATTTAAAATTTTTCACATTCCAGAGGTTAATGGTGTTGTCAGTACTACAACTAACCAAGGTTCGACCATCTGGCGAAATTATTAAAGATTCCACGGCACTTTTGTGTGCTTTGTTAATATCCCCGAATTTTTTGCCGTTTGCTGGATTCCACAGACGAATTATACCTTCATTTTCCGCACCACCACTGATAAGAATTCTGCTATCTGGAGTGAATGCTAGGGATTTAACAGTTCCGGTATGTCCTTTGAGGGTATAAAGTAATTGAAAATTGGCAAACCTATTTGTAGTTTCGGAGTTTGGTGCAAATTCAATGACAGCATTAGCTTGATGACTATAAAACCCTTCCCAAGTAATTACTGGAAGGGCAACAGCTATTATTGATGCCAGAATAATATACCTACGCCGGAAATTACCCCCTCCTCTTCCCTCACTCCTCACTACTTTGCCTCACTTTTTGATTAGGTATAAAAAAACATATACATACAAAAATCTGAGAGTTATGAACTATAACTCATAACTCCTAATACCATTTCACTTTATAAATGATACAAATACAAGGGTAAGGGCGTAGGCTCTGTTTTCCCGCAGGGTACAGCCGTTCGCCCCTACAGGTTATTGTATGTGTATCAATATTTTGGTGAATTGGTATAACTCCTAACTCCTAACTCCTACCTCCTAACTCCTAATTTTTAACTCAACACTCCCTAAAGAGGTGGTTTTTTCTTAGAAACACTTAGCATTGGTAAAGGTGGACTAGAGGAACGAGAGGGCAAGTAATGTTGTACTATAGGCTCCTCTGGTAGAGGACGACGCTGTTGGATACGCCACAACTTTAAGCCTAGCGCTATCCCCGCCGTTCCCAAACCAAAAGCAAACAACGACCAGCTATCATCCAATCCGCCAATCAGGGCATCTACCAGTCCCATCGTAATCAATATAGTGATTAGTGGTTCTTTGCGGTAGGTTGATTTCAAAAAACGAGGTAATACAGCATTCATCACAGGTTGATTGGTTCCAGTTCACCTTTTGTGTATATTCTTGACCAAGAATACCTCACCCATATTTTGCCTTTTTCATGGAAGGCATAAACTAATATTTATGACTTTCTTGAGTAGGGGAGGAAGTCTACTCTTTAATGTTGTTACATGTGCTAATTGCAACTTTTCGGATATTTTAGTCAATAATAGATATTTAGATTCCTCTCTTGGTTACATTCTAGGATAACAATTTACAAATATCAGCCCTGAAAGTCAAAACCAACTGGTTATACCAGCTGGTTAAAACTCCTCTAAATACTAGCTTACAATTTGTACGTGTGTTTGTTGCGTGTTTCTTGGTGGCACTATTTTAGACCAAGCCATGATAACACCCCTTGATTAGTGACGTATTCAATCACCAACATTAAGGCAAAGCCAATCATTGCAGCTCGACCATTCAACCGCTCAGCATATTCGTTAAAGCCAAACTTCGGTTCGTCTAGTTTAGGTGTAATTGTCGGTTGTGATTGTGTCATTTTTTAGAAACCTCTTTTCGGCAAACGGGACTTAATATCGGACTTTGTCTTAGGTGTCGTGCATTTAAATTGCACATCTTTTGGTGTTGGCTGTTGAGTGTCAAAGGTTAAGGTGCGAACAAGATCCTTTACCCTAGACCCTGTTCTTGTTTAGAAAACTTCCACCTTTGGGGGACTTCCAAGTAAAAGAATATTCCGTTGCTGGTGTTGACCGTTGACTGTTAACTCTTGACGGTGAACTGTGAACCGTCAACAGTCAACGACCTAAATCGGAATAATTGATTTTTTGGAGTTCCCTAGCTGATTTTGACAGTTCTGGGATGCAAGATGACTCGATAAGTTTAGCTAAGGCTTCCTAAAGAGCAGCTTGCAGCCACTTTTTTAATAAATCGTTACTATTCTTTATATATTGTATTAATACTGAGGCAATAGTCAAGAGTGAGAATTTGCAGCTATTTAGATTAAATTTACAGGCTCCAGAGAAAGAATAGCTATTTCTAATACAGCTATCGCCTATGGATCGGTAGCAAGCTTGAGATTGGCAGGCTACAGTTAAACAAAAAAATTATCAGAGGCGGTATATGGAAATTGGTGTTCCGAAGGAAACTAAAGATTTAGAATTTCGGGTGGGTTTAAGTCCTTCGAGTGTGCGGGTGTTGCGAGAAAATGGTCATAGTATCTTTGTCCAGACTCAAGCAGGTGATGGTGCTGGATTTACAGATGAGGACTACGTCAGTGCGGGAGCAGAAATTGTCCCCACAGCAGAAGCGGCTTGGAATCGGGAATTGGTGGTAAAAGTCAAAGAACCGTTAAAATCAGAGTATAGTTTTTTGCAAAAAGGGCAAGTATTATTTACTTATTTACACTTAGCAGCAGATCGCAAATTAACAGAACATTTAATTGATTGTGGCACTTGCGCCATTGCCTACGAAACTGTAGAACAACCAGGTGCTAACAAATTACCTCTGCTGAGTCCCATGAGCGTAATTGCTGGTCGGCTTGCAGTCCAATTTGGAGCCAGATTTCTAGAACGTCAGCAAGGCGGTAGAGGTGTGCTTTTGGGTGGTGTACCTGGAGTCAAACCGGGTAAAGTGGTAATTCTCGGTGGCGGTGTTGTGGGCACAGAAGCAGCTAAAATTGCTGTGGGTATGGGTGCTAGCGTCCAAATTTTAGATGTGAACGTCGAGCGGTTATCTTATTTAGAAACCTTATTTGGCTCTAGAGTGGAATTTCTTTACAGCAACTCAGCTCATATTGAAGCCGCAGTTAAAGAAGCCGACTTGCTCATCGGTGCAGTTTTAGTTCTGGGACGTAGGGCACCAACTTTAGTATCCCGCGAATTGGTCAAACAAATGCATCCTGGGTCAGTAATAGTTGATGTTGCTGTAGATCAAGGTGGTTGTGTGGAAACGTTACATGTCACATCTCACACAAATCCTGTATATATTGAAGAGGGTGTGGTGCATTATGGCGTTCCCAATATGCCAGGAGCCGTACCTTGGACAGCAACTCAGGCACTCAATAACAGTACATTACCTTATGTTGTGCAGTTAGCGAACTTGGGAATTAAAGCATTAGAAGTAAACCCAGCTTTAGCTAAAGGTGTGAATGTGCAAAATCATAAATTAGTGCATCCTGCTGTGCAAGAGGTTTTTCCTGATTTAGTGAGTTAGAAGCTGTGCAAGTGTTGGGCGATCGCCTATGCTAATGGTGGCAATCTTCATCAATTAGACTAATTTCGTTACCAAATGCGCGGATGGGTAGCTGTAGAAAATCAAAGCCAGCAAAAAATGGCTGCATCTCAATGTGTACAAGGTTTTGACGACTATAGAACTTTTAAACCATCCGCGCACCTTACGGAGACTGAGTTTCAGCAATTTTGAATTGTTTGACTACCATTTCCTGTGTTATCATTCTGTACATCCGCGCAACTGCACCTTGAAAACCAAATACAGCAAGTCTTTTTAGTGCCGGCGATTGCAATTAACTAAAATCCCTATTAGGGATTGAAACAATGACCCAGAGCTTCAGGCAATGCAACAACATTATTGCAATTAACTAAAATCCCTATTAGGGATTGAAACAGATAATTTCTAATGACACAACTTAAGCCAGTTATTGCAATTAACTAAAATCCCTATTAGGGATTGAAACTTGTGGGTAGGGATTAATCAAATCTTTGTAGCGATTGTAGGATTGCAATTAACTAAAATCCCTATTAGGGATTGAAACATGCCCCTCTGGGTTGCTTACATGACCTTTAGGCGCAATTGCAATTAACTAAAATCCCTATTAGGGATTGAAACAAAAGGATAATGGCTAATGGAACCTTCCTTGCTATTGCAATTAACTAAAATCCCTATTAGGGATTGAAACAGAGAATGCAGAGGACTTATACTTGATGAATCTGATTGCAATTAACTAAAATCCCTATTAGGGATTGAAACCCATATTTATTATCCTTTTAATATAAATTATTAAATTGCAATTAACTAAAATCCCTATTAGGGATTGAAACAATATTAACTTGCAAGGAGAGGACAATTTATCACAAATTGCAATTAACTAAAATCCCTATTAGGGATTGAAACAAATCAGAAAAATTAATATACTCAAATCCCCAATCATTGCAATTAACTAAAATCCCTATTAGGGATTGAAACAATATCAAATCTGCTGTATTAGCAATCTCTAAATATTGCAATTAACTAAAATCCCTATTAGGGATTGAAACATCTGCTCTTACTTGAGAAACTGTTCCCGCTTCATTGCAATTAACTAAAATCCCTATTAGGGATTGAAACAAGTACTGAGCGGTTCCCTGGCTACTACGATCGGATTGCAATTAACTAAAATCCCTATTAGGGATTGAAACACAGACCTTACAAGTGTACCTGTAACCCGTGGAAGATTGCAATTAACTAAAATCCCTATTAGGGATTGAAACCTGGCTCAGGCTGCCACTTAATCACCACAAAAATATTGCAATTAACTAAAATCCCTATTAGGGATTGAAACTTGGAAGATGATATTAGAATCGTCGAGGGAGCGAATTGCAATTAACTAAAATCCCTATTAGGGATTGAAACACCTACCACCAGGAATGATTTGAGGGCATTGCCATTGCAATTAACTAAAATCCCTATTAGGGATTGAAACCTTTGTAGAACAAATTGCGCTGTTCGACCCTGACATCAAAATTGCAATTAACTAAAATCCCTATTAGGGATTGAAACATCATGTTGAGCACCCTATCTAAGTGCAGCCAATTATTGCAATTAACTAAAATCCCTATTAGGGATTGAAACATCTTGTGTGGCATCTCCTTCCTCGGCCCCCAATTGCAATTAACTAAAATCCCTATTAGGGATTGAAACCATAGGGTTTATGCGAGCGAGTGTTGCTAGCGCTTTGGATTGCAATTAACTAAAATCCCTATTAGGGATTGAAACGGCTAACCAGAATTAAGCAGAAACCGACTACTAATTGCAATTAACTAAAATCCCTATTAGGGATTGAAACATAAAGCACGAGCATCGGATCGATACTTGGCACTATTGCAATTAACTAAAATCCCTATTAGGGATTGAAACGATTTTAATACTTATCGCCAAAAATTTAAGGCGGATTGCAATTAACTAAAATCCCTATTAGGGATTGAAACTCTGATTTTTGAGTTTGTACGAAATAAAAGCCTTGAAGTTACGCGGATTCTCAATGCAGAGGAAGATATAGCAAGCATTTGAGAACAAGAGGTCTATTGAATAGCGATCGCCATTATGATTGTATCGGTGGAGTACTGGCATTTGAGGTCATTTTTGCCTTATCGCCCTCAGACTTAGTACAATATTTCACCCATTCAGTGTATGGCGATCGCTTTCCTCTTTGGATATGCTTTAAGAAGTATTAAAACTAGGCTCCTATTTTTCGGTATCCGTATCTGAGCGATTGTAATTATTAAACTGACAAACTTGAGAAATTTAACAATGAAATCCTTTTCTATTCCCTTAATTGTTGTAATGAGCGCACTTGCTCTTCCCCAGAGTGCCTATGGTAACGAACAGAATGTCCCAAATGCAACAAGCGATGGCAATCAGGCTGAAGCTTTATTGACTCAACCCGCCTCCATTAATACTAAGTGGAGAAATTTTAGCGGACAGACTTTTAATCTCAGACCAACTTCTCAATCTATTTCAGGAGTCCAAGACCAAGAATGTGCAAAAATCAACCCCCTGGAAATCCTCAATAACCCGGAGTCATTCTTCAAGGAATGTCCGCAGCTAACAAACGCCCGAAGAAATCAAAATTATGAACCAGTTGAATATTTCAAGGTTCCTAAACTTGATTCTGGCATTAAACTAACAGTGACTCAATTTTAATTATAAAAAGTCTGCGATTCCCAGTTAACTGAGGTATCGATAATATTTTTAAACCCTCCAGGGACGCGGAGATTTCTACCTCAGCACACTAGGAAACGCTATATCTTATAATAATTGATACAAAAAAATGCATGAGATATTTATGCTGGCTGCTTTAGAGGTTGTTTGAAAAGTGATTGGCTGTGATTTTAATTACGTTCTTACCCCCCTTAGTCCCCCCTTGTAAAGGGGGGAAACAAGAAAAATCCAGTCCCCTCCCCTTTCCAAGGGGAGGGCTAGGGAGGGGTAAAAAAGATTTGATACATCAATCATGACTTTTCAAACATGCTCTTAGAACAAAGCAAAAAAGCTTTATCTCAATGTTTACCGAACCCATCAGTGAAATGTGTTTGCGGTTAACAGTCAACAGTCAACAGTCAACTACCACCAGTAGTTTTTTTTAGCGCGCATTAGCTGATTTATTTACTACCGCACAGCAAGCCGAACCGAATTAACCCGCGCTGATAACCGCGACGCATTAACCCCAGTGAAAGCGCCCCTTGAATGGTAGTCCAACCAGCGTTGAGTAAACCCCAAAGGGCTTGGGGAGTAAAAGCGGAATCAATGACTACATCCCAAAATGGTGCTACAGCCTGCGACCAATCAGCAGTGCGGATATTGTTTAATGGTAATTCACGGGCGATCGCTTCATACTCCGGTAAAGAAATTACATAAGGCAAACAATAAACTCGATAAATATCCTGTAAGTGCTTTTCCTCATCTGGCGTTAGTGGTGACTCAGCAGTTGGTCGATGACACCAAGTCACCATAATAAACGTACCACCAGGCTTCAGCACCCGATAACACTCTTGCATAAACTTGGTTTTATCTGGCATGTGTTCGCCACTTTCCAACGACCAAACCAAGTCAAAATAATTATCATCAAAAGGCATTTCTTGGGCATTGGCCACCTGGAATTTGGTTCTTTCACCCAAATTCGCCTCTAGGGCACGTTCTTTTGCTCTGGCGGCTTGTACGGGGCTTAATGTAATCCCTGTAGCTTCAGCATGAAACTTTTCTGTCAAGTATAAAGAACTACCCCCAATGCCACAACCCACATCCAAAATATTTTCAGCCGCCTCCACCTTTGCCCAACTGAGTAATTCTTCAATTAAGTCAATTTGTGCTTGACGACGGTTTTTTTTCTCCCCACCATCAGCCCCATAGTAGCCGTGGTGCATATGTTCTCCCCAAATCTGTTCCCAAAGACCAGAGGAAGCATCGTAGAATTGTTGAATTTGCTGGTATGGTGTTGCACTCATGAAAAAGTAGTCTCAAGATAAAGCATTGTTTAAAAAAACATATTCGTTAGGCTACCATGTATGTTTTTAATTAAATAAGGGTATTTTTGTTCCAGAGAAAGTAAGCCATGATATATCCTCATGGGAAACATTTCTCAACTTTACCTCAATCAACTGTTCTGAGCTTAATTTATACCATTGAAGAAGAATACAGAATACAGAATTCAGAATTCAGAATTCAGAATCAAGACGCTCGAAGACCCAATACTGATTGTAGACCACCAAATCTACGATTTTGTGGGGGTGCAAAAACGCTGATTATTCAGACGCCAGTCGCACAAAATACCCGACTGAATTCTGACTCTTGACTTCTGAATTCTTTTTGATAATTACAAATAATGCTAAAAACTCAAGCATGTACCAATCGATATTAATTTAGCTTTATTAATGTGTGAATTTTGAAATTTGAATTTTAAATTTATTATGACTGTTGCTCGGACAATTTGTTTGGGATTTTTGGCTGTCATTGCTATAGGGACTATCTTATTGATGATGCCTTTTTCCACTAGCAGTGGTACGTGGAATAACTTTATTGTGGCATTATTCACCTCTACGTCCGCAGTTTGCGTTACAGGTTTATCAGTAGTTGACCCTGGTACTTATTTTTCCTTTTGGGGTCAGTTGTTTATTGCCCTATTAGCTCAGGTTGGCGGATTGGGTTATATGACAACTACCACATTTCTGATTTTGCTCATAGGGCGTAAGTTTGATATGCGGCAAAAAATCGCAATTCAACAGGCTTTAGACCGACCGGGAATGAGTGGTAGTAGCCAAGTTATCCGCTCAATTATTGCCACAACATTGATTTTTGAAATTACTGGTGTCTTTTTACTTTTGCTGGCTTTTGTTCCTGAATATGGTTGGCAAAATGGACTGTGGTTAGCGATTTTTCATAGTATCAATGCTTGGAATAATGCCGGATTTAGTTTATTTAAAGATAACTTGATTGGCTATCAGTCATCTTTCTTAGTAGTCTTCACCATCACAACGTTGATTATTTTTGGTGGCATAGGCTATCAAGTAATATTAGAAATGTATCTTTGGTTGCGCGATCGCATTTTAAGAAAAACTAGTTGCCAAATATTTTCCCTAGACTTTAAAGTTGCCACCAGCACAACAATTATCTTGTTAATTCTCGGAACTATTGCGTTTTTCTGTATAGAAGTAAGAAATCCTGCAACATTTGGTTCGTTAAATTTCTACGACCAAATATTAGTAGCTTGGTTTCAATCAGTTACACCGAGAACTGCTGGCTTTAACACCATTGACATTAGCAAAATGACCACAGCTGGTTTATTTATTACAATTGCCCTCATGTTTATTGGTGCGAGTCCAGGTGGTACGGGAGGGGGTATGAAAACAACAACCCTGAGAGTCTTAACTAGTTGCACCAAAGCAATTCTACAGGGCAAAGAAGAAGTTTTATTATACGAACGCAAGATAGCAATATCTTTAATTTTGAAAGCCGTGGGTGTATTAGTGGGTTCGGTAACCACACTGATTTTAGCGACTACTTTAATCAGTCTCACAGATCCAACTTTGGATTTTATTCAAATTTTGTTTGAAGTAGTATCAGCCTTCGCCACCGTAGGACTTTCCACAGGTATCACAGGAACCGTATCCATAGCAGCCAAACTAATCTTAATTATCACCATGTACGTTGGACGAGTAGGTGTTTTGCTACTAATGTCCGCCATACTAGGAGATCCGCGGCCTACTAGAATTCATTATCCGGAAGAAAACTTACTGGTGGGATGAGGGAGATGAGGGAGACGAGGGAGATGGGGAGATGGGGAGACAAGGGAGAATAACTCCAAACTCCTAACTCCAAACTCCAAACTCATAACTCCTAACTCCAAACTCCAAACTCTTGCAAAAATCTTTCAAAGACTACTGCCGAGTATCCAGGGAACACACTAAAAACTTACTATTAGATTTTCTCATTAAGTAGTTCAGGTCTTACTATCGACCTCAGCAAAACTTGGGGTTAATTATTGGTACTTCTTTAAAACTTTCTGGTGGTTGGGGGTCTAAACCTTTGTCAGCAAAATGCTTATTCATCAGTGCTGGGACTTGTGATGCTTGAATTTGGCTGTAGCGGGTTTTATCGGGCATAACTACATTTGGCCCGCCTTTGCAGTTTTTCATACAACCAGTGCCCTTGATTGTAACTTGGTCTTCTAAACCGCGATCGCTTAAAGCAGCTTCTAAAGCCTGACAAACTCCTCTACCACCGCGTTTCATGCAATCAGACTTTTGACACACCAAAATTGTTGCTTTCGTCTTCGGTGGTCTTACCTTCCCACTATCAATTGATGGGGGTTCTTGTGGTGCAGCAATAGCTTGAACTCTCGCCATTTCAGAACGCGCCGCCATCACTCGTTCGGCTTTCAGTGTAACTTTGTCTTTTTTTATATCGTATTTTTTGTAACCAAAAACTTGTAGCCAAGTACCTCGTGGTAGCCGCAAATCAAAAGCAGCCCGTAAATGTTTAGCCAGTTTCACATAACATTCACCCTCATGAGTACTCAGCAATAAGCCCTTTAGCTTATAACCATCTTTCATAACAAAATCAATAAACCTGCCCTCAAGGCAAAATTCCGATACTTCTAAACTCTGACATGCACCCATTTTTTAACCTCCTTTTAACTCATACAAGCTAGCTACAGCGATTTTTTCAGCACCAGGTAAAAATTGGCCACGTAGATTAAGGCTTTTGATAACGACTTTTCCAGCAGCATTCAAGAGTCGAGATTTGGTCTTGACGAGAAACTGCAAATCGCCGCATCACACTCCAAAGTTGAATAGCCGCAGTGGGAGAACTAATTTCAACTTGTAATGGCTGATTAGTCACACAACTACACGGAATGTCCAACTCCTGTAGCCGTTGATAGACTTGCCAACGGTCTGCCCAATTAACTTCTACAACGTGTTTTTTTTCGACTTCTGAACTAGACGATTTCAAGAGAATTGCCCTCAAAGTGCAACAAACTTGCAGTAAATACCGCGATATAACTTCTTACTTTTGGAAAGTCATGGGAGTTTAACCTCTTAAAACCAGCATACCTTAAGTGCAAACAATTCTCATTAACTTTGAAAAAAAATAATTGCTGGGGATGGGGCATTGGGCATGGGGCATTGGGCATTGGGTATGGGGCATTGGGCATTGGGCATTGGGCATTGGGCATTGGGAGTTAGGAGTTAGGAGTTAGGAGTTAGGAGTGAGGAGTTAAGGATTATTTTCCTTGTCCCGTTGTCCTCTTCTCTCCCTCCCCATGCCCTATGCCCAATGCCCCATGCCCCAATCTCTGACATTCAACAAATAAATAAAATGATAATTTTTCTAGCTAATAATTAAAAATTTCGTCATAGCAAATAGGCCTTGCCATTATTATGAAAATGTTAGTATATAAAGACTAAGCAGTTAAAAACTGTAACTGTTAAAGAGCGAGGAGAACAATGTCTGAAACGCAAACTTTGTTACGAAATTTTGGTCATGTATATGACAATCCTGTACTGCTAGATCGCAGTGTAACTGCCCCAGTTACAGAAGGATTTAACGTTGTATTAGCTAGTTTTCAAGCACTTTACTTGCAGTACCAAAAGCATCATTTTGTAGTGGAAGGTGCAGAATTTTACTCTCTGCATGAGTTTTTTAACGAAAGCTACAATGAAGTGCAAGACCACATCCACGAAATTGGAGAGCGCTTGGATGGACTGGGTGGTGTGCCAGTTGCGACCTTCAGTAAACTAGCAGAATTAACCTGTTTTGAACAAGAACCAGATGGCGTATATTCTGCCCGCCAAATGGTAGAAAATGACCTAGCTGCCGAACAAGCAATCATTGGTGTGATTCGTCGCCAAGCTGCTCAGGCAGAGAGTTTAGGGGATCGGGCTACACGCTATCTCTACGAAAAGATTTTGTTAAAAACTGAGGAACGTGCTTATCATTTGTCCCACTTCCTCGCTAAAGACAGCTTAACCTTGGGCTTTGTTCAAGCTGCTCAAAGCTAAAACTCTCATAATCTAGATTTTTCTACCTACAGCGCAAGAAAAAATCAGCGGTATTAACTCTTAAAAGATTATAAAAGGTGGCAGAGAGTAGGATTCCTATTTCTCTGCCATTTTTAATCTAAGTCAACATATTTACATCAGAATTTAACCTTGAAAATATTTAGCAATTAGTTATTCAACATATATTTTGATATCGCTAAACTAGTTGTTATAAATAAACAGCCAAATATTTGTCATCATCAATCGGCATTTATTGAAAATTTTCATCAAAGTAAATAAAAACTATTTGCAAGAGCCAGGAGTAATTTAGCATCATAATTCAATAAAATTTAGAAATAGGAAATACTCTATTGAGTATGGGGCATTGGGTATGGGGGTGTTGACTGTTGACTGTTGACAGAGAAATTATTCTCCTTGTCCCCTCATCTTTGTCATCTCTCTAATCTCCCCGCCCCCGTTCAAGTTAGAAAACTTAATAATAAAAAGTACGATAGGGGGTAAACACCCTTAAAATAATCAGGATTTGTATTCTCGTACTCCAAGGCAAATACTATGCCCCGCCGTGATGACCTCCGGAAGATTCTACTGTTAGGCTCTGGCCCAATTGTGATTGGACAAGCCTGTGAGTTTGACTACTCTGGCACTCAAGCCTGCAAAGCGTTGCGAGAAGAAGGCTATGAGGTGGTGTTGGTCAACTCTAACCCTGCAACGATTATGACCGACCCGGAAACGGCCGATCGCACTTACATTGAGCCGCTGACCCCGGAATTGGTCGAAAAAGTAATCGCCAAAGAACGCCCTGATGCTCTACTCCCAACGATGGGAGGACAAACTGCTCTGAATATCGCTGTTGCTTTAGCCAAAAATGGCGCTTTGGAAAAGTACGGCGTTGAGTTAATCGGAGCCAAACTGCCAGCCATTGAAAAAGCCGAAGATAGAAAACTTTTTGGTGAGGCAATGGCAAAAATTGGCGTAGCTGTATGTCCTAGTGGTACAGCCGAATCCTTGGATGAAGCAAAAGCGATCGCTCGCGAAATTGGTACTTATCCCCTGATTATTCGTCCTGCTTTTACAATGGGCGGAAGTGGCGGCGGTATTGCCTACAACCAAGAGGAATTTGAGGAAATGGCACAGGTTGGTATCGATGCTAGCCCTGTTTCTCAAATTCTCATTGACCAGTCTTTACTCGGTTGGAAAGAATACGAACTCGAAGTGATGCGCGACCTTGCAGATAACGTGGTGATTATCTGCTCCATCGAAAACCTTGACCCTATGGGCATCCATACCGGGGACTCCATTACCGTGGCTCCCGCCCAAACCCTCACTGATAAAGAATATCAAAGGCTGCGGGATATGGCAATTAAAATCATCCGCGAGATAGGTGTGGAAACTGGCGGTTCTAATATTCAATTTGCCGTTAATCCTGTCACCGGAGATGTGGTGGTGATTGAAATGAACCCCCGCGTGTCCCGTAGTTCGGCTTTAGCTTCTAAAGCTACGGGTTTCCCCATTGCCAAAATGGCAGCAAAGTTGGCTGTAGGCTACACTTTGGATGAAATTAAAAATGACATCACTAAGAAAACTCCGGCGTCCTTTGAACCAACAATTGACTACGTAGTTACAAAAATCCCCCGCTTCGCTTTTGAAAAGTTCCCTGGTTCGGAACCAGTGCTGACAACGCAAATGAAGTCAGTGGGGGAAGCAATGGCAATTGGGCGGACTTTTAACGAATCTTTCCAAAAAGCACTGCGTTCTCTGGAAACCGGACGTGCTGGCTGGGGTTGCGACAAAGCCGAAAAATTACCCAGTGGCGAACAAATTCGGGCGCTGCTACGGACACCAAACCCCGATCGCATTTTTGCTGTGCGTCATGCCCTACAACTAGGAATCACTGCTGAGGAAATTTACGAACTCACAGGTATTGACCCGTGGTTCCTGGATAAAATGCAGCAAATTTTAGATATAGAGAAATTCCTCAAGCGCACATCATTAAAGGAATTGACAAAAGAGCAACTTTATGAAGTGAAGCGGAATGGATTTAGCGATCGCCAGATTGCCTATGCTACCAAAACCACCGAAGATGAAGTCCGCACCTATCGCCAACAATTAGGAGTCATCGCAGTTTACAAAACTGTGGACACCTGTGCAGCGGAGTTTGAAGCGTTTACTCCTTACTACTATTCTACCTACGAAGAAGAAACAGAAGTTTTACCAGCAACCAAGCCCAAAGTCATGATTTTGGGTGGTGGCCCTAACCGCATCGGACAGGGAATTGAGTTTGACTATTGTTGTTGTCACGCTGCCTATGCATTGAAGGCTGCGGGATACGAAACGATTATGGTCAACTCAAACCCAGAGACAGTTTCCACTGATTATGATACCAGCGATCGCCTTTACTTCGAGCCGTTAACAAAAGAAGATGTCCTAAATATCATCGAAGCTGAAAATCCTGTCGGCATAATAGTCCAGTTTGGCGGACAAACACCATTGAAGTTAGCTGTTCCACTGCAACAATATTTGCAAAGACTGGGGACTGAGGAAAACTCCCAATGCCCAATTCCCAAAATTTGGGGTACATCCCCAGATTCCATTGATATGGCAGAAAACCGAGAGCGATTTGAAAAAATTCTCAAGGAGTTGAATATTGCTCAACCACCCAACGGTATTGCTCGCAGTTACGAAGATGCGTTGATTGTGGCCAAACGCATTGGCTATCCAGTGGTGGTGCGTCCTAGCTATGTGTTGGGGGGAAGAGCGATGGAAATCGTTTATTCCGATGCCGAGTTGGAACGCTACATGACCTTTGCGGTGCAAGTAGAACCAGACCATCCAATTTTAATTGATAAGTTTTTAGAAAATGCCATTGAAGTCGATGTTGATGCCATCGCCGACCATACAGGACGAGTTGTCATCGGCGGTATTATGGAACACATCGAGCAAGCAGGAATTCACTCAGGAGACTCTGCTTGTGCCCTACCTTCCATTTCCTTACCACCAGCAGTTCTCAACCAAATTCGCACATGGACAGTGCAACTAGCCCAGGCCTTGTCAGTGGTGGGATTGATGAATATTCAGTTTGCCGTCATTGGTGCAAGCGGCTATTCTCCCCAAGTTTACATTCTCGAAGCCAACCCCCGCGCCTCCCGTACAGTGCCATTTGTTTCTAAAGCAACGGGCGTCCAGTTAGCCAAACTAGCCTCCTTAATCATGTCAGGGAAAACCTTAGAGGAGCTAAACTTCACCGAGGAAATCATCCCCACCCACATTGCTGTTAAGGAAGCTGTATTACCCTTTAATAAATTCCCTGGAACTGATACAATATTAGGCCCAGAAATGCGCTCCACTGGTGAGGTGATGGGGATTGACAGCGACTTTGGCCGAGCCTTTGCCAAAGCGGAATTGGGTGCTGGAGAGCGTTTACCACTAAGCGGAACCGTCTTTGTTTCAATGAGCGATCGCGATAAAGCAACTGCCGCAGTTGTGGTGAAAGAATTTATCGATTTGGGCTTTAACGTGATGGCCACACTTGGTACGCGCCGGGTTCTTCGCGAACAGGGCTTAGATGTTGAATTAGTACTGAAACTCCATGAAGGACGACCCCACGTCCTAGATGCAATCAAAAATCAGAAAATCCAACTGATTATCAACACACCTTCAGGAGAAGAAGCCCAAACCGATGCCAGGTTAATTCGCCGCACAGCCTTGGCTTACAAAATCCCTATCATAACCACCATTGCAGGCGCAAAAGCTACCGTCGCCGCCATTCGTTCCTTACAAAATACGACCTTGGATGTAAAAGTCATCCAAGAATATTGCAAGATTGCGAAAAAGTAGGGAGTGGTGAGATCGGGAGATGGGGGAGATGGGGGAGATGGGGGAGATGGGGAGATGGGGAGATGGGGAGATGGGGAAAAGGTTAAAGGGAAAAGGAATAAATTTAGTCTTTCCCCTTTACCCTTTACCCTTTACCCTTTACCCCTTTCCCTTTACCCCTTTCCCTTTACCCTTTACCCCTTTCCCTTTCCCCATGCCCCATGCCCAAAAATTAAACAATTGTTATAAGAGAATGACTATAGTTCTCATTGAGATATTTTAACAAATATGAGGAAGTTTCTTTTTGCCAGATAAGTAGTGAAATCCTCTTTGAGGCTTTATTGAAAGGAAAAAACTACTTCATAAACTGGAATAACCAGGAAATTTATTCAGATATATAGCCAAAACCTTATCAGAAAGGTTACAATTGTTAATATTAATCTAATAGAAGAATGTTTAAGAAATTACCTTTTATCTAACTGTAGATACTTGTGGAAAGTAGGAAAAAACTGTAACTTTTAGCAGTTAAGAAGCTCAATTTTGATTATTTATGAGCAGCCGAATTTATCCGGCGCGTAAGTTGCAAAGCATAAGTATGGGTTCCCACTCACACTGGGTAGCACCCATAGAGAGCATCTATCCCTGAATGACCCTACCATCAAACCCATCATCACCAAAGAGTAGCGCCATGAAGACCGCTCAGACAGCCACAGACCTCGTGCGGACTTACCTGCGTGAGATTGGCCGTGTGCCACTCTTAACCCACGAGGAAGAGATTTTCTATGGTAAGCAGGTGCAACGTTCAACGGCTTTGCACGAATCGCGGGAAAGTCTTGCCAACCAGTTAGGTCGCGAACCAACTCTAGAAGAGTGGGCGAAAGCAGCACTATTAGAACCAGAAGAGTTGAACGAAGCGATCGCTGATGGTGAAATTGCCAAGCGCAAGATGGTAGAAGCCAATTTGCGGCTAGTGGTGTCCGTTGCTAAAAAGTACATTAAGCGCAACGTCGATTTACTGGATTTAATCCAAGAAGGTAGTATCGGAATGCAACGCGGTGTAGAAAAGTTTGACCCCACCAAAGGTTATAGATTTTCTACCTATGCCTATTGGTGGATTCGCCAAGCTATCACCCGTGCCATAGCGGAAAAAGCGCGTACTATTCGACTGCCTATCCACATAACTGAAAAATTAAATAAAATTAAAAAAGCACAGCGGCAATTGTCTCAAAAATTGGGACGCGCTCCCACAGCCAGCGAGCTAGCTCAAGAATTGGAATTGACCCCGAAGCAAGTGCGAGAGTATCTAGAAAAGGCGCGTTTGCCTCTTTCGTTGGATTTGCGCTTGGGTGATAACTACGACACCGAACTTGGTGAAATGCTGGAAGATCCAGGAGCATCTCCAGAAGAATTTGTCATGCAATCTTCCTTATCTTATGACTTAGAACGCCTCATGGGCGATCTAACGCCACAACAAAGGGAAGTAATTACACTGCGCTTTGGATTAACTGACGGCCAAGCACTGACTCTGGCAAGAATTGGTGAAATCCTCAATATTAGCCGGGAACGAGTCCGCCAAATCGAACGGGAAGCCTTGACCAAACTTCGTAAATCCAAAGCCAACATAGATGAATACTTGGCAAGTTAGTCATTGGTCATTAGTCATTAGTCATTAGTCATTAGAGTGTTGACTGTTGACTGTTGACTGTTGACTGGTGACTGGGGAATTATATTCTCCTGTGCTCCTCTGCTTCATCTCCCTATCTCCCCATACCCAATGTCTCATAACTACTGACCAATTGGTGAGAAAATACGCTGGTTTTGGTACGGTTACACCCACTTTCAACAATAGGAGAGCCTGTTACATTATTTAACAGGAAGACTAAGTAAATTAGTTACAACAAATACCCAAAAGGCATTTAGTCTCCAAATTACCAATACCGTAGCTAAAAATTCTAGCCAAGGAGATAGAAAATGAATAATCCATCCAATCGCGTTTCAGAATTTTTCAATGGGGAATCAGAAACTAGCGATTTGCTATGGCAATACGTTAAATCCTTAAGTCCTGAGACAGTTACCCAACTATCTAAACCTACTTCTCCCGAAGTTTTTCAAGTGATGGAACGTAACATCACAGGACTATTGGGAAACCTACCTTCAGAACACTTTGGCGTTGCAATAACCACAAGTCGCGAAAGTCTGGGTCGGCTTTTGGCCTCTGCGATGATTAGCGGTTATTTCTTGCGTAACGCTGAACAAAGAATGAATTTTGAAATCGCCTTACAAGGAACTGAAACTAACAACAGCGAAATTGACTAAAAGCATTACAGCAGAATTGGGAAGTCAAACAGATTTATCACTTAATTTTGAGACTCATGGTTGTGTATTTGACCTGAGTTGTATAGCAACAACCAAGGTGTTTAGGACATCAAACATATGCTAAAACTCAGACACAAAAGACTTTTTACCCAATCACCAGTCCCCAATCTCCAGTTTGTGGCTATAGTTCGCTGTAAAATTCAGGAAATTTAATATGATTGGGCTAAAGTCACTCACAGTCATGGCTAGCATAGAATTTCCCTTAATGCATTACATAAGTATTTGACCAAAAGCAAAGTACAAGCGAACTTGAATTGAAATTGATACTCAAACAGTGCAGAGGAATGCAGAATTTTTAATTCATTTTTCTCGAAACCTGGTTAATTTGGGAATTAGTCAAATCAGAGGCGCATTTTTAAATGAATAACAAAAACGTGTGCATAAACAATCAGCGATAAATCAGATTCGCAATCAATACAAACTCGGCAGATTTAAAACTAGTCTGCCGAGTTTTGTTATAAGGTGTTGGGAGTGTTGAGTGTTGACTGTTAACTGTTGACTGGTCAATACGGTTCGGATAAGCAGTAGTATGAACTTCCCTTGTGGTCTGGGAAAAGGTTAAGGCGTAAGGGGATTTGGATGTATTTGAAACCTTTCCCTTTCCCCTTTCCCCTTTCCCCTTTAACCGAACCGTATTGGATGAGTGGGGAGTTATTATTCTCCCCTACTCCCTTGCCCCTCTACCACATCTCCCTTGTCTCCCACCCTACGGATTGGCGCTAGCGTCTCTTAAAGAGAAGCTAAAGCTACATCCCCCACACTTCCCATCTTCCACTTCCATAAACCATGAATCCAACTACTTCTTTCCCGCCTCATAAAATCATTGGTGTTGCCGTAATTTGGAATGACCAAAAGCAAATCTTAATTGACCGCCGTCGTCCACAAGGAGCGATGGGTGGTTTGTGGGAATTTCCTGGTGGTAAGGTTGAGCCTGGTGAAACCATCCAAGAGTGTATTCAAAGAGAAATAACAGAAGAACTGGGAATAGCAATTGAAGTGGGAGAACATTTAATTACTGTCGATCATACTTATACAGATTTGCGCGTTACCCTAACAGTACATCAGTGTCGTCATGTTGCAGGTGTTCCCCAACCTTTAGAATGCGACGAAATTCGCTGGGTAAGCTTGAAAGAACTTGAAAAGTTTGATTTTCCGAAAGCAAATATTCAAATTATTGATGCTCTTAAGGGGAGATGAGGGAGAGAATAATAACTCCCCACTCACCCAGTATGGTTTGGGGAAAGGGGAAAGGGGAAAGGATAGACTTCTAAGAGAAGTCGGGAAAAGGGGAAGGGGAAAGGGGGAAAGGATAGACTTCTAAGAGAAGTTGGGAAAAGGGGTTGCATGTTTGGTATTTTCCCTTTCCCCAATAAAGATGCATCTCTTTGACCACAAGAGTGCTTTTTGCACTCTTGTACAAAAGGTCTGATGTATTTGAAACCTTTCCCCTTTCACCTTTCCCCTTTCACCTTTCCCCTTTCCCCTTTCACCTTTCCCCTTTCACCTTCCCCTTTCACCTTTCCCCCTTACCCCTTCCCCTTTTCCCAGACCACAAGAGAAGTTCATAGTGCTTATCCGAACCATATTGACCAGTCACCACTCTTCAATCCCCATTTCCAATCCCGTAACAATCTATTAATTGCATCAGGTTGAGTGCCGCAATTTTCTACAATAATCCCAGGGACTTTGATAAATGGTGTCAGTAAACAAATGCCTAAAACCGTTGGCGACGTGATGAGCCGCGATCCGATTGTGGTTCAGGCACAAACTCCACTCAAGGAAGCTATCCAAATTCTCGCAGAACGCCACATCAGTGGGCTACCTGTTGTGGATGATGGCGGTAAGTTAGTGGGCATTATTTCAGAAACCGATTTAATGTGGCAAGAAACTGGTGTCACTCCACCTGCATACATCATGTTTCTTGATAGCGTTATCTATTTGAAAAACCCTGCTGCATACGAACGTGACTTGCATAAAGCTTTAGGGCAAACGGTTGGGGAAGTGATGAGTAAAAACCCCATCACTATTTCTCCTGAGAAAACTTTAAGGGAAGCTGCTACAGTTATGCACGATCGCAGTGTTCACCGCTTGCCAGTACTTGACAGCACAGGGCAAGTAATTGGTATCCTCACTCGTGGTGATATTGTTCGGGCAATGGCAGCAAGTCAAGATTAGTTATTGGTCATTAGTCATTGGTCATTAGTCATTGGTCAAGAGTTTTTCGCTTTTGACTGTTTTTTATACATTTGAAAATCAAGGATAATTAAATGAGTATTACTCCAGAGTCGGTTAAGGAATTGCTTAGTTCTCAGGATGTAGGCGATCGCTTGCGTGCAGTCAATCAAATTCGTCAATTAGAAACAGCTGTTGGTTTTGAATTGATTCAAATTGCAATTGCCGATCGCAATGCCCGTGTCCGGTACTCGGCTGTGAGTCAAATGGATACACTGGGAAAAGAGGATTTACAGTTATCTTGGACAATTTTACGCGATCGCTTGCTCAATGACCCGGAAGTAGATGTACAAGCAGCAGCAGCAGATTGCTTGGGCGCTCTGAAGTTAGGTGAAGCTCTGGAAGACTTAGAAAAAGTTTACAATACAACCAATGAATGGCTAGTACAATTCAGTATCATTGCCACTCTAGGGGAGTTGGGCGATCCACGAGCTTTTGAACTACTTAAACAGGCACTCTCTTCAGAGAATGAATTAATCCAAACTGCGGCTATTAGTTCTTTAGGTGAATTGGGAAATATAGAAGCCGTTCCCCTCTTAGCTCCTTTTGCGAACAATCCAGATTCCCAAGTCCGCTACAGACTTGTCCAAGCTTTAATTCATTTAGGTACTCCAGAAGCTAAATCTATATTAGAAAGTCTTGTTGATGATGATATAGAAGCGATCGCCACTGAAGCTAGAAAATATTTGCAATCAGCTTAGGCTTATAAGTTACTTCACATTTCACGAAGTATACGAACTTAGGGGCACAACATGTTGTGCCCCTAAAAATGTGTATACCCCACGAAGTTGCCACTAAATTGTATAAAAAATAACCTTTAAAATTTTTCATTTTCCAAATATTCATATATAGCGATTTACCAATAAAGATTGTGTGAATTAAGACGCGAGTAGATGCACTTACGTAATTGCGCGGTTAACATACAAATACAGAGAAACAATGAAAACAAAATTTTTCATCTAAAACATTACTAATTAGAGGAAGAAAGTCTAATGAAAAATTTAACTATCTTAGCAACAACATTTGCAGCATCTACTATTGGTTTAAATTTAATTGCTGGTATATCTAAAGCTGAAGCTGCTTCTTTAGTTCCTCCAGTGGAAGGGGAAATTCAACTAACAAACGTTGCTTGTTTAACTGGTAGTTGTATTGATACAATTCCTTATGGTTACACAGTTACCAGTCAGAATTACAACGCAAATTACAAACCAAGTCTGTTATTTAGTGATGATAGCGCAACCCCAAATTCTTATGGTTTTGGTATTTCCTTCGCTAACCCAGATGCAGGAACTAACACAATTGCAGGTGAAAACTGGTTCCGTCCGGTAGCTATCAAAACAGACGGAACTTTCCCAGAAAATGGTCAATTAGAAGTTGGTGTGTTCAAGTTTGATTTTACTAATACAATTAGCGAGTTAGTACTATCATTCTTCGATGTCGAAGATATAGGTACTGCGATTCTGAGCGTTAATGGCGGTGCTTTTGCAGGAACAGTTACTCCAGGAGATAACGCCAATATCAAGAAAGTGACTTTGACAAATGTTAGTTCTTTTGAAGTCAAACTTGGTAATATTGGTGGTAAATTCATCACTGGTGATGGTGTGCGTTTGGATGTTAATCAAACTGTACCTGAACCAGGAACAACTATCAGCTTAGGTCTTTTAGGATTAGTAGCATTGTTTGGTTTGCAAAAGCGGATAAAAAATTCACAAACAGTGTAATTGTTAAACCCCACCCTTGAGGGTAGGGTCTAATTTTGAATTCCCAACTTGTAGACGAAAATTTAATGCTTGTGTGTATGTTTTAGACCTAATTGGGATAGGAAGTATTGTTTTCGTTTAAAATTCAAAATTGTATTCCCAGTAAATTAAGCTTTTCACGGTTATATTGAGTAGATGAATAACTAATTACGCCACTTAGTTATTCTATCTACTCAATTTTCTTATGTACGTAAATGCGGTGAAAGTTGAATAAATCGATGAATTTTAAGCGCCGTAAACCTGCGACCACGTTGTAATTATAAATACTGTAACAGCAGCGATCGCCAACAAACCTTGAATCAAATTCCCTACCAGTGTACCGACGACAATTCCGATACCTGCTTTCACCGCTAAACCGAATTCACGTCGGTAAAGATACTCACCAATAATTGCTCCTAATAGTGGCCCTAGTAAAATTCCTAACAGCGGGCCTCCAAAGGGTAAAGCCGGCAATAATCCCAAAAATCCCAGTACTAAACCGACAACTGCGCCAATTTGTCCCCACTGACTAGCTCCGGCTTGTTTTGCTCCTAGATAACTAGCTAAAAAATCCACGCCGACACTGAGTAACAAAACAACAATTGTCACGATTAATGGAATCTTGATAACTGCAAAGGAACTGCTAACGATTCCCCAGATGATAATTGCAATTAAAATTAAGCTAGCACCTGGAATTGCAGGAACTACCGCGCCGATAATGCCCACAACCATTACGGCAATTAATAGCCAATAGATAATTTGCATAGATAAAATTTGAAATTTCCCAATCAGTTAGTCTTTTGTAGGGTAGCACCTCTGTACTACCCCAGAACGTGTTACATCCAAAAAACACCATCTATGAGACCCCACCCTAAGGGCGGAGTTTAACAATTTTATCGAAAATTTGGGTATAAAACCCCGTACTTAAGCGAAGTGCAGGACGGCTTTACCTTTATAAATCACCTCTCAAAGACGCGATTTATACTATTTAAAAAACTAAACTGCAAATAAAAGCACTTAGCCCTGGGAATAGGAAATCAATGCAGAGAAAAATATTAACTGGACTAAATTCACAAACTTACGAACACCCTTTCGATCGCAAAGCCTTAGCATCTTTACAAAAAATGCCTGGTGTCTCTCTGCTACTCAAAAAAATTAACGAATACGGTATCGATCGCCTACTCCGTATTCAAAGCCTTGGCAGTAGTATCAGAGTTACCCCTCGGAATTTTCCACAATTGCATCAAGCATTAGTAGAAACCTGTGAAATTCTTGATGTTAAACCACTTCCTGAACTATATCTGTTTCGGGCTACAGGGCACATTGTTACTTATATTGTGGGAGTAGAAAAACCTCTCATTGGTATTAATTTAGATGGAATGGAGTGGCTTAATCAAGATGAGTTGCTTTATGTTTTGGGACATGAAGTTGCTCGCATTAAAAGTCAACACATGGTTTATCACCAAATGGCATTTGTGATGCCGACTTTAAAAAATTTGTTGAGCAGTACTACATTGGGAGTTGGTGGCTTGGTAGCCAGTGGTATGGAATTGGCTTTATATAATTGGCAAATGATGGCTCGGTTCACCGCCGATCGCGCTGGTTTATTAGCTTGCCAAGATATTGATGTTGCAACCACCGCATTGATCAAAATTGCAGGTTTACCAGAAGAATACTTGAGTGCTGCTGTAATTGAAGATTTCCTCACTCAAGCGCGTGAATTTGCATCTCAGAATCTTGATACAGCAGACCGGTTAACCAAAATATTAAGTTACACAGAAGCCACAATTCCTTGGGTTGTGATGCGGGCTGGCGAGTTATTAAAATGGTATGATTCTGGAGATTATAATAATGTAATTCAACAGCCAAATTTAAATACATCAGAAGAAAAACAAGAAAATACACCAGAAGAAACAGAAGGGTGGAATTTTTTAACTTCTTGGTGATTTAATTTTAGATTTTAGATACTTCGACAGGCTCAGTACAAGTTTTAGATTTTGGATTGGGAATTGACAAATAAAAACATATAGCAATCCCAAATAATTTACGTCTGATGTGAATTATCTAAATCAACGAATTATCAAGGATTGTGTGCCCTGTAGAGACGTTGCAGTGCAACGTCTCTACAACGATAAATCAAGGATGTTAGCGTCTTCCATTGAAAATAGTCAATCTAAAATCTAAAATCTAAAATCTAAAATCTAAAATTGACTGAGAGTAACAGCTAATTTATCAGCAATTCCAGCGACCCATTTTTCATCTTGTTTGGTGTAACTGCGAGGGGCATTAGCTCCTAAAATTAGAACACCTTTATCGCCAATGGGTTGACAAATGACACCTTGAGTATTTTCTGGTAAATAATCAAATTCAATCTTACCTGGATAAACATTTAGCGCCACTAAATAAATCGGCTTTTGCTTTTCGAGTACCTGTTTTAAGATTGCCCCTGGTACAACCTCAGATTTTGTACCCAAAATTCCCCGACGCAACAAAACTTTACCTTGATAAAAAACTACTAGCGATCGCGTGACTGTATTAGTCAACAATAAATGAGATGCCCAAGCTAGTTCAGTTTTTACGGCTTCTGGTAAATCTGGCGCGAGTACAAAACCTTCTTCTCCAATTAGCTCTACACTATCCGGCAATCGGGGCTGTACCTGCTGCCAAATTAAACCCGTCAAAATTAACACCGCACTCAAAATCACACCCAACACATCACCACGCGCTTGAGATTCAGTTAGTTGCGGCGTCAACAAGCGGTTAATTAACAAAAGTACAGCGCCTAGTCCACCTACAACAATGGGTAGACGCCGCAAAACTCGATTGGGATCGGATTTAGTCATGAGTCATTAGTCATTGGTCATTGGTCATTGGGCATGGGGCATCGGCTAAACAGGGCATTAGTCTTTCTCCTTGTCTCCTTGTCTCCTTGTCTCCTTGTCCCCTTGTCCCCCTCCTACTCCTCTCCCGGTTCAATAATTCTCTGGAAAAGATAACCAGTACCTCTGGCTGTCAATATTAATTCTGGGTTGCTGGGATCGTCTTCTAGTTTTGCCCGCAAACGGGATATATGCACATCTACTACACGGGTATCTACATGGCGTTCTGGTGTGTAACCCCAAACTTCCTGCAAAATTTCGGAACGGGAAAAAGCTTCTCCTGAGCGACTGACTAACAACTCTAGTAAGCTAAATTCCATACCCGTCAATCTAATCCGCTCGTCGCCTTTATAAACTTGTCGCTTATTGGTATCGATTTTGATGTTGGCGACATGAATCACACCAGAACTAGGAATACCAGTAGCACTGGTTTTGTCTACTCGCCTTAGCACTGAGCGAATCCGGGCTTCTAGCTCCTTGGGGGAAAATGGTTTCACTACATAATCGTCAGCGCCTAATTCTAGTCCAGTGATGCGATCGGCTACATCCCCCAAGGCTGTTAGCATAATAATAGGGACATCCGATTCCTTACGTAATTCTTGACAAACACCGTAGCCATCTAGCTTTGGCATCATTACATCTAAAACTACCAGGTCAGGATCGGCTTTGCGAAAAGTTTCCAAAGCTTCTTCGCCGTCACCAGCGGTGACCACATCGTAGCCAATCATTGAAAGGCGCGTTTCTAAAATCCGGCGAATGCTGGCTTCATCGTCTACTACCAAGATTTTTTCTTTATGACTTTCCAAGTTAATCAACGCTCCTTCACTAAAAATTTACATGATTAATTTTTAATACCATAATATTAAGATATCATTCCATAAATTGATTTGGAAAATGCTCTGAATACCACTATGATTGGATTTTAGTATTCTCAAAAACTTAAGTAAATATTAAGATTATTTAATAAGATTTACGAATGGCAAAGCCAAAAACTTTCTACGTTTGCAACGATTGTGGGGCAGAATCCCCTCAATGGTTTGGTAAGTGTCCCGCCTGTGGTACTTACAATTCTCTAGAAGAACAAATTGTTATCCAATCTTCTGTAGATATACCTACTCGCGGAGGAGTTAGTGGTTGGCAAAGCGCACCGAATAATGGTAAATCTAGTGCTAAAGCTCCTAAACAAAGGGCTTCATTGACATTCGATCAAATTAGCGATCGCCAAGTCACTCGTTGGGAGTCTGGTTATGGAGAATTGGATCGAGTACTAGGTGGTGGAGTAGTTCCCGGCTCGATGGTATTGATTGGTGGCGACCCAGGAATTGGGAAGTCTACTTTGTTACTGCAAGTATCAAATCAATTGGCGCAAAGATACCGCATTCTTTACATTTCTGGAGAAGAATCAGGACAACAAATAAAATTAAGAGCTTCTCGTTTAGGAGTAGTAAAACCTCTAAGTGTTGTTGGTGATGACAACGAATCAGCAGTAGAAAATCCTCCCGAATCGCAACCACAAGACAATGTAGGCGCGGATTTATACGTATTGCCAGAAACAGATTTAGAGGAGATTTTGCGGGAAGTGGATTCCCTCAAACCCAATGTAGCTGTAATTGATAGTATTCAAACAATTTTCTTTCCGGCTTTGACTTCTGCGCCTGGTTCCGTGGCTCAGGTACGCGAATGTACTGCGGCTTTGATGAAGGTGGCCAAGCACGAAGATATTACCATGTTGATTGTGGGACACGTCACCAAAGAAGGAGCGATCGCCGGGCCGAAAGTGTTGGAACACTTAGTAGATACAGTGTTGTATTTTGAAGGCGATCGCTTCGCCTCCCATCGGTTATTACGCACAGTGAAAAACCGCTTTGGGGCAACACATGAAATCGGCATCTTTGAAATGGTCTCACATGGATTGCGGGAAGTTCCTAACCCCTCAGAGTTATTTTTAGGGAACCGTGACGACCCAGCGCCAGGTACAGCAATTGTAGTTGCTTGTGAAGGTACTCGCCCCATCGTTGTGGAACTGCAAGCCCTTGTGAGTCCCACCAGCTACCCCTCACCTAGACGTGCAGCCACAGGGATAGACTACAACCGCCTCGTGCAAATTCTCGCCGTCTTAGAAAAACGCGTCGGAATTCCCATGTCGAAATTAGATTCTTATGTTGCTTCCGCTGGTGGATTGAATGTTGAAGAACCAGCAGTAGACTTAGGAGTAGCAATTGCCATTGTTGCAAGTTTCCGCGATCGCATCGTTGACCCAAGTACAGTACTAATAGGTGAAGTTGGCTTAGGCGGACAAGTGCGGTCAGTTTCCCAAATGGAACTGCGATTAAAAGAAGCTGCTAAATTGGGATTTAAAAGAGCGATCGTGCCCAAAGGACAAAAATTTCCCGACCTGAATATTGAGATTTTACCAGTATCTAAAGTCATAGATGCAATTATCGCCGCCATCCCCCATCAAGAACTGACAACTGAAGATTTAGAACCCGATGAATATGAATGAGGGAGATGAGGAAGATGGGGAGACAAGGGAGACAAGGGAGACAAGGAGAATAATTCTTAACTCCTAACTCCTAACTCTTAACTCCTAACTCCTAACTCAACAATCAAAGGAAAACCCATCATGACTGTCATCACCCAAGACTACAAAATCACTTGGGAAAAACTCCCCGATGATTACAAACTGCCAGATGACCCAGTGGACAACATCAACCAACCAGCCTTAGCTGCTGCACTTACAGAAAGCCTACTATTAGCCGAAAAAATTCCAGCTAACGCCCTGGCAACAACTAATTACGGCATTTGCGCCACACTGAATAACAAAATAGTCATTAAAGCCCCTGATTGGGCTTTCATTGCCAAAATTAATGTTAATCGAGAAGAAGTAGTACGCAGTTACACACCTCAATTACAGGGCGACACTCCTGTAATTGTGATGGAATTTGTTTCCGATACACAGGAGACAGAATACTCTATTAAAGCGACACATCCCCCAGGAAAATGGTTTTTCTACGAGCGCATCTTAAAAGTACCAAACTACATTATCTTTGAGCCAGAAAGCGGCAGTATCGAAACGTATCGCCTGGACACCACAGAACAGTACGTCTTGCAAGAGGCTGATGAAAATCAACGCTACTGGATACCAGAAATGAATCTTTACCTTGGCGTGTTGCAAGGCACTCGTGAAAACCGCACAGGGAAGTGGTTACGCTGGTGGGACGAACAAGGAAACCTTCTACCTTGGGGAACAGAATTAGCCGAACAAGAACGCCAACGTACCGAACAAGAACGCCAACGCGCCGAACGACTAGCAGCACAATTGCGGGCTGCGGGAATTGAACCTGAAGATTAGACTTTTTGTAAATAATTAAAGATTGCTAGGTTTAGTTAAAAATTTGCTAAATCTAGCATTTTTTTTAGAGCAATGTAATTTGAAATATCTCGAATTAGACATAATCTATTCTCGTTAAAACTTGGAAATTATTGATAGAAATTTTTGAATTTATAGTTAATAAGTATAAAATTATACATTAATATAAAAGCATGATAAAGGCGATCGCCCAATCCCGCAAAAGATGAATGCGTAGGCGTAGCCCGTCGTAGACATCGCCCTTATCCGCCCCCTTATCAGGAGATAAATATAATCATGACATAACAAGAAGATTCCGCCCAGTCAAAATTAGAACAGTTCTTGGGTAAATATTTAGATACACCAAGCGCTCAACAATGCATTGAAAGACGATTTCCCAAGAGAAAACCGATTAAGCATATATTGATTGGTTCTCTTGAAGTCGTTACTAGTACAATCCATCACTTGCAGATAATTGGCTACGCCAGCGTAGGAGATTGGAGTCCACTAGTACCAACCGGCAACCCAGATGAAGTAATGAGTATTTTAATCCGGCAAATTCTGATGCAATAACCCAAATGTAGAGACGTTGCAATGCAACGTCTCTAATTTTTCTGAATTCTGAATTCTGAATTCTAAATTCTGATTAGTTCCTATCTAATCCTTCTTCCTGGTTCCCTGTTTCATTAGATTTTTGTGCTTCATTAGCAATCATGCCATTGATGTAGCTAACAATTATCGCTAATTCTCCAATTGCTTCCAACTCAGCCGCTTCTTCTGGTGTTTCAGAATCAGCAGTTTTTTTATCAACAAGTTCTTGCATCCGATCTGACATTTCATCTGTAATTTTAAACAGATAAAGTTTATTGACTTTTTGAAGTTTAATACCTTGCTCTAGCCAGGATGAAGGTTTAGCTACTGCGATCGCCATAAGTTTATTACAATTGGATATATCTTGTAGACTCCATCGACATTGCTTAAAGTCTACCTTGTTAAACACCAGTAATGAGACAAATCAAAATTATCGTTGAAAAACATTCTGACGGTTATGTTGCCTATCCTCTTGGTATAAAAGGGGCTGTAGTTGGTCAAGGAAACACTTATGAAGAAGCCTTAGCCGATGTCAAGTCAGCTATTCGCTGCTATATCGAGATATTTGGCAAAGAAATGCTTGAAGATGACTCACCAGTATTTGCACTCAAGTAGCTATCTCGCGGGATGAATTCTTAACAGCCTATGAGCAAAGTTGAGTAAAGAGCTAAATGTAGATATATTGCATACAAAGTTTATACATCAGCCTTGCCAAAAACTGATATTTATGATGTGTCAAAATAAAATATCAGTGAAACTACGGTTTTGACCAATGGCGTGGAATTCTGGGCAGCAGTTGTTTGGCGATCGCTACATAATCGAGAGAAAATTAGGCGAGGGTGGCATAGGCATAACCTATCTGGCTAAAAATCGACGCGGCGAGTTGCGAGTCATCAAAACCCTCAGAGAACAAATCCTGAATCATCCTGACTGGATACCACATCAAGATAAATTACGGCATGACTTCCGAGATGAAGCTTTGCGACTGGCTTTGTGTCACCATCCTCATATTGTGCAGGTAGAAAACGTTTTTGATGAAGGTAATTTTCCCTGCATGGTGATGGAGTATATCGAAGGCGAAGATTTGGGAAAGCGAATAACCGAAAAAGGGGCGTTACCAGAAGCGGAAGCACTGCAATATATTAGGCAAATTGGCGAAGCTTTGATACTGGTTCACGACAAAGGCTTACTGCATCGGGATTTAAAGCCGGGTAACATTATGATGCGTGCGGGTAAACCAGAGGCAGTGTTAATTGACTTTGGTATTGCTAGACAATTTATTTCGGGTGCAGTTTTACAGCATACAGAGAGTGTTACTCATGGTTATGCGCCACCAGAACAGTATGTACCTCATGCCGAACGGGGAGAATATATTGATGTTTACGCCTTAGCCGCCACGTTGTATTCTTTGCTGACTGGACAATTGCCGATGCCAGTACCAGTTAGACTGCAAAATTTTACCCTAAAACCGCCTAAAGAATTGAATTCGAGTGTAGGCGACAGGGTGAATAACGCAATTATGAAGGGGATGGCGTTAAATTACAGGTTTCGCCCCCAGTCAGTACAGGAGTGGTTGGATTTGTTAGCTGCGGGGATAGTAGCACCAACACAACCTGTAACATTTCCTCCCTACACGCCCCCATCTTGGGAATGCGTCCACATCATTCCAGGGATTTTTGGAATAGTAACCTTTAGCGCCACGGAAGATATCTTAGCAAGTGTGGGAGGTAAAGTCATTCACTTGTTTTCATCAACTACAGGTCAACTTCTCCGCACCCTAACTGGTCATTATTCCTCAGTTAATTGCGTCGCCATCAGTAGCGATGGGCAAACCTTGGCTAGTGCTAGTGGGGACAAGACTATCAAACTGTGGAATCTGCAAACAGGAAGAGAAATTTGCACCCTAACTGGTCATTCTTCTGGGGTTTATTCCGTCGCTATCAGTAGCGATGGGCAAACCTTGGCTAGTGGTAGTAGAGACAAGACTATCAAACTGTGGAATCTGCAAACACGAAGAGAAATTTACACCCTGACTGGTCATTATTCCTCAGTTAATTGCGTCGCCATCAGTAGCGATGGGCAAACCTTGGCTAGTGGTAGTAGAGACAAGACTATCAAACTGTGGAATCTGCAAACACGAAGAGAAATTTACACCCTGACTGGTCATTTTGACTCGGTTAGTTCCGTCGCCATCAGTAGCAATGGGCAAATCTTGGCTAGTGGTAGTTGGGACAATATCAAACTGTGGGAGGTGCAAACAGGAAGAGAAATTCACACCCTAACTGGTCATTCTGACTGGGTTAGTTCCGTTGCCATCAGTAGCGATGGGCAAACCTTGGCTAGTGGTAGTGACGACAAGACTATCAAACTGTGGAATCTGCAAACAGGAAGAGAAATTCACACCCTAACTGGTCATTCTGACTGGGTTAGTTCCGTTGCCATCAGTAGCGATGGGCAAACCCTGGCTAGTGGTAGTTGCGACAATATCAAACTGTGGGAGGTGCAAACAGGAAGAGAAATTCACACCCTAACTGGTCATTCTAACTCGATTAGTTCCGTCGCCATCAGTAGCAATGGGCAAATCTTGGCTAGTGGTAGTAGAGACAAGACTATCAAACTATGGAATCTGCAAACAGGAAGAGAAATTCACACCCTAACTGGTCATTCTGACTGGGTTAGTTCCGTTGCCATCAGTAGCGATGGGCAAACCCTGGCTAGTGGTAGTTGGGACAATATCAAACTGTGGAATCTGCAAACAGGAAGAGAAATTCACACCTTAACTAGTCATTCTAACTCGGTTACTTCCGTTGGCATCAGTAGCGATGGGCAAACCTTGGCTAGTGGTAGTGGCGACAAGACTATCAAACTGTGGGAGGTGCAAACAGGTAGAGAAATTCACACCCTAACTGGTCATTCTAACTCGGTTACTTCCGTTGCCATCAGTAGCGATGGGCAAACCTTGGCTAGTGGTAGTAGCGACAAGACTATCAAACTGTGGGAGGTGCAAACAGGTAGAGAAATTGGCACCCTAACTGGTCATTCTAACTCGGTTAGTTCCGTTGCCATCAGTAGCGATGGGCAAACCTTGGCTAGTGGTAGTGGCGACAAGACTATCAAACTGTGGGAGGTGCAAACAGGTAGAGAAATTCACACCCTAACTGGTCATTCTAACTGGGTTAATTCTGTTGCCATCAGTAGTGATGGGCAAACCTTGGCTAGTGGTAGTAGCGACAAGACTATCAAACTGTGGGAGGTGCAAACAGGTAGAGAAATTGGGACCCTCAGTCTTTTTGACTCAGTTATTTCCGTCGTCTTTAGCCCCGTTGGAAGTTGGCTTACTGCTGGAGATGCTAGCGGAAATATCAAAATTTGGCGACGCAGCTAGTTGTAGAATAACAGCGTCACAATAATATTAGAACTAGCAGGCGATCAATATATATGAGCGTCATTATATCCGATGAAACCTTAAATGCCTGTGAGATGACCGCAGCCGAATTCAAGCAGGAAATTGCATTGCTATTGTTTGAGTCTGGTAAATTGTCTATAGGACACGCCAGCAAGTTAGCAGAAATGGATAAAGTACAGTTTCGACAGCTGCTCAAAGAGCGCAAAATTCCTCTTTACTCTTATGATATAGAAGATTTTGAACTCGATTTAAAAAACTTGTGGGAGTTAGGCAGGTTGTGACGTTTAAGCAATGCAAGACAGCAACACTTGTGGACGGATAATTTTAGAAAACGGAAATGAACACGCGATTGGTCGATTCGCTGGTACAAATCATCGAATCCCTCACCCCAAAAGAACGCATTTTTCTGCAACAGCGACTAAGCAGGCAGCCAATTCAAGTGACAGTCGGTGTCTGCGGTGGACAGCCACGCATTCGCAACACGCGCATCCCTGTGTGGACGCTGGTGGCTTTTCGCCAACAGGGAGCAGATGAGGAAGAGTTGCTGCGAAACTACCCTACCCTAACCCATGACGATCTAAAAGCTGCCTGGATTTATTATGAACAGCACCAAGAACAATTAGATCGAGCAATCATCACGTTCGCTGAGGATGATGATGGTTAAGCTTTACTCTAATGAAAATTTTCCTATAGATATAGTCAGAGAACTGCGCTAGTTAGGCTATGATGCCCTAACTTCCTTACGAAGCAAGCTATTACAACACTAAAATAAAAGCACATATCTGTAAATTATATCGCTCTAACTATGACAACTGTAATCGCTAGACCTTCATCCTTGATTGGCAGTATCAGAATAGAAAAGCTGGATAAATTTAACCTGTTCAAATTTAATGATGAACTGCAAGCACGGATGGAAGAACTTTTAGAACGCAAAAAAGCTGATTTACTAACTCCAGAAGAAGTTATCGAACTTGAAGAAATTGGAGAACTAGATAGAATTTTCACCCATATCAATGCGATGCTGGTAGCTCAAAAAAATGATTGATGATGCTACTAAAGAAATTGTCCGCAAACGCGCCAATTATCTGTGCGAGTATTGCCATTCTCCAGAACGCATTTCTACCACAAGATTTACAGTAGACCATTTGATACCAAAGTCTATTGGTGGTGGTGATGAAATTAATAATTTAGCCTTGGCTTGTCGTCGTTGTAATGAACGTCGCTACAACTTTGTCGCGGGATATGACTCAGAGACTCAAGCAGTAGTACCCCTCTTTAATCCTCGTCAACAAATTTGGTCAGAGCATTTTCTCTGGTCAGCAGATGGTAGGACAATTATCGGAATTACACCAACTGGTAGAGCAACCTGCAACCGACTTGATATGAACGATGAACGCTATCCAGAAGATGACTCAATTCGCAGTGCGCGGGGTTTTTGGTTTCAAGCCGGCTTGCATCCTCCTAGTGAGGATACCCGAAAAAGCTAGTCGCTATGATTCTCTTTAGCTGAAGCGTATTGCTCTTGAACCTACTACTGTTTAGTTCTAAACGCAAAAATTTTAACTTTAAACGAAAACATTCTCACTTCAAACCGAAAATTTCTCGTTTCAACCCAGAACGTTCTCACTTCAAACCGAAAATTTCTCGTTTCAACCCAAAACGTTCTCACTTGAAACCGGAATGTTCTCGTTTCAAACGAAAACGTTCTCACTTGGAACTAAAATATTAATGCTCTGAACTCGGAGTGTCTCACTTTAAACGAAAACACCCAAGCTCAGAGCAAAAAGTTTTATGTTTTTAGGTACAAGCGTCGAGTTAATTTCTCGACTTATGAAGTTTGTGGTTGCACTTTTTTAGCTTTGCGGGCAAATCTTCGCCCTAAATCATCAACCATTGACTCTAAACCAGCGCCTTTACCACTAACTTTGGCATAGTTATATACCATTAAACCCGCCGCATAAGCTTCGCTACCCACAGCCACAGATGTATCATCCACGAGTCCTTGCAGTTGCGTCAACGACAGCATAATGGGATACAGGGCTTCAAATAATTCGATATCTTGACGCATTTCATCCAAGTCAAAAGAACGCGGTAAGAAGTCAGGGTTTTGTGTGGCAATTTCCAACGCCTTACTCACAAACGCCCGACTCTTATCTCCCAGTTTAGGTAAAGCTTTACGTTCCTCGGTTGTCAAATCAATCAAGAACGGTAACTTTTGGCGAATAGTAGTAATTGCTTGCATCACGGCTTCCCTGTCTGCGGAGGAAAGTTTTGCACTAACTTTATTTTCTGCCATTTTTAATACTCTCTTTCAGGTACTTATTTTCAGTATTCCCCAAGTTATTTAGGCAATCATAGTTATTTATCAGCAATAAAGAAAAAATTTTTATACTTTTAATTAAGTAATATTTCCCTAATTACCAGCCTTGAGCAACTTTCACCATTGAAGTGCAGTGACATTTGAGCAAAGGAAGCCGAACATTTAGAGATAATAGTAGCAGAGGCAATTCCAAAGTTTTACAACTAACAAGATTAACTATGAGTAATCTCTCCAGTGAAAATCTACCAGTTGCAGATCAAAAGTCATCACTTCCAGAAGAATCTTTTGCTGCCAAAAATTAACACCACCCTAGAGAACATTCCCGACTTATTCGTCCTTTAGTGGGAATTAGGCAATATACAAATCAATTATCACCAAAGTTAGCCAACCCAGGATATGTAAAAAGGGTGCGTCAAATATACGATCGGGTGTACTCTGAATTAGTTAACAGTTATGCGGGCTGGTATGTTGCTATCGAACCTGATAGCGGCGATTATTTTCTCAATGTCAATAAAGCTTTAGCCCAAGAGCAAGCAAAACAAAAAAATCCTTCTAGATTAATTTGTACCTTTCAATTAATTCCACAGAAGCATAGCTAAACAAATTGATTGAAGGAAAATTTACCAACCAAGGCGAGTTGATTTTTGAAATCGACCTCGTAGCATCCGATGGTTTGGTTATCACAGTTGATGCACTATTCGATACTGGTTTTACCGACTGGTTAGCAATTAATACTCAAGATGCTCTCTCCCTGGGATAGGAACTTGTGGAAAGTGAAGAAACACGTATGACCGCACAAGGAGAATTCCAGTTTGATATCGACACTGGTACAGTTAGTTTAGATAGTCAAGAATTCAATATTTCTGTAATTGCTGGAGATGAAATTGCCGAAGTACTTCTCGGTTTACCTTGGCTTTTGACCAGAAAATTAGTCGTTGATTTTCCTGAAGGTCTACTAACTTTAGGATAAGTCACATCTTGCATCAAGTCTCTTATTCATTCAAGGAGCAAAATAAGCAGAACGTTTACGTCAGTTAGACATCAATCCTGACGAACTAGATTAATTATTGTAACTGCGGATATTTTTTATTGATTTTTTATTAACTTATGTTACTAAGAACCAGCTTTGATAACATAGAGAATAAACAATAAATAAAAGTAACAATAACTCTGTATAAGTAAGGAAGACTATTTTTTGTTTGAGAAGAATAATAACTTATGCTGAAACCTTATATAGGACTCCTATTTGATTTTTGAAAAGATACGTAGTGGCGTGGCAAGGCTAAAATATTGCATTAGTAAACTTTTGTGGGGTGGGCATCCTGCCGGCCCGGACGGGTGAGGACACCCATCCCACAAGAAATTTTATTGCAACATTTAAGGCTTGATACGCCACTACAGATACTTAGATTTTTTCATAAATCAAAGCGGATTCCTGTATATATTAATGCAGCAACATGAGGTTGCACAGAAGTTAATTTTTAATAGCGATCGCCCGCAAACTAGTTTGAATAAATATAATATTTAAGTCTGATAATTATATAGCAAGTTCAGTTTTGCCCAAAAACTATGAAGTATGCTAAATACTAGCTGCTTAGTCTAGTGGCGATCGCCTTACTCAAAGCTAAGATCAAATTAAACAACAAATCTCAAAAGCGAAGCCCGAAGCACTCGCAGATATTACGCTGATACAAGTTATATCCTGACTTATATTAACTAGTACTAAAATACTAAAACCGACTCAAGTAAAAATTGCTAATTTCGTCACACAAGAGCATTTAGAAATTGTAGAAAAGTGTATTTCCTAATATTGACAGTGGTGTTAACCTCTATTTTACAGATGATATCAGCCTTTATCTGCTAGAGTTTGTGACTTTCAGCAAACTAAATAATCTATCAATAAATGTAAGATCGCTAGGAGTGCGATGATGATGTCACAGTCGCCTTTAACAAGACCAGAAATAGCCGCAGGAACTTTAATTGATAACCGCTATATTATCCAAAAACTTTTGGGACAAGGAGGATTGGGACGAACTTATTTGGCATTTGATACCCGTCGCTTTAATGAAGCTTGTGTTCTCAAAGAGTTTGCACCCATTGGTACAGGGGAAAGTGGACTCGAACAATATCGCAACTTATTTAAAAGAGAAGCTAAAATTCTTCACCAGCTGCAACATTCCCAAATTCCCAAGTTTTTGGCTTGCTTTGAAGGAGACGGTAGGCTATTTTTAGTTCAAGAATATGTCGATGGAAAAACATATTCTCGGCTGTTAGGAGAACTGCAACGCCAAGGAAGAAATTTTTCTGAAGAAGAAGTTATTCAGTGGCTAAAAAATCTGCTCCCTGTATTGGAATACGTCCACCAGCATAATATTATCCACCGTGATATTTCCCCCGACAACATTATGTTACCAGATGGCAAAGATTTGCCAGTACTGATTGATTTTGGTGTCGGCAAACAAATTACTGATATCAACGAAGCCAAAACTTCTCACCAAGTAACTTTTGTTGGTAAAATGTCCCTCGTAGGAAAAGTAGGATACGCTCCCCGCGAGCAAATTAGCTTGGGTTTATGTTCTCCCTCCAGTGATATTTATGCTTTGGGAGTAACAGCTATTGTACTGCTCACAGGAAAAGATCCATCCTTATTAATGGATCAGTATTCCTTAGAATGGAACTGGCGTTATTATGTCTATGTTACTGATGGTTTTGCTCAAATACTCGATTGCATGTTAGCCGATAGACCCAACAAGCGATACCAAACAGCAACAGAAGTCATCGCAGATTTAAGGCGTCTGGAAGAATCAAAAGTAGCAATTTTACCTGCGGTGGTGAATGATTCACCTACCACCGTATTTAATCCTCAATATCAAGCCATGTCGGCAATTACCGACTCATACAACCAACTCGGAGAGACCATCTTTAGTTCGCCCAGTTTACCTACAACTCCACAAATTGGACAAATCGAACAACAACAACCTTCTCTCAATCCAGCATTTGTTAAACACTGTCAGCAAGAGTTAGCTTACCACATCGGGCCAATGGCAACTCTAGTTATAGAAGAAATATTGGCTCAAAATCCTTACATTTCACCAGACCATTTTGTGGAATTGATAGCCGCAGAAATTCCTAACTTTCAAGCAGCTTTTGAATTTAAAAAAAGCTTATTTTCCTAAGGATTTAAATTTGAAAAAGTAGAGACAAAAATATTCTGTTTTTATCTTTTGACTGTTGACGGTTCACAGTCAACAATCAACCACTTCAACCCGTTGAATATTAGTTAATTGATTATTTATTCAACCGTACCTCCATGAGTACGTTTGATTCGTTTCATTGCCATTTCTAAGCTTAATTGCATCCGCTTAAAAGCTCTAGCTAGATTACCAATTTCATCATTAGACATTTGCTCGAATTCAACTTCTAGATGTCCCGTACTCACTTCCTCTGCAATGCGAGTCATGCGCTTGAGAGGAATAACAACTTGTCGATTTAAGAAAAAGTTCACTAACAGAATAGTTGCGATAAAAATCGTTGATACAATGAGAAGGATTAATAAAGAAGATTGATTAGCTTTGTTAATAACGTTATTAGCTGGTACTGAGATAATTTGAGCGCCAACAATTTCGTTTAGCTTCCATCCAAATCCATTAGCTGCACCATAAAGAGTAATCATACTTTGAGGTGCGGCTTCAGGTACACTGTGACACTTCAAACAACTTTCTTCAGAAACCGGTAGGGGACGAGCAACATAAAAGATATCTCCACCAGGAATTGAGCGAAATCCACTCACTTCTTTCAAGTCTGGTTTATTCCTAAACTTTTCTACAATTTCTGTTTCAAAGCCGTCTGCCTTATCCCGAAGATTAGTGGGGTTGAGAGTTGCTTCTTTATAAAAAAAGTCACGGTACTCTGGTGTTTTCCGCAAAATTTCAAATACCTCCCGTGCTGAGTATCCAGGTACACTTTGCGGCAAAAACTCCGTTGCTAATTTATCAGCTAACTCTGGATTCACTTGAGTACTAGTGTACTTACGAACAGAACTCATTGTTTGCATCAGCATCAAAGCTGTTGAGCTGATATCTTGTTTAGCATTCTCCCTCAGCAAAGAAGAAAGGGCAAATCCGCTTAAGCTCAGACCAAATGTCAAAATTACTAGCAGCAGAATTGTAAATTTTTGTTTCAGATTTAGATTCTTCAGCATAATTTTAGATTACCTACAAGTCAAATTATTATGAACAAATATGGCTCAAGCGATGGTTGATAGGATTAGCAATCAAGCTTCATATTTTGCTGTAAAGGCATAGTTTAACTAAAACTATCAGGATATATCTAAATTTATACTATTAATTAATAGTAACTATTGGGGAGATAAAAATGTTATCTAAGTAACTAACTTCAGAAAGCTACAACAACAATACAAATAGAATTCCTAAAAATTCATGTTGGCTGTTCTGATACCGTGCCAAAATAAATACCAGAAAACATCAAATATTACTAATGGTGTGGAATTCAGGAAAGTCTTTATTCGGAGGACGCTACATTATTGAAAGCCAACTAGGCGAAGGTGGAATTGGCATCACTTATCTTGCCAGAAATCAAAGAAATCAACTGCGAGTAATCAAAACTCTCAAAGAAGAAATCCTCAATCACCCCGCTTGGATACTCCACCGAAATAAATTACGGCAAGACTTCCGTGATGAAGCCGTTCGGCTGGCTGTGTGTCACCATCCTCATATAGTACAAATAGAAAACGTTTTTGATGAAGGAAATTCGCCTTGTATGGTGATGGAGTACATCCAAGGCGAAGACTTAGGACAACGCTTAAAGCGGGTAGGTTTGCTATCAGAAACAGAAGCACTGTTATATATTCGGCAAATTGGCGACGCTTTAACGCTGATTCATTCTAAAGGGCTGTTGCATCGGGATCTCAAACCGCGCAACATCATGATTCGCATTGATAAATCAGAAGCAGTGCTGATAGACTTTGGCATTTCTAGAGAATTTATTCCTAATGTAGTGCAAAGGCATACAGTGTATCGCACTCCTGGTTTTGCCCCGCCTGAACAGTATGAATTAGAAGCGCCACGAGGGGAATACATTGATATTTATGCCCTAGCTGCTACTTTATACAATTTGCTTACAGGAGTTGTACCAACCAGTGCAGACGATCGCCGTCACAATGTTAAATTAGAACCACCACAATACTTTAATCCCAACATTAGTAATAAAGTAAATCAAGCTATTATGTGCGGCATGGATTTGGAGTCAACTTATCGTCCCCAGTCCGTGCAAGAATGGTTGAATTTACTTGAAGGTGATTCTAGAGAAGATTTAGCAACAATACCATTATCTTTAGCGAGCAAACCCAAACAAGAATCACTCAAACCTAGTGTGCAATCAGCACCGCCTGTTGTCATATTAGCTCGGCAAAATTGGCAATGCATACAGACCCTTAAAGGTCATTCTAGTATGGTTCATGCCATCGCCATTAGCCCAGACGGACAATATCTTGCTAGTGGTAGCAACGACAGAACTATCAAACTTTGGCAACTGAGTACCGGTAAGCTCGTGCGTCAATTAGGCCGTTGGTTTTCCGGTCATTCCAACATGGTTCATTCTCTTGCCTTTAGTCCAATTTCCCCAAATTCTTCTTATCAAGGAGAGTCTGCTAGAACTACCGGGTTTACAGATATCAACTCAGGAATTTTAGCTAGCGCTAGTTGGGACAACACAATTAAATTGTGGGATATCAACACAGGCAAAGAAATTCGTACTCTCACTGGTCATACCAACTGGGTAAATTCCGTTGCCTTCAGTCCAGACGGCAAACTGCTCATCAGTGGTGGCGCTGACTGTACAATTAAAATCTGGCAAGTAAACACTGGCATTGAAATCCAAACTTTCAGAGGTCATACTGACCCAGTTTCATCACTCGCCTACTCCCCCAGAACAGTTACAACCAACAACCAAGACAAACAAATAATAGCTAGTGGAAGTAATGACTACACCATCAAACTGTGGCAAGTATACACAGGGAGAAACATTTCCACGTTAGTTGGACACACCTTTTTTGTTAACTGTATTGCCTTCAGCCACGATGGAGAAATTCTCGCCAGCGGTAGTGGCGATAACACAATTAAACTGTGGCATGTAAATACAGGCAGAGAAATTCGCACCCTTAGCGGTCATTCTGATTCAGTTTGGTCAGTGGCCTTTAGTTCCGATAGACAATTTCTCGCTAGTGGTAGCTGGGACAACACCATCAAACTGTGGCATCTACACACTGGTAGAGAAATCAGCACACTAACAGGGCATTCCAGCTATGTTAGATGCGTCGCCTTCAGTCCTGATGGACAAACCTTAGTCAGTGGCGGCGATGACGATACGATTAAAATTTGGCGACGTGAGAGATGAGGGGGATGGGGTAGGGAAGCATGGGGCATGGGGAAAGGGGAAAGATTAAATTTATTTCCTTTTCCCTTTTCCCTTTAACCTTTTCCCCTACTCCCCATGCCCAATACCCAATACCTCCCCTCATCTAACCTTGAGATAGAATTGCGATCGCCTGAAACTTGTCAAAATAATGGCGTAACCGTTATTTTTCAACAATAAATAAATTTATGGGCTTTGGTATTGGCGATTTATTTTGGATTTTCCTGCTTCTTACTTCTCTGCAACCCCTTTGGCAAAAACGCCAAATAGAATATCGGCGCTTGCGTGCTTTACAGGAATTCCAGCAGCAACGCAAAAGTCGCGTGATTTTGCTAATTCACCGCCAAGAGTCCATTAGTTTACTGGGAATTCCCTTATCTCGCTACATTACTATCGAAGACTCAGAACAAATATTGCGAGCAATTCGTCTCACTCCTCCAGATGTACCCATTGACTTAATTTTGCACACTCCTGGGGGTTTAGTTTTAGCCACAGAACAAATTGCTAGAGCATTAATTCGTCACCAAGCAAAAGTAACTGTCTTTGTACCCCACTACGCTATGAGTGGCGGTACAATGCTGGCTCTCGCTTCCGATGAAATTGTTATGGACGCCAACGCTGTTTTAGGCCCAGTCGATCCCCAACTCGGTAATTACCCAGCAGCAAGTATCATCAAAGTAGTTGAAGATAAACCCATCAGTGAGGTTGATGACCAAACCCTCATTATGGCTGACCTCGCACGTAAAGCAATACAGCAAGTACAACGCTTTGTGCGGACTCTCCTCAAAGACAGTATACCCAAACAAAAAGTTCTGCCAGAAAATATCGAATCGATTATCGAAGCCTTAACAACTGGACGCGTTACCCATGACTATCCCATCACTGTTGAGGAAGCCACAGAAATGGGTCTGCCAATAACCGTTGGATTGCCCAATTCCATATATGATTTGATGGATTTGTACCCACAGCCACAAGGGGGGCGACCCACTGTCCAGTACATTCCTATGCCTTACAATGACCGCAGTCCATCTCTACCTGTCCCCAAAGGCAGACCTTTAGAAGAACCCAATAATTCCTAATTCACATCTGATGTGAATCAACGAAGTAGAGACGTTGCAATGCAACGTCTCTACAACAATAAATCAAGGAATTAAGGTGTAGCAGTGGGGGTAGGTGTTGGTGTAGCTGTTGGTGTAGCCGTGGGGGTTGCAGTTGGCGTAGCTGTTGGCGTAGGCGTGGGGGTTGCAGTTGGCGTAGCTGTGGGAGTAGCAGTCGGTGTCGGACTCGGTTTAGTCGTCGGTTTAGTCGTCGGTTTTGCCGTCGGTTTTGCCGTCGGTGTAGGTGATGGCTTAGTAGTTGGCTGACCCACAAGTGCCTTAGCTTCTGCATCCAGCTTTTGCCGGAGTGCTAAATTAGCAATTCCAGTTTCTTGCAACTGGTTCTTTTTCTGGTATTCCTTCACCACTGCTTCGGTCTGAGGCCCATAAAATTGATCGCGAGGAAGCGGAGGATTCGGCTTCACTACCGCATTCAAATTTCCTTGGAGAATTTTAACGATGTTAGCAGCATAAGCTTGGGTTTGTGGCCCGGCTATGCCATCAACTGGTTTTAGTCTGTAACCAGTCTGAAATTCACGAATTGCTTTTTTGGTTTCTTCATCCGTCAATGGGGTATTTGTTACCTTGACGGTATAGCCTAACCCCCGCAACACAGCACGAAATTGCTGTGGCGTGTAACTACCTTGAGGGGCTGCAAAACCTGTGTCTGCAATTACTATGCTAGCACTTAACAGGCAGGTAGCAGCAAAAGTCGCGCTTGATTTTCCAAACCCACACCACATAATGAAAACTCCTTTGGGTTAAATCAGCAGGATTATAGACTTTAACAGCTGCATTTTAAGTTTCTTTAATAACTTTTTTCGTAATTGTTTCATGATTATTGAATAATTCGTAATTTATATTTGTCAAACTTAACTGAAAATATAAAAACCAATTTGTGTCATCCATCAAAAGAAGTATCTTATATTAGCGAAGCAAATTCGTTGTCAAAACCTGGCAGTCAATAAATCAGACAGGGTAAAAATTCAGCATGAGCAGTACATTTATCGGTCAAATTTTTTCCTAATTCTTTAAGTATTCTGACTCCTGAATTCTTACCAGTGAATATTGAAAATCCAGAAACCTGTATAATTTAAAACAAAAAAAATGAAAAATATAAAAAATTCTGACAAGCGTAATCTATGGTTTGAAAGATTTATGGCAATCCTGGCCACAGTAAACTTAAGTTTAGTTTTGTTTGATTTAAGTTACGTACAATGGCGGGATTTATACTTACAAAAATTTCCCCAAATTGTCCAGATTTATGACCCCATCAAAGGTATTGAAACGCATCGAGACACAAAAAAATATTTACAAACCTTAGATGCATTAGAAGAACAAGTCAGCCAAACAGGATTACAATCCCCTGAGGTAAAAAACCAGCTAGAGGAAATAACTCGTTTGAGCAACGAGATGATTGATACTAATCCATTTGCGGGAGCGAATAAGAGTGGTACTCTAGAAAAAATCAAAAATCGGATGCGCGATCGCATCAACAACGAATCTGCAAAACAGTCCTTTGCCATTTTTTGGAGTCAACCCTACTTAACCCAAAAAGGCTGGCTGCAAGAAATTAATTTTTTCAACCAGAGAATACGCCCTTTAATTGCTACTAACTACTACCGTAGAATTGCAGAAAGTGGGGAATTTATCAATAATTTCTGGATTATTGACTCAGTATTTGTAATTTTATTTGCTCTAGAATTGCTGGGGCGTACCTTTTTTATCAAACGCCAACATGTCGGTTTAAGCTGGCTAGAAGCACTGTTGTGGCGTTGGTATGATTTGTTCTTATTATTACCATTTTTTCGTTGGCTACGAATTATACCCGTATTGGTGCGCCTCGACCAAGCAAAGTTATTGAGTCTACATCCAGTGCGCCGACAAATTAATCAGGGGATCGTGGCCAATTTTGCCGAAGAATTGACAGAAATTGTAGTGGTGAGAGTGATCAACCAAGTCCAGGCTTCCATTAAGCGGGGTGAATTGATCCGTTGGCTATCGCAACAAGAAAATGTGCGCTCTTACATAGATATTAATAATGTCAATGAAATAGAAGCGATCGCAGGTTTATTGGTAAAAACAGTGGTGTATCAAGTGCTACCAGAAATCCAACCAGCGATCGTTGCCCTTTTGCGTCACAACATCGAAACCGTCATCCATCAAGTTCCCGTCTACCGCAACCTCCAGAACCTCCCAGGCATCGGACAAGCCCAAAGCCAACTCAGCGAGCAATTAGCAACCCAAATCACAACAAATCTTTACAAAACTTTAGTTAGTGCTGTTGAAGACCCTGTTGGTGCAAAACTCACCAGTCAACTAATACAAAGTTTCAGCGACGCCTTAACAGGACAAATCAAAAAAAAGCACTTACTTGCAGAAATCGAGAGTTTACTTTCTGACTTCTTAGAAGAAATTAAAATTAACTACGTTCAGCGTTTGTCCCAGGAAGATATCGAGCAAATCATCGAGCAAACCAGACAGCTACGAACACAAGCATCACTTCCAGCAGTAGTTGATAAAGGTACTAGTTTTACAGGGAGATGAGGGAGACAAGGGAGAAAATCTTCCCCTCTGCCCCCGCCCCCTACCCCTCTGCCCCATGCCCTGTTTGCCCAATGCCCCACTACAGAATAAATGCGCTAAACTCGAATTAGGGCGAACCAGCATTGGTTCGTCACAAGACTTCTTGGAAGATATCCCTATCGCAGGAAGTGGGTCGATGCCCACTTTTTTTATTGAATTTTCTCATGGCTCATCCCTTAGTACCAAAAATTATTGATTTGGCAACACCAGTGGCACAAGAACTGGGATTAGAACTAGTGGGCGTGGTTTTTCACACTAACCAAAGTCCACCAGTATTGCGGGTAGATATTCGCAATCCTCAGCAAGACACTGGATTAAATGATTGTGAGAAAATGAGCCGTGCTTTAGAAACCTCCTTAGATGCTGCGGAAATCTTTCCAGATGCTTATGTCTTGGAAGTGTCCAGTCCTGGTATTTCGCGGCAATTGGTCACCGACAGGGAGTTTATCTCTTTTAAAGGATTTCCTGTCATTATCTCCACTTCCCCACCTTATGAGGGACAACAAGAGTGGACTGGTCAGCTGATTCGCCGGGATGAGACAGCAGTTTACTTAAATCAAAAAGGTCGTGTAGTCGAAATTCAGCGCTCTCTAATTACTAGGGTGCAGCTAGACGAAGGCCGATAAACAAATGACTAGGGACTGGGAACTGGGCACTGGGAATTAGAAATTAGGGAATAGAAACTGGGGGAATACAACAGTAGAGGAGCAGGGGAGCAGAAGAGCTTCAGTGCAGACGGGAAGTTGCAGTCAGTCTTTCCCATCTGCCCCACTTTCTCTGCCCCCCTGTGTCTTACCATGCCCCATGCTCCATGCCCCATTCCCTAATCCCCAATCCCCAGTCCCTAATTTTTACAGGAGATTGCTTATGTCAATGGTTACTTTACCTGGATTAAAAGAACTAATTGAAAGTATTAGTCGGGAGCGCAATTTACCTCGTCTTGCAGTTCAATCAGCTATTAGAGAAGCGCTACTTAAAGGTTACGAACGTTATCGTCGCGCCCAAAATCTAGAACGCAAACAGTTTGACGAAGATTATTTTGATAATTTTGAAGTAGAACTGGATATAGAAGAAGAAGGATTTCGCGTTCTTTCTACTAAAATTATTGTTGAAAAAGAAAAACTCAGTAATACAGACCATCAAATTTCTCTAGATGAAGTTCAACTAGTAGCTCCAGAAGCACAGTTAGGCGACTCTGTGGTGCTGGATGTGACACCAGATCAAGGAGAATTTGGGCGCATGGCTGCTATGCAAACCAAGCAAGTACTAGCCCAAAAACTCCGGGATCAGCAGCGTCAAATGGTGCAAGAAGAGTTTCAAGATTTAGAAGGAACTGTTTTGCAAGCAAGAGTTTTACGGTTTGAACGTCAATCCGTAATTTTGGCAGTTAGCAGTGGCTTTGGTCAGCCAGAAGTAGAAGCAGAATTACCCAAACGCGAACAGCTACCAAACGATAATTATCGAGCAAACGCCACCTTTAAGGTATATCTCAAAAAAGTTTCCCAAGGTCAGCAACGAGGGCCGCAGTTACTAGTATCAAGAGCCGATGCTGGTTTAGTAGTTTATCTATTTGCCAATGAAGTCCCAGAAATCGAAGACGAAGTGGTACGGATTGTTGCCGTAGCAAGGGAGGCAAACCCCCCTTCCCGTTATGTAGGCCCCAGGACTAAAATAGCTGTAGATACTCTCGATCGCGATGTAGACCCAGTGGGTGCATGTATCGGAGCTAGGGGTTCGCGAATTCAAGTGGTAGTCAACGAATTACGGGGTGAAAAAATAGATGTAATTCGTTGGTCGCCAGACCCAGCAACATATATTGCCAACGCCCTGAGTCCAGCACGAGTGGATGAAGTCCGCCTCATGGATCCAGAAACTCGGCAAACTCACGTGCTAGTGGCTGAAGACCAACTGAGTTTGGCCATCGGCAAAGAAGGACAAAATGTCCGTTTGGCAGCGCGTTTGACAGGGTGGAAAATTGATATAAAAGACAAAGCTAAGTACGACCATGCCGGAGAAGATGCTAAATTTATAGCTTCTAGAGCTAAATATCAAGCAGAGCAAGAAGAGGATGATGTTGATTTTGAAGAATTAGACACCGAAAATCAAGACGAATTAGAAGAAGAATTAGATAATGATACTTTTGATGCTGAGGATGAAGAATAACTTATCAATCTTGTTAAATTTTGTTACTGTTGATTTAAGTCTCAATCTCAAAGATTTTTTGCAGCAAAACGAGTTGGTATAAGTAAAAAATAGTAATAGCGACCTTCTTTCTACACCCAAAATGCTGAACTGAGATCCTAACAAAACTAATGAAACCAAATTATCGGCGCTGTATTAGCTGCCGCAAACTAGGTTTAAAAGAAGAGTTTTGGCGGATTGTACGCGTCTTTCCATCTGGAAAGGTACAATTAGATCGAGGCATGGGGCGTTCTGCCTACATTTGTCCGCAAGCGAGTTGCCTACAAGCAGCTCAAAAGAAAAATCGACTAGGGCGATCGCTACACGCATCAGTGCCAGAAACACTGTACCAAAGCTTGTCGCAACGTCTAGCCAGCAATAATAGCCAAAATCAACAAATTTAATTAATTGGAACAACTTAGTAGCGTTATCAGCAGAGAAATTATGCAAAAGCCGAACTAATCGCACCTTTTTCATATCCTCTGTCGAATGCTAGGGTTAGTGCCAAAATAGTAAATGGGTGTAGAAAGCATTCGGCTCTTCCATTAAAAGAGGAGCGGGGTAACACTCCCAAAGCAAAATGTACTCGATTGTGTTGTGGAAGACTCAGAATCAGCAAAACAAAAAACTACAACTTCATGGCAACCTGGTAGCGCTCAGGCGCAGTTCGGCGTCAAGGGTGACCATAAAAATCTTTAAAAAATTTTTATGGGCATCTCTCAACCATCATTCCTGGTGGGGATGCCATTAAACCGAAACATCTCTCTTTCCTGATTGGAGGCACCGGCAAAATCACCAAGGGCAACCTAAAAACAGTAATCAAAGGATGGAGATGTCGCACTCCCAGGCAGCCATCCGCTAAAACTGTAAATTAAAGGGGAAGAGTGGATGAACAACGGCAAAGTTAGAATCTATGAATTATCAAAGGAATTGAATTTGGATAACAAAGAGCTATTAGCAATTTGCGACCAGCTCAACATCGCGGTCAAAAGCCATAGCAGCACGATTTCAGAATCCGAGGCAGAACAGATTCGTACTGCTGCACAAAAACTCGCAGCGACAAATGTGACGCCTAAAAAGGAACCAGGTACAACCAGCCATAAATCAAATTCACTACCAAACGGCGGACGTAACCGACCTGCTGCACCCCACAAACAGCAAATTTTGGAAATACGCAAACCGAAAATATTGAGAAATACTACCTCCAACGCCCCAGAGGCGTCAGTTGCTACCAATACCCAAGCTGCTTTGTCTGAAGCTAATCCTCCCTCACCTCCACGGCCTTTCGCTACACCAGTCTCACCCATGAAGCCGACGGCACCAATTCGACCCGTACCCCGGAATCAATCTGAGACCCCAGAGCAACCTCCTGTAAAAAACTTGGAACAAGCACCTAGTCCAAATCAGCCACAGGAAAAACCAGTTGCCCAAAAACCAGAAAAAGTAATTCCACCAAGACCGAAACCGGAAAAACCTCAAAAACCGCAATTAGTTGCCCCACCGGCAAGACCAGCAGCGGAACAACTACAGGTATCCGAGCCGCAAACTGCCACAGACAAACCGATTCTCAAACGGGAACGTCCGCGGACAGCAGAAGGCGATCGCGACCATCAAATTATTAAGCCAAAAGTCGCTAAGCTACCAGCAGACCAGGCCCCGTCGGCTGCACCACAAAAACAGCCTCGTCCCACCACTTCACCAGGCAAACCAGAGCCAAGAGGAAATCGACCATCAGCTCCATCACCAATAGGAGACGGGCAACGACCCCGGCCTGCACGTTCTGGGGAAGCTGTAGCAGCAGCAATGCCAATTGCTACTCCGCCAAGACATCTGTCAGCAATAGCAGCAAAAACTGAGGTATTGGGTGAGGAGCCAATTGCTCCGGAACTGCTCGATTTGAAGCGCCCAACTCCACCCCGGCTAGCCAAAGGTGGTAAAAAGTGGGTAGAAGAAGAAATCATCGATGAAGTTAAAGAAAAGGCCGGTAAAGCCGGCGTTAAAGGCAAACGAAACAAGCCAATACTTCTGGATGATGACGAATTTGAAGAGGATTTACTGGATGATGACGATTTAGACACACCAGCCACCATCCAAGTAAGTCTTTCTATTGTCCGTCCCCCAAAACCCAAATCGACCAAACCAGCACAAACCTCAGCGGCAGCCTTGGCCACCGCACCAACAGCAAAAACTAAAAAATCTACTTCCAACCGCGACCAAAACCGTCGCCAAGAAGTCGAAACCAAACGCGAACGTCCGGAAAAAGTCGTGGTCACAGGGCCAATGACTGTCCAAGAATTGGCTGACCTTTTAGTTGTTGCCGATACAGAGATTGTAAAAATCCTGTTCCTCAAAGGCATGGCAGTCAGTATCACCCAAAATCTAGATATTCCAACAATTACGTTGGTAGGAAAAGAACTAGAAATAGAAGTTGAAACCGCCGAACCAGAAGCAGAAGCTCGCAAGGTTACGGAAATGGTCAGCGCCGAAGACCTAGAAAATCTCCATCGGCGTCCGCCTGTGGTGACAATTATGGGTCACGTAGACCACGGTAAAACAACTCTGCTCGACTCAATTCGTAAAACCAAAGTCGCTGCTGGAGAAGCTGGCGGTATTACCCAACACATCGGCGCATACCACGTGGATGTGGTGCATGAGGATAAACCACAGCAGATAGTCTTCCTAGATACTCCAGGTCACGAAGCTTTTACAGCCATGCGGGCACGAGGAGCGCGGGTAACTGATATTGCTGTGTTAGTAGTAGCTGCCGATGACGGCGTTCGTCCCCAAACCATTGAAGCCATTAGCCACGCTCAAGCAGCAGAAGTACCAATTGTTGTTGCCATCAACAAAATTGACAAAGAAGCCGCACAGCCAGACCGGGTGAAACAAGAACTCACCCAATATGGTCTGACACCAGAGGAATGGGGCGGCGACACAATTATGGTACCGGTGAGTGCCATCAAAGGCGAAAACCTGGATACGCTCTTAGAAATGATCCTGTTGGTGGCAGAAGTAGCAGAACTATCTGCTAACCCAGACCGGGCAGCCAGAGGAACCGTTATTGAAGCACATCTGGATAAAGCCAAGGGAGCAGTTGCTACTTTGCTAATTCAGAATGGCACATTGCATGTAGGTGATATGCTTGTAGCCGGCTCCGCCTTTGGGAAAGTGCGGGCAATGGTGAACGACAGAGGTGCTAGAGTCGAAGCTGCCTCCCCATCCTTTGCGGTTGAGGTGTTGGGCTTGAGTGATGTCCCAGCAGCCGGCGACGAGTTCGAGGTCTTCGAGAACGAAAAAGAAGCCCGAAACCTAGCAAGCGATCGCGCCGACAAACAACGCCTATCCCGCTTGTTACAAGGACGCGTTACCCTCACTACCCTCTCAGCTCAAGCACAAGAAGGCGAGTTGAAAGAACTCAACTTGATCTTGAAGGGAGACGTACAAGGTTCCGTGGAAGCCATTGTGGGAGCGCTCAAGCAAATCCCCCAAAACGAAGTCCAAATTCGCATGTTATTGGCTACTGCTGGGGAAATTACCGAAACAGATATCGACTTAGCATCTGCTAGTAACGCTGTAATTATTGGCTTCAATACTACCTTCGCTAGTGGTGCAAGACAAGCCGCTGATGAAGCTGGTGTAGATGTCCGGGAATACAACGTCATCTACAAACTCTTGGAAGATATCCAAGATGCTTTGGAAGGTCTTCTTGAACCAGAGTTGGTGGAAGAACCCTTGGGTCAAACCGAAGTCCGTGCCGTCTTCCCAGTTGGCCGTGGTGCGGTTGCCGGTTGTTACGTTCAATCTGGCAAACTAATCCGCAACTGTAAAGTACGGGTACGACGTAGCGGAAAAGTGGTTTATGAAGGCGTGCTTGATTCCCTCAAACGGATGAAAGAAGATGCCCGCGAAGTCAACGCTGGTTATGAATGCGGTGTCGGCATCGATAAATTCAATGATTGGGTTGAAGGTGACATCATCGAAGCCTATCAAATGGTTACTAAGCGCCGTACTCTCACCTTAACCAGATAGTGCTGGGGGTAAAATGGTTAGAAGTAGGAGTTAGGAGTTGTGAGTTAAAAGCTCTTAACTCCTAACTCCTAACTTTTAACTCATAAATTTAATATATGGCTTCATTTCGCTCTGAACCAATTTTGTGGATTCATATCGCTGGATTAGCGACATTACCTATTTTTTCAATACTCTGCTTATTGTTCCTATCCGTAGGCGAACCTTTTTTGCCCGTCTGGATGGAATTATTTCTAGTAGCTGCCATTGGTGTTTTGCCACTGCTATGGATGCAGCTGCGTCGCCCCTTTTATATATTTGGTCTTTTGGGAATAGCCTTAAAACCAGAAAACTTGACTGAACGGCAGCGCAAAATTCTTTGTTTAACGAATACAAGGTTAAATCGGATCTTAACCCTAGTGACAGCAGTGTTGTCGATTTGGGCGTTGTGGCATATATATCAAATTGCCCCATCAGTAGCAAATACGGCTAAATTTTTACCACAATGGCGCAGCCTTGGTTTAATACTTGCTGCCTTAGCCTTTTTAGCCAGTAATCTATTTTTACAAATACCCGTTAGTGTCATGCGAGTTTTAGTGACTAATGACACAGAATTTGCGGCCATAGAACCGTTATCTTTAGACAAGATTAAACAAGATTTTACAATTTTAGGTGTGCGGGTTAATCAAATGTTGCCCCGATTGTTTGAATCTTTGCTCTCACAAAACAAAGATTCGCACCAGCCCCCAGAGTAAATATTATTTTCTTTGAAGAGGCTAGGAGCAGACGCGGGGAGTCAGGGATGAGGGAGACAAATTAATAGCCAATACCCAATGACGGCAGTTGCTCTACTTGGGGAGACCCCAAAACCGCACTGCCTCCCCCATGCCCAATTACTAATAACAGAGGAATGAGGAATTATGGCTCAAATTCCAGCTTATAGCGATCGCCAATTTTCTGCTGATAGTGAAATTTGGTATAGCCTCAAATGTGCTATCTCTAATAGTTCAGGTTTTCAACGCTGGCAACTAGAACGAGATGCTCAATTACAGGGACTCCGCTTAGAACAGCAAGTACAACGATATTTACGAGAAACTTTAGAAACTTTAGCTTATTAGATATCTAGTGAACTAAGTTAATCCGTGCTAAAAAAGTATAACCAACAAAAGTGGCTGTTGACTGTCAACTGTCAACGGTGAACAGCCTCGTTGAATCAATGTGCAAGTTCAATGCAAAACAATTTACTTATACCTTTCTGTTAGGTAGGTGTAACTTCGCAATTCATCTCATGCTCTCCTTCGGGTGATGTGTGAGATGAATTACTGTTTTAGGTAAAATTTTCTCAATTAAAGTATATAACTTATGTATAAGTTCTGTGATCTATCTCAGGAATTTAGCTGAATCAGTGCTAATCATTCGGTATAGTTTTGCATGGGTTTTATGCCAGCTGACAAGATTGCTAGCTTTAACCTTGTTCGACATACCGTAATTCAGCACATCACAGACTCAAAAATGAAACATCAGAGTTTTCAGACTGCTTCAGCAAAAAATTTTCGCTTTCTTTCTCGCAATTATTTGAGACACACTGTACGCATCACAGCCGGACTAACGGCTTTGTTAGTAGTCTCTGGTGGTTCAATAGTACTATCTGGTGAGGTAAATGCTGGTGCCACTCACTCACAAAATATCGCTCCAACTCTCACAGCCCAAGTTCCCACCACTGCAACAGTAATTTACGTTAATCCTACAACTGGTGCAGACACCGCTGGTGCTGGTACTACAGCCAACGCACCTTACAAAAGCATAACTTTTGCCCTTAGTCAGGCCCAACCAGGGACAACAATTCAACTTGCACCGGGAAATTATACCCAGGAAAGTGGAGAAACCTTTCCCATCTTGCTCAAACCAGGGGTGACACTCCAGGGTGATGAAGCTAGCAGAGGTCAGGGAATATTAATTTCAGGTGGAGGTTTTTACACCAGTCGCACCTTTGCCAGACAGGATATTACCATCCTTGCCGAGCAAAATACGACCATTACAGGAGTTACTGTTACCAACCCAAATCAACGGGGAACTGGTATTTGGGTGGAATCTACAAATCCCACCATCAAAAACAGTACCTTTATTAACAGCATCAGAGAGGGCGTTTTTGTCACTGGTACAGGCAACCCCAAAATCGAAAGTAACATTTTTGTACAAAATAAAGGCAACGGAGTTTCTGTTGCTAAATCTGCTCAAGGAGAAATTCGCAGTAACTTATTTCAAGATACTGGTTTTGGTATAGCGATCGGCGGCACTTCTACACCTTTAGTTGTAGAAAACCAAATCATTGAAAACCAAGACGGTCTTTTTATCTCAGAGTCAGCTAAACCCGTATTACGTAAGAATGTCATTCAAAACAATAAGCGGGATGGTGTTGTAGCAACTGTTAGCGCATTACCTGACCTTGGCACCAATGAAAATCCTGGTGGTAATCTGATTCGTAATAATGTTCGCTATGATGTCAACAATGCTACTAAAACTGGTACAATTCTCGCTGTTGGCAACGATATCGATCAAAAACGAATTGCTGGTTCAGTAGATTTTGTTGCCGCAGTTGTTGATGTACCTCCTGGAGGAGCTGTCGCCTTTAAAGATGTGCCAGCAAATTATTGGGCAAAAGTCTACATTGAAGCCTTAGCTTCCCAAAATATTATTGCTGGGTTTCCTGATGGCACCTTTAAACCCAATGAACCCGTAACCCGCGCTCAATTCGCTACTATTATCACTAAAGCTCTGACACCGCCAACCAAGCGCCCAGCTATTCAATTTAAAGACGTAGCAAGCAATTTTTGGGCTTACGCTGCTATTCAATCTGCTTATCAGAGTCAATTTGTTTCTGGTTATCCTGATGGTACTTTTAAACCACAGCAACAAATTCCAAGAGTGCAGGCCTTGGTTGCTTTAGCAAATGGTTTGGGCTTAACTGCTAACAATCAAAGTGTTATTTCGTTTTATACTGATGCGGCGCAAATTCCTGACTATGCCATCGCCCCTGTTGCTGCTGCAACTGTACGGCAATTAGTAATCAATTACCCGACTGCTAAACAACTCAATCCTAACCGTCAGGCGACTAGAGCCGAAGTTGCAGCCTTTGTTTACCAAGCACTCGTTAATACTGGACGCGCGCAACCAATTCCTTCATCGTATTTGGTAACTGTTCAATAAAATGTGCTGAAGCTTTGAGTATGTACCAATAGATTAATTGCAATGGCCAGACTAATAAATTATTGGTCTGGCCCTTGCAACATTGTAAATTTTATTAAATTTAAGATGCGATTTATAAAATTTGGGGTCTTCAAATATAAAAATTGACCCCATCTCAACCTGATTGAGTTTATAATCAGGGTCTTTATATATGCTGACCCCGTTTTAACGACTTTCAGTCTCTCAGAAATTTTTACTTTTTGAGCTTTTCTAATAATTTCTTTATTTTTTCTTTCCTGATATGTTAATTCTTATCAAAACATTGAAGAATATCAACATATGTAAAAATACAAATAAAAAAATTAACAATTTAAATTGATTCAGGAGTTATTATTTTTACCAGATTTACGGTTTTGTTGTCGGCGTTGTTCCCAACGCCAAAGAAAAACCATCAAGGTAACGATTCCTATTTGCAGAGCTAAGTTAGGCAAAGCGCTGTCAATATCGCGTCCAGCAAGGACTCGGAAAAAAAAGATGAACGCCCCAATTAAACCAGAAGCACCAAAAGCAATATAAAGAAATTGTCGCAACCCTCGATAAGGAGTTGCTATTTCTGCTTTCAGACGTGTGTATTGTTCGGGATTGAGGCGATTTTTGGGATTTGGATTTACCATCAGTGAATCATGCTATACTATTCGATTGTGTACGCCGATGTGGCTCAGTGGTAGAGCAGCTGATTCGTAATCAGCAGGCCACGGGTTCAAATCCCGTCATCGGCTTTTATCGAGTATTACTTGAATTCAGTTTGGCAGAAGGCTTTTAATAAATCAATACAATGAGCGATCGCTCCTAAATGAGCAATTTCATAACCGTGAGTATTTTGAGTAGGAAACGCTAAACAAGCAGCACGTCCAACATGTCCAAATTTCATGGCAATTGACGCATCACTGCCAAATCCACTCAGAGTTGTAAACTGAATTGGTACATCCAACTGCTTAGCGCATTGGCGTATTTGTGCATTTAATCCCTCATCATATATTCCATAAGCGTCTTGGGATAAAAGTACAGGAATTTCCCCATCTTTAACAGGATATTCCTCAGATAATGGACAAATTTCTAAAGCAATCAAGGCATCTAAAGGCTGATTTTGAGTAAAAAATAATGCCCCAATTGCCCCGACTTCTTCTTTTGCTGAAGCCACCAGATAAACATCGACAGCTGGCTGTTTTAGGCCTTCAGCTAAAGCTAGCAAAATCGCAACAGAGGCTTTGTTATCTAAAGTGTAACTGGCAATGTGATCCTTTAATCTAATTGGCAATTTGCGATGTTTGCCAATTACCATTCTCGTTCCAGGTCGAATTCCAGCGGCTTCTAGTTCGGCGGTAGTGCGTTTGGTTTCAATCCAGGCATTTTCCCACTTGACGCTAGTATCTTCCTGCTGGACTTTTTGCGGAGATTCGTGGGAAACGTGCCGAGAACCAAAGCTGAGAATTCCGCTGATGGTTTCATTGTCTCCCAGTAAATCTACCACGCCTTCGCCGTAAATCCACGGAAAAGAACCGCCGAGTTTGCGGACTTCAACACGACCTTCATCACCGAGAGTTTTGACTATTGCCCCAATTTCATCCTTATGGGCTGTAATAGCAATGGCTCGGTCTGGACTTTGTCCAGGGATTTTTGCAATAATGTTGTCGGCGCGATCGCACCAAACTTCTACACCAAGTGCTGTAAATCGTTGGATTAACAACTGATTAATTTCGGCTTCTGCACCACTAGGAGAATGATGCATCACCAACTCTGCAATAATTTGAAATAAGCGATCGTAATCCCACATCAATAATACTTCTTGTCAACTGTATGAGACGATTGTGCGCTAGAAACCAGATCCGCAGTCGTAAGTGCCGACCTTTTTTGCTGGCGCTTGAGTACTCCTACTGCACCGAAAGTACCAACTGCCAACAATGTCCCCACCTGTGTCGGAGGTTTCGGAACAGACTTAGCCTCAATCGCCGCCAGTGCAGTGTCCGCTATAATCTGATGAGCAACGGTGGTTGGGTGGTAATCGTCCCAGATGAGAAACTTGTTGTGGATGGGGTTACGTATATCTAGCTTTATGACAATCAATTTTAGCTGCTGGCCGGTGTCTTGGATCTGTTGCATGAAAAACAAAAATATTTTTCCTACCGACTTCTACCAAAGTATTTCACACCAAACCTAACAACTTTAACTTTGCTTTAATTTCAATGCATCAGCCGCCGAGACACCCTCACCCTGAGTTCCGAAGTACCACAAAGCTGTAGCAGCCTCAGCACGAGTTACTGGTTTTTTGGGTTGAAACAAAGTCGTATAGCCAAACACCCGCCGAATATTCGATTGTTCTCCATTTTGGAAATCAGCCAACACTGCTCTTAAAGCCTTAGAATCAATTCGGGCTACGTCTTGAAAACCCCAGGTTTGTTTGACAGCATCCAAGGTAGCAGAGGGTAAGCCTTGGCGAGTATCTAGGGGTAATTTCCACAGCAGTAACACCTCCCGTGTTAAGGGAGCATCAGGACGAAACAAAACAGCAACAGAATCTCCAGATAAAGGACTGGGAATTAACCCAGCCTCAGCTAGTCCCTGAATTGCTGGAAAATCAGGGTCTTTTGAGGATACATCACTAAAAGTTGGTTGAGTACTTTCTGGTGCCAAGCGAATTTGTTTAGCTGGATTGTTGGCATACATAGCATTATTAGCAGCAATTAGCCAACGAGCGTATTCGCGACGTGTAACAATTTTACCGGGTTCAAATTGGTTAGTTGTGGTAACAGAATTACTCTTAGTTGTCTTTGGTTCTAGGGACAAAACACCCAAAGCAGCTAAATCTTCAATGTGTTGTCGCCATTCTTGTGGTGCTTTATTGAGATCGTTGAATGTCTGTGGTTGGCGTGTGGCTGCGGGAGTTGTTTGGTTATTAGTGGTGGTTGATGGCTGTGATGCCGAGTTTGCTGGTTGTACAGGGCCGATAAACTGCGGATCTCCGGCTTGAGGAACGTTGTTGTTACTAGAAGTGTTGTTAGGATTTGCACTAGGAGTAGGTTGCGCTGTGGCAGTACTACTATTTGGTAGGTACTCAATCAATAATTCAGTGGCTGTTTGGGGTTGATTAGGTGTAGCGTTGGTAACTGATTGAGGCTGAATCGAAACTTTCAGTAGGGAATTATCACGGCGTGCTTCAAATACACCTACTCCATCATCTGTTGGCTGTTGCGAAATTTGCCAGTTATTTGTTTGTAACTGGCTGCGATAAAAACTAGCAATCAAGTTGCTAGGATCGGAACTCAACCAACGAGTTGAGACTTTGTTTTCTGAATCGTTAGCAGGTGTTACTTCCTGTAGTTTGGCATTGGAGTATAGTGGAATGTCTTTAGGGAAATCAGCTGGTAACTGGAGTGTTGAGTCCTTTGGCTGTGCTTGTGATTGGTTTGTCTGAGATTCTCCAAAGACAACCGGATTATTTTGCAGTTTAGGATCTGCTGCCAAAGACTCCTCCAGATTTTTGGCCACTGGAGTATTAGCACAGGCTGTTAACGAAGTTAATAAAACAGCCAAACTCAGAAATACAGCTGGACGTTTAGCAGGAAGCACAGGAAATCACAAATTGAGTTTCAGTTCCTACCCTAGCGCAAACTGTTTATGAAATGGCTACTGGTTATTGGAGAGAAATTTTCCCAGTTTCTCGCGCAGCGCTATTTAATGATGTCTCAGAAAATTAGTAAACGGTAGCAGAAGCTACCGTGTTGTCTTCGTTTTACAGCCATTAGGTTTTGATAATTCCCATGCTTATTTATAGATTTCCCTAAAATTCAGCGAAAGTAACATTTTTGAGAAAAAACATAAATAAACCCATAATTGACACTTAACAGCCGACACCATGAATCCTCTTGGCAACTGAACAATCTAGCAAACACAACCTTGAGGCTACGCCTAAATGCATTGATTTGGTGCGATCGCCAAGCAACTGAAGTGATAGACTATGAATAAAGCCCCCCTTAGCCTCATCAAAAGAGGGGAACCAATGAAATTGGCTAACGTTGGCTTAAATATGGATATCTGAAGATTATTCATCTGACGATGGTAAGCTGGATAATGAAATGTCCGAAGAATGCCAGTGTTGAGTAATTCCAGGAACTTAGCGTAAGTTTTTAGTTCTTGAGGTTAGGGCTTATGTAAAGCAGTTAACTGGTTTTGAATTTTTGATGGCAACACATTGCGAAACTACCACGCTACTGAGGATTTTGGATTTATTTCACTGACTAAAAGTCAGGTATGTAGCTTGCCAAAAAGCAGCATTGCCCAAAAATCTAAAATTCCTAGTCAAATGTCGCAGTGGTTTACGTCATATCTATCAATGATTCCTGACCAAGATTACTACCTGTTCTCTAGTCAGATTTTATTGGTAGCGCTACATAGTCGGCACACCGCACTATGAAACAAACACTATCTGCTCTACCACTCCCGATGTTTCTTAAAACCCTCAAAAGTAGTGAGTGCTTCTTCTTCAAAGTGCGATCGCTGGTATCTTATCCATAGCGTTAGGTCGCGGTGAGGAGTCGCCAACTAATTAAAAATCTGCTTGGGGAGAAATGCCTCTCTCTAACTGGGTATTAGGGATTGGGAAAATGTTTTTACGGGATTTACACACTTTGTCTAGATAGTTAACACATACCTAATAGATTCAGATACAATTAGCATCTACGTTTGGTTCAGTGTTTCCTTGTTCAAAGTGACTCATCATATTCACATAATGCTGTACTAGCCAATTTGACATAGTATTAAACTTTTTACGTGCTGACTCTGCCAAAAATTTTGATTTAGGGCAAATTGAGGCTTATATTCAAGTAACTTGAGTGTTTCTTGGAAATAAAGTCACCTTGGAGAAAGCAAAAGGCTCAAAAAGCTGTATCTTATGTCAAAAATGCAGATCTGATATGAGTATGAAAAATCTAAAATAGATATTAAATTGAAGAAAAACGAACGACCATCGACAACCATTAGTCCATTTTACTTTTTGTAAAGCGTCGCCAGGTTGTTACCAGTGCTGAAACACGATTACATGCAAGTTTCCCAGGATCAGCCTATTCATTCTGAGGCCCCACTCCAGCTGCTACTTTTTGTCGATGGACGCCCAAAGTCCCGACAGCAAGTGCAGCGAATACGTGCTTACTTAAAAGAGTTGCAGGCTGAGTATAGTTTTGAACTGCAAATAATCGATGTTGGTCAACAACCTTACTTAGCAGAACACTTTAAATTGGTAGCAACACCAGCTTTAATCAAAATTCATCCAGAACCACAACAGATTCTAGCTGGGAGCAATATAGTAGCGCAATTGAAAAACTGGTGGTCTCGCTGGCAAACCGCCGTAGACACCTACTTAAAATTACAGGAAGACTTACAAGAGCGTATAGACGATAATGGTCGGGTGAACTCTGCCAAATCTACAATTCGTTCCGTTGCGGTTTCTGCTGAACTCATCCGCCTGTCAGACGAAATTTTTCGCTTAAAACAGGAAAAAGAAAACCTTCAGGAACAGTTACAGTTTAAAGACCGAGTGATTGCTATGTTGGCACATGACCTCCGCAATCCCCTAACTGCTGCTGCCATCGCCATAGAAACTCTTCAATCTAACTACAATGTAGAAACAGGGGAATTTCAGCGCCTCAAACCGTCGATGACGGCACATTTATTAAAACAAGCCCGCGGTCAAACTAAAATTATCGACCGGATGATTGCCGATCTTTTGCAAGTAGGTCGTGGTAAAGACACAGAAATACCAATACTACCACAAAAGGTAGAGCTAGGTAAACTTTGTTTCGATGTATTAGAAGAATTGCGCGATCGCTACACTGCCAAATCCCAAGAGGTAGAAACAGATATTCCCAAAGACTTGCCATGCGTATATGCTGACCCAGAACGCATCCGACAAGTGTTAGTAAATCTCTTGGATAACGCCATCAAATATACACCCAAAGGCGGGAAGATTAGCATTGCTGGATTACACCGCACCACCCAAAAAGTTCAGTTCAGTATTGGCGATACTGGGCCTGGTATTCCTGTAGAAAATCGCGATCGCATCTTTGAAAACCACTTCCGCCTGCAACGGGATGAAGGTACAGAAGGTTACGGCATCGGCCTTTGTTTATGCCAACGCATCATCCGAGCGCATTACGGTCAAATTTGGGTAGACTCTGCCCCCAATAGCGGGGCATGGTTCCACTTCACACTACCGGTTTATCCTTCTTGATCCTTAGCCAAACAAAGCATTGGGGATTAAATATGTTGACAGTTGACAGTTGACAGTTGACTGCTGACAGAGGAGTTATTATTCTCCCCTGCTTTTGTGCCCCATCTCCCTCCAGAACCCTCATCCGTTCATCTCTACTCGTACCCAATGCCCAATGCCCAATGCCCAATGCCCAATGCCCAATGCCCAATGACTAATGACTACTTGATACAAAGCGATCGCGTCCTTTAGCTTTGGCTTGGTAAAGTGCTTTATCTGCCCGCACGATCAAATCCAAAGGTGACGATTCCCAGGTGGGGACAACAGTTGCTACGCCCATACTTAGGGTGACATGCTGACTCACCGCAGAACCGTCATGAACAATTTGCAAATCTCTGACTGCTGCTTGCATTCCTGCGGCCACATGAATTGCACCAGAGGCATGTGTATATGGCATAATCACAGCAAATTCTTCACCACCATAACGGGCTACTAAATCTTGATGTTTTTGTGCTTTTTGGCTTAAAACAGTACCCACCTTTTGTAAACAGACATCGCCAGCAGGATGACCATATTTATCGTTGTAAAATTTAAAATAGTCAATATCACATAAAATAAGAGACAAGGGGGATTCCTCTTGTGCTAAGTTAATCCACTGAGTATTAAGATAATCGTCAAAACGACGACGATTCGGTAACCCAGTTAAGCCATCAACATTGGCGAGGTGCTGCAAAGCTTGGTTTGCTGCTTCTAGTTGTTTGTATACTTGTGCTTGCTGTAGTAGTCGGCGTAGTCGTTGGCGCAATACAGGCCAGTGAATTGGCTTGGTAACATAATCAGTTGCTCCCGCCTCAAAAGCACGGTCTACAGATTCTTCATCGTCTAAGCATGTGATCATCAAGATGGGAGTCCGCTCCCATATCTTGGAAATTACAGTATTACCAAGCACAGAATCAGTATCGAAAGTTGCCAGTGCTGAAATCAGATTATTTCTAGCAATCTGAAGCAATTGTTTACAGCAAGTAAAACCATCCATCACAGGCATTACAGCATCCAGCAAAACTATATCCGGTTTGATAGTCTCGTAAGCATCTAAACATTGCTTACCATCATTGACCTCCACCACTCGGTAACCTTCTTGCTCCATAGCTTTACGCAATAACACTCGAATGGTCTTGTCGTCATCAGCCACTAGAATGAGTGGTGGTTGCTTAGAAAGAGAAAATGGGCTTATGCCTGACATGAGTTACATTCTACTTGCGAGACTATCCTGAAAAAGGCTGAGTAATCAGATCGCATAGGAGCGATCGCTATTTCCATCAATGCCAGCATATGTGGCAAGGGTGCCTTTGTCCTGACAATCAACTGTTTTTTGAGAATAGACTGCTCAATATTATTGAGCCAAGCAAGCGGTAGATAACTAATTTGCATATACAGTCTATAATTGGAACTCAAAGGCAATAGCCACTTTTTTATTGCCTTATGATTATGGGAGGAAATGTTACTGTTATATTTCCCCATTATTAATGTCAAATTACAATTCTCAACAGAATTGTAAATTCACATCTAATTCACAGCTTAATTATTGAATTTTGTGATTCTTTTAAAAAGTTATCTTAAATAGGTCAAACTAATTAGTAAACAGTACTGAGTGTATGGCTAAGACTAAATACTAATGTCACTTAATTTAAATTAAAAATTGAATTTATTATCTAATAATAATTGTAGTGATTTAGTATAATTACATAAATTTGATATTTTCATTTTTGAAAAGTTTATTATTTGATTAATCATCCTAAAAAACATCAGTAAAAATTCTTATATTTTCTAAAAAACTCAAAAATCACATACATTCACTAAATCTAAAAAATGCCAAACCCATTAATGTATCAGCAGGATAACTTTGTGGTTCTGGAAACAAATCAACCAGAACAATTTATGACATTATCAGAGTTATTAGAGAAACTCAAAACAACTCTCCAGCAACTGAAAATTCAAGATTTGCCGCCTGAGTTGCAAAAAATTAATACTGTGGAAGGCCAAGCACAACATTTACTCGACACTACTTGTGAATTAGATCTTGGCCCTGGACAATACTTAGAATGGTATGCAGTTCGTCTAGAAAAGTAATATTGTTTTGAGTTTTAGATTTTCAATTGAGAATCACCTTGTATGTCTGATATTAATCTGAGTTATCCAACGGAATTCTAAACTTTCGCGAGATGGGGTACTAGGATAATCGGCTGAATGAAATTCTCACCCCATCTCCCCATCTCAACAGTCAACAGTCAACAGTCAACACTCCCAATCCCCAACATTATTGACTACTGACTACTGACTCTTTTTCAGCATTTTTGATTAATGCTACTTCAATTTTGTTTTCAGATGGCTGGGTTATTTGAATTTCCACTCCAGGGCCAAAATAATTGGTCATTTTTTCTTGTTTTTTTTGCCATAAGTCAATTGGTACTAACGGTGAATCAAATTCTAAAATTAGGGTGTAACTTTCATTGACTTCTGTTTCTCGCAACCCTGTAATTATCGGCCGTTCTTCATCGCTGGGACTCAAACCCAAAAAATCAAGTGTTGTATCGAAATGGGCATCTTGACCATAGCAATATCTAGTGATGTCTTTGCGAATTTTATTTTGAGTTACAGTTGCCTGTTCCTGACGCAATTTTAATATTGATGGTGGCGTCGTTTGGCTAAAAGGTATTGGCTTGAGTTCATTAGCTTTCAGTGCCAATCCCCCTAACAATAGAGGAATCCCGTAAAAAAATCCCACAAGATTGAGTGTCGCATTATCAGCAGCATAAGCGACGAAGCCAATAATGGTTAATATGCTACCGATAGTTAAACCGAGTGTTCCCAGAGAGATTTGGCCTAGCATGAGCTTAGATGAGTATAAATTGCTAATATCTCATACCATTTCTAAAAATCTTGGCAAAAAATCAATAGCCTGTAGGGGTTTCAAGTTGTGCATTGGTGTCAACTTAAGCTCAAACTCTTGCCCCACAATCGTTTTACCCCACCCCCAACCCCTCCCCTTACCAAGAGGGAGGTTTTGGCTTTAGACAAAACCGGGGTGGAGTAACGCAGACAGTGATAATAAAAGTTTCATGTTAAGTTGACACCTATGAAAGTTGTGTGCCCCTACCTACGTACTTGTAGTAAGAGTTTTATGAAATGATATTAGTTTTATTATCATCGGCTATGAGTCACAAATTAAGAAAGAGCATTAGCCCATCTTGTTTGTGGTATTCTCATTGGCAAGGATAGTAACCTCAGGGACTTCCTAGAAAAAAATATCCCATTGTGCTGGGATAAGGGGGACAAGGGGGACAAGGAAGACAAGGAAGATAGAAGTCTTGTTGAGTAAACAAAGTCAAGAACTTGTTGCTCACTTTATTAGTTGGTAGCAATTCCACACCCATTAACTCTTATAGGTATAATAGGCAACCCCTTGCTGCATTTAGTTAGATTATGAGTTAAGTTTAGACTTAAAGGTGATTAAAACAAAGAAAAAATAATGGATCTACAGACTATAAAAGAACGAATTGCCGTAGTGCAAAGTAAGCGGGACTACCTACTGAGTTTACTGGAACAGCCAAACTTGGGAACTTTAAGAATTGACGTAAATCAGGCTTTGGAGGAACTGGATGAGTTAATTGATGAATTTAGACGTACAGTTCCCGAAGCAGAAATATAGTTAGGTAACTTGAAGTTGCTAACTGATGACCGTTGACTGTGAACGGTGGGATATGTGTATTTGAAAGTCCCTGAAGCTAGACTCGCCATTAGAGTGGAGATTATGAAAAAGTGTCGGTGTGACCTTGAACTTGAGGATATACCGACCTTTTTCACTAATATAATGTCTTCAAATCCCTGGAATTGAGATAACCCTGGGTTGGTGATGTCATTTATTATCATTCACTCATTCAGTGACGGTGTTATTTGCCGCACGCTTACCTAACTGCCTTACTAAAGCGATAAGTTCGGAGGTAGGTACATCTTTTTTACAAACATCATCAAAGCTAGACATTTTTTTTGTCCCCTGAAAACTTACATCCTCTACAGAAGAGTAAGCAAGGATTTGAGTGTTAGGGGATATAGCTTTAATTTGACTGGATGCACTCCAGCCATCCATGACTGGCATCTGTAAATCTAAAACAATTACATCAGGCTGCCAAAGTTTAACCATTTCCACAGCTTCTTGACCATTACTGGCTAAGCCCACAACTTGGATATTTTCCTGGCAAGAAAAAGCTAATTGTAAGGTTAAACGAGTAAGTTCGTGGTCATCAACTACTAGAACGCGCAAGGTAGAAAGCTCACAGGATAACATTAACATCGAGGGAAAAGACAAAATTGTTTACAATAACCCCTCTAGTTTATGGGAATAAGTGCCAGTACTTACTCTATCCTATGGTTGAATAACTTCTATAAACCCATAACAAATAACTTAGTTAACTTTTCAAAAAATTAAAATTTTGTAAAAAAACTAAGTCGATCTAGTTTTGACACTCTTCATCGCTAGAAGCTGGCTGATTCTTGCTTGACAGTGATTCCAAATAAATAGAAGTTAGAGACTTGCGCCTTTTGATTTTCAGTCAAAATATGGCGAACCTAATCTTTTTAATCAATCAGGTTTGAGGCTACACTATTTGTGCGTAAGGCCATATTGAGCAGAATTTTTTGGGAATTGGCTTCCGGAGAATCATCATAGGGACGCCGTTGAATATATGTGCCATCGGATTGTAATTCCCAAGCTTGGCGATTATCTGCGAGCATAATTCCCAGGATTTCTTGCAAGTCTTTAGCAATATCTGGGTCTTTAATTGGGGTAATTACTTCCACTCGTCGGTCTAAGTTGCGGCGCATCCAATCGGCACTGCCAATATAAATTTCCTCCTGTGCGTTGTTATGAAAATAATAAATGCGGGAGTGTTCTAAAAAGCGACCAATAATGCTGATTATATGAATATTTTCACTGATATCTTTGAGTCCTGGACGTAAACAACAAATGCCCCTAACAATTAAATCTATCTGCACCCCAGCGCGGGAAGCTTCATATAAAGTGGCGATAATTTGGGGATCGACTAGAGAATTCATTTTGGCAACAATGCGCCCAGAAAAGCCATTTTGAACATTTTCGATTTCGCGACGAATAAGTGCCAAAAAGCGATCGCGCATATTCACAGGTGCAACCAGCACTTCTCGATAAGACTTTTGCCGGGAGTAGCCTGTTAAGAAATTAAATAAGTCTGTGATGTCAGCACCTACTTCTTCACGGCAAGTAAACAATCCCAAATCTGTGTACAGACGTGCAGTTTTCGGGTTATAATTACCAGTCCCAATATGCACGTAGCGGCGCATCCGGTCTTTTTCTCGCCGTACCACCAAGACGGTTTTACTATGGGTTTTCAGTCCCACTAAACCATAGACGACATGAACTCCTACTCTTTCTAATCGTCTTGCCCAATAAATATTATTTTCTTCATCAAACCGCGCTTTTAATTCCACCAGCACAGATACCTGCTTGCCATTTTCGGCGGCGGCGATTAAAGCGTTAACGATGGGTGAGTCTCCAGAAGTGCGGTAGAGAGTCATTTTGATGGCTAGCACATTCGGGTCGTAGGCGGCGTAAGTAATAAACCGCACCACTGAGGCGGAAAAAGATTGATAGGGATGGTGTACTAACAAATCTTTTTCCCGAATTACCGCAAAAAAGTCTTTTCCTTCGTCTGTTTCTAGTGCATCTGGGTCTAAACTTGGTTCTCGAAGACGTTGCAGCCGTGGTGGGACAACAGATTGACGTGGTGGATCTTTGATTTCTGGTAGTGGCAAGGACATAAAATACATTAAATCCCGCAGTCCTAAAAGGCCATCTACCTCATAAAGATCGCTGTCTGTTAATTCTAAATCTTGTAATAATCGCGATCGCACCGGTTCTGGTGTTTGCGATTGAATTTCTAGTCGCACTGGACTTCCACCCAAACGCCGTTTTCGCAGTTCTTGTTCGATGGCTAACAATAAATCATCGGCTTCATCTTCTTCTAAAACTAAATCGGCGTCGCGGGTAATGCGGAATGGATGATATTCTTGAATATTCATCCCTGGAAATAGGGATTCTAAGTTATGAGCGATCGCTTGTTCTAAAGGTACTCCCACCCAGTGAATCGGTTTTTCCTTATCTGGGGTTGCTAACTCACGAGGTATAGGTAAAAATCTTGGCAGAACGTTAGGAACTTTGACTCTGGCAAAAAATTCTTCATCGGTGTCTGGGTTTTTCACCACAACTGCCAAATTCAAGCTGAGATTAGAAATAAAAGGAAACGGATGACTGGGGTCAACAGCCAACGGAGTCAAAACTGGAAAAACCTGTTCTTCAAAATAGCTGTTGAGATGATTCCGCTGTGTCTGATTTAAATCTATGTAATTCAGAATATGGATGCCATGATTTGCCAATAGCGGGCGGAGTACTTGGTCAAAATGTTGGTGCTGTTTTTTCACCTGAGGAATCAGGGCAGACCGAATATCGTCTAGCTGTTGTTGTGGTGTGCGACCATCGGGAGTTAACAGACTGACCTTAGCCTCAACTTGTTGCTTTAAACCAGCAACCCGCACCATAAAGAATTCATCTAAATTAGAACAGAAGATTGCTAAAAACTTTAGACGTTCGAGAAGCGGGGTGCGATCGTCACAAGCTTCATGTAAAACTCTGGCATTAAACTCTAACCAGCTTAACTCTCGGTTAAGATAATATTGTGGATCGTTAAGATTAATAGGAGTAGTGCTTTTTTTTGATTTCGCCATAATGACCTAAGGGCAGGCAGGTGTAGCCATTTAACTTGGGGACACTAAACATAGTAAGTTAAATAGTGCTTGAGCGTTACGCCTAAGCAACACTTGGTCATATCTACGTTTTATAGCTGCTTTTAATGATTTCAAAATATTATTTCTTTAGTAGGGGTACACAGCCGTGTACCCCTACAACGTTATGGCTAAGAATTCCGGCGTTGACCAATTGCGATATAAATCCAGATGTAGAGACGTTGCATTGCAAGGTCTCTTTGATATGGTGTGCGATCGTTTTCATACATAAAATTAGCAACAGTAGAATTCAAATCATTGCTCAGAGCATATTAGCCGTGAAGATGCAATCAAGATTTAGCCAAAATACTGCATGGCTAATTTGGTAAATTTGTGAGTAATTATTAAGCATAGTTTACAGAAATTTTGGGATTAAACTTAGTCTCAAGTCATACATTTAGTAATTTTTAGATATAGTTTTTCAAAATACTCAATCTAGTAATCAATACCACAAGCACTATACAGACATTAATCAGGTAGCCTCTCTGTTTTATCTCTTGTTTTATTGAGATTCAGATTGTAGTATTCATAACAATACTCATAATTTTTATATTAATTTTTTTAATTTATGACCATCAAAAATTTTCAAATTTCAGTGTTATCACTGAAATATTTATGGAAAGCAATAGTTATATTGAAAACGCAAAGATGAATACACAAGGAGCTTGTGAATCATGAAAATTTCTACAATTATCAAAGGTAGTGTTTGCGTATTAGGTTTAGTTGGTGTTAGCAATTTCTTTGCTGCACCTGCAAAAGCAGATCAAGCTGCTGCTCGTGGTGCAGTTACAGTAGTTAGACCATCAGGTTCTTCTGTCAGCGTTAGTGGTGAGTTGGTTGCTCCTAGTGGTACACAATTCCCTGGCCCATTAACAATTACACCTACAATTAGTGGTACTGTGGGTGGACAAGATGAAGCTATAGACAGTCTAGAAATAGATCCAGGTGCACTTGAAGAATCTATATCAACTAGCAGCAGCACAATCGAAGGAGCTATTGCAGCACTGATTACTGGCTATACAGATATTCAGGATGTAACAGCTCTTGTTAGAGCAGCTAGCGCTGGTGGTTTAGAATAGACCGAGCCTTAGCTCAGAGAAAATCACGATAGTGTAAACCTCATCGGCTTTTAGTCTAGACGCTTTCACACTTTGCCTTGATTTTCGATGTCTTTTTGGGTTTAGCTTGAGAAAGCATTGCCAGCAGTAGAGATAAAACTATTGTGCATCCCCACGCTAGGCATTTGCATTAAAATACTTGGTAATACGCAGATCAACTCTTTTAGTCAATATCTTTTACCTATATCCATAGTCTTGATGCAGGATAAGGTAGACGGGAAGGTTTAACAGATTTCAGAAAAAATACAACCCCTTAAATGTAGTTGAGGGGCAGTATTTCCAAACTTATTTCACAATATTACCATACAAACCCGGTTTCTCTAAGAAATCGGGCTTTTGATATTTGTTTAAATAGATACTTCACGAAATCTTCTTAATAAGGCAAGAGGCAAGAGGCAAGAGGCAATAAGCAGAAGGTAGAAGGCAATAGGGACAAGACAAAAAGGTAATAATTACTCTTGCCTTTTGCCCTTTGGCTTTTGCCTTTTTTGACTAAGTGTTAATCCTTATACCAAATTTTAGTAGTCTAGCAATCAAATCTTTCAGAAAGTTACAGATATATTTCTCATGCCAATCTAAAAAAGCATGAGGGATAGAATAAACATGTATAGCATGTTTTGTCAACTACCTGTAACTATCAAAAAAAGCTTTTATTTGCTGGCTTTTATCAGTTTAGGTAATTTGATTGCAGCGCCAGTAAATGCACAACAAGCAGTGGCGCGTGGTGCTGTTTCTATAGTTTCACCTACTGGTGCTTATCAAAGTGTTAGTGGTGAACTGTTCTTACCTGTTAGTAATAATGTTTTAAATCCTGGCACAAGCACCACTCTAACAGTCACGCCTACTTTTACAAACATTGGAACAATTAATGAAAGAATAACTTCCTTATCCCTCACCGTAGGAACAGCAACAGAAACAATAACAAACAATAACAATTCACTTTTGAATCAAAATGTAGAAACAGTCAATAATTTAACATCAATTACCGATGCAGCATCTCTGATTGAGACGATTAATGATACTAATGGGTTAGGAGCTTTAGAATAGTACAAAAGACTATATTAACCTAAGTTGTCGCTAATTTCAGTTATGTTAAGAGCTTAAATGTAGGGTGCGTTGTCGCGCAGCGTAACGCACCACCAACAGTTTCAGGTGCGTTAGCCTACGGCGTAACACACCCTACATCAAATTTATATTTGTTCATATACATCGAATTTTTTTCGCCGACTTACTTAATTTTGTGGTGATTTCGATCTAAAGATTGAATAGCCTCTAGTTCGCGTCTAATGCCTTAACTAAACAGGGGCACGAAATGACGTGCCCCTATACCTTGCGGCATCTTACCTAAAACCTATAACCACCTTTAATTTGCATATCAAATCCATTTTCACCAGTCCCAATTAGAGATTCTATAAAAACATTATTATCTGGAAATTGATGTCTAAAAATTAATCCGTAATTTAAGCCAGATACTCGGCTATTTAAACCTACATTTCTTGTGGCATAATTTTTAATATAAGCACCAAGAGAAAAATTAGTACTGATTCTTTGTAAACCCTTTAATTCATAGAATAAATTTTCACCAAATTCGAGGTTTGCATTAATATTCAAACCAGTGCTAGTACTAAGTTCACCGCTAAAAAGTCCTAATAATTCACCATTACTATTTTCTTGAATAAAAGCGATGGCAGGGGCTAAAGAGAAACTTAAATATTTTTGTTGGCGATTAAAATAATAGCTTAAGACGGCGGAGAAAGGATTATTGGCGTTTGATGCACTATTCCAATTAATTTGTAATGACGGTACATGAGTATTGATAGCTACTGGTTTTTTATTGGCATCTAACTGGACGTGAGTTTTAATATAGTTAGCCAGAGCGCTAAAATATATACCTATAGCTGGTTCTGGTAATCCTAAATTATTATTAGAAACTCCTGGTGCTGATTGAGCATCTACATTAAACCAAGTTCCCAAGCTAGCGCTATAGTTTAAGTCACCACTGGAACCAGCTGCTAATAATTCCACTGAGGGTAAAGACAGATAACCATTAAAACGGTTAAAACTCACACCTATGAGGTCAACTCTAGTCAGTTCAAAATAATCGAATGCCAAATCAAATGTCCGGACTGGTAGTGGCACTATAGTATTATCTACAGAACTAAATTTTTGTACAAATTGTCTGCCTTGGGAGTTAGTTAAAATAACTTCAGTAGCACTAGATTCGTTAACAGGATCGATGCCAGTATTATTTAAAGGAATTTGATTGCCAATGAAAGTCAAAGGGCCAAATCTTTCATTAGAAAGTCTCAGGGTTGAAAAGAATGTATCACCTGGATCTAAAAGTTGAATATCTCTTTCTAAAAATTGAACGGCGCGTTTGTGATTTCCTGTCCTCAGGGTCAATATATTAGAGTTATTGGGAGTAATTTTACTCTCAATTGTCATATTCCCAGATACTTGTTCTAGGTTACTGGCTGCATTGGAATAAGCTAAAGTGCGATTCAGCCTGTTATTAATTAGTCTTCTTTGATTTGGTGTTGATTTTGTATTTAATTCAGCAAAATTGTCTCCGTTTTGAAATCTTTCTCGTGCTTCTGCTAAACTCTCGTCAAGATTGTCTATTTTAACAAAGTTAAAAATTCCACCTAATGCCAGTCCTAAAGTAGAATTAACTGTTTGTATACCATCAATACTAAAATCATTAAAATTAGCTGTAATTGAGAATCCTGGACTAGCAAAAACATTAGAATAATTGGCACTAATTTTTTCTGGATCGTATTGAATAATGGTGCGATTGTGAGGATAGCTAGCATATAATCTATGCCAATTAGAAGTTCTTTGTGGAGCCTGAGATAAAATTTCAAATTGGGGGTCTCTTTTGCCAAAAGAAACCCAAAATAAAGAATTTAAATAACTTAAATCTCTCTCAGTTTGTGTGAGGTAAGGGTTGACTGCTATATTTAATAAATCAGGGTTATCAAAACTACCCCGCTGAGCAATCTTAGCACCTGGTAATGAAGAAACAGGAGCAGTAAAACCAAAGCCTTCACCTGTTAAAATATCGCCCCAAAAAATCCCAGCTGCTTCTAGAGCGGAATTAGGAATAATTTCGCCTAGTTGGAGTCTAACATTTCCACCATCTAATAGAGGCTTTAAATTTGTAGTGGGAAAGGCTTGTAAAATTCGAGGGCTATTGGTAGCGTCTAATAAATCAAATAAAGCTCCGCCACCTTGACTACTTAAAGTTGAACCACTACCAAGAATTGGGGTAGGATTTCTCAAAATTGTGACGTTAGGATCTTCAGGATTAACTCCGCTATTAATTATTACTCTACCAGCAGGTACTCCTTCAGGATTAATTATTTGTCCTGCTATAGAAACGATAGAAAAATTATCAACTCCAGCCTCACCCATTAATTCGTCGAAATTTACAGGTAAAGTATTCAGAGATTGTAAACCCCAAAATGCTTGGGTTGATGTCATATTTTGGGTACTATAGTTTTCAGAAGCTCTCCCTTGGTAAAGAATACCTGCTTGTGTACCTTTGGTTTCAATTACTAATCTATTGTTATCGAGAACCCAGTAAAACTGGTCAGATTCGGGGAATTTTCCGTAGGTAAATTTTTCAATAATTTCATTATCTTCAGAAAATCTGATACTTAAATCTGTATCGATGTAATTTTCGTCTTTATTTGGTTTAAATAATTGAGGTTTAAAAGTCAGGTTATCTGTAGGGTTAGTAATCCAAGGGTATCTATTGGCACTGGAACTCAGAGCGTCAAGAATTATTTTCTTTTGGATTACTTGTTGCTGTTTTTTTGTTCGACGTAGTTTTTGGATTAGTAGTTGTTGCTGGAGAGTATATGGTTTTGCTGGATTTGAATTTGATGGTTGAATTATATCTGGTTGGGGTTTTTCTTCATTTTCTGCGGGTGGTTTGGCAGGGTTATCTTTATATTCTTCAATTGGGATAACATCAGCTATAATTAATTTGGGTAATTTTTTTGGCTTTTCTAAATTAGATTGAAATTTCTTTAAAGCTCGTTTTAAAATTTGTTGATTTTGTGAGCTATTTATTCGATCGGTTGTGATTAATAAACTGTTGTGATTATTTGTTAAATCAACATTATTTTGACTATTTACATTGGTGGCGATCGCAGATATTTCAATACATATAATACTGTAAAAAAATGTCGAGGATAACAAATATATCCCCAGAATTTTTACTTTTTTTTTGAATCTCATTAGGGAGATATTGCTAATTGTCTGACTTGATTTTTTCAAGGATTTCACAGTAAAAGATGTTGGGAACTCAAAGTATTTGACATTGACTAATGTCGGAAATAAATCATTATTTAATACTTAAATTTCTAATTTATTTTTGGTTTCTGTGGTTCGATGCACTCAACAGCGTTTCGGTAGATGTAGATAGTTCAAAAGCAAATTATTTTATTCTCTTTACAAAGAATAAAAGGGGACTCAGCAGATTTACTGCAACAAGAGTGTAATTCTCGAACAAAAATTCAACCTCAGCAAAATCACCAAAGCTCAAAAATTGAGTTATTTTTTAGCCGTATAAATACGTAATTTAAAGATATTAAGTTAAAAAAGTGGAGTAAAAAACATGTTTCAAGCTACTCGCCGCCGTCTTGCGATTTGGTACACTGCGGTAACTGCGGTATTACTACTACTATTTGCAAGTGGCATTTATTTATACGTCCGCAGTACACTGATTGAGCGAATTGACGATACCCTCAACCATGTAGTGGAAATAGTAGAACGATGTCTAACAACAAGCCCTTGTGCGTCTAGACTCATAATTGAGCCAGTCAATTCCGACGCTGATAAATTTCGCATTAATGTAGAGGCGAGTTTTCCTGACAATGCCGACAGCGTAGAAGATGACCACATTGACCTAGAATGGTTTAGCCCCACAGGTGAATTACTTTGGTCAACACTATCCGAACCTTTAAATATTCCCATTCATGGCAACCGCACTGGTGAAACTGTCCGTGTAGTCAAGGGAAAAAGTGAGACAGAGAAAACAGAAGATCGTAAACTCCTAACTCCTAACTCCTCACTCCTAACTCCCAACTCCCCACTCTTATTGCGACAAGTCACACAACGGGTGGAAGTGGGACGGCAAGTATTAGGATATCTGCGTGTCAGCCATCCTTGGTTTGAAGTTACTAAGCCGAGTCGTGAATTTATTTTTGATTTGGCGCTGGGTATTGGGTTAATGCTGGTTTCTGTGGGAGCAAGTGGCTGGTTTCTTTCAGGTAAAGCTATGGAACCAGTGGGTGAGTCATATCAGCGTCTCAAACAATTTACTGCTGATGCTTCTCATGAACTGAGAAGTCCCATCACTTTGATTCAAACTAATGTGCAAGTCGCCCTTGCTGACTTGGAATTAGCAGAAGCACAAACTACTGCTTCTTTGCAATATCGCCAGCAGTTAAAGATAGTGGAACGGTTAACACAGCGTTTGGGTAGGTTAGTCAACGATTTACTTTTTCTCGCAAGACAAGATAGTGGTATTAGCAAAGATGCCTTTGCACCTTGTCCGTTGGATGCTTTGTTGATGGAAGTACTTGAAGAACAACAACTGTTATTTCCAGAAAAACAAATAGCCTTGACTCTACACTTAGTCGATCCTCCCGCTTCGGAAACTAGCCAGAAATTACTAGAAAATTGGTTTACCCTCGTGGGTAATTGGGATCAATTGGTGCGACTGTTCACAAATTTGATTACCAATGCCTTGCATTACACACCAGCAGGGGGACAGGTAAAAGTCGAATTGGCACGCATAGAGGGAATAAATCGGGTTTCTGGACGACGTTATACTGGCAGCCAGTTGCAAGTTAAAGTCAGTGATACTGGAGTGGGAATTCCACCAGAAGCACTACCGCGCTTGTTTGACCGCTTTTATCGGGTAGACCCTGCACGTACTCATACTGGGAATAAAGCTACTGCCAGTGTTACTGGTTCAGGATTAGGATTAGCGATCGCTGCTGCCATTGTCGAACATCACCAGGGTCACATTCAAGTTGAAAGCACCCAAGGCATTGGCACCACCTTCACCGTGACTTTACCAATAACTCTGGAGTCTTAAGGATACTCCAAAAAATAAATTATTCGGATTAAAGGGTTGAATGTTGACTGTTAACGGTTCATAGTCAACACTCAACAATAGTAAATTTGAGTTTTTCAGCCTTCAGAAGTAAGTTTTATGTCCAAAAAATATGATTTTCAAGTCTAGAGTTAGATGTAAAACACATAAATTATTTATTAATTTAAAAATGTAATTACTTTAGAACTCAAAATTCAAAAGTCAGAGTTGCTAAATAACTATGATTACATACCTAATTAATATACTTGTCTCGCTAAAATCCTGACAAATCGTGAAATTTGAGTTCTAAATTTTTACATTTAAAATTTTTCAAATCAGATAATCCAATTATTTTCAGGAGTTAATAATGGTTAATAATTCTGCAATTTTCCGCAAATCTGCTGAATTTTTAGGTGCTATTTGCGGAGGACTACTAATCACCTTGCCAGCGATTCCTCAAGTACTGGCACAGCAATCTACTCCTCGCGTTAATCCTTGTCCTAGTATTTTTTACGAAGAACCACATAACTCTCGCGTTGTAGTACCCCAAGGATGTCCTCCCAACGCGTTAACCCAAAGACTAGCAGCCCAAGGACTTCTCCCCGTCCCTGCGACTCCATCACCAGAACAAGCAAGATTGGGTGTAGGTGGAGAAGAACCTCCAGTACCACCACAACCAGGTGCTGTACCACCAGCCCCGGTTCCTCCAACCCAAGGACAAGTACCTCCAGTACCAGTACAATCACGACAAGCCCCTAGTGCTAGAATTGCACTGGCAAATGGTAGAGTTAACGTCAGATTGGTGAATGACACTGCGGCCAATATAACTTACCAAGTTATTGGCGATACCGCACCGCGATCGCTAGCAGGTAAATCCGATGTCACACTCCAAGGTCTAAGCGCACCAGTAACAGTAACATTTGAACGAGAAGATGGCGGACAACTGACGGTAACTCCACAACCTTCATCAGAAGCAGGAAACTTGGAAGTTACATTTAATGAAGCGACGGATGCAACGCAAGGCAGAAGTGCTATGAGAATCGAACCAAGCGGTTCAGTGTTTTTGAATTAAAAGAGAATTCAGTGGGGGACTTAAACCCAGCACTGATGCAAGAATGCTGGGCTAACTGCGGTAAATCCAAAATCCATAGGACTTACGCACAGGTAACGGAAAAACGTAGACGCATTAGCGAAGCGGTAGCGACGTTCGCGCAGCGTCTCGCAGAGAAGGAGCGTCAGCGGCTTGCCGCAGGCTACCGCGAAGGACGCATTCGCGCAGCGTCTCGTCAGAGAAGGACACAAAGGAATAATGGTTTCAGAGAGTTATTGCGTAAGTCCTAATCCAAAATTCCTTTACCGTCTGAGCATTTTAGTCAGCTTATCCACCAGTAGCACTTCTTGTTTGCTGTCTTCTAATTTTCGTGCCAGTATAATCGCTCTTTCATAAAAGTTACGAGCAGTGGGGTAATTACCTAACTGCTCGTATAATTGAGCATAGGATTCAAAAGATTTTAATTCTTCTCGCACATTTTGTAATTCTTTAGCGAGTATTAAACGCTCCTGTAATAAGTCAAAAGCCCGTTCGTGGCGACCAACACCACTGTGAACTGTAACTAAACCATCGATTGCCCTTAATTGATTGATGCGATCGCTATTAATTTTAGCAATCCGCATTGCTGCACCATAACTACCAATGGTATCTTGATAATTTCCCGCTGCTAAATAAGCATCACCCAAATTATTTAAGGTATTTGCCTCACCAATGGTATCACCAGTTTGACGGCGATAAATTAAGGCATTTTCATATAATTTAATTGCTTTGTTATAATCTCCCAACCTAGCTGCTACTAATCCCAAATTACTCAAAGATAGTCCTTGACCTTCAATATTTTTGACATTTTGAGCAATTGTAAATGCCTCTTGGGCAGTTTTACCAGCAGCAGCGAATTCTCCTTCTTGCAGTAGAAATGTAGTAATATTGTTCAGGACAAAAATCTGAGATTGAAAATCTTTAGTATCGCGAGCAATGGCTAATCCTCGCCGTAAAGCATCTTCCGCTTCTTTTGAACTACCTAGCTGGATATAAGCTTTAGCAAGCAAATTATAAGTTAAACCTTGGGCTTTTAGGTCACCAATTGAATGATATAGTTCTAGGGCTTGCAAGCAGGAAGTAATTGTTTTGTTGGCATATCCAGAAGCGTATTGTTGTTCAGCGATACGCAACAAACTGTCTGCTTCATCTCTTGATTGTCGCCCAACAGAACTATTTAAAGGACGGTGGAGTTGTTCGGTAATATCAACCGCACCCGCCGCTATGGGAGTCAGCACAAAAGTAAACAATAAAAAGCCATACAAAAGTACTTGGTGATGAAAAATCGCAGTTACATCAACGTTTATCTTCTGCCTGGAAAATACAAGCTGTTGTCTCATAAAACTTACCCATCAAATTGCAGGCTTAAGTAGAAGGTCTAAAGTGAAGTTTTAAATTTAATTTGAAGACAACGAATACTCGCATTTATACGTAAGCTAAGCTGGAGAAAAATCTTCACCAAGATAAATAGCACGAATATCTGTAGGTAATTTGTCCTCTAGCATACGATAGCCTTCCTGAAGAAAATTGGCTACTTCGTTCGGGGCGATCGCTTCTCCTTCAGCTTGCAAATAAGCAGCAATTCTCGTGTCACTCCAATGAAAAGTTTGAGACATCAACACAATTAAGCGCAGAATTGGAGGTAATTGATCTAATGCTTGTTCTACATAACACCATAACGGCGGTGAAGTTGCTTCTAGAGAATAGTGAATTGCTTCTGTGGGTGGTACTTTAATCTCGTTTATACAAAAAGCAGTCATGTTAATTAACCAATTTTGCATGGTTAAAGCTTCTTGAGTGGATGCACCGCCACTTAAATTTAATCCACCGAGTTCATAGTAGATATGTCGCCAAGTGAGGGCGAACAGATAATCTGCTTGTACAGGCGATCGCGCCGAATGCCGAATTAAGGTATACACTATGGGGCTATAGCGGCAAAAAATCACTGTAAAATACTTGCCAGCATCAGGATACTGCTGAAACAGAGCCAGTAATTCATCGTCACTGTGATGAAACAGCGACTTAACCAGGGGGTGATTAGCTTCAGGAAAAGAAGGAATTTGCATCAGCCTTGAGATTGATAGTTGTTAAAAATAATTTTGGCAATTGCACTCTTGTAGTTAATCGCATAATATCTTGGTGTTGCTCAATTTGTAGCCCCAGACTCAGACTAGTTAAATATTGATAAACTAAAAAACAAGGACTTAATTTTAGTCTTAATCGACAATCATAAAAACCTCTACCTTATAGAATCCTTATTTGTTCATGGTTATAGCAGTTAGCGCGATCTCATTCCTTTTCAGTCCCCTTACTTTAGCCTCCTTCTTGCCCTCCCTGCCTTTAGATAGCCTCTTCTCCACCCAAGGGATTATGGTAATGCTGTTGGCGGCTTACGCTGGTGCCATGTGGATGTTCCTCACCAGTGCGCCAAAAGTACACACTGTGATGGTGTCAGATTTGGAGATTGCCCGACAGTTGTATGAAGGGCTGCTAGATTTACCAGCCGCTGAAGTGCCTTTGCACTACTACTACAACTACGAACAAACCATAGGTGCAACTGGAATCGATCCGCTTTATATGTCTACCTCACCGAGTTTGTCTAGCAAAACGATGAATAACGGCAGTGAAGGACTGTGGTATCAATTAAAGAAAAATACCCAGCTACACGTCATTACTGGTGCAAGTTTAGGTAGCAAAAATCAGCAACGTCATGTCTGCTTTGACCACGAATGCCTGGAAATGATTTTAATGCGAGTAGAAGTGCGCGGTTTAAAATTCAAAATTCGTAACAGCAAGCCCCTGAATTTTTTAGTCAAGGACTATGAAGGCCGGATTATTGAACTAGCTGAAGTAGCGAATTAGTTCAGAATTCTGAATGTAATTAGTTGTATCTTAGAAAGAGTAGGGTGTGTTGTCGCGCAGCGCAACGCACCATTTTAATATAGGTGTAAATCAAGTGGAAAAAATGCATACATATCACCTATATGAAACAGATTTCTATGCTTGGACGCAAGAGCAAGTTAGCTTGCTCAAAAATCAAGAATGGGAACAATTAGATACCGTTAATTTGATTGAAGAAATTGAAACTTTGGGCAGAAGAGAACGGCAAGAATTAAGAAATCGGCTAGGAGTATTACTAGGACATTTGCTCAAATGGCAATTTCAACCTGAAAAACGTACCAATAGCTGGTTAGGTACAATTCGAGAACAACGCGTTCAAATCAAGCTACTTTTGCAAGACAGCCCTAGTTTAAAACCCTATCTTGATGAAGCTTTCCTCACTGTTTATGAACTAGGTTTGGCTTTGGCGATTCGAGAAACTGAGTTAGATGAAAATGTTTTTCCAGAACTCTGCCCTTATACTTTAGATGAAACCTTGAATCCTGAATTCCTACCAAATTTAAATCGGGTTGATGAGTAAGCGAGTAATTATTTTAATACTATTTTTTCACCTTAAACCGTAGCAAATAAAAGCAGCCCAGTAACGAGGATGTGAAAAAGGAAACTCCTCAGTAGAATTTTTTATGCCATAAATTTGACTCAACAATTTACGGTACTTTTTATATTCACAGTCCCACTCTAAATAGTTGGCTGAACCTTGAGAATACTGGTTTCTATTAGTTTTCGCTTCTTTCGACCTTTTGATAACTTGAGTATAAAATTCTTGTATATCCTCTCTACTTAGCAGTGCCTCTTTATTAAGTTCGCGCAGTTTTATTTGGGCTTGCTGTAAAGCTTCAGGACGGTTGTTACCTTGTTGTCGATGTTGGTAATAAAAGATAGAAAATAGTGCTGTCGCTAAGTCATTTACTATCCATAAAGTACTAACAATGCTTCTAGCACCTGCACACAAAAAACCTGTGGCAAGAGTAAGGATATCATCATTTAGGGATGGAATACCGAGATTTGTCTCGCAGCAAGACAAAAAGACTTCTACAAGTTGAGGTAAACGCCAGCTTGGTGTCATCAATTGTCCCAAGGTGATGCTACTGCTATGCGCTAATTTTAATTGTGATTCTAAAGGATTATCGAGGCGAGATTCCGCATGGTGACAGGAATGAAGTACTTGAACTTGTTGTGCTAATTGTCGATAGCTTTTGGTGCTGGCTTGACTGCTGCCAATTAATCTGTTTTCTCGTGGAATATTGTATATTTGAGCAAGTTTTTCTCCTTCAAATCTGGCACAGGGAAGGTTATCTTCGGCATCTTCTACAGTGCCATATTTCAGAGGCATTTTATATAGAGTGCCACGTTGTTGACAAAATTCTAAAATTTGGCAACTTGGGGTATAACGAATTAAAAATTTATCTCCTAAATATTCCTGATATTCTCCTGTAGGTAAAGCAGTAAATGGAATCTGATGGAGTAACAGGTGAGGTACTAAAATTAATTCTTCTATTCCTTGGAGATGTTGAGATATGAGTTCAGATATTTGTAGGCGTTCAGCTAGTTCGCGGAGAATACTACTAATTTGAGTTTCCCATTTTTTGGGTTCATCTCTATATGGCAATAACCAATTTTGCTCAATCCAGCGTTGCAAGGTATCTAATCCTTGTTCTGTACAGGTATGGAGAGTAATTTGGTTTTGCTGCACGACAAAAATATGGGTGTCGTTGTTAGTAGTGTAGAAACTGAGAATAGCTGTATTGGGTTGGTCAATTAGCTTTTGAATTTCTGATAATTTTAGGGGGGTAACTTGAATTTCTCCAGCTAACACCGGATCTTCGCGTCTGATATTTTCCCAAACGTGTTGTTTTTGTCTTTCTAAAGTGGCGATCGCCTCATTATAAGCTTCCCATGCAGCACGTGTTTCACTGCGATTATTTTCAGATTTATGCCCTTGGCGTTCTTGCTCAATTTGCCGTTGCAGTTCTTCGTATTGCTGTAATAATTCTTGGACTTTTGGGGGAATTTCTTCGCCTTGAGAGAGGTTGTAGCTTGCCATTAAGTCTACAAGAAGTTTAGAGCGCGATCGCTCTGAATATTCAAAGGCTTTTTCTATTTGTCCAGCATTGATGCAAGCTTGCACCATGTTTTGATAAACATGAATAGCTTGTTCTAAAATTTCTTGACGACGCGATTCCGATTTTGCCCAACTGCGACTGGTTTCTACAGCTTCAATGGCTAAGCTATATCCTTCGATAGCTTCTAACCAACGCTTCGCGTTTGTAGCAATTTCACCTAGTTGGTTAGAAGCTGTAAAGCACTGTGAAGGAAAGGCTGTAGCCGTGAAAATTTCTAGGCCAAACCGACAACAAGCTATCGCTTTATCAATCTCTCCTAAATGTGTATATGCAATGGCCAGATTATTTTGGTTTTTAGCCCAATAATCGGGAAAATTATCACGGGTAAAAACTTGGAAAGCTGCTTCATAATATTGAATTGCTTTATCTAAATTTTCTGCTTTGTTACCTATTCTCCTTTGGCTGTAGACAATACCTAAATTTTTTTGAGCCATTGCCCAATCCATAGGAAAAGTCTCTTGACTGTAAATTTCTAAAGCTGCTTCAAAGGCTGCGATCGCTCGTTCTTGATTTTCCGTATAGTATATGTATGGCGGTTTTAAATATGCTATTCCCAAATTGTTTTGGGTCTTAGCCCATTCTATAGGAAATGTTTCTTTTGTATAAACCTGCAAAGCATCTGTGTAAGTTTGAATACCCGTTTCTAAATTGGCAATTTGGTTATCCTGAATTCTCTCACGATAGGCATTTGCTAGATTCATTGTTGTCTGCGCCCAATCATCAGGTAAAGCCTCACGGGTGCGGACTTGCAATGCTGCTTGAAAGCAAGCGATCGCCATTTCCAAATTTTCTGCGCGATCGCCATGAATTCGTTCAACAAATATAGCACCTAGAGTGTTGAGACTATTAGCCCATAATGTTTGAAAAGACTCTTTTGTGTTAACTTCTAACGCTGAACTAAGATACACTAAAGCCTTGTCCAAATTTTCTGCTTTATCACCCTTAACTCTTTGAAAATAAGCTTCTCCCAAATTGTGTTGTAGCTTTGCCCATTCTTTAGGAAATGATTCGCGGGTGTGAATTGGTAAAGCAGCCTTTAAAAGACTAATTGCCTGTTCTAAGTTATCAGCTTTCTCTCCATAAATACGGTAAAGGTAAGCCCGCGCCAAATTATTTTTGATTGATGCCCACATTTCAGGCATATCTTCACGTTTGACGATTTTTAACGCTTCGTTGCAAGCTGATATTGCTTTTTCTATATTCTCGTGTTTATGTCCGTATATCCGGCTACTATAGGCTAAACTAAGATTGCATTGTATTTCTGCCCATAATAATTTTGCAAACTTTACTTTTTTATGGCTTATAAATTCAGCACAAATTTCCCATCCGCTGACAGAAATCTCTAAGTTGAGTGCTTTATTACCTAAAGGAAAGTGGTGAACAATCTCACTAAAACAACAAACTCCTCTTATTAAAAAGAATGCTTTTTTTAAATCTATTTTAGACAGAGTATCTGGTATTCTTACCTGAAGCCACCTAACAAATTCATAATTCAACTTATCTAAATTTGCTTCTATAAATGGATATGCCATCTCATATTGATTAATATTTTTATAGCTTATATATGATGCTTTTTTTAGAAAAAAATAAAATTCAGTGTTGCGGTTTTGTCTAACTTGTTTAGTTTTAGAAGTACGAAATGTTTTTCCCATTTTTATTTAAATAATTTCTATTTATACTCTAATTCTAGAAAAATTTGCTGCCCATCTTCATCTTCTTCCCATGTTTCTAGCCAATCTCCATCAACATCATCACAATATAAATGGGCGGCTTCAAGCCCATACTTCATGATGTCATCCTGCACTTTTTGAGCAGCTTCTACAGCTTGTAAAAAGTTGTCTAATCTCTCAGAATGTTTTCCCTTAACCATAAGTACTTACTTTGTTAAGTAATAATGTGGCTATACAAATTAAATAAATTAAATTGACCGATAATTATAAATGAAATCTGTGTCATTCTAAATATCTGCCAACTTTTCTAGCAATTCTTCAGCTAAATCCAACAACTCAATCTCATCAATTTCATCACTAGTTCCGCGATTACTTTCTCCACACAACACATTAGCAGCCAAAACATTTTTCACAGCGAAAATCCTATCTTCTTCCTCCGATAAACTAAGACATTTTTCCAAGTCTACAGCAACTTCTTGAATTGTCCTTGAACCTAAACGTTGTCTCACTTTCACTGCTACTGCATCGTCACTTTCCAGCAGTTTTACCAAAGCTGTTCTCAGTCCATCATCCTCAGTAGAAAACTTCTCAACGGCTAGGCGTACATATTCGCGCACACTCATGTTTGCCGCCAATGCCTTTTGGAAAACTACATCTGGTACATCTACTAGCAACAGACCATCGTTATCGCTGGCTTGATATAAATCATCACCTTGTTTGACGGCTACCAGCAAATCTGCACCCAAGGCGTGTAAATAGTGCAACACTGATTCCAACTCATGCTCTTTTAACGCCGACTCCAATTTAGACACCGCCGCTTGCTTTACTCCCAGCTTTTCTGCTAGCTGTGTCTGAGTCAATCCTGCTTTATTACGTATTTCCCGCATAGCATCGGTAAGATAAAGACGCAAGTACTCTAACTTACCCGCCAAAATCACCTCTGGGTCATCGCTTACCTTTTGCTGCAACCAAGCTTGAAAATTAGGCTTTTTCATGATTCCTCTGCTGCAATTCACGTAATCTTACTCTTGCAGGTTCTTTGTCTCTATCTTTGATAGCGTCATCATATTTTTTCATAAAGACGTGCAACACCACGAAACGCTGAGGAGTAGCAGCCGTTAAAATAAACCGTGGATTATGTTCGCTCTTGGTCATGCGTAACTCATACAAATCATCTTCCAGCTTCTCAAAGATGTCGCTGGTCAGTGACGCGAGTCCTTTGTTACACAGGTAGCCAAGATTAACTTGCAGACGCCTGGTTTCGGAAGCACTCAGTAATGGTTTTGGTGGGTTTTCTGGTTGCTCCTCTTGGGGAATCATCCTGATGAAAAAAGCAAGCAAGTCTTTGGGGATTTCCCCATTGACATCTTGATAAAGTTCCCAAGTCCAAGTCACTTCCTACCTCACAGTATAATATTCTTTATAAAGAATGTCAAATCAAATATTCTTTTAAAGGAATAACATATAGAATAAGTAAGTGCAACTAAGGTAATAAAAGAATGAGGCATGAAAATGGTGCGTTAGGCTAAAGCCATAACGCACCCTACTGGCGTGTCAAAGCTAAAATAGTGCATTAGTAAACTCTTGTGGGGTGGGCATCCTGCCCGCCCGGACGGGTCTCCTCACCCGTCCCAGAATAAAATCTATTGCAACATTTAAGGCTTGCCACGCTACTACTTAAGATTTAATGTCTCAACTCAGTTGTTCGTACTTAAATTTCCCTTTAATAAACTTGTTGAAATATTGACCTTTGGATGGTGCATTATCTAAGCCTTCCTTGACACTGGGAGGTACTTTGAAATACTCATAAACACTTCCGCTATCAAATTCAATAGTTAGTGTTTGAGTTTTTACATCGTGGGTAAATTGCTTAATAACGTTGCCCTCAGGTTTGAGTAGGGGGAAAGCAATTACATCCCGAATACTGGGAGAATCAGTTAGTAACATTACTAAGCGATCGATTCCAATTCCTAAACCACCAGTAGGCGGCATACCATATTCCAAAGCTGCCAAAAAGTCTTCGTCTACACCTTGCGCCTCTAAATCACCAGCAGCTTTTCTAGCAGCTTGCGCTTCTAAGCGTTCTCTTTGGTCGATGGGATCGGTAAGTTCTGAGAAGCTATTGCCAGTTTCCCGCCCGACTATGAATAACTCAAATCTTTCCACCAAACCAGGTTGAGAACGGTGGGGTTTTGCTAACGGGGAAATTTCCACTGGATAATCAATTACAAAGGTAGGCTGAATTAACTTTTCTTCTACCTTTTGTTCAAAAGCTTCATTCAAGAGTTTACCAATAGATTGCACATCGTCTATTGCTTCCAAACCAGCATTTTTACTTGCTGTTTTTGCTTCTTCCAAAGTTTGGAAAGATTGAAAATCTAGCCCGGTAAACTCTTTAACTAAATCGTGCATCGTTACCCGTCGCCAAGGTGGTGTTAAATCTATAGATTCACCTTGGTAGGTAATTTTTAGCGTGCCGAGTACTTCTTGGGCAACAGTGGTAATAATTCCTTCTGTTAGCGCCATCATATCGTTGTAGTCGGCGTAGGCTTGGTAAATTTCAATAGTTGTAAATTCGGGATTGTGTCGAGTCGAAATTCCCTCATTGCGGAAAATTCGCCCTAATTCAAACACTTTTTCAAACCCACCTACGATTAACCGCTTCAGATGAAGTTCTGTGGCAATTCGCAGATACAACTCCATTTCTAAAGTGTTGTGGTAAGTGATAAATGGACGTGCATCTGCACCCCCAGCTTCACTTTGTAGAACTGGCGTTTCAATTTCTAGAAAATCCCGTTCTTCTAAATAGCGACGAATCCCGGCAGTGATTTGGGCGCGACGGCGGAAAGTTTGCCGCACTTCTGGGTTAACAATCAAGTCAACGTAGCGCTGACGGTAGCGCTTGGCAACATCCGTCAATCCATGCCACTTGTCGGGTAGGGGCAACAGAGATTTAGTCAGGATGGTGTATTGTTTGACGTAGACAGATAACTCGCCCTTTTCAGTCCGTTTGATAGTACCTTTGACTCCTAAGATGTCGCCTGCATCTGTGAGTTGTTTCAAGTGATTGAACGCATCGGCATCAATATCTGCCATGCCTTCTTGGATGCGATTTTTCTCTAAATAAAGCTGAATCGTGCCGGTTTCGTCTTGTAAGGTGAAGAAAGCCAATTTACCGAAAACCCGACGCGCCATAATGCGTCCGGCAATCGCCACTTCTAAATCAACTTCTTCACCACTGGCTAAATTGGCAAATTGTTCTTGTAACTGCGCTGCGTGATGGGTGGATTCCCAACGATAGGCGTAGGGATTAGTGCCTAACTGCTTTAGCTGATCTACTTTTTCCAGCCTCGCGGCACGGAGATCTTCTTCCGACATGGTAACGAACTAAATAGGGCAAGATTAATTATAGATGCTGCAAAAGTTGGCAGTAAGAGATATTTGTCCTTGAAAGCGCGGGCGTAGGCAATACGGTTCGGGGAAAGGGGAAAGGGGAAGGGGGAAAGGTTTCAAATACATCCAAATCCCCTTACCCCTTAACCTTTTCCCAGACAACAAGGGACGTTATCCTCCATCCCATTTCCGGAAATTGAAATTCACATTGGTAAATTATTTCCATAAGTGTGGCGATCGCAAACTTTAATCTAAAAATAAAACCTTTATTTTTGATTGACTTTGAGCGAATAGCGAGATAGAGTTGCCTTCATTTTCAAGTTAGTAAACTTCAATATTGCGTCCACTAATTCTTGCTGTTCTGGTTGTAACTTCAGTGTTTTGAGCGCTTGATTGATATTGTTACCAGCGCGGAGATTGCGAGCAAATTGGGCACGCTGAGATGAATTTAATACTGCCTGAATTTCCTTGTTTCTTCTCTGACGTATACCCTGGAGTTGTTGGCGTTGTTGGGGAGTCAGGTTAATATCTGATATTAAAGTAGAATCGCTGACAGCTTTAGTAGTTTTGGCGACAAGAATACTCGAAGTATTATTTAGTTGAACGTTTGCAGCTAGGGCAATTCCCGGTATGAAGAAAATAAAAGCAAGGATATTAAATAATACAAAAAGCCGTTTTATCAAGTAAATCGCCATGTTGAAAAATGCCTAATTTAATGCTCAGATATGGGCTGGGGGTTGGGCATGGGGCATTGGGCATTGAGCATGGGGAAAGGGGGAAAGGGGAAAGGGAAAGGGGGAAAGGGGAAAGATTAAATTTATTCCTTTTCCCTCTAACCTTTTCCCCTGCCCCCTGCTCCCCACTCTCTAGTCCTTTTACGAATTATTATCCGGCCTTCTCATTCTGTTAATTTCGCGTTGTAATTCTTCAATTTGACGGCGCAAAGCTTCTTTTTCATTTTCGGAAGAATCTGCAGGAACATTTACTGCTCCAGATGCGGGCGATCGCTGGTAGTTTCCTTGACGAATTTGCTGATACTCCTCTGATACCGCCCACTGTTGTAAGTAGTGCAAACGCTCCACAGGAAAAGGATGTGTCATCATTGCACCTTGAAACCCAGTGTACATTAAGAATTTATACACTTGGTTAAGTCCATCTTCATCAAGTGCTTGATAATTTTCAGACTGTTTCATAAATTCTTGTAAACTGCATTCGTGGGCATATTTGAAACTACCGCCCGTGACTTTCATCATCGAACTCATCACGGGATTTAAGTCATCCATTACCAATAAAGCAGCCCGATCTGACGATAACTCAGCTTTACGTCGCCATTCGTAAAAAGCAAGCAACAAACCTTGACTAAGGAAATTACCAATGCCAAAGGTTAATTCCCCAACGGTAGTAGCTACACTCCTCGCCCATATCGCCATTTGAATTAAAATAGTATGACCACATTTAATGTGCCCCAGTTCATGGGCTAACACCGCCCTAATTTCAACTTCGTTTAGTAAGTCTAATATCCCTGTATTTATGACTATGTAAGGATGCTCTTGTCCAAGTGCGTAGCTATTAGCTTGGGAATTTTGCTCAACAAACAGTGCGGGTTCTGGATAAATGTCCAAATCTCGGACGCATTCCCGAAAAATCTGGTAGATGGTGGAATATTGGCGCGGCCCGACTTGGATGGTGTTGCCCATTAAATAAACTAACTGAGGGCGTTCAGCGAAAAATTCCACAAATTTACGGGCTAAAAAATCAAATCCTGGTAAATTACGTAAAGCTTGCTCTGCTTGGCTATCCAGGGGATGCCTGAAGGCTTCGCTGGAAATTCCTGTGTAGGTTGGCATAATTAGGTAATTGGTGATTGGTCATTAGTCATTGGTCATTAGTCATTAGTCATTAGTTTTAGATAAAGAACAAATGACTAAGCCCAAAGTTAAAAGCTAAGGCTTCTTTATATTTCAGACGCCAGTTGCTATCCTACGGTAACCCTAAGGGCGAACAAGCCCAAAGAAAGTCCTGTGGAACGCAGTGGCTCAAGGGCAGTTCCTTTAAGCGGGGGAACCCCACCAACGGACTGCCTGAACTCTGTAACAGAAGACAAATGACAAATGATCAATGACAAAGGACAACATAATAGAAATGGGGCTTTATTGGTAAAAGTCACTTTGTTATGGGATTAAAAGCGTGTGATTGAGGCAGAAGTTCATTTGTCACTACATAACTTTTTGCGATCGCAGGCGGGGTTCCCCTCCTGGCCCCATCATTTGACGATGGCACGGTTGGTAGCACGCGCCTTGCGCCTGGAACGTAGCGCCCTCATTCAAGTGGGGGCAGTTTGTGGGTATCAAGGACGATATCGTACCAGTTTCGTAGCATCAGCCCTGATGTGGCATGGCCCTGTAATTATTGTTGCTCAAGAATCAGTGCAACAACTTCTGTTGCGGGTGGAAATTCCCCGTCTACAGCAGTGGCTACCAGCCAACAAACCAATTAGGACAGGTGACGCATGGCCTGATGCCCAGTTCCAAGGGCTACTGTTGACTTCCCCTGAAGCTTGGTTAAAAGGACAGTTGGCTGATGGCGATCGCTTTCCCAAAGGTATTCCTACAATTATTGATGGCGTAGACGACCTCGAAGATTGGGTGCGTCATCAGCTCGCCCAAGAAATTCAACCCCATGATTGGGATCAACTCATGCTAGCTTGCCCAAACCAAGCTGAAGCAATTCGCGAAGCAAGGATACAACTGACACACGAACTTTTTCAGCATCCTGCTAATCCCTATGAGTGCTATCTCATTTCTGGACTAGAAATAGACATTTTAAACCGTCTTTATTCTACTTTAGACATCAGTAATATCCCAGAGAATTGGAAACATTTCTGGCAAGAATTTCAACTGCTAACAGAAAGTGTTTCACCCTCTGCCTCCCCTGCCCCCTCTGCCCTCTTCTGGGCGACTATCGCCCGTCGCCAAGGTTTATTTTCTTTGCACTACGCCCCAATGGAATTAGGAAAAATACTTTCCCCCATTTGGCAGCGACAACCAGTAGTTTTAATTGGCAGTGCTGTAGAACCAGAAACGGAGGCTCCCCTGTTCCGTCAGCGTTTAGGTTTGGAAGATTTAACTTGCCTGAAATTTTCTTCTGAAAGTCAAGCCGAAGCAATTCAGCTGTATGTACCTTATAAGTTACCCCTACCCAATACACCAGAATTTCAAGCGGCATTTATTCACAAAGTCCGCACTCTGGTTTGTCTGAGTGCTACAGCACCAGGGTTAACTGTGATTTTGGTGGGTGATGTCCCACTCAAGTCCCAAGTCGGCACAATTTTGGCCTCAGAATTTGGTTCGCGGGTGCAGGTGGAAAAAACTTGTTTAGATGAAAATGGTATTTTGGTAAGCGGTTGGGAATTTTGGCGAGAACATCAGCAAGTGTTACCTGCACCCCAGCTGTTAATTATTGCGACTTTGCCGCTACCATCTTTAGAAAATCCTCTAGTAGCTGGTAGAGTCGCTCGTTATAAGCGATCGCATCAAGATTGGTTCCGTTTATATTTATTACCAACCGCCTTGAATGAATTACAACGAGCCATCGCTCCAGTGCGAGAAAGTCAAGGTATTGTCGCTTTGCTTGATAGTCGTGTAGTTAACCGCAGCTACGGCGCTCAAATTCTCGCAGCCTTAAGTCCCTTGGCCCGTATTAACTATCTCGATCCCAGTTTGTTTGCCAATACAAATGAGGAGAATTCGGCATAAGGGCATGGGGTATTGGGAGTGTTGACTGTTGACTGTTAACTGTTGACTGAGGAATTATTCTCCTTGTCTCCCCCATCTCCCCATCTCCCCATCTCCCACCCTCCGGGTTCGCGCTAGCGTCTCTAAAAGAGAAGCTACATCTCCCCCATGCCCCATGCCCCATACCCAATACCTTAATTGTCTATGACGACAATTCCTGGCAAGATAAAATTAGAGCTGAAGTTGATTTCAATTCCTAATTATGGGTGAAGCAAAACGTCGGAAAACCGCACTAGGGGAAACATACGGTCAAGAAACTCGCATCTTGCCTTGGGTTCCCATCAGCAAAAGTCAAGCGGAATTATTTGTAAGTTGGACTACTCGTGGTGCTTGGATAGGCATCGGTATTATGGTTACAGCATGGTTAACCATCCGTTTTATCGGCCCTGCTTTTGGTTGGTGGCAAGTAGTTGCTTGATAATGATTGAGTGTTTCTAACACTGGCTAAAATTAATGCGATCGCCTCTTGAGAGTGTTGTTCTAACATTGCTGCACTCAAAAGTTAAACTAAAACAAACAAGTTCCCATAATATTAATCGCTGATTGCAAGGGATCGAGTTTGCAAAATTTGCCTGTGGCAACCCCTCATTGTAAAATTTTCAGTTGCTATATTTTTCATACAAAAAGCCCAAGCATTGCTGCTTGAGCCTTTTCTAGATTGAACTAACTTGTACTGATTATCTAAAATTGAGCAACAGATTTAAGCTGATACTAATGTTCGTTTTAATACTATTTCGGCAAATGAATGACACAAATCATTTTTTCTTTTGCTCCTCTGCTCAAGAACTTATGGAGCTTGCCTCAATATATCAGCATTAAAGTGAAACAGTATTACTGGTGTGTAATTACTTTAGTAACGATTGCGGTTGTAACCACCACCGCCACGGTTTCCGCCACCAAAAGAACCACCTCTGTCTTCTCTGGGCTTGGCTTTATTTACTTTTAAGTCACGACCCAGCCATTCAGCACCATCAAGAGCTTCAATGGCAGCTGCTTCTTCAGCATCTGAACTCATTTCCACAAAACCAAAGCCCCGCAAACGACCTGTTTCGCGGTCTGTAGGCAACTGAACCCGCTTTACAGAACCATATTCTGCAAAAACAGCGCTCAGTGCTTCCCGTGTAACTTCATAAGAGAGGTTACCTACGTAAATTGACATGAAAGATCTCCAAAATCATAGAGTATGCAGAGATTTAGATTTCGGAGAGAAGTCTGTAATACCACAAGGAAAAAGCCTGTCAATACTAAGAACAAACACTGTCGCCGAATTAATTCTCATTTCACTCACCATGATGACACATATAGTCAACTTTCCGGTGAAAAGGTTGAAAATTTTTAAAAAAATTTATGTTAACTGCCTCAGCAACCGTGTAAAGACAGAGGAGTAGGGGGTAAGAAAACTCGAAAAAATAAATTATTCCGCTTAAAGTGTTGAGTGTTGACAGTTGACTGTTAATTGTGAATCGTCAACAGTCAACAATATCAATGAAATATTTTTTACTTGCAAGCCCCTAAATAATAACATCTCAGTTAACAGTCCATAGTCAATACTGCCGCTGCCCAACAAGTAAATGTTTACTTTTGCGATCTGGATACAGTTGACATTCTACTAAAAATACTAGTATTTTTAGTAGAATCAAGCTATTATCTAGAAATAAGGAAAATTTAATACCGCCATGTTTCAGCATGGGAAAAAAAGTTTCGTGTCTTATGGTAAAGCCAGTTTTCTCCTATGGGTAGATTACAGAAAACTGAAAAATATTTATACTAAGTTTATAATTGATTAGCTGCAAGAAGATTGTCTACCTCTTTATAAGAAGTAGAGCGGTGAGAATTTCGGGACTTTTATGGGAAAACAGTAGTTTTCAGTTTATAGAAAATTACTGTTGGACAGCTTATTCGTTCTCGCCGTTTTTTATTAGAAATATCTCTCAGAATTACTTGGGAAAACACGGCTGTTTAATCCCAAAGCCTCCCCATAGGAGAAAACTAAATGATTTTGGACATAAATAAGCCGCACAAACAGGTGAAAATGACAGATTCCGTAACCAATACCCAGCTAATTAATATCGAGTTAGATTCAGTTGCAAAAACTGAGGTAGCCATGTCTGTAGTGGGCTGTGCCAACGCAGATGTCAAAAGCAAACTTGTGGCAAAAAATAGGAAGGGGAAAAAATATTTTTTTACCTCTCCTCCTTTGAAAACTTTATTAATTCCCTGTTTAGTAGGTATAGGACTACTAACAGTTAGCTGTGGATCGCTGCCTAAGGAATCAGCCGAGGCACAATCTCAGAGTCCTGGTGCGCGGGGACGGGGTAATGGTGCAACACCTGTAGATGTGGCGATCGCTCGAACAGACTTATTACAAACACAACCAGAATATACAGGTAACACAACACCCTTTCGCATTGTGTCATTGCGATCGCAAGTGGAAGCCAGGTTATTGTCTTTGAATTTAGATGTAGGCGATACAGTTACTAGAGGTCAGACTGTGGGGCAATTAGATGATGCCCTGTTACTAACAGCCTACAAACAAGCAGAAGCCGAACTTGCAGCCTTAAAATCAGAAGTAGTCAGGGCAAGTACTCAAGTAAGTAATGCCCGTGCTGATGTAGAACGAGCCAGACTAGAAGTGGTGCAAGCGCAGGCAGACTCGCAACGCCAACAGAAACTATTCCAAGCCGGAGCCATTGCTCAACAAGCTGCTGAACAGGCGCGTACCCAGGCGCAAACGGCTGCCCAGGCATTGCGGGCGGCTCAAGAGCAAGTACGTACAGAACAGCAAGCCGTCGCTGCGGCTCAAGGCAGAGTCCTAGCCCAACAGGCCTTGGTTGCAGAAGCCAAAGAACGCAGATCTTACGCTCGACTGATATCTCCCATCACTGGTGTAGTTACAGAAAAAGTTACAGAACCAGGCAATCTTCTGCAAGCAGGTAGTGAAGTCTTTAAAATTGGCGACTTTAACCGCGTAAAAGTCGTGGTGCAAGTTTCCGAATTAGAACTGGCAAAAATTCAAGTCGGACAATCTGTAAAAGTCCGTTTAGATGCTTTTCCCAATGAAACATTAATTGGTAGAGTAACGCGGATTTCCCCAGCTGCCGATGCCACAGCTCGCTTGATACCTGTAGAAGTGGTAATTCCCAACAGTGATAGCAAAATTGGCAGTGGATTACTGGCGCGAGTCAATTTTGAAACCCAGACAACACAAAGGGTAGTGGTGCCGCAAACAGCAATTCAGAAACAAGCTCTTCAAAAGAAAAGCAACACAGCCAACACACAAAATCAAACTGGAACCTTGTTTGTTCTCAGCGATGCAGAAGGCAAAGCAAAAGTAACAGCGCGTACTGTCACCTTAGGAAAAAGAGCTGATAGTAAAGTGGAAATTTTATCTGGCTTGCAACCAGGAGAACGCTATGTTGTTCGTAGTGGTAAACCCTTAAAAGAGGGCGACATTGTAAGTCTCTCAATTCTGTCAGAAAAACAATAGTAGGGTGAGCAATAAACACCATACCAATGAAAAAAGTACTTAGTAGTCAGCACTTAGCACTTAGCATTTAGTATCATGCAACAAGCAAATAATAATGGCAATAGCGGATTTAGTCTGAGTACGATCGCTATCCGCCAACACATTGGTACACTTATGCTCACCGTGGCAGTAATTGTCATTGGGATATTTTTTCTTACAACCATCCAAGTCGATCTCCTACCAGCAATTACCTATCCACGAATTGGCGTTCGGCTAGAAGCCCCTGGAATTTCCCCAGAAGTAGCGGTAGATGAAATCACCAGACCTTTAGAAGAAGCTTTATCTGCAACCGAGAATGTAGTACAAGTTTTTTCCCGTACCCGCGAAGGACAGGTGAACCTGGATTTATACTTCCAGCCAGGGGGCGACATCGACCAAGCCCTAAATGATGCCACTGCTGCTTTCAACCGAGGGCGATCGCAACTGCCAGATACGATAGAAGAACCGCGCTTATTTAAAGTCGATCCTTCCCAATTGCCAATTTATGAATTAGCACTGACATCTGCTTCATTGCCAGGTAAAGATTTACGCGTATTTGCTGATGAAGAGTTAACCCGTGAACTCAGTGTTGTGCCAGGAGTCGCATCAATTGATGTATCTGGTGGTGCGGAAGAAGAAGTACGAGTACTTGTTGACTTGAACCGATTACAAGCTTTGGGTGTGGGGTTAAACAATCTATTAGATGAATTAACAGCCCGAAACCAAGACACTTCTGGTGGTCGGATTCTGGGACAAAATTCTGAACCATTGACTAGGACTATAGGACGCTTCCAAAGTGCTAGTGAAATTGAAAACCTTTCCTTGCGAGTTGCGTCTTCTTCTTCTACCACTACCACTACTACGGCTGCACCTCCTCGACGCGTTTATTTAAGAGACTTTGCTCAAGTAATTGACGATACACAAGAGCAGCGAGTATTTGTTTACCTGAATCGTCAGCCAGCTGTGAAATTTTCAGTTAGAAAGCAGCCTGAGGCCAATACAATCACAGTTGTAGAAGCTGTTAAGCGGCGAATTGAACAATTGCGGCAATCGGGTTTAATTCCAGCAGACATGACTTTGATTCCCACTACAGATGAATCTGTCTTTATCCGCAATTCTTTAAATGATGTCATCTTTTCCGGCATTTCTGGGGCATTGTTAGCAGCAGCAGCAGTGTTGTTATTTTTGGGATCGTTTAGACAAACATTGATTATCAGTTTAACGATTCCACTGTGTACTTTGGCTGCGATCGCTTTGATGAAACTCTTTGGCTTAACTTTGAATGTTTTTAGTTTGGCAGGTTTGACATTAGGAGTCGGTCAAGCAATTGACACATCAGTTGTGATCTTGGAAAATATTTCCGAAAAAGTAGGCATGACTCCCAATCAAAGAGAGATGGAGGCAGAGGGAAAAAGGAGAAATTCCAAATTTTTTGTTGACACTGCTATTGATGCTTCTCAAGAAGTAGAATCTGCCTTAGTTGCTGCCACAGGTGCAAACTTAGTTTCTGTAGTGCCATTCCTGTTAATTGGTGGCTTTATTGCACTACTATTTAATGAACTGATTTTGACAATTAGTTTTGCAGTGGCAGCTTCCCTTGTGGTTGCCATTACAGTAGTGCCGATGCTGTCTTCTCGGCTTTTAGGAATTTCTTGGTCTAGTCGCATCAGCGAATTTTGGCTGCTGAGACAGTTTAATCATCGATTTGAAGATGCTACGCGCGGATACAGTAACTTTTTAACCAAGGTTTTACGCTATCGGCTCCTCGTAGTAATTGTTGCTTTTTTAATTTTGGGTGGCAGTAGCTTCTTGATGTTTGGTCAAATTCCCCAAGAAATTTTACCCCGCATCAGTACCGGACAAGCTAGCTTGAGAGCGCAGTTTCCCGCTGGTACACCTCTAGCAACTTCTCAAAAAGTTATGCAAATTGTCGATGAGATTTTGCTCAAACAACCAGAAACCGAGTCTACTTTCACAACTGTGGGTGGTAATTTATTTGGCAGCAACACTACAGAAAATCCATTACGTGCCAGTAGTACTATCAATCTCAAACCAGGCGCGGATGTCGAAGCCTTTGTCAAAAAAGTAACTCAGGAATTTAACCAACTGAACTTAGCAGGAATTCTGCTGCGGCTCAGTCCTGGTCAGGTGCGGGGTTTAATTTTGAATAATTCTCCAGCGCAAGGCTCAGATCTGGACGTAATTTTGCAAGGTGAGAATGAAGAAAGCTTAACCCAGGCAGGTGCCCAAGTCCTCGAAGCATTACAAGAAAGGGCACAATTAGCGACATTCCGACCAGATGCCGACCCCCGACAACCGGAAATCCAAATTCGCCCTGACTGGGAACGGGTTGCGACTTTGGGGTTGAGCGCTCAAGAAATTGGTGCAACAGTCCAGACAGCAATTGAAGGTTCAGTTCCCACCCAAATTCAACGGGGTAATCGTTTAGTTGATGTCCGGGTGCAGCTAAATAAAGAAGCTATTGGGCGTCCTTCTCAAATAGAGCAATTACCGCTATTTACTGAAAATAATCAATTAGTCCGCCTTTTTGATGTTGCAACCATTCAAGAAGGCCAAGCGCCTGGTGAGGTGCAACGAATTAATCAGCGCCAAGCTTTTATTGTGGCAGGTAATCTCAGTGAGGGAGCTAGTCTTGGTGAAGCCATAGCAGAAGTCAACGAAATACTTCAGGACGTAGATTTACCTGATGGGGTTTCAATTGTGCCTAGTTCAGCTCAAGAAACCAATCAACAACTCCAGGATGCTTTAAAAACTTTGGGAGCGTTGGCAACGTTCTTAATCTTTGTAGTGATGGCGGTGCAATACAATTCGCTGATTGACCCATTGGTAATTATGTTCACAGTACCACTGGCCTTAGCTGGGGGAATTTTTGGACTTTATATTACCCAAACTCCAATTGGCGCAACTGTAATTGTTGGTGTAGTGTTATTAGTGGGAATTGTGGTAAACGCAGGGATTCTCATGGTAGAACTGGCAAACCAAATTCGAGAAGAAATTGGTTGTACTCGCCAAATTGCCATCGCCAAAGCTGCACCCCAACGCTTACGCCCAATTGTAATGACTACAGTCACTACGATTTTGGGACTGTTTCCCTTAGCATTAGGTATTGGTGAAGGTTCTGAGTTTTTGCAGCCTTTAGGAATTGTAGTTTTCTTTGGGATGGCGATCGCAACAATGCTGACGTTGTTTATCATCCCTTCTTTTTATGTCCTACTCCACGATTTGCTGGGTGGAAAATGGACAAAGCCAGTGTTAATCTGGTTACGTGGATTTAAGAAAAAACTTATTTCCATCACTGATAAAGATTAACATTGCATCGTACTTTACCAACAAATTAAACTTTTCAACACTTAGACAGTGAAATTTAAATAAATCTAATGTGCCAACGAGGTTTTTTCGTTGGCACATTCTGTTGGCTTTCTTAATGCGTAAATTGTGAATTCCTTTGAGTAAAGCTTACTGTGAATCCTATGCGTCGGCAGAAGTTAGTAAGAAGCCCTCTGAAGTATTCGTAGCATCAGAGCGGGGAGTACGTCACTTCACCATACACTGCTAATGTTTCCTGATGAACGCGGGCGACACTCAGCCGTTCTAGATTTTGATTTGCTCGTTGTTTCCATTCTTGCAACATATTACTATCGCTCAATAATTGCACTAAGACACCAGCCAAAGCACGACTATCTTTTGCTGGCACCAAAAGGCCTGCTTGACCATTATCTAAGGCTTCCGGAATTCCATCTACCTGAGTCCCAACAATGGCAGTTCCAGCTTCTCTGGCTTCTGAAAGCACCAAAGGACAGGGGTCGCGGTGAGAAGCCAGCACAAATATGTCACAAGATTTTAGGTAGCGTTGGGGTTCTGGTTGAAAGCCTTCAAAATGAATGCGTTCGGACACAGAAGTTCCTTGTGCTTGTGTTTCAAATAGTTGTTTATCAGGGCCATTACCTACCAAATAAAGATGGACTTGGGGAAAATCTGAAGCGATTTGTTCAAAAGCAGCGATTAATTCAGCAATTCCCTTGCGTTGATACATACCGGCTACGGTGGCAATGGCTGGACGTTGTAACGCTAAAGTTTGATAATCTCCTATTTGCTGGGTGCGGGGACTCCCTAACGTTCCATTGCATACCACCCGCAACTTATTTTCTGGGATACCGCGCCGTGCCATAGAATCTCGCACCGCCTGACTGACAGCAATAACCCTGTCAGCTAAACCCATCAGTAGGCTAGCACGCTGAAATTCATTGTGTACTGTGGAAACTAAAGCGTAACGATTTTGAAAAATGCGTGCGAGTAAGACTCCCGTCATCATGTGTGCGTGAACAATATCAGGTTGGAATTTTGTGGCGATCGCTCTGTAACCAATAGCTGCTTTAATCATATTTATTGGTTTGCGAGTTTGGTCTAGTTCGTAATGTTTAACACCATATTTTTTGAGTAATATTTCGTATTCACCACCACTAGAAATAACCGCTACCTCATGCCCAGATTTGGACTGTAAACAAGCCAAATCCACAGCCACATTCACAATACCGTTACCTATCTCTTGAATGTGGTTCAAAATATGTATAATTCGCATAGTTTTTGACATATGTATAAAAAATAAAGATAAGTAACTAAAAGTAGCCAGTAGCGTGTAAAATTTACAAATTGCTACTAACCAATAGCTAATTTATTCAGCCACTTAGCTTTAAAGACTTATTCAGTAACAACTTAATAAATCGGGATAAAAGAAGATAAGAATTAGGTAAACCCTGGGTGATACTTTACAAAAAATTTTGCAACATATTTATAATTAAATATGGACAACAAACTTTCATCAGGTCAAAAATATGACACACTCTTCACCAGAAAGAATAGTGAGACGTGGGAGAGTATTTCCGGAAATTCAATGGACAGATGCACAAAAAGCTGAAGACAAAGCCAGAAGACAGGCATTTTATGAACGTTGTTGGGTGATTTTTGAGCGTTTAAAACCAGAAATACTAGATAAATACTATGGTTGGTATATTGCCATTGAACCTGATAGTGGCGATTATTTTATCCATCGTGATAAAGAAGTAGCAAGTAAAATGGCCAGAGAAAAATATCCTCATGTGATTCATCATATTTTTGGCATTAATGAAACCGGAGTTAGTGGCAGAATATGATTGAGGGGAGATTTGGAGAAAATGGACAAATTTATTTTGAAATTGATTTAATTGGTAAGGATGGTATTAGTTTTCCTGTAGAAACAATGTTAGATACAGGGTTCACTGAATTTTTAGCCATGAACAAACAAGATGTACAAAGTCTTGAGTGGGATTTTTTAAATCAAGATAAATTAAGAACTGCTCAAGGAGAAACTGAATTTGATGTTTATAGTGGTAGGATAATAATAGATAATCAAGAATGGGAAATTCCTGTATTTGCTGGAGATGAAATACAGGAAATTTTACTAGGTTCTCAATGGCTAAAATTATTGATATTGGTTGCTAATTATAACCAAAATCTAGCCACTTTAGAGTTAATTTAATCAAGAATTTCTATATGGCGATCGCCACCCTGTGCAAATTGCGTAAGCCCTGTAAGTATGTCGTCAAATTTAGAACTTACGCATTGACAAAAATAGTTTGACTTCTGAATTCTGAATTCTGACTCCTGAATTCTCCTCTACTACGATTCAATCAACACAAGTTTACGAACTTGAGAATTTTTTCCCTGAGTGCGACGTGATAAAGTAGCACTGAGCAAAAACTTCCAAGACTGAGGAGAAAGTGCAGACAAATCAATCATTGACAGAAAGCTTTGAATATTTTTTTGCTTGAGCGCCACTATACTCCAATGTAGTTTGAGATAATTTTTTATATCCTGAAAACGGGGAATTTTTAGACGATGTTCTTCATTTACTAAAGCGTAAATTTTCTCTTTCATTAAAATATTTGTTGCCAACCGTCGAGGCAAAGAAAATTTTTGATTATATGCACCAGGCCAGATAGTACGATAAGCAAGACATTGATTTAAGAAAATAGCATCACCAAATTGAGCAATCTTAATCCAAGAATCGATGTCATCACAATTAGCATCCAGTGTGGAATCCCAACCACCAGTTTTCAAAAAAGCATCGCGCTGACAAGCTACTTGTACGGGTGTACCAAAGGGTACAAGCTCTAACAGCATCCCGTAGTGAATATCAGCTTGTGGGATATAAAAAGCTAAACCAGGGCCAACTTCGGGAGTGCGGGAAAGTTCCACTTCATTAGCATCTACTTGAGCCGCAACACAAGAGCAGATTACAGCATCGGGACGAAGGGCGATGGCCTTGGTTATTTCTTCTATACAATTAGCAGCTAGATAATCATCATCATCGAGAAACTTAATCCAATCGCCACTAGCTTTGGCAACTCCAGCATTTACCGTCGCTGCATGACCTTGGTTAACTTCATTGCGATGATAAACAATTTTATCGCCTAAGCTTTGAATATAGGCTTGGGTGTCATCAGAAGAACAATCATCAGCAACAACCACCTCACACTCAATGGTTTGATTGCAAGCCGAATCAATTGCTCTTTTGAGCAAATCCAAGCGATTATAAGTAGTAATCACAACACTAAATTTCATAAATTCATACCTGTGGTGTAGCATTTTGCAATATAGCTTTCATTTTCAGGCTGTTGTATCAGTGAAATTAAGTAGAACGGCCTCAACATTGGTAGTAGAGGTAAGACACAAGGCAGTCCAGATAAAGCAAGTTTCACACCCAAACATGAAAGTAGTCTTTTCCCCATTCCCCACTGTCTAGTACTCTACCAACCCAAAAATGCGCTTCTTTCGGGCTTAGGAAAGGGTAAGGGATTTAAAACCTTTCCCCTTTCCCCTTTCCCCTTTCCCCTTTCCCCTTTCCCCTTTAAATGCGTGACAGCTTAGGATTATCGATTTATAATTGACGATTGTGAGTTTTTTTTCAGCAAACAGAAAGACTATGAATGCTCAAGAGATTATCCGCTCCATTGAAGCGGAACACCTAAAATCAAATCTGCCCGATATATATGTGGGCGATACAGTAAAAGTAGGAGTAAAAATCAAAGAAGGCGATAAATACCGCGTACAGCCTTACGAAGGAGTGGTGATTGCCAAGCGCAACGGTGGTATCAACGAAACTATTACAGTGCGTAAAGTTTTTCAAGGTGTGGGTGTTGAGAGAGTCTTTCTGTTGCATTCTCCCAGGATTGAGAGCGTCAAAGTCTTACGTCGCGGTAAAGTACGCCGTGCCAAATTGTATTATCTGCGCGATCGCGTCGGCAAAGCAACTCGGATCAAGCAACGCTTCGACCGTCCTTTGTAGTTATCCTGATGATAAAGTATGGGAGAAATCTCAAGGCTCAAGCGGCATTTGCCGCTAGCTTGTTTTATCAATAAAATTCTGCTATGATTAAAATCTCGTGTTGTGTTAAAATAAAATTTAATTCAACGCGATAGCTGAATCCAAAACAGCTTGTGCGCTCTTAGTTCAGTTGGTAGAACGCAGGTCTCCAAAACCTGATGTCGGGGGTTCAAGTCCTCCAGGGCGCGCTCAAGAGCAAAAACAAAGCCCGAAATAATTACGCAAACTGCTAAAATAGCAGTTAGTGTTAATAGTTTCGGGCATAGCTATTGCATTTGCAGTTGTTTTGTTTTCGGTAAGTAAAATAAAGTCGAAGTTGCAAACCAGGACGACTGAATTTTAGATTTTAAATTTTAGATTTTGGATTGAGAAGAAATCTAAATATTTAAATAGACGGACAAACTAAAATGTCAAGTTGAGCGTCCTTGCCCTCAATTGGGTAAATCCAAAATCCAAAATTGAGTAACAAACGGGGGATAAACGGTCGTGGCCAAAAAAAATGAAGCAGAATTGCCAGAAACCACAAACGGGTTTAGCTTCGGCAACTTCATACAAGGAACCAAAGAAGAACTTGAAAAAGTAGTTTGGCCTAGTCGCAAACAGATAGTGAGCGAATCCGCCGCCGTATTGTTAATGGTGGCGCTCTCGGCATCTTTGATATACTTGGTCGATGGATTGTTTGCTTGGGCAGCAAAACAGGTGTTCTAATGAGTTTTGCAACAGAGGAACCACGCGACTCAACGTTGCAGTCAGAGGAAACAAGTGAAACAGCAGAAACAGCGTCAAAAGAAGCACGTTGGTATGCTGTACAAGTCGCCTCAGGCTGTGAAAAGCGTGTAAAGACTAACTTAGAGCAGCGCATTCAAACATTTGATGTCGCTGATAAAATTATCCAGGTGGAAATTCCCCACACACCAGCGGTTAAAATCCGCAAAGATGGTAGTCGCCAGCATACAGAAGAGAAAGTTTTTCCAGGCTATGTGCTGGTGCGGATGAAAATGGATGATGATACTTGGCAGGTGGTACGAAACACCTCCCACGTGATTAATTTTGTTGGTTCAGAACAAAAACGTGGCAGTAGTAAGGGTCGCGGACACGTAAACCCCATACCACTGAGTGCTTCAGAAGTAGAACGCATCTTCAAACAGACGAGCGAACAAGAGCCGGTCGTTAAAATCGACATGGCTACTGGTGATAAGATAATTGTGCTTTCTGGCCCATTCAAGGACTTTGAAGGCGAGGTGATTGAAGTCTCTCCAGAGCGGAGTAAGCTTAAAGCCTTACTCTCGATATTTGGTAGAGATACACCAGTAGAATTGGAATTTAATCAGGTAGAGAAACAGAGCTAAATAAATGGCGAAGAAAGTAGTGGCGGTCATTAAACTGGCCTTAAATGCTGGAAAAGCCAACCCAGCACCGCCAGTGGGCCCCGCCTTGGGTCAACATGGCGTCAACATCATGATGTTCTGCAAAGAGTACAACGCCAAAACAGCAGACCAAGCTGGAATGGTGATACCCGTAGAAATTTCGGTTTTTGAAGACCGGAGTTTTACATTTGTACTCAAAACGCCACCAGCGTCAGTATTGATTCGCAAGGCGGCGAAGATAGAAAGAGGCTCTAACGAACCCAACAAAAAGAAAGTTGGTAAAATCACCAGAGCGCAATTGCAAGAAATAGCCCAAACCAAACTTCCTGACCTCAACGCCAACGACATCGAAGCGGCGATGAAGATTGTGGAAGGAACCGCTAAAAATATGGGTGTAACGGTAACGGATTAGTCATTGGTCATTAGTTAATAAACTAAAGACCAAAAACAAAAGACAAAATCTAAAATCCAAAATCTAAAATCCAAAATTGTATCGGGGGAGAGGCAAGGCTTCGGAATTACCCCAGGAGAGAAAAATGACAAAGAAAGTATCGCGTCGTTTGCAGGCGCTACAAGCGAAAGTAGAAGATAGGGATTATCAACCCCTAGATGCTCTAGCCCTGTTAAAAGAAACAGCAACAGCAAAATTTTCCGAAGCCGCAGAAGCGCATATCCGGCTAGGAATTGACCCCAAATATACAGACCAACAGTTGCGGACAACGGTAGCACTGCCCAAAGGTACAGGACAAATTGTGCGAGTGGCGGTGATTGCTAGAGGTGAAAAAGTAACAGAAGCAACAAACGCTGGTGCTGATATCGCAGGTTCGGAAGAACTAATTGACGATATTCAAAAAGGCATGATGGACTTTGACAAGCTGATTGCCACACCCGATGTTATGCCACAGGTAGCGAAGTTAGGTAAATTGCTTGGGCCTCGTGGTTTGATGCCATCACCCAAGGGTGGAACGGTGACATTTGACATTGCAAGTGCGATCGCTGAATTCAAAGCTGGTAAATTAGAATTTCGTGCCGATCGCACTGGCATTGTCCATGTTATGTTTGGTAAGGCATCCTTCTCGCCTGAAGATTTGTTAGTCAACCTCAAGGCGTTGCAAGAAACAATTGACCGCAACCGTCCTTCAGGTGCTAAAGGTCGCTATTGGCGGACGTTTTATGTATCTGCTACTATGGGGCCAGCAATTAAAGTTGATATCAGCGCCCTACGAGATTTGAAACTAAGCGAAGCAGCATAGAATTTTAGATTTTAAATTTTAGATTTTAGATTGGAGGCTCATCACAAGAGACTGAAAATTTTAAAGATTTTCAACTTCTTATCTGAAATTCAAAATCCAAAATCCAAAATTAAATAGTCAAAGCCGGAGACAGCAGGTGCTAATAGCTTAATATCCTGCCGAGGTGAAAACTCTAATTGCCAGAATTCCCACCGATAAAGGTGCCAGAAGTATGGCCTCAGAAGTTTTACTAATCAACCCCGGCTATGTTAGCTGGGGTTTGTTGTTTTCGATTTAGTTAAGAAAAAACACAAAAGTAGGGAAACGGCTGATTGTTTTGAGGAGGTGAGATAGGAATGGGTAGAACGCTAGAAAACAAAAAAGAAATCGTAGCTGACCTCAAAGAAACTTTGAGCCAGTCAAGTTTGGCACTGGTAATTGAATATCAGGGGCTGACCGTTGCTGAAATTACTGACTTACGGCGGCGGCTGCGTCCCAGCGGTGCTGTTTGCAAGGTAACTAAAAATACCCTGATGGGCATTGCCATTCAAGATCAGGAAAAATGGCAACCATTGTCAGAACTGCTCAAAGGTTCTTCAGCTTTTTTGCTAGTCAAAGATGATTTTTCATCTGCAATTAAGGCTTACCAAGACTTCCAAAAAGCCACCAAGAAGACAGAACTTCGCGGCGGCGTGATGGAAGGTCGCCTACTCAAAGAAAATGATGTCAAGGCTTTAGGTGACTTACCATCTAAGGAACAACTCATGGGACAAATTGCTGGTGCAATCAATTCCTTGGCGACCAAGATTGCTGTGGGTATCAACGAAGTTCCAGGTTCGCTGGCTCGTGCTTTGCAGGCTGTAGCCGATGCAGAAAAAGACGGTAGTAGCGAAACTGCTGCCGAATAGATTTCACAGATGTATCGATAGGTCAATAGTCAAAACTCAACAGTCAACAACTAATGACTAATGACTAATGACCAATGACCAAATAAATAATCAGAAATTACAGGAGTTATATCAATGTCAACTGCAACCGATGAAATTTTGGAAAAACTCAAAGGCTTAACTTTACTCGAAGCTGCTGAATTAGTTAAGCAAATTGAAGAAGCTTTTGGTGTGAGTGCTGCTGCACCTGTTGGCGTGGCCATTGCTGGCCCTGGCCCTGCTGCTGCTGTTGCTGAAGTAGCAGAAGAAAAAACCGAGTTTGACGTGATTCTTGAATCAGTTCCAGCTGATAAGAAGATTGCCGTACTGAAGATTGTCCGCGAATTGACCGGTCTAGGACTCAAAGAAGCTAAAGACTTGGTGGAAGCTGCACCCAAACCAGTTAAGGAAGGTATTGCTAAGGATGCTGCTGAAGACGCTAAGAAGCGGATTGAAGAAGCTGGTGGTCAAGTAACAATTAAGTAGTTCCGATTAAATTACTACTTTTTTATCGAGAAGCTTGAATAATTCAGGCTTCTTTTTTTGGTGCCGGTCAAATTAGGAACTGACAAGTAACAAAATATTTCATTGATATTGTTGACTGTTGACTGTTGATTGTTGACTATTGGCTGATGGCGATCGCACTAAAGAAATCATTACACTTAAGTTAGTTGCCCTGCTAGTATTGACCGTCCCATAGAATCGATGACTCAACAAACTTCTAGAATCTGCATCCTTGGTGGAGGCTTCGGTGGTCTCTACACAGCCTTGCGTTTAAGCCAGTTACCTTGGGAATCTACACAAAAACCCGAAATAGTTTTGGTAGATCAAAGCGATCGCTTTCTATTTTCCCCCTTACTCTACGAATTACTCACTGGCGAACTGCAAACCTGGGAAATTGCCCCACCATTTGAAGAACTTTTACAAGGTACAGGGGTACGTTTTTATCAAGGAGTGGTATCTGGAATTGACATCGACCAGCGGCGGGTAAACTTACACGAAGGGCCACAAATCTCCTACGAACGATTAGTGCTGGCACTAGGAGGAGAAACACCACTAGATTTAGTACCTGGTGCAGCAGCCTACGCCTACACATTCCGCACAATTTCCGACGCCTATCGTTTAGAAGAACGACTGCGATTTTTAGAAGAATCCGATGCTGATAAAATTCGAGTGGCGATCGTCGGGGCTGGTTACAGTGGTGTAGAGTTAGCTTGTAAGTTAGCCGACAGACTAGGCGAGAGAGGACGCTTTCGCATCATTGAAATTGCCGACCAAATCTTGCGAACTTCCCCAGAATTTAACCGTGAAGCAGCCAAAAAAGCTTTAGATGCACGTGGCGTGTTTCTCGATTTAGAAACCAAAGTCGAATCCATCGAGCAAGATACCATCTCCCTAGAATATAAAAATCAAGTAGACACAATTCCCGTCGAATTAGTAATTTGGACAGTGGGAGTTCGAGTTGCACCAGTGGTGAAATCCCTTCCCCTCAAGCAAAATCAGCGCGGTCAAATCACCACCACATCTAACCTACAAGTCTTTGAGCATCCAGAAATCTTTGCCTTGGGAGATTTAGCAGACTGTCACGACGCAGAAGGACAACAAGTACCCGCCACCGCCCAAGCAGCTTTCCAACAAGCTGATTACGTTGCTTGGAATGTGTGGGCTTCTCTTACTAATCGTCCTTTACTTCCCTTCCACTATCAAAACTTAGGGGAAATGATGACATTGGGGAAAGACAACGCTACCCTCGCTGGCTTAGGAATCAAACTAGATGGGTCTTTGGCATACATCGGTCGTCGTCTTGCTTATTTATATAGGTTGCCAACTTTAGACCATCAGCTTAAAGTGGGTTTTAATTGGTTAGTGCGTCCTATTATAGAGACACTTTCTAAGTAACATTGGGCATAGGGCATAGGGTATTGGGCATGAGAAGAGGACAAGGGGGACAAGGTAGCAATTCTTTCTCCCTTGTCTGCCTTGTCTGCCTTGTCTCCCTCATCCCCCTCATCATGATGCCCAATGCCCCATTCCCCAGTCCCCATTATGGAACAACCGAAAGTTATTTTTTTAGATGCTGTGGGCACACTGTTTGATGTTAAAGGCAGTGTGGGTGAAGTTTATAGTCAAATAGCTGAGGAATTCGGCGTTACGGTTTCCCCTGAAACATTAAATAAAACCTTTATCCAAAGTTTTAAAGCTTCGCCACCGCCCATATTTCCAGATGCAGAATTGCAAGATATTCCCCAGCGTGAATTTGATTGGTGGAAGATAATTGCCTTGAATACTTTTGAAAGTGCAGGAGTTCTCAAGCAATTTTCTGACTTTTCGGCTTTTTTTAGCGAACTTTACATTCACTTTGGAACTGGCGAACCTTGGTTTGTCTATCCTGATGTCCTACCAGCTTTAATTAATTGGCGACAGTTGGGAATTAGTTTAGGAGTTTTGTCTAATTTTGACTCTCGAATTTATTCTGTATTGCAAAGTTTGGGATTGAGAGAGTTTTTTAGTTCTATAACTATTTCTACCCAGGTGCGTGCAGCTAAACCCGATCCGGAAATTTTTGCTATTGCTTTAAAGAAACATAAATGTCCTCCAGAAGGCGCATGGCATGTTGGCGATAGCATCGTCGATGACTATTATGGAGCCAAAGCCGCTGGTTTGAGAGCTGTTTGGATTAACCGTAGGAAATGATTGAGATGCGGCCAAGGAAAATTAAACAGGACTTACGGGAAATCATGAAAAAACAAACTGCAAAGGACGCATAGACACATTAGCGAAGCGGTAGCGACGTTCGCGCAGCGTCTCGCAGAGAAGGAGCGTCAGTAGCTTCCCGCAGGGTAGGACACAAAGAAATAAGAGTTTCAGAGAGTTTTTGCGTAAGTTCTATTAAATCTATGGACTTTGCAACTCCTAATTTCAGTATCCAAACCAGATAAGCGATCGTGCAAAATAAGTTATTTATTTAGGCAAGGAAACTCTTAAGGAATACAGCGATTTCTGTTGGATAAAAAGGCGAACTTCAGATATTCAGCGATAAAGCCAGATATTCAAAAATAGGCTTGAGATAAACATTTTTGCTCCCCCTGCCTCCCAATACGGTTTGGGGAAAGGTTTCAAATACATCCAAATCCCCTTACCCCTTAACCTTTTCCCAGACCACAACGGAAGTTCATAGTGCTTATCCGAACCGTATTGCCCTGCCTCCCCTGCCTCCCACTCCCTACTCCCTTATTCCCCATGCTGACCTAACACTCGTATGATCGAGATATCAGCAAAACATAACAACCAGGTTTTTACAGTCAAACATGGGCAATATTTGGGAAATCGATTTTTACTCTCGTCCGATTTTGGACGACAATCAAAAAAAAGTTTGGGAAGTCTTAGTCTGTGAAAGTCCTTTGGATGTCAATAAACAAGCAGATTCTTTGTTTCGCTATGCTCAATATTGCCCCAGTAGCCAGGTAAATTCGGGCTGGTTGCGGACTGCATTGCAAGAAGCTATTAACCAAGCTGGAAAAGCGCCAATTAAAATTCGCTTTTTCCGCCGCCAAATGAACAATATGATTACGAAAGCTTGCCAAGATTTGGGAATTCCCGCCCAGCCAAGCCGCCGTACTTTAATTCTCAACCAATGGTTACAACAGCGGATGCAGGACGTGTATCCTCAAGAACCAGGGTATCAAGGAGGTACTAATCCCTCTGTCCGGTTAGAGAAACCTTTGCCGCAACGTTTACCAGATGCTTTGGAAGGACAGCAGTGGGTATTTGTGAGCTTAGCTGCGGAGGATTTGGCAGAAATGTCAGAGTGGGAAATTAGCTTTGGAGAAGCTTTCCCGCTAGAGTTGGCACAAGTATCACCTGAAACTCGTATTCCTGGTGTTTTATTTTTCTCACCTAGAGCCTTACCGTTGGCGGGTTGGATGTCTGGTTTAGAGTTGGCTTTTTTGAGAGTTGACACCAATCAAGAGACAAGATTGCTTTTAGAAACTGGTGTGAGTGAAAGCTGGATTGTGGCAAACATCAAAAAGCCTCAAACCTTAGCAGAAGCCAAAGGTTTTGAAGAAGCCAAGCAAAAAGCGAATGGAGTACATTTTCTGGGAGTACAGTCCAATCCCCAAGCGGAATCATTTGCTGGTTTTTGGCTGTTGCAAGAGGTTAGTCTTTGAAAATGGGGAATGGGGAATGGGGAATGGGGCAAGGGGCAAGGGGCATAGGGCATAGGGCATAGCGCATTGAGAGTGTTGAGTGATGACTGTTGACTAAGGAATTATTATTCTCTTCTGCCCCTCAGACCATCTCCCTCATCCTCCTCATCTCCCCATACCCAATGCCCAATGCCCAATGCCCAATGCCCAATGCCCAAAAATTGCGATCGCATAAGAAACGTTGAGACATGACAATGATTTGGGATAATTATCTGCGTCTATCAGCGTCGATCTGTGGTTGAAAATTGCAATTGCAAAAAGGGGCTGATGATTTTTTGGATAATTATCTGCGTCTGTTGGCGTTGATATGCGGTTCAAAATCCACAATTCACTAAGGGTCATGGGTTCTGAAAATTTGTCAAAAGATACACTAGCAGAAGAACTGCTGGAACTAGCGATCAAATCTGGTGCGGAAGCAGCTGAGGTGTATCAATCACACTCTCTTTCTCGTCCAGTTTTTTTTGAGGCAAACCGACTCAAGCAGCTAGAAACCAGCCAATCTGAAGGTACAGCGCTGCGGCTTTGGCGAAATGGGCGTCCAGGACTAACGGTGGCTTACGGTTCTGTCCCAGCCCAAGTGATGGTGGAAAAAGCTTTGGCTTTGAGCCAACTAAATCAGCCGGAAGCAGTGGAGTTAGGATCTAATTTTCAGCCATCTTACCCAGATTTAGGGGAAAGTGTGCCAATAGAGGTTATGGTGGATTGGGGCAAGGAAGCGATCGCCCTTATCCGCGATGTCTATCCGGATGTTGTCTGCAATGGTGATTGGGAATGTGATGTTGAAACCACCAGGCTAGTCAATACTAAAGGTTTAGATTGCCACTACACTGACACCACCCTCAGTTGCTACATTTCGGCGGAATGGGTGCGGGGTGATGATTTTTTAAGTGTTTCTGATGGTCAAACCCAGCGCGGAGAACTTCATCCAGACAAATTGGCTAACCAAATTTTACAGCGATTAATTTGGGCAAAAGAAAATGTTTCATCTCCCAATCGCCGCGTCCCAGTTTTGTTTACTTCTAAAGCCGCCGATATGCTTTGGGGTACTGTGCAAGCAGCTTTGAATGGTAAGCGAGTTTTAGAAGCAGCTTCACCTTGGGCAGAACGCTTGGGTAACCTAGTCATAGCACCAAGCCTCACCGTCTACCAAGATCCCCAAGCCGGCCCTTACAGTTGCCCTTTTGATGATGAAGGCACTCCGACTCAATTTTTAGTATTTATCCAAAACGGAACTTTAGAGAATTTCTATGGCGATCGCACCACCGGTCAGCAATTAAATACTCACACCACTGGAAATGGTTTTCGCCCTAGTTTAGGCAGCTATCCCACCCCTGGTTTATTTAATTTTCTCATCCAACCAGGATCGTTATCGCTACAAGAGTTGATTGAACAGTTGGATGATGGCTTAATCGTGGATCAAATGTTGGGTAATGGCGGCAGTATTTCTGGAGATTTTTCCATCAACGTTGATTTAGGCTACCGCGTCCAAAATGGTCATGTAATTGGACGCGTTAAGGATACTATGGTGGCAGGTAATGTCTACGCAGCTCTCAAGCAATCAGTGACACTCGGCAACGATGCTGATTGGAATGGTTCTTGTTATACTCCATCTCTCATAGTGGAAGGATTATCTACCACTGGGAGAAGTAATTAAATGGGGCATGGGGCATTGGGCATTGGGCATTGGGAGTGTTGACTGATGACCGTTGACTGATGACTGTTAACTGATGACCGAGGAGTTATTATTCTGCCCTACCCTTGTGCCCCATCTCCCCCATACCCCATATCCCATGCCCCATGCCCAATGCCCAATGCCCCATGCCCTAACCCCTAAAAATTATGTCTCATCCTATCCTCAATCAGCGCTTTCGCACTTGGTGGCAGCCTAGAAGAGGTTTGGCGATCGCTGAAGCTTGTGTTATCGGTTTGGTTGCGGCTTTATCTGCGGTGTTGCTGAAAGTGGGTTCGGGATGGCTGGGGACGTGGCGAGTCCAAAGTACTAGACTGTTACCTGTATGGCTGGCACTGCCGATAGTTGGTCTTGTGCTGGGGTTTGTGGCTGGTACTTTGGTGGAAAGGTTGGCACCAGAGGCTTCTGGTAGCGGTATCCCCCAAGTTAAAGCCAGTCTGGCTAATGTACCCATTAGGTTATCTTGGCGTGTGGCTGGTGTAAAGTTACTCAGTGCCATCGTTACCATCGGTTCGGGTATGACTCTGGGACGCCAAGGCCCCACTGTGCAAGTGGGGGCGGGTTTGGCAGCAGGGATGAGTCGGTGGGTTCCCACTTCTCCAGATCATCGGCGGCAAATGATTGCAGCGGGGGCGGGGGCGGGTTTGGCGGCTGCTTTCAATGCCCCCATTGCTGGTGTTTTATTTATCGTGGAAGAGTTACTCCACGATTTGTCGGGGCTGACTCTGGGAACTGCCATTATCGCTTCCTTTATTGGTGGGGTGATATCCCGGCTTTTAGGTGGTGGCAGTTTCGATTTGAACCTGCAATTGGTGGAATCTACTAGTCAATTTTCTATCCCTGAAATTCCTTTTTTCCTGGTGTTGGGTATTTTGGCGGGTTTATTCGGTGCATTATTTAATCGGGGAATTATATTTAGTATTAAATGTTATCAACGATTGCATATTAGTTTACCGCTGCGGGTGGCTTTGGCTGGATTTATCTCTGGTGTTGTGGTGGCAATGCTACCAGCTTCTTTCCGGGATAATACTGGTTTAAGAGAATATGTCATGACTGGAGTAGCCCATCCCTCGGTAGCAGCGATCGCTTTTGGGGCACAATTCATCCTCACACTGGTAGCATTTGGTTCGGGAGCGCCAGGGGGTTTATTCGCTCCTAGTCTGATTTTGGGTTCTTGTTTGGGACACATCATTGGAGTGTTTGAGTTCTACATCACGGGAGGAGGTTCCCCCACTACTTATGCTCTGGCGGGTATGGGTGGATTTTTTAGTGCTGTCTCCAAGGTGCCAATCACAGCAATTGTGATTGTGTTTGAGATGACTACAGATTTCAATCTGGTACTACCTTTGATGATTGTTTGTGTAGCAGCTTACTTGGTTGCAGATAAGGTGATACCTGGTTCCCTTTATGAGAAACTTTTGGAATTGAAAGGTATTACTCTCAGTCAAGAAATTGCTGTGGAGGGAGCATTAACTAAGTTAACTGCCAAAGATGTGATGCAAGAACGGGTGGAAACTCTGGACGCAGAGATGAGCTTAGAAGAAGTCATGCAAGCTTTTAGCCGTTCCCATCATCGGGGTTTTCCCGTAGTAGAAGCTAATAAATTAGTAGGAATTGTCACGCAAACAGATTTGCTGAAAATTCGCGAACGCAATTTAGCCAACGATATTTCTTTAAAAGAAATTATGACGCCTGTCCCAATGACAGTAACACCAATCCACAGCTTGAGCAATGTTTTGTATTTACTCGATCGCTATCAAATCAGTCGCTTACCAGTGGTGGATGGACGAAAACTGATTGGGATTATTACCCGTGCAGATATCATTCGGGCGGAAGCAGATCATCTCAATGGTGATGACAGAAAACCGAAACTGCGTCCAGAACCTTCTTATGTAGTTTATCAAACGCGATCGCCCAGCATTGGTAGAGGTAGATTATTAGTACCGATAGCTAACCCGGAAACAGCAGCTATATTGTTGCAAATGGCAACAGCCATTGCCCGCGATCGCCATTATGAAATAGAGTGCATACAAGTAATATTAGTATCGCGCCACAGTTCTCCATCAGAAACACAAGTCAGAACAGCAAAAAGTCGTCGTCTCCTCCGTAAAGCAGAAGTCTTAGCGAAAAAGTGGCGAATTCCCCTGCACACACAAATTCGAGTTACCCACGATGTCGCCCAGGCAATTTTAGAGGCAATTAACGAACAACACATTGACCTACTATTAATGGGGTGGAAAGGTAACACATCTACTCCAGGACGGATTTTTGGCAACGTTGTAGACACAATAATTCGCCAAGCCACTTGCGAAGTAGTTTTAGTCAAGTTAGGCAAAACTCACCAAGACGCTGTGACAAACAGACGCAAAGACAACAGGAATTTATCACAAACACTCTCCGCGTCACCGCGTCCCCCACTCTCCGCGTCTCCTTCCTCTCCCCACTCCTTTAACAGTTGGTTAGTTCCGATGGCTGGCGGCCCGAATTCACGAGTAGCGATTAAATTACTCCCGGCTTTAGTCACCTTGGGGAATAACCCAAAAATTCGTCTGACACAGGTGTTTAAACCATCCCAGTTGCAGCCAAACATGGCAGTTTTAGAAAATGCCATACGTGAGTTAATGCGCCGCCGCAAATTATCTAGTACTGTTGTTGGTGTACCAGTACAAGCTAATTCAGTTGCCGAAGGTGTGATTAAATTAGTGAAAACTGAAGGTTATGATGTCGTAGTTTTGGGAGCTTCCCGCGAGGGATTGTTGCAGCAGGCAATTCAAGGTAATATTCCAGAAGCGATCGCCTCTGGTGTAGAAAGTACAGTAATTCTCGTCAGAAGTGCAATTAGTAGTTAAATGGCAATAGGCTAATCAGGGTTTGAGCCTAGTTTGTTTTGATTTACATAGTTACCGTATTCAATTGCTTGAATTAGTGATAGAAGACACCAATAATCAGAGTAAAAATTATTGGTATTAAGATTGGGATAGCAACTACAAGTCCCCACTTGCCAAACTTAATTTCTTCACCCTCAGATTTTAAAAACGCAATCCAGCCTACAACTCCCATCAAAACCCAAATAAAGCCAAAAACCAGAAATATAACAAACACTGAATCTTGCATTTTTCAAACTACACAAGTAGAACGGTGTAAATAATTAAAGGTTTGTAGTAAGGACTTTAGTCCTTATTAGAGGACTAAAGTCCTTACTACGAACTAAATGCCGAGCTTTTTACATTCATTTACATAGTTTGGTTTTTTCAAATCGTTCTACATAATTATTTTCTGAAATTTTCACCAATCTAAGTTAATAGTAAGTGGCACTCCTTGTTTCAATCCATGTTTTTAAGTGTGGGTGTCTTCTGCCTTCTGCCTTCTGCCTTCTGCCTTCTGGACTGTTACCCCGACCTTATTTTCTACTAAACCAAATAAGTTGGCTAATCTGGTACGAAACTGGCTAAATTCATAAGCTTCAAGAGTTTTTTGTCGCAGATATTCTGGCTGATAAACCACTGAATTAGAGTAATTACCTTGCAAGATTTGAATGAGCTTGTCAGCAATTTCTTCTATATTATCAGGGTCAACTAAACATCCCAATTTACCTTGGGCTAATGGGTCTACAGAACCATCTTGATTACCAGCCAATACGGGTTTGCCACAAGCTAAGGCTTCGAGATAAACAATACCAAATCCTTCTCCTTTACTAGGCATAGCAAAAACATCGCAGAGATTGTAATGAGCGCGCAATTCTTCATCTGGAACAAATCCAGCAATGGTAATGGAATCTTCTAGGTTTAAGCTGTTAACTAAAGCTTTAATTCTAGGTAAGTCATCTCCTTTACCTACAAGAATAAAGCGGACATCTGGAATTTGCGATCGCACTTTCACTAATGCATGAATAATTTGGTCATAGCCTTTATATTTTGCCATGCGTCCCAGGCGGGTGACGGTGAGAATTACAGGCTGGTTATCTTTTAAATTGTAGCGTTTTAGCAAGTCAGTAGGTTTTGGTTTGATTTGAAATTGTTTAGCATCAAATGTATTTGGCAAAACTACTATTTTTTGAGAATCAATATCTGTTTCTGCAAGCAAGCGCTGGCGAGTGTAGTTACTAACGCTAATAATTCTGTCTGCTTTTTTTAAAGCTAATTTTGTAATTTTGTTATCAATTTCCCATACTTCTAAGCCGTGAGCAACTACCCAATATGGAATTCCTGTTATCAGTTTGAGAACATAACAAGCGGTGGCATAGTTGACATGGGTTGAGATAACTATGGTAGGACGTTGCCAAATACCCAAAATGATTATTTTGATGGCAAGTAAAAGAGTTTGAAATAATCTTGGTAAATGTCCAAAATAATGAAATTTAGTTACATCTAAAAATTGTAAATTTCGCTCTTGTTTTAAATTGTGTTTATCGTATTTGAGAAATACATCATAATTAGCTTCTGGATATAAATCTTGTAATGCTTTCAGCAAAAATATTGAATAAACTTGAATACCACCCTTAAAACCAAATATATTGGGAAATATTAAGTGGAAATGATATTTTTTTCTCATTTTTGTGTTCAGCATTGCAACTAATTTAACCTGTTAGCTAAGATGACAAAATTATTAAATTTCAGAATTAAGTAGTGGAGTCAGCGATTGCATTTGGGAATTTGATGACACAATTTTCCTCGAATTGATGGCTGCTGCTAGAAAATAAAATTCAATAGTTGTAAAGGTATAATCTTCGGCAAAAAAATCTGGTAATTGAGATGCTAAAAACATCATAATTGGAGCGATCGCCACAGGATTAGCTTGTTTAACTTTCGATGCAATTATCACTAAAAAGTTAACAAAAATAAGTAATCCCGGAATTCCTTCTTCTACTAGCACATTTAAAAATATATTGTGTGCGTGAAAACCTTTAGGGCCAAAAACTTTGGTTCCTATATGTTCTGCAAAAACTCCTACACCTATACCAGTAAGTGGTCTTTTAATAGTTTCAATAATCGCTGCTTTCCAAAGGGCAAATCTTGACAAAGCTGTTCCCACAGGACTAGGAAGTACAATATCACTCGGACTTCTGGAAAATAAATTAATTAATGGAAATATCTTACTATCTCCTAAACCGATTCTATATGTAGATACTGGTATAGTCACAATACACAAAAGCCATAAACTTAAAATAACAATCATCTTTTTGAAATCAATAATTTTATATGTTAATAAAATTATTAAACCAAAAATAAAAATTAGCCAAGCGTTTCTGCTAGCAGACAAAGCAAGGGAAATTAAAAAAATAAATTCACTAATATATAACTCAATTGTAGAAATTTTCTTTTGTCTTTCTAAAGTTAAACTCAAACATAAACCAATACCCATTATCACCCCAAATTGATTGGGGTTTTGCATTATTGAACCAATTTGAGGATAAAAGCTAGGAAACTTTAATAGCTCAAAAATCCAGTGATTTGGAACTAAAGCCTCTAAAAAACCCAAAATTCCAATTATTTGTAGCAAATACAATATACAACGATAATAAAACGTTAAGGATGAATTTTTCATCTTTCTAAACGTTAAAACTAAAAAAGCAAAAAATAATATAAAATAGCTTGAATATTTAGCGCTGTAAGTAATAGCAGTACGAGGAAATTCACTAGTTAAGGAAGAAACCCACATCCAGATATATAGTAACCCCAAAGATATCAAAATAGTCTTATTACTTTTGACAACTTCTCTTGTTTCTTTCCAAGAGCAGCTAATTATACCAAAACTCAAAGCAGGCAGTAATAAATAATGAATTCCAATATTGAGTCCCGGAAATTTAATTCGCCCTAACAGCGAAGAAAACAGTATCAATAGGAAAAATATATTAATCATAAATTCTAAATTTGGCGATTTTTTTGACAACAAAAATTTTACATTATACCAATTTGAAAAAAGAATGTGACACATAGACAAGACCTCTCACCAACCCTCGCCTTAGTAAGGGTGGGGTGTCTGTCGCAAACATTTTTTGAATCGGTATTACTTTGTGTCCCTACCTTGCGGGAACGCCTAACGACAAATGCGTTTCCAAATATTATCTGTACCTCACTTAACTGGGAATCTCTATATCAGCTAATGCACATTGAAATTGCATAATTATTCCTCTCCACGTTCCTATCTCCTCATCCCCCTAGATTGAACTGAAATTTCAGGACACAGATTAGTATTGAGCGTAGATTTTAATATTGTTGCAACTTGAAAATTTTAATCCCTTGTTTAATTCCTTGGAGGATATTATCACAATATAGTCCTCCACGGATATCAGGACGACAATTAATTTTTTACGATCGGCTTTTATTGAACTGTCTGCCAAATTTTTAAAATATTTTCACCACTTCCACCACCAGCAATAGTCTGTCCATCTGGGCTGATAGCAACAGCATAAATATATCCAGAACCGGTTTCTAAAGTGCGGATTTTTTCTCCTGTAACTGGATTCCAAAGTTTGATAGTCCTATCACTGCTGCCACTGATAAGGGTGATATTATTGAAAGCTGTTTTTGGCAAAAAAGCAATGGAGTTAATCTTATCATTATGTCCCTTTAATGTGTAAATTAACTTTCCCGTTTGTAAATTCCACAATTTAATTGTTTTGTCATTACTACCACTAGCTAGAGTTTTGCCATCAGGAGCAAAAGCAACGGAAAGAACGGAGCCGCTATGTCCATTTAAGGTGCGGATTAATTTTCCAGTTTCTAAATTCCACAGCTTAATTGTTTTATCCCAACTACCACTGGCGAGGGTTTTACCATCAGGACTGAAAACCACAGACTGAACGCCATTGGTATGTCCTTCGAGAGTGCGGATTAACTTTCCTGTGTCTAAATTCCACAGTTTGATTTTCGTATCTTTACTAGCACTTCCACTGGCGAGGATTTTACCATTGGGGCTAAAATTCACCGAGGTAACTCCATCGGTATGTCCTTCGAGAGTGCGAATTAAGTTACCTGTTTCCACATTCCACAGTTTAATTTTCGTGTCCGCGCTTCCACTGGCGAGGGTTTTGCTATCGGGACTAAAGGCTACAGTCCAAATCCAATTAGAATGGCCTTCAAGGGAGCGAATTTCTTCTTTACTTGCGAGATTCCATAGCTTGATTGTTTTGTCATCACTAGCACTACCAAGGGTTTTACCATCAGGACTAAAGGCTACGGAATTCACATCGCTGGAATGTCCTTTGAGAGATTTGGCTAAATAAGGGACTTCCAAGATGTTTTTTACTGGGGAACTAACAGGCTGAGAAATTGGTTCAGAAAGCTGGTTGATTTCACTGGGACGACTTTGGAAATACCAAACTCCCCCTAGTCCTAAAACCAAAACGCCAGTACCTAACAGCAGGGGAGTTTTGAGTTTGTTATTTAGTTTTGGTGGAGGGGTGGTATTTGCTTTGTTATTTGGTTTTGGTGAAATTGGGGCTGTATTTGCGGAAGTACTTTTAAATGTTGCTGTGAGTATAGTAGGGGGTACTTGTACTGAGGATGTTAAGTCCGCGAGAACTTCATCAGCTGATTGATAGCGTTTTTGAATGTCGGGTTGTAAAAGCTTGTCCAAAACTTCAGCCAACTCCGCAGATAAAGGAATTGCGTCTCTACCTGAAGGATTCAAATATTGTCGCCAGGATGTAGTCCAACCATAACCCTGTTGCATCCACAATTGAGATGGGCGGACTCCAGTTAGTAGATGAAAACAAGTTGCTCCCAAACTGAATAAATCACTGGCTGGGTAAGCTTTACCATCTTGCATTTGTTCCAGTGCTGTGTAACCGTGGGAGCCTATGACAGTGCCAATTTTAGTCTGTACTCTTGCTGTTAGTTGCTTAGAAGCTCCAAAATCAATTAAAACTAATCGCCCATCAATTTGGCGGCGAATAATATTTTGTGGCTTGATATCTCGATGAATCACTCCTAGTGCGTGAATAAATTTCAGCACCGGCAATAAATCTAGCAACAGTTCTTGAATCTCTATTTCGTGATAGTTTCCGCGCTTTTCCCATTCTTTGAGCAAATTCTGTCCATTAATAAATTGCTGTACTAAAAATAAATAGCCATTCTGCTCAAAATAAGCCAATAAAGTAGGAATTTGTGGATGTTCAGCCAATTGTTGAAGTCGGCTGGCTTCTTGTTTAAATAATTCAATAGCTTTTGTTAAGGGGCCGGTTCCTTGAAGTTTTGGTGCAAATTGTTTGACAACGCAGCATTCATTCAGCTTGTGGACATCTTCCGCTAGATAGGTTCTGCCAAACCCGCCCTCATCTGATAATACTTGAGTCGGACGATAGCGACCTCCCAGTAGGGGTATCAGTTCCGCTCGACAATTGTGGCAATACTTGTTTTCATCAGGATTTAGGGGTTTTTGGCAGTCGGGATTCACACAACAAAGCATACTGGGAATCCATTTCCATGTTGGGGGTATATATTCATTTTAAGTCATGCAGTATAATCTCTCTTGTTAGTTAATCTTACTGAAACACCATACAAATCGCTAATTTCCTTACCTCATCAGGTATTCCACAATTTACATAGCTTGAAAAAAGTTGCGATCGCACTATGCCTTTTCAGCAATTGATTGGCATTAATTCCACATATCTATACATGTATGTATTCTCCGTTTAAGAGTCAGACACCATCGCCTGAGTTACACAAAAATATCTCGACAAAAATCCGAAAAGCTGTAATTTCAATTTGGAGGTCAGTATATACCTACCAACTTGGAATTAACTCTGGTGGTTTAAATTGAAATCAGAATTCAGAATTCAGGAGTCAGAATTCAGAATTCAGGAGTCAGAATTCAGGAGTCAGAATTCAGGAGTCAGAATTCAGGAGTCAGAATTCAGGAGTCAGAATTCAGGAGTCAGAATTCAGGAGTCAGAATTCAGGAGTCAGAATTCAGGAGTCAGAATTCAGGAGTCAGAATTTAGAATTTAGATGCAATCAGTTTAGAGTAAGACTCAATAGTGTATGTTGTTAACTACTGAATCAAAAATTTAGTTTGCTGTTTTATCATTTCTTCAACAGCCATTAAACTCCCAACTCCCAACTTCTAACTCCTAACTCCTAACTTCTAACTTCCCAACTCCTAATTTCCCAACTAAAGTATGGCGATCGCAATCGATTTTGGCACTAGCAACACAGTCATTGCTCGTTGGAATTCTGTAACCCAACAGCCAGAAACCTTGAATTTACCTGGTTTATCAATTAAACAAAGTCTCAATCCACCGCTGATTCCGAGTTTAGTTTATATTGAAGACGCAGCAGCAAGTAAAATCTTAGTGGGTCAACAAGTACGCGATCGCGGTCTCGATCTCAAGGGCGAAACTAGATTTTTCCGCAGCTTCAAGCGCGGTATTGGTGCAAATATTCAAGGTTTTTTACCTGAGTTAGATGGACAAATTGTCACTTTTGAGCAGGTTGGGCAATGGTTTCTCACTCAAGTAATTGCAGAACTAGCACCCCTAGAAGGTGGCTTAGATTCTCTGGTGTTAACAGTACCAGTAGATAGTTTTGAAGCCTACCGTCATTGGTTAGGAAAAGTTTGCCAGTCTTTAAAAGTCGAACAAGTGCGAATGCTGGATGAACCCACAGCCGCCGCTTTGGGTTATGGCTTGGCAGATCGAGAAATTATCTTGGTAATTGACTTTGGTGGCGGTACTTTGGATTTGTCCCTTGTGCGGTTGGATCGAAGCGTGCAAGCAACTACAAAACCGGTGGGATTTCTGCTGAAATGGGGTAATAAATCTTTAGCTGAAGATTCTAAACAAAAAGTCAAAACAGCCCGTGTATTGGCGAAAGCTGGACAGAATTTAGGCGGTACTGATATTGATAATTGGTTAGTAGATTACTTTGCCAAAAATCAAGGACTGGCGGTTAGTCCTTTGACAACAAGATTGGCGGAAAAAGTGAAAATTCAGTTATCAACTCAAAATCAAGCCAGTGAAGTTTATTTTGATGATGAAACATTTGAAAGTTATGAATTGGAATTAAACCGCGAAACTTTTGAAAATGTCCTCAAAGAACACGCATTTTTTGAGTTATTAGATGAATCCATGACGACGCTGTTGCAACAAGCAAGACGCCAAGGAATAGAAATTGCAGATATTAATGCAGTTTTATTAGTTGGTGGAACTGTACAATTGCCAGTAGTGCAGACATGGATTAAACAATATTTTGAGCCAGAAAAAATTCGTTGCGAACGTCCCTTTGAAGCCATTGCCCAAGGTGCGTTACAAATTGCCCAAGGCATTGAAATCAAAGACTTTCTCTACCATAGCTATGGTATTCGCTACTGGGATCGCCGCAATCAACGCCACCATTGGCATCCCATAATTAAAGCTGGACAGCCATATCCCATGAGTCAGCCAGTAGAATTAGTTTTAGGGGCTTCTGTGGAGAATCAGCCAAGCATTGAATTAATTATGGGAGAATTGGGAGCAGACACAGGTAATACTGAAGTTTATTTTGATGGCGATCGCTTAATTACTCGTCGTCTTGAAAGTAGTGAAATCAGCGTCAAACCCCTCAATGACAAAGAAGGCGCTAGAACAATAGCCCAACTCACACCAAGCGGATTTCCAGGGAGCGATCGTATTAAAATCTTCTTTCAAGTTGATGAACAACGCTTTTTGCGAATCACCGTTGAGGACTTGTTAACCAATGACACGCTTTTAGAAAATCAACTCGTAGCACAGTTGAGTTAAGAAATTATACTTCAATACCTTTGGTGTTAAGTAAAATAAAAACCCCTCCCCGCAGGCGGGGAGGGGAGACAAAGCGTAGCTTTGGCTCTTTGGGGTGCAATGGCTGTGGGAATTATCACTAATTATGCGGACATGATATTATACTAATTTGTATTTACCAAACGTAATTTCATCATTTCTATTCCCCATCTATCCATCTCCCCACTTGCCACCCAAGTTACTATTTTTAAGTGCAACTTAGTATGAAGTATTTTTTTGTTGTTTTTTGAGCTTACTTTATAAAGTTCTTGATTTTTGAACTGACTGTAGTTCTAGCAGTGCTAGTCATAAAGCCAAGTATTTTCTGCAAAATCATCATTTGTTGATGTTTGTCGTTCTGCTAGTTTTTCAGATGAACGATGTGATTTTTTATAATTTAGTGGATTGTAGTTTTCCTTTACTGGTTTGATAGCACTAGTTTGTTTAGCAACAACTTGAGATTTAGTTTCTGCTGCTTGTTTGAAAGCATTAATTTCTTCTATCAGTTTGGAATTTGCTTCTGCAAGTTGTAGTGCTGTTTTTTTGGTTTCGTCAAGTTCTTTTGTTAGCTGTTCTGCTAAAATTTTTTGTTCCGAGACTAATGTTTTTTGTTGTGATAGTTTTGATTTCAAATCTACTATTTCTTGTTCTAGAGCAGCTTCCTTTTGATGACTTTTTTCGAGATTGTTTGTCAATTCTTTGACAGTTGCTTCTAAATCAGCTTTTGTAGGATTTGTGCGCCTAGTAGTAGTTGGTTCGGGTATTGGTGGTGAAGATTCTTCATCAGTTGTAGCCTCTTCCGGGGCTATTTCTTGAGCGGAAACTTCAATCACAGATTCATCTTCTGGAGATGTAAATTTTTGTGCTTCTTGTTGTAGTAAATCTGATAAACTTTGTTTTTTAGCCATTATTTCCTCCAATCACGCTGTAATTCATCAGCTGCGCGGCGATAGTCTAACTCCGCTTCCCGTGCATTTCCTCCTCGCCATTGAGTAATCGCTACACCTTCAAGCGCGGCTCGTTCGTGAGCTTTGTAAGTGCGAATCAAGGTATTAAAAGCAGGAATACCTAGCCGTGTCAGAGTTTTTTTTGCTTCTAGTGCTTCCCCGATGCTGCGCGTATCGACTTTAGTGAGCAATACCCGATGGGGGGTTCCCAGGGGGATAACGGCTTCCTTGACTGTTTCCACGAGGACAGCTAAATCCATTGCAGACGGGGGTGTAGGCAAAACTAGATAATCTGCGATCGCAACTACCGCTACTAATGCTTCAGAGCGCAGCGCGGGAGGCGTATCCACCACTACTAAATCGTAACCTTTTATTTTTCCCAAATCACCTAAAAGTGTTGGATCTGTTTCTTGAGATAAATCAAATCCCATTCCTTGCTGACTACGCCCGAACCACCAACTGGCAGAACCTTGAATATCTGCATCAATCAGCAACACCTTTTTTTTCTTCGCGAAGTTTGCAGCTAAGTTGATTGCGGTAGTCGTTTTACCGACTCCTCCTTTACCGTTGAGAATAGCGATGATTTTTGACACTGCTTGCTTCCGATGCTGAGTGTTGAGTTAAGAGTTAGGAGTTAAGAGTTAGGAGTTAAGAGTTAGGAGTGATTTTTGTCCTTGTTCTCTTTAGTCTTCCCAGTCCCTAGTCACCAGTCTCCAGTTCCCAGTCCCTAATGATGAATATACCGCTTTCTGTGACCCGCAATCACATAAAAACTCGTAACAATAAAATTTAGCAGCTATTAATTCCACGAATTTCTATGACAACAACTTACAATCTACCTGATGGGCCTCAAATACCGCGCTGGCTGCGGACGATCAAGTTTATTAGTCAGCCTGTAAAATATGTGGATGATTTTGCGAAAATTTACGGCGACAGTTTCACTATTCAAAGTAATCCTTCAGACAACCCCATTGTTTACTTTAGTCAACCAGAAGCACTTGAGCAGATTTTTACATCTGATTTGAGTAGTTTTGAGGTTGGCAGGGGCAATACGGGGCTGAGATTTTTACTTGGCGATCGCTCTTTCATGCTATCAGATGGCGAACGTCACCAGCGGCAAAGACAATTATTAGCTCCTCCTTTTCATGGCGAGAGAATGCGGGCTTATGGCGAGGATATCCGTCAAATCACACAACAGGTAAGCCATCAATGGCAAATGAACAAGCCTTTGAAAATACGTAATTCCATGCAAGAAATCACTTTGCGTGTTATCCTGCGGGTTGTGTTTGGTTTGGAAGCAGGAGAGCGATTTGAGGAATTAAGGCGATCGCTAAGTGATTTACTAGACTTCATGACTTCACCTTTAATGTCTAGCGCCTTCTTTTTCAATTTCATGCAAAAAGATTTTGGTACTTGGAGTCCGTGGGGTTGGATTCTCCAACAACAAAAAAAAATCGATGAACTTATTTATACTTTGCTTCGGGAACGTCGCGCCCAACCCCAGCAAAATCGCCAAGATATCCTTAGTTTGATGATGGCTGCTCGTTATGACGATGGTCAAGGGATGTCAGATAAAGAATTGCACGACGAATTAATGACTCTTTTAGTCGCCGGACATGAAACTACAGCTTCGGCTTTAACATGGGCATTTTACTGGATTGATTATTTACCACAGGTGCGTGAAAACTTGCTGCGGGAACTCCCCACTGTTGCTGCTAACACAGATTTGAGTACCATTGCTAAATTGCCTTATTTGACAGCAGTTTGCCAAGAAACATTGCGAATTTATCCCATTGCCATGAATGCTTTCTTCCGAATTGTTAAAACCCCAATTGAAATTATGGGTTACAAACTACCAAAAGGAACCCTAATTATTCCCAGCATTTATTTAGCACATCATCGCGAACAAGTCTATCCACAACCCAAACAATTCAAACCAGAAAGATTTTTAGAAAGACAATATTCACCTTATGAATATTTACCATTTGGTGGTGGTAATCGTCGTTGTATTGGCATGGCATTTGCTATGTATGAAATGAAAATTGTCTTGGCAACTATTTTGTCAGAATTTCAATTATCCTTAGTCAATAAACGTCCCGTGCGTCCCGTGCGCCGTGGTTTAACCACCGCCGCACCGGCTGGAATGCGAATGATTCCAAGCCCTCAAGTAAAACTAGCAAATACACCAGCGTTAGTTTAACAACTAATGGTCTATCGCATTAATTTTGATGAGTTTGTAGTAAGCACTTCAGTGCTTAAAAATCAAGGACTAAAGTCCTAACTACAAACTTATTTATCTCTCAGAACTAATAGGACAGACCACTAGTGGTCTGGCAACCCAAAATTGCTGGGTTTGTACTGGGAAAAGGGTAAAGGGGAAGGGGGAAAAAATCAAAACCTTTTCCCTTTACCCCTTACCCTTTACCCCCCAAAGTTGACTTGCCACGTTAGTAGTAGCGTGTCAAGGCTAAAATAGTGCATTAGTAAACTCTTGTGGGGTGGGCATCCTGCCCGCCGTAACATTTCACAAATGATTTGTGATTGCTATAGAACTACTTGGAATTTCTTGTTGCTCGGCAAGTTTTTCATAATGTTCTTTATCGCGATATTTAATTACTCTCATAGGTTGATTTCCAACAATTGCTAAAGGTTCTACATTAGCAGTGACCACTGTCCCTGCTGCCACAATTGCACCATCGCCAATGGAAACTCCGGGAACAATTAAAACATTTCCACCAATCCAAACATTGCGGCCGATGCTAACAGGCTTATGAATATAAACGTTATGTTCGTATGGCAAATTATTACTTTGATAGTCGTGATTTGCAGACAGAATCACAACATTAAATCCCAGTGTTGTATTATCACCAATTGTGATTCCGCCACGTCCATCTAAAATAACATCTTGTCCAATGTAAACTTTATTTCCCAGAGATACATTTTGCGGATGTTCAATTCTCACATCTCGCTTAAATCGTAAACCTGAGCCACCAAATTTTAACTGACTCTTCAGTTGTTGATGCTTATATCTCTTGATTTTGCTTTCTAAATATTCTTCCCACTTTACCAAATGAGGTATTAATCGTCGTTCAAATACTTGCTCTAATTTATTGATAATTTTTTCTTTTATTTGTTTCATAAAACCTTACATAAATTTGATTCCCCTCTACTTTCAACCAGGAAAATAAAAGAAAGAAGGGACTTTATTTAGTCATTAGTCATTAGTCATTAGTCATTAGTCATTGGTCATTGGTTATGAATTATTCTCTTTGTCTCCCTTGTCTCCCTTGTCTCCCTTGTCTACCTTGTCTCCCTTGTCTAAAAACTGCTGTAATTTTATGTAGTTATTTATCAATCCAGATTAATAACAACTTTGCCAAAGTGAGCCGCACTTTTGAGATAACGATATGCTTCTCGCGCTTCATTAAATGGAAAAACTCTATCGATAATTGGTTTAATTTGATGTTGTTGTATTGTCTGATTCATAGCCTCAAACATTTCCCGACTGCCAACGTAGATTCCCTGAACTGTTAAACTTTTAAAAAGTATTGGCATGGGGTCAATTTCACTTCCTCTACCCGACAAAACGCCGATTAAACTAACACGTCCGCCTATGCGGACTGCTTGCAATGATTTTGGTAGAGTTCCAGCACCACCTACTTCAACTACATGATCTACACCTGTGCGATTAGTTAATTGGTAAACTTGCTTTTCCCAATCTGGTGTTGTTTTGTAATTGATTGTTTCGTCAGCACCAAGCTGTTTGATTCGTGCCAACTTTTCATCGCTGCTAGAAGTGGCGATCGCTCTAGCACCATGTATCTTAGCAAACTGGAGAGCAAAAATCGAAACTCCCCCAGTACCTAGTAATAAAACGCTATCACCAGGGCTAATATTGCCTTTTGTCACCAATCCATGCCAAGCTGTAACTGCTGCACAGGGTAATGTCGCTCCTTCAGCATAGGATAGATGGTCTGGTAAAATTACTAAGCCATCTTGGTGTAATATGACATACTCAGCTAACATACCATCGATACCGCCTCCCAGATCGGATTTCATTTGTTCTCTAGTTAAAGAGCCATAAATCCAATCTTGGAAGAAAGTAGCAGCGACGCGATCGCCTATTTTCACCCGTGTTACACCTTTGCCCACCGCCACAACTTCCCCCGCACCATCAGACATGGGAATCAACGGATATTTCTGTCCAGCACCGTAGGCTCCTTCAATGACGAGCAAATCACGGTAATTTAAAGATGTTGCTTTCACTTGAACCAAAACTTCACCAGCTGCGGGTTTTGGTTCCGGGCGATCGACTAATGCTAGGGCATCAATACCGGCATTGCTTTGAATTTCGTAAACTTTCATAGTTCATAATAGTAAATGGGAAAAAAGCCAAAAGCTAAGGGAACTGCAAAAAATAAATTATTCCAGTGAATGCGTTGAAAGTTGGAGGTTCACAGTTAACAGTCAACAGTCAACAGCGAACAATTGCTCAATTTCTAATTTTCAAAATCAGTATTTGCTGCTACTGCTTCCCATGCATCCAATTCAGTAGTTAATGAAGCAATTTTCTTGCGGAACTTGCTGTAAGCGTACTTACCCAGCACCAAACGCAATGGCGGATTTTCTGATTCCACAACCTGAATTAATACCTCAGCAGCTTTTTCTGGATCGCCTGGTTGAGTGCCTTCAATTTTTTCTAGAAACTCTAAGAATTTTCCCACAGTTGGTTTGTAGGCGTCCATGCTATTGGCTGCGCGGTCAAGCGATCGCCCAATAAAATCAGTACGGAAAGGCCCTGGTTCGACAATTGTCACTTTGATACCCAAAGGTGCAACTTCGCCATGTACAGCTTCCGACACTCCTTCTAAAGCGAACTTAGCACCACCATAGATGGAAAAACCGAGTTCATTGTTGAATCCAGCAATTGCAGACATATTGATAATATGCCCACTTTTTTGCTGTCTCATAATTGGCAATACTGCCCGGATCGTGTTAATTGCACCGAATAAATTAGTATCAAAATTACGCCGAATTTGCTCATCACTGACCTCTTCCAGCGCTCCAATTAAACCATATCCAGCATTGTTAACTAGCACGTCAATTTGTCCAAATGCTTTGAGGGCTTCATCTACTGCTGCTTTGACTTGCACAGGATTAGTAACATCTTGAGAAACTGCCTTAACTGTATCTGGGTATTCATTGACCAAATCTTGAAGTTGCTCAGGCTTACGGGCAGTGGCAATTAAGCGATCGCCTCTTTTCGCTACTGCTTGAGCCAAATTGCGCCCAAAGCCGCTAGAACTACCAGTAATTAACCAAACTTTAGTATTTTTATTAGACACGATAGATTCCGCTGAGTTTCCATCAGTATTTTAGCTATTGAGTAACAATACTGGGCATTGGACATTCTTGTAGAAGTCGGGAAAAGGGGAAAGGGAAAGGGGGAAAGGTTTGGTATTTTCTCTTTTTCCTTTGACCCCTTCGGGGTTCGCCAGTCGCTCATGGGGGAAACCCCCAAGACCGCGCTGGCTCACCTTTTTCCTTTGACCACAAGAGTGCAAAAGGTCTATTAAAAAAGCGGAATATGGGTTATCGCCAATCATCCACAGCAAAAACATCCGGGCGATTAAATCCAGGTTCATTAGGTCTGTGCATTGCAACTCCAATGATTTCGCTGCGAAAACCACGAGCCAACATCCTGCGATAAGCTTCATCTCGACTGGTATTAACACCAGCGATTAAACGTGACATCCCTTGAGCCACAGTCAATGCTTCACACAAATCTAATAATTCCTCGAAACGTTCCCCCGCATTGTTTCCAGAATATACAGCACCGAATCTCACAAAGCAAGTATTACTACCAGCTTCGGTTCCTGGGCCATAATGACAAACTGCAAATCCTGACAAGCCTGTGTCATTCCATAACAATACTGTATCCCCCAGTCCTTGAGCCTGGACTGTCTGAATTTCTCTTGATAAATCCAGTCCTTCATAAATAGAATTGCTGAGTTGAACAATTGCCTCCAGAGTTTGGGCGCGTTCGTTCTCACTGAGAAGTGAATATCTATTTCTTTGGGGTATTGGCTGTAATTGTTCTACTTTTTTTGCCAAAATTGCAGTTAGAAACCGCAGACGAAAACCAAATTTTTGATATAGGATGTGATGCTTGGGACTTTGAGCAAAAGTAAACAGTCCCATCATGGAAGTATTAGCTTCAGTAAGGTAAGCAATGGCAGCTTCAACAAGATGTTGACCTACTTTTTGGTTCCAAAAGTCTGGATGAACGCTCAACGGCCCAAAGTAGCCAAAACTTCCCCAATCTATTGCTAGGTTAGACCCAATTAATTTTCCATCAATCTCAGCAGCAAACACTGAATTGGGGTTGGCTTTCCACCGATGATGTATATAAGCAGCATCCCCGTAAAACTCAGTTGGTTCAGGTAGTCCGATAAAAGTACCAAAAGCCAACCGAAAAATATGGTCAGCAGCAGCTAATTCATTTTCTTGGAGTAATCTAATAGAAACACTCATCTGTTAAATATAGTGGTTTTTAATTGAATGGAATACACATTTGAAAATTGAATCATTGTAGGGGCGCACAGCTGTGCGCCCCTACTGTAGTCTATTCAACTTCAAATTGCCATAACTGCCGTTAGGCGGGTGGGAAGTCTGTCACAAACATTTTTTGAATCTAGTTCATCAAGCTAGAGAGAATTCATGAACTGCTGTACCTTTTCTAACAGTGGCCGATGTTCAATTTTATCAGCTAACTGTTGGGCATTTTGATAGCATAATCGTGCCATTTGTTTGCGTTTGGTTGTGGCGTAAAGGCTTCCCATATTCAATAAAGTAGAAATTTCTCCCAGAGAATCCCCCAGTTCTTGATAAATGGCAATGGCTTGTTTGTAGAACTTCATGGCTTGGCGGTGTTGGGTGAGGATAGTGTGGGTAAAACCAATGTTGTGAAGGGTTGTTGCTTCACCCGCTTTGTCGCCAATGGCTCGACGTGTCAAAAGAACTTGATAATAAAGTAGTAGGGCTTGTTTGGGTTTTCCTAAATCGCTATAAACTGAAGCAATATTATTCAAGGTGGTTGCTTCAGCAACTAAATTTTTCACAGCTCGTTGAATCGGCAGTGCTGCTTGAAAATATTCTAGAGCTTGGTCAAACTTGCCTAAAACGCTGTAAGCAAAACCAATACCATTTAAAGTCGTTGCTTCACCAGAAAAGTCACCAAGCAATCGACGCATTGTCAAAATTTGGTTTTGTAGCAGCAATGCGCGTTTTGGTTCTCCCAATCGGGTATAAATCAGTGCTACATCATTGAGAGTAGAAACTTCTCCTTGGATGTCTTGCAATTGTCTGAAAATGAGAAGCGCTCGATCAAAATATTCTAATGCTTGGGAAAAACGTCCCAGACGGCTGTAGGTAGAACCTAAATTGCTCAGTGCAGTTGCTTGTGCGGAGGCGTTGTTGATTTCAACAGCCACACTCAGCGCTTGTTGAAATCGCTCTAATGCTCTTTGAGGTTGCCAGCAACCCAGATAAGCTAAACCAAGGTCGTTCAATGTGTAACCTTCCCTGGCTCGGTCTGGAATTGCCCTTGCTAACTGTAAATTCTTAGTCACAAGATCGAGATACTCTTGAAATTTTCCCCGCTGGTAATAGTGGTTTGCTTCATCGCGGCGTTGTTCCCACTCTTTGACAGGATTTAAAGATTGCGTCATCTGACCTCAGTTGCACTCTGCGATAAATAGGCAAGATATTTCTTGGGATGAACTTCTCTTAGGTTTCCCAAATTTTAGTTAATCTATATCTTCTACCTTTAGATATAAGACGTAAAGAGAGAAGTATGGTAATCTTTCATACTTAAAAGTATACCCATGAAGTAATTAATACAAACACACTAGTGAAGATTGATGACAGTTGACTGTTGACGGTTAACTGTCAACTGTTGACGTAAAATTTCATCTATTTGAACCACAATCCCTGGTAGGGGCGAACGGCCGTAGCCTACGCCTTTACAATGTGGTTTATTTACCTGGAAATTGCTGTAAGAGTGGTAAGACTGACGCAAAAATCATGTAATTTCGTCATTAAGAGCAATAGAGAAGTAATCCGCCCTGACGCTGGGATTGCTTTCCTACACTACATTCTGGTGGCAATGACAATATCGGCGTTGCGTAAGTCCTAAGAGCCAAATTTTTACTCGAAATCAGTGTGCGTACTTGACGATCGCAAAATGTGAAGCAGTGAAAACAAATAGATTAATATTGTATAGTGTTTGACTATGCAATTGAACTAACAACTGTTAAAAGTGTGTTTTTGCCAAACATGAATATAATGCTCTTATTATGAGCATCTACCAATCTCTCAACAAAAAATCATACACACAACACGGTCGCGGTGAAAATGACTGGCGGTTGTTTTTGCGTTTAGTGCCTTATGCCCGTCGCAGTGGCACACTGTTGGCACTTTCAATGTTCTTACTCGTACCGCTTGCCATCGCTAATGCCGTACAACCGCTGTTAATTGGACAAGTGATTTCCCTAATTCGTAAAGAATCGAGTATTTACGAATTCCTGAGGAATCGTCCATTCCCACAAGCGCTAAATATTTTAGAAGGGTTATTGCTGATTTCAATCGTCATCCGCTTGGTGTTGACAGGTTATCAGGGTTATCTCGTACAAAAGTTAGGGCAACAAATTACCACAGCAATTCGCCAGGATTTATTCCAACATGTAACATCTCTGGCGGTACGTTTTTTTGACAGGACACCAGTAGGGAAATTAATTACTAGAATTACCAGTGATGTGGAAGTGTTAGGCGATGTCTTTTCCACGGGAGCCATCGGTATCCTGTCCGATTTCTTATCGATGCTGGTAATTATTGCTTTAATGTTTTCTATTCAATGGCAACTTGCTTGCTTGTTACTATTGATGTTGTTACCAATTAGTTGGGTAACAATTTATTTACAAAAACAGTATCGCAAAGCCAATTATAAAGGGCGGGAAGAACTTTCGATACTTAATTCACAACTACAAGAAAATGTAGTTGGTATTAATGTAGTGCAGTTGTTCCGCAGAGAAAAATTTAATGCCGAATTATTTCGTGCCACCAACAACCGCTACACTCAACAAGTAGATAAAAACATTTTTTATGATGCAGCTGTTTCTGCCACTTTAGAGTGGATTGGATTAGTAGCGATCGCGGGTGTTTTGTGGTTGGGTGGTTTGATGCTTTTGGATAAAGAGTTGACTTTCGGTACTTTATCGGCATTTATTTTATATGCCCAACGATTATTCGATCCATTAAGGAACTTTGCCGAAAAATTTACCGTAATTCAAGCTGGTTTTACTGCCATTGAACGCGTCGGCGATGTATTAGATGAACCGATAGAAATCCGCGATCGCACTAATGTGCGCTACTCAATTCTTGATGCCAAATTCGGCTACATAGACGAAATAGTTGCAAATTTAGAATCTCCTGACCTCGAATCACCACCGGAACTCGGAGAAATTCGTTTTGAACACGTTTGGTTTGCTTATAAAAACGATGATTATGTCATTAAAGATTTAGATTTCACCATTCATCCTGGTGAAAAAATTGCATTAGTCGGCCCCACGGGTGCGGGTAAAACTTCCATTATTCGCCTGTTGTGTCGTCTTTACGAACCCACACAAGGACGCATTCTCATTGATGGCATAGATATTAGAGAAGTGCCACAAGCAGAACTGCGGCGTTATATGGCAGTAATTTTACAAGATGGTTTTGTGTTTGCTGGTGATGTGAAAAGCAACATTTCCTTAGGAGATGGTTATACAATTGAGCAGATTCAACAAGCAGCAGAAAAAACCAACATTGCCCAGTTTATAGAAGAGTTACCTAATAGCTACGATACCCAACTCCGAGAAAGAGGCACAAATCTTTCTAGCGGACAAAAGCAACTTTTAGCCTTTGCCCGTGCAGCCATTCGCGATCCTCAAATATTAGTATTAGATGAAGCCACAGCAAGTTTAGATGTTGGCACAGAAGCTTTAATTCAAGAAGCATTAGACCAGCTTTTGTTCAGACGCACCGCAATTATTATTGCTCACCGTTTATCTACAATTCGCAATGTAGACCGGATTTTTGTTTTGAAGCGGGGGGAATTAATCGAAGAAGGAAGTCACGAACAATTACTCCAACAAGGTGGACTTTATGCTACTTTACATAACTTGCAGATGTTGGGAAGTTAAGTGACGAGTTTATTTGTCTAATTCTTGATTAGTAGGCATTGCAGGGTAACGAATTATATTAACCGTTCTTTCAATCGAAAGTAGATGATATCATGTCCGGTAAGTTACTTGTGATATGTCATTGCGAGTGCAACGAAGTGGAACGACGCAATCGCAAGAATTCTGCGATTACTTCACTTCGCTATCGCTACGTACCCTGCGGGAACGCCAAGGGCGAACGTAATGACAAGCATTTAGCTGGACTTGATATGAAACGAACTAAATACTTTTTTGTTGGCATACAAACTCCCTAAGAAGGCCCGACTGTTGCGATGAATGCTCTTGTATCTGGAAATGATTATTAGCTAATACAACAAAAAGTAAAACAGCAACTCCACCACCTAATAACTGAAGTTGCCGCATTTTCACGAAAGTCTACTTTGGCTGATTGAAAACCTCTAATCTAAGCCAACGCCGCTACTTTCTCTAACAATCCTTGAAACAACTTTAAGCCATCGCTGTTGCCCAACATGGCATCAGACGCCCTTTCTGGGTGCGGCATCATACCCAAAACATTGCCTTGGCGATCGCAAATCCCCGCAATGTTGTTCAATGAACCATTGGGGTTCTCTCCAACATAGCGAAACAACACTTGGCCGTTATCTTCAATTGCTGCCAAAGTGTCTGCATCAGCATAGAATCGTCCTTCGCCGTGGGCAATGGGCAAAGTGATAACTTCATCACTGTGATAAGCTTGCGTCCAAGGCAGATTGGTACGCTCAACTTTCACAGGGACGCGATCGCAGATAAAATGCAAATCTCGATTTTTAGTCAACACCCCCGGCAACAAACCAGCTTCAGTTAATACCTGAAAACCATTGCAAATACCGAGGACAAACTTACCCTTTTGGGCATGTTCGATGACCTGCTGCATCACAGGGGAAAACCGCGCGATAGCACCACAACGGAGATAATCCCCGTAACTAAAGCCACCAGGTATAACAATAACATCCAAATCAGCAATGTCCGTATCTTGATGCCAAACCATGCGAGTTGGTTGCCCTAACAAGTCTCTGGTGACATAAGCAACATCGCGATCGCAATTAGAACCGGGAAAAACAACAACACCGAATTTAGTCATTTGTCAATTGGATTAGGGAATTGGGCATTGGGCATTGGGCACGGGGAAAGGGAAAGGGGTAAGGGGAAAAAGGAAAAGATTAAATTTTTCCTTTTCCCTTTAACCTTTAACCTTTTCCCCTGCCCCCTCTGCTCCCCATGCCCAGTCTTTAAAACACCCCAGTCTGTGATTCAACTTCAATCAAATCAAAGCGATAATTTTCAATCACCGTATTTGCTAGCATTTGGTCACAGATGTTATTGAGGTCTTGACGCGCTTTTTTTTCATCTGGGGAGACGATGGTGAGTTCAATGTACTTACCAATCCTCACTTGCTCAACGGTAGTGTATCCCATTTGCTGAAGACCGGATTGTACAGCCACACCAGCAGGGTCTAAGACTGAAGGACGAAGTGTCACGTGAATTTTGGCTAGATACTTCCTTTGCACGGCTTTTTGCTGAATGCTGCGATCGCTATACTATAACTTTCTGTTCCAAGTGAGTGAAAATAAGATTACGAAGCAGTTAGGGTTAATTTATTAATTAGCCAGTCCAACAGCTTCAAATTCCAGTGGCATATTTAAATAATTGTCTATGACAGTCATACGCACCCGCAGTCAAGAGCGTATTTTGAACCTGCTAAAAAGCATCAAAAAAGGCATTTCTGCTCAGGATATTTATGTAGAATTACGTAATAGCAATCAAGGTATGGGTTTAGCGACAGTTTACCGTTCCTTAGAAGCCTTAAAACTAGAAGGTATGGTACAAATGCGGAATTTGGCTAACGGTGAAGCCCTTTACAGCCTAACCCAGCAAGACAAACACCATCTGACTTGCTTGCAATGCGGTACCTCAATTCAAATTAATCAATGCCCAGTCCATAACCTAGAAGACCAGCTAGAAACCAACCATAAATTTAAAATTTTTTACCACACCTTAGAATTTTTTGGCTTATGTAGTCAATGTCAAACTTTGTAAGGGGCATTTGGTATTGGGCATTGGGCATGGGGCAAGCAGGAAGTGTGGGAGGGGTGGGAGGTGTGGGAGGTGTGGGAGGATGAGGAAGAAATCTTTCCCCCCACACTCCCCACACTCCCCACACTTCCCTATCCCCTCATCTCCCCATCTCCCCATCTCCCCACTCCTCACCCAACGCGATTATTCCCCGTGGATGTTTCCGCGCTAAATAACTGGTTAGAGTTTCCATTAGTAGCCTCGGCAACAATGGAACGCATTCCTTCTAAGGTGGCGGGAATAGTGCGGGGATCCATAAACATGACTTTGCTGCTGTCGCTGCTGCCAATTTTGGTACCCATTTCTAGATAATTTTGGGCAAGTAAGAACTGCAACGCTTGTTGTGCGTTGGTTTCAGATTTGAGAGTATTGGTGATAATTTGCAATGCCTCTGCGGTTGCTTGGGCTTTGAGAACTTGTTGCTGACGTTCCGCTTGCGCTTGCAAAACAATGGTTTTTTGTTGCGCTTCCGCTTGCAAAATTGTTGCTTTTTGGCGAGCTTCTGCATCTAAAATTTGTGCCTCAGCTTTACCTCTGGCGGTATTAATGGCAGCTTCTCGTTCCCCCTCAGAATTGAGAATTGCTGCCCGTCGGCGTCGTTCTGCTGACATTTGCAATTCCATTGATTCTTGGACTGCTTGCGAAGGAATAATATCGCGCAGTTCTACCCGCGTCACTTTCACGCCCCAAGGATCGGTAGCAATGTCCAAATCCCTTAACAATAGTTCATTAATTTGGGTACGAGCAGTAAAAGTTTGATCTAACTCTAGTTGTCCCATTTCCGAGCGAATTTGAGTTAGCACCAAATTCACCATCGCCGACTGGAGATTTTCCACTTTATACCAGGCTTTTTCCATATCCACGATGCGCCAATAAACCACAGCATCTACTTCAATGCTCACGTTGTCGCGGGTGATGCATTTTTGGGGAGGAATATCTAAAACTTTTTCGCGGATAGTTTCTTTGTAAACAATTTTATCTAGAAAAGGAATAACAAAATTCAAACCAGGTTCTAGCTTTTTGTTATAACTACCCAACCTTTCCACCAAAGCTTCATTACCTTGATTTACGACTTTCACAGACCCCGCTACAGCAGAACCGCCAAGGGCTAAAAAGACGAGTAAAAATAATTGTTCCATTTTGAATCTCCTGATTTTTTAATTAAATATCTATCACTAGAAAGGGGAAATATCGGGGAATGGGGAGATAGGGAGGTAGGGAGAGGGGGGAGACAAGGGAGACAAGGGAGACAAGGGAGACAAGGGAGACAAGGGAGACAAGGGAGACAAGGGAGACAAGGGAGAAAGATTGCTACCTTGTCTACCTTGTCCTCTTCCCATGCCCAATGCCCCATGCCCCATGCCCAATGCCCAATGCCCAATGCCTAAGAATGCAACAAATTTTCTGGTATCACAATTAAAGTCGTGCCTTCTCTTCTGACCACATACACTTTTTGATGGGGCGCTATGCTGAATTTGTCGTCGTCACATCGTGCTTGCCAAGAATTTCCCTCGTACAGGACTCGCCCTGTTTTTCCAGGTGGAATTTCTGTTAGGGTTTCAGCGGTGACTGCATTTTGAATTTTTGAATTGCGTCGTCGCGGTTGCAAAAAGCGACGAGAAACTACAATTAGCGTTGTGGAAAGCAACAGCCAAATGAGAATTTGCAACCATAAATTTGTTAATCCGACTCCAGACAACAGCGCCACAACAAAAGCGCTAATTCCCATCATGAAGGCAACGAAAGCAGATGGTAAGAATAGTTCTGTTAAACATAGAACTGCTCCTGCAAGAAGCCAAATTAAAGTAAAACTTGGCATAGCGCTATCCTATGACTCTACATTGACGTAAATGCATTTATAAGATTAGATACACCCAGATGTAAGCTATTAACGGAAAGCAAAATTTGATTTTTTTACATAATTCTTTGATTAATTTCAGTAACAAGGTGTAACCAGGGGTACACAAGTCCAGTCTATTCTAGCCTTCAAGTTGTTGACAGCTAAATTTAATTGAAATTCATGAGTTGATTTGTTTCTTTTCATTTATACCTTTATGATTTCTATTCAACCAAAAATTTATTGTATAAATCCGAACTGTCAAGACCCCATTAATCCTGAAGAAAATGCTGTTTGTGCCAGTTGTCAAACTCCCCTAGTTCGCCGCTATCTCTGGGCTGTAGGCTCGCTACCCGCTAAAATACCACCAGGGACAAAGGTAGCAAATAGATATGAAGTAATTAGATATCAAGTTTGGCTCGATAGTCAACCAGGACTGCCACCAGATGTACCTGACAAATTGCCAAAAGCAATAGTTCCTTACTTACGGTTGTATCAAGAAAGATTACATTTACCCCAGGTTTATGGGTTTGCTCGTGGGGTTGAGGGGAGTGCAGGTGATATCCTTTTGTTGGAAAATGTACCCATAGATGAAACGGGACATATTTACCCAAGTATTGCTGAGGTATGGGAGCAAGCAACGGCTGTACGACAAGTTTATTGGCTGTGGCAAATTCTTCAACTGTGGAAGCCTTTATCTGAATTGGGACTTAGCCGCAGTTTATTAATGCGAGATAATTTGAGAATCCAAGGTTGGTGTGTGCGATTGTTGCAACTTTATCAAACACCAACAGCTGAGGAAGTGAGTTTGCAACATTTAGGACTATGTTGGCAGCCTTGGCTAGCATCTGCCAAAACATCTATAGCTAAACGATTGCAGAATATAGTCCAGCAAATGTGTGAAACTGATGTGGAGTTAGATGATATTGCTACTCAACTCAATAATTTATTATTAGCATCTGCGGCAGAGTTACCGTTAAGTCTCAAGATGACAGGCTTGACGGATACAGGGAAAGTGATGGTGCAAAATGAAGATTCTTGTTACCCTAATGAACTGAGTGATTTTGACGATCGCTTACTACCCCACTTATCAATTGTTTGCGATGGCATTGGCGGACATGAAGGTGGTGAAGTTGCTAGCCGCTTGGCAGTGGAGTCTGTGAAGTTGCAAATTCGCGTTTTGTTGGCGGAGATAGCAGCACAAAATCAAGTTGTATCGCCACAATTGTTACAAGAACAGCTAGAAGCCAGCTTGCGAGTGGTTAATAATGTGATTTGTGCCCGCAATGACGAACAAAAACGTCAAGGCAGAGAACGCATGGCCACAACTATTGTTATGGCTGTGCAAGTTCCACAAAGAATTGAAACTATTTCTGGTCAGCCATCAAACAACAGCCACGAACTATACTTAGCTCATGTTGGTGATAGCCGTGCTTATTGGATTACTCCAAATTATTGCCAACTATTAACAATAGATGATGATGTCACAGCGCGGGAAGTACGTTTTGCCAAAAGCTTGTATCGTCAGGCACTTTTAAGACCAGATGCTACTGCCTTGACTCAAGCTTTGGGAACAAGAGATTCTGAATCTTTGCGTCTGACAACTCAACGTTTCATCCTAGAAGAAGATGGTATCTTATTGCTGTGTTCTGACGGTTTAAGCGATCGCAACTGGGTTGAACAATATTGGTACGATTACACAAAACCTATATTTGCAGGTATGGTGACACTGGAAGATGCTGCCCGCAATTGGATTAACCTAGCAAATGAAAAAAATGGGCGTGATAATATCTCAGTTGTTCTAACTTATTGCCGTGTTTCCCCAGAACACATAGCACCTGTTACTCCCACACCGCCAGTTGAAGTTCTAGAACCAGAAATTGAACAACTACAAGAACAAGAAGAATTACAAGAATTAGAAGAAGAACCAATTTCTTTTATAGAAGATTCGCAAGAATCACTAGAATTAGATTTAGATTTGAATACTCCAGAGGAACCAGTTCCAACCCCTACAACCCCAGAAGAAATTCCACCAACTTTAATTAAAAAACCTGCTTTGCGTAAACGTTTACTAATGCTTGGGGGGTTGTTGGCTTTCCTTGCAGGGGGTACAAGTATGGGATTAATTGCTTGGCGACAAATTAATCCTCAAGGTTTTGAACAAGTGTGTCGGCAAATACCTGCAATGCAGCAAATGTGTTCTGAATAGGGTATTGGGCATGGGGCATGGGGCATTGGGCATTGGTTGAGTTTGGAGAGTGGTTACAGCCAACTCCGGAGTGGTGTAGTCAAAATTTAGAAGCGATCGCACTACATATAACTTTACATAACTTTGACAAGGGCGATCGCACTACACATCTTCAAGCATTGAATAAAGTAACGTTTTTTAACTCATAGGCGCTGAATCCATATTCCATATTTTGCCATCAGGGTAGTTTATGAGTCGAAAAACCGAAAATTAAGTATTTATTAAATATTTGCTTAACTGTCTTAAATGTCTTAACTGTCCTTGCGTTGTGATTAAAAATCTGAGATTTTCAGACAAAGTAACATTATATATTCCTATTAATACTTAATAGTCTTCATGCCATTGTCTTCATTGATGTCGAGCGAATGTATACAATCAGCGAACAGTCAACCAAAAAAGCTTGGGCAGGTGCGATCGCCGAACCAGCCAAAGAATTTCCTCTTACCCAACTGCCAATTATCTCTGGTAAAATACCGGATGGCTTACGTGGCAAACTTTACCGCAATGGCCCCGCACGACTAGAACGTGGCGGTAGGCGGATGGGGCACTGGTTTGATGGAGATGGAGCAATTCTGTCTGTAAATTTTACTGATGCAGGAGCCACCGCAGTTTATCGCTACGTGCAAACAACTGGCTACAAACAAGAAGCCGCAGCAGATAAACTGCTTTACGGTAACTATGGTATGACTGCGCCAGGAGCTTTTTGGAATCAATTGCTCAAACCAGTGAAAAATGCTGCTAATACTTCTGTCATCGCACTTCCAGATAAACTCTTAGCACTGTGGGAAGCTGGTAGACCCCATGCCTTGGATTTGCAAACTTTAGAAACTTGGGGCGAAGATGATTTAGGAGAGTTAAATAAAGGATTACCCTATTCCGCACACTACAAACGCGACGACCAAACAGGTGAGATTTTTAACTTTGGTATCATTCCCGGATTAAATGCCAAACTAAATATTTATAAGAGCGATGCCACTGGCAAAATTATCCAACAGACAACATACCCTCTGGATGGCATACCAATAGTGCATGATTTTGTTTTAGCAGGACAATATCTTGTATTTTGCATACCGCCAGTGCGGCTGAATTTCTTTCCTGTATTGCTAGGAAGCAGCTTTGGTGATGCCCTAGAGTGGAAACCTCAGTTGGGAACTCAAATTTTAGTCTTCGATCGCCAGACATTATCTCTAGTAAGTCGTAGTGAAACCAAGCCTTGGTTTCAGTGGCATTTTGTCAACGGTCATTTAGATGCTAGTGGTTCAGCAATTATAGATATTGCCTGCTACGAAGACTTTCAAACAAACCAATATCTTAAAGAAGTACCCACAGGTAAAACTCATACCTCTGCTCAAAGTACACTAACACGAGTACATCTTCAACCCCAAACTGGCAAAGTTACATCTATTGAGCAAATACTAGACCAACATTGCGAGTTCCCAAAAGTACCAGACCAAAATGTAGGGCAAGCCTCTCGGTATACATATTTTTCCTCATTTTCCAAAGGAACAGATATTAGCCAAGAAATAGTAAACGCCATTGCCCGTTTTGATTTCCACACCCAAACCCTTGTGGAAACAAACCTCAAACCAAATCTTTATCCTTCAGAACCACAACCTGCTCAAGATGCCCAAAACCCTCAGCAAAGTTGGGTAATAACTGTGGTCTACGATGGTAATTCTCATAGTAGTGAAGTTTGGGTATTTGATAGCGATCGCCTAGACGCAGAACCTGTTTGCAAACTGGGATTACCAAGCGTTATTCCTCATGGTTTCCACGGCACTTGGAATTCTGCATAAAACAGAATTGAGAATTGGTGAATACTCTATTTCAGATGCGACGCTCGTTCGCGCAGCCTGCCGTAGGCAAGACTCGCTACCGCTGTGCTATCAACCACTCGTACAGAATTCATGACTTTATTATGACTCAGGATTTGCTGAATTCTCCTTATAAAGAAAATTTCTATTGATTTGAGATGACTACAATCGATCGACAATCAACCAAAAAAGCTTGGGCAAAGGCGATCGCTAAACCTGCAACGGAATTTCCTCTTACCAAATTACCAGTTCTCTCTGGTAAAATCCCCGATGGTTTGCGCGGTACACTTTACCGTAATGGCCCAGCACGCTTTGAACGTAGTGGTATACGTGTGGGACACGTGTTTGATGGTGATGGCGCAATTTTGGCTGTTCATTTTACCGATGCTGGAGCCACTGGAGTCTATCGCTATGTGCAAACAGCAGAATACCAAGCGGAAACACAAGCCGATCGCTTCCTCTATGACGTTTATGGAACGCACAAACCAGGCCCGATTTGGCAGCGTTGGTTCCAGCCGATCAAAAATGCAGCTAATACCTCAGTTTTGGCTTTACCTGATAAATTATTAGCTTTGTGGGAAGCAACTCATCCCTATGCCCTGGATTTACAAACTCTCGACACCATAGGCTTAGATAATTTAGGAGCCTTACCCAAACAATTACCTTATTCTGCTCATTACAAACGCGATGCACACACAGGCGAGATTTTTAACTTTGGTGTCAGTATCGGCACTTCTGTACAACTGAACCTTTACAAAAGCGATAACACTGGCAACATTATCCAAAGAAATACTTTCAATTTAGGTCGCTACTCTATCATCCATGATTTTGTACTGACGCAAAAATATCTTGTGTTTTTCATGCCACCAATGAGCATGAAATTACTACCATTAATTCTCGGTCTGACCACCTTTAGTGATTCTCTGTTGTGGAAGCCACATTTAGGAACCCAAGTTTTGATTTTTGACCGCGAAAACCTATCCCTAGTTAGTCGTGGTGAAACCGATCCTTGGTTTTCTTGGCACGTTGGCAATGGATATGAGGATGAAGAAGGCACAATAATTCTAGATTTGGTGAGATATTCAGACTTTGAACAAACTAATGAATTCTTGAGAGAATTTGCCACTGGTGAAACACACACACTTTCTCTGAGTACGCTGTGGCAAATACGTCTCAATCCCCTAACTGGTAAAATTATCAGCGCCCAAGAAGTTGTCAACCGTAGGTGTGAGTTTCCAGTAGTACAGCGATCGCAAGTTGGACAACCTTGGCGTTACACTTATGCATCTTTAATCGGAAAAAATGCCGATGCTAGCAAAGAATGGTTCGGCACGATCGCACGTTTTGATTACCAAACTGAAACTCTCACCGAAGCAGACTTAGGAGAAAATCGCTATGTCACAGAACCCATCCACGCCCAAGATAGCCAAAATCCTGAACAAGGTTGGGTGTTAACAGTAGTCTACGATGGTAATTCTCATAGTAGCGAAGTTTGGGTATTTGATAGCGATCGCCTAGATGGAGAACCTGTTTGCCAACTGGCATTACCGAGCGTCATTCCTCATGGTTTCCACGGCACTTGGAATCCTGCGTAAAATTTAGCTTTTGTGGAGTTTCCTGATTCCACAAACAACTATTAAGGCTAAAGCTAAATATCACATTTTTTCGTTTCAACTGACAATTCAAAAAAAAATCAATCTTTAAATCATCATGAATAATCTCAAGCTTTTTCAGGTTAGTGGACGAATTTACGAAGCCGAAAGTAATTGTGGTATTCCTAACTTAATTATCGAAGCCTTTGACAAAGATGTTGTTAAGAACGATAAATTAGGGCAAGCAAAAACTAATAGCGATGGAGCTTTTGAAATTGCATACTCCGAAGCAGATTTTAAAGGCAAATTTGAGATATTTGAAAGCAGTCCCGATTTATATATTGTAGTCAAAACACCTGATAAGAGTAAAATCTTGTACAGCAGCGAAAAGACTATTCGTAATAATGCAAAAAATCATGAGCATTTTAATGTAGCGATTCCCCAAGCTATCTTACTTGCAAGTAGAGAAAAAGCTGCAAAAGATGATAAGCAATTATTAAAGCTCCTCGTTGGTATTGCCTGGATCGATGGAGAACTCGAACCAGGAGAACAAGAATTCTTGCAACGAATGGCAAAGGAGAAAGGACTGGCTGACGATCCAGAGATTAAATCCTTGTTATTGTCCGATCGGCCAGTACCGCTAGAAGAATGTTATGGCTGGTTACAAACCTATTTAAATAGTGAAAACAAAGATTTTCAGGAGTTGTATGAAGCTATAAACTCACTGATGCATAGCGATGGTGAGTTGGATAGTGAGGAAAAGGAACTTTTAAAAGAGCTGACAGCCACAGACATAGGGAACAACTCCAGCCGCCAACTGACTCTACAGCGTCGATTCATGAGCATGATGCTTGATAGCAAATTCCTGGCGGGCGTAGTTCAGATGGAGCGATCGTCAATGGTTAATCAAACAGCTTTAGGGACTGGCTATTATGCTCGCGTTCCCTACCAAGCGATCAGTCGCTTCAGCTTCACTGCGAATATCAAAACTCTCGCGGATGATATGGCGAAGCTTTATTTAACTGACAACTTCGCTCCAGTCAAAAAAGAAATCACTGCTGATAATCTCATAGTAGAAGGCGAACTTCCCAAAGAATTAAAAGGGATGTTTCTCCGCAACGGCCCCAATCCCCAATTTAAGCCTACAGGACTTCATCACTGGTTAGATGGAGATGGAATGCTCCACTGTGTAGAGATGAGCAATGGCAAAGCTAGCTACCGCAACCGTTACATCCGCACAGATGGGTTTAAAGTCGAGCAAACTCAAGCCAAAGCAATTTGGCCTGGACTGCTAAACTTGCCAAGGTTTGACGCACCCCACGGCTTGATGATGAAGAATACCGCCAATACTTCATGTGTATTCCATGCTGGTAAATTATTGGCTTTGTGGGAAGCTGGCGCACCCTATGAAATCCGGCTTCCAGATTTAGAAACTGTTGGCGTATATACCTTTAACGACAAACTCGCTTCCACCTTTACAGCACATCCCAAAATTGACCCAGTGACGGGTGAAATGATTGTGTTCGGCTTCGCACCCATCGCTCCACCTTATCTTGAATATAGTGTCATTTCCAAAGAAGGGGAATTAAAGCGCACCGTTCCCATTGATATACCAGCCCCGGTGATGATGCATGATTTTGCCATTACTGAACACTACACCATCTTCCTAGATATGCCGCTCACCTTCAAACCGATGCGAATCATGCAAGGTCAGCTACCTATTAAATTTGAGGCTCAAAACCCCAGCCGTATCGGTATCCTACCCCGCCACGGGGATAATCGAACAATCCGTTGGTTTAAGGTTTCTGCCTGTATGCTCTACCATGTGGGCAATGCTTGGGAAGAAGGTGACGAGGTGGTACTCTTGGCTACCCGAACACCCGATACCTATCTGTTTATTCCTCAAGAAGACAAAGGTGAAGGTGGGGAAACTGAGTTTGAACAATTCCGCCTGTATCGCTATCGAATCAACCTAGTGACGGGTGTTGTGAAAGAAGAACCTTTAGATGATGTTGCTACAGAATTTCCCCGCATCAACGATGATTTCACGGGGCGGAAAACACGTTATATGTATGCTTCACGGCAAGCAACATATATGAGACCCAGACTATTATTGGATGGTCTGATTAAGTATGACTTGGAAACTGGTAGCTCCCAAGTGCATGAATTTGGACGTGGGCGCTTTGGTGGTGATAGTGCGTTTGCACCTCGCCCCGGTGCTAGTACTGAAGACAATGGTTGGTTGCTGACGATGGTCTGGGACGCGGTAGCCAAGCAGTCTGAATTACTGGTTATTGATGCCCAAAACTTTACATCCGAACCTGTGGCGCGGGTAATTATGCCTGGGCGCGTTCCTTACGGATTTCATGCTACATGGATTTCTCAAGCACTTGTAGCAACTCCTAGCTAGAAACCAAACCTCAATTTTAGCCCCTTGTCAAACTGTTTTCTGGAGTAAAAGTGCAAAAGTGCTTTTTAGACTCTTGTGGTCAAAGGGATAAGTAAGTCGGTGAAATAAAACCAAACTATGTAAAGAAAAGTAAATAAGGCTCAAACTCTTTCTCCCCCTGCTCCCTGCTCCCAGCAAGAACTGCCTTATCCCAACAATAATTATTTACATCGGCCTACTTACATCTTTATTGGGAAAAGGCAAAATACCAAACCTTTCCCCCTTTCCCCTTCCCCTTTTCCCGACTTCTAAGAGAAGTCTATTTGTTATGGGTGAAAATTGGTGAGAGAGTTGACCTAAGGAACATCCTGGAGTGAAGATAAAAAGGTTATATGTCTTGCCAAAGCAGTCAGGACATCTGATATCGCTTGATTTTTTCGTTTCCCTGGTTTTGGGGTGAAAGCGGAGGGTGAGGGCGATATACGCCAACGCGGCAAAAAACTAAGAAAAGTATGCACGGATGGCTAAAACGTGCCTGGACGCGGAGGGTTAAATGCGCCGTCGCCCCCCTATGAAGCGTCAAGAAATAGCTGATTAAATCAAATTTTGGGCGATTTAATCATATATTTTGTAGCAGATACTTGTGGAAAAGCAAATGCAAGGTGTAAATGTTGTTATGAAAGTTGGCGATCGCGTGCGCGTTAAAGATTCGGTGGTAATCTATCATCATCCAGAACATCGAAATCAGCCTTTTGACCTCAAAGGCACAGAAGGCGAAGTCATAGATATTGTCACTCAATGGCAAGGTAGACCTGTAAGCGCTAATCTGCCGATTTTAGTCCAGTTTACTAAAAAATTCAAAGCTCATTTGCGTGAAAATGAGTTAGAAGTTATTTAATTCAACGGCGGCGAAACCACTGGAAAATATTCAGTTCGCCGCGCATTTTTTGTAAGTCTTGGCGGTTGCGTTCTGCTGTAGCATAATACCATTCACAATAACGCCGAAACTCTTCCCGTGTCTGAACTTCATGATAAAACTGATGGGTTGTTTGGTAAACGGCAAAGCTTTCCTCAACTTGAGGTGGAGGCGAGGGAATAATATAAGGTAAATTTTTAGACATAATCTTAATAAAGTTAGGAGTTAGGAGTTAGGAGTTAGGAGTTAGGAGTTAGGAGTGAGGAGTTGGGAGTTAGGAGTTAGGAGTTGGGAGTTAGGAGTTAGGAGTTAAGAGTTGGGAATTGAAAAGTTAGAAGTTTGGAGTTAGGAATTGAGAATTAGGAGCCTGCAATTGTAGTAATTACTGTACTCATAATTAATAAGTTCTAACTCCTAACTTGATAATTAATAACTTTCAACTTTCAACTCTTAACTCCTCACTTTCAACTTTTAACTCCTCACTTTCAACTCCTAACTAAATTAAAGCCAACCACGTAACCAATAGACGAAAGAACCAATATATTCTTTTAAAGCTGTGGTAAATTGGTGCAGGTTATCGGTATCTGGTAATAGGTTCAGTATAGCGGCTTTGGGAGTGCTGCCGAGTTCTTGCAGTTCCCCTTCACTGACGAGGAAATCAGTAGGTGCGGCAATCACGTTAATTCCTTGACGTTGAAAAATCTTGAGCGATCGCGGCATATGCATTGCTGAAGTTACTAATAATACTTTTTTGATACCACGCGCTTCAATAATTTTTCGGACATTGACAGCGTTTTCATAAGTATTTAAAGATAATGGTTCTTGGATAATTGCCTGGGATGGAATACCTATAGACGTGAGGATTGTGGCCATATCTGCCGATTCTGGGGAACCGCTACCACGCCAATCGATGCGCCCGCCACTGAGGATGATTATGGGTGCTTTTTTTTGCCGATAAAGTTGGGCGGCGTAAATGACGCGATCGCCTGATTCGCTCAAATCAACAGTAGGTCTTGGAGGGAAAGCTGATTTGGTAGCGCCACCCAACACCACAATCGCTTCTGCATTAGGTATTTCGGTGGTGGTGAGATTTTGCCATTCTAGCGATCGCACTAACGATTTAGCAATCCAGGCATTACTACAAAACAGTAGTAAAGTTAGTGCCAAAGTAATGGCAATGGCAGCAATGCGCGGTCGTTTCCACAATGTGACTAAAGCTACTATCAAACTGACGCAAGCCAGTCCTAGTGGGTAAAAAAATAGTGGTAGTAATTTGGAAAGATATAAAAACATATTGGGTATTAGGGACTGGGGAATAGGGAGGTAGGGGAAAAGGTTAAAGGTTAAAGGGTAAAGGGTAAAGGGATAAATTTAACCTTTCCCCCTTACCCCTTTCCCTTTCCCCCTTCCTAATGCCCCATCCCCAATCCCTATCTTTGCCAAAACCTAAAATTAATACTTCCACTGGTACGACGGGAACGGCGGGTGGGTCTTCTTCTTTGGCGTTTGTTGATCCTTTGGTTGGATTCTTGAATTTCAGTTTCTTCTGATTCTTCAACTTCCAATTGAGTTTTAGCTTCTTCTTTACTTCCCCACCAAGCAGTAATCCATCCTCCACCCAAGGCGGCTATTGCACCCAGGAAAATACTCATGGGTGCTGGATATCCCAAAGATACAAAACCAAGCATGAAAAATAACCAGTATTTCAATCCTGTATCAACGCCATCAGAGGAGGCTACTGTTGGAGGTTGAGGACTATTATTGGTTGCACTTGTAATCCAGGTGAGGATAAAGCCCCCCAAAATTCCTAAGAAGATGCTTAGGGGGACTGGCGAACCGGTCATGATTAATATAAATGTTAAAAATGCGCCAAATAATAGCTGAGAAAAGAAGCTAGGAGAAATAGTAAAAAAGTCGTTTTTTTTGTCTGCCATAATCAATTTTGGATTTTGAGATTTTGGGGAATCCAAGGGGAATTTTGGATTGAAACAGTGCAGCTTCAGCAAATCATAAAGTATGGGATTTTAAATTTGGGATTTTGGATTTGTTGGATTCACTAGGAACAGCGTCTACAGGTTGCTCCTTTACAGAAGTACTGAAGTTCTTTTTAATCTAAAATCTAAAATCTAAAATCTAAAATTGGCACACTTATTAGGGAATCACTGCTTTTAATAGTGCCTCTTGTGGCTGAGTTGTATCCAAAATCTTTACGTATGTTTTTTCTTCTTCGGTGAAGGGTTCAGCTTGCTTGAGTTGTGAGTCTAACAAATCGGCAGTGGCATCGGCAATATCACCAGTGCGCTTATTTAAGCGCTCTTGCAAAACTTCCAGGGGTGCTGTGCATTGGATAATCTGGAGAGGAAGTTGGTTTTTTGTAGCTTGGGCGATCGCTTCTTGCCGTAACTTTTGTTTATCATACTTGGCATCTAAAATTACATCAAAACCTTGATTAGCCAGTATAATTCCCAATGACAACAAGCGGGTGTAAGTTTTCTCTGTCATTTCGGGTGTATACAAATCATCGCCCCCTTTCTCCCACAGTGCAACTTTGCCTAAATGCTTCCGCACTGCATCGGAACGCAGGTGAATTGCTCCTAGTTGACGAGCTAAAAGTTTCGCTGTTGTACTTTTACCAGAACCAGACAGCCCCGACATCAAAATGAGTTGCCCCTGTTTTGGTTTAGTATACTCCCAAGCCTGTTTGTAATAGCCAGTAGCGGTTTGTGTTGCTTCTTCCTTCACTGCTGGGGGTACACTGGCATCGTCTAGCAAAAATGAAGTTACCTTGGCTCGCACGTAAGCTTGGCGGCTTAAATACAACGGTAATACCTGTAAACCTTCCCAATCTCCAGTTTGCTCGATGTAAGCATTCAAAAAGGCATTACCCAAGTCCTTGCGTCCCCGTGCTTCCAAATCCATCATGGTGAACGCTACATCATACATTACATCCACAAACCGAAACGGCTCATTAAATTCAATGCAATCAAACAGCAAAATTTTGTCGTGCCACAGAGCAATATTTCTCAGGTGTAAATCCCCGTGGCATTCACGAATATAATCGTTGTGGATTCTGCTAGCAAATAATTCTGGACGTTCGGCAAAAAACCGATCTGTATATTCCTTTGTTTGTGTAAATTGCGCCTCAGTCTGGGGGCCACCGATATATTTTTCAGTTTGCTGATAATTTTCATCAAAGGCAGCTCGGACATTTGGCACTTCACCAAAACCGCGAATATAATCATTCGTCTCGGCTTTGGCATGGTATTGAGCCACTATCCGTCCCAACTCATCTAGGAGTGTTTCACGTAACTGACCTTGTTCAAAAATCGTGCTTAATAGTGATTCTTGGGGAAATTGACGCATTTTCAGCACATATTCTGCTGCTTCTCCTGTTCCCCCTAGTTGGTATTGCTCCCCTACCAGAGTTATGGGCAAGACTTCTAAATATAACTCACCTGCTCCCCGTTGATTTAACCGTAACTCTTCCTGACAATAATACTGCCGCTTCTCTAAAGTCGAAAAGTCCAAAAACCCGAAATTAACGGGCTTTTTCAACTTATAAGCGTAATCCCCAGTCAGCAGCACATAAGAAACGTGAGTTTGAATGAGTTGAATAGATTCTGTTACCTCGTGGGGATAAAATCCAGGCTCCAACATTTGCTCAATTAAAGCCGGAAGAGTTACTTCTGTCATTTCTTAGCCTCTGCGTTCTTTGCGCCTTTGCAGTTCAAATATAGAAAAACCAGAGTTTCCCCTGGTAACATCAAAAATTATTACATAGTTTACCGAATGGCAATTCTGTAAACCAAGCAAACACCAATTTGCTATTCAAAAAAACATAGAGACGTTGCAATGCAACGTCTCCAACAAGGATTTTGTGGGTAAACGAGGGTTTTCACCCCCATTAGCCATCAAGAAGCTGCTTCGCTTTCTTCTTCAGCAGCAGCATTAATTTGCGGTGGTAGAACGCTGACAATAACTCGTTCTGATTCAGCTAAAGGTGTTACACCCTGAGGAAAAGAAATATCACTGATATGTAAAGTGTCACCAATTTTCAGGTTAGCGACATCGATTTCAATTACCTCTGGGATGTTCTCAGGGGCACAACTGACTTGCAATTCGGTAACAACAGTGTCTAGTACACCACCTTCTTGTTTAACACCAATAGCATCTCCGACAAAACGCAGTGGTACTTCTACAGTGGTGTCGCCATGACCCGCAACTGCAAAAAAGCTCAGGTGGTAAGGCGTACCCTTTGCTGGATGAACTTGCAGTTCCCGTATTAAAGCTTGACCCTGCCAAGGTACATCGGTAATTTTTAAGTCAATCAAAGTATTGTTGACTGAAGCTCTTTTGAGCAAGCGCTCAACGGTTTTGGCATCAATGGTCAAAGAAATTGATTCTGTACCTTTGTGACCGTATAAATTTGCCGGGATTTCTCCAGAACGGCGCAAAGCTTTGGGCTTGCTACCTTCTGGTCGCTTTTTACATTCGACTGTAATCGCCATAGAACCTTCCTTTGTCAGTTGTCATTTGTCATTTGGGCATGGGGCATTGGGAGTGGTAACTGTTAACTGTTGACTGGTGACTGGGGAGTTATTATTTTCCCCTGCTCCTTGCCTCGTCTCCCTTGTCTCCCTTGTCTCCCTTGTCTCCCTTGTCTCCAGTCTCCACTCCCTACGCACTCAGCAACGTGGCGGGTGTGCCATCGGCGTGCAATAAAGCGCGTTTGGGGCCGTGGATGGGGTCTTCTACGATAATGGTTTGATCGCGGCTAGCTCCTAGTGAAACGATCGCGATCGGGACTTCCATTAATTCTGCTAAGAATTTTAGATAGTCCAATGCCTGTTGTGGCAAATCTTCCAGGGTGCGGCAGTGGGTTGTTGACACTTTCCATCCTGGTAAGGTTTTATAAATGGGGCGACATCTGGCAAATTGACGGGAACTGGTGGGGAAGTGTTCGCTGCGGACGCCATCTATTTCATAGGCGACACAAACTTGGATTTCTTCTAATTCATCGAGGACATCCAGTTTAGTCAGTGCCATACAATCCATACCGTTGATTCGCACGGCATAACGACCGATGACGGCATCAAACCAACCGCAACGCCGTTTGCGTCCGGTGGTTGTGCCAAATTCGGCACCGCGATCGCACAGTAATTCTCCCAGTTCTCCATCCAGTTCTGTGGGAAATGGCCCTTCTCCCACTCTGGTGGTGTAGGCTTTGGATACCCCAATCACCCGGTCTATCATTGTCGGCCCTAGCCCCGTACCAACGCAAGCCCCCCCGGCTACAGGGTTGGAGGAGGTAACATAGGGATAAGTTCCGTGATCCAAATCTAGGAGTGTGCCTTGTGCGCCTTCAAACAGAATATTCCGCCGTCGCTGAACTGCATCATATATTTTTATTGATGTATCAACGACATAAGGCCGCAAGCGTTCTGCATACCCCAAGTACTCCTCAATCACCTCTTGTGGATTTAGAGGCGGCAAGTTGTAAAGCTTTTCTAAAATGACGTTTTTATAATTTATCGTCCACTCTAACTGCTCGCGTAGCCCATCGGAGTCCATCAAATCCAGAACTCGAATACCTGTACGTTCAGATTTGTCAGCATAAGTCGGACCAATGCCCCTACCTGTAGTGCCGATCTTATGGCTTCCCCGTTGTTCTTCTGATGCCTGGTCTATCAACCGATGATAAGGCATCGTTACGTGGGCTGTCTCAGATATCAGCAGGTGGTCAGTGGAAATATTTAATTCTTTTAGTTGGTCGAGTTCTGCTATCAAAATCTGTGGATCGATGACTGTGCCACAGCCGATAATGCAATCAGTATCCGGATACAAAATACCAGAGGGAATTAAATGCAGCTTAAAGGTTTGACCTTTGACTACAATTGTGTGTCCAGCATTGACACCCCCTTGGTAACGTACCACAACATCTGCTGACCGACTGAGCAAGTCTGTTATTTTACCTTTTCCTTCATCGCCCCATTGGGCACCTATGACAATTACGTTAGCCAAGCGTTTATATTAAGAGGTAAAGTTTCCACAAACTATAATTATCAACATGTTTTGGAAAAAATGTCAATAATTACGCAAAAAAATATATAGCAGTGTGTTGACTGATGACTGTTGACTGATGACTGTTAAGCTAAGGGAACTCCAAAAAATAAATTATTCCAGTGGATGGGTTAACTGTGAACCGTCAACAGTCAACAATAGTAATGGAATATTTTTTTACTTGGCAGTCCCTAAGACATATCTAAATAGCATAATCACTTATGAGGCTTGTTGAAAGCTAACGGTAAACGGTCAACAGCCAACAAGCAAAGATATAGTTGTTGAAATTTTAAACAGCTTGACTGGTGAGTGTCAGGACTAATATTTTTTTAATTAAATAGAATTACTGTAGGTACTTTTCATTGGGTAATTCACCATAAAATGTCACTGCAAAATATGAATCGGGAATATACCCTAATTTTCGACATAAGCAATCAATCAGGTGTGTATCTGCAATTTTTTATGGCTACGATCGCCATTATCATTAACTGTCATTTATCATTGATTAGTTAACAATAACTAATGACAAATAGCAGCTAGTAAGTTCAAAAATTAATATATATTAAAAACTGGCGGTTTGGTTTTTGATTATTGTGTATACATGATTATCCCCAAAATTAAAAAAATTTACAACTTTCACAGCTTGTATTTTATTACCCGTGTTTTCCTACTGGTTCAAATACTCTCAGTATTTGTTTTCAATGCCTAATTATCACTCATGGAGGTCATGGGCAACAAAAGGGCGATCGCATGATGAAAAAATGGTCTAGAGTCCAAAAGCACAAAGCAATATTTATTTTGGCATTATCAATTGTATTTACTAATACTCTAATTACCTATGACAGCACTATTAAGCTGATTGATAATCGTGAATCTGTGACATACTCTCACAAATTTATTACTCAACTGCAAATTATACAAAGTACTCTACAAGATGCTGAAACTGCCCAACGGAATTATTTAATTACATCAGATATAGAAGCTCTCACAGCATATTATCGGGGGTATAAAGACAGCGATCGCCATCTCCACAACCTTAATCAATTAATTGCTAATCATCCTCAACAACAGCAGTGGTTTAATTTATTAAATTCAAAAATTAGTAGCAAATTCAACACGCTGCAACAAGAAATTTACTTAAGAAAAAACCAGGGATTGGCAGCAACTAAACAAATAATTTTGTCTAAACAAGACAAGCAAATAGGCAAAGAAATTCAACAGCTAATTTCTGAATATTTAAAAACAGAGGAAAATTTATTACAGCGAGAGATACGGGAGTCTCAAGCAATTTCCCAAAAAGCTGTAATGAGATTTTTAATGACCCTTATTTTACATTTGCTGTTAGTAGCTTTACTGTATAAATTATTGTGTAATTACGTTAAACAACTCCAGCAGGCAGAAGAGAAAATTTGCGAACAAAAGTTACTACTAGATGTAGTAAAAGACGCAATTATAGTACAAAATATCCACAACCAAATCTTATTTTGGAATCAAGGTGCCCAAAGTCTCTACGGTTGGAAAGTTGAGGAAGCTGTGGGTAAAAATGTTGAGCAACTTTTGTATCAAGGAACTTCACCACAGTTTGAAGATGCTTACTTAAGTGTCATAAATACTGGTGAATGGCGGGGTGAATTGTATCAACTAACAAAAGAAGGTAAGGAAATTATTGTTGAAAGTCGGTGGATATTGTTACAGCATGATAATGGACAACTCAAATCCATTTTGAGCGTGAATACCGAGATTACACAGCACAAACAATTAGAAGCTCAACTTTTGCGATCGCAACGTTTGGAGAGTATCGGTACTCTAACTAGCGGTATCGTCCATGACTTGAATAATCTACTATCGCCGATTTTAATGTCAGTTCAGTTGTTGCAAAAGAAGTTTCCTGACACCCAAAGCCAGAAAGTATTACAAACCCTAGAAAATAACGTTAAGCGCAGTGCTAATTTGCTCAAGCAAATCTTGACTTTTGCACGGGGAATTGAAAACAAACGCACAATCATCGAAATTCTGCCTCTGATAACAGAAATCCAGGAAATCATCGCTCAAACATTTCCTGATTCTATTATCTGCCAAATAGATATTCCCAAAAATCTTTGGTACCTCAGGGGAGACGCAACTCAACTACATCAAGTGCTGATGAACTTAGCCGTCAACGCCCGCGATGCTATGCCCGATGGCGGTATCTTGAAAATCGTAGCAGAAAATGTTGTGATCGGCGAACATTCTGCCCAGATTAATATTAATGCCAAAGTGGGTTCTTATATTGCGATCGTGGTTACTGATACTGGTATGGGTATGTCTTCGGAAGTGCAACAACGAATTTTTGAACCATTTTTCACCACCAAAGACGTAAGCAAAGGTACGGGTTTGGGGCTTTCCACTGCGCTAGATATTATTAAAAATCACGGTGGTTTTGTCAATCTTTACACTCAGGTAGGCAGAGGTACTCAATTCACAGTGTACTTACCTGCTTTAACATCCACACAAACCCCTTCGGTTTCTCAGAAACTCGAATCAGTTACTGGAGATGGCTAATTGATTGGGGTAGTGAAAGTATTACAGATTAGAAAAACTCTATCGACCAAAACTTTCTGCTCGCGTTAGAAATTGGTTAATATTAGTTAACATGATACGCCGTTATTACTATTCTCTTGTCTGGACTATATACGGACTCAACTCTTGGGTATTCGTTATGAATCCACCATACTTTTATTCTATTAGACTGTGCAGGTGCGCTACTTGACATTGAATATCCCGCCTGAGTCATCAATGTTTCAAAAGTATTTGAGTCGAGAACCGTACAATTAAAAGCTGTTAGCCCCTGTATCTGATGTCTGTTTAGGGTCATAAGTACCCTGGTAAGTCGTAAAAATTCTATATCCTGGTAATACTAAAGCAATTCCAGTATCAGCGTGAATTTTACCGGGATATTTATAAGGGATATCATCTGGTATGCTTCCACCAATGCGAAAGCTAAAACTATGTAGCCATATATACAAACCAGGTATTAGTAAATCCATACTATATGCGATAGCTCTCATTGCCTCATTTTGTTTCAACGAAGCACAATTTCTGGCTATAGGAAATTTTTTAGAGATACTCTTTAGGTTTGTGTTTTTTAACATGGTCTTAATTTCAATCCCTACAGGGATTTAGTAAGTCTCAAGTGTTTCAATCCCTTATAGGGAGAAAGTCTTTTGCAAGCTCAGATAGAAAGCAAGGATATCGAAAAGTTAGTTAGTTTCAATCCCTTATAGGGAGAAAGTGTTTTGCAACCTTGCTAACCTTTGAAAGCTTTGCTGTATTTGGGTTTTAAGGTTTACTTTAGCGGATGCCTAAATAATAGCAAAGTTTTCAAGCCTTGTAAGAGTCAAAGGTGTTTAAAAAGCTTATACCGCAAGGTGCGCGACAGTTATAATGGACTACAGGCTAAGAACGGCTGTAGGGCAACCCAACATTTTGCGGATTTGTTGGGTAAGGTATTGCCCCAACCCAACCAACAAATACCCTTAACTCGAATCGGTTACTGGAGAAGGTTAATTGGGGAGTGCGGGGATGAGAAAGATGGGATTTGGAAGAAGTATTTAGAAAAAATTGTCAAAATTAACGTCAGTAGTTTGCTGTTCTCAGGTAAAAAGGTTGTGGCATTTGCTGACACTGGTATCAGGTATTTTGCTTAAAACCTTGACTACAAAAGAATTTTTACATAAATTGGTGCAAAATTTAGCATCAATTAACGTATATTTACATAATTTTTCTGTTAGAGGAGATTTTTTTCTCTATGGTTTTTGTTACAATTATTAAAATTTTTCCCTAAAAATACCATTATGGCTTTATATGCAGAATTACATAGACATCTAGGCGGTTCGGTCGTACCCAGAGTATTGTGGCGATATTTCGAGCGACATTCTCCGGAGTTGATTTCCCGCTTTGGTGACTATTCGGAATTTGAAGATTTTTACACCCGCCCACGCAATACCCTAGATGAGTATCTAGAATTGCACACCTTGGTAGAAAGCGTCCAAACTGTGGAGACTTTGCCTTATTTTATCTATCGCTTGCTGCGGGGTGCTTACATTTTTGAAAATTTGGCTTATCTAGAACTGCGCTACACTCCCTATTTACGGACACCGGAGCATCTGAGTCAATCAGACAGAATTGACAAGATGGCAGAAATTGTCCAAGTGGTAGGAAAAGCTAGTCATTTGCCAGAATATCCCATTGTTACTAGCCAAATTCTTTGTATGCACACGCGTTTACCTTATGAGGTGAACAAAGCGATTATTGATTTGGCAGCGCAAAATAAGGATTATGTCTGTGGAGTAGATGTAGCTGGGGGTGATAGCTATTATGCCGATCGCCTCCAAGAATGGATTAGTCTATATAATTATGCGCGATCGCTCGATGTTAACACCACCGGACATTTATTTGAAACTACCGCCGGTTGTTACCCCCAATTGTTACCCTACCTGATGCGAATTGGTCACGGCATTCAAATTCCTTTATTGTATCCAGAATTACTTCCGGATTTAGCCAGACGCGGGCAGTGTTTGGAGGTTTGCCCAACGACTTATCTAAAAACTGGTACATTACAGGATATCCGTCAACTGAAATTAGTTTTTGACCGTTGTTTTGATGCCGGTGTCGATATCGCTATTTGTACTGATAATGCTGGTTTACACAATGTACGTTTGCCTTGGGAATATGAAAATCTCTTGACTTACGACATTATTAGTTTTGAACAACTCCAAGCTTGTCAGGATGCAGCGTTTCGCCATGCTTTTGCTTGGCCTTACAGGCAACGTCCGGTATCCTTATTGAACGGATTGCTGAAACTTGAATCACCTAAAGTTTTAGCACTAAGCGAAAGTAATTAGATTAGGACTTACGCAACAACTCTCTCAAACTCTTATAACTTCGTGCCCTTCTCTGACGAAACGCTGCGCGAATGCGTCCTACCCTGCGGGAAGCCGCTACCGCGTCTATGCGGTTAGTTTATTCATACTTTTGCGTAAGTCCTATAGATAAAGAAGTCAGAATTCAGAATTGGTAAATTCAGCAATGGTTTAAATGTGGATTAACACCTGCTAGTGATTGTTGATTTGCCATTCGTCTAGAATTTATGCTGAATTCTGACTTCCGACTGCTGAATTCATAAATTTTTTTTGCTTAAAATCCCACAAGCAATTTATCAAAAATCGCTTTTTAATTGAGCTTTCTTTACATTTAATCAAAATTTCTACTAAATTTACTCTCTCAATCTCTCTGTCGCCAGAAGCTATAAACTATAACTTATGGCATCTACTATTCAAGCTCTACCAAAAGAAGTTGTATATCTGATTACAGCGGGAGAGGTCATTGACTCTCTAGCCTCTGTAGTGCGGGAATTGGTGGAAAATTCCCTAGACGCAGGTGCAACGCGAATTATAGTTTCCCTATGGCCAGAACAATGGCGAATTCGGGTTGCAGACAATGGTTGTGGAATGAACCTAGAGGATTTGCAACAAGCAGCCACAGCCCACAGTACCAGTAAAATTCGTTCTAGTGCCGATTTGTGGAAAATTCACAGCTTGGGTTTTCGGGGTGAAGCTTTACATAGTTTAACGAATCTGGCAGATTTAGAAATTTTGAGCCGTCCTGCGGGTGGAAAATTAGGGTGGCGAGTAGTCTACGGCTATGGCGGAGAAGTTAGGCAAGTGGAAGTAACTGCCATCGCCCCTGGTACAGTGGTGACAGTTTCCAATCTTTTCGGTAATTGTTCATCTCGTCGTCAGGGACTACCGACAACAGCACAGCAAATGAAAGCCGTGCAAGCAACAATTCACCAAATTGCCTTGTGTCATCCCCGCGTCACCTGGCAAATTTGCCAAAATGACCGCCAATGGTTCACCATCTCAAGAACTGCCACAACCGGGCAACTACTACCGCAGATTTTACCCCAAGTCCGACAGGGCGATTTGCAAGAAGTCAAACTCGAAGTACCCAACCCGGTAAACTCAGAACTCACAATTCATAATTTAACACTCAACACTCAACACTCAACACTAAACTTAGTAGTAGGATTACCCGATCGCTGCCATCGCCATCGTCCAGATTGGGTACGTGTGGCCATTAACGGACGTATGGTGAAGTCAGCAGAATTAGAGCAGACAATATTATCAGCATTTCACAAAACATTACCACGCGATCGCTATCCAATTTGTTTTCTGCATCTTGTGATTTCGCCAGATCAAATTAATTGGAATCGTAATCCTGCAAAAACAGAAATTTATCTCAATGAAATAACTTATTGGCAAGAGCAAATTATCGCAGGAATTAACCAAGCACTACAAATTTCTGCTGCCAATCTCAAAGAAACTGTCCACACCACAAGAGTAAGTAAATTACTCAAGGCCGCAGAAGCTAAAGGCGGTTACAATTTCAATCCTCAAAATCCCAACGGCGATGACAAAATTCCTAACTCTCCACTCTCAACTCCTAACTCTCTAAAAGCTGTGGCACAAGTAAATAATACTTACATAGTTGCCGAACATTCTGGTGGAATGTGGTTAGTGGAACAGCACATTGCCCACGAACGAGTTTTATATGAGCAATTATGCGATCGTTGGCAACTAGTTTGTGTTGAACCGCCGATTATTCTCTATCACTTGTCCCCAGCGCAAGTATCCCAATTGCAACGCATCGGCTTAGATATAGAACCCTTTGGCGAACAACTTTGGGCTGTTCGTAACCTACCCGCAATGTTACAGCAACGCCAAGATTGTGCAGAAGCCATTTTAGAATTGAGTTTGGGAGGTGACTTACAAACAGCGCAAGTTGCTGTGGCTTGTCGCAGTGCAATTCGGAACGGTACGCCATTGAATCTACAACAAATGCAGACACTTTTAGATGATTGGCAACGCACTCGCAACCCCCGCACCTGTCCCCACGGACGCCCAATTTATTTATCACTAGAAGAGTCAGCCTTAGCTCGTTTTTTCCGACGTAATTGGGTAATTGGTAAAAGTCACGGAATTTAACTTAACGTGAGTTCGATGAAAGTTGGTGACTGTTGACTGTTGTCGATTGCCAAATTATTTGTCCGCGTTGACAAATTAATGTCAGTATTGCCAAAATAATGTCCGCATTCACTATGTAATCCAATTGTGTTAGCTAACCATTAACAAAATAATATCGTTAAAAATATCGTTAAACTTTTCAGCGTGGTGTGTTACTGTCATACATCAACCTTGCCAGCAAGACCTTACCCCCCTATGGGGATTTGTGGTTCAAAGAAATGAAAATTGCTGTAAGTTGACAAGTTTTTGTCCTATTAGTCCAAGAATTCCATGACTTTTACCAATCTTTCAACCCACCTATTTTTAAGAGAAGTTTGTAAAACTCTCTCCAAAAAAATTGTCAATTTCCAAACATCCTCTCAGCCCTTCTCTAGCTAGGAATGCTTTTTAAACGTAAAAAGTATTATCGAGCAAAGTCTCATTTTTCCTGATTTTAAACCATCTGTAACTGAGAACGGTGTTGAAATACTTCTGATTGCTTTTGTTTTTTGTGTGTCCCTCCTTTACTCGCCTCTAGCTGGGAGGGGTGTTGAAACCCGACTAACCGTGCGGGGCATGTGAATTGAGGGTTTCCTTTCAACCCGCCTCTAGCTGGGAGGGGTGTTGAAACGCGGCTTCTGATTCATTGGGTTTTAAGTATTTTTGAACTTTCAACCCGCCTCTAGCTGGGAGGGGTGTTGAAACTGAGTGGAAGACCAGGGATGCTAATTGGGTTGCTTGTTCTTTCAACCCGCCTCTAGCTGGGAGGGGTGTTGAAACTCCCCTCAATTTTTACGAATCTCCATCTTGGTTCTTTCAACCCGCCTCTAGCTGGGAGGGGTGTTGAAACCGAAGCCCCAGCAGGCAATGGATTTGTAAGCACAGCTTTCAACCCGCCTCTAGCTGGGAGGGGTGTTGAAACTCAGCTTGTACAGCTGCATAGCCCGGAGTTCTACCTTTCAACCCGCCTCTAGCTGGGAGGGGTGTTGAAACTTGCACCACCCCACCCACCAAGGGTAGAACCAGCAGCTTTCAACCCGCCTCTAGCTGGGAGGGGTGTTGAAACACAGCCCCTGGAACTACATCCTCTTTAGATGTTACTTTCAACCCGCCTCTAGCTGGGAGGGGTGTTGAAACTAGTGATTGCGTTTATTTCGGTTGCAGTTTTGATAACTTTCAACCCGCCTCTAGCTGGGAGGGGTGTTGAAACAATAATTATTTGCCCGTTTATATAATGTCGTTGAATCCTTTCAACCCGCCTCTAGCTGGGAGGGGTGTTGAAACTTGTAAATATCCAATAAAGACCGAAGCGAGATGAATAATTCTTTCAACCCGCCTCTAGCTGGGAGGGGTGTTGAAACGCATAAAATCATTGAGTTCAGAAAGCCTACGTATATTCTTTCAACCCGCCTCTAGCTGGGAGGGGTGTTGAAACTAATCTAAATTGATACCTTTTGGCATCGCGTCTTGAGTCTTTCAACCCGCCTCTAGCTGGGAGGGGTGTTGAAACTTCCAGGGTGGTGATAATTTTTAAAATTTTTGAAAAACTTTCAACCCGCCTCTAGCTGGGAGGGGTGTTGAAACAACATTAATCCGTATAAGTACGGTTAAAATAGAAACCTTTCAACCCGCCTCTAGCTGGGAGGGGTGTTGAAACCCTTTCAGGTTCCCAAACCACGTAAGCACTTTTGAAGTCTTTCAACCCGCCTCTAGCTGGGAGGGGTGTTGAAACTCTGCGCTTCAAACTCTTGATTTACCAATAGTTCTGAAGGCATTTTTGTCATGTCTCCCAAAATCGCTGGTCAGTTAATACTTAAAAAAGTAAATCAACTGACACATTAAAGGCTATAAACCTTATTAAACAAGCGATTTAAAGTTTTGGCAGGAGTGCCAGGGAAATCGCCCCTGCTTTACCATGCCAAAAAATAATTAAGGTGGGTTCCTCCTTGGTCGGAGGTGATTCAGTAGCCACCACTGCGGTAAACCCGCACCTCTATTACTGGGGGCGCACCTAATTCCTATCCACAAGGGACAGCAGCATCAAGGTGGGCAGCTACCAGGGTCAGAAAGCAAGACTGTTTAACAGCAGTCAAACTAACCCACATTTACGCAGCACAGAGACTTGTAACAAGTATGAACTGCGGCGCTATTGAATATTTTCATTCTATTGTCAAGGTTCGGTGTTTTGTCAATCAGTTTATTTTGCGAGAATCGTAAGCCGCGATCGCTAATTCTTTCGCTTTCTCTTGTGGACTACCTCGAATCGGCTGTTTTGCCTCTTCTATAAAAATTCCTGCTTTAGCAGATTGACTTTCAATATTTGCAATCAATCTGCCATAGCTCCATTGATGGACACTAACTCGGTATTGTTTGGCATATTTTTGCTGAACTTCTATTAAGTCTGATTTCTGTTCGGCTTTAGCTTGAACTTCGCTTTGAACTTGTTCTCGCATATCCCCCAATTTAGGGAGAACTATACTGCCAGCTTTATATGTTATTGCGATCGCCACAATTTCTTGAGCTAGTAATCTATCTACATACTGTCCTAACTCTGATTCTCCAATTTGATTTGGTGAAGCCAGAATTTGAGCTACTTGGCGCTGGTGGGATAAGGTATGTTTTTGTTGTCGCTGTCTATTTAAAAGTCTGTAATTATCGCCTAGTAGCTGTTTAATGCTGCGGTAGGTAAGCACTTTACCTATAGAGCTATCAACCACTGCTACTGTTGTAGGGTTCTCTAAACCAAGGCTAACTGCAACAAGAATATGAGATTGACCTTTATATAAGGGCTTGCTAGGACGAGGAAAGGGGTTATTAATTCTGGCTAAAGATGAGTTTTTTCTTTTTATATGAGCAAGTTGTTGATCGTTGAGTTCACCTTTGGCTTTTGTTTGGGTGATAGTTTTAGCAATTTCTTCTGCTTTCTCTTCTCTGATTAGGTTTGTTCCTTCAGCAGTCCATAGGCGAGTATCTACAGAACAGTAGAGGATTAAGCGGTTAACTTTCCAATGATCGCCTTTGCCTTCCCCTTCCTGCCAAGCAATACGCCCACTGCGGAGAGTAAATAGGCTGCTAGAGTGTTGGTTTTTACTGTTGTGCTTGATTTGTTGGTCTTCTAAAAATCGTTGGAACCAGTGCAGATGGCGAGAATCACAATAGACTTGAAAGCTATGCTCACTCAAACCATTAAATTTCACACAGATACGTCCACGCTCGTTTTTAAACCAAGTCATATCTTCGTTGGTTTCATAAGCGACTGGGAAAGGTAGTTTGCTAGATTGTTTTAGAAGGCTGTCCTGCCAAAATTTAGCCTCTGCTTCATTTTCAGGAGCGTTATTAGTGACAAGCAAAAGAGTTTCTAACCATTTGGCATCGGTTAAGTCTCGACCTTTGGGGATTCGTGCCTCTAGCTGTTGTTTGAGGCGTTCAATTTGAATCTCAAGTTTACGGCGGCGTTTAGCAAATTTATCAGCATCTTCATCTTGATTGCTGATTTTGCAACCATTTTTCAGCAAATAGCCAATTGCACAGCGTGTCAATGTTTCTTCTGTGTTGCGGTAAGCCTCAAACAAAATTTGAGAAATACTACGTTCGCGTAGCGTGCGCTCCGCGCAATCGCCATCTGATTTTTTAGATTTTTTGGTTTTCTTACGTTTGTTTCCTTTCGGTGATTTTGCTTCAACTGTATCTGACTGGGGGGCCAATTGAGCCAATATTTCAGCCGCTTTAGTACGAAGGTTCTCTAAAGTAACACCACTCGCTTCTACTAATTCGGCATCACTTTTAAGCATTTCCAACCAGCGCATTTTACCTTCTAGTTGAGACTGCGATCGCTTCATCAACGCCAACCATGATTTATATATGTAATTCACCAATGCGATCGCACTCGTGTAAAAGCGTCCGGGTTGACCGATGAAGCGGGGGTCAGTTTTCAAAGGTTCGCATAATTCTTTGACAATTTTGGCTGGGTGCTTGCCTTTTTGCCGCCAACTCTCAAACTCTGGCTGTTGAGCTACCTTTAGCAACAGTTCGTTAATCAGTGGCGTATTTTTCTCTGCCATCAACTTCCATAGCTGTTGGCGGGTAGATTCACTTCCTACTAAACGACACTGAATAGTAATCTGGCTCATACGTTTACTAACATATATGTCTGATAATACCACAAACGTTTAATTAACTGCTGTGCCTACAATGATTTCATGCAAGAAACGTTTTTTACGAGTAAACAAGCGGCTGAAATCACAGGCTGCACCCTGCGTCAACTCCAGTACTGGCGCGAAAAGGGTGTGGTTGTTCCTGTTATTGGTGAGACGGGAACAGGGCGTAGTATTTATTACTCAAAGCCGAATTTGATGGAACTGGCAGCAATGTTATATTTTTTGTCTATGGGATTGAGTTTTGATATTGCCAGTACTACGCTGAAAACCCTGAGAGATAAGGAACCGGAGTTGTTTGAATTTGGTAAAGGTAGTCGGTGGATGATACTTTTCGAGGGGCATAAGCGATCGCTAAATCTTGTAGTGTATGACCGAGAACAAGCGATCGCATCTTTAGATGAGGGTAAACCTGTGATTCCTGTGTGGCTAGATGTGATACATCAGCAGTTGACGAAGAAATTGGCGTGATAAAACAAAACTGCTATTTACATACTCTAGATAAATAACAGCAATTTTACTGAGCTTAATGTTACTTGCGCTTCTCAGAAAAAGCCATGAAAATTTATGTAAGTGCATAGTAACTAACTGATGAAACCGGAAGAACAGGCAAGGCAAAAAATTGACCAATTACTCACCACCGCAGGATGGGTTATCCAAGACTATGAGCAAGTGAACTTGGGTGCGGGGTTGGGAATTGCGGTGCGCGAATATCCCTTGAAATCTGGTTATGCTGATTACTTGCTATTCATCAACCGCAAGGCTGTTGGAGTTCTTGAAGCGAAACCTGCTGGATTTGCTTTAAGCGGTGTTGAAATCCAATCCGATAAATATTCCTTTAACTTGCCCAAAAGTCTCCCCTGTCACCAAAAGCCTTTACCTTTCATCTACGAAAGCACTGGTACAGAAACATTTTTTCGTGACTCCCGCGATCCTGATTATCGCTCAAGGCGGGTGTTTACTTTCCATAAACCGGAAACGCTACAGGAATGGCTAGGTAAGTCTGACACCCTCAGAGGACTTTTGCAACTGTTACCCACAATTGAAACAGAAGATTTACGAGATTGTCAGCAAGAAGCGATCGCAGGTTTATTTAATTCTCTCAAAGAAAATCGTCCTAGAGCATTAATTCAAATGGCGACGGGTGTAGGCAAAACCTATACTGCTGTGAGTTTTATCTACTGGCTGATTAAGTTAGCTGGGGCGAAACGGGTTTTGTTTTTGGTGGATCGGAAGAATTTGGGAGAACAAACCCAGAAGGAGTTTCAGCAGTATGTCACCCCTGATGATGGGCGCAAGTTCACTGAACTCTATAATGTGCAGTTGTTGACTTCCAATACCATCGATCCAGTTAATAAGGTGTGTATCACCACGATTCAGCGTCTTTATTCGATGTTGCGGGGAGAGGCTGAATTTGAGGCAGAAAATGAGGAAGCATCACAGTTCAATGGCGAGGAGGAAAACCAACAACCCAAGGATGTAGTTTATAACCCGAAAATTCCCATTGAAACCTTTGATTTCATAATCACCGATGAATGCCACCGCTCGATTTACAATGTGTGGCGGCAAGTTTTGGAATATTTTGATGCTTTCATTATCGGACTGACGGCAACGCCATCTCTGCAAACCTTTGGCTTTTTCGATCAGAATTTGGTGATGGAGTATTCCCACGAACGGGCGGTAGCTGATGGAGTGAATGTGGGGTATGAGGTTTATCGCATTCGCACCCAAATTACAGAACAGGGTAGCAATATCCAAGCAGGATTTTACATTGATAGACGCGATCGCCAAACTCGTGCCATCCGTTGGCAGCAGTTGGATGAAGATTTAAACTATGCGGGGAGGGAGTTGGATCGTTCTGTTGTAGCGATGGATCAAATTCGCACGGTGATTCGCACCTTTAAACAGCGATTATTTACCGAGATATTCCCTGGTAGAACCGAAGTTCCCAAAACCCTGATTTTTGCTAAAGATGACTCCCACGCTGAAGATATTGTGCGAATTGTCCGCCAAGAATTTGGTAAGGGGAATGAGTTTTGTAAAAAGATTACCTATCGCACCACTGGGGAGAAAGCAGAAGATTTAATCGCCAGTTTCCGCAACTCCTATAACCCCCGCATTGCTGTCACCGTCGATATGATTTCCACGGGGACGGATATCAAACCTTTGGAATGCTTGCTATTTATGCGGGATGTGAAATCGCGGATTTATTTTGAGCAGATGAAAGGACGGGGAACCCGCACAATTAATCCCACAGATTTTCAAGGAGTGACACCCGATGCTCAAGTGAAGGAACAATTCGTGATTGTGGATGCGGTGGGGGTGTGCGAGTCAGATAAAACTGATTCTCGACCTTTGGAGCGCAAACGCAGTTTACCTTTTGATAAATTAGTCCAAGCAGTGGCGTTGGATCAGCGAGATGAAGACACGCTGATGTCCTTGGCGGGACGCTTGGCAAGGTTAGAAAGGCAACTGAATGCGGATGAACGCACAGAATTAAAAACTGCTGCTGGGGGCAAGTCTATTCCACAGATTACCAGAGAGTTACTCGATGCCCTCGATCCAGATACGCAAATTGAACAGGCGATCGCACAGTTTCAAACCCCAACACCCACGGAAACACAACAGCAGCAAGCAGCAGAGGTATTAATCAACCTTGCTTGTCAACCCTTTGATAATCCCCAGTTTCGTAACTTGCTCAAAGATATTAAAAGTAAGAACGAGCAGATTATTGATACTATCAGTCAGGATGTGGTGTTAGCTGCGGGATTTGATACCACTGCTAGGGATAAGGCAATGGGGACTGTGGAGAGTTTTCGGGAGTTTGTAGCAGCGAATAAGGATGAAATTACTGCACTACAAATCCTTTATAATCAGCCCTACGGACAGCGACGGTTAACCTACGAGCAAATCAAGCAGTTAGCGAATGCCCTAGAACGTCCACCGCGTAACCTGACACCAGAAAAGTTATGGCAAGCATACACCCAGTTGCAAGCAGATAAAGTCAGGGGTGCAGGGGTGCAAAAGCTGTTGACAGATATCATTTCTCTGGTACGCTTTGCGATGGGGGAAACGGAGACGTTAGAACCCTACGCGGTGACAGTTGAGGAGAAGTTTCAGCAGTGGTTAGCAGGAAAACAGTTTACCTCACAGCAGGTGGGGTGGTTGGAAAAAATTAGGGAGCATATTGCCACCAGTGTGAGGATTGAGCCAGAGGATTTACAGGAAATGCCACAGGAAGCGTTTCAGGGTTATCAGTTGTTTGGAAATGATTTAATGGATATTTTGGATGAGTTGAATGAGGCGTTAGCTGCGTAATGGGTGAGGAGTTGTATGAGTTGCCAAAAGGTTGGGTGTGGACAGAAATAGAAACTCTTGTAGAAAGTGGAATACAAAATGGAATCTATTTACCTAAATCTGAGTACGGTTCAGGAACTCCTATTTTGAGGATAGATGACTTTCAAGATGGTTTTAGCCGTCCTTCTAATCAACTGAATTTAGTTAGAGCCAAACCAGAGGATATTGAAAAATATAGTTTAAATGAGGGTGACTTAGTAATTAATAGAGTGAATAGTCCTAGCCATCTGGGTAAGTGCTTGCCTGTTAGGTCTAGAAATATTCCAGCTCTATTTGAGTCAAATATGATGAGACTCAGATTATTTCAAGCGGCTAACGTATTTTTTCTTGCATTCTATTTGCGTTCTCGTTTAGGAAAATCTCGCTTGATCAGTAATGCAAAATGGGCAGTCAATCAAGCTAGTATTAATCAAACAGATGTAGGAACTACACCTGTTCCCCTTCCCCCACTTGCTGAACAACATCGCATAGTTGCCAAAATTGAAGAACTATTCACCCAACTTGATGCAGGGGTAGAGTTACTCAAAAAAGTAAAAGCCAAATTAAAACGCTACCGTCAGGCGGTGTTAAAAGCCGCAGTCGAAGGAAATTTAACTAAAGAATGGCGGGAAGCCAATCTAGGAGAATTAGAACCCGCCTCAGTGTTACTTGAACGTATTCTCAAACAACGACGGGAGAAGTGGGAAGCCGAACAACTGGTGAAGATGAAAGCACAGGGGAAAACTCCCAAAGATGATAGTTGGAAGCTGAAATATAAAGAACCAGTTGCACCCGATACTTCGGATTTAGCTAAATTACCTGATGGGTGGTGCTGGGTTAGGTTAGATACTATAGCAGCATTAAAAGGCGGAATTACAAAAGACAGTAACCGAAAATTTGAGAACTTTAAAATAATTCCTTATTTACGAGTTGCGAATGTACAGCGTGGATATCTTGATTTAAACGAAATTAAAGAAATTGAAGCTAATGAAACAATTATTACTGAGTTATTGCTCAAAAAAAATGACATTTTATTTAATGAGGGTGGAGATAGAGATAAATTAGGAAGAGGTTGGATATGGCAAGAAGAGATTAGTGAATGTATTCATCAAAATCACGTTTTTAGAGGTCGATTATATAACTCAGACCTATCTGCAAAATTCGTTTCTTGGTGTAGCAATACTTATGGTGCAACATATTTCATGAAGGAGGGTAAGCAAACAACTAATCTTGCATCTATTAACTTAAGCAAATTGAGTGCTTTTCCTATACCTTTACCGCCTCAAGAAGAACAGGTTCAAATTCAATGTGAAGTTGAACTGTCTTTTTCAGTAATCGACCAACTCGAAAAAACCATAGATACCAACCTCAAACGCGCTGAAAAACTCCGCCAAACCATCTTAAAACAAGCCTTTGAAGGCAAACTCGTACCCCAAGACCCCAACGATGAACCCGCCGAAAAACTGCTAGAACGCATCAAAGCAGAGAAAGCTAACCGCGAAGCTGACAAAAAACCAAAACATCAATCTACAATTAAATCCAAGCAACCGCGTAAATCTAAAACTACAGCTACACAATTAGAGTTGAAATTAGATGATTAAACGACTATTCCCCGTCCCCAATCATCTGGGCGAACAACTCCCAACCCTCACGGAAGACAAAAAGCAACTCCTCCAACAGCAAAGCATCACCCAAGATTCCCCAGGAACAATTCTGCGGGACTTTCAAACCATCCTAGAATTTCTCCAACCTGACGGCGTTGAAGTTAGCAGCACGTATCATCAATTCTCTCTCAAATACCTCCAGCAACTCAATTCTCGCTTGAGTTACCCCATTGAAACTAACCTCAAGCGTCCCCAACAAAAATCCTACCCCTACATTTACGGGTTATACTTCGTCCTTCGCACCTCTGGACTGTCTCAAGTTATCACCCAAGGTAAAAAAAGCAAATTAGTTTTAGACAAACAATTCCTCAAAATTTGGCAAGGCTTCAACCCAACAGAACAATATTTCACACTTTTAGAATCCTGGTTAATTTGGGGAGAAAGCGAAGTCTTAGGCGAATTTAGAGATCCATACGGACTATTATTTCGCTGCTTGCAATTTTGGCGAGAAATTCCAGATGAAGGCTTAACCTTTAATAGTTACTCGGAACAAGACAAATTAGCCTATTACCCAGGCTTGCACAGTCTTAGTCTGTTTCATTTATTTGGCTTTCTCGAACTCACCCCAGGAAAACCCGAACCTGCTAAAGGTTGGCGGATAGCTGCTGTAAAACGCCGTCCTTGGGGAGATGCAATGATAGCTTTAATCTCGGAAATTTATGATGAAATTGAACCAGACAAAGAAGAGGAGGAAATTACCCTTAACTTCCGCATAGCCTTTGAAAAATTAAAACCATCACTCCAAACCTACTTTCCTGAATGGGAACAAACCTTAGTCATTGCCAAAGGAGAGTTTACCGAGGCAATTTATACTTTTAAAGTCAGCCTGTTGGATGCTTGGCGACACATAGCCATTCCTAGCAACTTCAATCTCGATCAAGTCGCCGCAGCATTGGTTCAAGCATTTGATTTCGACTTTGATCACCTCTACCGATTCATTTACAAAGACCATTTAGGACGTACTTTTGAATTTTCCCATCCCTTTGTTGATATTCCCCCAAACACCAGCGATTTTCGCTTGGGTGAATTACCACTAAAAACAGGAAATCATCTGCAATTTATCTTTGATTTATTGGATGAGTGGGAGTTTGATTTACAGCTAGAAAAATTTGAACCTGCTAATCCCAAAATTAAAAAGCCCAAAATTCTTGAGTCTCATGGTGAAGCACCAACACAGTATGGCGAAGAGGAATAGTTTTACTGATGCGATCGCACATTCAAGACGTTTCAGAATTAGTGATGCGATCGCTCTTACTGTATGAGTGTCAAGGGATGGGTGGTGCGATCGCCGCAACATCGCTTGCATATTGTCTAATCTTTATTCTCCATCTTCCACCGCGCCTAATGCTTTAAGTGTGGCTTTTTCAGCTTCGGTTAAGCCTTTAACACCTGTGATGTTCATGCCAGCATAGGGTTTATTATCAAGTGTTTTTAAGCATTCACTTGATTTAATATCCCACACTTTAATTGTTTCATCTCTACTACCACTGATAAGATTTCTACCATCAGGACTAAAAGTAATAGTACTAACCCAACTATTATGTCCTAACAAAGTTTTAATACATTCCCCAGTACAAGTATCCCAAATAATTATTTGTCCATCATGACCTGCACTAGCTAGTAAATGACCATCTGGGCTAAATGCTATTGAATTTACCGTATGTTTACACAAAGTTTTTAAGCACTCGCCATTATGGATATTCCACAGTCTTATTGTTTTATCAAGACTCGCACTTGCAACCACATCACTATCTGGACTAATTGCTAATGCACTTACCATTGAAGTGTGTCCTTTGATGATATTTAAGCATTCTCCTGTGTGAAAATCCCAGAGTCTTACTGTCTTATCATAACCACCACTAGCTATAATCTTGTTATTAGGGCTGATTGCTACCATCCATACCCAGTCGATATGTCCTCGTAGAATTTTTAGTGGTTCTTTTGTTTGAGAATCCCATATCTTGACCGTACTATCACCACTTCCACTTACCAGAGTTATACTATCAGAAGCAAAAATGACTGAATTTACTCCTCCAGTATTTTGAGCGTAAAAAGTTTTTGAACATTTATAAGTCTTAATATCCCATAACTTGATTGTTCTATCATAACTGCTACTAGCTAAAGTATTACCATCAGGGCTAATTGCTACTGAGTTAACCCTACTTTGATGACCTTGTAAAGTTTGTAAGCATTTTCCTGTAACAATGTCCCATAGCTTTATAGTTCCATCTTCACTACAACTAGCCAAATTTATACCATTAGGACTAATAGCTATTGAACGTACCCAACCAGTATAACCTTGCAAAATTTTTAAGCACTTTCCAGTGATAATGTCCCATTGTCTGACAGTTTTATCTTCACTACCACTAATTAAATAGTTACCTTGAGGACTAACTGCAATTGAACGTACCCAACCGTTATGTCCTTGTAAAGTTTTAGTGCATTCCCCAGTTTTAAAATCCCATATCTTTATTGTTGTATCCTTACTACTACTCACAATAAAATTTTCACTAACGGCAACTGCACGTACTGTGTCAGTATGTCCTTCAAAAGATTTTAAACAATTTTCCTTAGCAACATCCCATAATTTGATTGTTTTATCTCTACCACCACTTACTATGTTTTTACCGTCTGAAGAAAACACAACTGAGCTTATTGAATCGGTATGTCCTTGAAAAATTTTCAGGCATTTTCCAGTCGCAATATCCCATAATTTTAATGTTTTATCTGCGCCACCAGTAACAAGTATTTTTGCATCAGGACTAAAAGCTACTGTACGTATGTTGCTTATACCATCTAATGTTTTCAAGCATTCCCATGTATGAGTATTCCATAGCTTTATTGTTTTATCTCGACTTCCGCTTGCTAAGATTTTACCGTCTGGACTAAATGCTACTGAATGTACTCTATCGCTATGTTCTTCCAAGATTGCTATACACACTCCAGTAGTAGTATTCCACAGCTTTACCGTATGATCATAGCTGGCACTAGCCAAAATGTGAGCATCAGGACTAAAAACTATCGAGCGTATCCAATTATTATGCCCGTTACATTTTAAAATCGGCTGATCATTTCCAGTCAACCATATATTAATTTCACAATTACCATCAGCTGCTGCAAATAACTTACCATCAGGACTATATGCAACTGAAAAAACTGCGCCAAAGACTTTTGGAAAAACTGATTCTGTTAGATTGGCTTTGATTAAATGAGCGTGTCGTAAACTGGTATCAGAAAAATCAGCCCCCTTAATTACTGTATGATTTAAGTCTCTTTCTTCCAACGCTGTTTTATCAAATTTAACTGCCAGTGTCGCTGCATTTCCGCCGATATAACCTACCTCATTTTCGCTTTTACCTCGCGTGGCTTCAATTATACTAATCAGAGTTTCATGATTACTCAACATTGGTAAGAGTAAATCTATTACTGCTTTTGTGAGTGGTGCTTTGCCAAAAGTTTCTCTTAACTTCTCAAAAGACTCGGTTGTAAATGCTTTAAGTGGCGCAATAATATCATTTGATTGACGCGAAAAATAAGCAGACCACGTATAATCAGCAGGCGCGACAGTTTTATCTACAAGCGATCGCGCTTGTGCCAATTCTGTAAAATCATTAGCTAACGCCCCTAACTCTGCGGCAAATTTATACGCTACAAAAAACTCCAACAGCGACCTATGCGCTGGAGTATAATCACCATCAGCATTGCGAACAAGCATCGTCTGCGCCATCATGTCATAATGCCAGTGGTCTAAATCCTTTTCTTCTTGCACACTAGAACCAAATAAGCGGCGGATACGTTCTGGGAAAAGGCGATAATTCAAGCTCATTTGGTCATTAGACAGCATTTCCCAGGAAAGTTCGCACAGGAAATACAGTTTATCTGCCAAAGAAGTAAAAGTACGTTCTGCCTTGATATCCCGTTCCATCTTGCGCCGCACTGCATACAGATAAACCCGTGACATATCTACAGGTTTACCCGCTTCAATATCTGGCAATGCTTCTAAGATTAAATCGGTCATTACTGGACGACGGGCTAAGTCTAATAATTGCTCATTGCCCATCACTTGTTCAACTGTCACTGCTTCAGCTTGGTATGAAAGCACCTGCCGAATTTGCTCATCGTTGAATTTATCCAGTTCTAATACCTCAAATTGCGGCGTTTCGCCAGTCAATTTTTTAGTCGATGCTTGCAATTCTGCATTGAGTAAAGCACGTCCTTCTTTCGCCTCTGGGAAATGCTCAGTCCGACAGGTAAGGATAACTTTAGCACCGGGAACTACGACCTTTGCCAGTTCCCAGAAGTTGTTAATCATCTGTTGGCGGTCAACTTTTGCTGCCATTTCGTCAAAGCCATCGAAAATTAGCAGCAATTTACCCATGCGGTTGAGTTGGTCGAAAACTTCGCTGTTGATGCGGATATTATGTTGGGTAAAAAAGAAACCTGCTAAAACATTCTCTACATTTAACGCTTTGGCAAAGTCACGCAAGGTAATTACTAAAGGAAGACGGGGACGTTCAACACCACGTTTTTGAGCATCGCGGTAACGTTGCAGTGCAGTCCAAGCATAGTGAAAGACAAACCAAGTTTTACCTGTGCCAAATTCTCCCAGAATGGAAATATGCTCTTTTGCAGGGTCATCAAGCCACAAGTCTATATAGCCATCAATCCAGCCGTCTTCTTCCTCGTATCGACTCACCCCAATTCGCTGCTTAGTTACTGGGTCAATTTCTTCTTTTGTACAAGCAAGAGGTACATACTTAGTATCAATTTTTCGGCGTTTGATTTCTGCTTCTAACCAGTCAAGATAGGCATTAAAGTCGGCATCTAAGTCAATTAGTTCGTCAAAAGTGAAACAATCAAGATGACGATTTGTTTCCTTTTTGACTTCATCCCTTGCAGCGCGTGAAATGCGGCGGGTAGTTACTAACCATCCTTCATCAGTTTTTTGCGCCTCAACTGAGGAACGCAACGCCATGACATCACTCAGTCCAATTTCTCCTGCAACACCACGTATAAGAATGCGGTCATAACTGCGACGTACTGGAATTTGAATTATCCATTCAAAATATTCCTCTGCCCAGATTTCATATTTTTCAAAGTCATAGCCCAAAGTTTCAAACCATCCTCGCATTTGTTGGGCGAGTGCGATCGCTCTACATTGGTTTTCAGTGACACTTCCTGGTAATGCAGGATAATTCTGTGCTGCTAACCTAGCTATTTCTGTGCGAATTCCTTCCAGCGTCGGTAATCTATCCAGTTGTTCTTGGATACTCGCAATCCTGCTATGTAAAGAACCGATTTTCTGGCTCATCAACACATCAGCAGGTGTGCGGCTACGTTTCGCCACTTCGATAAATACCGTCGCAAATTCAGCTACCTCTCGCCTAACATCAAGTTCCAAACTTCTAATATCATCGCCCGATGCATAGGCATCAAGAAAAGCATCAACCTCAGAAAGGAGAATTGAAGCGTTATTGTGGTCTAATGCTGTGCGAAAAGCTTGTTTAATTGCTTCTTGCCGGAATAATTCCAGCAATGGTTTTGGTTTGCCAACACCGTACTCTACTAAGGCGTAAGCGTAAACACCACTAAAATCAGCAGGTGGATGCTCTGGATCGAGGTTAAATTGCTGGAGTAACTTAATTACTGTCTCACTACGCAGAATTTTTTCTTTAATCAAAGGATTGGCGATGCTAGTAATGGCGTTAAAGACCAGATCCAGATTAATCAAGCTCATGATGACACTCCGAAAGCGCAGAGCTATATTGCTAACTAAGGATTAATTACTATTAGAAATGATTTATCGCCAAAAAAAGTTTTATTTTATACTTTCTCAAGCATTATCGAAAAAATACACCCAATAACTGTAATATACTCAAACTTTGGGATTTTTCGCAGCGATGCATTGATTCAGTTATACAAAGAGTGAAGCTGGCATTATAGCTACAAGTGAGCAACATAATCATTAATTTGAGCTTGTCTTCGCGGCGATCGCCATCTCAAAAATATATAATTCTTCGTTACTAGTAAAACTCCCTGTAGCATCACTCAATGGCTAACGAATCCTCAACCATCGTTCAAAAACTCTGGAATTACTGTAACGTCCTCCGCGATGATGGCGTTAGCTACAGTGACTATGTAGAACAGCTTACCTATTTGCTGTTCTTGAAGATGGTCGAAGAACAAAACCAACTTCCCCCGCCTTTGGGCAAACGTTCCACCATTCCCCCAGAATACAGTTGGTCAGCACTGCGATCGCAAGATGGTGATGCTTTAGAAACCCAGTACCGTCATACTTTAGAAAACCTGGGTAAAGAAAAAGGACTTTTGGGCGTTATCTTCCGCAAATCGCAAAACAAAATTCAAGACCCCGCCAAACTCAAGCGACTGGTAGAACTCATCAACTCAGAAACTTGGATTGGTTTAGATATCGATGTAAAAGGAGAAATTTACGAAGGATTGCTGCAAAAGAATGCTGAAGATGTTAAAGGTGGTGCAGGTCAGTATTTTACGCCAAGGGCATTAATTAAAGCCATTGTCGAAGTCATGCAACCCCAACCAGCACAGCGCATCTGCGATCCTGCTTGTGGTACAGGTGGTTTTTTCCTGGTTGCTAATGACTACATCACCAAAAATTACAAACTCGATAAAGCTCAAAAGCAATTCCTGAAAAATCAAACCTTCAAAGGTTTTGATGTTGCTGATGGGGTAGTACGCCTCTGTGCAATGAATCTGTATTTACACGGTATAGCAGGTGATGAAAGTCCAGTTGATGCTAAAGATAGCTTAATGGCAGATCCAGGCGATCGCTTTGAATTAGTATTAACAAATCCACCCTTCGGTAAAAAAAGCAGCATTACTGTTTTCAACGATGATGGCAAAGCAGACAAAGAAAAGGTCGTGTATCGCCGTGATGACTTTTGGGCTACCACATCTAACAAACAGCTAAACTTTCTCCAGCACGTCAAAACCCTACTGCAAATCAACGGTAAAGCTGCTATTGTTGTTCCTGATAACGTCCTGTTTGAAGGTGGTGCTGGTGAAACCATCCGCAAGAAATTACTGCACGAATGCGACGTACATACCTTACTGAGACTGCCAACAGGTATATTCTACGCTCAAGGTGTCAAAGCTAACGTGTTATTCTTTGACCGCAAACCCGCCAGCGCCGACCCCTGGACTAAGAAACTCTGGATTTACGATTTTAGAACCAATCAGCACTTTACCCTGAAAACGAATCCTCTGCGTTACTTTGACTTGCAAGACTTTATCCAATGCTTTAATGCTCAAAATCGCCAAGAACGCCAGGAAACAGACAGGTTTCGCGCCTTTAGTTATGAAGAACTGATGCAACGGGATAAAGTCAGTCTGGATATTTTCTGGCTGAGGGATGAAAGTTTAGAAGACTCTGATAACCTTCCAGCACCGGATGTTTTAGCTTTAGAGATTGCTGAGGATTTAGAAGCAGCGTTGGAACTATTCCAAAGTATCACTGAGAACTTAGAGGCGAAAATTGTCAGCGAAGTCTGAGTTTGCTGCAAGCGATAATTTTGAGGTTGAAGAGGTGCTACTCTCACTAGAACCTGTATCCTTTAAGAAGATACAGGTAATTGCGTCTGTGTCTAACAACAAATCATGAGACAAAATAACTTATATAAAGTGACACATTTACTAGGTTAGTATATGTAATAAACACTAGAGTATACAATTAATAACACGATATAAATACAAACACTACTTTAAAACAGATGCAAATACAATGCTTTTATCAACTTTTCAACATTTAAAAGGAATTGGATCTAAGACAGAAAATGAACTTTGGCGTTCAGGTATTGTATCTTGGGACGACTGGGAGTTAAAACAAGCAACTCAGTTATCTATCTTTGATATTAATACAGATAATAGTAGAAAGAGTTTTATTCAAGCTTCACGCAAAGCAATTGAAGATGAAAATGCTGATTTTTTTGCTGATAAATTACCTAGTTCCGAATACTATCGAATTGCTCTTACTTTTCCTCAAAAAACAATGTTTTTAGATATTGAAACTACTGGTTTAAGTAGACACTACAATAATATTACACTAGTAGGATGGAGTATGGATTCAAAGTACAAAGTATACATACAAGGAGAGGATGATTATTCTTTTAGACAAGCATTAACACAAGCAAAAGTTCTCGTTACCTTTAATGGTTCGCTTTTTGATATTCCTTTTATTTGTAAAGAATTTCAGGACTTGAAACTTCCTAAAACTCACATTGACCTACGTTTCTTAGCAAAACGGGTTGGGCTAGAAGGAGGGCAAAAAAAAATTGAAAAACTTTTAGGAGTAAAAAGACCTTCTAATTTGTTGGACATAGAAGGTGATTCTGCTCCTTTACTTTGGTACAAATACTGTCGAGGTGATTCTGAGTCCCTGAGGCTGTTGATTTCTTACAATCATGCGGATATAGAAGGCATGAAATCAATATTTGATGATGTTATTTCTCGGCTTATAAAAAAACATCAAATTCCTCTAGATATTAGTGCTTCCATTCATTATTTTGCGGCAAATCCAAGTCCATTACAGTGGAATAAAGGTAAATCAAAATCAAACCCAGAGGGAATATCTATACCTGCTCCTAAAGAAAAACAATGCTCAAGCATATTACTAAAAGATATTGCCGATATAAAAGATTTATCTAAATTAAAAATTGTTGGTATTGACCTTTCCGGTTCGGAAAATCGAGCGTCTGGATGGAGCGTATTAGAAGGAGATTATGTACTTACCAAAAGATTAAATACTGATTCTGAGTTAATTAATGCAACGCTGGATGTTAAGCCTACTCTTGTCTCTATTGATTCACCATTGTCTTTACCTATAGGAAGAGTTAGCGTTGAGGATAGCGATCCTGGACGGCAACTTTACGGTATTACTCGGTTTTGCGAAAGGATATTAAAGAAGCGTGGGATAAATGTTTATCCATCTTTAATTAGGAGTATGCAAAATTTGACTGCTCGTGGTATTCGGCTTGCTAAATATTTTAGAGGGCAAGGGATACCTGTGATTGAAAGTTATCCAGGTGCAGCACAAGATATAATGAATATTCCACGGAAAAAAGCTAGTATTGAACTTCTTAAAATTGGGCTTAGTGAATTTGGTGTTAAAGGAGAGTATACTGAGCAACCAGTAAGTCATGATGAACTAGATGCAATTACTTCAGCTATTGTTGGTGTTTTCTTCTGGAATGGAAAATTTGAAGCATTAGGAAATGTTGAAGAAGAATACCTAATTATTCCTGATGTTAATTCTTGCCAAAGTACTTGGAAAAACAGAATAGTTATTGGATTCAGTGGATCTATGGCTGTTGGAAAAACAACTGCTGGTAACTTGCTCAAATCACGAGGATTTCATTACGCTAGATATAGTCTGGTGCTAGAAGATATTTTAAATGAACAAGGCATCAAGCCGACTCGCGAAACGCTACAACAAATTGGAACAGAAGTAAACCAAAAATTAGGGCAGCGTTGGCTATGTAAAAAACTTCTTGAAAAGCTGCCCAAGAATAGTGATATTGTTATAGACGGTTTACGCTTTCCTGAAGACTATGCTTTTTGGCAAGAAACATTCGGTTCATCTTTCTTACACATTCATATTACTTCTCCATTGGAATCACGTATGGATAGATATATTGCTAGAGGAGGCGAAGCAGAAGAATTTGTTATAGCTAATTCCCAGTTAACAGAACAGAATATTAGCCATCTAGCTGATTTAGCACATATTTTAATTGTTAATGATAAAACAGCAGAAGAATTTTCTTCAGCTATTATTCAAGCTATAGAGTCTAGAGAAAGAAAAAATTAAGGAAAGGAACAAGATTTTAAAAATGCCTGTAACAGTAGTAGTAGGTGGCCAGTTTGGTTCTGAGGGTAAGGGCAAGGTTGCACATTTTTTTGCAAGAGAAAAAAGAGCAACTGTAGCAGTACGTGTTGGAGGGTTTAACTCCGGGCATACAGTTATCTCTGCATCAGGTACACCAATAATTCTTCAGCAATTACCTACTGCTGCGCTCTTACCAAATGTTATATGTGTATTAGGCGCAGGAAGTTATATAGAACCAAACATATTAATAAATGAAATTACTCGCATAGGATTATCTAAGGATAGGCTGTTAATTGATCCCAATGCTGTTATCGTGACTGAGCGTGAACAAATAGAAGAGCAAACAGGTTCATTGGGTCAATCTATAGGTTCGACTTTAAGTGGAACAGGTGCAGCAGTACGTAGACGAATTGAGAGGAATTCATCAGTTTGTTTAGCTAAACATGAAGTGAGTTTGCAGGAATTTGTTAAACCTGTAGTACCGTTAATGCGTTCATATTTAGAGGCTAAAGAAAGAATAATTGTTGAAGGTACACAAGGGTTTGGTTTATCTCTACTTCACTCTAGTGATTATCCTTATGTAACAAGTCGGGATACAACAGCAGCAGGATTTATTGCTGAAGCTGGTCTTAGTCCCCTAGATGTAGATGAAATTGTACTTGTGTTACGTGCATTTCCTATCCGGGTAAGCGGAAATTCTGGGCCTTTACCTGATGAAGTTGATTGGCAAACAGTATCTTGCGAGTCAGAGGTTTGTACTCCAATTATTGAATATACCTCAGTTACTAAATTAATCAGGCGGGTTGCTCGATTTAATCCGGATGTAGTACGTCAAGCGATTCTAGTCAATAGACCAACTCATATTGTCTTGAATCATTTGGATTATGTAGATGCAAGATGTAATTTTTTGAATCGCCCAACAGAAAAAGTCTCCCAGTTTGTTGCTGAGGTTGAATCTGCACTTAACTCAAATATTGATTATCTTGGATTTGGTGCAGCATCACTTGTATCCCGTAATCATCTAAATCTCACGTCAAGCCAATATGAGTAACACCCCTCAATCCAACATACAAGTAAATAGTCCAAGTCCATTTGCTCCAAGTCCTGACGAAGCAGAAAACAGATTTAAGGAATACAAATCCAAAGATCCATTTCCTGATATCTTACCTGCACTGTTAAATTCGGCTGATATTTATGACTATGTTGCTGTAACTGGTATGATTGATCCTTTTGATCCAGATAAACTTAAGTCTGCATCATATGAGGTCAATTTACTTGGAAAATGCGTATATTATGATGAGCAAGGGAAAAAACAAGTTGAATATATTCAGAAAAATAAAGAATTTATTCTCAAACCAAACTCTATTGCCTTCGTAACTGTAGAACCAATGTTCCGCCTTCCAGACTATATTGCACTAAGATTTAATTTAAAAATAACCCATGTTTATAGAGGTCTGTTATTAGGTACTGGCCCATTAGTAGATCCTGGATTTGTAGGAAGACTTTCCATACCTTTGCATAATTTAACTACCAATGACTACAGATTTTTTGGTGGTGAAGCTCTTATTTGGGTAGAGTTTACAAAATTGAGTCATTCCGATGATTGGAGGCAATTGAAGAGACAAAGACGAGCAAATCTGATATCTCGCCAGGGGAAATACATACCATTCCCGGCTAGAAAAAACCAAGATTCCGATGTAGAGGAATATCTTCTTAAGGCAGATCGCAATCGTCCTATCCGTAGTTCGATTCCAGATGCAATCCAGGATGCTCGAAACTCTGCCGAAAAAGCTGCTCAATCTGCTGAGAGAGCTGCTCAATCTGCCGAAAAAGCTGCTCAGGAAGCTAAACAGTTAGCTGATGAAGCTGATAAAAAATTAACTCAAAGTCAACAACGGTTTACAATAGGAACTCTTATAGGAGTTAGCTTATCAATCATCGCTGTAGTAATGTCTTCTTGGCAATTAGTTAGTTTTTTTCTAAGTACATCTGAGTACCTGAACGAGACACGCGAAAAAAACATTAACCACGCAGATAAAATTAATTCTTTAGAAAGAGAAATTCAGAGACTCAATAAGAGAATAGATGAATTAGAGAATTCTACACGAGGAAGAGTACAGAAACGAGCAACACCCAAAGTTTCCTCAACAGCAACACCATAACATCTAATTTCAGATAGAGTTCAACCCTACCTAGATTTTAGTTCATGTATTAATCAGCTTGAATTATGAATGATATCTAGCAAACCAATTCTAGTAACCTAAATGCAGAATCTAAGTTGTAAGCCTTAACTATGTAGGCAGAGATATAAGCTTTTGAAAGTTCCCCATTTCACTAAAAGGTAATTGACAGCGATCACAGCATCCATGCTCCCATAAAGCAGGTATTTTAAACCTAGCATCATAATTCGGACACTTGGATAGTAAATGCAACTTATAGTGATCGCATCCCCCCGTTTCCTTAAACTGCCACTTAATCTGGTGACAAGGCCTTTCCGCATAACAAGCCCCACATAATCGAATGGGTTCATGCTGCATACCCACCCCAGCAGGTGGTAACATTTGCTTGCGTTAATCTATCGGCATCAACCCCCACAATTTTAGCTAAAGCTTCCAACTGGTGACGAGACGGTGAAGCATGAAACCGAAACTTTTCCCAGCGAGCGATCGCCTCATTTCCCTTTTCCTTGATTTGGCAAAATCGTTCCATCTGCCTGCGCTTGTCTAATTGCTCGTTTCAGAATTAACACCGCCATTTGCGACAATGAACGCTCCTCTGCATCTGCTAGTTGTTGCAGAGCTTCTTTGTCTTCTTCTTCCATGTAAATACTCAGTGTTACTTTCCCCATGTGACTATCATCAGTTTTTCTATGTATTTTTCTATTAAATCACTAAAAACAAATAAATTTAAACATAAATACATTAAATCTATGTATAATTACTGATAAGTCAAAAGCCAGCGCACAACTTTCTCAGGGCTGACGCGCTGGCTTCTGGCTCCCTGTCACAGGAGACATATTCTATGTTAAGACCTGTTTGCCACAAAACAGATGAACACAGAAGTTATCTACAAGCTTTAGATGACTTCGGTATTGGTGAACTATTGACGAAACTCAGCGATTATTGTGAACAGCAAGAACAAGAAACTTTAGCAGCGTTGTTAATTTCTCAATTAACCCAGAGTCTTGATGCTGGACTAGTTGCTAGTTATTTGAGTGCGATGGCGTTCAATCGCCAAGATTTACTCCCAAGGTTAATTAACCAGAAACTTTCTGCGAGTTCTGGTGATTTACCTGACGATTTTCCCAATACAGCAAAGACACCCCGCTTTTTGTACGGCGACAAATTGCGTTGGGTTGGTTCTGACACGGATTGGGGAATTGCGATCGGCAGATTTTACAGCTTTGCTCCCCATCTTTGCTGCTGGACTTGGTGCTACCTGATTTGGTTGAGCAAAGATAGTCCCAGTGCAGCTTGGACATCTGCCGATATTGCTTGGGAGGAAGATTTAGAACCACTGGAAGCGGAGCCAATGCTATGAATAATCCGCGTCCTTTACAGGCACGAGAGCAAAATTTGATTGACTTATATAGCCATTGTCAACTAGGAATGACACCCAAGAATTTTTATGCTAAGTGGGATGTCAATCATGAGGCGATCGCTCGGATTTGCTCTCGTTCACTTTCAACTGTCCGGCGTTGGTTCTCCAAAGGTCGCAATTACCGCAGACCCATGCCCAGCGATTTACGTCATCTTGCCCTAATGGACTTCCTGCTAGAAAACTTTGAGGAAATTCCAGAAGAATTTCTGAAGATGCTCTGTTCTCTAGCAAGGCATAACTAGGAATCGAAAAGTTGACGGTGAGCGAAGTCGAACTGTCAACCAATTGCAATGTCATCCTGACATTTTTTTACCAGCCACTCTCACTGTAGGGTGGCTTTAGTCTTGGGGTGCGATTCGTTCACTCGAAATGAATAGAAATATTCAGGGATGAGTGACATTTGAGAGATAACCCTTAATGGGTGGAGTTCGCACTTTAATCTCTCTCAGATGATAACTGAATAACCATGAGGGTGATTCTAAGGAAAAGTCCCTCTCCGTAGGTGCAACGGTAACAGCATCATCCCTACGGTAGCGACTAGCCATCAATCCGTAAAGCGGGATGAAAAGGAGGTAAAACTGGTAGCCTAAACTGGTTCCCTCCGAGCATAAACCTATGAATAGCGAAAGTAAAGATGCGCTGAACCATCGTCATAAAGAACCAGCGAAATAAGGCTTAATGCGTTGGAGCCAAAAGGCAAGGGATAAGGGGCTGGCAATTCTCTGGTTGACCAGTTGCACTCCCAATAAACCCGGTGGATAGCATCATTCTAAAGGTTCTAACAATGGTTATTCGGAACGAAGTAACCTTTCGCCTGCCCTCAGTAAGGTCGATAACTGAGTAGGTGCTAACCGTATGCTAACGAGAGGAGAGATTAAGTCAAAAGCGAACGCCCTGTTGTAATGACAAGGATATGCTGACGGACTTACGGTGATTTGGAATGTAAAGTTATGAGTAGCAATGCAAAAGTCTAATAAATGTACCCACTGCGGAATGTACTTCCGAGAGGAAGACGTACTGGAGATTGACCACAAAACCCCCAAAAGTTTGGGAGGCAAAGATGAATATAAAAATCTCCAGATATTACACAGACACTGCCACGATGAAAAGACAACTGAGGATGGTTCAGTTGTGAAGTACACATGACAAAGTGCCAAATCATTGAGGAGCCGTGTAATGGGAAACTATTACGCACGGTTTTGAAGACCAACGGGGTTGGTGACAACCTCGTTGAGTTTACTAATGTTTCAGCAAACTTTGTCTATTATTCAACTGCAATTCCCCAGCTAAATCATAGATACGATCAAGAGGGTTTTGTGACCTACATTGAAAAGCTAAATCCTTGGTGTATAGTCCGCCATTTTCCTAGTATGCAACACCAAATAGTTGCTCGTTTTCGCCGTCGAAGTGATGCAGAAGCTCATTCACAAGTTCTACATCGACTGATACCAAATGCAACTTTCTCAATCATGTTCAATCCAGCAGTCGAGCAAGCAGAGCAAATTAGCCCATGATTTGGTCATTCTGAAAATCAATTTAATTTGTAGCGAATTATTTTGTTTATTGAAACATAGGATATCCCCTCTTGTTACCTTTTTCCAGTAAAGCAAGGGGGGATTATTGGTAGCTAAAATTTGAAAAGTACTTATATTGCTACACAAACTTAGTATTCAATAGACTTTTGATGCTTGACCATATCGGCAAAAGTCAGAAAACATCGTTGACACCAACCATCTACCCACAATGCAGGAACCTTAAACTTTGCCCCGCAGTTAGGACATTCCGACAACAAAGTTATTTTGTGGCTCGCGCACCCTTGCGTTACCTTAAACTGCCATTCAATCTTGTGACAAGGTGACTCAACATAGCAAGCAGCACATAACCGAATCGGCTCAAGCTTCATCCCCACCCCAGCAGGTGGTAACATCTGCGCTAATCTGTCGGCATCAACCCCTACAACCTTAACCAATCCCTGCAATTGCTGCTGAGACGGTGGAGGATTAAAGCGAAATTTTTCCCAACGCGCGATCGCACCCCCAAGTCCTGCTGCTTTACCTAACCCAGTAGGCGTTAAATCATTTGCCCGTCGAAAGCGTCCTAAAAAGTGACTCAGACTTTCTCCATCTAAAGGTTCTATTTGAAACAGCCAAGGTTGAATCTTTGGAACTTCCATTATTTGTACTCTGCTGCTACTTCCTTCAAAGTTGCCAAATCCACCTTTTGTAATCCTTTCTTCAATGCTCGGATTGCTGCTTCTCTAAGAATCATATCCAGCAAACCAATATAACCTCCCGTTGCTTCGCCTAAAGTTTTTAGCATAGTCTTACTGGAAAGATTGGAAGCAACTGGCAGCTGTAAAACTTTTTTTTCCCAAATTTCAACAGTTCGCTTAAATTCTTCCCCTGAGAATTTACCAAATCGATGGCAAGCCCGAAAGCGATTGTAAACCTGTTCATCACGCTTAATCACTGCATCCAGGCGATCTGTTCCTACTAAGACCACAGATATTTCTAATTCTTCACCAATGTCTCGTACATCTTTAAATGTATTTGGCTTCAAGCGGTCGGCCTCATCAATAATTAATGTTTCTACACCACAGCCTTTAAGAACCCGCCGAGTCCGCTCTCGAATTTCAGCAACTGTTCCCTTAGTCATTTGATACTTCAGATGCTCAATAATTAGCGTAAACAAGTCCTTAGAACTGCATTCTGGAGGAACTAAGATGTAAGCAACAGGAACTATTGGAGGTTTACCTGGCTGTTGTATTGGCTTATGTCTTAATCTGTAAGCATTGCAGGCCATAGTTTTACCTGTACGTGACTCTCCAACAATTCGACAGCATTGGCGAGCTTGACGCTTCCCTTCTAGCCAATCATGTAGAATTTGTACTTGTTCTAGTGGCACAAAACTTTTACGGTTTAATCGTTGAATTTCTGCTTGTAATTTCGCATCATTTTTGGGTATATCACCCAATTGTTGAGCGACTTCTTGGCCTTGCTGTGAAGTCATTTTCTACCACCCGTAATCTTCGTGCATTTGTTCGTAATCAAAGACTTCCGGCATTTCCGGTTCTGGTAAACTTTCGATGGATGCTAGTTCAATTTCTATTTCTTTTTCAGGTTTAACTGGCAATATTTTTTTAGCTTTTTGGAATTGTGTGTTTTCTTGTTTTCGTCGTTCTTGTTTAGTGAGCTTTTCTTTGACAAAAATATCGCGATCGCGTACCTCTGCTAAAAATGAACTATTACTAATAGTCTTACCCACTTGCCTGAGCTTACGGCTCATAGCTTTAGCCTCATCTAAAGACAATTGCTCTGTTTCTAAATCTTGAGCAGATGCTCTAGCTAGAAACTCTTCTTTCTGGTCTTTTTGGCGATATACTAAGATACTTGTTATGTCTCTGGGGTCATATCGTAGTACAACACTTTCGCCTGCATAACCTGCTAAGTTTTCTCCTCGATAAGTTAAATTTTCAAATTGTAAATATCCACCTCTGTAAATTGAGCGTCGCGTTTGCTTCATCAAACATATACATAACTCTTCCTCGGAAATTAGTTTAGGAGCCGCAATTAGCCCTGCTTCCCATCGTTGATAACGAGTTTGATCGCCCAGACGAGCATCAATACTTTGGTTATATTTGTCTACGATGTAACGTACTAAAAGGCGTTCTAACTCTCTTAACGTAAGACAAGCCTCCTTCTCGGCTTGCTCTGGACGTTCCTGTACATTTGAACCTGTATAACCTGGCAAACTTGAAAAGAAGTCGGTGTTAAAGGTACCAAAAGGACGTTCAACAATGCCCCCTTCACTGGGTCGGTCACGCAAATCACAAGAAAAATCCAGTTGTACCCCAATTTGCTTCAAATGTTTAGAGTTAAAATCTGAGCCACCATCTGTATAAAAGTATTTTGGCTGACCGTATGTTCCCCACTCTTCATGAAGTTCGTATTCTGGCCCGTACTGCTTCGGTAAAATTGCGTGACGTAGTGCCAATGCTACGACTTGAGAATTCCATGTAGCAAAACCTAAGTTTATTCCCATGATGCAGCGTGAGTAAGTATCTAAAACTGTTGTCAGCCAAGGACGACCCAGCAGTTCACCATGTTGATCTACGAGTAATATGTCTGCAAGAGTATGGTCACACTGCCAAACATGATTACTGTATTCAACTTCTATGTATTCTCCATCACGGGTTTTGAGTGATATTTGAGATCCACGCCAACCACGATTCCTTATACTCGCTTTTTGTTCTTGCTGCTCAATTATTGGTTGCAGGACTCGATATACAGTCCTATAACTTGGATACTTCTGTTCCCCTAATTCTGCTGCTTTTGCTTTTACCCTGATAGCAACTTGTTGGGGAGTAATTCGCCTACTACCTTTATTGCCTTCTTTATATGTATTGATAATGAACTTTTGCCACTCAGCATCAATACGGTGTTTACCTTTATCAGCCCGTTTTGTGGTCTGGAGTGCAGCTAAACCCTCTTCTTCCCACTTTTTCACTAGCCGTCGTACTGTCCGTACTGACTTACCTAGTTTAGCTGCTACTTCCCTTTGCCTTTGCCCGTAGGTGATGCGATCGCATGGTTCTAGCAATTTTTGAATTAGATCGAGCAAATGCCTATCATCTGCTGATATTTCAGTCACTATCTCATTAATTTCTGGCTCTTGCTCACCATTGGGATGATCGTCCAGCATATTTACATTTCTGTTTAATAAAAACGTAGTTGTATTGTACTATGTAAAGGACATTTATTTTGTCAATTTTGGTAAAAATTTTGGCTGAAAACATTTTTCAGAAGAGGACAGTTATTTTGTCAATAGTTTAAAAGAGGACACTTATTTTGGCAAGAAGTCTCTAGTAGACTATTTTCAGACTAAAATAATAAAACCCTTACTGAGTAAGGGTTTTAAGCTAAGTATTTTTAAGGACATTAATTTGTCAAGTGGTCAAATAATTAGGCAATCGACAGTTGACTGTTGACGGTTCACAGTAGGGGCTAACGGCCATCCGCCCTTACGGGAAGTAAAAGCGAAAACTCTGCCCCTTGTCCTAGTTCTGATTTGACATTTAGTCGTCCACCATGTTTTTCCATAATAGAATAACTAATGGATAATCCTAAACCCGTTCCTCCACCCACAGGTTTTGTTGTAAAGAATGGGTCAAATAATCGTTGCTTCACTTCCTCAGACATTCCAATTCCATTATCTACAATTTCAATGTTGATTGTATGAAAATTAATCATCTGAGTACGAATTTTAATTGTGGGAATTTTGAGTTGTTTATTTTCTCCTTCGTTGATAGAAAATGAGCAATCTAAAGCATCAATAGCATTGTTCAAAATATTCATAAACACCTGATTTATCTGACTGGCATAACAATTAACTTCTGGTAAATTTTCATACTCCTTAATCACATTGATGGCGGGGCGATATGGTTTTTGTTCTAGACGATGATGCAACACAAGCAAAGTACTATCGATTCCTTCGTGAATATTCACAGGTTTCATTGCCGCTTCATCCAATCGTGCAAAATTGCGGAGAGAAAGCACAATATGACGAATCCGAACTGCTCCTACTTTCATTGATTCCAACAATTTTTGCAGGTCTAATTTGAGGAAATTTAAATCTGTTGATTCTAGTTGTTCTTCAATTTCCGCCACAGGTTGAGGATAGTAACGGTGATACAGTTCGATTATGTGCAACATTTGTTGAAAATATTCATTGGCATGGGTGAGGTTAGCATAGATAAAATTAATCGGGTTATTAATTTCATGGGCAACACCCGCCACCATTTGCCCTAGAGAAGACATTTTTTCAGTTTGAATTAATTGGGTTTGCGTGCGTTTAAGTTCCTCTAAAGCTGCTGATAGATGTTGATTTTTATCATTCAACTCTTGAGTTCTTTGCTGTACCTTATGCTCTAAACTATGGCTATACTCTTCTAGTTGAGCTTTTGCCACAGCTAGATTGTTATAGAGCATGGCATTTTGCAGCGATATGGCAGTTTGGGATATTAGCAGATGCAGAACCTCAAGACGTTTTTGGGTAAAGACTCCAGTTGTTAAACTGTTTTCTAAATATAAGATGCCAATGAGTTTGCCACGATTGTGAATCGGCGTACACAGCAAGCTTTTTGGTTGGTATTGAATGATGTAGGGATCGTTGACAAAGGTGATTTCTGTACGAGCATCATCTAGTACAAGGGTTTCTTTGGTACGCGAGACATAGTTGACAACGGTTTTGGGAATATCTTGACTCGCCTCAAGAGGAAGGGAGTGTAAGTTGATGACACTCTCTGAATCAAGACTTTGATTGGTAATAGTTGTTTGTGTGGTTGCTTTGTTGCTTTTTTGAGCCGCAACTACCCAATTATCTTCTTGAAGCAGCAAAAGAGCAGATTTTTCAGCCCCAGCATTTTCAATTACCACCTGCATTAAGGTCGTCAACAGCTTTTCTAATTCAATTTCTCCAGCCAGTGTGTGAGAAGCTTTGATGACTGTTGCTAAATCTAAAGCTTCAGTCACACTAGTACTGCTGCTTCCCAATCCAATTGTGGTAGTTCGATTGACAATTGAATTACTAATTTCGTCTTGCTCCAGGATCGCAGCTAACAAGTGAGGATATTGCTGTTCTAAATGCCTGACTTTAGCCACCGCTCCCCAGTTAAGGTAACAGTAATAGGCATTTGTGAGATATATTTGAGCGATCGGCTCTTTGTTCCATTCTAAATAAAATCGAGCAGCCAGTTCGTTGGCCAGGGCTTCTTCCTGAATATAGCCATTGAGTTTCGCCCCAGTAATTGCTTTGTCGTAGAGATCCACAGCCTCGCCCATTTGTCTCAAAACACGACATTGTTCGGCTTGTACTAATTGAAATTTGTGCAAATAATTCATGGGTGCATGGTGCGCCCAAGTCTGCATTCTGCTCTGGTTTTCTCTGACTCTTGCCAGCAGCTGTTCTTGGCGAGAAACTGTAGCTTGGGAATATTCACAAACAGCTGTTAGTGAATCATAGAAATAAAATATCGGCACAGTGGCATAACCAGTGCCCGCAACTAGATATTCTCTGGCTTGAGCGGCTGTTTCTATTGCTTGAGGGAGATTTTCAAATAGATAACAGAGAATCAACTGATGCAATAAGAAATAGTGCAGCCCAGTAAATTCTTTGGCGTTAATTAATTGAGTGGCAAATTCTGGTTCCTTGAGTGCCTCTCCTTGGAGATGACAGAGATTTTCAGTTTTGCCTAGCAAATTCAAAACTGTTTGCCAGAAGATCCGACAGTAGTTGAGGGTTGTGCCTTGCTTAAAATTTTCCAAAACATGAGTGTAAGCCCGTATCTCTTGTTCTAAGGAGTTCAACTCTCGACCCATAAAATAGGAATACTGGCAGATGTCTTTGGTATTGAAGCCTACATAGTATAAGTTTCCAGTTTCTAAGGCAATTTTATAGCCCTCCAGCATCAATTGTAAGGATTTTTCTAGAGGAGACTTCAAATAGGTGATAAAAGCACCCACGACATAAAAGACTGTAGGTTTAACATCGCTAATGTTAAATTTATCCGTTAGTGCCAAAGCCAAGTTGCCGACTTGATGGGCTGTGTCAATATCCTGAAGAATTCCCTGTAACAAAATGCCATAACAGGCATAACAAAAGGCAGAAAATGGGGCATTGCCATACTGAATAGATGCTTTGACTTGGGACAGGATGAGTAGGGGAAATAGATTCGGCTCGGCAATGTAAACGGCGGGGGCAACATTGGCTACAATTCGGGTAATTGCCAGCTTGTCTTTTGCTGTCATCAGCGGTAAGTCAACCAATTGGGCAATTTCATGTCCGGCAATTAAGGCGGCGATTTCCTCAAGAGCTTGCCCAATGTCTTCGGGGGTGGGTCTTTGTGGGAAAATTAAGCCCAATTGACTCATTCCCTGGCGAGCAATGGCAATTGCTCCCAGTACATCATTTTGGGCTGTGTATGCTTGGATTTTGGTTTCGTAAATGCCAACTAAATCCACTGGTGTTTTCACTTGCTGCATCACTGTTTGAGCGAATTCTTCCATCTGTGCATAGGCTCCACCAAGGTAAGCAGCATCAGCGGCTGATTCGTGCAATGCTAAAGCTAAATCATACTGACTTTGCCAACAGTCAGCTTTCAATAAACTAATGCCTGCTGTTAAATATTCAATTGCTACCCAGTAAGCTGTGGAAGACTTGGCTTTCTTTCCCGCCAGTAAGTTGAGTTGTGCCAAGCGTAAGCGATCGCTCTGGGCTACAATTAGTTCTATGCCGATGTTGAGTTGGTTGACAATTTCAAAAATGACTTCTTCGAGCTTTGTTTCTGGGGTATTGCTCAACAGCTGTTGACCAATTTTCAGGTGTGTTGCTGCTTTTTGATTTGCTGGAATTAATGAATAAGCAGCTTGTTGGACGCGATCGTGGAGAAATTTGTAACTGATGGTTATCGAGCCGTTAGCATTTGTGATTTGTGCGTTGTTCTCACAGGATAAATAATTAATTGCCATGACGGGCTGATTTTGAAATAATTTATATCCTTCTCCGTTAGGTAAAATTAATTCATCCTTCAAGGCTGGCCAAAGGGCCAATGCGGTTTCTGTTGGAGATTGTTCGTACACCACCGACAGAGTTTCTAAATCAAATTGATTGCCGATACAGGCAGCCAATTTGAGAACATCCTGAGTCTGCGGTGGTAATTTCTGGAGTTGCAGCTTCACAAACTCCACAACATCTTGTGTAAAAGAAAGCGTCCGGATGTAAGGAATATTGCACTGCCAATTTCCTGTTTTAGTGGCAAAGGTTATTAATCCATCTTCATGGAGCGATTTAAGAAATTGATTGGTAAAAAATGGATTGCCTTTGGTCTTTTGATATACCAGATGAGTAATTGCAAGTGCCTGTTCTGGCGAATATTTCAGTGTATCCCCAATCATTTCATTAAGTTCAGTCTCACTCAGTGGAGAAAGAATAATGTTATTAACTCTAATCCCTTCTTGACGCATCTGCTCAATGGTTAACATCAGGGGATGTGCTGCACTGACTTCATTATCTCGATATGCTCCAATCACCAGCAAATAACAATTGTTTGTTTCACTCATCAACAGGTGCGTCAGCTTTAAAGAAGCGGAATCTGCCCACTGTAAGTCATCTAGGAAAATCACCAGGGGATGTTCTTGGGTTGTAAATACTTGAATGAATTTCTGAAACAACAAATTGAAGCGGCTTTGAACAGCACTACCAGATAATTCGGGCACAGCAGGCTGTTTACCAATAATGCGTTCGAGTTCTGGAATCACCTCGATAATTACCTGGGCACTTTCTCCCAATGTGGCTAAAATTTTAATTTTCCATTGAGCAATTTGAGCATCGCTTTCTGTGAGCAATTGTGTCATTAAGTCTCGAAAGGCTTGGACTAAAGCTAAAAAAGGAATATTACGATTAAATTGATCGAATTTGCCCTTAATAAAATATCCGCGCTGACGGGTAATGGGTTTGTGAACTTCATTGACAATTGCCGTTTTACCAATGCCAGAGGAACCTGCTATCAACATCAATTCACAAGTTCCTTGACGCACTCGCTCAAAACTTGCTAGGAGGTTTGCAACTTCTACTTCACGACCATAAAGTTTTTCTGGAATTACAAAGCGATCGCAAACATCTTTTTCCCCTAGTTGGAACGGGAGAATATCGCCGCCTTCCTGTAATTGACACAAACAAGTTTCTAAATCGTGCTTTAGCCCCAATGCACTTTGATAGCGGTCTTCGGCGTTCTTCGCCATCAATTTATTAATAATTTCTGATAGTTGGGGAGGAATAATAGGATTGAGATGATGAACAGGTATTGCTTGTTTGGCTATGTGACAATGCACTAATTCCATCAAATCATGAGATTGAAATGGTAATTGCCCCGTCAATAACTCATAGAAGGTGACTCCCAGGGAATAGAAGTCAGTGCGGTAATCAATCCCTCGGTTCATTCGTCCGGTTTGTTCGGGGGAAAGATAAGCGAGAGTTCCCTCTAAAACAGTCGGACTGGTTGAAAGTTGGGTTTCTCTGGTTAATAACGAGGCAATGCTAAAGTCGATGATTCTGACTTGCTTTGTAGTCGGATTAATTAAAATATTTGCAGGCTTAATATCCTTGTGGATGATTTGATGATGGTAGAGATCCGCCAGAATATCAGCAAGGGCGATGGCAATCTCTAAAAACTCAGTCAATAAATTTTTTTGATTATCTATTTGATAAAGTCCTTTGTTTTTAAAAGCAGCGTACTCCTTCAAAGAAATTCCACCAAAGTCTTCCAAAATCAAGGCTAGCCGATTTTGAAAATTCTCTAGGCTATATATCCGAACAACACCAGGGACATTTAAAATATTAGTAATTGCGTACTGATTCCTAAATTGAGCCAATTCAATGGGGCTGGGATAGGGATTTTTCAGAAGTTTAATTACAATTGGTGTTTCATCAGATTCTCGCCAACCTCGGTAAACCAGGGTACGGTTACTAGTATAAATAATTTCACTAATCCGATAGCCAGAAACATTGACTAGATTTTGTACCATAGGAGTCGTTACTGGATAAATAATCTGAGTGTAGTTTTCCCTAATCCACCAATTAGATCGCAATTCATCTAAATATTTGTCACAAAAACAAAAATTACCCAACCAGCACACTCAAGGGGAGATTGTATTACTTAATAGACTTCTGTCTTAAAAATCAATCTTCTGATGCCCAATGCCCTATTTTTAAGGCAGGTCTAATAATCAGTACTTAATGTAACACATTATATTACAATATTAATAGCTCATTTTTGGCATGTTGTTTAAATGAATGAGTTCGATAATTCTTTAGAAAACAAAAGCATGAGCTATGTGGGAATGATTATAAACTTTCCACTGGGTGTTCATGACCTTGAGTCTTTTATTACTCCTGAAAACCAGCTATTCGTCGTCAGTCATATGGGAATTCCAAATATTGACATTGAACGATGGAGATTGAAAATTTCGGGATTAGTAGAGCAAAGTCTGGAATTGTCATATGAGAATTTGCTGAATATGGAGTATCGGGAATTAACCGTTTTTCATCAATGTTCCGGTAACCCACTGCAACCCACACTTCCAACAAGAACTATCAGTAATGTTACATGGGGGGGTGTTTCCCTGGGAGCAATTCTCAATCAACTGCAAGTTAAACCCCAAGCACGTTATGTCTGGTTTGTAGGACTTGATGGCGGTGTTTATGAGGGAGTTTCTAGTGATTTTTATATTAAAGATATTCCTCTGGAAAAAGCATTACATAAGGATGTGCTACTGGCGTATAAGATAAACGGTAAACCTCTATCCCTAGAGCGGGGTTTCCCGTTGCGGCTTGTTGTTCCAGGTTACTATGGCACTAACTCGGTGAAATGGCTCTCGAATATTTATGTGACAGATAAGCGATCGCCAGGAATCTTTACGACGACCTTCTATAACGATGGAGTTGGTGAGGATGGTACGACTTTAAAGCCTGTTTGGGAAGTTGCTCCGGAGTCTGTGATTGTTCACCCTCACCAAAATCAAGTATTAAATCTTCAACCCCAAACACTTTGGGGCTGGGCATGGGCACACAGTGACATCACATCGGTTGATGTCAGTATAGATAGCGGCATAACTTGGCACACTGCTGAAGTTGAAGCAAGGTTGCAATATGCATGGCAGAGATTCACGTTTCAATGGACTCCACCAACGCGAGGAAAATATAACTTGATGAGTCGAGCTACTGACTCTAATGGAGCAATTCAACCCATTGAAGGACAACGCAACGCTGTTTATGCTGTAACAATTACCGTTAATTAGACAAGAGCGCAAAAAGCACTTTTGTGGGAAAAGGAATGCATCTTGATTGGGGAAAGGGAAAATCCAAACCTTTCCCCCTTTCCCCTTCGCCTTTTCCCGACTTCTCCAGGACTTACGCAAAGGTCACGGAAGAACGTAGACGCGGAGCGGCTTGCCGTAGGCTACCACAAAGAACACATTCGCGCAGCGTCTCGTCAGAGAAGGACACGAAGAAAGAGGGTTTGAGAGAGTTTTTGCGTAAGTCCTATTCTCTTAGAAGTCTATTGAGCGAAGGGAGTCGGGGATAGCGTCACAAATTTAGCCCCAATGGGGTATTATTTTCCCGCAATACCAGACTCCCCTCCATTGCACAGATAGTTTAGACAGGTCTTAGCGATCGCTCGGATTGATAAACTCTAGCAAAGGGTTCTTGATAAGAATGGGTGGTAATATAGGCAAAAAACTCATCGATCAAGTCTGTAAAATACTCAAAGGCCACATCAATGAATTCCAAGATTTGTTGACGAATTTCCTCTGGCACTTCAATGTCTCTCATTGTTTGCAAAGAAGCTGGAGTGTGGAGAGTGTGAGTATTTTCGATATGGTTATGCCGCATTCCAAAATAACGGAACTCTGCTTGAGTCGTTTCTTGTAGTTGCAGGGCTGCATATTTAGTGGAACGGAAAAAGACATTGGCTGTCACTTCAGAGACTTCAATGGCTACTAATTTGATAATTGGATGCGCTCCACGAGTATAGCGCTCGAATAAAGGTAACATGGAACGAGAAACCAAGGTATGTTCGCTCCACAGAAATCGCACCGCATCGCTGAACCGCATAGGATAGTCAATTCCCATCTTCTCCATGTCTTCCAGTAACCATTGCCAGTGGAAATGTTCTTCGTGGGTATGCACATTCACCATCTGTTGAATGTAATCAGTTGTTGGCTCATCTCTGAGAATTCTTTTGCACAGTTCACTGAATTCCATCGCCAGTGGAGCAATCACAGGGGCAAATGCCAATTTCTGCCGTGGGTTAATTGTCTCATCTTCCATATACTTAAAAAATGGTAATTGAGCATATTCCTGATTCTTTTTTTCGATCAACTCAAGAATTGATTTCATTTTGATGCTCCTAAATATGGACAATAGATGAATTACCTAGCTGACTTGCGTTTAGGTGATATGCCAATACGGTTCGGATAAGCAGTATGAACTTACCTTGTGATCTGGGAAAAGGTTAAAGGGTAAGGGGATTTGGATGTATTTGAAACCTTTCCCCTTTCCCCTTTTCCCTTTAACCGAACCGTATTAGGTGATATGCCACTCTCAGAGTTTGTTGAAAAAATTGCAGATATGCGAAAAAAGCTCTCTGGGTATCAACTGTGAATAGATACTACACAGCACCAAGAGATCCACCTGAGAAAGTATACTCAGGCGATCGCCGATCGGCAGGTGCAAAAAATGGCACCTCTTAGGAACTCCCAAGTAAAAAATATTCCATTGAAATTGTCAACAGTTAACTGTGAACGTCAACACTTTAAGCGGAATAATTGATTTTTTGGAGTTCCCTTATGTTGTTGTTGGAAAGTACCGAAGGCCCCATCCACAAGGAAATGTGGCTTGTAACTAGACCACAATAATCTGTCACAAATTATGGAGAAAAATGCCATAAGAAACTTCCTTCAATACAGTCAAGCTGTTTGTAGAAAAAAGAATCTTAGTCTATTTAAAACACTGTGGATATCTACTAAATCAGTTCTCTCGTTACCTGCGAACCACTTTTTCTTGTTCTGCAACATACGCACGTTGTAGCCAAGAAATTTTATCCCTAACTTTCGTAATTGTACCAGATATTCAGTTAAATATTAAAAAAATTCTAAATAATAATTGATACCTATTTAATGACACTGTTTAGAAGATAAGCGGCTGTTGACAGTCAACATTTAACAATCGCTATGAGTAGTTATACTTTATTTAACCCGCATGATTTAACCTGTATGAATTGATGAGTGCTGTAACAAATATTTTTCTTTTTTCAAAGGTATTTATGTGAGAGAGCAAACTAGCTTCAGCGTCTCGTAGATAAGTCGATATACCTAGAGAATGATTTTTTTCTAACTATGGATAGTAGTGACTTCATTCTACAGATTGATGTATCCCTGATAGTCTTCAAAGTAAAAATTAAGTCAGTTGGAAATTAAATGAAGAACTTGCCAGAGGTAACTACTCATTAACTGTTTGAAGTTAGTGAATACACAAATACAAAGGTTAAGTTGTTCAGGTTGATTTTTCAGTAACTTCTAGATTGGAGCATTGCTGACGAGTTTTACTGGTAAAGTTTACCAGATAAAAGCACAAGCCTTGCCCATGGAGTAAATGTCTTGCGTAGTTAACGCTGTTATCGAGGATTTCAAATGAAAGTTATTGCTTCTGTTTTATCTATTTTGCGCCCAGTACGTTTTTTAGTTGTGGCTTTTACCTGCGCTTTAATGTTGTTCTCCAGTGCTTATCCTGCTTTTGCGATCGATAGCTACCAAAGCAAGCCTACCGAAGGAGAAACACAACTGCTTGATATTCAGCGCCAAACTGACGAAGCTGCTAGAAAACCACCAATTGGACTTGAAGAGACTCAAGAGAAGACTCAAGGAGGACTCAATGAAGTTCAAGGAACCGCTGACATTGACAAACAAAAACGTCCTGAAAATTCACAGAGCGCAACCTCAGTGGAAGAAAGTATCAAAAATGTGTTAGACAAAGTTACAGGTAAGTAACATAATTAATACTTGATTTTGGTAATTTTTCAATAGTCATAAGTGATTGGATAAAAGGTCACTTATGGCTAATTTTTATTTATATAAGGCATAAAGTAAGATCCAAACAAATCTATTCCCCGTTTCCACAACCCTATTTCCTACCTCCACCATTAGTTTGTAAATCAAATAGGATTGCTATACTACCTACTAAGACATAGGGGTAATTATAAATATGCTAACTAATTTCAACTGATAATGCACCCTTTGGTTGATGTAGATGTTGTTGCAAATTTGGGATGTTAATAAATAATAAGTTTGTCTAGGGATGAAAAACAATGCGTGCGATTAATATTGGTTTGACACAAGAACAGCGTGAAGGTGTAATTAATCTGTTAAATCAAGATTTGGCAGATGCCTATTTACTGTTAGTAAAAACCAAAAAGTACCATTGGGATGTTGTTGGCCCTCAATTCCGTTCTTTGCACCAGCTATGGGAAGAACACTACGAAAAGCTGACTGAAAATATCGATGCTTTAGCAGAACGGGTTCGTGCTTTGGGTGGTTATCCAGTTGGTACAATGGAAGGATTTCTCAAAATTGCTACCCTCAAGGAACATGGTGGTAATGTTCCCACTGCAACAGGAATGGTAGCTAATTTAGTGCAAGATCACGAGCAAGTGATTCGCAACCTCAGAGATCATGTCGATCGCTCCGGCGAACAGTTCCACGATCAAGGAACCGCTGATTTTCTGACTGGATTGATGGAAGAACATGAGGAAATGGCTTGGATGTTGCGCTCATTTATTGAAGGACAAGCACTTGAGGGAGACGGTACACAGCCAGCAACAGAAACTAAAACTCCTGTAGGTGTGTAATCAATTTGAGACAGGACTTACGCAAGTGTCACAAAAAATCAATTTTTTTGCTTGTAGTAAGGACTTCAGTCCTTATTAGAGGACTAAAGTCCTCACTACGAACTTAAAATAATATGCCAGTTGCGTAAGTCCTATGAGATTTTAGATTTTGGGTTGTGAATTGCATATTTAGGGACTGTTGACTGTTGACTGTTAACTGTGAACCGTCAACAGTCAACACTTTCACCGGAATAATTTATTTTTTGGAGTTCCCTGAAAGTCTAGATAAGTCTGTTGGTGTAGGGAGAAGTGATTTTCCTCACATCCGACACCCTACACCCTATACCCTTGCCCATGACTATAAATACAGCAAAAACAACATATTCCCAGGAGTATTTAAATGTCAGAAGTATATCAAGCAGAACGTACTATTTCTGCTGTATTCAAAGAACAAAAACAAATAGATGATGTTATTAGACGTTTGTTAGATAGAGGTGTACCTAGAGATCGTATTTCGGTGATGGGCAGAAATTTCCAGTCCGAAACTCGAATTTCTGGCTTTATTAGTAAAAAGGATGTGATTCTGGGAGGCTTGAGAACAGGGGCAGTTTTTGGTTCCTTGTTTGGTTCCTTCCTCAGTTTGCTCACGGGTGTGGGTGTACTATTTATTCCTTTTGTTGGCTCAATTGTGGCAGCCGGGCCCATTGGTGCAGTATTGTTAGGGGCCGCTAGTGGAGCGATCACCGGTAGTGCAGGAGCCGGTTTAGTATCGGTTCTGACTACTTTAGGAATGCCAGAAGATAAGGCCGCTATTTACCAAACTCGCTTACAAGCTGGTGAGTTCTTATTGATGGCAGAAGTTCCAAGCGATCGCACCGGGGAATTTCAATTGCTCCTAGAAAGTGCTGGTGGTGAAGAAATTCAGGTAATTGAAAAAACCCTGGCTCGTCCTTGTCCGGGAGTGTGCAACAGCCCAGATGACTTGTCACCTGAAGTTCGCGCTCATCTTTCTAGTGAAGCTCAACGTACATTCATTGACCGCTATAACGCTGTACTCAACGAAAAAAGTGATGAGTTTAACGCTGAACAAGCGGCCTGGGAAACTGTTCGGCAGCAATATGATGAAGATGAAAATGGTGTCTGGTCAAAAGCTAAGGTGAAAGCTTAATTTGCCATTTTAGGCGGTATATCTTTTTGTGTTGATTGTTGACTTGTGTTGATTGTTGACGGTTAGCTGTGAGGTGTTAACAGCTTCAAAGTGTAATAGATTACCAATTTGTAAAAATTCTTTTTTTGAGGCACAGCATTGCTGTGCCTCTGCGTTGCGTATGTAATCCCCCAAAGACACTAGGGACTGACAAATAAAAAATATACAACTTTTCTTGTGGGGTGGGCGTCTCGCCCGCCCGTAGACAAGGGCGGACAAGATGTCCACCCCACAAGAGTAGATAATTTATTTCTTGATAATCCCTATCAATTGCTGTCTCTACTACTTGGAACAATCTTCATCAAAATTCTATTCCGATATATCGCGATGTATTCCGATATATCGTATAGTAGAGAAAGTTGATTGGAAATTGATTTATGTTTAGACACTTTAGATCGCGCTTTGGCGCACCTGCATGGGCAGGAGTTAGTGAAGATGATTTTTTGTTTGTCAAGTCTCGCTTTGAGCATCGCAAAGAGCATGGTAAACATCATGGCAAACACTTTCGTGATGAAACTTTTGGTCGTGGTTGGCCGGATGAATATCGCACTCGTCGGGGTGATATTAAGTTCATCTTGTTGGAGTTGTTATCCGAACATCCCAGTCATGGTTACGACCTGATTAAAGAGATGGGTGCGATTCGTTGATTAGTGAATCACGGTAATCAGTCCGTATATAACTAATCCAGTCCGACAGCAGATTACTGTCACTAAGGGGCTGAACTCTCGGTCAGATGCAAGTGCAAGCCTTGCCATTCAGACTCAGAATTGACTCCTTACCTGCCCACACCGAACAAGCTCGGTTCTTGTAGAGTGAAGCTGGGAACAGGGTGCAATCAGACAGCCGTTGCGGGCTGACACT
>NZ_LAHA01000020.1 GCF_002608075.1 Nostoc linckia z4
AAGGGAGACAAGGGAAGGGAGACAAGGGAGACAAGGGAGACAAGGGAGACAAGGGAGACAAGGGAGACAAGGGAGACAAGGGAGACAAGGGAGACAAGGGAGACAAGGGAGACAAGGGAGACAAGGGAGACAAGGGAGAAAGATTGCTACCTTGTCTACCTTGTCCTCTTCCCATCCCCAATGCCCCATCCCCAATGCCCCATGTCCAATGCCCAATGCCCAATGCCCAATGCCCAATGCCCCATGCCCCATTAGACTTAATCTTTGTTTATAACCAGGGAAAGAGGTACAGAAGGCTACTAGTGTGGAAACTTAGGTATTAGAAGTGAAATTAATTTCTCACTTTGATAAAGCTACAGAAGATTCCATGCAAAGCAATTCAGTTGTGTTCCCTAAGTTTGGGGTTAGGAAAAATATTACGCAAAGAGAAGAAACAACGGGTACTAAGTACGACCGTGCCGAGCAGCAATTTATAGAACTGCTGGCAATGGAAAATTTGGATGCTCAATTAGATATTAAACCTGCAAAGGGAAATGAGTTTCAACAGACGCTTTCTATGGCAATTAAGGCTGCCTATGAAACCGATTGCGATGATGAGCAAGCTCACCTTTTTCTCCAAAGGATACTTTATCGAATTAATCGGCTAAATCTATTTTGGTACGATGATTTCCATAATTACATCAATGAGCGATCGCTTTATTTGTACTCTTGTCGCGACTTAATTGAAGCTGCTTGGCAAAAGTGGGAACTTGCACAATTGGATGTAGCTGCACTACAACAGTTGGATGTCAAACAAGCTTTAATTGAACGTGCATCAGCAGATTTGAATCCGCCTTTATCGGCTGATAGTCGCTATATCCGGGAGGAAATGAGCGAAACTGGCTATTGTCATTTGCTAGCAATCGCTTCTTTTGATGGCTTGGTAGAAGCTAGCCGTCTTTCCCGCGTTTTAGGTGGTAGTGCTAATGAAGTGCAATGTACGCTGGTGCGTGTGCTACTAGAAGAATACGGTAATGGTCGTTTATCTCGCAAGCATTCCACATTTTTTGCCCAAATGCTTGCTGAATTTGAAATGAATACTCAACCAGAAGGATATTTTGATTTAGTACCTTGGGAAGTTTTAGCTTGTGCTAATCATAATTTTCTGATGACTGAACGCAAACGCTATTTTCTACGTTACAGTGGGGCGCTGACATATTTTGAGGTGGTCGGGCCTGCGGTTTACAAAAACTATCTTGCAGCAGCGCAACGACTAAAACTTTCAGAAGCAGCGATGGGTTATTGGGAACTGCACATCAGGGAAGATGAACGCCACGGACGTTGGATGTTAGATGATGTGGCTTTGCCATTAGCAGAACAATATCCCAATGATGCATGGGAACTCGTACTTGGCTACGACCAAGAAAAATTAATGGGCGATCGCGCCGCCGGTGCTGTGGTGCGATCGATACGCCAAGCAGAACAAGCTCCTTTAGTTATGTAAAAATTCCCAAAAATTAGAAATTAAAGCAGGATACAAAATACAGAATTCAGAATTAATTATCGGGCAATTTCAACCGAATTAATATTTCTACGGATAAGCAAGCCATATCCGCCGATAAGACAGAGTTTACTTGCAAAATTCTGGCTATTGGTTCGTGAATTCTATTTTTGGAAAAATAGCAGAGTCTTTTTAGGATTTTAATTTGGTATTATCCACCATTTTATTCCTAATTTGCCTGCTAATTAATTTCCTTAGCAGATACTTTTTTGCTTAAGGAACAATTTGTTCTTGCTTTTATACTAAGTAACGAATTGTCTGAATTGAAACAATCATACCTTATTGTTGAGTTAAAGTCAAATGAAAAACATCTTTTTTTGTCCTGAAGAATCTAATTTCTACTCTAACTGTTTAGAAAATCTTGTCATTAGAAATTGTCAAGATTGTGAATCCATTGTTGAGTTTGGTTCTGGAGATGGCAGTCCTGTTATTAATTCTTTGTTGAGAAACAAATTTGATGGCATAATTGAGGGATTTGAATTAAATACTTCTGCATGGAAAGCAGCAAATTTAACTATTGATGAATACAATCTCAATGATAAATATGTCATCCATAATTCATCTTTGTTTGCATCTTCTCAACATGATGCCAGTTATCTGATAGCTAATCCGCCATATCTACCAGCCCCAGACAATGATATATATATGCCACTTTTATTTGGAGGCATAGATGGCGCTGCAATTACCAACGACCTTTTGACGTTGGGTTATGAAAATGTCTTGCTTTTAGTCTCTAGTTTTTCTAATCCCAAAAGTACGCTGCAAGTAGCCAAAGAAAATGGTTATTGCGTGGAAAATTTTATGATTTTACCTTTGCGATTCGGTTATTATAGTTCTGAACCGAAGGTGAAAAATCATATAGAAAAATTACGCAAACACAAAAAAGCCTTTTATTCTGGTGATTATTACTTTTTAGCTGGTGTATTATTTGCAAAGTGCCAAGATTGTGGAATTGATTTATCTAATGAATTAGCCCAGGTAATGACTAGTTTATGAAGAGAGCAATCGTATTTGAGTTGTGAACAATATAGGTGTTGACTGTTGATTGTTAACTGTTAATAGTCAATAACCCTAACACGTAATATTTCATTGTTGATTGATTGGGCGGCAAGATTTCACTTTCTCATTTAGGACTCCTAAGTAAATAATTATTATTGGGATAAGACAGGGAAAAGAGGGGACTGGAGGTACAAACCTCACAAGAAAGTGGGTGAACGCTCCCTTAGTCCCTTTGACTCTTGGTTGAAACTCCATTTCTTAGTCATCCTGGAAAGATGGGGTTTTAGACCCATTTATTTGATAAAATTTTGATTGGATCGTAATCGAGTTTGAGAGTTTTACCATCGAGAATGCTTTAGGATGTATCAAACTGACCCACCGCGATCGCCAAAAGATGTCTTGCCAACCATGTACGATCTTCCTAGTGAAGATCCTCAGGAGCCTGGTTTGCCGGATCAGTTTCATTTGTTGCAACCTCGTTTGTTAGACGAAACCTTTCGTCCGCAAAATTACTCCAGTGACGAGATATTTGTTGCTAGCGATTTGAATCTTTATTATGACCCACGCCATCCACTGTGGCATAAGCGACCAGATTGGTTTGCTGTTTTGGGTGTTTCTCGTCTCTACGAACAGCGAGATTTACGGTTAAGCTATGTAGTTTGGCAAGAAGGAGTCGATCCTTTTATCGTCGTTGAGTTGCTGTCTCCAAGCACTGAAAAAGAAGACTTGGGACAAACGTTGCGCGATATTGAGCAACCACCAGGAAAATGGGAAGTTTACGAACAGATTCTTCGTATTCCTTATTATGTAGTGTTCGATCGCTATAAATATCAATTCAGAGTATTTAAGTTAAATGGGGCCCGTTATGCTGAAGTAGCACTTTCAGATTCACGCTTCTGGATACCAGAATTGCAATTAGGACTGGGTGTATGGCAAGGACGCTATCAAGATGTAGAACAGCCTTGGTTACGCTGGTACGATTGGACAGGCTGCTGGATATTGACTGCTACAGAACAAGAAAGTCAACGTGCTGAACAAGAAAGTCAACGTGCTGAACAAGAAAAACAACGTGCTGAACAAGAAAGTCAACGTGCTGAACAAGAAAAACAACGGGCTGAAAGGTTGATAGCGCAGTTGCGATCGCTTGGCATTGAACCAGATGTAGATTAGCTTTATACTGCTTGAGTTATTCGGGCTTTTTGTGCCAATGTCCATCATCGCCTTTTTCATAATCGCGTTTCACAGCACTCCAAGCAACACGAAAAGCACTTTCTTCTTCACCATACTCTTCTAAAGCACTATTAAAAGCAGCCCGAAAAATTTCTTGGGCGTGCTGAGGTAAATTATTTTTTACTGAATCTGGTAAATCTTGAATTTGTTGATAAGGCATAAACAAATAATCCTAATTCGGAACTAATAAGCTGTTTTGCATTTAACTTACACATTTGCTCACCGTTTACAGTTAACAATAAACGTGAAAATATAGTGGTGTGACAAGCCTAAATTAATGCAATAAAAATTTATTGTGAATTTTGTAATGCCCTATTTTAACCTTGTCACACCAATAAGACATAACTCAATAATAATTCCTCAGTAGAGGTACAAATTAATGAGTCCCCTTAAAAAGCTGATGGTGTCAAAAAGTTCAGTTTTTGAGGTTTAAAACTAGAAACACTATCCCAATAATTGACTTGGTTAATATTCACCTTGAGCAAAGCAATATTCGGTTCATCCAGTCCTTTAGGAAACCAAGTTTGCAACTCTGGTTTCCAAAGTTCTCGCATTTTGTTGCGGTCTTTTACAACTTGGGAGCTACCTGAAATAGAAACGAATCGTTGTTGTTCTGATGACACGAAACTCACATTGACTTGCGGATAATGTTCAACCTCGGTCACTTTATGAGAATCGGAGTAGGTAAAAAACCAAATTGTGGCATCAGAATTAATCCCGCCACTTTTTGACATCGGATAACTATGCAAGCTACCATCGTCATCGACTGTGGTAAACATGCCATAATCAATATTTTTGATTAGTTCATCCAATTTTTGAATCTGTTTTTCGTGGTCTATAGAAGTTGTCATTGTCCTTACTTTTTGCTTGGGAATTTATAGAATGTGACTTTTGACTACAGTTAGGCTGACTTCACATATATATGACCGATGCAAAAAATCTCAGAAACTCTTATTCATAGGTGTCCTAAACTTATCGTTTTAAGACGCTAACCAAGATAATTTTGCGTCAGCCTGATATGTAAAAATTATTTCTTATTATTAACTAATTTTAATTGCGATCGCGTGAGTCTACAGGGTGAATTATATTACTAAAAATATCTTTGGTTTATATCTATAGAAATATTAATTTAGAAGGATATTTAACCACAATATACCCAGTATCTAGCTCTACCTCTGGAGTAATTGTAGAGCATAAATCGAATTATTAAGCTTATTTCTTTAGATATAAATTTGCTCGGTTTGACAATCAATTTAATTTGTGGGTGTAACTTTAGACTGATGAATGCAGCGATTAATTTAACTAAGCTTAGATTTTAAGATTTATCTTGTCGGTCTGGGCTATGAATATATATAGCAATCAAATTTCATGAAAATACTGATATAAAGTAGGGTAATTTTTTAGGGGCATTAATTAGGAGTAACCATTGCTGTGATTAAAGCAATACATACCACTATCAAAGGGAGAGCTAGATACAAAATAAAAGAACTCTATCGTTCACAAGAATTAAAGGAATATTTAGAGCGATCGCTCTCTCAAGAACCAGGGATAAATTATGTTTATGCCAACCCATTAAGCAGTAATATTTTAGTAAATTTTAACAAAGATATTAGCCACAATCAAATTAGTATTTTAATTAAAAAGACATTATTAGATTATCCCAAAACCATTAAAGAATCAAACACAAATAAAAAAATAATTGCCAATATTCAGGAACAAAAGTTAGAAAACTGGCATTTAATGACGGTCAATAATGTCCTAGAATTATTAAATACTTCAAAAACATCAGGATTATCAAGGGAATCTGCTGCTAAAAATCTTCAGAAATATGGCGCTAATGTTCTAGACCAAGGAGCAATTCGTTCTGATTGGGACATTATAATTGAGCAATTCCAATCTTTACCTGTAGTTTTGCTTGGTGTTGCTGCTGGAGTTTCCATTCTTACAGGTGGAGTAATAGATGCTGTGGTAATTATGGGTGTTGTTGGTTTAAATGCAGCCATTGGTTATATCACAGAAAGCCAATCAGAAAGAATCATTCATTCCCTGAAAAATCAGGAACAAACATCAACTTTGGTAATTAGAGAAGGTAAACAAATAGAAATTCCCACAGAAGATGTTGCTTTAGGAGATATTTTATTTCTCAAACCTGGTAGTTATGTAGCGGCAGATGCCCGACTGATAGAAGTTGATAATTTGAGTATTGATGAATCTGCCTTAACAGGAGAAAGTATTCCCGTTACCAAAATTACTGCTTGTTTGAGTGGTGAGGATATTCCCTTGGGCGATCGCCAAAATACGATCTACAAAGGAACTTTTGCCATTAGCGGTCAAGGACTGGCTGCTGTTGTTTCCACAGGGAAATTTACCGAAATGGGCAAAATCCAACAAATGGTAGGCGAAGCTACAGCAATCCAGACTCCTCTTGCAAAACAACTAGATGAAGTTGGTAGCCAACTAGTATTAATTGGCATGGGAATCTGTGGTTTAGTGTTTGGTATGGGAGTGCTGCGGGGATATGGTTTAATACAAATGCTCAAATCATCCATATCCCTAGCCGTGGCTGCGGTTCCCGAAGGTTTACCCACCATCGCCACTACAACTTTAGCCTTAGGCATCCAAGATATGAGGAAAAATAACGTCCTCGTTCGCACTTTAAGTGCTGTGGAAGCATTGGGTTCCGTACAGACAATTTGTATGGATAAAACCGGGACATTAACAGAAAATCAAATGTCTGTGGTGGAGATATATGCAGACAATAAACACATTACCGTGTCTGATGGAGAATTTATTACTGGCGAAGAGAAAATTAATCCCTATACCTCTGATGAATTATTAAAGCTGATTCATGTATCAGTTCTGTGCAATGAAACACAAATCAGTTTAGACAAAGATGGCGAGTATATAGTTACAGGTTCGGCAACAGAAAACGCCTTAATTTACATGGCAATTAGCGCTGGGGTAGATGTCATTGAACTTCGAGAAAAATATCTTTTATTAGAAACAAACTTGCGGTCAGAAAATCGCAACATCATGAGTACAATTCATCAAACTCCCGATCGCCACAAGTTGATTGCCGTCAAAGGCAGTCCCAGCGAAGTTGTGCAGATATGCCAAAAGTGGGTAAAAAATGGGCAAATAGTACCTTTAAGGGAAGAAGACAAACAAGCGATGGAAATCGAAAACGATCGCATGGCAGGAAAAGCCCTGCGGGTGCTTGGTCTAGCTTACAAGCATATCAGTAAAAGGAAAAATAAAAAAAATTACGAATCAGACTTGATTTGGTTGGGTCTTGTGGGTATGGCTGACCCCATTAGAAAAGGTGCTAAAGAATTGATTGGTGATTTTCACCAAGCGGGTATTGATACAGTGATGATTACTGGAGATCAAAGCCCAACAGCTTATGCCATCGCCAAAGAATTACAATTAAATCGAGACCCCCAACTAGAAATTCTCGATTCTACAAACCTGAATAATTTGACACCGGAGGCATTAACAGCACTTAGTGACAAAGTAGATGTTTTTGCCCGTATCAGTCCCAGTAACAAACTGCAAATCGTCCAAGCATTGCAAGCAGCCGGAAAAGTCGTCGCCATGACCGGCGATGGTATTAACGATGCACCAGCATTGAAAGCCGCCCAAGTTGGTGTAGCAATGGGTAAAGGCGGTACTGATGTCGCGCGTGAAGTTGCAGATATTGTCCTGGAAGACGACAGAATAGAAACCATGATTGTTGCCGTTAGTCAAGGACGCACGATTTACAACAACATTAGAAAATCAGTGCATTTTCTGTTAGCCACAAATCTCAGTGAAATCATGGTCATGACCACCGCCACGGCATTAGGTATAGGCGAACCCTTAAATGCCATCCAACTTTTGTGGTTGAATTTGGTCACAGACATTTTCCCTGGATTGTCCTTAGCTTTAGAAGCACCAGAACCAGAAGTATTGAGTCAGTCACCCCGCAACCCCGACGAACCAATTATTAAAAACACCGATTTTGCCAGAATTGTCTTTGAATCAGGAACGCTATCCCTCAGCACCTTAGCAGCTTACAGTTATGCCATCTTCAAATATGGCATTAGTCCCCAAGCAAGCACCATTGCCTTTATGAGTTTAACTAGCGGACAATTGCTGCACACAATTAGCTGTCGTTCAGAAAAACATAGCATATTTAGTAAAGAAAAACTGCCAAATAATTCCTACTTAAATGCAGGCATTATCGGCTCATTTGCCATCCAATTTTTAGCGATCGCTGTTCCTCCCTTGAGGAATATTTTGAAAATTACCCCACTTAATATTGTAGATAGTGCTGCGATCGGATGTAGTGCTTTACTGCCATTATTAGTCAATGAATTCACAAAAGATTCTACCTCAGATCGACTCGCCCTTCCAGCAATCCAACCACAAATAAACACCGTTCAATCATCTCTGTCAACCTAAACACAATAACTTTCTAAAACTATTCTTACTCGGCATCCTACCTTGCAGGAAACCATTTCCGGTCTACGTGTCTTTAGCGGTAGCCTTGCTTTGCGTCTACGTTTTTTCCATACTTTAAAATCCCAATCCCAAATTGCATTGGTAAATATTTATGAAAAAAGACTTCATGTTTACATCAGAGTCAGTAACCGAAGGACATCCTGATAAACTTTGCGACCAAATTAGCGATGCGATCGTCGATCGCTTTTTACAACAAGACCCATATTCCAGAGTAATTACAGAATGTGCAGTATCTACAGGCATCGTTTTTCTCGCCGCCAGATTTGAACCCAACACCAACGTAGATTTTACTAATATAGCCAGACAAGTAATCGAACAAGTAGGTTATGAGCATAAAGAATTTAACGGTAAAACGTGCAGTATTTTAACTAGTCTCAGAGAATTACCCTTTGATACACACCATTTATTTGATGAAAATACTTTATCTGATGCAGAAATCGAAAAAATCACCGTTAATAATCAAGTAACAGTTTTTGGATTTGCCTGCAACCAAACATCGAGTTTTATGCCCTTACCAATATGGCTAGCCCACAAACTTGCTAAACAAATTACTCAAGTCAGACGCCAAAAAATACTTCCATACCTGACTCCAGATGGCAAAACTCAGATAGGAGTTGAATATAAAAATCGCCGCCCATATAGAATTCATAGTATTACAGTTATTGCCAGTCAAAATAAAGCATCAAAACCAGAATTACAGCAACTACAGGATGATATTCGAGAAACAGTAATTTCCCCTGTATTTCAAAATGAAGATATTAAACCAGATGCACAGACAAGAATATTTATTAATCCAGACGGGCCATTTATTCGTGGAGGCCCTGGGCTTCATTCTGGGTTAACTGGTAGAAAAAATGCCATAGATACATACGGCGAATATTCCAAACATAGTGGTTCAGCTTTAAGCGGTAAAGATCCAATTAGAATCGATAGAATAGGAGCATATATCGCCCGTTATGCAGCTAAAAATATCGTCGCGGCAAAATTAGCAGATGAATGCGAAGTACAACTAAGTTATTCTATAGGACTTTCCAGACCTGTAAGCGTGCAAGTCGAAACTTTTGGTACAGGTAAAATAGGAGATGAAGAAATCACAATTCTTTTAGAAAAATATTTTGATTTTAGACTTGCAGGAATTATTAAACAATTTAATTTAAGACATTTGCCTTCATTAAATAAAGGTTGCTTTTATCGAAAACTTGCAGCCTATGGTCATGTAGGAAGGATGGATTTAGAATTACCTTGGGAAAAATTAGATAAAGTTGATGTTTTTTAAAAGAAAGATTTAGGACTTACGCAACGCCGATATTGTCATTGCGACCGTAACGGAGTGTAGGGAAGCAATCCCAGCGTCAGGGGGGATTACTTCCCTATTGCTCGTAATGACGGAATTTTGCATGAAACAAAGCAGCGATCGCTAATAGCTAATACTAACAAGACTTAATCATATCCCGTATCTGATTGAGAGCTTGTAGCGTTCTAATCTAGTAAATTCAGTTGCATCAAGTATTTTTACTCAAATTTCATTAAATTTATACCCTTTGAATGAGCCTCTTCAATCCAAAGCAAGAGTGTCATCTGACATCAACCGCGTAGGATGAATAACAAGGAAATCAAATTGCAGTATATCTGTTTATTAAACAATGGATTGGAAGTATAAGTGGAAAAACGGCTATCGCCCAAGCCGAGATGAAGCGGTAAAAAACCCTCATTTGTTAGACGAAAGTCAATTCGAGACAGAACAAGACCGACAGCTAGCTGAAGAAGCCACCAGGAAGCATTTAGGTATACCTGCACCAACCTTAGACGAAGAAAAATCGATATTACCTCATGCTGGTTCGCCTAATCAAAAAATTCAAAAATAATACCGTTTCGGAAAATTTTTGTTGGCTGTAGGGGTGTACAGCTGTACGCCCTTAATCATTTATGCCTACCAAAAATTTTGTAGAATAATACCTTGGGTATTTTTTACCCATGCAGCGTCCATATAAATAAAAACTTCGATAAAATAATGCAGATTTTTCAAGTTTTCAATCAATCGAACACAAAAAAACTCACTAAGTTTATTTCTCAAACTTTAGCTTTAGGTGTAGGTGCTATTGTTTTATTTTCAAGCAATAATGCTGATGCTGCCGAGCAAGTTATTTTAAAATATGGCAATTTTCAAGGGCCAATATCTGTTCAAGAATTAAATGAATTTGCAGACACGGGCAAAACTACCCCTACCTTAACCGCTTATTTGCAGGCGGCTCAACAAGAACCTGCATTAGCTCGTAAAGCCCTCAAAGCTGGAATCAAAGCCGATCGCACTTTTTTAAATAACTTACTCTCCAGTTGGGCAGGGCCAGTTTTAGTTAACCAAATTGGCGAAGTAGTTCATCCCCCCACAGGAGAACTAAACCAAGAAGCACTGCGAACTGCTTTAAGTGAATCGATTAAGCAAAATGGTGAAGTGACACTACTGGGAGCTATTCAAAATTATCCTAGTACCTCTGTGGAACTAGAAGGAGATCGTCTCATCGTTGTTTATGAACGTTTAAGCACTCTTGCAGACAACTTTTGATAGGTAGTTAGTGCTGAAATTTAATACCCATGAGTCTACCTCAAGATTCTACCCCATGACTTAGAAGTTCTCTAACATAATTGCAGAATTTAATCTAAGCATAAGGAAAGAATTTGTATGACAACCGATGTATCTCAAGATATTAAAAAACAACTTAATGGTTCGCTAATAATTGGTATTCTGCTAATTGTTGCAGGCATCATTGGGATTGCAGTACCTACATTCACCACCATATTTGCGGAAACTTGGTTTGCAGCGATTTTAACTTTTGCTGGATTTACAAAATTAGTTTACGCCTCCCAAACCCGCGATCGCGGAGGTTTTGTTTGGAAACTTTTATTAAGCGGACTGTATATTGCCACCGGCATCATGCTATTGGCTTATCCTTATACAGGCATCCTCACACTAACCCTGCTGCTTGGTACCTTTTTGTTGACTGAAGGCACATTCGAGTTAATTCTAGCCTTCCAATTACGCGGGCAACAAAACTGGACATGGGTATTAGTGAACGGCATTATCACACTGGTCTTAGGTGCAATGATTTGGTTTCAGTGGCCCTTCAATGCGCCTTGGTTACTCGGAACACTAGTTGGTGTCAGCGTTCTATTCACCGGCATTTCCCGCCTCATGCTGTCATTGAATCTGCGTTCTGCCTTGAATGAATTGTAGGACTGGGGAGATAAGAAGACGCGGGGACGGGGGGACACGGAGACGCCCAGAACATTAGACTTCTAAGAGAAATCTGGAAAAGGGGAAGGGGGAAAGGTTTGGTATTTTCCCTTTCCCCTTTAACCCCTTCGGGGTTCGCCAGTCGCTCATGGGGGAAACCCCCAAGACCGCGCTGGCTCACCTTTTCCCTTTTCCCAAGACTGCAAAAGCCCAATGAAGGCACTAAAAAGTTTACATGATATTGCAGCAGCGATCGCTCTGGTATTGCTAAATTAACAAAGGTAATCAAAATCCAGGCTAGCTAGCTGCAATCTCAACAATGGTATCTATCTCTACTCCGTTCTCAGATATTCAAAACCATTGGGCACGCTTGTTTATCACAGCCTTAGCCCAACGTAATATTGTCAGTGGATTGCCCAACGGCACTTATCGCCCCGATAATTCGCTTACCCGTGCTGAGTTCGCCGCCATCATCGCTAAGGCATTTGCAACAATTGTTAAGAAACGGCAGTATGTCCCCTTTGTTGATGTACCTAGTAGTTTTTGGGCAGCAGCAGCCATTCAAACAGCTTACGAAAAAGCATTTATTAGCGGATTTCCAGATAAAACCTTTCGTTCTGCTAACCGAATTACCAAAACAGAAGTTTTAGTTTCTTTAGTATCAGGCTTAGAAATTGCCACAAAAATAAAACCTGACCTTGTTTCTAATCTTGGACAAATTTATCAAGATGCTGCTCAAATTCCTGAATATGGCAAAAGTCAGATAGCTATTGCCACTAGTGCGGGATTAGTAGTAAATTTCCCAAATCTGAAATTACTTAGTCCCAATGTTGCAGCTACCCGTGCAGATGTGGCTGTGATTGTTTATCAAGCTTTGGTGTATTTAGGTGTAACAGAAAAGATTGCCTCTAGTTACCTCGTGGTGCCACCCACACCCACACCGACGCCAACACCAACACCCACACCAACACCGACGCCAACACCAACACCGATACCTCCCGGTAAGGTGAAGCTAAATCATACCAGAGAATTTCGGGGAGTGTGGGTGGCATCTGTGTGGAATGGTGATTGGCCTTCCAAAACAGGACTTTCTGTTGAGCAACAGAAAGCTGAATTCACAGAAATTACCGTTAAATTACAAGCACTGAACTTCAACGCCCTGATTTTCCAAGTCAGGCCAGAGGGCGATGCTTTGTATGAATCTCAATTAGAACCTTGGAGTGGTTGGATTACAGGAACTCAGGGGAAAGCACCCGAACCATTTTACGATCCTTTAGCATTTGCGATCGCAGAATGTCACAAGCGCAATATTGAACTTCATGCTTGGTTCAACCCTTACCGCGCCAGTACTTCCACTAACCCAGCTAAAACCGTCTATCCCCACATAGCAGTCACCAATCCAGAAACCGTTTATCTGTGGAAAACTCAACGCTGGATGGATCCAGGACTGAAAATAGTCCAAGACAGGGCTTACAACGTAATTCTCGATGTATTGAAACGCTATGATATTGATGGCGTTCACTTAGATGATTATTTCTACCCCTATCCTGTAGAGGGACAATCTTTCCCCGATGAAAAAACCTACGCCGCTTACAAAGCAGCTGGTGGTACACTCAGCCTTGGTGACTGGCGACGGGATAATGTTAACAAAATGGTACTACGCCTCTCCGAAGGAATTAAAGCAACTAAACCCCACGTGAAATTTGGTATTAGCCCCTTTGGAATTTATCGCCCCGGACAACCCTCTGGTATTACTGGCTTAGATGCTTACAATGTGCTGTATGCCGACTCCAAGAAATGGCTAGAACAAGGCTGGATTGATTATATTGCGCCTCAACTTTACTGGCGCACAGACCAACCACAACAAAGTTATTCTGCATTATTAAAGTGGTGGACAGACATCAACACAAAGCAAAGACACGTTTATGCAGGCAACAATCTCACAGAACCAAGCAACAAAAGTCGAGAAAGTGATGAAATTGAAAAGCAAGTGAAAATTAGTCGTAGTCAAACTGCAAACTTATCATTAGGCAATATTTTCTTTAATCTCAGTGTTTTGAGAGAAAATAGTCAAGGCATAGCCGATCGATTCCAAAGTGTGCTTTATAACAAACCTGCCCTACCTCCTAGTATGTCTTGGCTAGATACAACACCACCCACTGCACCTACTGGACTAGAAGTCAATAACCGCAAACTTAGTTGGCAGCCTGGAGATAATCAGCCTGTTCGTTCGTGGGCCCTTTATCGGCAAACCAGCGATGATACTTGGACAATTCAACGAATTTTGTCTGCTGGTACAACCTTTGCCACCGTCCAACAAGCAGGAACCTACGCCGTGTGTGCAGTGGATAGGCTGGGGAATGAAAGTTTAGGAACGGTGATTACAGTTAGTTAAATCCAGATAACAATAAATCAATACCGTTCAGTTAGTAATATCATGTCCGGTTGAATACTTATCATGTAGACTGACGCGGAGACACGGCGACGCGGGGACAAGGAGAATTTTTTGAATAAGTAATTAGACGAACATGATATAATAAACACCTTTCAAAACTTACGCAAAAACCCTCTCAAACTCTTATTTCTTTGCGTTCTTTGTACCTTTGCGGTTCGTTTATTCTGACTTATCTGCACCGTATTGGATTATAAATAGGCGCTGAAATTCGACTAAAAATTTATGCTTTATCGGAGTTTAGAGATTTTGGTAATAGAATGCTCGGATAATATATCACATGCTAAAGGAATAACAGGCCGATAATCTTGACTAACAAGAAAATCTGGTCGGGGTTTAACTACTGGAGAAGGAATATTTTCAATACTATTATAAGTAATAATTACTGTGGAACGCCCAAATGGCGAAATATTGTTCGTGGAAGCATGGACAATATTACTATCAAAAAATACTACAGAACCCGCCGCAGCTTTGATAAAAGCTATTCCGTATTTTGAGACTAAATTGGTAATTAATTCTTGGTTTAGAGAATACTTTAAATTAGCACTAAAACTCGACATCCATCCAGGACTGTCACTAGAATTATGAACATTTTTAGATGTTTCTCTAGAATTATGAACTGTAACATCAATCATCTCTTCTCGATGAGAGCCAGGAATTACAAATAGGGGGCCATTAAATTCATTCATATCATCTAATAAACACATGGCATTGACTACTTGTGGTCTTGGCATTCCATCTTCTTTACGCCAATAAATATAGTCTTGATGCCACTTCCAAATATCGCCACTAAATGCTGCTTTGATATTAATTTTGAATTGATAGATATATACTTCACTACCAACTATTTGCATCGCAGGTTCAACAATAAATGGATGTCGTGTTAAACAATTGAAAACATTATTACTTGTGTGGACACCGTGCAATGACCGCACAGTTTTACCATCTTTTTCTAAAATTCTTTTAGGTGAATCTTTTACAGATAAACCAGATAATTCTGCTTTCATTACCTCGATTTCAGCACGAGAGAAATATTCTGGCAATACAAGAAATCCTTGGGCTTTGTATATTGATAATTGCTCTTCTGTTAGATACATATTAAAACCATAAATCTATTAACAACTCAAATTTAACTCTTTTGATTTTGAGTAAAATTGTCGAAAATACTTAAATTATTCATGTATAATTGAAGCGTTTAACTACTCAAAAATACCTGCATTACCTCTGATTGATTTATTTATTAATGAGTAGTACTTAACTGTTGATTTTTACAAAAATCCTCTAGTTAAGAAACAGGCACTAATAATAAGCAACTGTAGTTATCACTTCAAAGCCGCACCTTAAAAAAATCTTTTTTCACATGCAACGCCCAGTTATTACAAACCCACGCTTTAAAAGGTGGGTTTCCTCTTCCTTCTTCACTATTTCCTATTCCCTGTTTAGCAATCGCAAAAAATAACATGTTAAGACTGTTATTTGACTACCGTTGACAATCAACAGTGAACAGTCAACACCGATTTTGTTCACAACTAAAATAGGATTGCCATATCTCACATATTTAAAAATCCACTACTTTGGAAATAATTTAAATATTTCCTAATTAATTCTGTATTCATTGATGGACATCTGGTAGACGTATCAGCAATTGCATTTAGTGTATTGCGACAGTCTAAATCAGCAGTATTTTGATATAGCTCCCAAGCAGCTACTTGTTGATTCACTTTTTCGGTGAACATAGGCAAAAGAGGGAATAAAGGATTTGATTGGGAATACTGAGCTTGATTAATTAACTTCTCTGTCCATTGAGAATAGGGTACTTTCTGAAGCTGGTATCCACAAGCCGATATCAACTCAAATAATTGAATTAAATCGATGTTTTCTGATGGTAAAGGTACTATATGAAAAGCCTTTCCTAAAGATTCTGGCTTTTGAGATATTGTGACAATGGCTTTACTAGCATAATCTACAGTAATTAAATCTTGTTTTTGATTAATTAATTCTGGAAAACTACCTACTTGGATACAACCTTTAATTAATCTCGATATGAAATCATCTGTATTAGTTACACCAGTTTGGGAATGACCCATTAAAAATCCCGACCTGATGACTGTTACAGGGATTCCTCTAGATTTAGCAATCCAAACAAGTTTTTCAGCCACCCATTTACTTTGTGTATAGCCAATTTCTTGAGAAAGATAAGGTTCACTTTTATCAATATCATCATCCTCATAAACGATATCTATTCCATTTAAACAAGCCATTGCCCCAAAAACAGCCATTGTTGAGATGTAGTGTACTGGCTTGATTTTTTGTTGACACGCTAATCTCAGAACTTCTTGCGTACCAAGAACATTTGCTGCCTTAACTACAGAATATGGTTTAGCAAAGTTGACTTGAGCGCCACTATGATAAATAACGTCGATTTGTGCTGCTAACTTTTCAAATTGCTCTAGAGAGATACCAAAACCAGATAAAGCTAAATCTCCTGGTATGGGAATGATTCTAGAGCTTTGCCTTGCATCCCAAATTAAATATTTTTCTAGGGTTTCCTTTAGTCTTTTAAAACCTTCAGTTTCGTTTTTAGCACGCACCAGACAATATATTTTTGCCTGAGTTTGCTGTAGTAATTCATGTACTAAGAAAGCACCTAAAAAGCCTGTTGCTCCTGTGAGGAAAATATGGCTTGGCTGAGTGATATCCTGAGTAAATACTGTCGGAGAATAGATGTTTGCATCGAGTACAGCTTCAGCTTGGAGATTAACAACAGTATTGAGAACAGTAGTGTCTTGTTGATGGAGTTTTTCAAGAATTTGGCTGAGTCCTTCGATGGTTTGCTGCTCAAAAATACATCTGACTGGCAGTTCTACTTGAAAAGTTTCTCGTACAGACATGATTAACTGAGTTGCTAATAGGGAATTACCACCGAGTTCAAAGAAATTATCTTGAATTCCCACAGCATCGCTACCCAATACCTTAGTCCAAATAGCAACCATTTTCTCTTCGGTAGGAGTACGAGGTTTAATTAATGTAGCTTCTAGGGTGGTTCTGGATCGATCTGGGGCAGGTAGCGATCGCCGATCTAACTTACCATTAGGTGTTAGTGGCAATTTCTCTAAGCATACAAAGGCTGTAGGCACCATGTATTCCGGTAGCTTTTGTTCCAGAAAACGGCGGAGTTCCACTGCTATTTTGCGGCTAAATTTGCTCTGTAGAGGTTGATTGGCATAGTAATTCCAAGGTTGAATAGAAACTGCATCTTCATCAGCAGTGGCTACCCCTTCAACTTTTTCTCTGTGGCGATGTCTAAAAACTACGTCGTAACAATCAACTAAACTCGATTCCGACCAAGTAATATGCAGCAAATAAGGTAAATCTTCGCTCAAATTCCACAATTCTTCCGGATCGATACCAATTTGGGGAAGTTGTTCTAAATGCGATCGCAATTCTTCTACAGTCTTCGGCATATCTGCGCTATTGAGCAATTCTATAGTTTTCACTTCCTGAATTACTCTGGCATTGGGTACATTTTTAATTCCTAGAATCTCTGGCTGAGTTGCTAATAACAGATGGCGAACAGATGACAAAGTTAGCTGTTGCTGTTGCCAATCCAACCAAGTAATTCCAACAGTGTCATCGCTATTAGTTCCTATATGTAAAATTGCATCGTAGCGGAATTTTGTCATTTCATTGTGATGCTGACCCCGTTTGAGTTCAATTTCCACGCGACCAATCTTAGGCAAATGTTGTTGCAATGCCCGAAAAAAGTCTGGGTGAATTACCAATTCTTCCTCTTGGTTAAGGCGTTGGCGAATCTGCTCTTGTAATTGGATTGTGGAAAGTGTGGATGATGCTTGATACAGTGCTACAGAAGTGTGGTAAGCCTCTAGTAAAGGTAGACTGCGTACATCTCCAATAAATATCAAACCACCAGGCTCCACAGCATTAACAGCTCCCGTCAAAACTTGCAGCAAATAGTCAATGCTAGGAAAATACTGAATTACCGAATTGATAATTACCGTATCGAAGGTATTAGCTTCAATACCTGCAAAATTGTCAGCCGGTCTGGGTAACAAAGTCAGTTGCGGCCAATCTGGATGGGACATTTGCAGCCGTTGGATTTGTCGCAGTGCTTCCGGTGCAAAATCAGTACCCCAATATTTACTGCAATGGGAAATAATTCTGCATAGCAACAAACCCGTACCGCAACCAATTTCTAGTACTTGGCTTGGTTGTAAAGAAAGAATGCGTTCAACAGTACAATCTACCCACTCACGCATTTGTGCGGCGGGAATAGGCAAACCCGTATAACTACTGTTCCAACCAATAGTATTGAATACTTGGTTTTCTTCCTTAGTAGTTTGTTTGTAGGTTTGATCGTAAATTGTTTGCCACTGGGAAAGGTGTTCGGTTTGCCAATTTGCTAATAATGGAGCATTCTCATCTTGTTGATTTTGCACCACATAAGCCACTAAACGCTTTTGTCCAGGTACATCTTCCCGATCTATGACCACAGCTGTTTTCACTGAAGGATGTTGCGCCAAAACCCCTTCAATCTCTCCTAATTCAATTCGGAAACCACGAATTTTTACTTGGTGGTCGATACGACTGAGATACTCGATATTGCCATCGGGGAGATAACGAACTAAATCCCCCGTTTTGTAAAGGCGATCGCTTGCTTGTGATTTATGAAATAAATTAGGAATAAATCGAGCATCTGTAAGGTCAGGACGATTGAAATAACCACGCGCCAAACCAGCACCACCAATGTAGAGTTCTCCTGGTACACCTACAGGCACGGGTTGTAACTGAGAGTCAAGTATATAAAACTGAGTATTGGCCATGGGGCGACCAATTAGAACTTGTCCGTCTTCAGATACAACTTTATATGTTGCTGACCAAATGGTAGTTTCAGTGGGGCCATAAAGGTTCCATAAGGTAGCACATCGCTGTTGCAACTGTTGAGCTAATTTTTTCGGCAAAGCTTCCCCGCCACACAGGATTTTTAAATTTTTTCTGCCTTGCCAACCTGCTTCTAGAAGCAGTTGCCAAGTGGCTGGGGTTGCTTGCATGACGGTAACGCCATTGGTTAATTTTGCCATTAACGCTGTGCCATCCATAGCCTCTTCCCGACTGGCCATCATCACACAAGCACCGAGAGTCATGGGTAGGAAAATTTCGAGTACGGCAATATCAAAGGATAAAGTAGTAACCGAAAGCAGTATGTCTTGCTCTGTCAGTTCCAAATGCTGACCCATGAAGTGGAGGAAATTAACCACAGAACGGTGCATAATTTGTACACCCTTCGGTTTGCCAGTGGAACCGGAGGTGTAGATTACATAAGCTAAGTTCTCAGAATTAGCATTACCATCGAGATTATCTTGGCTTTGTGTTGTAATATCCTGCCAGTCTCGATCCAAACAAACAATCTGCCCTTGATGTTCGGGAAGTTGTGCCAACAAATGTTGCTGGGTTAAAAGTACTGATAGCTGGGAGTCTGACAGCATTAAAGATAAACGCTGTTGGGGATAAGCTGGATCTAGAGGTATATAAGCCCCACCAGCTTTGAGAATCCCCAGCAGAGCTACAATCTTCTCCAAAGAACGTTCTAAACAAATCCCCACCAATACATCCGGCCCTACACCTAAAGCTTGTAAATGACGGGCTAACTGATTGGCTCTAGCATTCAACTCGCGATAGGTTATTTGTTGATTTGCAAATGTCGCCGCTACAGAATCCGGTACACGCTGTACTTGGGCTTCAAATAGTTGATGAATGCAAATTTGTTGGGGGAAATCACTTTGAGTTTGATTCCATTCCACCAATAATTGTTGGCATTCAGCAGATGTTAAAAGCGGTAAGTCTGCAATCTTCTGGTCTGGATTAGCGACAATTCCCGCAACTAAAGTTTGGAAATTTTCCCCTAACCGAGAGATAGTGGCAACATCAAATAAGTCAGTACTGTATTCAAACCAGCCACTAATTCCTTCTGGGGTTTCAAATAATTCTAGGAATAAATCAAACTTCGCTGTACCATTGTGTTCCAAGCGATGATTGATTGTTAAACCAGAAAGTTCCAAAGCTTGCATAGGTACATTTTGCAGCGCAAAGCAAATTTGGAATAAAGGATGGCGGCTTAAATCCCGCTCTGGTTCTAGTTCTTCTACCAGTTTTTCAAAGGGTATATCTTGGTGAGCGTAAGCTTCTAAAGTGACTTCTCGGACTTGTTTGAGCAGCTGGCGGAAGGTGGGAGAACCAGAAAAATCACTGCGTAGTATTAAAGTGTTAACAAAGAATCCGATTAAACTTTCAATTTCCTGATGATGACGGTTGGCAATTAAAGAACCTACTGGAATGTCTTCGCTACTCGTATAGCGGTATAACAATGTTTGAAATGCTGCCAACAGAGTCATAAATAAGGTACATCCCTCTTGCTGGCTAAACCGAATTACTGCCTCGCTGAGAGATTTAGAGAATGCTAAAGGTTGACGCGCCCCGCGATAAGTTTGAATGGCTGGACGGGGACGATAACTGGGTAACTGTAAAATGGGTAAATCTGCTAATTGTTGCTTCCAATAACTTAGTTGCTCTGATATGACTTTTCCTTGCAACCATTGTTGTTGCCAAACAGCAAAGTCGGCATACTGAATGTTTAATTCACCTAAAGGAGAAGGTAAACCATTGGCAAAACTTTGATACAGCAATGTCAATTCTCGAAACAATACGCCCACAGACCAACCATCAAAAATAATGTGGTGAATGCTCAAAAGCAGTAGAGATTCTTCTGCATCTATCTGGATTAAGGTTGCTCGCAATAACGGCCCCCGGTTGATATTAAATGGTTGCTGGAACTCTTCAATCTTCAATCGCCCAATTTCTATATCTTTTTCTAATTCAGATAAACAACGCAAATCAACCAGATGTATAGGTACACTCACAGCAGGAGCAATAATTTGTACAGACTGCCCATTTAATGAAGCAAAAGTGGTGCGTAAAACTTCGTGCCGCCGCACAATTTCGTTGATGCTTTGCTCTAAAGCTTTCACATTTACCCGACCAAACAAGCGAAAACTTTGGGGAAAATTGTAAAGGGGACTGTCAGGTAACAGCTGTTCGAGAAACCACAATCTCTGCTGGGCAAAGGAAAGAGGTAAGTTTTGGTTGCGGGTTACAGGTGCTAGTGCCCAAGTGCGCCATTCTTGATGTTGCTTGAGTTGCACTTCGATACTTTCAGCCAAGCCCTCAACGGAAGGTGCATCGAATAAACGCCGTAATGGTATATCCAATTGATAGGTATCTCGAATGCGAGAAGTTACCTGTGTGGCTAACAGTGAGTGTCCCCCCATCTCGAAAAAGTTATCGTGGACGCTAATGTGCTGCAAGTTTAAAACTTCCTGCCAAATTTTTGTGAGTACTTCCTCAACGGCGGTACGAGGTAAAACAAAATCTTGCTCTGAATTCCATCGGTTGCTGTGTGGTACTGGTAGGGAGCGACGATCTACTTTGCCGTTGGGTGTGAGTGGCAATGCATTTAACATCACAAAACTTGAAGGCAGCATATAATCTGGTAACTTCTGTTGGAGAAATCTCCGAAGATTACCACTAATTGTCCGCTGCAAGGTTTTCCATAGATGTTGGGTTTCTAAGATATGGTCTATGCTTTGGTTAAAGAAGACTTTTTCACTGGGTGTGAGAGTCAACTCAACACCAGCCCGCTTACCCCGACTCCAAGCAACGCAGCCATTTAACCAAAGTTCTTCTGATATTATTGGCAACTTAAGACAAATACGGACTTGTTTACCTCTTGCCCAACTAAATGGCACATCTACTAAGCACACGCCACCATTGGAAATATCTTCTGTTTGCAGTTCTACTATCCGATTGTCATCAGTCTCTACTCGGCAAAGACTTTGGTAAGGTACTCGTTCGGGAATTAAGTTGGAAACAATATAAGCAACTAAACGTTTGTTTCCAGGCACATCCTCACGCGCTATGACTGCGGCTTCGCGCACATCAGGATGTTGCAATAATATTGTCTCGATTTCTCCTAACTCTATACGGAAGCCGCGAATCTTCACTTGTTGGTCTATCCGACCGAGGTATTCTATATTCCCATTTGGTAAGTAACAAGCCAAATCGCCTGTTTTATACAAGCGATGGGATGTAGCGTCAGGATTGGGAATAAAGCGTTCGTTAGTTAAATCTGGTCGATGGAGATAACCCCTAGCTAAACTATCGCCACCAATGTATAACTCTCCTGGAACACCGATAGGAACTGGCTTTAATTGACTATCGAGTATGTAGATTTGAGTGTTAGCTATGGGACGACCTATGGAGGGATAAGTAGGCCAGGAATCAGGATTCTTATCTAATGTTAAAGCTGTGACCACATGGGTTTCTGATGGCCCGTAGTGGTTGTGAAATGAGCAGTGTGGCAAGGATTTGAATAATTTGACAATGGCTGGAGTAATTTGCAATTGCTCGCCTGTGGTGGTAACTTCTTTGAGGCTAGTAAATAATTCCCAGCCAGACGCAGCTAGTTCTGCCATTTGCTGTAGTATGACCACAGGCAAAATCGCTTTTTCAATTTCTTGGTTGTGAATAAAGTGAGCTAAAGCTGTGGTGTCCCGGCGCAAGTTTTCTGATATCAGAAACAAAGTTCCCCCGGAACACCAAGCCGCAAACATTTCATGAAAGCTAGCATCAAAGCTCAAGGAGGCAAATTGTAGGGTACGGACGCCTGTTAATAGTGAGTTTAAATGCCATTGCAATAAATTCACTAAAGGACGATGAGCTAAACAAATACCCTTCGGTCTGCCTGTTGAGCCAGAGGTGTAGATGATATATGCTAAATTCTCTGCTGTGACTTCTGTGGAGGGATTTTCCTGGCTGTATTGATTTATCTTGTCCCAGTCGGTATCTAAACAAATAACTTGTGCTTGATGTTTGGGAAGCTCTGATAATAATTGCTGCTGTGTGAGTAATATGGATATCTGCGTATCCTCAATCATGAAAGCTAAACGCTCTTGGGGATATGCCGGATCTAGTGGTAAATAAGCAGCACCAGCTTTGAGAACCGCCAAAACTGCGATCGCCATTTCCAATGTTCTCTCTACACAGATTCCCACAGGCATATCTGGTTTCACACCCAAGGAATGCAAATAATGTGCTAACTGATTCGCTCGCTGATTGAGGTTCTGGTAAGTGAGTGAAGATTGTTCCGAGTGATTTTCTGCTTCTTGGATGACAGCTAAGGTATGTGGCGATCGCTCCACCTGCGCTTCAAATAGTTGATGAACGCATTTATCTAATGCATAGTTAGTATTGGTCTGATTCCAATTGTCTAATAACTCTTTTTTCTCACTTGGTGACAAGAGCTTGAGTTGATGAAAATACTCTGAATTTTGAATAATCTGATTTGCTAAAAATAGTAATCTCTCTAATACTTTTATATAAACAAAAGAAGCTTCATTATAAAATATTTCCATTTCTAAAGTTTCTAAAAAATCATTAATTATCAGATGAATTTCATTATCAGCAAAGGAATTATGAATAGTTAATCTAAGATGTTCTTCAGTCAGAGGTAGATTAATAATACTGAAGTTATAAAAATTGTAGAAAAATTTTAATTGTTCGTCTTTGATAATTTTGGTTTGCAGGAAAACAGAAATGTTTTGATAATGTTGCAAATTTTTGCGATAATCACTGATATAAGCAACATAATCCAAAATTTTGGAGTTTTTATCCAGCTTATTTTCAGGTATAATAATAGGAACTACTTGATAAAGACAACCTAAAACATCCAGATTTTGCTGCTCTCTTTTACCGATAATGTCGTAAAATACAAAATCTCCTGGTGCTTGTAAATACTTACTCAAATAAATACCATACACAGATTTAAAAAAAGCTGGCAGACTACATTTATTTAATTGGCAGTATTTTCTAATTTCTGCTAGCTGATTACCAGTGATTTGTATTTTTTGAGATTGAGGTTTATTTTTTTCTTTCGGTTTTATATAAGACGTAACGGGAGTAATTTTACTTAAAGATTCCTGCCAATAATCCTGAATTTCTTGAGTATCAAATCTCAGCAGATGCTCCTCAACACCATCATAAAAAGAGCTAACTTCAAATTTTACAGGTATGTTACCCGCTTTTAAATCTAAATAGACTTTTCCAACTCTTTCAAAGAAAACTTTACCAGAATATCCATCAAAAAGAATATGAGGTGCACCTAAAATAGCAGTGTAATTGCCGTGTTGTTCTTTAACTAAAATATTTTTAAATAAATAATCTTTGTTTAATTCTACCTTGACTTTAATTTTATCTTGGATAATTTTCTCTAAATTATGATAATTATTATGTTCTATATCGATAAATTCAAAATGAATGTCAGCATTTTTATCTACAAATTGAAAAGCCTCATTTCGGTAAAAAATAAATTTAGTTTTAATTGTGTCATCTGCTTGACAGACAATTTTGACTGCCTGTTCCCAAATAAATCGATCTAAATTTGCAGGTAACTTTATCGATAACCCTAAACTAAAAATAGTACTATCCGGATGAAGTATATTATCCAGATATAAGTCTCTTTGTGTAGTTGTTAACCGGGAAAGTTTTCCAATTCTTGATGATTCAAACGTCTCATCTAGTATATTTCCTGCTACCAAAGCCATAAATACTTCGGAAATGGAAATAGTAGAAATATCTGTATCGTGAGTGTTGTTAATCATAAATCAAGATTCCATCGTGTAAAAAATTACTTGACAAAATTAGAATTCTTCTGATGTACAGGAAGTTCAATTAAAAACTCAGTTCCTTGTTCTGGGATTGAGGAACAAGTTAATTTACCTGCATGTTTGTCTACAATGATTTTGTAACTAATAGATAGTCCTAACCCAGTACCTTGACCGATAGGTTTAGTAGTAAAGAAAGGATTAAAAATTTGTGAAATAATCTCTGGAGTCATCCCAAGTCCATTATCAGCAATCCGAATTAATAGCGAGTTTTCCTCTAATAATTCAGTAGTGATTTTGATGTAAGCCGGATTTATTTGAGTTTCTGCTAATGAACGGACAGAGTTATACTCTTCTAAAGCATCAATAGCATTAACTAGCAAATTCATAAATGCTTGATTGAGTTGACTGGGATAACAGTCTACTAATGGTAAACAGCCATAATTTTTAATAATCTTAATCTTAGAATTTCCGGAGTCATTTTTGAGTCGATGCTGTAAGATGAGCAAGGTATTATCAATACCGTCATGAATATTAACTGCCTTGATTTCTGCTTCATCTAAACGTGAAAAGTTACGTAAGCTGAGAACTATCTGCCGGATGCGATCGGCCCCGACTTTCATGGAAGATAATAATTTGGGTAAATCTTCGAGCAAAAATTCCAAATCGATATCTTGTTGTTCTGCTAGCATTTGAGGAGTTAAATCAGGTGATACTTGCTCGTAAATTTTGATTAAACTTAATATATCTTGAGTGTATTCACTGGCATGAGTAATATTGCCATAAATGAAGTTAATTGGGTTATTAATTTCATGAGCTATACCAGCAACTAATTGGCCTAAACTAGACATTTTTTCCTTTTGAATCATCTGTAATTGTGTAGCTTGTAGTTGCTGTAGTGCAAATTCTAGCTGTTGTGCTTGTTCTTCTAAACGCAGATTTTTTTCATGTAATTCCTGCGTTCTGGCTTCGACTTTTAGCTCCAGATTTTTGCTATAATTTTCTAACTCTTGGTTAGCTTGTTGTAAATTATCGTTAACTTTAGATAAATTAGTATAAAGCTTTGCATTTTGAATAGAAATAGCTGCTTGAGAAGCCAAAATTTTTAAAACTTCTAAGCGTTCAGTAGTAAATGCATTTGCTGTCAAATTATTTTGTAAATATAAAATTCCAATAAGTTTACTTTGATAAATTATTGGCATACATAAAATAGACTTACATTGATTGTTGATAATATAAGAATCGCTAACAAATATTCCTTCGTTACTCGCATTACCAAGAACTAAACTTTCCTTAGTTCTGGCAACATAGTTAATGACTGATACTGGCAAATATTGAGTATTATCTAAAGGAATTGAAGTTTCTAATAAGAGTCTATTGTTATTAACACTGACCACAGCTTCTATTACCATTTGACCATTTTTTTCTAAAAGGAAGCAACTGCTTTGGGCACCAGCATTTTCCATAACAATGGTCATTAACTTTGCAAGCAAATTATCTAGTTTGATTTCACTAGAAATCGCTTGAGAAGCTTTAAATACTGTATTTAAATCAAAAGCTGCTAAATTATTTATTTTGCTGGAAGTAGTAGGTAAACCAGCCTTAAAACTCGATGATTCTTGATTTAATCTTAACGGGCAATAGTCTGGATATTTTGATTCTAATTCACTAACTTTTGTAGTAGCTCCCCAACGTATATATGCATGATAAGATTCTTTTAGATAAAAAATAGCCTGCTTGTCTCTACCACGAGAAAAGTAAAATTCGGCTGCTAATTCATTGGCTAGTGCTTCTTCTTGCACATATCTTTGTTCTTTTGCTCCTTGAATAGCTAGCTCATAATACTCCATGGCTACGAAGATATGTCCTAAAATTCGTGCTTTTTCTGCCTCTATTAAATTGTATTTATGTTGATAATTAGCCGGAGCATGACTAGCCCATAACTCCATTTTTTCTTGATTGGCATTGATAATAGCTAGATATTGTTGTTGAATTTCCGGTTCAACATTGGGATATAAACCAATCAAAGCTAAAGAATAATATAAGTTATGGATGCCAACTGACATCATTCCCATAACACCACTTAAATATTCTGAAGCTAATTTAGCATTATCAACTGCTTGAGTGTAATCTTTGAATAAGTAGAATAAAATTATTTTGGCAACATAGACAACAAACAAAGAAGTAGTATTATTAGTATTGTGTAAATATGCCACCATTGATGTTTCATCAAAGCTATCACCAACTAAAAAATATTTATTGGGTGACAAACCTTGTAAATTTAATGATAGTTGATGCCAAACTTTAATATAATTTATTGGAAAATCTAGTTTAAATTTTTTTAGTAAATCGATATATGAAGCTTGTTGTTGAGCTACTAATTCCAGTTGTTCGCCACTGAAAAATATATGACCACAATAGTGAACAGAGCAATAGCCAACATATTCTAGATCTCCAATTTCTAAGGCGCTTTGAATACCTTCTTGTAGAGGAGCAATTGTTTCTCTAATATGCTCTTTCCAATGAATGGTAAAACCATAAAATGGTGCATATACTTTGCTTTTCAGTTCAATAACTTGGAATTGATCTAATATCTGCCAAGCTATTTGACCAGAGTGGTATCCTGCATCAATATTTTCTAGATAGCCACACAAAAGCATACCATAGTAAGCATATCCGTGGGCAGCTAAAGGTGAATGACCGTGCTTGATGCAGAGATTCACAACAGTCAATATGAGCTGGGGAAAATTTGTCTTTGTTGGATTAGCAATAAAAGCAGCACCAGCAATAGTCACAAGGATTTTTAAAGCCGCAAGTATGTAAGGATCTTTAACAACTGGAAAATCTTCTAAATCCTGAAGTTGAGGTAAATTAGCTACAGTAGTTTCCTTAGTTGGTGTCTCTGATAAAGGTATCCCTAGCATTGCGATGGCTTCTAATCCAGTATCAATGGCTTGAAGCATTTGATTTTCAGCCATATAAAACTGAATCTGTAATTGATAAGTCTTTACTATATCGAGAACATTGGTAGCTCTTTCTAAAATAGTTTGAGTGAGGATAGCTGCGCGTTTAAAGTTAGTATTTAAGTATTCTATTTCTACACTTTCTAGATGCAGTCCTAGCATTAAATCATAGTTAGTTTCCCAACTTGATAATTCCAGCAATTCTAATCCAGTTGTTGAATAATTCAAAGCGGCTTCGTATGCTGATGCTGCTTTTGCTTTTTGACTAGCTATCAAATTTAATTTAGCTAGTCTATCTCTTTGAAGCTGCTCGTAAATAAATTCAGTACCAAAATTTAGATGATTGACAATATCAAAAATATTTTCTTCAATTTCTTCTGTTTGATAATATTCTAGTAATAATTGACCAATTTTCAGGTGAGTTTGTTTTTTTTGCGACTCTGGAATCAGAGAATAAGCTGCTTGCTGGACGCGATCGTGTAAAAACTTATACGTAATTTTGAATTCTTGAGAAGCGCAAAATAATGGAATTCTGTAGTTTTCACTTAGTGGTAAGATTAAACTTGCTTGCAGTGCTTCCCACAAATCAGATGCAGTTTCTGACTGAGATTTTTCATTGACAATTGCCAGGATATCTATGCTAAAACGATTTCCTATACAAGCAGCTAATTTTAAAATTTGTTGTGTCTGTTGAGGTAATTTTTTAATATTTCTAGCAATTAAGTCTATAGCATCATAATCTGTAATACCAATTGCTTGAATTTGATTTATCTCCCACTGCCATACTCCATTGTCAAAGTCAAAATTTAATAGTTTTTCCTGATACATAGTTTGGAGTAACTGATTTAATAAAAAAGGATTTCCTTGGGTTTTATTAAAAATGAGATCGGCTAATGCTTTTGTTTTTTCTGTAGAGCTATGAAAGCTATCAGCGATTAATTCACAGACATTTTCAATCTTTAAAGGTTGGAGAATAATATTATTGACAAATTTTCCTGATTTTTGAATTTCATTTATAGTTTGAAATAAATAATGAGTCGATATAACTTCGTTATCCCGATAAGCTCCAATCATTAATAAATATTGGCTATCAGGTTCAACCATCAGTGTCTTAATCAATTTTAAAGAGGCTAAATCTGCCCATTGTAAATCGTCTAAAAATAAAACTAGCGGGTGGTCTTTTTGAGTAAATACCTGAATAAAATTTTGGAATACACGGTTGAAACGATTCTGTGATTCGGTTGCTCCTAGTTGCCGAACAGGTAGCTGTTGACCAACAATTTTTTCAATTCCCGGTATAACATCAATAATAACTTGACCAATGTCGCCAAATGCTTCTAAAAGCTTTTGTTTCCATTTAAGTATTTTTTCTGGGCTTTCTGTTAGTAGTTGTTGGGTTAATTCTTGAAATGCTTGAATTAAAGCAGCATAGGGAATATTCCGCTTTAATTGATCGAATTTGCCGGATATAAAATATCCCCGTTGCCGGATAATAGGTTTATGAATTTCATTAACTAAACAAGATTTACCAATCCCTGCATAACCAGAGACTAACATCATCTCAGATTTTCCAGTGCTGATGCGGTCAAAAGCTGATATGAGACTGACTACTTCTTGTTGGCGTCCATAGAGTTTTTGAGGAATCGTAAATTGGCTAAATTTATCTAATTGTCCAGGAATAAAATTTTCAAACTTGCCATTACTTGTTAATTCTTTGAGACAAATTTCTAAATCTGCTTTTAGTCCTAAGCTACTTTGATATCTTTCTTCAGCAGTTTTAGATAATAATTTCATGACAATATTAGATAAACCCTGTGGAATTTGTGGATTTACTTGATGAGGAGGTATGGGTTGTTTTGCAATATGACAGTGAATTATTTCTAAGATATCAGTGGAATTAAATGGCAACTTGGAAGTTAAAAGTTCATACAAAGTTACGCCTAAAGAGTAAAAATCTGTGCGGTAATCAATTGACCTATTCATCCGCCCTGTTTGCTCTGGAGACATATAAGCAAGTGTTCCTTTGAGCAAATTAGGGTTACTAATAATAGCATTTTCTTTTGATAAACGCGATGCAATGCTAAAATCAGTTATTTTAACTTGTAGTGATTTCGGATTAATAATTATATTTTGTGGCTTAATGTCTTTATGAATAATATGCTGTTCGTGCAAACTAGCAATAATATCTGCTATTTGAATGGCGATTTTTAAGCTATCTATTATGTTCAGTTGAATATGATTATCTATATATTGTTTGAGATTTTGACCTTCAATATCTTCTAAAACTAAAGTAATACAATTTTGAAAATCTTCTAAAGCGTATACTTTAATAATACCTGGTAAATCTATATGTCTAGAAATTTCATATTCATGTTTAAATTCTGTAACATTTTCAAGATTCAAATATTCGCTTTTAAGACTTTTTAAAATGATGTTTTTTTTATTGGGAATATCCAGCGCTCTATAAACAATAGTTTCTAATCCTTCAGAAATTTTTTCTATAATTTTATAGTTGGAATTCGTCATCATTAATTTATATCTTTACTTTCAAATAAATTTGCTAATTTCAGGCTTTTACTTGCAATGTAAATTTTGAATTATATAATTTTATCTCTTATACTTAGCAAGTAATATACATTTACCTAGATTTTACTTTCTTCAAGATTTGATTGTAATCGGCTAATATACTATTGTTTACTAACTTTCGATGCACAAGCTTCTATGTAATTACCGTCTTATTTTCACTCAAAGATAGTAATTTTGACTGGGAGTGGGGAGTAGTGAGTGGGGAATGAAGAGTAATCAGGTATACAAGATTGCAGCAGTGAAAAGAAGAATTTTTATATTTAATTCCCCAGTTAATACCTCATTTATTTGCAAAGTGCTGTATTTTGTTTGAAGGAAACTGCCATTTTAGATAAGAGTCCACAATCTTACTGAGGGTTTTAGTTTTTGCGAAGTTGGTGTAACATACGCTAGAGTACATTACGCTTTGTAAAGCGATCGCTCACTCAAATTCTTCAAAAACAAGACTTAAGCAACTGACATTACACCCAGTCTTAATAAGTAACCAAGAATCTCTCAGTGCGAATTAAATTAAAAACTGCCCTTGCTCAAACCAAGCAAAAGCAGTTTTAACACCAAAGCCCAAAATTAAAAATTTATGCTTCTTCAAGTTCCAATTGAGCCACCGTAACGGCATTAAAAGCAAAAGCTAAAACTAAGGGCATTGGAGACTGGAACCAAAAGGTCACAAGAATAGCGAAGATTGTCCCAATTACCGCTGAGGTAGACCATAATCGTTCTTCAAAAGTTAATCCCTTTTCAGCTTTAATCAATCTGAGAACATGAACAGGAATTGGTTCTGGCATTACACAACCCGGAGGAAAAGCCCAGTAGTTATTACGCCGTTCGACAAATAAATCTGTCCAACCATTTTCTTGGCACCATGCTTCAATCCATTGAAGTGAATAATGATTAATCATCGCAGTTGTCAGTTCTGTTTGTGGATTTGTGTAGTTGGTGAAGATAATCTTTCAGGGATTCCTAGAATTTAACTAATTAAGTCTAAAATTCACTCTATCTCTTGTATTTTTAAGCTTTGTTAAGCAGTTGAGATCTATTACTATCGCTCAAACCTCGCTTTACTTAATTAAAAGCCTAGCAGTTGATAGAATGTGTTTACTTCAAATGACAATAAACTTTACGTGGAAAAATTCCAGGTTAAGAATTGTAAATTAAGTCGTAAGTCTTAGTGCTTAAAAAGTATGTCGTAGGCAGTAGGGAATAGGTATTAGGGAATAAGTCTTTGGAGTTTTATCTAGCTTTACAAAAATCAAAAAATTCCTATACCAATCCTATTTGAGTCGTGAACAATATTACGTGTTAGGGTTGTTGACTGTCAACGGTTAACAGTCAACAACCCTAACACGTAATATTTCACAAATTATTTGGGATTGGTATATGTATCTGAAAAACTACATTTAAAAATCAACGATTGTAAATAAATCAATGCGCGCAGGTATTATATTGAAAGTTAAGAAACTCTAAAAATAAACGAGAGCGGATGGTTATTGACTGTTAACAGTTGCAATGGAATATTTTTAGTTGCAAGTCGCTGATTTGTATCAGTCTTTGGTAATAATTTTGCTGGCAGTTAGAAGCGATGTCTATTTTTATATTACAAAATATTAAGCAGGGAAATTGTAGATTCCCCAAATTTAACACCGGGATTGTGAATACTCAACAGTCAACACTCAAAATGGGGTAAGCTGACAATGCAGCGATTGTACACGAAATTGGCTCTAGATATGTTTTGGCGGCAAGGATTAGCGTTACTTGTAGGAATTATGATATGGTGCGTGGCTTATCCTGCACTGGCAGTAGACTGGACTCATCCACTTTCATTTAGTAATGCACAGTTGTCAAGACGTGATTTTTCTGGTCAAAATTTACAAGCTGCGGAATTTTCCAACGCCAATATGGAATTCGCTAATTTTACCAACGCTGATTTGCGGGGAGCAGTATTGAGCGCTTCGGTGATGACACAGGTAAATCTGCACGCAGCCGATTTAACGAATGCAATGGTGGATCAGGTAAACTTGACTAAAGCAGATTTGAGCGATGCAGTCCTCAAAGAAGCCCTTTTGCTCCGGGCCATATTTAATGATGTGAATATAGACGGTGCAGATTTTACAGATGCAATTTTGGATAAAGCACAAATCAAAGAACTATGTGCAAAAGCTAGTGGTGTGAATTCCAAAACAGGCGTGCAAACTCGTGATTCTCTGGGATGTTAATGAAACGTGTAGGTGTAATTGGTGGCGGACAACTTGCCTGGATGATGGCAGATGCAGCACAGAAGCTAGGAATAGAATTAGTAGTACAAACTCCTAGTGGAGGCGATCCTGCGGTTTCAATCGCCCAGGAAATTGTTTTTGCTGCGGTAGATGATGCCAATGCTACAGAAATATTAGCAAAAAAATGCGATGTCATCACCTTTGAAAATGAATTTGTCAACTTAGATGCTTTATCTGTTTTAGAAAAGCAAGGAGTTTGTTTTCGTCCAAGATTGAATGCATTAACTCCTCTTTTAGATAAATATCATCAGCGCTGCTATTTAAGGGATTTAGGTTTAGCAGTTCCGCAATTTTTCGCCGTTGAAGAAACTGAAAATCTCAAATCTCAAATAGAATATTTAGGTTTTCCTGTAGTTCTCAAATCCCGACGCCACGGTTATGATGGTCAGGGTACTTTCATCATCAAAGACTCTGCTACTTTAGAAGACAAATTAAGTCATGAAACTATAACAAAAGCCGCAAATCAATCGCTTTTCTTGTTAGAGGAATTTGTACCTTTTGTCAAAGAACTAGCAGTCATAGCAGCTCGTTCCTTAGATGGGGAAATTGTCATCTATCCAGTGGTAGAAACTCAACAAGAACAACAAGTGTGTCGGCGAGTAATTGCGCCAGCTGAAATTTCGCCCGATGGAGTAGCACAAATACAAGCGATCGCCCATACTTTATTGAATAGCCTGCAAGTAGTAGGAGTTTTTGGGATTGAGTTATTTCTGAGTGCTGATGGTAAAGTGTTAGTCAATGAAATTGCTCCCCGTACTCATAATTCTGGACATTTTTCCCTTGATGCCTGTGAAACTTCCCAGTTTGAACAACAGCTTAGGGCAGTTTGTGGTTTATCCTTGGGGAATCCGAGTTTACAGTCTCCTGGCGCTGTGATGGTGAATTTGTTGGGGTATGAAAATTCTGACAGCGATTACCAAAATCAACGCCAACAAATAGCAGAAATTCCCCAAGCCCACATCCATTGGTATGGGAAAACTCAATCTCGTCCTGGGAGAAAGTTGGGGCATGTCACCGTTTTGCTGGATAATCAAAATCGAGAACAGGCGATCGCACTTGCCCAAACAATAGAATCCATCTGGTATCCCCAGTGAATTTGGCAGAAACTTTCGATGTTGGACACACAACATCTTTTTGAAGGCTATAATGAGTTAGTTGCACTACGACGTTGGTGACTGCCATCAAGTTTTTTGATCTATGCCTTTAAAGAAAAGGGAGTCAACTAGTCTCGTGGCAGTAGACCGGGCATGTACCCGGAAACTTTAAACGAGAAACTTAGATTCCCACCTGGTTTAACCAGGTCATAAACTTAGGTAAAACGGCGTCGCGGTGAACTCAAAATTATTAGCTCCCAAACTCAGTTAGGATTTGGGAGCTTTAATTATTTAAATTAAGGACTTGCAAGTAAAAAAATATTCCGTTGCTATTGTTCACTGTTGACTGTTGACAGTAGATTTTGATTTTGATGCAACAGGCGTTAGCTCAACAAAGCTGTGGAGTCAATACAGTTCGGATAAGCAGTATGAACTTCCCTTGTAGTCTGGGAAAAGGTTAAGGGGTAAGGGTAAAGCATGTATTTAAAACCTTTTCCCTTTCCCCTTTTCCCTTTCCCCTTTCCCCTTTCCCCTTTTCCCTTTCCCCTTTTCCCTTTCCCCTTTTCCCTTTCCCCTTTCCCCTTTCCCCTTTCCCCTTTCCCCGAACCGTATTGGCTATGCAGTCTACTCCAATTTGCAGATACCTGCTAATAAAAACAAAATCTGTATAACATGATTCTAATTTAGGTGACAATCAGAGTTAAAATCGCAAAATTGAATGAAATTGTGGTTAAAGCTACAAAAAATTGTCACAACAAATAACTGATACTGCATTCCCAGCTTCGGTCTTCCGACTGGACAGTGGCTTAACGTTTATTCATCAAGAAATTCCCACTACCCCTGTAGTTGTGGCGGATGTTTGGGTGCGTGCTGGAACAAGCCTAGAGCCAAAACCGTGGTTTGGTATGGCGCACTTTTTAGAACACATGATTTTTAAAGGTACGCCAACGTTACCCCCTGGAATGTTCGACCACAACGTTGAAAACCGGGGAGGCGTCAGTAATGCAGCAACTAGCTATGATTACGCTCATTATTCACTTACCACAGCTGCGCCTTATTTGCAAGATACCCTGCCGTACTTGGGAGAATTACTGTTGAATGCTGCAATTCCAGAAGATGAATTTAGCCGCGAACGGGACGTAGTATTAGAGGAAATCCGTTCGTGCAATGACGATTCTGACTGGATAGGATTCCAAGCTTTGATTGGCAGTATTTATGGGCGTCACCCTTACGGACGGTCTGTGTTGGGAACTGAGAAAGAACTCATGCAGCACTCACCAGAAGCAATGCGCTGTTTTCATCGTGCCCACTACCAACCGAAAAACATGACAGTGGTAATTGCAGGGGGCATAGCTCAAGAAGCAGCTTGGAAATTAGTAAATCATTCATTTACTGATTTTGCCGAACCTTCTGATTGTCCGCAGTTTGAAAAAGTTGCAGACCCAATAATAACAGAAATTCGTCGTCAAGAACTAGCTTTACCACGCATAGAGCAAGCGCGATTGTTAATGGCATGGCTGGTACCGGGAGTAGAAGAAATCCGCACTGCCTATGGCTTGGATTTATTATCAGTGTTATTAGCAGAAGGGCGGACTTCGCGTTTAGTACGGGAGTTGCGGGAAGATTTGCAATTAGTACAGGGAATTTGTAGTAATTTTTCTTTGCAACGAGAATCAAGTTTATTTACAATTACCGCTTGGTTAGAACCAGAAAATGTGGAAAAAGTAGAATCCTTGATTCGGGATCGTTTACATAAATTACAGACTCAGGAAATTAATCAACAAGAACTAGCGCGATCGCGCAGGGTACTATGTAACGAGTATGCCTTTTCCACGGAAACACCAAATCAACTAACAGGACTTTACGGATACTACAATACAATAGCCCAAGCCGAATTAGCCGTGACATATCCCCAAGAGATTCAATCTTTTGATGCCCCAGAACTGCAAAAATTAGCCCAAAAATATCTCTCCCCAGAAAAATATGCCGTTACTGTACTTAGGCCTTGTTAAGTATGAGGAGACAAATCAATTCAAAATTAAAAATAAAAGAACTTTTAGTTTTTGACTTTTACCTTTTGACTTTTTAATGCCCAATGCCCAATGACTAAGGACAAATAACAAATGACAACCTTGCTGCAAAAGTCGCCTATCCATCGCACTGTATTAAACAATGGTATTGTCGTGCTAGTAGCAGAAAACCCGGCTGCGGACATTATTGCGGCGCGAATTTTTATACGTGCCGGCAGTTGTAATGAAAACCAAGAACAAGCAGGGTTGGCACATTTGCTATCAGCAGTGATGACTAAGGGATGCAATGGACTTTCTAGCTTGGAAATTGCTGAAAAAGTCGAGTCTGTGGGGGCGAGTTTAAGTGCAGATGCGACTTCTGATTATTTTTTGCTATCTTTCAAGACGGTAACATCGGATTTTCCTGAAATTTTAACTTTAGCAGGACAGCTTTTGCGATCGCCTACTTTTCCTGAAGTTCAAGTGGAACTAGAACGGCGTTTAGCACTACAAGATATTCGTTCGCAAAAAGAGCAACCTTTTACTGTCGCCTTTGAACAATTGCGGCAAACAATGTACCAAAATCATCCCTACGCCATGTCGGTGTTAGGAGATGAAACAACCATGAGCCGCTTAACTCGTGCCGACTTAGTACAGTATCATCAAACTTATTTCCGTCCTGATAATCTGGTAATTAGTATTGCTGGTCGAGTCACCTCCACAGAGGCAGTAGCATTAGTAACAGATATTTTTGGGGATTGGCAAGTCCCAGGAGTAGCGCTGCCAACACTCAATTTACCTGAAATTAAGGTGGAACCACAGGTAACCTTAAAGCCACAACAAACGCAACAATCAATTGTGATGCTTGGTTATATGGGCACATCTGTGAGTTCTCCTGACTATGCAGCGCTGAAGTTGCTGTGTACCTACTTGGGGAATGGACTTTCTAGTCGTTTGTTTGTCGAATTGCGGGAAAAACGAGGTTTAGCTTATGAGGTATCTGCTTTTTACTCTACTAGGCTATACCCAGCATCCTTTGTAGTTTATATGGGCACAGCACCGGAGAATACCACCACAGCCTTAGAAGGACTGCGTACAGAAGTAGATTTATTATCTATCACCGAAATCAGCCCAAGTGCCCTGCAAGCTGCTAAAAACAAGATTTTGGGACAGTACGCATTGGGTAAACAAACCAACGGACAAATTGCTCAGATATACGGTTGGTATGAAATTTTGGGGTTAGGAATTGATTTTGACATCAAGTTTCAACAACTGATTGCGGCTGTGGATGCCCAAGATGCCATTGCTGCTGCTTCCAAATATTTAAAACAACCTTATGTGTCATTAGTTGGCCAAGAAGCAGCAATTAATGAAGCGATCGCATAAGGTAGATGATGTGCATCAAGCGTAGGCCGTCTAGCTTGAAAACTTGCAGCGGAAGTTCCCTCTGGTTCAAACTTTTCAAGGCAGACATCGCTTTGTGCAACAGCTGTTTTTTACACCAAGCCGCTGTACCATTAGCATCAGAATTCTGGGAGTGAAAATTCCATGCAACACAGCCTGACAGCAAGTATTTTGAGTTACTTAAAATTACTAGATCCAACTGTAAATTGCTGTAATATGGAAAAACGGCAAAAGGGTTTGTGGACAAAGAGATCTAAGTCTTTATCAGCAACTCAAATACTCCTGTTCTCCACTACACCTCTGTTCATTGCTGCCTCTGCTTTAGTATCAATTGCAGCCCCGCAAACAATAGCCCAAGTAAACCCCGCAGATAGTATCAGCCGTCCCACGCTGAAAGTTGGTAGCCAAGGCGAACGGGTATCTGAACTTCAAGCAGCTTTGAGACTTTTGGGTTTTTACTCCGGGGAAATAGACGGTGTATATAGTGAAAATACAGCTAGTGCTGTTTCTCGATTTAAACAAGCAGCTGGCTTAAATCCAGATGGCATCGTTGATAGCACCACATGGCAAAGACTTTTTCCTAGAGAACCAATAGCAGCATCGACAGTTCCTACATCTGGGCAAAGATTTAACTCAGCGACAAATTTTCCCGTTCCAACTCAAACTACCAGCCTCACCAACGTTGCAAATCCCAATCCCAACCCACCGAGACGGGCTGTAACCCAAGTTCCCACCAACCCCAATCCACCAAAAAAAGCTGCAACACAAGCTAATACCAACCCCAAACCACCAAAGAAAGCTGCAACACAAGCCAATACCAGTCCCAAACCACCAAAGAAAGCTACAACACAAAGTGCTACTAGTCCTGAACCAAGGCCTGCTACCCCAAGACAAGCTCAAAAAACACCGAATCGCACTACATCAACTACTCGAACCCAGCCAACTACACGTAGCGGACAAACCACCCGAACTCAGTCAATTACAAGTACAAAGCGCACCCCTGGTATTCAATACACCTCAGAAGGATTACCAATTTTGCGTCTCGGCTTACGTGGTTCGGAAGTAGTCAAATTACAACAACAACTGAAAAAGCTTGGTTACTTAAAAGGCGATGTCGATGGAGACTTTGGCGCGACAACCGAGGCTGCTGTCAAAGCTGTACAAAAGCGCTATGGTTTAGAACCTGACGGCGTAGCTGGTGGGGCTACTTGGGAAATTCTTTTGCGGCGTTAGGGAACTTGAAATCAGAATTATTCAACTTTGGGGATGAGGGAGTAAATTCTTCCTTGTCCTTTTTATCTTCAGGACTTACGCCTGGCGTCCCTTTATCCCAGTGTCCTCTTCAATTAGGTACATCCTGGAATACGATAAAGATACTGGGATTAAAAGTATTTCTCGATGCCAGCAGGAGGCTATTCTCACTCTGACTCCTGTTAGTGTAGCGGGATTCTGAATTCTGACTCCTAACTTAGGGTTAATTGTTCTAAAAAAACTTATGCGACACTTTTTATTCACTTGGCTCGGTACGGCGGTGGCGCTGTTTATTACTGCTAATATCGTTCCGGGATTCTTTATCAAGAATTTTGTGGCTGCCTTGGTTGCTGCTATTGTTATTGGTTTAGTTAACGCATTTATCAGACCGATTTTGCAGATTTTAACTTTTCCAATTACCTTGCTCACTTTTGGTTTATTTACATTAGTAATTAATGCCTTAACCCTCTGGTTAGCAAGTGCCCTAACTCCGGGTTCTGGATTTGAAATTCAGGGCTTTTTACCTGCTTTTTTTGGCTCAATTGTACTAGCAATTGTTTCTAGTATTATTAACTATTTTTTGAGAGTTGTTGAATAGAAAAATCACTAACAAAAAGCATCTTGGGCAACAGCTAGCGTTACAGCTCCTAGTTGCCCTTTTAATTGGAAAATTCGTTTGGTAACTAATAATTTAACCTGCAATTGTTCTGCATCAATAGAGAAAGAATCAGTGAATAAAAAGTTGAGTTTAGTGGCTGCAACAATGGCCGCTGCTTCTGCTACGCTGGGTATACCTACTTTTTGGTGAGTAATTTTACTAGGGTTGGGAACCAAGACACGGTGAAGAATTTCAGCAGAAAAAGTTTTTAGGGGCAAATTGTGTCGGTTGCAAAATTCCACTAAGCCGACTTCTGAGGCTTTAATATCAATGGTAGCAATACCCGCGATCGCACTTTGGCAAAGTCGATTTTCTTCAAATACTTTCTCAATTGCCAAATCAATTAATTGCCATGAAGTTCCCCGTTGACAACCAATTCCTACCCATAAAATCTGCTGCACCTGATAAATTTCCTAATTAAGTTTGTGTTTTTCACTCCAATAACCAACCAAACAAATCTCCCACCGTCAGCTTCAATTCACTTGCAAAATCTGGCACGGGAAGTAAAGCTTGTAGTTCATCCAACATCACTGGCTGTTGATTGCGTATATAGACGAATACCGTTTGTTCTTCTGGATCGATCAGCCAACCCATTTGTGTTTCATAATTCAGGCAATGCAGAATATTTTTTGTAACTTTAGTTTGTCTTTGATCGGGTGATAGAATCTCGATAGTCCAATCGGGAGCGGCTTGGAAAACGTTGGCAACTTGGCCATTTTCATCACGGGGAATTCTTTCCCAAGTAAATACAGCCACATCTGGGACAATCGATCTACCACCAAACGTACACCGCAGTTCTGGAAAAGCACGAGCAATTCGCTTGGGCTTGACGCTTAAGTTGATAATGCTAACCATTTCACCTTGAATTATACTGTGCTTCCCCTGTGCCATTGGTTTTTGAATAATTTGACCATCGATGTATTCACTAGCAGGCTTGGTTTCTGGCAGCATCAAAAACTCTGCCAAAGTTATGTCTTTTGATGGTGTCCGTACCATTTGCGATCCTCCAACAAAATACTCTTTGATAAATCTACCAATTCTAAACTGATTAGTCGCGACACTGGCAATGGCAAAGTCAAAACAAGCGGAGGTTTTGATATGGCTCAAACTTTACCCAAACTATTGACTTTTGAAGAATTTATTGCATGGCTGCCGGAAAATTCCGGAAAACGGTACGAATTACACGATGGGATAATTGTAGAAATGTCTCAACCAAGCGGAAAGCATGAAAAAGTGACGGGATTTTTAGCAGGAGAAATTACCGTTGAATATAAGCGCTTGAAACTGCCATACTTTATTCCCAAAACAGCTTTAGTAAAACCACCAAGAAAATCATCCGGTTACTTGCCAGATATCGTATTAATCAACGATGCTAATTTGCAAAATGAGGAATTGTGGGAAAAAGAGTCTACCGTGACTCAAAGTGAATCGATTCCTTTGGTCATTGAAGTTGTAAGTACAAACTGGGAAGATGATTATTACACAAAATTAGGGAATTATGTTCGCGTAGCGTCTCGAAGAGAAGCCATGAAAATTCCTGAATATTGGATCGTTGATTATGCAGCTCTAGGAGCCAGAAAGTTTATTGGTAACCCCAAACAACCAACCATTTCTATTTATCATTTAGTTGATGAAGAATATCAAGTTACTCAATTTAGAAATTTGGAACGTATTATATCCCCTACTTTACCAGATTTAAACCTGACTGCTAATCAAATTTTCAATGGTGCTTTGTAGAGTATTTTTGACCTACCTTTCAAAAAAAATCACATAACCATCTTGTGTCACTATTTCAAAGCTGGTAATTGTTACGGCATAATTTATTTGTTTGATGGTTATTTAAGCTGAAAAATTATCTCTTACTCCCCAAAAGTTGGAATAGAGAACAGAAAACTGTTGCCTGTTCCCTATTCCCTATTCCCTTCTTTGATAAGATTGCTATATTACATCCTTTCTAATACCTGAATTCCCAACAAAGATAATCCTAATTTTAGGGTTCTAGCGGTTAAGTCACACAAAATTAAGCGGGATGTTCTCTGTGGTTCTTGGGCATCCAGCACCCGAACTCCTCGATCGCGGTCATAAAACTGATTGAATTTTTTACTCAGTTCATACAAATATTCACATAAGCGATGGGGCAATAAATCTTGCTCTACAGTATTAATAACTTCATCGAGTTGAAGTAAATATTTTGCCAGCGCTAATTCGGTTTCATGCTCTAACACTACAGCATGATTTCCTAATTCCTGAAAGTTAATTTCACCTTTGCGGCTAATCCCTTGAATCCGGGCATAAGCATATAGCATATAGGGCGCAGTATTGCCTTTAAGATCCAGCATTTTGTCGTAACTGAAAACATAGTTGCTGGTGCGGTTTTGGCTTAAATCTGCATACTTAACTGCACTAATTCCAACGACCTTGGCAACTTCATTAATAAATTCTTCAGTTTCTTGGCGTTCTTCTTCCTGTAACCTAGCTTTTAGGTCTGTGTGGGCACGAGCGATCGCTTCATCTAACAAATCCCGCAACCGCACGGTATCACCAGAACGAGTTTTGAATTTCTTACCATCTTCCCCAAGTACCAATCCAAAGGGTACATGCACTAATTCCACATCGTCGGGAATCCATCCGGCTTTGTTGGCTACCTGGAAAACCTGAGCAAAATGGTTTGCTTGTCCAGCATCCGTTACATAAATTATCCGCTTTGCTTCATCCTGCTGAATCCGATAACGAAGGGATGCTAAATCTGTAGTGGCGTAGTTATAACCGCCATCTGATTTTTGCACAATTAAAGGTAGAGGTTCACCTTCCCTATTTGTAAAGCCTTCCAGAAAAACGCATTTTGCCCCCTGGTTTTCTACTAGTAATCCAGATTTTTCTAAATCTTCCACAATTCCTGGTAACAAGGGATTGTAGAAAGATTCGCCGCGTTCAATTAACTTGATATCCAACAAATCATAAATTACTTGAAACTCTTGGCGTGATTGTTCGCAGAGTAATTTCCAAGCATGGAGTGTATCTTGGGCACCTGCTTGTAATCTGACAACTTCTTGGCGTGCTGTTTCTTGAAAAGCTTCATCAGCATCAAACCGCTGCTTGGCTTGGCGGTAAAAAGTGACTAAATCGCCGATATCTAAAGCATTAGCAGTAGTTAGGGCTTCGGGGTACACTTCCCGCAGATAGGCAATTAACATGCCAAATTGCGTACCCCAATCACCGATATGATTTAACCGCAGCACATCATGTCCTTGAAATTCGAGAACGCGAGCGATCGCATCACCGATGATTGTAGAACGTAAATGTCCGACATGCATATCTTTCGCAATATTCGGACTAGAAAAATCCACAATTTCCCGTTGTGGCGTTTTGGCAGTTGGAATTCCTAACCTGGGATCTGTTTGAATAGAGTCCAGTTGTGCTTCTAAGTATGCTGTTTTTAGTTTCAGATTGATAAATCCTGGCCCAGCAATTTCTGGTGGTTCGCAGATTTGCGATACATCTAATTTCTCAACTATGGCAGATGCGATTATTCTTGGTTGCTTTCCTAGCTTTTTACTCAGGGATAAAGCTACATTTGCCTGATAATCACCAAATTTAGGATTACTAGCAGGAACCAAAATTGGATCTATTCCAATAAACTCAGGGCCAAAAGCTCCGACTAAAGCCTGCTCAAGCTGAACTTTTAATTTTTCTTGTGTAGGGTTCATATATGAATTCTATCTGCAAGGGGGGTGATGTAGCTCTGGAAAAGCTTGATTATTTTAACCTTAAAATATATTCATCAAGGCAAAGCAAAGACAGGTCGTTGACTGTTGACTGTGAACCGTCAACGATGAGCCAGGGCGCAGAACAGGGGGTTCTCCCCATGATTAACCGGCGTTAGCGACTGTGCATCACCCTCAAGAGTCAACAGTTAAGGTAATTCTAAGAAATAAATTATTCAATCTTGTAGGGTGGGCGTCTCGCCCGTCCAGTCCACAAGGCAAGATGCCTACCCCACAGGAGTTCAATGGGATATTTTTTTTGCAAGTCCCTAACAGTCTTCTATAAAATTTTTTCCCTAAAAACCCTTCAATATAAATATATAAGGCACTTCAGTGCTTAAAACTAAGATTAAACTTCTAAATTACTCAGATTTCCTTGATTTGATGGACTGCTACGTTTCTCAACGTAAGTACGGAGATAAATTGTATTTGTATAGTTGCGAATTCCATCGCCCAAGGCTGAACTAGATGCGTATGACGCTCCTACTCTACCTATGTACTTCGTTTCAATGAAAATATCTAGAGATTTAGGTTTTAAGCTTTGACTTTATTATTTCTACATCTGGTTTTCATAAAACATATAAACTTATTATCAAATTTTCATCATTTGTCAGTTTAAACCCTCAGTGCTAATAACAGTGTATTACCAAATAAAAAATAGTATTTTTTCAGTAAAAATACTTTAAATGAAGAGCTATTTGAATATAGGAACAAAGCGCAAAAATAAGATTGACTTTCAAGAATCATAGCTGTTAGAAGTAAGAGACAACATAAGAGAGATAGCTGCTCTAAAGAGCATTATCTAAATTGTTTTCCCTACTTAATGACTCTGTTATGAAACGTACTTTATTCACAGCTTTCGTTGCCGCTACAGCTACCTTGACTGGATTAGTATCTAAAGTAGAAACGGCATCTGCTTCTGGTTTTACTTGGAATGATTCTTGGAGTCAACCAACAGTACTTAATAAGTCTCAAACTGGGTTTAATGACGCTCCTTTCCAACAATTTGTTCAAGCAGAAGGCATTGAAATTCCAAACAGCGGTCAGTTTAAATTAGACCCCACTAAATTAAATCTAAAATACGACCATGATGTTTCTGTTTATTTCATCAATGAAGGTGCTGGTTATAGAAACCAGTTAGCCTTCGATGCCGCAGGAACTACTAATAAATCTGGGCTAGTTTTTAACGATATTTCTTGTGAAGGAGACGGTTGTGTTGGTGGTTGGGGTGGTAATGCACTCAAACTGGGTGATGGGGTAAATCTTGGTACTTTTACCGCAGGTACTCAACTGGATTTCTGGTTAAGAGCTGATGGTCTCAATCGTGGTAGTTCTGCTAATATCTTTGGTACAGACACTGCTTCTAATGCTGACGGACTACAGCACGCAGTTGCTTATGCATACAACAACTACATTATTCTGGCATTCGAGGATTTATACGGTGGTTTACACGCTTCTGGGATAGATTCTGCAACTGGTAAGTGGAACGAAGGTTCTGACCGTGACTTTAATGATGTAATCGTTGTTCTTGATGTCGGTGAGGCCAATGTTAAAGGCTTAATCGGTGCTACCGTTCCAGAACCATCTGTTACTTTGTCAATGTTTGCCGTAGGAGCAGTTAGCATGTTTGGATTACGTCGTCGCCGTAAAACCCGTACAATCTAACTAATTTTGCAACGTTGTTTATTTTAGGTGCTTTTACTTTTCTTGGACAATAACGACCGATCGCTAGCATCTTCACCCGTATATCTACTATACGGGTGAATTTATGTGTATGGTAGTATTTGTGTTCTACATACCACGATCGCGTTCTAAATCTTCAATGACTTTTTGCAAATACCATTCCTCTGACATTCCAGGATAATAATCCTGCTTTTGTTCAATTAATCGTTCGGCAATTTCCCAATATCCCCCCACCATTCGCAAAAGTCGCTGGCGTAGCAGGTTATAATTTTGTTTTTTAAACTGTGGACTAAATTTTTGAATTTTTTCTAGGCTGCTTAAGACTTGTTGATAATTTCCCCAGTCTTCTTGTTCGCAAAAAATACTCGCGGCGTGTTGATAATTGTCCACAGCATTTTGCATTTCTTCGATGCAAGAATAGGCAATGCCGCGATTGTAATAAGCTTGACCATCATGAGGATTGATTTGCAGTGCTTGGGTGTAATCTTGAATTGCACCGAGATAGTTGCCCATTGCCCGGTAGGCATTACCTCTGGCAATATACACTAAGGCATCTTCTGGTTGTAGCTGGAGTGCTTGATTCAGGTCTGCGATCGCTCCGGTATGATCTCCTAATACAGAACGAGCTTTGCCTCGATTGCGATAGACAATGGCATCTTGAAAATTTAGTCGCAATGCTTGATTAAAATCTGCGATCGCTTCTCGATAATTGCCCATTTTACAGCGTACAACACCACGACAACAGTAAGCTTGGGCATCTTGCGGATCGGCTTGCAATACCCAGTTTAAATCTGCTAGTGCTTCTTGGGTATCTCCTTTTTCAGCCTTTTCTAATAATTGCGTGAAATATTCTTTTGTCGATAAAATCGGCGCATTTACAGAATGCGATGGCTGTACAGTAGATAATTCTTGGGGTTGTAGCTGTTTAATTTGTTCTAAGCACAGGCGACAATTTTCTTTGTCTTGCTGCTCTAGATATAACGTAGCAGCTTTTTTAAAGTTAGCGATGGCATCTTGAATATAACCCTGTTTGCGCCGCACCATTCCCCGCAGTTGATAAGCAGCAGCATATTTGAGATTGAAACGAATAGCGCGTTCAACGTCTTCCAATGCTCCCGGCAAATTTTTGAGGGCTAATCTTGCCAATGCACGACAATAATATGCATCTACACTCTCAGGATTAAGTTTCAGAGCCTCAGTATAATCTGAAACAGCTTTGAGGAATGCTCCTGAGTCATAGTATGCCAAACCACGTTGCAAATAAGCTTCAATAAAATAAGGTGTTAATTGTAAAGCCTGGTTAAATTCCTCAATTGCTCCAGCGTAGTCTTTTCGCTTAGCTTTGGACAATCCTCTATTGTAATATTCCTTATTCATGGCATTTATTTACTTGATTGAGTTAGCAAAATTCGAGCAGGGTTGCTTAGTAGCCTCACTTATAGAGTTACTCTTGATATTGTAATTATTCAGCGTAACTTTGCTTGATTTCGTATTTTTAGCTGAATCTGCTGAATTACATCACAATTTGGTATTCTTCAGTCAAAATTGGCAAGTCCAACACGTTTAATACCTTGGTTGTTAACAAATCCTTGTCTAATTGATTAAGTTGTAATCTACTTTATATCCAATATATTTATTTTCTAAAATCTACCTCCAGGTAATTTTTAATTAGCAGGTATTACCACTAAGCTGACAAAGTAATGCAGAATATTTATACGCTTATACCATATGGTAGATATCTATATTATTGACCTATTTGTAATTGGTCTACTTTTATTAATAGTTACATTGGGTTCTGGTTGGATTTCTCGATTACCTCTTTCTTTTGCGATTATCTATTTACTTGTTGGTATTTTCTTAGGCCCTTACGGCTTTGGGCTGATTCAACTACGTCAAGAAGAAGTCTTTAATGCTGAATTACTAAAAAAAATCACAGAAATCGTAGTGATTATTTCTGTATTTAGCTGCGGTTTAAGAATTGTTCGTCCTCTGAAGCTAGAAATTTGGGGAATTACAGCTCGATTAATTGGATTGTTAATGCCAATTTCAATTTTTACTTTGGCTGCTGTAGGTAAATTATTTTTAGGAATGAGTTGGGGAGAAGCAATTTTATTAGGAGCAATTCTCGCTCCAACCGATCCAGTGTTAGCTTCGGAAGTTCAATTGACTGATGTCAAAGATAAAGATGAGTTACGCTTTGGTTTAACTTCTGAAGGTGGTTTAAATGATGCTTTAGCTTTTCCATTTGTTTATTTTGGAATTTATGCTCTCAAAGATGAAGCCTGGGGAAATTGGTTTAAACAGTGGATTTTAGTTGATGTAATTTGGGCTATTGCTGCCGGTATTGTCATGGGATTTGTTGTCGCCAAAGCAGTAGTTTGGTTAGATCAAAAAATTCAAAAACGTCGTCAAGTCGATGAATTGATGGAAGATTTCGTGGCGATCGCTATAATTTTGTTAACCTATTCGTTAACAGAAATTGTCAATGGGTATGGATTTTTAGCTGTATTTGTTGCTGGATTAGTAGTTCAACGCAGTTATCTAAACCCTGATAAACCACTAAACCAATTAGAATTTATCGAGCGCATGGAAAAGCTCTTAGAAGTTGGGACAATTTTAATATTGGGGTCGATTTTATTAGTCAAGCCCATGTTAAATTATGCCGCTCAATCTTTGTTAGTCATATTTTTGTTGTTTGTCATCATCCGACCTTTAGGAGTCTGGATTAGTACAATCGGAAAACGTCCTCTATATTCTCACCGCCGTACTTTGAACCCAGAAACGCGCTTATTATTCGGTTGGTTTGGGATTCGTGGTGTTGGTTCTTTATATTATCTTGCTTATGCTTTTGGGAAAGGCTTAGAAGGCGAAGTGGCAGAACAAATTTCCTGGATAACTTACACTACGATTGTAATTTCTGTAATTGTACATGGCATTAGTGCAACTCCTTTGATGCAGTGGTATGAAAAACGAATTGCCAAGTACGCAAAGCCTACTCCTCCTGACACAATTGATGAATTTGAGTAACAATAAATGATTTGTTAACTGTTGACTGATGACTGTTAGCCGTCAACAGTCATCATTATTAATATGAAACGCTATTGCCTGTTACTTTTTCAACAGCTTTCTCTAGTAAATTAGGTTCAGAATTTTTTTCAGCCTTCAAATTCCTTTCGTAAGCTTTCTCTAAAGTTTGCAGATTTTGAGAATCTTTTACCGCTTGTTCGTAAGCTTCTTGTCGTGCTTCTTCTTGAACGCCTACACCTGGATCGTATTCGTTGGCACGATTAATTTTTTCTTCTGGAGTTGGTTTATACTCTGGAGGTACTAGCTTTAATTCTTCAAGAGTAGTTGCATAACTAGCTTGCTGAATAAAAAGGAACGAAGCAGATAAGCTAATAAACATTATTAAGCTAACAATTAACAAGCTGCCTAGAGCTTTCTTGCAGGTTAATAAAATTTTTGACACGGAAAAGCTCTCCTAATTTAGTGATTTTTTGCTTTGAGCCTTTGTTATTTCTGTATAAATAGACTCATTGTTTGAGGCTCAAAGGCATCCTAATTGTTTAAGTTAAGTTTTCCTTCTACCGTAAGGTATATTAATTTTTGTTATAACCAGTTGTGATGAATTTTAATTCCTCGGCTTTCCATAGCATATTCAAATAAATCTGTTGGTAATGCTTCTTCTACAGGATAAACACCTGGTTTTTTGAGTTTGCCTTCTAGTAACAATTGGGCAATACTACCAGTGCCACAACCAGATGCAATTGCTGTATTTTCATGCACGAGATTTGAGCAATAAACGGCTGTTTTACCATTTTTTTGCCCTGTTACTTCTGAACGAACTGCCACGCCAATTCCAGTAAAATTATCAGTGAAATCTGTCATTGAATGACTGACATAAGAGAGAAATTCAATTGCGTAACGCCGCTGCATTAACCATTTAGGAAAAATATGTGCTGCAATCCAAGTTAGATGATTATAAAAATCGGGTACAGAACCAAATTTAGTAATTACAGTTTTCACTGAGGGAAATGCATGAGGTAGTGTAAAGGTTTCTGGCATATCAAACCAGTAAACTCCACTGTCTTTATAGGGAGAGGGAAATTCAACTATTTCTCGTTCGCTGTAAGGCTTGACTATTTCCCATTTTCCATTTATCCAAGCGGCAAAAGGATGTTGCAATCCTAGAAAAGTTGTTCGCATTACTGTAATACCAGCACCGCCAGAACCAGAAACTAAATAACTTAAATGGATCTTTTCTGGTTTATCGAATTGTTCCACATCCTGACGTACCATACTGTTAGAAATACCGGGAAAAATGCCGGTATTAATAATTGCCGTAACTCCAGCAGCCGCAGCTTGTTCGTGATAATTCAGAGCTTTGCTAGTATAAGAACGATGGTCGCTAACATCTAGATAGTTAACGCCTTGAGCAATACAAGTTTCTAAAACATTAGTATCTCTATAATGAAATGGCCCGGCACAGTGGATGACTAAATTAGAATTGGCGATCGCTTTTCTTAATTTATCAGTTTCTTGTAAGTCTAATACTAAAAACTCTACTTGCCCTTTTGAAGATGAGCTAACACTTTTTCCAGTTTGGGCAGAACGTCCAGTAATTGTAATTTGTGCCTGTGTGTAGTTAGCTAAATCTTGAGCAACACTGCTGCCAATGCGCCCCCGTCCGCCAAGGATTAAAACTTTATCTGTCATTACTCCAGTATTAGCAACGCCAACTTTATTTCATCAGTTTTTTGTCTCCTTTGTCATCAGTTATAAGTGTGATTTATATTATTTAATGAAATTCTTCCTACAGATATGTTGTAGGGGCGCACCGCTATGCACCCCTACTATAGGTTTCTACATTTGCGCTTCAATTTGCCTGACCACAGTTAGCGCAGAATAACTTACCCCAGCAGTACCTTCGCCGGGATGGGTGGAGTCACCCACTAACCACAGATGTTCGATTGGTGTACGATTGGCAAAACCAAAGGGGCCAAAGGTGGGGATTCTTTGACCGATACCGCCAACGATACCGTGATGGCGTCCTGTGTAATGTGCAAAGCTGCGCGGTGTTGCAGCTTCTAGATGGATAATGGTTTCTGGTTTGAGATAAAAGTATTGGGCAAGACGAGCGATGGCTTGTTGGGTATACTTTTGTTTTAATTTTGGATAATCTTGAGTTTGCCACCAAGGTGCAGGATCGACGAATGAGGAAGCGATAATCGTTGCTTTCCCCTCTGGGGCGCGACCATCTCCAGGATGACTGACGGAAACGAATAAGGAATTATTTTCGCCAATGGGGCCATTGGCATCATACATAAATTGTAGATGGGGCGGACATTCCAAGGGGATAGCACTGGCGTCTACACCCAAATAAACCACAAACGCGCCGGATGCTTGGGGTAGTTTTTCCACTCTGTTTTGATAACCAGATGGGGCTTTTTCTCCTAATAACTGCACCAAGTTTTGTACGGTGACGTTGCTAACTACATGGTCGGCGGCTTCTGTCCACACTTGACCGGTTTTCTGATTTCTAATGACTACAGCATTGGCTTTGCCGTTTTCTACTTTGATTTGTTCTACTGTGTGGCGCATCAACAATTTGCCACCATCTCGTTCTAAGGATTCTACCAGGCGATCGCTTAATACTTGCATACTACCTTGGAGATGAAACAATCCCTGGGGCAGTTGCGATACACTCAAGGCTGTGGCGGCGTAAAGTAATGCTGTTTCCTCTGCATTCACTTGGGAATACAACTTCAGTTGCAAATCTAAAAATGTTCTCAATCTTCGGTCATGTCCCAACCCACATAATCGTAAAGCATCTCCCACCGTCAAGAAAGTGAAAGGCACAGTAATTAATGTACTGGGACGTAGTGCTTGCGTTAACTGCCACAAATCCCATAAATTGCGGGGTGGTAGCACTGGGTCGCGCCCTTGAAATTCCCAACTAGCATTAAATAAAGTCGCCATTAATTGCCAGAATGGTTCGCTACCAGGAAACTGCCTTTGCCGTTCCTCTCGCCATTTTTCTGGGTCGCGCCAAACATTAATGGGGGTACTTTCTCCAGGTAAATACACCGCACAAGCAGGATCGCATGGCGTTGCTGCTGGTAAATCTATTTCTAATTCTGAGAAAATTCGATGGTGAATTCCCCCTGGTTCTAAGCCTGCAACTTGGGTTGCGCCTACGTCAAAGGTGAATCCTTGGCGTTTAAATGTAGATGCACACCCTCCCGGTACAATGGCTTGATCTAAGATTAAAACGCTGTAACCTCTATGGGCTAATAATGCCCCTGCTGTCAGTCCACCGATTCCTGCACCAATGACGACGACACGAGATTGAGTTTTGTTTACAGAAATCTTGGACATTGATACTTAATTTTTATAATTCTTAACATTCTTACTCATAATTTTACAGCGTGATTGATTAAACTTAGTGGTTCATCGCATTAATTTTGAGGTTAAGAGAACGAACCGCAAAGGACGCAAAGAGCACAAAGGAGATGAATTAACTTTTTAATTTCTGTTTTTCTTACTCTTTGTTTGCGTACTTTGCGTTACCCTGCGTCAAGCCGCTGGGGGTCTACGTTTACACTCTCAGAACCAATGGAACAGACTAGTAGTAGATAAGATAAAAGAGTAACGTAGCTTCCCCACTGAAGTAAGTAGCAATGACCTCAACCCTGGACAAATTTCCTCGTTTAAATGCTCCAAACCTGCATAAATTACCGAATGGTTTGACAATTGTAGCCGAGCAGATGCCAGTTGAAGCCGTGAACCTCAGCTTGTGGATAAAAGTTGGCTCATCTGCCGAATCTGACGCCATTAACGGTATGGCTCACTTTTTAGAGCATATGATTTTTAAAGGAACAGAACGACTGGCTAGCGGTGAATTTGAACGTCGAATTGAAGAACGGGGTGCTGTCACCAATGCTGCTACTAGCCAAGACTATACTCATTACTATATAACCACTGCTCCGAAAGATTTTGCTGAGCTTGCGCCATTACAAATTGATGTAGTAACTAATGCCAGTATTCCCGATGATGCCTTTGAACGGGAACGATTAGTAGTTTTAGAAGAAATTAGACGTTCACAAGATAATCCCCGCCGCCGCACTTATCGACGCGCAATGGAAACAGCGTTTGATAAGTTACCCTATCGGCGTGCGGTTTTGGGGCCAGAGGAAGTCATTGCTGGACTAAAACCCCAGCAAATGCGGGATTTTCATGCTATTTGGTATCAACCCCAATCAATTACCGCTGTAGCTGTGGGCAATTTGCCTGTGGAAGAATTAATTGCAATTGTTAGCGAATCATTTACACAAGTTCTAAAAACTCCCCACTCACCACTCCCCACTCCCTACTTTCCACTCCCTACTGAATCAGCATTTACAGAAATAGTCCGTCGCGAATTCATTGATGAAACTCTGCAACAAGCGAGATTAGTAATGCTGTGGCGAGTTCCGGGAATGGTTGAACTGGAACAAACTTATGGACTGGATGTTTTAGCAGCAATATTGGGACATGGGCGGACATCAAGACTGGTGCAAGATTTAAAAGAAGAACGAAAATTAGTTTCTTCAATTTCAGCCAGCAACATTAGCCATGAGTTCCAAGGTACATTTTATATTTCAGCTAAATGTGCAGTGGAAAATTTAGCGGAAGTAGAAAATGCCATCGCCCAACACATTCGGAGTCTACATACAGAGTTAGTGAAAGAATCAGAAATTGCCCGCGTGCGGCGACGAGTAGCCAACAGATTTATCTTTGGTAACGAAACACCAAGCGATCGCGCCGGGTTATATGGCTATTATCAATCATTGGTGGGAGATTTGGAACCTGCATTTAACTACCCAGCTAAAATTGAGAATCAAGATGCCATTGAGTTAATGCAAGCAGCCAAAGAATATCTTTCTTTCGATGCTTATGGTGTAGTTATTCTCAAGCCATAAGTATTTGAATTTTTTAGGGATGGGGCATTGGGCATGGGGTATGGGAAGAGGACAAGGGAGACAAGGTAGACAAGGTAGCAATCTTTCTCTCCGAAGTTCTGATGGTCGGAAACCTCCGCTCAGACTTCTCTCCTTGTCTCCCTTGTCTCCCCCCTCTCCCCATCTCCCCATCTCCCCCTCTCCCCCTCTCCCCATCTCCCCATCTCCCCTACCTCCTTGTCTCCCTTGTCTACCCCCTCTCCCTCATCCCCCCACTCGCCACTTTACAAAGCTGCATTGTTGGATAGTGTACAAGTAGCGATCGCAGTTATCACTTTAGGTGCTGCTGATACTGGCGTTGCAATCAAAGATGGTAATTTGGGCATTTCTTTAGTTTGTCTAAAGGCGCATCTAAGTTCTCAAATTACCTTTCTAAGATAGAGACAGCGACCAGAAAGTTGCGACAAATAACCCAACTCACAGCGAGTGGCTACGGAGAACACAAAAATGACTCAAGCGCCAGAATCTTTAGACAAGTCTGTCAACGACGCTACAGACAAAGCTTTAGATCGTGATTGTACAACTTTATCACGTCACGTTTTACAGCAACTTCAAAGTTTTTCGGCAGATGCACAAGATTTGAGTGCGCTGATGAATCGTATCGCCCTGGCTGGTAAACTGATTGCGCGGCGCATGAGTCGGGCTGGTTTAATGGAAGGTGTCTTGGGATTCACTGGGGAAGTGAACGTGCAAGGTGAATCCGTTAAAAAAATGGATGTCTATGCCAACGATGTTTTTATCTCTGTATTTAAGCAAAGCGGCTTAGTTTGTCGGCTAGCTTCTGAGGAAATGGAAAAACCTTACTATATCCCAGAAAATTGCCCCATTGGACGTTATACTCTGCTTTACGACCCCATTGACGGTTCATCAAACACTGATATCAATCTCAGCTTAGGTTCCATTTTCGCCATTCGCCAACAAGAAGGAACTGATAGCGATCGCGAAGCAAGTGACCTGTTAGCCAACGGACGCAAGCAAATTGCCGCCGGATACATCCTCTATGGCCCTAGCACAATGCTAGTTTATACTATAGGTAAGGGGGTTCATTCCTTTGTCCTTGACCCCAGTTTAGGCGAATTTATTCTCACAGAAGAAAATATCCGCATTCCCAACCACGGTGCTGTTTACAGCGTTAATGAGGGTAACTTCTGGCAATGGGAAGAATCAATTCGGGAATACATCCGCTACGTTCACCGCACAGAAGGCTATACCGCTCGATATAGCGGAGCAATGGTGAGCGACATCCATAGAATTCTAGTTCAAGGTGGTGTATTTCTCTACCCAGGTACCATTCAAAAACCAGAAGGGAAATTGCGTTTGCTTTATGAAACCGCACCTTTAGCCTTTTTGATCGAGCAAGCAGGCGGTCGTGCCACTACAGGACTAGTTGATATCTTAGACGTAGTGCCAAAAAAATTGCATCAGCGCACACCTTTAATTATTGGTAGTAAAGAAGATGTGGCTAAAGTCGAGTCTTTTATTCAAAACGGTCATTAAATGAGGATGAAAAAACGTCAAGTATGCATTTAGATTTCATTAATTTAAGGTTAATCATGGTGATTTAGGATTGTTGATGCACAATAGCACTTCTGAAAAATCAATTAAGGATTATTTCAGCTGGTCGATGCGATAAGTGATTGGCAACGGCACAATTCAGAAGTCACCGTTAATAATCAACAGTATTCAACACCTAATAATTAACAGATGTGAAATGATAGCTGTTTGAGAAATTGATGGATGCCAACTTCACTAGGAAACATCATACAGGAGTGGGAAAAACTAGGTTATGGCAACCAATCATCTACTAGAAATTAAACAATACGGTCAAAGTATCTGGATGGATAATTTGAGCCGTGACATTATTCAATCAGGGGAACTCCGAGACTTGGTTGAAAATCAAGGAATTGCTGGAATAACTTCCAATCCAGCGATTTTTGAAAAAGCGATCGCAGGCAACGTCATTTATGATGCTGACATAGAAGCCGGAGTTCGAGCTGGTCTACCAACATACAAAATTTACGAATCGCTGATTTTTGCAGATATTCGTAGTGCCTGTGATATTTTACGCCCAGTTTATGAAAGCTCAAATTACCTAGATGGTTATGTGAGTATTGAAGTACCGCCTACCATTGCCCACGATACCCAAGCAACAATAGCCGAAGCCAGACGCTATTTCCAAGAAATTGGGCGGGAAAATTTAATGATTAAAATTCCCGGTACTGAAGCTGGTTTGCCAGCAGTGGAACAAGCTATTTCTGAAGGCATCAATGTTAATATCACATTGCTGTTTTCTGTAGAAAGTTACGTCAACACAGCTTGGGCATATATTCGGGGTTTAGAAAAACGGCTACAGGAAGGTAAAGACATCAGCAAAATAGCTTCAGTGGCCAGTTTCTTCCTCAGCCGGATTGATAACAACATCGACGCCAAAATAGATGCTAAGTTGAAAAAAGGTGTTGATGATATTAACCTCGAAGCCAAGCTCAGAGCTGTTCAAGGAAAAGTAGCGATCGCCAACGCCAAGATTGCCTACCAAGAATACAAGAAAATCATCGAAAGCGAGCGTTGGCAAGCTTTAGCAGCAAAAGGAGCCAAAGTACAGCGGCTACTGTGGGCTAGCACCAGCACTAAAAACCCCAATTACAGCGATGTGATGTATGTCGATGAGTTGATTGGTAAAGATACCGTAAACACCCTACCACCAACCACCATCAAAGCTTGTGCCGATCATTGCAACGTAGGCGTTGGCGAAGCCGACGGCAGGCATCCTATAGAAACAGATGTAGATGAAGCATACAAGCTGATCGAAAACCTCAAAGATCCCGACATCAACATCAATCTCGATACCGTCATGGATGAACTTTTAACTGAAGGTATTGACAAGTTCATCCAGCCGTTCCAGTCCTTGATGAACTCTTTAGAAGAAAAGATCAAGGTATTGTCACCAGTGTAGGGAACAGAAGAGGGGAAAAGGTTAAAGGGTAAAGGGTAAAGGTATAGTTCTTCCCCTTTCCCCCTTCCCCTTTCCCCCTTTCCCTTTCCCCAATCCTAGTACCCAATCTAAAATCCAAAACTTCTATGGTTAGTCTGCTAGAAAACCCCTTGCGCGTTGGTCTGCAACAACAAGGGATGCCCGAACCCCAAATTATAGTTATCTTTGGCGCTTCCGGTGACCTTACCTGGCGCAAACTAGTACCAGCACTTTTCAAATTGCGGCGGGAACGCCGCATTCCACCTGAAATTACCATCGTTGGTGTAGCTCGTCGAGAGTGGAGCCACGAATACTTCCGCGAACAGATGCAAAAGGGCATGGAAGAGGCACACCCCGATGTGGATTTGGGAGAACTCTGGCAAGACTTTTCTCAAGGTCTGTTCTACTGTCCTGGGGATATCGACAAGCCCGAAAGCTATCAAAAACTGAAAAATCTATTAACTGAATTAGACGAAAAACGGGGCACGCGAGGCAATCGGATGTTTTACCTCTCCGTAGCCCCGGCATTCTTTCCCGAAGCAATTAGGCAGTTAGGAACTGCTGGAATGCTAGAAGATGCCTACAAACATCGTCTGGTAATTGAAAAACCCTTTGGTCGTGACTTGGCTTCCGCCCAGAGTCTCAACCAAGTGGTACAGAAATTTTGTAAAGAAAATCAAGTCTATCGCATCGACCACTACTTGGGTAAAGAAACAGTCCAAAACTTGCTGGTATTTCGCTTTGCCAATGCGATTTTTGAACCCTTGTGGAATCGTCAATTTGTTGACCACGTGCAAATTACTGTGGCAGAAACCGTGGGTGTGGAAGACCGTGCTGGCTACTATGAAAGCGCCGGCGCACTCCGGGATATGTTGCAAAACCACTTAATGCAACTTTACTGCTTGACAGCAATGGAAGCACCAAACTCAATGGATGCCGACAGTATCCGTACTGAAAAAGTTAAGGCATTGCAAGCTACCCGTTTAGCTGATGTCCACAATCTCTCGCGTTCCGCAGTGCGCGGTCAATATAGTGCTGGCTGGATGAAAGGTCAACCAGTACCGGGGTATCGAGAAGAACCAGGTGTCGATCCTAAATCCACAACACCCACCTATGTGGCCATGAAGTTTTTAGTTGATAACTGGCGCTGGCAAGGTGTTCCCTTCTATCTGCGGACTGGCAAGCGGATGCCGAAAAAAGTCAGTGAGATTTCCATCCACTTCCGCGACGTTCCTTCTCGGATGTTTCAATCCGCCGCGCAACAAAGAAACGCCAATATTTTGGCAATGCGGATTCAGCCCAACGAAGGAATTTCCCTGCGCTTTGACGTGAAAATGCCAGGAGCAGAATTCCGCACCCGTTCTGTGGATATGGATTTTAGTTACGGCTCCTTTGGTATCCAAGCAACTTCCGATGCCTACGATCGCCTTTTCCTCGATTGTATGATGGGGGATCAAACATTATTCACCCGCGCCGACGAAGTAGAAGCAGCTTGGCAAGTAGTAACCCCAGCCCTTTCAGTTTGGGATGCACCCGCAGACCCAAACTCCATTCCCCAGTACGAAGCCGGTACTTGGGAACCAGCCGAAGCCGAATTCCTAATTAACCAGGATGGCCGTCGCTGGCGCAGACTGTAAATAGTTTGGAGTTTGGAGTTTGGAGTTTAGAGTTAGGAGTTTGGAGTTTGGAGTTTAGAGTTTAAAGTTTGGAGTAGAGACGCGATTAATCAAGTCTTTCCAAAAGTTAGAAGTTACAAGCTAACAATTATTAACTCAAAACCGATAACTCATAACTCATAACTCATAGCTAACAACTCATAACTCATAACTCATAACTCCTAACTCATAACCCCTAACCCCTAACCCCTAATCCCTAATCCCTAACTTATCCAAAATCCAAAATTGACTATGGCTCCCCAAGCTCCTACTATTTTTTCACTCCAAGCTCCGAAGGATATTTCACTCACAGAAATAGAAGCGGAACTAAATCAAATCTGGCAAAGTTACGGCATTACTGGCGAAGATGGCGGACTTCCTGCTGCTACTCGTGCTACAACATTTACTTTAGTGGTTTACGAACCAGAAGAAACTCAGTATCTTTTAGCTACCTTGGGTTTTTATAACGGGCCACTGGATGGAATTTTAGGGCCTCAGATGGAAGCTGCCCTGCGACAAGTACAAATAAAATATTCACTGCCAGAAACTGGAACCGCAACACCTGAAACCTTGGCTATATTGCGAGAAGAATTCACCAAACGTCAGGGAAATGACGCTAATGGAGATAATAATTCTTCCTATAACTTAAATGCCCCAAGCCCCAGGATTGCTGATGAAATCGCTCTCCGTAATCCCTGCCGGATTATTGCTTTATTCCCCATTACTGGAGAAGATGAAGGGGTCAAGGCTCAAGTTTCTGCTTATTGCCCCATCCAAAAGCAATCCTCCAGTACACTGATTTGTTGCGAATACATCACTCTGAGTGGCACTGCTGCTGCTTTGGAACGCGTAGGGGGGATGATTCCAGCATTGTTGATTGGTGGCTTGCCTAAATTCCTTTGGTGGAAGGCAACACCAGACCCAAACAACACTTTATTCAAGCGGCTGGCAGCAGTTTGCAATAACGTAATTGTGGATTCTTGCCGCTTTAATGAGCCAGAAAGTGACTTACTCCGCCTCCAAGAATTGGTGGAAACTGGCGTTCCTTTAGCGGACTTGAACTGGCGTCGCCTGTCAGCATGGCAGGAATTAACGGCTGAAGCTTACGACCCACCCCACCGTCGTGCTGCTCTCAAAGAAATTGATAGAGTAACAATTGATTACGAAAAAGGCAACCCCGCACAAGCACTACTATTTTTGGGCTGGCTGGCAAGTCGGCTAGAATGGCTGCCTGTTTCTTATCAAAAGGAAAGCGGAGATTACGACATCACTCGTATTCGTTTCCTTGCCAAAGACCAGCGACAAGTAGAAGCCGAGTTAGCCGGAGTTCCAGTTGCTGATGTGGGTGACATTATTGGTGACTTGACTGCTATCCGCTTGAGTTCCACAAATACCCAGGCAGATTGTGGTACAGTAATCTGCTCAGAAACCGGTGGTTGTATGCGGATGGAAACACACGGTGGTGCCCAAGCTGCTGGTCTGTTTCAACAAGTCAGTTCCCTTTCAGAACAAAAGGCCGAAGCATTGCTGAGCCAACAGGTGCAACGCTGGGGTCGTGAGTCACTTTTTGAAGAAAGTCTAGGAGCGATCGCGAAAACTTTTAAGCTGAATAATTGAGGGAACTCGAAAAAATAAATTATTCGGCTTCAGTTTGTTGACTGTTGACTGTTGACTGTGAAGCTTCAACGGTCAACAGTTTTCTGTTGGGTTTAAAGACCTTGCAATAAAGTAGAGAAAATAGGGATAAAACTGTTCCCTATTTCCTATCTTTATGAAAAGACTTTTTCAGCAAGCCTTACTTAGCGCTAACTAAACCATTGTGCCTCAAGAGAGCGATGGTACTTGGTTCGCGACCGCGAAAAGTTTTAAACACTTGCATAGGATGTTTTCCACCACCAAGTGCTAATACGGTATCTCGATAGCGGCGTCCTGTCGCTTTTATAGCTTCTTCATTTTCTAGCCCTGCTTCTTCAAAAGCGGCAAAGGCATCAGCACTCAGTACTTCAGCCCACTTGTAACTGTAGTAACCGGCTGCGTAACCACCCTCAAATATGTGCCCAAAAGCACATAACATTGAATCCTCTGGTAGTGGTGGTAAAACGGTAGTAGTCTTAGCTATGCGATGGCGTACATCTGCGGGTGTTTCATCACCACTAGAACGATAGCGGTGGTGTAGTTCTAAATCAACGCTGCTAAAGTGAAGCTGCCGTAGCATAGCAGTACCACTCATATAATTACGCGCCGCCAGCAGTTTTTGATAATAATGTTCTGGTAGAGCTTCTCCTGTTTCGTAATGCTTCGCCATACCGAATAAAGTCAGTCGCTCATAGCACCAGTTTTCCATAAACTGGCTAGGTAGTTCCACTGCATCCCATTCCACATTGTTAATGCCTGCGGCTCCTGCATAATCAACCTTGGTGAGCATGTGGTGTAATCCATGACCAAATTCATGAAACAAAGTCTCTACTTCATAGAAGGTCATTAAACTAGGTTTACCATCAACTGGCGGAGTTTGGTTACATATCAAGTAACTTACAGGTAAGCGGATGCTAGTTACATCGTTTTCTGTGATTTTGGCACGGTTGATGCACACATCCATCCAAGCACCACCACGTTTTTCTGCGGGACGGCTATAGGGGTCTAAGTAAAAGTAAGCTATGGGAGAACCAGTTTCATCGGCAATCTGGAAATAACGAACATCTTCATGCCATACTGGGGCTTGACCGTCGGCAGGGGTGACAGTGACGCCAAACAAACGTTTGACCAGTCCAAACAAGCCATCCAGCACTTGGGGAAGGGGAAAGTAAGGACGTAATTCTTCAGCTGTAAAGGCAAATTTTGTCTCTCGTTGGCGTTCTGCCCAAAAGGTAATATCCCAGTGCTGTAAATCTTGATATTCTTTTCCATGTGATGCAGCAAAAGCCTGGAGTTCTTCTAAGTCTTTGACAGCAGCATCGTAACTAGCTTGACGTAGTTCTTCTAATAATGCTTCCACTGCTTGAACATTGGGAGCCATTTTACTTGCAAGACTCAATTCGGCATAACTTCCAAAACCGAGTAAATCTGCGAGTTCTTGCCGTAACTCCAAAATCCGCTCTATTAAAGGGTTATTATCTAAATCGCCACTGGAAGCGCGGGTGACATAAGCTTTGTAAAGCTTTTCGCGTAAATCTCGGCGGGTGCTGTGCTGCATGAAAGGGCCGTAGCTGGGGAAGTCCAAAGTAATACGCCAAGGGCCATTTTCTGGTGTAGCGTTAATTTCACCAGCCTCACGAGCAGCTTGGGCTGTTAAGCTTACTAAGCTTGGAGGTAAACCGTCAATTTCGGCTTTTGTTGTCAAGGTTAAGCTAAAACTTTTCGTAGCATCCAGTACATGGTTAGAGAATTTTGTTGAAAGTTCTGCTAATTCCATCTGAATGACATTGAAACGGTCTCTGGCTTCTCCTTCTAGGCCAACACCAGAAAGTTCTGCATCTCGGATGGCGGCTTCTACAATGCGCTGTTGGGCTGGTTCTAAAGTTTCCCAACTCTCACTAGCACGGAGTACTTTAAATGCATTGTAGATGGGTTGGCTTTGACCAAGCTTGTTGATAAATTGTATTACCTGTGGCTGTATGGTTTGATGAGCTTCCCGCAGTTCAGGGCTGTTTTTGACACCCATTAAATGATTTACTATCCCCCAACTCCAAGTAAGGCGTTCAGTCAGCTTTTCTAGGGGTTTTACTAAACCTTCCCAAGTAGGCTCTACATTGGCTTCTAAAGCCGCAAGCTGGTCATCAAGTTCTGCCAGCAATTGCTTAAAGGCTGGTACTACTCGTTCTGGTTTAATCTCTGCAAATGGAGGTAAGCCAGTGCCTTGGAGTAAAGGATTATCAAAAAGAATGGTACTTGCACTCATGTTTTTCTTTGAACTGCGGATGAATAAAAATCAACAATGATTTCTATTTATATATTTATTTATATATCTTCTAATGTAGCGATCGCTGTGCTAATTAGTCTCGCCATTTTGGCACGGAGGTGTGGGAGTGTTGACTGTTGACTGTTGACTGAGGAATTTATCGTACATGGGACTTTTGTATGGCGAGCGAGAAATTAAGGGTTTAGGCTGGGCATTGGGGGGTGAGCGAAAAAAGGTGTGGGGAGTGTGGGAGGTGTGGGAAGTGTGGGGAGTGTGGAGGGTAATTTTTTGGATACTTAGCTAGAAATCCCACACAAAATTTCGTTCACCCGACATTGGGTAATAAAAAATTCCCTATGCCCTATTCCTGACCTCAACAAAATAATTTCACTGCATAAGTCCTGACTGTTAACCATCAACCGTCAACCGTCAACCGTCAAGGCTTCGACTCCGCTCAGCCTTGACCCTGAGCGAAGTCGAAGGGTCAACAGTCTTCTCTGAAATATTTGTTGACTCGAAAGTCCCTTAAACTAACTGTTTTACCTGTGATTTTGCCAATTCACTGGGTGCGATCGCTCCATTTTCTGTAATGATGGCTGTAATCAATTCGGCTGGGGTGACATCGAATGCTGGGTTGTAAAAATCTACACCACGAGGTGTCAGCATTGTGTCGCCTACTTGATAGATTTCTGTGGGATCGCGTTCTTCAATGGGAATTTTGCTGCCATCGGCTAGTGCAAAATCAACGGTGGAAAGGGGTGCAGCAACGAAGAAGGGTATATTATGTGCTTTAGCCGCGATCGCTACACTATATGTACCAATTTTATTCGCAGTGTCACCATTAGCAGCAATGCGATCGGCACCCACAACCACTGCATGAATCAAACCCTGTTTCATGCAATGGGCTGCCATGTTATCGGTAATTAATGTCACGGGAATTCCTTCTTGGACGCATTCCCAAGTGGTGAGTTTTGCACCTTGCAAACGGGGACGGGTTTCGTCGGCAAATAAACGCCCTAAACGTCCTTTTCTCCAAGCCGAACGCACAACACCCAAGGCTGTACCATAACCCGCTGTGGCTAATGCACCGGCGTTACAGTGGGTAAGTAATGTCAGCTTTTCTGGGGTAGCAGGTAAAACAGCTAAACCATTGTCACCGATGGCTTGACAGGTTTGCAAATCTTCTGTGTTGATTGCTTCGGCAGTTTGCAGGAGAATTTGTTTGATTTCTTCTACTGTTCCCAAGGTTTCGTAGGCAGTTTTGAGCATCCGACTAATTGCCCAAAATAAATTTACTGCTGTGGGACGAGTAGAACGCAACAACTCGGCTACTTTATCTAAGTGTTGCAGAAATTCCTGGCGATCGCTCGTCTCAATTTCCCGCGCCCCAAGATACATTCCATAAGCCGCAGCCACACCAATTGCAGGCGCACCCCGCACAATCATCGTTTTAATCGCCTGCGCCATGTCTTCACTGCGGTGAATTTCTACAAATGTATATTCGTTGGGTAGGCGGGTTTGGTCAATTAGTGACACTGAGTTGTTGTGCCAAATGACTGGATAAACCTGGTTTGTAGAACGTGTCATAAAAAAAGTATTATAATACCTTTTAACTTTGTTGAGAGAATAATAACTTTTTACAGATTGAAATCAAAGCAGTTTTCTGTTGAACAATTACAGCTTTATTTTAATTAATAAACTTGCTTTAAATTTTAGCAAAATTTCATTTGTAAGGGCTAACGGCTGTACCCTACGGTAAGGCAAAGCCTACGCCCCTACCCATTAACCTCATTTACCTAAAAAACTCTATAGCAGTCCTAAATCATTTGTGAAATCTTGCTGCTGTTGACTGTTGACTGTCAACTGTTAACAGTCAACAGTCAACGACCACTAATGAAATTTTTCACAACTCAAATAGAATTGCTATATCAATCGTTTTTTCAGGGACTTCCAAGAAATCGAATTTTGTAGGATGAACTTGTGTAACCCCAAATTCACAGGGAGAACGAGATGATTATCCTGCAATAAATAATTGGATATTTTTCTTGGGAAGTCCCTAATGATGGGAAATTGAAAATCAGGCTAACTACTACTAAGCAATCAAGCTGAAATTGCTACCACTCAAAGTAATATTAGCATTGCTGAAACGGGCAAATTCAAATACTGTTCCTGTGCCTAAAAGATTTCCATCTTGGTTATAGAATAAACTGCCACTACCTTGGCTAAAGACAATACGCGCATTACTAGCGTTGACTAATTGATTATTAGCGACAACTGCAAAGTCAGTTAAAGCTTGTCCCGCAGTATTTGTAATAGCATTGAAGGTTGTTTTACTCAATACAATCTGGTCTTGTCCGACTTCAAAGTCAGTGATGGTATCAATACCTAAGCTGGTGTTAAATACACTATTACTTTGGAACAGATATTTATCACTACCAATTCCACCAGTAAGAGTATCATTTCCATTACCTCCCAACAAAGTGTCATTGCCTCCTAAGCCTTGCAGTTGGTCATTTCCATCACCACCAATCAGAGTGTTATTTAGTGTATTACCGATGAGAATATCATTACCTGCGCCACCCGTTGCGTTTTCGATAACATTATTGGCAGAGAGAATCAGGTTGAGATTGCTGTTGACTGTTTGCGATGTGGTAACACCTAAATTTACGTTGACGGCAGCTGTAGTACCGCTAAAGTTAATAGTGTCAGTACCGCCTGTTGTGGTTTCTATGATTGTGTCCGTTCCCAAGGCTGTATTCGCTACAAAAGAGTAAGTATCGTTTCCAGTTAAACCTTGGAGTCGGTCGTTTCCGCCACCACCAATGACAGTGTTATCCAGTGTATTACCAGTGAGAGTGTCATTACCTGTACCACCCGTTACATTTTCGATAACGTTGTTGGCAGAGAGAATCAGGTTGAGATTACTATTGACTGTTTGCGAGGTGGTAACACCTAAATTTACGTTGACGGCAACTGTAGTACCGCTAAAGTTAATAGTGTCAGTACCCCCTGTTGTGGTTTCTATGATTGTGTCTGTTCCCAAGGCTGTATTCGCTACAAAAGAGTAAGTATCGTTTCCTGCACCACCATACAAGGTATCATTTCCAGCATCACCTAATAATCTGTCATCTCCCTGTTCGCCAAATAAACGGTCGTTACCGTTACCACCTTGTAGGGTATCGTTACCTAAACCACCAAACAAATCATCATTGGAAGTAGTTCCTGTGATGTTGTCATTGGCAACTGAAGTGTTGAAAATAAAATCGCTTGCTTGTAATTGGCTTTTGCTAATGCCATTGATTTTCAGCCGATAATAATAATCGCCATTTAATACTCGATATCTGACGCTAATGATGGCGTTACCATCGGTATCATCACTTGTCAGCAGTAACAGATTATTGAAGTCATTGATATTTAGAGTTCTAACATCTATTTTGTCTTGTCCCTTCTGAAAATCAGTGACGATATCTTGTTCTTTGGCTACAGTTGAACCTTCAAAGTACTCAAATACAAATTGGTCGTTYCCTGCACCACCATACAAGGTATCATTGCCAGCACCACCTAATAATCTGTCATCTCCCTGTTCGCCAAATAAACGGTCGTTACCGTTACCACCTTGTAGGGTATCGTTACCTAAACCACCAAACAAATCATCATTGGAAGTAGTTCCTGTGATGTTGTCATTGGCAACTGAAGTGTTGAAAATAAAATCGCTTGCTTGTAATTGGCTTTTGCTAATGCCATTGATTTTCAGCCGGTAATAATAATCGCCATTTAATACTCGATATCTGACGCTAATGATGGCGTTACCATCGGTATCATCACTTGTCAGCAGTAACAGATTATTGAAGTCATTGATATTTAGAGTTCTAACATCTATTTTGTCTTGTCCCTTCTGAAAATCAGTGACGATATCTTGTTCTTTGGCTACAGTTGAACCTTCAAAGTACTCAAATACAAATTGGTCGTTTCCTGCACCACCATACAAGGTATCATTGCCAGCRCCRCCTAATAATCTGTCATCTCCCTGTTCGCCAAATAAACGGTCGTTACCGTTACCACCTTGTAGGGTATCGTTACCTAAACCACCAAACAAATCATCATTGGAAGTAGTTCCTGTGATGTTGTCATTGGCAACTGAAGTGTTGAAAATAAAATCGCTTGCTTGTAATTGGCTTTTGCTAATGCCATTGAGTTTCAGCCGATAATAATAATCGCCATTTAATACTCGATATCTGACGCTAATGATGGCGTTACCATCGGTATCATCACTTGTCAGCAGTAACAGATTATTGAAGTCATTGATATTTAGAGTTCTAACATCTATTTTGTCTTGTCCCTTCTGAAAATCAGTGACGATATCTTGTTCTTTGGCTACAGTTGAACCTTCAAAGTACTCAAATACAAATTGGTCGTTTCCTGCACCGCCAGATAAGGTATCACTTCCAGCACCACCTAATAATTGATCGTTTCCACCTAGCCCAGAAAGGCTATCATTACCGTTTAAGCCTTGAATGGTATCATTTCCAGAAGTGCCGACTAGATTATCGTTGTTGTTTGTTCCTTGAATAGCCATAGTTTTAAGAGCCTTTTTTGGTTTTAAGATAGTGCAGAGATTTTGAAATTTAGACAAAAATTCTTATAGATTCAATATCAAAATCAAGATTGATTTTGAAAAAAATCCACGACAAAACACGGGGTTTAATTTATAGCAGCAAATAGCCAACAAGCAACAGGCATCAAAATTTTTTGAAGCCCATGTTTAACAATCAGTTGATGTGCTAACGTTACTGACTACTGCTATAGGTAGTTAAACCCATAAAAAATAGAGCGATCGCTTGGTACTGAATTGATACTATAAGAATGAAACTAATTAACTACATTAAGTATACATGTAATTAAGCAATAAGAGTGTATTTAAGTAATTATTTAATACGTATGATTTTCGGTAATTGACTAAACTTTAATAAAACATCATATTTTTTATATGAAACTTTACGTTTTGTTGAAGAAGAATTCAGAATTCAGGAGTCAGAATAAAGACGCTCTCTATGAGACGCTACGCAAACGCGGACTCGCTCTAAACTAAGCCATACAGAATACCCAACTGAATTTTGACCACTGACTCCTGAATTCTGTTTGATAAAATATCGCCCACACCTGAATCACAAGCGTGGGCGATTTATTTCTACAAAGAATTAGCTAAACAACGGCAGAGACTTGTTTTTTAAAGAAAGCTTCTAAAACTCTCTCTGCTATTTGATGGCTAGTCAAACCCAATTCTGTTTTCGATTCATTGGGTTCGGCATGGTCTACTAATATATCTGGTACACCAAATCGCTTGACAGGAACCAGAATATCTGCATCTAATAAAGCTTCGGCGATCGCACTACCAAAGCCACCCATGACGCAGCCTTCCTCTAAGGTGACAACTCGTCCGATTTTCTTAGCTAAAGGCAAAATCAACTCGGTATCTAAAGGCTTGGCAAAACGGGCATTAATTACAGTTGCTTCGATGCCATGTTCGCTCAAGATTTCCGCAGCTTGCATTCCCGGATTAACCATTGTGCCATAGCTGACAATTAACACGTCATCCCCTGTACGCAGAATTTCACCTTTGCCGATTTCTAAAGGTTCCCAGCCTTCTTCCATCAGTGGCACGCCGTAGCCATTGCCACGTGGATAACGCATAGCGATGGGGCCGCTAGTATGGTTAACACCAGTTACCATCATCCGTTGCAGTTCTGCTTCATCTTTGGGTGCCATCAGTACCATGTTAGGGATGCAACGCAGATAAGCAATGTCATACATACCTTGGTGGGTGGGGCCGTCAGCACCAACAATTCCGGCCCTATCTAAGCAGAAGAACACTGGTAAGTTTTGAATGCAGACATCGTGAATAATTTGGTCGTAGGCACGTTGCAAGAAGGTAGAATAAATGGCGGCTATGGGGCGCATTCCTTCTGCGGCTAGACCGGCTGCTAAGGTGACGGCGTGTTGTTCGGCAATGCCGACATCTATATATTGATTGGGTAGTTTTGCTTGTAGTTTGTCCAAACCTGTTCCCGTTGCCATCGCCGCAGTAATACCGATGATTTTGGGATTTTGTTCGGCAAGTTTCACTAAAGTGTGAGCAAAAACTTTAGCATAAGCCGGTGGTTTGGGTTTGCTAGAGGGAATAGCTTTACCAGTTGTTATATTGAAGGGACTTTGGGCGTGGTAACCTACTTGGTCTTGTTCTGCGATTTCATAGCCTTTGCCCTTGACTGTTGCCACGTGTACTAAAACTGGGCCTGGTATTTGATGCGCTTGTTGGAAAGTGGCAATTAATTCTTCTATATTATGTCCATCAACTGGGCCGATGTAGGTAAAACCCAGTTCTTCAAACACTGCACCTACCTTAGGAACAGCCAACCGTTTCATACCTTCTTTGATGCGTCCGAGTTCGGGAGACAGAGATTCACCAACGAAGGGAATTTGTTTAAATTGTTCCTCAAAGTTATCTTTGATGAATTGCACCGGTGGACTCAGGCGCATTTTGTTGAGATAGCGAGGAATAGCACCCACATTAGGAGATATGGACATTTCGTTGTCGTTGAGAACAACTAACAAATTAGTTTTGGGCAAGTGTCCAGCATGGTTAATGGCTTCTAAAGCCATACCTCCTGTGAGTGCGCCATCGCCAATGACAGCCACGGCTTTAAATTTTTCCCCTTTTAAATCTCGTGCTAAAGCCATGCCCAATGCTGCTGAGATGCTGGTGGAAGCATGTCCCGCGCCAAAGTGATCGAATTTGTTTTCGCAGCGTTTGAGATAACCTGCTACTCCATCCTTTTGTCTGAGGGTATGGAAGCGATCGTAACGTCCTGTAAGTAGTTTGTGAGGATAGGCTTGATGTCCTACATCCCAAATGACTTTATCCCGATCTAAGTCCAGTGTTTGATAAAGCCCTAGTGTTAATTCTACGACACCCAACCCTGGCCCCAAATGTCCACCGTTAACTGCTACGGTTTGAAGATGCTTATCTCGAATTTGACGGGCGATTTGTTGCAGTTGTCGAACGGATAAACCGTGCAACTGATTGGGATGGGTAATTTCGCTCAGATGCATATTACAGGGTTTTCCTCTCTAATTTCTGGTTTCGGTATATTGATTTTCCCACGGTCGGGTTATCTACATAATTAGACTGTTAGATTGTTACTAAGTTGTAGCGGAAAGTATAACTTCGTAATTGATAACGTCTAAAAATGGATTAATAGTTAACAATTTGTCAAGACAAAAGTTCGGAATTCAATTAGTTGTTGGTATGAATTCTCGATTTCAAACTACTTCACATATCTTTGTTGTGTTGAGGTTGATACCACCAGATGTACTACTTTGCGATCGCTACTCATCTGGTTACTATACCTTCTTCAGTAAAATTACTTGAATATTTCCTCCAAAATTAGTATTTTTGGCAACTTAATATTCCATTTTCTTAAAAAATCTTATCATATTTTTTCGATGAATGGCAAACAGTATACAGAAAAATAGCACAATATAAGGATCTTAAATTCAATTGTGAAATATAGTTTCGATTCATCCATACTTAAATATGGAGTTAATAATGCTTACATATACTGATAATATATTGAATAATCAGAATGTAAAAAATAAAACTTATAGAGCCGCGATTTATTAGTTTAAAAGTGGTTTTTATTACCGATAAATTAGAATTACTGATAATAAATATGCGCTTTACACCGTCAAGCAAGCACCCCAGGAAAAACTCAGAAAATATTAGACTTCTAAGAGAAGTCGGGAAAACGAGGTGCATGTTTGTATTTTCCTTTTCCCTAATAAAGATATATCCCTTTTCCCACAAGAGTGTAAAAAGCAATTGATTGCAAGAGGTATATTGTTCGGGTTATTGACGCCGGGTGATGGGGTTTAGCAGCAACTTCATTCCCATTTCATGCTACCGTGGATTCGCAAGTAGTTCATCAGACATTTAACGGATGAGTGTACTGAATCTTGTTCAAAAATCAAATATTAGTATTATATTACATATTAGTTTTGTTGACTGTTAACCGTTAACAGTCAACAGCAATATTTCTCACAACTGAAATAGCATTGCTATAAAATGTCATAATTGGTTTGTGGAACTGGAACAAATCGCAGTCTAATAACCAAAAAACCTTGCAAACTTCATCATGGATGAATCTTGCTAATGTCACAGCTTAAACAGAGGTAACGATCGTGACATGAAAACAGAAGTCACAATTCAGAATCCAAAATTGAGAATGTAATCAGTGGAAAATTTACATTAGCCACTGATGGAAGACTAGCAAATTTCAATTTGTTGCAAAACTAAAACTTAGTTATACTTCTACAGGGAAGCAAGCTACATCTGCTAGTGAAAAAAAGTTGATTCTGAGTTTTGAATTCTGAGTTTTGAATTCTACTGTAAGTTGTTAAATAATCCACAATCCACTAATGCTATACAGAAGATTTGGACGCACAGAATTACAGATGCCGGTGTTTTCCTGCGGCGGCATGAGATATCAATTCAAATGGCAAGATGTTCCGGAATCGGAAATTCCTGCTAAGAACCAAGCAAACTTGGAAGCAACCATCAACAAAGCTGTGGAAGTTGGTATTAATCACATCGAAACTGCTCGTGGTTATGGTACTTCCGAAATGCAATTAGGGAGAATATTACCCAAATTTTCCCGCGAAAAATTGATAGTTCAAACCAAAGTCGGCCCAGTAGAAGATGCCAAAGAATTCCGTAAGACCTTTGATAAATCATTAAAATATCTCCAGCTAGACTATGTCGATCTTTTAGGTTTGCATGGTATTAATACTCCTGAATTGTTGCACTACAGCATTCGCCCCGGTGGCTGTTTGGATGTGGTACGTCAATTGCAAGCAGAGGGGAAAGTGAGATTTGTGGGCTTTTCCACCCATGGCCCCACAGATGTAATTGTCAAGACAATTAAAACCAATCAATTTGATTATGTGAACCTGCACTGGTACTACATTAATCAATGGAATTGGCCGGCAATTGAAGCAGCTACACTTCATGATATAGGTGTATTTATTATTAGCCCATCGAATAAAGGAGGTTTGTTGTATCAAGCACCGCAAAAATTAGTAAATCTTTGCGCTCCTTTGAGTCCAATGGTGTTTAATGATTTGTTTTGTTTGAGTAATCCCCAAGTACATACCTTGAGTTTAGGAGCAGCAAAACCAGAAGATTTTGACGAACATCTCAAGACTTTAGACTTAATAGATAGAGCATCAGAAATTCTGCCACCAATTTTGGCACGGTTGGAAGCAGAAGCGATCGCCACCTTGGGAGAAGATTGGGTAAAAACCTGGCATCATAATTTACCCACCCTTGACAAAACCCCTGGAGAGATAAATATTCGGGTGATTTTGTGGCTGTGGAATTTAGCAATGGCCTACGATTTGGTAGACTATGGCAAAATGCGTTATAACCTGCTTGGGAATGGGGATCATTGGTTTCCTGGTAATAAAAGCGATCGCTTAAATGAATTAGACTTGCACCAATGTCTGACGCGCAGTCCCCACGCAGATAAAATCCCCCGAATTCTGCAAAAAGCACATCAATTATTGGGGGGTGAACAAGTAAAACGATTATCTCAACAATAAGTCTGAATAAGAAAGGGGTGTAAGGCTGTAAGGGTTTGAGGGAAGGGAAGAAGATTCACTAGACAGTAACTCCTTTCCCTAAACCTTTATCAGCTAATTAATTGTTAGGCTTGTACCACAAAATCAGAAGCGGTGAGAGTCGGGGCATTTTTAAGAGTTGCAAATAGACCGCCATTGCCGAAACCAACAGCACTACCATTGGCATTGTAAAACAACTCTCCGGTCACAGAGTCGTAGACAATGACAGCACTACTGAGTGCCCCTAAAGATGTGACTGCAAAATCGCTGGCATTACTGAAACCCGTTCCGGCATTAGAAGTAATTGCAGTAAAGGTAGTCTTGTCCAGAACAATTTTATCGTTTTGGGAATGTGTAAAGTCAGCGATCGCATCTATACCGATAGCTATACTGTTATAGGCAGCATCGGTATTGTAAACAAAAGAGTCAGCACCCGCACCACCGGTGAGAACATCGTTACCAGCACCACCAACAAGAGTATCATTACCCGCGCCACCGACAAGGGTATCATTTCCACCATCACCCCGCAACAAGTCATTGCCACTTAACCCGTCGATTTTGTCGTTACCTCCCTGACCATTAATTACATCATTGGAGTTGTCAAAACCTGCAATGTTATTGTTCAGGTCATTGAGGAAGGTAACGGTGTTGCGACGCAAAATGCTGTTAAAATTCCAGTTTTCATTGAAGACATCAAAGCTATCACTAGAAAAAGTTTGGTTAAATACAATATTTTGATAGCCTAGTTCTATTCGGGAGTCACGCAGATTCTCCAAGTTTTGTAACTGAAAGTTTTGCAGAGTTACTTTGGTATCAGTTACGTTGTCAAAGGTGAGTTCTAAGTTATTGCCATTTTGAGTGAGTTGCAGATTCCCCGCAATTAAGCCATCACCAAAAAATTGCAACGTATCATAAGAGGCAATTGTCGCTACTGATGGTTTTGATCCAGTGCCCAGACCGCCAAAGCCACTTATGGTATCATGGCCATCGCCTAGTCGGATGGTAAAGCGATCGTTGCCACTACCAGCAACTAGACTATCATCACCGATACCACCATTCACAATATCATTGCCAGCACCACCAACTAGAGTATCATTGCCAACACCACCCCGCAGCAGGTCATCACCACTTAACCCGTCGATTTTATCGTTACCTCCTTGACCATTAATCACATCATTAGAGTTATCAAAACCTTTGATGTTGTTATTCAAATCATTCAGGAAAGTAACAGTGTTCTTGTTGAATACCGTAGTTTGGGTGGATTTGGCATTAATCACATCAAAGCTATCACCAACTGAGGGTTCAAATCCACTAAAAAATGTGATATTGCTGATTACAGGTTTTCCGGCCGATGTAGGCAAGTTATCTAGATTTTCTAATTGAAAATTTTGCAAAGTGACTTTCGTATCAGCTACGTTTTCAAAGGTGATTTCCAAGTCATTGCCATTTTGAGTTAGTTCGAGATTTCTGGCACTTAAATTAAAGTCCCCAATAAATTGCAATGTGTCGAAGGAGGTAATTACCCCTGCTGATGGATTCGATCCAGTGCCAACGCCACCAAAATCGGTGATTATATAATTTATTGAACTTCCACCAATAAAAAAAGTGTCATTTCCACCGTTACCTGTTAAAGTATCATCACCACCCAGTCCGTTAATAACTTCGTTGGCAGAAGTGCCAATCAAGTTGTCGCTTTCAAAAGTCCCGTTCAAGTCGAGGCTAGGCGTAGCACTGCCATAAACAACATAGCTTTGTCCAGCTTGAGGGATGCCATTAGGGGAAGCAGTCCAAGCCCCAATAATTACGTCGCCAATACCATCACCATTAATATCTCCTGCATCACTGACTGACCTACCGAATTCACCACCCGTACCATCAATAGCGTAGCCATTAGTACCATTCAAGGACAAAAGGTCAACCTTACCGCCACTGCCAACATTTGTTCCCCCAAACACCACATAACTTTGTCCAGCTTCAAAATTCCCATTAGGAGAAGCACGAAAGGCCCCAACAATCAGGTCGTCAATACCATCATCGTTAACATCCCCTGCACTGCTAACTGAGTAGCCTAAGTAACCAAGAGAATTAATACCATCAATGCGAAAACCGTTAGTGCCATTTAAAGAAAGGGGATCGAAGACGCCGCTAGTTCCTATATTTGTCCCCCCAAACACCACATAGCTTTGCCCTTCATCATTGAACAAGGGATCAGCACTCCACGCCCCAACAATCAGGTCGTCAATGCCATCATTGTTGATGTCTCCGGCATTGCTGACTGAAATGCCTAATGCGTCACCAGAATTGCTCCCGTTGATGGTAAAACCATTAATGCCATCTAAAGAAGAGAGATTGAGGGTGCCGCCGCTACCTACATTCGTTCCTCCATATACTACGTAGCTTTGCCCAGCAACATCGTTGAAGTTAGGGTCAGCGCGATATGCCCCAATTATTAGGTCATCAACGCCATCGTTATTGATATCCCCTACATTGCTGACTGAATTACCTGAGTTGTCACCCGCAGCAATACCATTAATTTTGAAACCGTTAGCGCCATTCAGAGATGAAAGGTCGAAGCTGCCGCCACCACCGACATTCGTTCCTCCAAAAATCACATAGCTTTGTCCAGCACCAGAGTTGCCATTGGGGGAAGCATAAGGCGCTCCAATAATCAAATCGTCAACGCCATCGTTGTTGATATCCCCTGCATTACTAACTGAATAGCCTAAGTTTCCATTCGCAACAATACCGCTAATTGTGAAACCGTTAGTGCCGTTTAACGACGAGAGATCGAAACTACTACCACTACCAATATTTGTTCCCCCAAACACCACATAACTTTGTCCAGCACCAGATTTGCCATTGGGGGAAGCATAAGGTACTCCAATAATTAGGTCGTCAATGCCATCATTGTTGATGTCTCCGGCATTACTAACTGACCAGCCTAAGCCACTATTAGAACTAAGACCATTAATTTTAAAGCCATTAGTGCCATTTAAAGAAGAGAGATTGAATGTGCCACTGCTGGCCACATTCGTTCCCCCGAATACCACATAGGTTTGCCCAACAAAGTCCTTGCCTCCAAGGTCAGTGAAAGGGGCGGCAATAATCAAGTCGTCAAAGCCATCATTATTGATGTCTCCCGCTTTGCTTACCGACCAACCTGACCCATTTTCGGCACCGATACCGTTGATAACAAAGCCATTTTTGCCGTTCAAAGAAGAAACTGTTAATGATGGAATAGCCATGATTTTCTCCTGTGTTTTTTGTAATGAAGTCAGCAGAAATTGGTGTATTTATTCAATTAACTGAATAAGGCTTTATATTTGATGAGGTTTTGTGTTTGCTGCAACTAATCTGACACCATAAAATTGCCTCTGATAAGTTGAAAAATACTGTTGTTGATAATAAAATCTCAAATTTTATCCTAAAAAAACAGAATTTAGAATCTATCAAATAAGCTATGAATAAAGGCTATGAATCATGCGATCGCTGTTTTTAAAACCTAAACTTAAGCTTTTTTCTTCATTTCAGAAGCTAGTTGCGGTTAAGAAGCTTTAATAGTAGGTTACAAGAATTTTGCCTGTCAAAAATTCGTGATTAAAAGTTTAATTACGAATTAGGTAAATGTAGTCTTTGGCTACTAGCTAGTTCACTACTTTATATTTAAAAACATAAAAATGCTTTGATAACTGTCAAATTACTTAGATATTCTTATAAACCATGAAATTTGTCAAGTTTTGCAACTAACAATTAAAATTTTTATATAAACTAAGCCTGTGATACACATTGTAATTTTTAACATATTTTTCTATCGAAATAAAAAATTTTAAAATTTTTACAAAGAAAAAAGAATATTTTTAGAGTCTTGTGCAACTAACCTCAGCATACGCTCAGGTGAGACAATGGCTGTATCTTGTCCGACTTTTATTTTGAAAGCCTACTATAGGAATCCTATTTGATTTTTGAACAAAATTCTGTACACTTTACTCTTTTATAACCCTCTTGCTTATTGCCTCTTGCCTGCCTATACAGATCGGTTCATTAATCAAATGGAACTGTTATAGCAATGAAAATTGAAAAATAGCAAAAAAGAATCCCTATAAATAAATTTAGGGACTTTCAAGTAAAAAAATATTCTCTTGCTATTGTTCACTGTTGGCTGTTGACCGTTAGTTAGGTATCAACCGTCAACGTTCGGCAGACTTAATCAGACTCTGTGATATGTTTAATTTGATTGGGCTTTGGTACAACTAGCACTTTATCAACACGGTTACCATCCATATCCATGACTTCAATTCGCATACCTTCCCATTCAAAATGATCTGCGGCGGCGGGAATACGACCTAAATGAGTGATGACAAAACCGCCTAAGGTTTGATAGCTACCACGTTCCTCAGATTCCCACTCTTCCATAGCGAAAAGTTCTAAAAACTCTTCCACAGGTAACATTCCATCCAAAAGCCAAGAACCATCTTCCCGTTGCACAGCTTGTGGTTGATCCTGGCCATCTGTTGAAGGAACATCACCTACAATTTCGCTCATAATGTCATTGAGAGTGACTAATCCTTGAATTACACCGTATTCATCAACCACCAGTGCCATGTGAGTAACAGTTTGCTTAAATAATTCTAAAACTTTTAAACCACGGGTGCTTTCTGGTACAAACACAGGTTGCCGCAATCCTACTGTTAAGTCAAGCTGTTCACCTCGAAAACTCCTAGCTAATAAATCGGTAACTGGGATCACACCCAGGACATTATCAAGTCCCCCTTGGCAAACTGGATACCGCGAGTAGGCACTTTCAACCATTTTTTGGCGATTTTCTTCAGCGCTGTCATCTAAATCTAGCCAGACGATATCAGGACGCGGTGTCATTAAATAGCTTACAGGGCGATCGCCTAAACGAAAAACTCGCTCTACCATATCCTGTTCGGCTTCTTCAAAGGTTCCCGCCTCAGTACCTTGCTCGATTAAGATTTTAATTTCTTCTTCAGTGACTTGCGGTTCAGTTGATTGGGTAACTCCTAACAATCGCAGTACCATATCTGTAGAGGCACTTAAAAGATGTACCATAGGAGAAGCGATGGCCGATAAGGCACGCATGGGAATAGCTACAAATGCTGCGATGCCTTCAGGGTTATTCAATGCCAAACGCTTCGGTACCAATTCGCCGATAATCAGTGACAAATAGGTAATAATCAATACCACAATTCCGAAAGATAGCGGTTCGCTATAAGGTGCCAATAAAGGAACAAGCCTGACATAGACTGCCAGTCGGTTAGCAATCGTCGCTCCTCCAAAAGCACCAGTCAGAATACCGATGAGAGAAATACCTACTTGAATCGTTGACAAGAAATTATTTGGAGACTCAGCCAGTTTCAGTGCTACCCTTGCCTTAGCATCCCCTTGATTGGCAAGCTGCTGTAGTCTAACTTTCCGCGCTGATACAATTGCCATCTCAGACATCGAAAACACGCCATTGGCAATAATTAGCACCAAGATGATTAAAATTTCAAAAGTGATGGAGGACATGTTTAAAATCGCCGCTTATCAGAGCGAACGTAGCTCAATCCTTAGTATCTAGTATTAAAGGTGCTTCGATAAATGGTTTGACTGTACACAAAGTAATAGTTATGGGTTGACGGTTGACGGTTGACGGTTGACTGATGAGAGCCAATTGTTCGACTCTTTGAACCAGCAAAAGGGCATTGTAAACTCTTAACCGTCATCAGTCATCAGTCATCAGTCAACAGTTATCAGTTTTAAAATAGTGACATAAACTGCCTGAAGATTTTCAAAAAGCGCCAAGACTTCCATTGTTAGTAGAACTTATGTCATTTTCTTCTATTGTGCGTGCCTTAGGGCGATCGCCGCTCACTACTGAATTTATTTCTAAGTTAAATCGCCAACAAGAATTGCGCTTAAATGGGATTCCTCGCTTACCAAAGGGTTTGGTAGCTTCAGCATTGGCGCAAACTCAAGGCAGGAATTTGTTCGTGGTATGTGCCACTCTGGAAGAAGCCGGACGCGTTTACGCACAACTAGAGGCAATGGGATGGCAAACAGTACATTTTTACCCCACCTCTGAAGCTTCTCCTTACGAACCCTTTGACCCCGAAACTGAAATGAGTTGGGGGCAAATGCAGGTGTTGGCGGATTTCGTAATGGGGCATGGGGCATTGGGTATAGGGCATGGGGAAGAAAATCCCAATTCTCAATTACCTAAGATGGCGGTTGTGGCGACTCAAGGGGCGTTGCAGCCGCATTTGCCGCCGCCAGAGGCTTTTCAAGAGTTTTGCTTGACACTAAAGCGGGGAATGGAGATAGACTTAAATGCTTTTAGTGAAAAAGTAACTCTTTTGGGTTATGAGCGAGTACCACTGGTGGAAACTGAAGGGCAGTGGAGTAGGCGTGGCGATATTGTTGATGTGTTCCCGGTTTCATCGGAGTTACCAGTGAGGTTGGAATGGTTTGGCGACGAAATCGAACAAATCCGGGAATTTGACCCAGCAACTCAACGTTCTGCCCTCGATAAAGTTGAGCAGTTAATTCTCACCCCGACTAGCTTTGCTCCCATCATCATGACACCACTGAAAAATAGTGATGAGTTAGGAGTTATGAGTTCTGAGTTCAATTCTGACTCAGGACTGGGCACTGGAAACTCAGGACTAATTGAAGGTAGCCGTCGTTTTTTAGGTTTAGCGTTTGAGCAACCAGCATCGCTGTTAGACTATTTACCAGAAAACACCTTGATTGCCATTGATGAGCCAGAACAGTGTCATGCTCATAGCGATCGCTGGGTGGAAAATGCCGAAGAACAATGGTCACTCATCACTCATCAGTCATCAGTCATCAGTGGACTACCAAAAATTCATCGGTCTTTTGATGAGTCTTTGGCTGATGTTGCGCGGTTTCAAACACTGTATTTATCGGAACTGTCAGAGGAAAATGATGGCATTAATCTTGCCAGTAGAAGCGTTCCGGTGACGCCACATCAGTTTGCTAAATTAGCTGAAACTATCCGCCAAGAACGCGATCGCAATTTCTCGATTTGGCTGATTTCGGCTCAACCTTCGCGTTCTGTGTCGCTGTTGCAAGAACACGATTGTCCGGCGCAATTTATCCCCAATCCCCGCGACTATCAAGCTATTGAGAAGCTACAAATCAACCACACACCAGTGGCACTCAAATATTCTGGCTTGGCGGAATTAGAAGGTTTTATTCTGCCTACATATCGCTTGGTAATTGTCACCGACCGAGAATTTTACGGTCAGCATTCCTTAGCAACTCCCGGTTTTATCCGCAAACGCCACAAAGCGACTTCTAAGCAAGTTGACCCGAATAAGCTGCGTCCAGGGGATTATGTGGTTCACAGAAATCATGGCGTTGGCAAATTTGTCAAGCTGGAAAGCTTAACGATTAATGACGAAACTCGCGATTATTTGGTAGTGCAATATGCCGATGGCTTGCTGAGAGTGGCAGCGGATCAATTAGGTGCGTTATCTCGATTCCGCGCCGCAGGAGATAGGGCACCAGAACTCAACAAGATGACTGGTAAGGCTTGGGAGAATACCAAGAACAAAGTCCGCAAAGCGATTAAGAAATTGGCGGTGGACTTGCTGAAATTATATGCAGCGCGATCGCAACAACAAGGTTTTAGTTTCCCAATTGATATGCCTTGGCAAGAGGAAATGGAAGATTCTTTCCCTTACCAACCCACAACAGATCAGCTAAAAGCTGTACAAGATGTGAAACGGGACATGGAAAGCGATCGACCAATGGATCGCTTGGTTTGTGGCGATGTCGGTTTTGGAAAAACGGAAGTGGCGATTCGTGCGGTTTTTAAAGCAGTCACCGCCGGTAAACAAGTGGCACTCCTTGCGCCTACTACTATTTTAACTCAGCAGCACTACCATACACTCAAAGAACGTTTTGCTCCCTACCCTGTGAATGTCGGCTTACTCAACCGCTTTCGTTCCGCCGAAGAACGCCGCGATATTCAAAAACGTTTGGCAACGGGTGAATTAGATGTAGTAGTTGGCACACACCAACTTTTAGGCAAAGGCGTATCATTCAAAGATTTAGGACTGTTGGTGGTGGATGAAGAACAGCGCTTTGGGGTCAACCAAAAAGAGAAAATTAAAAGCTTGAAAACTCAAGTTGACGTGCTGACTCTCTCAGCTACTCCCATTCCCCGGACTTTATATATGTCTTTGTCAGGAATTCGGGAAATGAGTTTAATTACCACACCACCTCCAACCAGACGCCCGATTAAAACTCACCTCGCACCACTGAATCCGGAAAGTGTGCGGAGTGCAATCCGTCAAGAATTAGACAGAGGCGGGCAGGTATTTTATGTAGTTCCACGAGTTGAAGGCATTGAAGAGACAACTGCCAACTTGCGGGAAATGATACCGGGGGGGAGATTTGCCATCGCTCACGGGCAAATGGATGAAAGCGAGTTAGAATCAACCATGCTCACCTTCAGCAACGGTGATGCAGATATTCTTGTTTGTACAACAATTATCGAATCTGGCTTGGATATTCCGCGAGTCAACACCATCTTAATTGAAGACGCTCATCGCTTCGGCTTGGCTCAGTTGTATCAATTACGCGGTCGTGTGGGACGTGCAGGTATACAAGCTCATGCTTGGCTATTTTATCCCAAACAACGGACGTTATCTGATGCCGCACGGCAAAGGTTACGAGCAATTCAAGAATTTACTCAGTTGGGTTCCGGGTATCAATTAGCAATGCGAGATATGGAAATTCGCGGAGTAGGTAACTTACTGGGTGCAGAACAATCCGGTCAAATGGATGCCATCGGTTTTGATTTATACATGGAAATGCTGGAAGAAGCAATTCGGGAAATTCGCGGTCAAGAAATTCCCCAAGTTGAAGATACGCAGATTGACCTTAACTTGACAGCATTTATTCCAGCTGATTATATTACCGATTTGGATCAAAAGATGAGTGCTTACCGGGCGGTGGCCACAGCGAAATCCAAAGGAGAGTTAAAGCAGATTGCAGCAGAGTGGAGCGATCGCTATGGTACTTTGCCAGTCCCAGCCAATCAACTATTGCGAGTTATGGAACTCAAACAGTTAGCGAAAAAACTTGGATTTAGCAGGATTAAACCAGAAAACAAGCAGCACGTTGTTTTAGAAACACCAATGGAAGAACCAGCTTGGAATTTGTTAGCGGCGAATTTACCAGACAATCTTAAAACCCGCTTTGTCTATTCGCCTGGAAAAGTCACAGTGCGCGGTTTAGGAGTTTTCAAAGCCGACCAACAATTACAAAGTTTGATTGATGCTTTTGCGAAAATGCAAGGTGCAATTCCAGAGGCGGCTGTTGTTTGACAAATAGAGACGTAGCATTGCTACATCTCTACATTGATTCATCTACTAAATTGCTTGGTTCGCCGGGGTAGAAGTCATAGTCCACAATCTCTGGCAAACTGTAGGGACACTCTACCGGAAAAGTACGCTTGGGTAAATCTGTTTCTCCAACAGCTAATTCGACACCTTTAAGGTAGGCTTTACCAAGTGCTTCTTCAAGGTAGGGCTTTAGGCTAGGATTGTCTTCAAGCAGTTCAGCAATATCTAAGCGTTGAATACGAAGTGTTGCTAACCAGCTACGGCTACGGCGTCCTGACTGGTACTCCCATTTTAGTAAATGTCCAATCAAAATACTTAGACGATTTCGCAATTCTTGACATTGCTGTTTACCCAAAGATTGAATCTCCTCAATCAGATTTTGCACATCAATCTCACTCCACTGCTCATTGCGAAGTAAAGTTGCTTGTTCCTCTGTCCAAGCGTAAAAATCAGTTTCGTAGAGGCTTGGTGAAGACATTGGGATCTTTGGGTTTGTTTCAGGTATAGGCATTAGGTTAGTTAAAACTCAACGTCTTTGGTTTTATTGTAGAACTGTCTCAAACTCTATTACTTTGAATTATAAAGTTAGCCGCTATGTCAGACTTACTTAGAAGAATTACAGTTAACCCCAAACAATGTGGTGGTCGCCCATGTATTCGGGGTATGAGAATTCGTGTGTCAGATGTATTGGACTTATTTGCAGCTGGACTCAGTGCCGAACAAATCTTAGAAGAAATGCCCGATCTGGAAGCGGAGGATCTCAAAGCAGCACTTTTATATGCCTCACGTAAGCTGAATCATCCAGTGTTAGTGGCATAACAATCTGGGTAGACGCGCATCTTTCACCTGCGATCGCAACTTTGATTTAGATTTGTTTACCTATTTTTATTGCTCTCAAGTTACTATCAATCTAAAACCAGAAACTCAACAGGAGAGCCGGAGTGAGTATTAATCTTGATTTGCCGCCAGAACTAGAAAACGAACTTTCTACTGAAGCTTCTCAGCTAAACCTTCCTCTTTCAGAATATATTCTTCGGATTCTCTTTGTAAGGCAAGTTATAGCAAATCCACCCAAAACAGGAGCTGAACTCGTTGCCTATTGGCACAGTGAAGGCATTATCAACTCACGACCTGATATTACAGATAGTCAAGCTTACGCTCGTAAGTTGCGTCATGAGGCCGAAACTCGCGATCGAGCTTTTATCTCATGAAATAGTATAATCAAGTCAGATTTAATCAGTCTCTTAAATATGAAAGGATATATCCAAAATCAAACGATTATTCTACAAGACAGTTTACCTAACAGCTTAAAAAATGGTGATGAAGTTGAAATTGTCATCATTCCTATCAAAAAACCAAAATATCGTTTTCCCACATTCAAACTTGATATCAAACAAGAATATTTAGATCCAGAAAAGATTTATGAACAAGATTAAAGTGTTTTTTGATACGAACGTTTTAATCTATGCTCATGACGAATCATCACTTTATCATCACAACTCTGCAAATTTATTAAATCTAGTATTTGAAAATAAAATTCAAGGAGTGATTGCAGAACAAAATATCATAGAAATATACAGAATTTTAACCAATCCTGCTGCGATGCGGAACAAACCATTAACCTCCCAAGAAGTTAACAAACTTATAACTGAAATTTATTTAAGCGGTACATTTCAAGTATTATATCCTAATTAATTAACTACAGAAAAAACCTTAGAATTAGCCGTTAATTATAACTGTGTATCAGCAAGAATTTTTGATATTCGTCTAGCAGGGTTAGTGATTACCTATCCAGTAGATTATTTCGCAACTTATAATACTAAGCACTTTTTAAATATTCCAGGTTTAACGCCTATGACACCTGAAGATATTTCGTCTATTTTACCATGCTAAATCGCTTGTTTGCGTCTTTGAGCGATCGCACAAGCAACTGTCGTTTTAACCTTTGCAACATTAATTTAATCAGCCACAGTTTGGAGCACAAAACTATAGTTGTTAGCATATTCTCACAAACTAGCTCAACAGGTGTATGAAAATTAGAGCAATTATTCATCCAGCAGAAGAAGGTGGCTATTGGGCAGAAGTTCCCGCGCTTCCCGGTTGTATTACTGAAGGGGAGACGATGGAAGAGGTGATGGCTAATTTAAAGGATGCTATTGAAGGTTGGCTTGATGTTGCCAACAGTCGTCATGCAATTGAGTCAACAGATAGAGTTGTCGAAATTGCTGTATGAAATCAATTTCTGGCAAGCAACTTTGTAAGATTGTAGAGCAAAAAGGTTGGGTTTTACGACGAATTACTGGCAGTCATTATATTTATGAAAAGCCTGAACAACAACAAATCCTGTCAATTCCTGTTCACCGCAATCAAGATTTGAAAGTTGGAACCTTGAAAGCCCTAATGAAAATAGCTCAGCTATCTGAAGATGATTTACTGTAATTGTGAATAATTTAGGTATTATGGGCGATGCCTACAGTTTTTGCTAGCTTTTGCAGCCTCACAACGCGGATAATTTGATAGTAGGACTAACAAACGATACACAGCTATGACTGAATTACTGTAATTCGCAATATCCCAATTGAAAACCTTACCTGCCACTGAACAAGATGCGTAGGCGTAGCCCACCGCAGGCATCGCAGCAATGATTTTGGCAGAACTAGAAGATCAACGCCGTTGGGATGAAGCTTTTGCCCGTTCTCCAGACATGCTTGCCAAACTTGCAGCCGAGGCAATGGCTGAATAGCGTGCGGGTAAAACCCAACAGTTGTAGCAACAACTAAAAAGTTACTTCTACTCAAACTCTATCACTTCTGCTGTTGTGAGCGATCGCACAAGCAACTGTCATTTTAACCGTAGCAACATTAATTTAATCGTTGATTGCTGACTGTCAACTGTCAACCGTCAAAGGTCAACAGTTAACAGTCTTCTGTGGAATATTTTTTTCTTGGAAGTCCCTTAACTAAACTGTTCCCCTGCGTCTAAGTTAAACAGCATTTGTAGAGTTTGCATACAACGCCGTCTGGCTTCCACATCTTGCTGCGATCGCAGTTGCACCATCGGATCGTGTAAAATTTTATTAACAATTCCTCTTGTTAAAGCTTCGATCACCTCTTGATGTTTTTCTGCGAATTCCGAACCTAATCTTGACAAAGCTTTTTCTAATTCTTGTTCCCGAATTGTTTCGACTTTATTTCGCAGACAGCTAATAGTAGTTACAGTTTCTAAACTACGCCACCAAACATCGAAAGCTTCCACTTCTTCTTCTAAAAGTCGCTCTGCTTCCTGGGCAATCTTCCGACGGCTTTCGTAGTTTTGTGCCACTACAGCCTTCAAATCATCCACGTTATAAGCCTGCACATTTGTTAGTTCATTTACGTCAGCATCAACGTTGCGTGGCACAGAGATATCAAATAACATCAATGAACGCTGAGCTTCTAAAACCATTTCTAATTTGGCGCGGTCAAGTATCGGCTCTGTGGCTGAAGTGCTTGTAAATACTAAATCACTATCGGCAATTACTGTCATCATTTCCGATAGGATGTGAATTTTTATGGGTTGTTCGGGGAACTGTTTGGCTAATTCTTGGGCACGTTCGCGAGAGCGATTGACAATGCTGATTTCCACAGCACCTTTAGAAACCAGGTGTTGCACTAGCAACCGCGACATTTTCCCTGCACCCAGAATTGCAACTCGGCAAGCAGCTAAATTTGCTACTTTCATTTGTGCTAATTCCACAGCTGCCGAACTAATGGAAACAGCGCCAGTACCAATACTAGTTTCAGTGCGAACTCGCTTACCAGCTGTGAGAGCTTGTTTAAATAATCGATTCAAAATGGTTTTTATACCGTTATATTGCTGTCCCAATTTGTGAGTAGTCTTCACCTGAGCCAGAATTTGACCTTCTCCGAGTACCAGACTATCTAAACCACCTGCTACCCTCATGACATGCATAACCGCATCATCATGCAACAACATAAACAAATGTTGTCGTAGAGAAGTCACAGGTAATTTGCTGTGTTCTGCAAGAAATTGAGTTACTTCCCGGATACCTTGGTCTGTTTCGCTGGTAACAATGTAAATTTCCAGGCGGTTACAAGTGCTGAGAATTGCAACTTCGTCAATATGGGGGTAACTGGTAAGATGAGCGATCGCACTTTCAATTTGTGGTTCTGGAATGCTCAACTTTTCACGGACTTCTACAGGGGCTGTTTTATGGCTTAACCCCACCACTGCTATATTCATTTGCTAAATCGTAGTTACTAGTTTGTAGTCGGTAATAAATTGATTGGGAATAGGGAATGGGGAATTGCAGGTTGTTGCTTGGAATAATTACCAAGCAACAAACAAAAATCGATCGCTAACTACTAACTACTAACTACTCTCAGGTGAAGCATTTAAATGCTTCGCCCCTAGTATTACCATTCCCCATTCCCTAAGAATTAGAACAGTTGGAGGCTCTTCGGTTCGCCAAACATGTGGATTGTATCAACAAACCGAGCTGTTTTTGATTGGTTAGAAATTACCAAGCTCTGAGTTCTGGCTCCACCGTTGAAAAAGCGTACACCTTCGATGAGGTTACCAGAGGTGATACCGGAAGCAGCAAACAAAACTGTTTCACCAGATGCGAGTTCGTGAGCATCATAGACTTTATCGGGGTCATTGATACCCATTGACTTTAAGCGTTCGAGGTTGGCTTCTTTGCTTTCTCCAATCAAACCTGTTTTTACTACTTCAGGATCGTAAATCAGTTGCCCTTGGAAATGTCCACCCAAAGCACGCATAGCAGCTGCTGAGATTACACCTTCAGGAGCCGCACCGATACCCATGAGGGCGTGGATATTAGTTCCGGCGAAACCACAAGATAAGGCTGCACCCACGTCACCATCAGAAATCAGTTGTACTCTTGCTCCAGCGCTACGAATTTCTTTGATTAAATCATTGTGGCGATCGCGTTTCATTACAACTACCACAAGTTCATCAATTGCTCGGTCTAGACACTCAGCCAGAATCTTGAGGTTTTCCGTTGCTGACTTGTTGATGTCCACCTTACCCTTGGCTGCGGGAGGTGCTGCTAATTTCTTCATATAAAAGTCAGGAGCAGCAAATAATCCTCCCTTCTCTGAAATTGCCAACACAGCCATCGAACCAGGTTGTCCGTATGCTACCAAGTTCGTACCTTCACAGGGGTCAACGGCGATATCAATTTCAATTAGTTCATCAGGGTTACAGAGAGCTTCGGCATTTGGTTGGGTACAGATACCGACTTCTTCTCCGATGTAGAGCATAGGGGCATCATCGCGTTCGCCTTCCCCGATAACAATGCGACCGCGCATGTAGATTTTATTCATCCGTTCCCGCATCGCTTCCACAGCTACTTGGTCAGCAGTGTTCTTTTCACCTTTGCCCATCCACTTAGCAGATGCGATCGCTGCTTGCTCTACTACCTCTATAATCTCTAACCCAAGTGTATTTTCCACAGAGTCTGCCCTCTCAACTGCTTGAATTTGCGTTACTTTATCTGGCTATTTCAGTCTTTAAGTCTACCAAAGGGCGGTTACCAAATTTCCATTACAAATGTTAATGATGTGTCAACTCCTAAGTTATTGACAAAAGTGTCAAAAGGAACTTTGTGTGGTGTGGGGTGTTGGATGTGGAGAAAATCCATATTTCACCACCCTACACCCTCTTGTTAATAAAAGTGAGTAGGGAATCGGGAGTGGGGAAACCTTTGCTACCCACTTTCAAAGCGGAGTTTCAAGCTCACAAAGCGATACAAGGGTGGAGAATCGCGAGTTGTGACCCTACTCCCTATCTCAAAGGGCTAATATATTCCCTCCCTACCCCAAGAAGTGGTCAAGAATTTTAAACATCCTTTCCTTTATTTTATCGTTGTGCTTGTGAGTATTAATACTTCAACACTGTGAGGTAAATGTTAATCTGTGTTTATATCTGGTTTGAAATAATTTAGAAATATCGCGGTTTAATTTGGGAACGGGGACTTCTCAGAAAAAAACATTTCATTGCAGCTGTTAAGTATTGACGATTCACAGTCAATACTCAACGCTCAACAGTCAACCACCATATACTGTTGTTTATTTTTTGGACTTCCCTAGTTTGTATTAACCCAAAAAAGCATTTAGAGGTGAATCGTGTTTATCGACTACATCACACTCATGTTAATTAACATGGTAGCTGGTTTATTTATACTAGCTGACTATGTATATCGTGGGATAGATAGCTCACATCAAAAACAGTGGATTCCCGGATTTGGTATTGTTGGTGCCATCGCTTTAACAACTGGTTTACACATGAATTTCACCTGGCCAGTTCCTGGTAGCTTTAACATTGCCTTCGGTGAAACAAGTGTTTTATTTGGCATTTTGTTTGTGGCAGCTGCAATTGCCCTGTCTGTGGGTTGGGACTTATTGACAATCGCAATTTACGGTTTTTTTGCTGGTTTAGTGGCGATCGTCATTGGTATCCGAATTCTCAACTTGAATATGACAAAACAACCGTTACTCTCAGGAATCGGTTTTATCTTAACAGGATTTGGTGGTGTATTTGCCGCGCCTACTCTCTATTGGAAAACTAATCGAACTTGGCGATTAATTGGTGTTGTTGTACTAATAATAGCCGCTTTAATTTGGGCATTTACAGGATATTTGGCTTACTGGAATCATTTAGAAAGTTTCCAAAAGTGGGTTCCAGCACCAATGCGGTAAAGGAATTCCCAAAAATCAATTATCTTGTTTAAGAGTTGACTGTTCACAGTCAACAATCTTCCATCAAATATTTTTTTACTTGCAAGCCCCTAAGTAATGTCGGCAATGATCTAGGGTAGAGATATAGTTAAAAACTTGCTTTAAAAATATGCTGGAATTCCTCAATCCCCTTTTAAATCGTCATCCAGAGCGAGTTAAAGCCAACGTCGAAATTTACACATGGCAAACTTGTCCTTACTGCATCCGTGCCAAAATGCTGTTGTGGTGGAAAGGCGTAAAGTTTACCGAATATAAAATCGACGGTGATGAAGCAGCCAGAACTAAAATGGCAGAACGCGCTAACGGACGCCGGACAGTACCACAAATTTTTATTAATAACCAACACATTGGTGGTTGCGACGACCTTTATCAGCTAGATACACAAAATCAGCTCGATGGTTTGTTGGCTCAATAGTAATTCGGCATTGGGCATTGGGCATTGGGCATTGTGGAGATGAGGGAGCAGGGGAAGCTCTTGAGGTAGGGAAAGAATAACTCCTAACTCCTAACTCCTAACTCCTAACTCCTAACTCCTAACTCCTAACTCCCAACTCCTAACTCCTAACTCCCAATACCCCATGCCCTAATTTCTTAAATTGTAAAAATTTGATGAAGTTTCGATCCTACTTAAGAGGATGCTAAATAAATATGGTGATTATCTTATACATCAACAATGGATGCATCGTGCCTTAGAATTAGCACAAGCAGCAGGTGAGGCAGGTGAAGTCCCCGTAGGTGCTGTTATCATCAATTCAAAAGGCAATTTACTTGCGGAGGGAGAGAACAGAAAAGAACGCGACAAAGACCCTACGGCTCATGCGGAAATAATTGCTCTTAAGAGAGCAACCGCAACTTTACAAAATTGGCATCTAAATGAATGTACCCTGTACGTAACTTTGGAACCTTGCCCAATGTGTGCAGGTGCAATTGTTCAAGCACGTATCGGATTACTTGTATATGGAGTGGACGATACAAAAACTGGCGCAATTCGTACAGTTATTAACATCCCTGACAGTAGTGCTTCTAATCACCACTTGCAGGTAATCGGAGGCATTCTAGAATCAGCTTGTCGTCAACAATTACAGACTTGGTTTGTGACTAAGCGACCTAAGAGAAAATAACAGACAGAGGTAAAACTGTCCATCTAGCAGGACACAAGTCGTGCAAGAGAATCTACGGTGTAACTAATCAGGCTTTTCGTTAAATTTTATCCGTCAATCAGCTGTCTCCATCATGATGGAATTTTACTCTTTATTCGATACTTGCCAGCACAGACCAGCAAATACTCAAGCAGATGATACCACCTCAAGGGTTTCTCCTTGGTTAAGTCCTCTGGCATATCTATTGGGTCGTTACTGCCTACTACCATTATTCTTTGGGCGAATTAGGATAACCGGACAAAAAAATATCCCTAAAACTGGGCCAGTTATCTTCGCTCCCACCCATAGAGCACGTTGGGATGCGTTGCTAGTACCCTATGCTGTTTCTGATTGTATGATAGCCAAAGACCTGCGATTTATGGTCACTATTGATGAATGTCAAGGGTTACAAGGCTGGTTTGTGCGACGCTTGGGGGGGTTTCCAGTAAATACTAGACAACCATCAATTCGCAGCCTGCGTCATGGAGTTGAACTGCTAAAACAGCGAAAAGCTGTGGTGATTTTTCCAGAAGGTAACATTTACCGTCAAGCTCAAGCTCCTTTGAAGCCGGGAATTGCACGTCTGGCTTTGAGTGCTGAATCCAGTGATTCTGGACTGGGAGTGAAAATTATACCTGTCAGCATTAATTACAGTCAACCATACCCTAATTGGGGTACAGATGTGACAATTCACATTGGCTGTCCAATGAAAGTCAAGGATTACATAGGTGACTCGATAAAACAAGATGCGAAAAATCTCACAAGCGATTTAGCAAAAGCACTCCAACAGTTAAGTCATCAAGAAAGAGAAATTACCAACCACACATTTGCAGAAATTACTAATTCTTGATTCTGTAAAGCGTTTTCAGACAGTTAATCGCCAAAAAAATCCTACAAAAGAAGCAGTTGACCCTTTGAAGATTTGATGGAAATGACTAACTGCTAGATTTAGCGTGTATCAACCACAAAAAAATTAGTAGTATTTTGGAAGCTTTTGAGGACGTATATCTATAAGATTAGCCTTTAATGGTGGAAGATTCAGCCAAATTGGCAGTTTTTGAGCAAATAGCTAATTATTAACTACAAAATACAGAATCGATCGAGGGTGAAGATTATACAAAGGTAGTGGGAACTATATTCAAGCAATTTTTAGTCTAAATCTGAGAAACTTAGTTATGTGGCTTTGGTTTGCCTAAGACCAAAACAGAGTTAAGATACCGAAAGTATCCATAGCTTTTCTATATAGTTGTTGCACTAATTGACCCCATGAACACTGCTGCCGCTGTTACCTTGATGCACCGTGCTTTTTTATCAGTCTTAGCAGTCTTTAGTTTGCTATCACCTGTGAATGCTCAGGTATCACAGTTACCAGGCACTACTGGCCAACCACAACCCATCGATCCCAACGCTCCTAATAACCTTCGTCCGGTAACTCAAAATAACAGCCTTTTGAGCATTGAAGGGGGCGATCGCTTAATGAAAGATGCAGAACAAGCCGTTTCTGCTCAAAACTACACCTTAGCTGCAAAGAAACTCCAAGAAGCACGTCAGGTTTATAATCAACTATCTAATTTTTATCAAGATTTAAACTCTAGTTTTTCAGGAATTGACAACAGAGTTTCCGATTCTCAGCGTCAAAAAGCTTTATTAACAGCCCAAAAACGAGATGAAGCAACATTTCAACTAGCATTGGTACATCGGGCACAAAATCAGCCAGAATTAGCAGTGCCATTGTTGGTTCAAATAATTAAGAGTCAAAACCCGACACGGGATTTAGGTAAGAAAGCCTATAAGCAATTGTTTGAATTGGGTTTTGTTGATTCTCCCTACCCCAGAGAAAGCAGTTCATCTTCCTCATCTCAAAAATAAAAATGGGGCATAGGAAGAAGACAAGGGGACAAGAGGACAAAGGAGAAAAATTGCTACCTTGTCTCCCCCCTCTACCTTGTCTCCCACCCAAACCTCATCAGAATGTCCCCACTCGGCTAGTCTCAAATTAGACTTGTCTGATATTCTCTTGCAATTTAACCCTCAACCGTCAACAGTCAACGTCAATTATCTGTAAACTGCATTAATCACAATATCTTTGATAGTCAAATAAATAATTAATAACGATAATAAAAATTGTTCAATTTGCAGAATTGGATCTAAGCGCCAACCTTGAAAAAATAATATTCCTCCGCATAATAACAAAACAATTGGCGTAAATATCACTTGGATAATGTAAAGACTTAAAGCCCAACCTCTAAGTCTGGTTCCGCGTTGGACTAGCCAAGCCAATGTTAAAATAAAGTAGATAATTGCTAAAAGCAAATAAATAATTCCAATTAAACCAGCTAAATTTAATCCAAAGTTAACTTGAGCTAAAGTGAGCATAGATTCATAATCCTGCTTGATTACAAGCCAAAATAGTAAAATTATTCCCAGTTAAAATAGGTAAAAATTAGAAAAAATAAATTTTATTTTGTAGGCTATTTGTTGATTTCAAGTATTAAGTTTATTTCGCCCATATTTGACTCTAAGTTTTAATAAGAATTGTTGGGTTAAGCGCTAGCAAAACCCAACTGAGAATTCTTGCTCATTTTCTCAGAACCTCTATCTCTTATTACCAGGAGGTGAATTGCGCTGCGTCAGGTTATCAACTTGGAGTTGTTGTCGTCCGTTGGTGATAATTCGCAGCATTTCTTTGAGATCCTGCTCGATGTTTTCTAGGACACCATCAGCATACGCATCAGCGCCGTCTTCAATTTCTTGAGCGTGAGCGATCGCTGTTTGTCGCATTTGCTCTAACTCTTGCTGACAAGCATACCGTTTGCGCTCAATTTCAGTCAGAGTTTCCTGCATGATTGCCTCACACTCTTGTTGTGTTTGCCGCCGTATTTGTTCAGCTTCTTGTTTTGCCTGTTGAATAATATCGCTTTCAGCTAAAATTTGGGCTTTTTTTGCTTGGGCGGCTTCAACTATTTGCTGACCATATTCTTCTGCTTCCAGGAGAATTTCCTCCTTTTGTTCCAGAATTACTGCTGCTTCTTGAAAAAGCGCTGGCAAAGCAAGCCTAATGTAGTCAAGCTGATCTAGCAGTTTTTCTTCATCGATGAGTGTGCGTCCCGTCAGGGGAATCCGGAGACTAGAGAGAACCATTTCTTCTAGGCGGTTGAGTTCCTCCTGAATATCTATGGTTCCCTCTGTGCCGGCGTACTCTTGAGGGGGGGGGTTACTTCCGTTGAGATTGGGTTCAACATTGGAGACTTGTGATTGTAGCATTGGTATATATCTAGGGCAATGTGTGGGGGAACGAGATGATCGATAGAGCCACCAAACCTTGCAATCTCTTTTACCACACTACTACTTAAAAAACTATACTCATTTGAGGTTGCCAGAAAAACTGTTTCAATTTGGGTAGAAAGAGTTTTATTTGTGTGAGCCATTTGCAGTTCCACTTCAAAATCTGACACAGCCCGTAAGCCTCGCAGCAAAACTTGTGCGTGTCGCATTTGGGCATAATTGACGGTCAGACCGTCAAAGCTGTCTACTTCTACATTCGGTAGATGCTGACAAGAAAGACGGATCTGATCTAGCCGTTGCTGAACACTAAAAAGTGGCACTTTATTGGGGTTCCGCAGTACAGCGACAATTACGCGCTCAAACAGCCGACTACCCCGCTGAATGAGGTCAAGGTGTCCCAAGGTAATGGGGTCAAAGCTGCCAGGATAAATCGCAATCACAATGATATATCAATCTTAAATTTAGGTGATTATATTGAAACTGTATTGCGTAACTTACTCAAATGTATCATCTTGAACTCTCCGCAAGAATGTTAAGGTAACTCCAAAAAATAAACAATAACTTAAAATTATTGACTGGTGAGTGTTGAGTGTTAACTGTAAACCGTGAACTGTCAACGGTCAACAGAACAATACCAATGGAATATTTTTTACTTGGAAGTTCCAAAAGCCATTGTTATGGTGGCACAAGTTATGCTCAACTAGCCGATAGGAATTAGACTCCTAAATATGGATGCTCGATTTCTCCCTGTGTCTTCACAATAATGTTGTAGAGGATTAAAGTTTAGTCTGGTATTCCAAACTTCAAAAACTCCGTACTTATTAACAAAGTGCGCGGTTAGTTAACGAACTCTTCTAGGTAATTTTGCATGGCACTGGATTTTTCCACCTTGCCCTTGGCGTTTCAATTTACTTCCCCAGGACCGATTCTGGTGAGAATAGGGCCATTGACTATCCGCTGGTATGGCTTGTTAATTGCCACAGCAGTGTTAATTGGCGTCGTGCTTTCGCAATATTTGGCAAAGCGCCGTCATGTTAATCCGGAGTTGTTAAGCGATTTGTTTTTTTGGCTGTTAATTGGTGCAATTCCGGGGGCACGGCTATATTACGTTTTCTTTGAATGGCCAAAATATGCTTCAACTCCAGAAAAAATCTTTGCTATCTGGGAAGGAGGAATTGCGATTCATGGCGCAATTCTCGGTGGGGTTTTGGCAGCTTTAATTTTTGCCAAACTCAAGCAAGTTTCTTTCTGGCAATTGGCGGATTTAGTAGCGCCTTCGCTGATTTTAGGTCAAGCCATTGGACGTTGGGGCAATTTTTTCAACTCCGAGGCTTTTGGCGATCCTACTGATTTACCCTGGAAGCTATACATTCCACCAGAACGTCGTCCCCTGGAGTATGTTAATTTTGATTACTTTCATCCCACCTTCCTCTACGAATCTTTGTGGGATTTAATGGTGTTTGGGCTGCTAATAACGTTGTTTTTCCGCTCTTTATCTGGCAAACCACGTTTGAAAGTAGGCACGTTATTTCTAGTTTACTGGCCAGCCTACAGCTTAGGACGCCTGTGGATTGAAGGATTTCGCACTGATAGCTTGATGCTTGGGCCTTTGCGAATGGCACAAGTGGTGAGTTCCTTGGGAATTCTATTGGGATTATTGGGGTTAGCTTGGCTTTACTTACTCAAACGCCCTTTGCCTGATGTAGTTCCTAGTCCCAAGGGTAATGGAGAGATGAGGGGATGATGGGGATGAGGGGGACGAGGGAGACAAGGGAGATGGGGCAGGGGAGAATAATAACTCTCCAGTCACCAGTCACCAGTCACCATTCCCAATGCCTTATAACCAAAAATAAAAAATGCCCCAGAGTTTTCTCTAGGGCTTAACCAGGGTGCATCTACCATTACTCTCTACTGGGGAAAGAGAGTAAATCCGGAAAGATACTGAGAAAATAACAAAAAAATTTTTTGAGGGTTTGCTGTGTGTGCTTCTGTGAGTAAATATACAGAAAATTTGAGTGATAAAAAAACACTATATGCTGTGGAACCTTCTGTGTACATTGTGGGAGCAGGCCCCGGAGATCCCGATTTATTAACAGTGAAGGCGCAGAAATTATTGGCTGTAGCTGATGTAATTTTATTTGCTGATTCTTTAGTTCCAGAACAAATTTTAGGAATTTGCCGCCAAGATGCCGAGATTGTCAGAACTGCAAATCAAACTTTAGAAGAGATTGTGGCGATTATGGTAGAAAAGGTGCGATCGCAACACAAATCTCTCGTCCGTCTTCATTCCGGCGATCCCTGTCTCTACAGCGCCATTCACGAACAAATGCAACTCCTAGCACAGGCAAATATCCCTTTTGAGGTTGTACCTGGTATCAGCGCTTTTCAAGCTGCTGCTGCCAAACTTAAAACAGAACTGACTGTACCTGGTTTAGTCCAAACCATCATTTTGACACGCATCAGTGGACGTACAGAAGTCCCCGCCACCGAAGAATTAGCTTCTTTAGCAGCACATCAAGCTAGCCTCTGCCTATATCTGAGTGCGCGTCATGTGGAAAATGCCCAAGCCAAACTATTAGAACATTATCCAGCCGAAACCCCAGTGGCAATCTGCTTTCGCGTCGGCTGGCCCGATGAAAAAATTAAGGTTGTCCCCCTCAATCAAATGGCAGACTGTACCCATCAAGAAAATTTAATTCGCACCACACTTTATATAATCAGTCCAGCACTTTCGCCAACCACAGGGCGATCGCGTTTATATCATCCCGAACATAGTCATCTGTTTCGTTCGTCTCATTGAAGATTGGGCATGGGGCATTGGGCATTGGGCATGGGTCATGGGGCATTGGGCAATACGGTTCGGATAAGCAGTATGAACTTCCCTTGTGGTCTGGGAAAAGGTTAAGGGGTAAAAGATGTATTTGAAACCTTTTCCCTTTCCCCTTTCCCCTTTAACCGAACCGTATTGGGGTATGGGGCATGGAGCAGGGGAGATGAGTTTTTCCCCTGTAGCCCCTAGAGCTTCTTCTGCCCAATGCCCAATTCCTGTACAATTCGATAGACTTTACATTGTAATAAAATTCAAAATTTCAATTGCTTACTATGCCATTAATTAAAGTCCAAACTTCTGCATCTGCTCCTCAAAAAGCTGAAATTGAATCAATGCTTTTGAGTTTGTCAGCCAAGTTAGCAAAACATTTAGGAAAACCAGAATCCTATGTGATGACGGCTTTTGAAGCAGAAATTCCTATGACTTTTGCGGGTAATACAGACCCTGTTTGTTACATTGAAATTAAAAGCATTGGCACGATGAAGCCAGACCAAACAAAAGCCATGAGTGAAGATTTTTGTCAGCAAATTAATCAAACTTTGGGTGTGGCTAAAAATCGAATTTATATAGAATTTGCAGATGCCAAAGGCGCAATGTGGGGCTGGAACGGCAGCACTTTTGGTTAGGGGAAACCCTGGTAGAGCAAGTAACTAGGGTGAATGTAGAATCCCCGACCCTAAAGGGTCGGGGAGTGTCAATGAGTGTAGGATAGAGATCCAGCATCAACTCGTAATTTTTTATGTCTGCTACACCTCTTGTATCTCAGGTTGACTCAGAAAAAACAGCCAAATCAGCATTACTTCCTCCCCTGCTTGGTGCAAGTGTCGCCGAGTTAACAACTTGGGTGCAACAACAGGGACAACCTGCTTACAGAGGAAAGCAACTGCATGAATGGATATATCACAAAGGGGTGCGATCGCTCTTAGATATTTCTGTGTTTCCGAAGCAATGGCGCAACGAAGTCGCAGAAATTCCCATCGGACGCTCAAGTTTACACTACCGCTCTGTGGCACCCGATGGCACGGTGAAATATCTTTTGCGATTAGCAGACGGGCAAATAATTGAAACAGTTGGTATTCCTTCAGACAATCGGTTGACGGTTTGTGTCTCTACTCAAGTGGGTTGTCCAATGGCGTGTGATTTCTGCGCTACTGGAAAAGGAGGCTACAAGCGGAATTTAGCACGGCATGAAATTGTCGATCAAGTATTGACCGTACAAGAAGATTTTCAACAACGAGTTAGCAATGTGGTATTCATGGGTATGGGCGAACCGTTGTTAAATACTGAAAACGTACTAGCTGCCCTAAAATCTCTCAATCAAGATGTTGGTATCGGTGCGCGATCGCTCACTGTTTCTACAGTAGGAATTCGCGATCGCATCCGTCAATTCGCGCAACACCATTTGCAAATCACTCTGGCGGTTAGTCTCCATGCACCCAACCAACCACTCAGGGAAAAACTCATCCCCAGCGCCCGCGCTTATCCTCTGGAAGATTTGCTGACTGAATGCCGTGAATATGTGGAAATCACTGGACGCCGTGTGACTTTTGAATACATTCTTCTGGCTGGTGTGAATGATTTGCCAGAACATGCATTAGAACTATCGAAACGTCTGCGGGGATTTCAAAGTCATGTAAATTTAATACCTTACAACCCCATCCAAGAGGTAGATTATAAGCGCCCCAACCGCGATCGCATTCAAGCATTTCTCAATGTCCTCAAGCAACAACAAATTACTGTCAGCGTCCGTTACTCCCGTGGTTTAGAAGCTGATGCTGCTTGCGGACAACTCAGAGCAAGTAATTAAGTGGTTGATTGTTGACTGCTAACGGTTAACAGTTATGACATACTGGTAAGTGGTTGAAAAGTCTTTGTCTTGAAAAGTCACGCCCAATTTTGGATTGAAGATTTTGCGGAGTCTAGAATCGATATTCTAGTTATTGATATTGCATGGCTTTGGCATAATCGCCCAAAGCGTAGCAAGCAACTCTTAGGCTGGCAAGAGCTTGTTCTTCACTGCGTCGGTCTTTAAGCGCCCTAGCTAAAAGTAAACGTTCTTCATAATATGTAATTGCTTTGTGATGATCCCCCAAGGCTTCACAAGCAACTCCTAAACTACCTAGAGATTGTTCTTCGCTACGCTTGTCTTGGATTTCTTTGGCTAATTGTAAGCGTTCTTCATAATATTTAATAGCTTTTGTATAATCACCCAAAGCATAGCAAGCATTACCTAAGTTCTTGAGTACCTGAGAAGCACTACGAACATTTTTTAACGAGCGTGCTAAGATTACACATTCCTCATAGTAAGCGATCGCCTTTGGATAGTTGTCCAAAGCGTACCAAGCGTTACCCAAATTTTTCAGTACTTGTTCCTCTCCCCAATTATCTTTGAGTTCGCGCACAATTGCTAGACTTTGCTGCTGATACTCAATGGCTTGTGTAAAGTTACCTAAAGCTTTATATACCAATCCCAAATTATTCAGTGCTGCTACTTGACTGCGTTTATCTTGTAGCTGTTGAGTTATTTTCAAAGATTTTTCTAAAAATTCAATTGCTTTGTGATGGTCGTTGAGGTGGCGGTAGGCATTGCCTAGATGCGAAAGTGCTTGCATCTGCAATGGTAAATCTGAAACTTCTTCACTCAAAGACATACACTGTTGAGAGTAGGAGATAGCACTTTTGTAATCTCCTGCGCTGTAACTTACCAATGCTAAAAAAGAAAATACCTGTGCCTGTTTTTGTAAATCCTTAACCGCCTGGAACAGTACTAAGGATTGTTTTAAGGATTTCATTGCTGCAATTAATTCACCAGCTTGCTGCTGTTGAATACCTTGCCGTAATAATTGAGACGCCTCGGATAAATGTTCGTCACTATCCTGTACTGGTGGTATTTGTGGTTGTGACCCAGAGTCAAATTCATGGGTAATTGTATTGCGCTTCACTGGTTTTAAGTGTGTTATGGATAATTTTAGAGGGACAGTATTTTTTGATGTATGGTTCCATCCGTCTTTAGACATCAACCCCTTCCTATGTAGTCTGGTGGTAAGTCTAGTGTTCCCAAAACCAGAATTTATCTTTCATAAAGCTGAATTACCAGAGTTTGGATGGCAAATACTTGTATTGACATCTAAAAACTTTATCAATGATGGCAGCGCTAGAGTTAATCCGTGAAGCGATGCGCTGCTTAAGTTTCCATTTCTCAACAAGCAATCAAAATTCAGAGGCTTCAACTAACTAATAGACTGAAGTTTCCTAACTCACTTTTAATTAATAACCTTTATCTATTTATTGGTATTTTTGTATTCCAAACTTGTTCAAATTCTCCTTTTGTAATTTCAAAGTCGCCTATATCATCTTCACGTATTAATTGATCGCATAACATTCCGTAATCATCAGCAATGTGGCTACTATCATAAAATAATACATTGCCATTTTCATAAATTTCGATTTGTCTAACTACATGGCTATTATCACCAATTTCCATAAAGTAGGTGCTAGTACCCCAAGTATCAAACTCACCTCCAAGAGATTCATCCCAGAACCACTTGCAATATTTCTTTGTTTTTACTAATCCAGACATAATTAGTTTATTCCTTAGAACAATGACTGCTTTTCAGTTACTTTAGGCAGATAGAGTGTTTGCCAATTTTCAGTAAATATGTCTTTCAAACTCAAAAATCAAACTTTTTTGCTGGATAATCTACATCCTATGACAGTCCTAAATCATTTGTGAAATCTTACTCCTCACACCATTGTTTAACTACAGCCAACACTCATCACTGATATTTTTCACAAATCAAATAGGATTGCTATATAAATTTTAGCTAATAAATTTGAGTGTTTAGCTTTTAGTCGCTTATGCTTTAGGCAAGCATTCCTGACAACCAAATTATTTTACTGTGCTATTTATTATCCGCATCTGTGCTTTGAGTGTGGCGGAGAATATCTCGGACTTCCATAAGAATTTTCCCTAGCATGTTTTTCCCACTACCGTCAGACCCACAACCCCAATAAAAATCGATGGGTGAATTTTCAACAATTTCTTCATCGCCTGTGGAAAGTAAGATATCTCTGATATCTCTATGAGTTGTAAATTTGGATAGCACAGCTTGGCGCATAATGTCGTCTTTCACTTGTTCCCAGTCTTGACGCAAAGGCCGAGTTCTTTCACGCCCCATTCTTGCAGCATCTTTAGGCATTTTAACCAAGCGGATTTGTTCTACATGAGGTGTACCAAGGAACTTTTGTGCTTGAAAGTAATGTTCGCTAGTCGGCCAATACAATCCATCAAGCTCGAAGCCGTGGAAAGAAAAATTGGAGAAACAGCCATATTGTTCGCGAGTGCTATAAAAATAGATTGTCATAGAATTTAGTAATACTGGATTGTCAACAAATACTCATAGCGATCGCTATTCTATTAACTAAATTCTCTGATAGCAATATACTATTGTATGATTTGCCATTAATAATGTTAATTAACAACAATTTAGCTTTTGAAAATTTAATTAATTTTCATTTTTTATAAAACAGAAGACTGATTTTCTGGTGCTTCAATAAATGCCTCAAAGTCACGATTAGGCGACCATTGAATAGCGCCATCCCGTCCCGTAAAAAATACTTTAGTTTTACTTTGATTCAGTTCCGACAAAGTTTTTTCATCCAAGTTGGCAGCAGCAGTAATGGCCACTTGTGGTTGCAGTACAAGCACTAGGTTTTTCAAAGATTGTGGCGCGCACCAAAGTACTTGTGGACGAGGTAAACTTCCATTTTTAACTAATTTTTGTACCTCTTGAGACTTGATATTGCCTACTAATAACCAATTCCAATCTAAAATTTGCAATTGTAAAATAGGTAATTCATCGTTGATTAATTGTGCGACTAGGGAACCAGCTTGTACAGCTTGACCAACTGCTAAAGGTTGGTAAGATCCTTGATGTTTTTGTATTTCTTCTTGAATTGCCTGAATAGCAATAGCATTTTCTGGTTTCGGAGAATAGTCATAAAAATTTTTGATTGGTAAACGTTGGGCTAATTCAAACCAAGCATTACTTTCATTGCCTTGAAAATCAGTAGCGATCGCCCAATTAATTTGATTGATACCCTGCTGTTGTAAAAACGGTAAAATTGTGAAGCGTCCTGTACCTTCATCACCGCTATTAATTACAGTTACTGTTCCTTTATCTTGAACAACTATAATTGGTTCTGTACCAGACTCTAATATCGTAATCCTAAATAATGTGTTCGCAGAATGCCAAAGAGGAACGATTACCAAACCAATTGCAATTACACTAGCAAACCACCAACGCTGCTGCCACCAACGTACCAGCCAAACTAAAATAATTAGTGCATAAATAGCTAGCAATTGCCAACTAGATATGCTACCTACAGCCACAGAATTTCCTGGCAAATTGCTAAAAAATTCCACTAGTTGAATCATCCAATCAGTAGGGTAATGCAACAACCCAGCTACAAAGCTTCCTGCTTCAGTCAAGATTAATGCTGCAATAGCACTGATGATACCACCGATACTAATAATAGAAATTAATGGAGTACTAAGCACATTCAGCAATAAACTGTAAGTTGGCACAACTCCAAAGACAAAAAGTTGCACAGGTAAAGTCCAAATAGTGGCAGCTAAAGGAACAGCAATTAAAGAAGCGATGGCAGATGGTAACCAATTCAAACGCTCAATAATTGGTGGTACTGTTACAACTAATCCTAATGTCGCTAGAAAGCTTAATTGAAAACCTAAATCCCAAATCCATAACGGATTAAATAGTAATAAAAGTGTGGCTGCTAATAACAGCGAACCTAGTTGTTTTACCTTTCTTTTTAATAACAAACCAATTAATGCTGCAAAACCCATAATTACAGCTCTCAGAACCGCAGGTTGAAAACCTGTTAAACTCAGAAAAATAATTAAACCCAAAAACCCAAGGGTAAATTGTATTCCTTTTCTTGTACGCTTCGTCAATTGTAATATCACACCCAAAATCAACGAAGTTTGAAATCCAGAAGCAGCTAAAGCATGAGCTAACCCTGCTTTTACGAATAAATCGCGGATATCGTAGGGTAAATCCACAGCTTTGCTACCTAAAACCATTGCACTGACAAGAGAACCCTTTGGAATACCCAAACTCTGAACTTGCGATCGCACAATTCGCTGCCGAATTTGCCACCAACCCCATTTCCGTTCTTGTTCTAAAACATTGATTTGTCGCCCAATCAAACCAGCAAACGTTCCCTCTTGTTTGAGAAACTTTTGAAAATCGAAACCACCAGGATTGGAAGCCGCCTTCGGTTTGTATAAAATCCCAGTCACAGCAATTTGTTGACCAGGGTATAAACCAGTGGCCTGAAGAATGGGCACTGTTACATATAATTTTCCCGTAACTCCTTTTGGGATACCTGCTGAACCTTGAGCGTTTTTAACTTCATCTAGCTGAGTCGCTTCCAGCCAAAATTGTCCCCGTTGACTGCGAGTTAAGCGCGGATTACTCGCCACTTCCCCGCGAACAATCACAAGCTGTTCTTGATTACTGCTATTTCCAGGAGGAACGAACTGACTGATATCTTTTGCACTTGGTTCCGGTACTCGCCATTGAAAATACACAGTTGCTAACAATCCCACTAACCCAGCAGCTAACCATATTCTCGGATCGGGAATAGTTTGCCAGTTGTTAAGCATTGTCTTGGCTTTGCCTCGACCATTTTCTGCTTTCTGAGCAAGTTTCCGTGAGATGATGTAGCGTCTTCTCAAAAAAATTGCTCCCGCTATCCCCAGAATCAAAATCCATGCACCACCCCAAGGAATTGCTGTAAACAATAAACCCAGAATGTAGCCAAGACAAATAATTACACCACTAGCTTGAATCATAAAATTTTTTCTAAAAGCACTTAGCAAACAGAATTTACAGTTAATTATCAAAAATATGCGAATATATCAATTTCTGTCTTCCCGCGTCATCACCTGTAGCTTTCCTTTGAAGAATTAGTACTAATAACAACATGACTTACGTATGGTAAACGAGAAATTAAGGATTTGGGCTGGGCATACCGCAGGAAAAAATCCCCAATGCCGTATTTGCGACCTCAAAAAATAATCTCACCGCGTAAGTCCTGAAACATTTTTGCATACCCACTTACAAACAAAGCCTGCTTCAGCAGGCTTGATAATTGCAAGCTCTTTCTCTGTACCTCTAAGGCTTGATTAGAACTTACGCACACTCTACGAATTGTTCTTGACGAGAGGCTGCGCCTTTGCAGAAAAAAGCCTCTCATAGAGAAGGCAGTTCCATAAATCTAGCTTTTCGGAGATTTTTGCGTAAGTTTTATTATGTAACACTGATTCACCAAAATCATGATATACATGCAAGGACTTGTAGGAGCGAAGGGCCCTTCGCCCTACATTCGTATTTCTATCATCAATATATAGTGAAAGTAATATCGCTAGCCTTGCTATAAACGTACCCAGCGCTCATACCAGCAATTTTAAAGTAGTTGCTGATTTGTACTTCTTCAAAATTCATCATCATCTTCAAGTTAAAAAACCTGATAAACACAGGCAGATAAGCAAGAAAAGCCCTTATCTCTCACTTTCCTTCCTAGTGACACCACTAATCTGATGTCTTCTTCAACAACGGAAAGCCTAACTTTTCTCTTTGCTCAACATATAAATGAGCAACTTTACGTGCTAAGTGACGAATCCTAGCAATGTAACGAGTTCTCTCCGTCACTGAAATTACACCTCTAGCATCCAGCAAATTGAATGTGTGCGAACACTTCATTACATAATCCAAACTTGGCAAAACCAATCCTCGCTCTGTTAGCTGCGTAGCTTCTTGCTCATACAAGTTAAACAGGGTCAGCAGTAACTCAGGATTCGACGCTTCAAAGTTATAGGCACTTTGCTCAATCTCATTTTGGAGAAAAACGTCTCCATAGGTAATGCTATCTGTCCACTGAATTTTAGTAATTGCTTCCACCTGCTGGAGATACATCGTCAAACGCTCTAATCCATACGTAATCTCAATTGACACAGGGCGACAATCAATTCCACCACACTGTTGGAAGTAGGTAAATTGAGTGATTTCCATCCCATCCAACCAAACTTCCCAACCAGTACCCCAAGCTCCCACCGTCGCATCTTCCCAGTTATCTTCCACAAACCGTACATCATGTTCTTCAGGACGAATGCCTAAAGCCCTCAATGAATCAAGATAAATCTCCTGAATATTGTCTGGCGACGGCTTAATTAAGACTTGGTACTGGTAATAGTGTTGAAAGCGATTCGGGTTTTCACCGTAGCGCCCATCTGTAGGACGACGACACGGCTCAACATAAGCTACAGCCCAGGGTTCCGGGCCCAATGCTCTTAAAAATGTTTGGGGATTTTTAGTGCCTGCTCCCTTCTCAATATCGTAAGGCTGAGCAATCAAACAACCGCGATCGCTCCAAAACTGATGCAACAAAGCTATTACCGACTGAAAATTCACGCTTTATCCTTCCTTAGTCAGCACATTGCATAAACCATTGTTGCTCACAACCCTGCACTGTGGGGAATTTCAGAAGGTTCAAAAAAAAGGTCAAAAAAAAGTGGTCAAAGAGGTTGACACTCTAAGAATGGTTAGCTATATTGAATAAGTGCCAGAGAGAGCGAAGCGAAAGAGCGACGCTGTTGGGACACGGAACCATGAAAATATTATAGTTTGAAAGCCATTATACAACAAGTGGTTAGCGTCAAGTAAATAAGAGAACCAAGCTGGGGTTAAAAAAGCGCAGCTAAAGAGCTAAAAGCAAACGATTCATCAAAACGGAGAGTTTGATCCTGGCTCAGGATGAACGCTGGCGGTATGCTTAACACATGCAAGTCGAACGGTGTCTTCGGACATAGTGGCGGACGGGTGAGTAACGCGTGAGAATCTAGCTTCAGGTCTGGGACAACCACTGGAAACG
>NZ_LAHA01000121.1 GCF_002608075.1 Nostoc linckia z4
GATCGCTACCTGAAAAACTGGGTTTGTGATTGAATTTACCTTTAGAACAAAAACCAAGTATCAACAAGCGTTTGCCAATGTGGCGTACTTTCTTCTTTTTTTTGCGCGGAAGGTTTTTTTTCTTCTTTGCCTTTTTCTTTTTTAGGGCTTTCGATCGCTACCTGAAAAACTGGGTTTGTGATTGAATTTACCTTTAGAACAAAAACCAAGTATCAACAAGCGTTTGCCAATGTGGCGTACTTTCTTCTTTTTTTTGCGCGGAAGGTTTTTTTTCTTCTTTGCCTTTTTCTTTTTTAGGGCTTTCAGGTTTTTTTTCTTGCCCAAATACGTTAGTATTTGGAATATTACTTAATACTGTGTTATTACTTAATATAGTATTATCTATAAGTATAGTGTTTGGGTCAGTAACTGGGTCAGAAATTGACCCGGTTTCGGGTTTTTCTTGTAAAACTGGGTCAGTTTGCGGGTCAGAAATTGACCCAGTTCCTGATACGGTTTTTTTAACTGGGCTACTTACTGGGTCAGTAACTGGGTCAGAAATTGACCCGGTTCGCAATAGAAAATATCTTGTTTGACCTTCTGTGTTACGTGACTTTATGTCAGGAGTTTCGCATTTAATCATACCATATGATTCAAGGCGTTTCTTTGATTCTCTTATCGTAGTCTTAGAAAATCCTAATCTTACCGATAAATATCTATCACTATGCCCTATGGGCATCTTCCTTAATTCCTCGAAAGATTTAAGCAGGAACATGTACAAAACAGAATCAGTAGCACATATTTGTAGCTCTAAAGAAGTAACCCAATATTGATCCCAAAGCTGCTTAAAGGTCATAAAATAAAAAAGCCACACCCGGCAAGATGTGGCTATGGCTATTAAACCATATTATTACTTGTGTTTGCCGCCGCAAGTAATAATGAACAATCAAAGATAAAAATACTTTTCGGAAATGTCAAGGGTTAATTTTTTTTCTTCTTTCCGTTTATGATAATATTCATCCAGTTTATCTGAATCGTATTTACTCGTAAACCCTATCTCTTCCATTGCCTGGTCTGTTAAAGGTACAGCAATTGTTGAATGCCCATTGTTGTAATAACCAGGATCTGATTCTACTTGCTCTTTGCTATATTTCCCTGCTGCAAACGGGCTATAGGTATAGCCAGCATTATTATCCCTCCAAAACATAGGTGATTTACCATTGCCGTGTTTTACTGAAACTATTATGTATATCATGTGTTTTTGTTTTTATTTGTTAAAAATTAATCTTGGGTATCATCATCCATGAAACGATCCCATTCGTTTGTTTCAATTTGTGGTGTCATTTGCTTTTAGTCGTTAAGTTTGAAAATGTGCCACACTAGCGCGCCGTCCTGTACAGTTGAAACATAATCATGTTTGCTCATGTCATCAGGCAAATCCCATCCTGTTCCATAAACTCTGAATTTTATATTCATGTTATCGCTACGAATGTCACATAACGCCCAAAGTATTATGAAACCATTTTGAACCTGTACGGAAAGTATTTTATGATTGTGTGGCATTGAAATAACTTCTGATACATTGAACTTTAATATTTTATTCATGCTGTTTGTTTTAGTCTTTTTGTGAATGGATTGAAGCCTTTTAAATACAGTTCTATTTCGTCAATGTGCTGGTCATATTCTTTTTCAGTTGCGCGCCTGTTCTCTACCAATTTAATTGAATGAACTATTGTTGTGTGGTCAAAACCTCCGTAATGATCGCCTATTAGTTTTAGTGTACTATATCTAACATACTTCTTTGCTAAATACATACATACTTGTCTTGGTGCTACAATATCTGCCTTTCGTGTTTTTATAAACAGTTTATCCACACTAACGTTAAACAATTCACACACCTTTTCCTCTATTACATCATAGGTTACTACACCGCATGGCTTTTCAATAAGACCAGGGAAAGCATACGGATTAATCATAGTTCAGATTTATAACGCCATTGAAAACCGTACATTTCGCCTGTAGATCGTATCCGCTTACTTAACGTGTCAGGATTGGCATTTATGCTTACTGCTGCATCCCGTATGCTCTTATGCTCGGCTATTATTTTACCGTCTTTAAGTTGCTCGACTACTTTACTCCCTGGTACTTTGGATGGTCTGTTTCTCTTTTTGGGCTGTCTTACAAAATAGTTTGTTTCTCTGTAGCAGGAAAATGTTTTGTCTACGTCAAAATATTCGCTCATGGTTTGTCTACTATTAAAACTGAATGATTATTGATTGTTTCGCCTGTAACTATTAGCGGTTTGCGTTCCAGCTTTTCTAGCATATCTACTACGATGTCTTTTGCCATTTCCAGCTTTCGGATAAGCATGTTTTGATATTCAGTATTTGCTGGCACTTGTATTATTGCCAATCGGTGCGAATGCTCAACAGTTCGCGGGTCGTAGGAAATAAAAACGGCATGAGTCCTTTTTGTAGCCAATAGGTTGAACTGCAATTGTGCGTAATATTCCTCTTTGTTATCCTTTAGCCATTGGGCGGGGTTTTCATCCAGCGAACCAATCAGAAATTTAATGTGATTCGCTGAATTGAACGGACATTTTGCCTCAATGGTAGCATCCTCTCCCTGTAAGCCATCAGGGCTGCCACCCGAATAAGCATTATAAGGGAAATATTGAGGGTCTGCACCGCCGAAGTATTGCACCTTATTGCCCGTTACATGCTCATAGGTAAGGATTGCATCATTTTCGTTTGCGTTACCCCATTGGAGTTGTTTCAGGTCGGGCAATTCGACAATTTCACCCGTTATTATTTCGGCGACCTTGCTGTGTATATAGGTCATTGCCGTATCGCCAAATTCTACGCCCTTCTTTTTGCCCTCTTTGGTTAGTTTCCATATATCCGAAGCCGTGAATTTACCGAGGCGTTTTTTGAGCCATTCTGTGCGTAATTCAAACATGTCCATGTCTTAACCTATTTAGCAGTAAAACCTTCTTTTGCTGATTTTGATGCATCGGATTTGTCGGGCTGTTCTTTTACGAACAGATCGTGAAGGGTAGTTTCCCCGTTCTTCACAGCCGATACCATACCGCGCAATACGGAAAGTTTTTCAATGTCAATATCTTCTTTTTTGCGAAGCTCCAAAGCATCCAGTATTTGCTTTTCACTTATGCCGTTGTCAGTAAAGTATTTTACCGCCTTGTCTCTACGCGCTGTTAGTGTTTCAGCCGTACCCTTTGCCACTTCCTTTACACGCTCGTAAATGTCGCTTATCAAGGCAGCAGGAACGGCTTTAAAAACTGCATTCCTGAACGCTATAGCACACGCCGCATTTCCTGCTACTACCTGCATATCCTCATTGTATGTCTTGCCGTACTTATCGGTTATTCGGCGTTTCACCTCAACTGTTATACAGTTGTTGGTTTCAAGGTCATGGCATACACCCTGCGCGGTTATTGTTTTGCCGTCATTGGCTATTACCCTTGCGCCTGAACGGATATTACCATATGCAGCACACACTATTTCAGCCAATCTAACGCTCGGGCCTTCTATGTTTTTCCCTGAACGTGGTAGTGCATAGGTGCATGAGGCTGCAACATCTTCTGTTACTGTAGCCATGCTGGTTGCCTTATCCAGGAACATCTTTATGCTGCGCGGGAATGCCTTAGCGGTCGAAATCTGTATGTCAATCTCCGCCTTTGTTATTAAAGACAATGAGGCTTCCTGTACTTCTGTTATTACTTCTACCTGTTTATTTTGATCGCTCATGTTATTTTGTTTGTTGGGTTATTAAAGATTTACCTGTTAGTTGTTCTTAATTGCGCTCTATCTCAAACAGTTTTCCTGTTGTGAACATAGATTTATCAGCTTTGACTTTTTCAAGTTCCTCCTGTAGTTCTTCTGCATCCATTTCACGGATAATGGCATTGTATGATACTTGCATCGCTACAAATGTTTACGGTTAACGTTAAAGGTTCCATTGTATTCCGGGTTAAAGCACTCCATTGCTGCAAACAAATCAGGCATACCGCGCTCTTCCCTTATTTCGGGGTCGTTGTGTTCGTCAATGCTTGGCGTGTATTCGGCTACCCTGTTTTCTTTTACATTGATGATTTCAGCCAATATGTTATGAAAGTCAATGCTGTTTTTGTATTCCTGAACCCACCAGTAGGCATTGAGACACTTGTTGTCATGTACATACTTCATTACTTCGTCAACTGTTAGCGCCTTTTCTGTGTAATTAGGCTCTAGTTCTTCGGGCATGTTGTGCGTGTAGCACTGGCATGTGTAGATACCCTCATTGAGCGTGTAATCTTCTACGGCTAGTCTGTAGTTTGCGGCTTTCATGGCTGAATATTTAAGGCTTTGTGAATAATGGCAGTATAATGCTCCATAGCGTTGGCAACTCTGTTAAATGCGTCTTGAGCCGAAACATTATCCTTGTCATGGTTAAAGTTATTCCACATCCATTCAATAGTATCTTTTGCATCTTTCAGTGCTTCCAGCAATTCAGGTGCAGCGGCCATTATACAAGCGTTGTGGAACTTTTGCTCATGGGGCATTCTAATATAGCCTGATTCAGCGTCTGCTATTTTCCATTCGCCTGTTATTGTATTGTTGCCCAATTGGGTTTCTATTTTAGGAACAGACCATATTTTAAACCCTTTTCTTGTCCACGGGTACGGCGTTCCTTTGAAATCGTAATTCATATGTGGTTTTTTATTGGTTAATGTTTAAGGCTTTGCGAATGGCTTGTTGTTTAAAATCCCTTATGAAATCCTCACACGGCTTAAGAGATTCATGATAATATAGAGTTTTCCCATTTAATCCTACAACCTCCCAATCTTCCGTGTCAGTATTCAGAATAGTTTTAATTAATAGTGCTTCCAGCAGTTCAGGCGCACTGGCGATTAAATGCCTGTTTGCTTCCATTTCTTCACCTGTACCGTACACAACGCAGATGGTTGACATTTTAAGCGGGTCATTTGGGTATGTCTGTACGCTGTTTACGTGTCCTAATTCCCATTTTTCTTTTGTTCCTTTAAATTCGTAATTCATACATTTTGTTTTTATTATTTACGGTTTGCTTTTCTTGATGCATTTTGCATTCTGATACGCCTTTTGTTTCTTGGTATTTTAGTAGGTGGCTTATATTCTTTGTAGTCTATACAATCAGGTTCCCACATTCTTACGCTAGGGCGATTTTTGTATTCAAATTCCCATTCGCGGCTATAAAGATGGGTGTGACCATATATTTCTGCAATTGACGGTCCCATACATTTTGTTTTTAGTGGTTATAATCTGCCTCGGCTTGCTAAATGTCGAAGGTCTGATATTTTAGATGTTATCTTTTTGCCTCTGCCAGTTTGTAAATATGCTGTATTAGTACTATAATCTAGTTTCTTTAAAATCCAGACACATGCTTTGTTAGCCCATGCCAAATGATAGCTTTCTTCTATTTCTGGATTTTCTACAGGCTTAAAAACTTTTTTAGCTGTTTCAGGCTTTAACATAATATTTTTTTTAGTGATTATTTATTTGGGTTTTTCTTTGTTATCTTCTCATCATGTGCTAGGTGATGATCGACAAACTTAGTAAGGCTGCCGTATTTTTTTTCTACCTCTTTTAAGTGTGTGGGGTAGATACTTACACTCCTTTGCTGTTTGGTTTCTTTCTTTGTTGCTTTTGCCATTATTTACTTTTTAACCAGTTAATAAATTTTAAAAATATTCCTTATGGTCTCATGGGGAAACCATCATTGTGTTTATTTACTATTTCTATAAATTCATCCTCACTTCTAGCAGGTGCAGTAATGTCTCCGTATAAATCTCTATCTTTTTGATTTACATAGTAAGAATACATTATTTTATCCGATGGGACTTTGCCATTCCTTTGCTCCCATGACTGTATGCGCTGATCATTTGCTATTTTTATCTGTCCGTATAATTGTGTTTTTTTCATATAGATTATCGTTTTTTGTTACACAAAGATAAGTTGCCATAAACAAACAACCAAACATTTGAGCAATTATTTTTAAAATATTTTTTACCCAATAAAAAAAGGCAGGTAGAAACCCGCCCTTATTGAATTCTCAACCAATAATATTTATGAAAAATCCTTGTCGAAATCGTTAACCCTGTTAAGCCAACCTATGAGGAACTTATTTTGTGCTGGTTTATCCTTTACTATTTTCTTGTAAAAGCTGATACGCGCCATGCGTAAAGGCTCGTATAATGCCCCGTTGTAGTTGTTTATAGCGTGTAGGGTTTGATTGCCTAGTATCCCGTCTTGTGTAGTGCCTACAATGCGTTGTACGGCCTTTACTGCATGACCACCGCTGTTAACGTACCAATCGAACATAAAGGCGGCTATTTTATCATTACAAATCCCATCTGCTTTTATCGCATCCCAATAGTGCTTTTTGTAGAAGGATTTAACATCATCTTCTAAGTCCTGGTATATCTGCCATTGCTTTGGTTTGCGTTGGTCTATTATCTTCCAGCCTGCCCAGTTAGGGTTATGCTTTCGTGATATTCCCCTGTAAGTTTGAAGCCCGCCTAAGTCTACTTCATCTTCACCATATCCTCCCTCCCATTTTAGTATAAAGTCAATTGCTGCATCAAAATTAGCCATAGAAAAAGGCACGGGGGTTAATCCGCGCCTTGTAAAGATACAGAGGAATAAACTATTTTAAAAGATGGGAATGCTCGTATAGGTTGCCGATAACCTCGACTGTATTATCTAATGCCATATCATCCGCTCTGCCTTTATGCTCATTCTTGTACTGGAAATACCACCCAGTAGCATATATTCCTTGACCCCAATCTGTTGTATAAACGCAAAATTCGCCAAACATTACCACGCCTACATATGGAATGCCTGTAGGGTTGTGCATAGAAACAATATCACGTTCGTAGATTTCAACTCCGTTTTTATCATTTATTTCCGTGAATTGCATCACCCTATCTGTAATTTCCGGTACGCTGTTTTCTTTCCAATTGGCACGACCCAAACGGTCTATAAAATCAGGTGAAACCATTTCTTCGCCGTTCCATGCACGGAATTTAAGTTCTCTGTTCATACCCTTACTTTTTATCCTTTATGTAATGCCCCAATGCGTAAAAGTCCGCTTGGCTTTCTTTCAGTTCTGTAGCGTGTT
>NZ_LAHA01000021.1 GCF_002608075.1 Nostoc linckia z4
TAATCTTACTACCTTCTAAGAGTGTCACAAAGTTGGCTGGACTAAAGCCAGCAATGTTAATATTGCCTCCGTTACCACTTCCACCGGCGGTGGCGGATATTTGACTGTTATGACGCATCAATAGGGCATTTGTTTGCAGAGATATGTTACCACCTTCCCCTGATGTGGTGGCAGCAGATAACAAGGAGCGATCGTCGAGTGTCAACTGACTCGCTTCAATTGTCAATCTTCCACCTGCTCCCGTACCAAAATTGTCGCTAGATATCTGACTATTACCGAACACCTGTAAGGAATTCTTGACTCGTAAATCAATGTTGCCACCTTGACCGCCTTTGGTAGCGGCGGTGATTCCCCCTTGATTCTCCAGCAAAATAGAGCCAGCATTCACCTGCAACGTCCCTGCATCCCCTGTACCATCGTTCCTCGCCGTCACCTGTGCCCCATCTTTAACAATCAATCGTCCCGTATTAATTATCACATCTCCAGAATATCCACTGGGTACTGGTGGCACTCTTAATAGTTGTTGCAAAAGCGGATCGACTATATTCCCTGAGGAGATAATCAAACTAGGATTTACCGAGCCGGGGACTTTGCCACTTACCTCTACACTATCTTGAGCGTTAATGGTGACGCTACCAGCAGGGCCGCTGGCCAAGGTGGAAGCATCTACTCTACCACCGTCTTTGATGACCAAACGTTGAGTATTAATGGTTACGCTACCAGCTTTTCCAGGGCCACCAGTACCGGCGGTTATTTGGCTGGGAGTGAAAACAAAGGGTGTTACACCAAGCAATTCTACTAGCTTCGAGGCATTGACAGTGACATTTCCTCCAGAGCCAGTACCAGCAGTTACAGAGGCAATATTTCCTCCAGAAAGAGCAGTTAATTGCTGAGTTGTCACTGTCAGAGTTCCAGCATTGCCAGGGCCAAAAGTTCCCGCCGTAATATTACTGAAGCGAGTGGGGTTAAATGGTGAAAATCCCGACACTTCCAAATAATTATCGGCTTTAATATCAATATTTCCACCAGCAGCAGGTGTGTAAGTAGCCGCAGATATGGCTGCCCCATCTTGAAGGACTAAGCGGGGAGTATTAACGCTAATATCTCCACTCTTGCCACCACCGATGGTTTCTGTAAATAAATTGCTGGAAATCTGCCCATCTGTTGTGGTACTTACTAAAGATAAGGATTCAGAGGCATTGACGTTAATCCCTGCTGCTGATTCTGTTCCTTGGGTTTGAATTAACACCACCGAGCCATCGCGGATGGAAATGTTTCGCCCCTGCAACTGAATCGAGCCGCTACCAGGGCCGCTGGTATCTGCTAATGCCTTTTGAGATAAAGCAATGTCTTGAAAGCTTGTCACCCCTTGATAACCTAAATTCCAGCCTTGAGGACTGGGATTGAGACTGACTAAACCTCCTGCCACGCTACCTAAATCAATGCGCCCGCCTTCGGCTGTGAGGGTTCCCCCCTCTGAAATAATTCCTCCTCCCACCAACGCCAGGGTATTACCTGGCTGCACCTTTAGTCCTTCGGTGTTTCCCCTAGTGAAGGGTGAAAAGATCGGACTTTGCAGCGTAATGTTATGCCCTTGACCTTGGAGGCGAATCGCTTGCGGATTTTGCCCAAATTGCAAACCTATCGGCACACTAATGGTTAATCGGGGGGAAGTTGCATCAGTAGCACTAAATTCTGAACCATCAGCAAATTTCAGGCTCTCTGCTGTACTGGCCAAAAATGAGCCGCCAATATTGAGTTGAGCTTTAGTACCGAAGTTAATACCGTTGGGATTTATCAGTATGAAATTCGCACCGTAGTTTTCCCTAATTAAGCCATCAATATTGGAAATTGAACCACCTGTAACTCGGCTAATGATGTTATTAATATTAGTGAAAGCTGCGGTGTTGTTGAAAAAAGCCTCGCCACCAGTGGGGACAGAAAATTCTCGAAAGCTGTGAAAGAGATTGTTACCGACTTGTGTTCCGCCTGTAATGACAAAATCCAGCCCTGGGGTCGTCCCTGGTGAAACCACAGTTTGTCCATCACCAAGTGTGTTATCTGAGGAAATTTGTGCTAAAACGGGAAAGCCAGTAATTAGACAAGAGATATAAATAGCACTAGCAATTAAAATTTTTTGACAAAAAAATTGTTTCATTTTACACGAGTGAAATTACCCAATAAAAAATTAATTAAATGTGTTTTTTTAGTGCATTTTAAGTACATTTAACCAAAAATGATATTATTGAGTTTAATATTTAAGCCTAAATTTTGGTCAAGAAAGGTCTTTAAGTAATATGAACAACAGGCAGTCTTGGGCAACTATGGCGACAGCCCCAATATTAGCTATGGGTGTTATGTTAGCAGTATCTGTGCCCAGTAGAGCTAGTAGCGTACAAGTCAGCTGCAAGACTGACACCACTACACCAAAAGTGATTGTCAGTTTGGTGAAAGACGGAAGTACTCAAAATTACACTATATTAAATTTTCTGCCGAAATATTTCTCTGCGATGAATGGCGTGCAAAATTGCCAGAACACAGCTAAAAGTTTACAAAGTATATACGAGACTGGTGATTCTGAATATTTAACAGGCGATCGCCTGAACGATCAATCTGTTGTGTGTGCAGTAGAACGCAGAGGTATCGGTTGCAATCATTACAATGCTAAAGTTTTATTTACTCTCAAACCAGTTGATAACCCCTCTCAAGCTTTATACGAAATGTTGGGTAGCGATTTTAAGCAAGCAAAGCCTTCCAACACCAGGACTCTTAGCCGTACTTACACCAATACCAAACCTTTTTGGTGGCCATTTTAATAAGTATTAAATGTCACTGTTCATGGTTTAATGTTGACTGTTAACCGTCAACTAAAGGCTTTTGGACTTGATATGCAATGGTGTGGCGAGTCTCCTAAATTGAGGAGATGAGCAGCGTGTAGTGAGTAAATGATAGAAAATTTAAATCAATCATATTCAATCTTATTAAAACTATCGATATCAAATTATCAAAATCCGATTTGGTTCAAGAATACTCGTAGAGACTCTTAACAAATAACAGGAAATGGGGAACAGGTAAAGTTATTGTTATTTTTGTTATAAAAATTAAGTAAATTAAGTATATATCTATATCGTCGTCAGTCGTACTATAAAATACAAACACAACTAATCATCTAAGTAAGTCAGTGAAAATAAACAAAACTACACTTGAAACCTTTGCCAAGAACAAAGGACAAAGTGGAAAGTCTCTGGCGTTGATGAAAGAGCCACCAGACCCCAGTTCAAGAGCGGTTCAAGTTTAGTTTTGTTTATTTGCACCGAATTACTTAGGAGTATTAACAAAAAATAGTCAAAATTATTACATGAACAAGAAAATTGACCTTTGATAACTCAAAAAAATAAGTTCTTTTGCTACCTTCATAACTAAATATCTTTTTTTTCGATTATGAGGCCACTTGGTAAAGTTTTACAACAGGCTGACTTGGTTTCATCTGAGCAGATAGAAATTGCTCTCAAAGAGCAAGCTAAAGTTCATGGCTTGAAGCTTGGTGAAATTCTAGTTTTGCATGGATGGCTTAAACAAGAAACGGCTGATTTTTTCTCTGACAAGTGGCCAGTATTATTGGAGCAAAAACCAAAACAGCCTTTGGGTAAATATTTCCAAGAAGCTGGACTATTAAATGAACAGCAAATCAGAACTATCCTTGCTGAACAAGCAAACAAAAAACTTCGTTTTGGAGAATTAGCAGTACTGAAGGGTTGGTTGAAACCGACTACTGTGAATTTTTTTCTAGAGAATTTGGCTTTAGAATCCCAACTCCAGGAAGAAGAAATTTCAAATAATCAAAACTCAACCCACATAGAAAAATCACATTTAAAAATCGTAGTGCCGCAGCCAAACAATTTACAAATCAACCCCATTGAGCATTCAGCTTTTGCTTTTAATTCGGCAGAGGAAGAATCATCAACATTAACAGTATTTAGTCCTGGTAGTCTAGAATTATTCAAACAATTACAAGAAAAAGCTAGTTGTCCGGAAGCTTTGCTGACAGAAGTCCAATTTTGGACAGATGGGGAACCGAATTTAACAGAAAAACTTTGCCAATTGCTGGTGGAATGGCCAGATAATATTGCCGCCGGAGCAGAAGCGGTAATAGTGCAACAAATCGTATATAGAAATTTTACTAATAATTGGGAAACTCAAATTACTGCTGAGTATTTACAAGGTATACATGAAAGTACGATCTGTAATCAGCAATGCGATCCCTTATCTTTGTTGAAGCTGTATCGAAAAATTTGGCAAGAAGGCGAATTACCAATTAACAACAGTCCAGAAGAGGCAGAACTGTTGCGTATAGGGTTGATAGTTCAACAACAAGACAAACTAAAAGTTGCCAACCGCATTTATCAAGCAGTTTTTAATTGTAACTGGATAAACCGGGAATTAGAAAAAATTCTGTATAATTCATCATCAAAAACAGCTATTTCTCCAAATACGAATTGGAATATCAACAATACTATTACTAAGCCAAAATCTAGTTTAAATAAAAGGTTTTTGGCATTACTAGGAATAGCTGGTTTAATGGTGTGTGGTTCTGGCTTGATTATTTTTGGCTTGAGTGTATTTAGATGGTTGCAAGTAGAAAAGATTTTCAAAGAAGGTAATGGTTTCTTACAGCAAGGACAATATCAACAAGCCATCACCAAATATAACAACCTTCTGAAGTTTGATAGCAATTACTACCAATCTTGGACGAACCGAGGCTATGCACTAGCTGGACTCAAAGACTACGACCAGATGCTAGAATCATGCACCACAGCAACTATTATTAATCCAGAAGCTGTTTATGCGTGGAATTGCAAAGGAGAAGCACTATTTAACCTCAAACAATATAATCAAGCACTGTCAGCTTTTGATAAAGCCATTCAACTAAACTCGAAAGATCCTGTGTTCTGGATTAACAAAACAGAAGCTTTACTAGCAGTCAACCAACCTGATACAGCACTTGTTAGTATTAATCAAGCAATTGAGATTTTAAAAGAAATTGCAGAACTTCAACATAAAAATACAGATGCTAAAGAATTAGCCATTGCTTTTAGCTATCAAGGTAAGGTATTATTCCGAAAACAAGAATACGAAGGTTCTCTAAAAGCCTATGAACAGGCATTAAAATACAATCCTCAATACTTTGTAGCTTTACGGGGTAAAGGGATGGTGCTACAAGCTCTAAAGCGAGACGATCGCGCCATCGCGCAATTTTATTTTCTTCTAGATCATCACAAATTAAGTGATGGTCAAAAAGCCGAAGTCTGGTATTATTTAGGATTGAGCCTTTGTAGATTCCAGCAAACCGAAAAAGCGATCGCTGCCTTTGATGAAGCTTTGAAGCTCAAACCCAATTACCAACTTCCACAACAAGCCAAAGAGATTTGCCCAAAATAAATGGTTTAATTCGTAATTAAATCGATACTTTAGGTAGAAGTTTAATACTAATTAATCATAAATTCACTGAAATTAGCGCCCATATTTTTGGCGATTTCGGTAGATATATTATGTATATTTATGTTGAGATAATTTTGTTTTTCATCCCGACGACTTAATTTGATTTAGCCCTCAAAATGAGCAAAACAAAAATTATGATCGCCACAAAATAACTAGCTTTGCAAGATTTCTAAAACTATCTATTTAGTAAAAAAGACTAACGATAATCAGTATGAAAAAACATATTTTAGCCGTAGGATTGATATTATCTTCTTCTTTTGTATTCTCACTCAAAGCATCAGCCGCCAATTTTAGTCAAATTTACGCTTTTGGTGACAGCTTAGTTGATACTGGCAATGCTTACAATTTTATTAAAGCGGCTACAGGAGACGAATTTCCTCCCAGTCCACCGTATTTTCAGGGACGCTTTACCAATGGCCCGGTTTGGGTAGAAGGTTTATCTTCCAGTTTGGGAATAACACTAACTAACTTTGCCTTTGGTGGTGCTACTACAGGTACTTTGAACACCATTGATGCAAATTTACCTGGATTAGTTCAACAGATAGCAAGCTTTACTACAACAAATTCTCAAGCCGACAGCGAAGCACTATATGTCATCTGGGCTGGTGCAAATGATTACCGTAGTGGCATCACAAACCCTGCTGAACCAGTTAATAATTTAATAAATGCAGTAAAATCACTTGCTAGTGTTGGTGCTGAAAATTTTCTTGTAGTAAATTTACCTAATTTAGGTGCGCTTCCTAGCATTAATAACAATCCAACGCTTTCCGCTGGACTAACTGCTTTGACTAACGCCCATAACTCCGGCTTGAGTGCGGGTGTCAACACTTTGAACCAGCAAGAAGATCTTCATATCACCCTTTTTGATGCTAATGCCTTATTGAATAGAGGTCTTGCATCACCGCAAGAATTCGGTCTAACAAATGTTACTGATGCTTGCTTGACAATAACCAGCCCAACAAGTTTTACCACCTGTCCCGACCCCGATCGATATTTATTCTGGGATCAGTTGCATCCCACAGCATATACTAACAGCATTTTAGCAGGAGCCGCATTAGTAGCAGTTCCAGAATCTTCCCCAGCTTTAGGGATTTTAGCACTGGGGGCTTTAGGGACAATAGGAGTGCTGAAGCGTCAACGTATGTATAGGAAAACTCGAAGAGATAAATTATCTTTGTTGAAGTTGATGAGTGATGAGTGATGAGTGATGAGTGATGAGTGATGAGTGATGAGTGATGAGTGATGACGGGAAAAGCAGGATTTATTCTCCTTGTCTCCCCCATCTCCCCATCTCCCCATCTCCCCATACTTCGGCTCCGCTCAGTACAAGTCTCCCCATCCCCCAATCCCCCAATCCCCAAATCTTCTATTCGTATAGCGATCGCCATTTCTATATAAGTTTTGGGGAGTGGAGTCTGGTAAATTAATAGGCTTTATGCTATTCATTAGTTGCAGCTTCTAGCCAGATTTCTACATCATCTGCTAGCAACTTTTGTGCTGCTTCTAGCATTGCGGCTGCGATGTCTTTGAGGTCTTCGCGATTGTTTAAGTAAGTTTTCAAGGCTTCCATTGGGTCAATGCTACTACTAGCACTCAATTCGGGAATTCGCGGTCGAGCCAATTGACTGACTAATTCTGCTTGCATAGTGTAGGTGTGAGCCGCACTTAAAGCAGTATGTAAAGAAGCACTTTCAATTAAATCCATTTGTTCTGAGCGCAGTTTGTAGATTAACCGCACTACAGCATCTTCAATATCATACTTGGCGATCGCTTTGATTAATGCCCCTTGCGGATCTTCTGCTTTGGAGACATCCACCTCAATTGTGCAAAAATCCCGGACTGGTAACTGACAAAACTCCCACTCTGCCTTACCCCGTTCGAGTTCTAGCATTACATAGCCTTTATCTTCTTTTTCTTCACTAAAATCTACCCGCTCAATACTCCCTGGATAAATCACTGGCGGGTTGTTGGCTTTATTCAAATTTTGATGCCGATGCACATGTCCCAATGCTACGTAATCAAAACAAGGCCGCGTCAATAAAGATAAAGGCAGAGTAAAACCTTTACCCACTGCTAAGTAGCGTTCTGCGCCTAAAGTTGCATTGTCAGCCATCAAGTGAGCCAAAAGCACAGTTGGCACATGGGGGTCAAGACGGCGAACTTCCCCTTCTAAAACAACTCGCAGACGTTCTGTTAATAGTTCATTGACTTCAGCCAAAGACAAACCCTCAGTTTCTTGGCGAGTCATCAGCGTCGAACGAGTCAGCCAAGGCAGGGTAATTACTTGTACTTTGCCATTGCGAGTTTTGATGTGATGAGTAGTCAATGTGTCGCCAACGACAAAACCAGGCACTCCCAAGGTGCGGTAAATACATAAACTCGCGCCTCCTAATCCTTGGGAATGTTGGTCGTGATTTCCCACTAACAGTACTGTGGGAATATTCGCATCCACCAGACGGCGAAACTGATTAGCAAAAGCTTGTTGTACATAAGGTGGTGGTGTCGCATCTGGAAAAGCATCGCCACCAAATATTACTAAATCTACCGGATCTGCGATCGCTCGGTCAATACATCGAGATAAGGTATTGACAAAATCCTCCAATCGTGTATTTAACCCAGTCGCCTGATTAATTCGTCCGTGGGAAAAGCCGCTTCCCATGTGGATATCAGAAAGGTGGAGGATTTTAATCATATTTGTTCTTTGTCCTTAGTCATTTGTCGTCTCTTACAAAGTTCTGATCCAAGGAAGCCTTGGCTCAGACTTTGCGCTTTGTCTTTTGTCATTTCTTATTTTTAACTACTAACCAATGACTAATGACTAATGACTAATGACCAGTAACTAAATATGAATACCGCATTCTGTTTTATCGCTTCCCCGCCAGCGTCCGGCGCGTTCGTCTTCGCCATCTTTGACTTTTGTAGTAATGGGTTTGTCACCGATGCTGGGATAACCTTGGTCGTGTAGAGGATTGTAGATAACTCCGTGTTCAGCCACGTAAAGCCAGCTATCTTTGCGCGTCCAGGTAGCTATGGGATTTACTTTCAAACGACCCTTGCCGTCGAATTCAAATATGGGCATATTCGCACGGGTTACTGCTTGGTCGCGGCGGCGTCCAGTAATCCAAGCGACGCTGTTGAGTTCGTCTAAACCCCGTAGCAGTGGTTCAATTTTGGTAATGTCGTGGAATTTGAGAATATCTTTGTCCCAGAGTGCATCGCCAAATTTGGCTTCAAAAGCTTCGGGGCTATCCGCTTCTAAAGTTTTGTAAGTTTGCAGATCGAGGTTGTATATTTGTTTGGCTTTAGCAACTAGTTCTAGGGTTTCATCGAAGTGGTACAGGGTATCGAGAAAGATTACAGGAACAGGAAACTTCAGTTCGCTGTAAAGAATGTGGGTAATTACCATGTCATCCACATTAAAAGCACTGGTTTGCACCAGTCCGGTGGGGATGTTTTCTATAGACCATGCCAAGATTTGTTTGGGAGTGGCAGTTTCAAACTCCTGGTTTAATTTTTCTAAGTCAAAAGCGATGGTTTCGTTTTTAGGTGCTGTAAAAGCTGTCATGGTAATTTTTTGTTCTAATGATTTCTACCTTGATTAAGTTTTATTTTACTGCATAAAGGCCCATATCCCGCTAGGAGATGAGGTAATTATTAATTCTAGGGAGTGGGGAGGTGGGGAGATGGGGAGATGGGGGAGACAAGGGAGACAAGGGAGACAAGGAGAATAAATCCTGCTTTTCCAGTCAACAGTCAACAGTCAACAGTCATCGGTCAACACTGCCAATCCCCAATGCCAGTCAAAATTATTGTGTAAGTAAAAACTACAGCTTTTACTAAGAAAATTTACGCTTCTTTAAGTTTTACGAGTTTTTTATGGATATATATACTGATTTTGATATGGTTAAGGAACAATTAACAAACAAGGATTTTACTTAAATGAAGAATTCAAAAATCCGCAATCCATTAAGTGAATCTATAGTTATGGGCGCTTTAATCGCGCTGACCAGTGTTAGTATCATCACCATCATGAATGCTTTCTAAGATAAAAAAATTTTAATTTTAGCAACAAAACTTTACATAACCCTGCTCAAAACTGAGTGGGGTTTTTACATTTTGTTTACAAATTCACCTGTTAGCACTAATGAGCCATCGGTGCTTTTGCTCCTGCGCCGCCTTTACCCAGGAATAGTAATAAAGGTAATGAGCAAAGAAAGGAAATACCTACTACTCGAAAGCAATCTGCATAGGACAAAACAGCAGCTTGGGTATCTACTGTTTGACTCAATAAAGCTAGTGCTTGTTGTTGCGCTGTTGTGGCATCCATACCTTGACTTTGGAGTGCGCCGTTGAGTGCATCCAAGCGCTGATTGGTTTCGGGGTCATAGGGAGTGAGTTTTGCCAATAAAATGGCTCGATGAAAAGCTTGTCGTCGGTCAAGGAGAGTTGTAAGTAGGGCAATGCCGATGCTACCACCTAGTTGTCGGGTGAGGTTATAGAATCCAGAACCGGCAGAAATATCTTGTTTGGGTAACCCTCCTAAAGTTGCCAAACTCAAGGGGAGAAACATCAATACAGTAAAAGCCCCACGCCATACCAATGGCCAAAATAAATCATCTGTACCACTTTGTGGGGTAATTGCTGCCAATTGAAACATTACTCCAGATGTTCCAACAGCACCTATTGAAATTAAAATTCTGGCATCGATTTTGGTAGACAGCTTACCTAACAAAACCATAACGATCGCAGAAGCCAAAGCACCAGGCGCTAACAATAGTCCTGTCTGCGTCGCCGTGAAGTGCAGCACACTCTGAGCAAATATCGGCACTGCAAACAAAGCGCCATAAAGCCCCATCCCCACTATTGCTGATAAAAAACTGCCAGCCGCTAAAGAACGGTGACGCAAAACTCTCAAATCCACGGCTGGATGAGCTATTCTCAATTCCTGCCAAATAAACAATCCTAATCCAATGGCGCTAGCCACAGCTAATGTAGTAATGAAACCAGAGGAAAACCAGTCTTCTTTCTCTCCTTCCTCTAACAAAGTTTGTATACTTCCGATCGCAATCACTAAAAAGCCAATGCCAAACCAATCCACGGCTTGACTTTGTGCTTGGCTGTTGTCTTTGTCTTTGGGCAAAAATACTAAGGACATTGCCACTGCAACGATCCCAAAGGGAATATTAACAAAGAAAATCCACCGCCACCCCAAACCATCTACCAAGAATCCGCCCAAGGTAGGGCCGATGGCTGGCCCAGCAATGACACCCACTCCAAAAACTGCCTGGGCTAAACCTTGTTCCGCAGGTGGAAAAGTCTCGAACAAAATTGCTTGTGCTTTAGCTAGCAACCCGCCACCGCATAAACCTTGAAGAATTCGAGAAATCACTAGCATCGGTAAATTAAATGCCAACCCGCATAAAACCGAGGCAAGGGTAAAGCCAATCAAGGAGAAAATAAAGTAGGTTTTGCGCCCAAAGTAATCTCCCAGCCACGCAGATAAAGGAATTAAAACAACGTTGGCGATCGCATATCCAGTCACCACCCAACCGACTTCAGTTATAGTTGCACCAAGACTCGCTTGGATGTCAGTTAAAGCAACGTTGACAATACTGGTGTCAATCACTTCTAAGATGGCACCAAGGGCAGCCGTAAAAGCGATCGCCCACTTTAAAGACCCTTGAACATAACCAAATTCGTCAACAGTAGAACGTTTAATGTTGGTAGCCATCGTCAGAACGATCCCCAAAGTAAAAATTAGATATTAATATACGATACGGTAGCGTATCATATTAAAACGGTCAAGGGAGATAAGGGAGATGGGGAGATGGGGAGATGGGGAGATGGGGAGAGGGGGGAGACAAGGGAGACAAGGAGAGAAGTCTGAGCGGAGGTTTCCGACCATCAGAACTTCGGAGAAAAAGATTGCTACCTTGTCTACCTTGTCCTCTTTCCATGCCCAATGCCCAATGCCCCATGCCCCATGCCCGATGCCCAATGCCCAATGCCCAATGACTTTTTTATGAGTAACCAAATTAACACATCTTCTGGACGACCACGTAGTATTCACGCAGACCAAGCTATTTTGCAAGCGACGCTAGATTTGCTTGCAGAGGTAGGATATGAAAGCATGAGTATAGAAGCGATCGCCAATCGTGCTGGAGTTGGTAAAACTACCATCTATCGGCGTTACACCTGTAAAGAAGAACTTGTTGCCGACGCCATAGAAAGTTTGAGAGATGATTTAGCGATCCCCGATACCGGCAGCTTTTGGGGAGACATGGATATTGTCATCAAGAATGCAGCTAAAAAAATAGATAGTCCCCTTGGGCGTCAAACACTGGCCTTAATAATCAGCACAGCATCCAGCAATCCTCAATTTGCCCAAGTTTACTGGACGAAATATATCAAACTCCGACGCGAAGCCTTTGCCAAAGTCCTTGAGCGTGCCCAATCTAGAGGGGAAATCAAAGATAATGCCGACATAGACTTAATTATCGACCTGGTGAGTGGTTCGCTATATTACGCGCTGATTTTCAAACCAACAACTGAGCCGGTAGAAACCTACATGCGCCGCACCATAGATCTTCTCGTCAAGGGACTAGGACATGGGGTAGGGGGAGCAGGGGGTAGGGGGAGCAGGGGAAAAGGTTAATGGTTCGACAAGCTCACCAACCGGGAAAAGGGAAAAGGAATAAATTTAATCTTTCCCCTTTAGCCCTTGCCCTTTCCCCTTTACCCCTTGCCCTTTCCCCTTTACCCCTTGCCCTTTCCCCTTTACCCCTTGCCCAATGCCCATTCCCAACTTGTTGCTAAAATAACTTTTCACTAATCGTTGTAGATGAGATGATGTATTAATTAGAGAAAAAGGTGAACAATTGTTATTTTTCTCCCTCTGTTTGTGGTTGCAAAATGGCATCACAGTATTGTATGAGAGTTGTCAAGCGATCGCTAATCGTTTGGAGTCTCGTTTGTACGGTGGATGCCTGCCGCGCTCCCTGGAAAAACATCACATCTATTTCCAACAAGCGCAGTTGCTTACTCATCTCAGTTTGATAAGACTGCACTCGCGAGTCTTCTCCTTGCAAAGAGGCTTCCGTTTGGGACGCTCCGTCAACGCCAATGTCAGCCAAAGGCACAATTTCCTCTACAAACAGCCGCTGCAACGAGGCTACACGCCGCCGCAGTTCTGCTGCAACAATTGGCCCAGTTGTAGCATCTGAGCGTAATTGCTCTAGTAAGGTTACGAATGCCTGATATTTCTCACGGTTTAAAGACATCGATTGCTAGTTAAGATAGTATAAATGTCAAGCAATTTTTCTTATACAATAAACTTTCTTAACCACTTATCAGTACTAAAAGCCTCAAATTCTGATTTGAGGCTTTGTTTGCAATCAATCGATTTTCAAGTTTACGATCCCTGAAATTCACACTGGATGACTACCATTGCCAATTTGGAGAACCATCCTGACACTGTTTTTTCCACCGGTCTAGTGGCAACAGCATCTTCCCACGGTGATGCTGCCAGTTTTGTCTATCTCACACTTATCTACCGATCCCCTTAAGACCCAATTGTATGAGCAGCATAGCTATCAATTCACCAGTCGATCTTGCCATTCCGGAATGGTTAAAGAAATGTTTGAAGGAATTATCGACAACTAGTAGCGGCCAAGGCGAAGATGAGCGAAGGCATAATGAGGCAGTTTTAATTGGTCGAGCATTTGAATTTGCTTACCAACTGCATCAAGGCCAATACCGCAAATCGGGAGAGCCATACATCGCTCATCCCATTGCTGTGGCTGGATTGCTGCGGGACTTGGGAGGTAGTCCTGCTATGATAGCAGCTGGATTTCTTCATGATGTAGTTGAAGATACAGAAGTAACGATTGAAGAAATTGAAGAAAGGTTTGGCCCGGAAGTCCGGCAATTGGTGGAAGGTGTCACCAAACTTTCTAAAATCAATTTCACTAGCAAAACTGAAAGCCAAGCGGAAAATTTCCGGCGAATGTTTTTGGCAATGGCGCAAGATATCCGAGTGATTGTGGTGAAGTTGGCAGACCGTTTGCATAATATGCGAACCTTACAATATATGTCTGAAGCCAGCCGCCGCCGCAGTGCCCAGGAAACACGAGATATCTTTGCACCTTTAGCCAATCGTCTGGGTATCTGGCGAATTAAATGGGAATTAGAAGATTTAGCTTTTAAATATTTGGAACCAGAAGCTTTTCGGGAAATGCAGCAGCATGTTTCCGAAAAACGGACGGCGCGAGAAGAAAAATTGGCTAAAGCTACGGAAACTTTGCGGGAGCGTTTGCAACAAGCTGGAATTCGCTGCCAAGATATCAGCGGCCGCCCCAAACATCTCTATAGCATATACCAAAAAATGCAACGCCAGCAAAAGGAATTTCACGAAATTTATGATTTAGCAGCGCTGCGAATTATTGTCCAAACCAATGAGGAATGCTATCGCGCTCTAGCGATAGTTCATGATGCTTTTCGCCCAATACCGGGGAGATTTAAAGATTATATTGGACTGCCAAAACCAAATCGTTACCAGTCGTTGCACACTGGAGTCATTGGCTTGACTGGTCGTCCTTTGGAAGTGCAAATTCGCACGGTGGAAATGCATCATGTCGCTGAGTATGGGATTGCGGCCCATTGGAAGTATAAAGAAACAGGAGGCTCTAGCAGTAGCCATTTGACAGCCACAGATGAAAAATTTACTTGGCTGCGGCAACTGCTGGAATGGCAAACAGATTTAAAAGATGCCCAAGAATATCTTGATAGCGTCAAAGACAATCTATTTGAAGATGATGTCTATGTCTTCACCCCTAAGGGGGATGTTGTGCCTTTAAGTCCTGGGTCTACAACTATAGATTTTGCCTATCGCATTCACACAGAAGTGGGAAACCATTGTTCGGGGGCGCGAGTCAATGGGCGCATGGTACCTTTGTCAACACGACTACAAAATGGCGATATTGTGGAGATTCTTACCCAAAAGAACTGCCATCCAAGTTTGGATTGGTTGAATTTTGTCAGAACTTCCGCAGCCAAGTATCGAATTAAACAATGGTACAAGCGATCGCGCCGGGAAGAAAATGTCGCTCGCGGACGAGAATTGTTAGAAAAGGAACTTGGTAAAACTGGTTTTGATAGTCTATTAAAGTCAGAAGCAATGCAGATTGTTACTGAAAAGTGTAACTATCACAGCGTGGAAGACTTACTAGCTGGTTTGGGTTACGGTGAAGTGACATTAAATTTAGTCCTCAATCGTTGGCGAGAAGTGGTGAAGGGACAACAACCAGTTACAGCACCGCTACCATTTCTTCCCAAAGAACCCACATCTACAGCAAAAGCTTTGCGAGATGCGCCTCCAAATACCTCCCGTTCCACAGATTCGCCGATTATTGGCGTAGAAGGTTTGGTGTATCATTTAGCTGGGTGTTGTACCCCGATTCCTGGCGAAGCAATCATTGGCGTAGTGACGCGGGGTAGGGGGATTTCAATTCATCGCCAAGGCTGCCATAATCTGGAAAATGTCGAGTGCGAACGCCTAGTACCCGTTAGGTGGAATCCAGCAGCAGAAAACAGCGGTCGTCCGCAAACTTACCCAGTGGATATTCAAATTGAAGCACTTGACCGCGTAGGAGTCTTAAAGGATATTTTATCAAGGCTGAGCGACCAGGGAATCAATGTCCGCCATGCCCAGGTAAAAACTGCCGTTGGTCAACCTGCATTGATGGATTTAGGAATAGATATACGCGATCGCTCTCAACTAGAACAAGTATTTATGCAAATTAAGAAAATGAGCGACATTTTGAATATCCGTCGCATTGGTCAAATTGACGAATAGTAGGGATTTCTGTATCTCTCTATGATTTGTTGGTAGGGTGCGTTAATTCGGTATGACGCACCATAGTTTTTTTCAACGCCAAGGTACTGGACTGACACAGCTAAAATAGTGCATTAGGAAACTCTTGTGGGGTGGGCATCCTGCCCGCCCGGACGGGTGAGGACACCCATCCCACAATAAAATCTACTGCAACATTTTAGCCTTGTCACGCCAGTACGTAGAGGTTTTTTAAAGATAATTCCTATGTCCTGTACTTAAAAAGGTACTTCAAAAGGGCGATCGTTATGTCAAGAAGAGGGGGTAAGAGGGCAGTTAGTTGCCATCTTACCCCCTAATCCTATATTAGGAGTAAATTTATATTTAAGTGTTTTTTTATACTTTACACATTGTTAATAATATTTCAGGAAATATATCGATGAAATTAATACCTGCAATCAGCAAGATGTTGACAGGAGAATAATTTTGATTTTTGAAATGTATTTGAGTAATTAAGCCGATAAATCAAGCTTGATTTTCAAAAAATATTTCATTTAGTGGTTTGCAATCAATTACAGTATCAAAATTCTAAGTTTAACATAGTGTTAACTTCTAATTTATGTGCTGTAAATAATGCTTTGGCGCTGAAATTATCTTATCTCCTAATATCTTAACTACAAAAATTAGTGAATGATTTAAACAGCATGAGTACTCAAAAACAAGGCATTATTTTCATTGATTCATCAGTTCATAACTACGAAATATTGCTGGATTTACTTGTATTAAAACTTGAGCATGTAGTTCTTGACTCCAGCCAAGATGGGGTAGAACAAATTACTCAAATACTGTTACAACACCCTCAAGTAGAAAGCGTCCATATTGTCTCTCATGGTTCTCCTGGTTGCCTTTACCTGGGTAACACCGAACTCAGTCTCAGCAGCTTAGAACGCTATACTCAACAACTACAAAGTTGGTTGTCTTCATCTCTGATACTCTACGGCTGTAATGTTGCTGCTGGGGATGCGGGAGAAGAATTTTTACAGAAGTTGCACCAATTGACAGGAGCGAATATTGCGGCTTCTAATACACCAACAGGTAATGCGGCGTTAGGAGGAGATTGGAATTTACAGGTTCAAATTGGCAAAGATTTTCCAATTGCACATCTGGCATTCCGGCAAGAAACACTTTCCACCTATACTGGAGTGCTTGCTCCTGGTAACCTCGATACTACCTTTGGGGTTGGTGGTAAAGTCATTACAGATATTGGTAGTAGTGACACAGCTTATAGTGTTGCCATTCAAGCAGATGGCAAGGTTGTAGTAGTAGGAGAAAGCTACGCTAGCAATAGTAACTTTGCAGTGGCTCGTTATAATCCAGATGGTAGCCTGGACAGCAGCTTTGGCAATGGTGGCAAGGCGTTTGCCGATTTTACTAACCAAAGCGATAGAGCTTACACCGTTACCATTCAGTCAGATGGCAAAATTTTAATCGCGGGAATTACCTACAATGGTAACCAAACTGATGCTGCTCTTGTACGCTACAACTCTAATGGCAGCTTAGATACCACCTTTGGGAATGCCGGACAAGTTTCTACAAACTTTGAGGGTAAAAGCGAATGGATAAAAAGCGTTGCCGTCCAGCCAGACGGCAAAATTATTGTGGGGGGATATCTTACCCAAAATGACACTTACCTGAATACTGACTTTATCCTGATACGCTACAACTCAGATGGCAGTCTGGATAATAGTTTTGGTAATGGGGGTAGGGTTCTTACTGCTATGAGTGACGGCCAAGACGCTATTACAAGTATCCTGATTCAGCCAGACGGTAAGATTGTAGTAGCTGGGAATGCCATGAATAATAATGGCTACATTAACTCTATCTTGGCACGTTACAACTCCAATGGGAGTATAGATACTAATTTTGGCACTAACGGTAAAGTAATCACAGACTTTCCTGGCACAGATGACTTTGGAAATAGTGTTGCTCTCCAATCTGATGGCAAAATTGTCGTGGCGGGATCTACTGGAAACATTGGTATCAGTGGAGATTTTGCTCTGGCACGCTATAACTCCGATGGTACTCTGGACGGTAGTTTTGGTAATGGCGGTAAGGTTGTTACAGATCTAAGCAGCAATGATGCTGGCCAAAGTTTAGCGATTTTGCACAATGGCAAAATTGTAGTGTCTGGGTTTGCTCAAAACGTAAGCGATCGCCGCGATCTTGCTTTAGCTGTCTACAATTCCAATGGCAGCTTAGATACCAGCTTTGGTGATAATGGTAAAGTTATAACTCCTGTTAGCAGTAGTTATTTTCAAAACACTGCGGTTGCCGTTCAGTCTGACAATAAGATTGTGGTTACTGGCAGTGACACTGGTGACTTTCTTATAGCCCGTTACGAGGCACCTTCTAGTAATATTCCTGTTGCCTTGGATGTCATTTATCACAAACTAGCAACTAGCGAGTTTATCCAAGACTGGTCAAATGCTAATTTGATTACTACCGATGATAATTGGAGTAATTTACCCAGTATTAGGGGTTTTCGAGGTGATGGTTTAGTGGGTACCACGGGTATTAACCCACAAACAGTACTAGCTGATGGTTCTGCCACTCCTATTGATGTGAATGCTAATCAAACTAATCCAAGTACTTACACAAATAGTGGAATTACAGAATTCACATTCAGCAATCCAACTATTGCCCTCAGAGGTTCATCAACTGCCACAGCACCGCATTTAGTTCTCTATTTAGATGCTACCGGACGGCAGAATGTTCTACTTAGCTTCACCCTACGTGATATAGATACCTCAACGCGCGATGCCATTCAATCTGTTGCCGTACAATACTGCGTTGGGGATACAGGAGATTTTATCAATCTGCCTACAGGTTTTGTACCTGATGCTTCTAATAACGCCTCAACCTTAGCGTCTTATGAGTCACGGGAAGCACGCCTGATTGTTTTATTGCCACCCGAAGCTACCAATCAAGCAAAAGTCCAAGTTCGTTTTATTACTACTGATGCCAATGGAGAAGATGAGTGGATTGGGGTTGATGATATCAAGGTTACTAGTGCGGCTATTGGCACTAATCAGCCACCAATAATTAAAAATGATACTTACTTTGTAGCGGCAAACGGACAATTACAGACTGCTGCTGCCATTACAGCGCTGACTTTAGATAGCGATCGCGGTAACTATATCGGTCAGAGTGATTACTATACCTATAGTCCCACCCCAAATAGGATTAGCGCTGTCCGTGCCTACCCCACAAATCCCAGTAAGAATAATGCTATCCGAATTAGTTTCTCTGGTATCAACGATTGGTGGGATCTTTCATTTGCAGCTCCATTTAATGCTCCACTGACAGCAGGCACAACATACACGGGTGCAGCGCGTTTCCCATTCCAAGCCTCTAATCAGCCTGGTTTAGATGTCAGTGGTAATGGACGAGGCTATAACACTTTAACAGGGGAGTTTACAGTCAACCAAATCACCTACGGTTCTGGCGACGAAATTCTCAACTTTGATGCCACCTTCCAAGAATACGGTGATGGCGACCCTGCCAACGAAAGCTTCAAAGGCCGCATTCAATACCGCGCTACCCCTAACAATTTAGTTGCTGGTGTATTAACCAATGACTCAGATATTGAAAACACGCCACTGAAAGCAACTTTAGTGTCTAGCCCAAACAACGGTAGCCTGATTTTCAATTCTGATGGGTCTTTTACTTACACTCCTAATGCTGGCTTTCAAGGTATTGATACATTCAGCTATCAAGCCAATGATGCGATTGTAGATTCTAATATCGCCACAGTTAATTTATATGTTGGCAATCAAGCACCTACAGTCACTTTGCCCAGCGCCAACCCCACTTACACTGAAAATGCACCTGCCATCTTCATCGACTTGAATGCAACTGTTACAGACCTTGATTCCCAAAATTTCGATTCAGGTAAATTAATTGTTCACTTCAGTAATGGTGGAAGTGCTGATGACCGTTTGATTATCCAAAGCAACATAACAAATAAAATTCAAGTCAATAACACAAGCTTTTTGCAAGATGGTAGTTTTGTTGGTACTTTCAGTGGTGGTATTGGCACTGAAGACTTAGTAATCAACTTTACTTCTAAAGCTACGCCTGCTGCTGTCCAAGCTGTGCTACGCAGTATTAGTTACTTCAACATCTCGGATAATCCGCTTACTATTCCTCGTAACGTTAATTTTGTGTTAACTGATGGTGATGGCGGTACTAGTGCCACTGTCTTTAAGACGATTAATGTTACTGCTATCAACGATTCTCCGATAATCACTTTGCCAGGAACTAACCCTACTTACACTGAAAATGCCTCGGCTATCTTCATTGATCTTGGTGCAACTGTCGTAGATCCTGATTCTCAAGACTTCGATTCCGGTAAATTGACTGTTCGCTTCAGTAATAGTGGAACTGCTGACGATCGCCTCATCATCCAAAGCAGTACAACAAATAAAATAGCAGTCAACAACACAAGCATTTTGTACGATAGTAGCTTTATCGGTACTTTCAGCGGCGGTATTGGCACTCAAGATTTGGTAATCAACTTTACCTCTAAAGCTACGCCTGCTGCTGTCCAAGCTGTGCTACGCAGTATTGGTTACGCCAACATTTCAGATAATCCCCCTACTACTCCCCGTACCGTTAGCTTTGTTTTGACTGATGGTGATGGCGGTACTAGTGCCGTAGTCTCCAAGACAATTAACCTGACTGCGGTCAATGATGCCCCAATTATTACCGCAAATCAAAGCTTCAGCATCAAGGAAAATAGCAGTAATGATACGGTGGTTGGTACTGTAATTGCTACCGACATCGAGGGAACTAGCTCATTTTCCAACTGGACAATTATTGATGGTAACCTTGACTTTGATGGAGATGGGAAAGCTGCTTTTAGCATCAACTCGACTTCTGGACAAATTATCGTTAGCGATCGCGACGAGCTTGATTTTGAAAATAAGCCCAACTTTCAATTACAAGTTACTGTCAGTGATGGCACGGATACTAGTATTATGCAAGCGATCGCTATTAATTTGATTGATGTTAGCGAAAATACCATCTATGGTACATCTTCAGGCAATAAATTAAATGGTGGTACAACTGATGATACTATCTACGGCAATGCCGGAAATGATTCTTTATACGGTAATGACGGTAGCGATCGCTTGATTGCTGGTGTTGGCAATGACTACCTTTTTGGTGGTGGAGGTGATGATATTCTTGATGGTGGTGATGGCACCGACTCAATTAGGGAATCTGCTGATATCAACTTTACTTTAACTAATACTCAATTATTTGGTTTAGGTAATGATAGCTTCATTAATATTGAACGCGTGACCCTGACGGGTGGTATTAGTGATAATACTTTAGATGCATCATCATTCACAATTGCCAGTGTATATCTTTATGGCGGTAATGGTCATGATAGTATCTTGGGTGGTAGTCAAAATGATTACCTAAATGGGCAGAATGGCAGCGATCGCCTGATTGGTAACGCTGGAAATGACAAGCTTTATGGTGGTGCAGGTGATGACACTTTGATAGGTGGTGCTGGTAATGATGCACTCTATGGACAAGCAGGTGCTGATATTTTTGTTCTCGCTTCAGGAAACGGCAGTGATACCATCTTTGATTTTAAAGATGGTATCGACAAACTTGGTTTATTGGGGAGTTTAACTTATGGGGCTTTAACTATCTCAGCAAGTGGTACTAAGACTTCGATTCGGATTACTTCCACTGATGAGGTATTAGCTATTTTGAACAACATCAAACCTAGCTTGATTACTGAAAGTGATTTTGTCGCAATTCTGTAATGGTGAGCAATATCATGTCCGGTTGAAGACTTATCATTAGGACTATTTTTTTGATAAATGATTAGTGGTCTGTCCCATTAATTTTGATGAGTTTGTAGTAAGCACTTCAGTGCTTAAAAATCAAGGACTAAAGTCCTAACTACAAACTTATTTATCTCTCAGAACTAATGGGACAGACTATTAGGCGGATATGATATGATTTTCAATTGCATTAATTTTGATGGGTTAGCGGTGGTCAGATCCCTGACTTTTTCAATAGGTCGGGGATCTTAGTTTTCAGAATTAATGGGCAAAATTACTGTAAATGTAGAACCTTTTCCCAGTTGGGAATCCACTTGAATTTCACCATGCATTAACTGAACTAACTGGGACACTATTGCTAAGCCTAATCCTGTACCATCAGAACTTTGTACCTTTGGAGCAGTTAGTTCGCGAAAATAGGGATTGAAGATTTGTGTTTGAACATCTGGGGAAATACCAATTCCAGTATCAGTAACGGAAATCGCCCACTGCTGTTGAGATATCCTCCAACAGTGCAAATGAATTGAACCGGATTCTGTGTAGCGAATTGCGTTACTCAATAGATTTGTGAGAATTTGCTGAAACCGCAGAGGGTCTATAGTAACTTCATTTGGGGCGCGTTCGCATTCAACAACCAAGGATAATTCTTTAGCAGCCACCAGTGGTTCAATCATCTCTATGACTGAATTGATTAAACTACGCACATCGATTTGAGTGGACTGCAATTTCATCTGTCCGGCACCATAACGCGAAATTTCCAAAGTATCGTTAATTAGCTGGACAAGAAGTCTACCACTTTTGAGGACTCGCTCGATACTTTCAAGATTGGTATAGGTGTCCTTGAGTTCTGGTTGTTGACGTTGCTGGCGGAGAAATAAATCTGCATAACCGATGATTGAAGTCAACGGCGTTTTTAGTTCATGAGCTAAATGAGACAAGCTTTCTTTACTAGCACGAACTAAACGAGTTAACTCTTGGTTAGTCAAGCGCAACTGACTTTGGAGTTGTTTGAGTTCTTCTAATCGTTCTTGAGTATAACTGTTAAAGCAACGGGCGATCGCTTCATCAATTACTGTATCAATCAAGCGAACGGCTCTTAGTACTTCTTGTGCAGATCCCTGCAATAAATCTTCTTCTAAAAATGAAAAAATTACAAACCTGAGTAAACGATACTCCCGCGCAATTTCCGCTGGTTCAAATCCCTGTTGAGCGCGGAGTGTACCGTGTTCTAAACTTGCGTCTACTACTGTCTGCAAATCGCTGGTTGCAGATTCAGAAAGTACTGTTGCTAATGCTTTCAAAATGCGGGGTAAACTATCCCTGACAGCCTTGAAAGTAAGTTCTTGAGTAGCTTCAATTTGCTCATCTTGGTAAACTGCTTCTACCCATTCATCAATAATGGCATCACTTTTAGCAATTAAAGTTTGACTAAAATCCATTTTTTGCCCAACCAAACACAGTCAGCGCCCACAGGCTAGAAGTAGCTTAGTGTATAGATATCAATCCCGCAACTAACGAAAGATAGAGTTAGGGAAAGACCACTGATTGCTGAATTAATCAGTTTGATTGAGTTGCTCAATGGTAATTTAAATCGCGAATATAAATTCAGGGCGATCGCTTCACCAAACCGCTTCGCTTTACAAGCATTATACCATCAATTAATATTACTAAATTTCTGATTTACCATAGATATTTTTTGACAGTAAATTGATGAAAAAATCATTATTTAGAGTTGTACATAATTTTAAAACATTATATTTTCCTGTTAAATAATCTCCAGCTATCTAGCTAATAAAGTAGATAAATCATACAAAAATCTGACAAAATTTTGATACAGTAAATGTAGGGTGTGTTAGCCTACGGCATAACGCACCGTCAAGAATTTGTGCTTGAAAACCTTGATTTTTGAGTCCTCAATCAGTTTAAGCTTTGTACTACTAATCTTATTAGTGAGATAAATTTATGCAAAATGTATTTCCTGGTGAAGTATTCGCTAACACCGATGATTTTGACATTGGTATTCGCCAACTATTACCGCGATACGATGAAATGTTGGAGGTAATTACTCGTTGTCTACCTTCCACTAGTGGCCGTCTTTTAGAATTAGGCTGTGGTACCGGTGAAGTTAGTATCAAGATTCTCCAACGTTGTCCAGATGCTCAAGTAATTGCCTTAGATTATTCACCCCGAATGCTGGAATTTGCCCAAGATAAAATCACAAAAGCAGGATATAAAAAACGCTGGATTGGTATAGAAGCCGACTTTGGTGACTGGGCAAATAATCCAAATAAATTTGATATTGGTGGCGAATTTGATGCTTGTATTTCATCCTTAGCAATCCACCATCTTGAAGATGAGATGAAATTGAAATTATTCGAGCAAATTGCTGCTAGCCTCATTCAAGAAGGTTGTTTTTGGAATGCAGACCCACTTCTACCAGAATCTCCAATTTTAGCAGAAGTTTACAAAATGGCACGAGAAGAATGGGTAGTTCAACAAGGAATTAATTTGACAGAAATTAACGCTAAACGTGGTATTAGCACTACTCAAGGTTACTCTAATCAAGATCGGCTAGCCACTTTAGATGCCCATTTACAGATGCTAACTAAAGCTGGATTTCAGACAGTGGCAGTACCTTGGAAATATTATGGTTTAACAGTATTTGGTGGCTGGTTGCAAAAATTTTAGATTTCGGACACCAAAATTCGAGATGAATAGAATGTTCAGATTTCCGACTTGATAAATATAAAGATTAGACCTCTTGCAATCAATTGGTTTTTGGACTCTTGTGGTCAAAGGGATGCATCTTTATTGGGGAAAGGGAAAATACCAAACATGCACCCCCTTTCCCCTTCCCCTTTTCCCTACTTCTGCAAGAAGTCTATTGTTGGCTGTTAACCGTTAACCGTCAACAGTCAACAGTAAACACCGATATTTTTCAAACCTAAAATATGATTGCTACATACGAGTTTACTTTGATTTTTCAAATTATTTATATACACAGATAATGGTAAATAAGGCTTTTTAAGTTCTAGCTAGCTTCCGAAAAATCAAACCAAAGTCGAATAGTAACAAAATGGCAATAAATAATATTATTTGCTTGAAAAAGGAACTATTATATAAACGCATTGGTCTAGAGGGAGTGTTGAATTTCAAGTTCTGAGTTTTGAGTGGAATCTCCTAACTTTAGTTAGACGATTGAACAAAGAACTTGTCTGTTTAGCAAAAGTACCCCATGAGGGTACTGTGCATAGTCCCCTGACTTATCTGAAAATACAAAGTAGAAAATTTGCTTGCCTAAAGACACCAGGGACACAGGATTAGATTGGTTTTTCTGCTTTTTTCAATTATTGGAGTTAAACTCACTGTTTGCCATCACTTAGTTTCAAAAGGAGAATATCTTGGATGGCTCGAAATAAAAAGAAATCAGCCAGGTTTAAGCATGAGCATCCACTTTACTCTAGATGCCCAATTTGTTGTATTGTCCCACCGCACATGCTGGAAAATGTCGTAGTAAATGGGAGCCCCCAGCAGCGGAGTTGGGCTTTTCATACATTAAATGTTTCGGCACAGCTTCGCGGACGAAGAGACATCATTGGTAGTATCTCCTTTGCACCTTCTCCCGGTGAGAAGCGCCGCACCATTTACGATGCCAAAAATGGGCAGCAACTTCCTGGAACACTGGTGCGTAGCGAAGGCGATCCTCCCAGCAACGACATAGCAGTGAATGAAGCTTATGATGCTGCTGGTGCGACTTATGACTTGTTTCATGAGATATTCGATCGCAATTCCATTGACGACAAAGGTCTACGTTTAGACTCCACCGTGCATTATGGCGTGAAATACGACAACGCCTTTTGGAACGGCGACCAAATGGTTTATGGTGATGGTGACGGAGAACTGTTTCAACGCTTCACAATCTCAATTGATGTGATTGGTCATGAATTAACTCATGGCGTCACTCAATACGAAGCAGGTTTACAGTATTATGGCGAACCAGGGGCATTGAATGAATCGTTTTCTGATGTCTTTGGTGCCTTAGTAAAACAAAAAGCTAAAAATCAAACTGCACAAGAAGCAGATTGGATTATTGGTGAAGGTCTTTTGGCATCCACCGTCAAAGGTGTTGGTATCCGTTCCATGAAAGCGCCGGGAACAGCATACGATGACCCAGTACTAGGTAAAGATCCGCAACCAGGGCACATGAAAGATAAGTATACTGGCTTTGAAGATAACGCTGGAGTGCATATCAATTCAGGAATTCCTAACCGTGCCTTTTATCTAGCGGCTGTTGAAATTGGCGGCTATGCTTGGGAGAAAGCTGGTAAAATCTGGTACATAGCATTACGCGATCGCCTGCGTGCAAAAGCTGATTTTCAAAAAGCTGCCAACGTCACCATTCAAGTTGCAGGCGAACTCTACGGTAATGACAGTAGCGAACAAAAAGCCGTACAGAACGCTTGGCAAAAGGTAGGAGTTATCTAAAGTCAGGAGTGAGGAGGGAAGAGTGAGGAGTTAAAAAAACTCACAATTTACAACTCCCAAATCCTAACCCTTACCTGTTAACTCCCAACTCCCAACTCCCAACTTTACTTTTAGCTGTGCTATTTGTTGTTGCTAAACTGGGAGGTGAGAATTCTCATCTTCCAGTCTTTGCATTTCTCCCACTCAGTAGCACAACGGAGAGCAAACAAATGCGGATATCCTTGGAACGCACGGGCGGCTTTGCTGGAATTACGAAAAAAACAACGGTTGATACAGCCGAACTCCCAGCAAACGAAGCTAAAACCCTTCCCCAACTCGTGGAAGCTGCTGATTTATTTAGGCTACCAGAACGAATTACCTCGCCTAATCCCCAAAGCGATCGCTTTCAATATAAATTAACAGTGGAAGATAACGGTAAGCAGCATACGGTGACTGTTAGCGAAGCCGCATTACCAGGAACTTTAAGACCCCTGATTGAATGGCTACAAAACATAGCACAAAAAAGATAATTTCCTCAATTAACAACTTAATTTTTAATAAAAAATATAGCCAAGTCCATATCAAAATTAATGCCCAAGGTGAATCACCATAAACAGGAGAATGTAAATTTGTGGGTGAAGAGAATATAAATTTTAACTCTCTACAAGAAAACCAAACTGATGATTTTTTGCATGTACCATCTATAAAAGAAGATTGGGGTGGAGATGGAACAGGGCGGATGAATTTATCAGGAAGATGTACAGCAATTTCCCAAGAATATGTACCCAGTAAGTACCAATTTTTTGATACAAATACCGTACCAGAAAAACACAATTGGCGAGTAATTGGAATGCCAGATGATGTAGGATTTGGAAGTAGGCGATCGCTAACTTGGCATGATTCTGGTGCATCCACTTCCAAAGTAGTTTTACCGCCTAACTTTGAAGCACCTTCTGGCTATTTTACTGCGGATTTAGAAATTTTTGTCTTAAAAGGTACAATTCAATTAGGTGAATGGCAATTAAACAAGCATGGCTATTCTTTTATTCCCGCAGGTGTGAAAGTCGGCCCTTGGAAAGTGCTAGGAAATGCACAAGTTGAAATTCTGTGGATGGAGAACGGCCCAGTCAGATTAGAGTATAAAAATGCATTAAATAATCATCCCCTTGCTCAAGTAAAAGATTTTATTCCGGCATTGGATAGCAAACTACTACCCTGGGGAAAAACAGACACAGTTCAATTTGAACAATCCAAAAAAAAGTACCTGAGAAAAGCTAATAACGGCGGTGGGGTATGGTTGCTGACAATTTTGCCTCATTATGATAGCAGATATCCAATGATTCAATGTTATAACGAAGAAGCATATTGCTTGTCTGGATACTGCGATATAGGGGATTTTCGATTTGTAAAAGATTGCTTTGGTTATGTTCCTAGCTTTACAATTTCTCCTTGGCATAGAACAGATGATGGTTGCTTATTCTTTATCCGAGTTGATAGAGATTTGTCAAAACTTGGAACAGTATTATCATATCCACAACATTGAGGAAGAATTCAGAATTCAGAATTCAGAATTCAGAATTCGCAACTCCCAACTCCCAACTCCTAACTCCTAACTCCTAACTCCCAACTCCCAACTCCTAACTCCTAACTCCTAACTCTTTATCTCTATTCATTTTTAACTTGATAAACTACTAGAATATCTTTTTAAATATCGCCCCGTGGGTGAACCTAGAATCTCTCCATTGTTGTAAATCAAATTTCCACGTAAAAAAGTACTTTTTACCTTTCCAGTTAATTCCATGCCTTCAAAAGGTGTATAACCTTGTTGTGATTCTGACTCTGCCGCACGCACCACAAAACTTTCATTGGGGTCTAACAAAACTAAATCAGCATCATAGCCAATAGCGATGTCGCCTTTTTCTAATAAACCAAAGCGTCGCGATGGGTTCCAAGATAGTAACTTAGCCATGTGGTTGTAAGACATTCCCCGCTTACTACCTTCACTAAATACACCAGAAAGCAAATATTCTGTACCGCCAAAACCAGATTTTGCTAACCAAATATTATTAGGATTTTTTGCACTTCTTTTTTGTTCCGCAGAACAACAAGCATGGTCGCTAACTATCCAATCTACTTGATTGTTAAGTACTGCTTGCCATAGATATTCAACATCAGCACGAGGACGAATAGGTGGGTTTACTTTTGCCCAAATTGTATTCGGAGTATCCACATCTAATAACAAATGTCCCACAGTAACTTCTCGACGAAAATTGATGTGAGGAAAAGCAGTTTGCATCGTCAAAGCTGCTTCCATTGCTTTACGAGAACTCAGGTGCAATAAATTGATATTTACACAATTAGTTTCATGTGCCAAATAAGCAGCAATGCAAATTGCTAAACCTTCGGAATGAGGAGGACGCGCTGCACTGTAAGCGTGGAGTCCGCTAAGACTAAAGTCATTTTCAACTATTTTGGTGTAAGCGTTCAGAATTTCTGCTACTTCGCAATGCAAACTTAAGCTGATAGTATCTCGCGCTTGTGGATGTTTTTCCATCAAGCGAGTTAGACCGCGCATAATAAATTCAAAATGAGCGAAATCGTAGCGTTCTTCTTTATTAATCATCAAAAATAGATTTTGCTGGTCTGACAAACCATGCAACCCATAGCCGCCATAAAACATGAAAATTTTAAACGAACACACACCGTGTTCTTCAAACAATAAAGGTATTTCGTCAATGTGCTGGCTGGCTATGGGTGCAATGTGATAGCTATAATCAACAAAAAAATTACCTGCGGATAACGCTAAAACCTCTGGAAAAAAATCTTGATAAGAACCGCCTTTATTGAGATAATACTGCCCTGTACGAATGTAATTTAAACTAGTAGTTACCCCTCCCATAGCCGCTGCTTTGCTTTCAGTTACAGCGTCTTTGTCGAGGGGTTGATAAATTCCGATGTGCATATGGGCATCCACTACTCCAGGAAACCCCAGCAAGTTTTTGGCATCAAACACTTCTTTAGCTGTGTCTGGGCTAATATGAGAAGCAATGCGAGCAAATTTTCCATCTTTAATTCCTAAATCAAGTAGTTCGATAGCATCATTATGGGGACGAACTACCCGCACATTTTTGATAACTCGATCTAATAGGGAAGCTTCAGACACAGTAGACCTCACACTAAAATGAGTTTAGTTAGGAATTTCCACATCGTACTGGGACGCAGACTAAATACCATCAACATGTAACAGTTTTTTATGAAATCATCTTCAGGAGTAAAGACAATGGAAAGTTTTAATGAATATCATTTAGATCCAGAACAATTTTTGTTTCTGAAAATTTTTCAAGATAATTGGCAAATCATTAGAGATGAGTTTACATACTTTCTTCAAAATGCATCTGAAGAAGAATTAAAATTCACTTACGATGTTTTGGGCCCTAAAAATAAAACCATTAAAACCAAGGGAAATTCTAAATACAGTGCTTTTGGGATTTTATTTCAAGGTCTTTTTATTGAACAATATATCAAAAAACATCAAATACAATATCCTGATTTTGGTTCAGAGGACGCATCAGCCAAAGCGTTACTATTAAGAGAAAAATATTTTCCTAATTTGACTCAGGTAATTGAAAAAGTTAATTTTGAACATGATGAAATTATCAGAAATGCCTATTTTGGTACATTTCATCCAGGCTTAGATATCAAACTACATGTGAACTATAACCCTCACATGAATCGTGGTTATTTAGGATTAATTGTGCCAGAGGGCGATGTGGCGATGAAAATATGCCACGAACAGCTTTATTGGCATGAGGGACAAATTATGGTTTTAGATCACAGTTACCCACACTGTCCGCATAATTACACTAATTACGATCGCACGGTTTTAGTTATAGACTTTTTTAAACCGGATCGACCTAGAGAAGAAGTGATGCAATTTGAAAAAGAGCAAGTTATCCAACGCATGGAAGACAATCCTTACAGCTTGGGTGTTTTTGGTAAAAGCGATAAAGCTGAGATAGAAGATTTTATCAAGTATGGTTTAGCCCATCAATTAGAGTGGGATAAAGCTTTATGATGCTGTGGCAGGGAAAAGTAATAAAGTTGAGCATGGGGCATTGGGCATTGGGGATTTTTTCCTAGCCTATGGCTACCCAAACCTTTAATTTTTCGTTTACCGTACCTAAGTCCTAAAGAAGCCTATTGACTCAATGAGGCTGTTGACAGTCAAAAGTCAACCGTCAACAGTCAACTATCAACAACCACCACGAATAATTATGCTTTTTTACCGCGCATCATCTTACTGTAATGACAATTGAGACCGCCTATTAATTTGCGGCCAATTGACTACATTCCACCAATTATTTAAATAGTCAGCACGACGGTTGCGATATTTCAAATAATAAGCGTGTTCCCACATATCATTTCCTAAAATCGGATAGAAACCATCCATAATTGGATTATCTTGATTGGCTGTAGTCACAATCTGGAGTTGATTTTGGGGATTACGCACTAGCCAAACCCAACCACTACCAAAACGACCTGCACCAGCAGCGTTAAACTCTTTTTTAAAGGCATCGAAACTACCAAAAGTTTTGTTAATTTCTTGAGCGATCGCTCCTGTTGGTTCTCCTCCACCTTGGGGACTCATCAGTTGCCAAAAAATCGTGTGATTGAGGTGGCCGCCAGCGTTATTACGCACTTTTGTCCGAATATTTTCAGGGACGCTGTTCAAATCTAATAATAAGCTTTCAACACTTCTTTTTTGCAACTCTGGATATTGTTTCAATGTATCATTTAAGTTGTTGACATAGGCTGCATGATGGGCGCTATGATGCAATTTCATTGTTTCAGCGTCAATGGCTTTTGTCAGCGCTCCATAAGCATAAGGTAATGGTGGTAATTGTGCCGGAGAAGCGCTCAATGCCCTATTAGGATAAGCTACGGAAAGAAGCGATTTATCAGTTGTTGTTGGTGTTGTTGTAGGTTGTGCTTCAGCTATGGGTAGAGGATTGTAAGAGTTGAGGAGAATGACCAGGACAATTGTTGTGAGAACACAAATTACGGTTTCTCGCCAAAATCTTATCATAAATTATTACCTCTAAATAAATATTAGTAATTTGTAATCTAATGATTGAGTCTTCTTTTACAGCCCAATCAATCTAGATATATGTCTTATATCATAAATCTGCATAACTACAGACCAAAAAACTCTTTTTATCTCCACAGCTGATATCAAATTCAGATAATCACTGATTAAGTTAATCATCTAAGTTAATTTATCAGCTGATTCGAGCGACAATATTCAATAAAATAGAATTAATAATGGCCAAGGCAATTGAACCACTTAACGCACTCCAAAAACCCCACCTCAAGCGAAAACCTTCTACTAGATAAGCCGCCAGAGCAAAAATAATTGCATTTAAAATAAAGAAGAATAAACCCACAGTCAGGATAATGAGGGGAAGGGTAAACAAACTGAGTATTGGCAGCAAAATTGCATTTAAAATTCCAAAAACAACCGCAGCGATCGCCGCTTTTTTAAAACTATCAATTTCTATACCCAAAGGTAATTTAGAAATAATCAAAAAACTGACAGTTGTAACTAACCAAGTCAGGAGAATGTCCAACATCATTACTTCTCCAATTATTTGTGTGAATACAGTAGTTAATTTTCAAATCAGTTTAAGTAATATTTATTACTCAAAAACAACTTGGTATAATATCCAGCAAAATTTTATCAATTAATTTACAAATTTTAGCATAAAATTATTTGCATTTTCTGTCTATTGTATAATTTATTCCCTTGGATATATAGCTGTAAATTATAAGCAAAACTCTTGGCAGATATAGGTGAAATTTTATTTTGGTAAACCTATAATTAAAAGCTTGTAAATCTAACATTTTAACTTTCATCTAATGTACTTAAAATACCACCATCAATTTTAGTTAATTAAAACACAACTAAATAAATTGAATCCGTCAACACACTGATTTACGTAAATTGCCAATATGTAAATCTTTGAAAAATAGACAAAACCAAGGATTTTGACAGTCAAACTTTCTCAAACTTGAGTATTAAAGACAAAAGCAAAAATGGTAAGTAATATGTATGATAATCAAACCCTACAAAAAGCTGTAGTAGCCAATAAAAACTTAGACCAGATAATCCACAATGAAGCTAAAAAGGAGCAACCACCAACCAATCAATTGACTATTCCCGATATCGCTATATCTTTATCGCCCCTTGGATTTATCATCGGTTGGGTAGTTTTTTTAGTAGTTTTGCAAAAAATCAGGTCTTTTTTAGACCAAAAAATGGTTTTTCCCACTAATACTTCACACAAACTTCCTTGTAAAAACTGTCGATTTTACTCAAATAATAATTATATCAAATGTGCGGTAAAACCTTGTATTGTACTAACCGAGGAAGCGATTAATTGTCCGGAATATTCACCAATTCATAAGAGATTTGGCTCGAAAAAATTTCCGTGAATACAAAACTATTGAATAAATTAAGAGTATAATCAAGCATCAAAGAAAATTCTTGAAAACTAATACAACAGATTTTATTAGACTTCTAACAGAAGTCGGGATAAGGGGCAGGGGAAAGGGGGTGCATGTTTGGTATTTTCCCTTTCCCCTTTAACATGATTCCCTTTTCCCTTTTCCTAGAAGAGTGCAAAAAGCAATTGATTGCAAGAGGTCTATTGTTTGTTGCGGGGGTAAAGTGTACCAAATACAGGATTTTTTCTTCCCCTACACCCTATTCTTGGTCAACCGTCAACAACCAACACGAAAAAGTATGCAACACCAAATGCTGCTGATTTATCGTATCTGCGTGCCTAAGTCTCGCTGACGCCGTAACCAATGTGCCACATCATTAGCAGTGATGATGCCTTTAAGGGAACCATTTTGAGTCACTAAGACGCGACGAATTCCTGATTCTTGCATTTTTTCCAAGACCTGAGACATTTGTTCTTCTGGACGAACACTAACTCCTGTATGCATAGGAATCATCGTATCTCTAACAGTGCGATCGCCCCATTCTTGCCGTGGCACATCCTTGACTTCATTTAAAGTGATAATACCAACAGGATGGCTATTTTCAACTACTGGAAAAGACTGATAGCGGCGACTGAGAAAATATTTATCTACTAAATCTTGTAGCGTCAAATCAGTATTTACCGTTTCTGGGTAGGGAGTCATAATTTGCTGTGCCCTGACTCCCTCAAGACTTCTACGGATTAACAGCTCTTCGTAACCGGCTTCTGCGGCATTGTATAAGAACCAACCAATCAAAATTAACCACAGTCCACTCAACAAAGCCGAACCAAACAACTCCCAAAAACCAAGGGCAATCAATAAATATGCTAACAATTTACCACCATTGGAGGCAATTTGAGTCGCCTTTTGTTGATTGCCAGTATACTTCCAGATAATCGAGCGAAAAACGCGACCGCCATCTAAAGGAAATCCAGGCAGCATATTGAAGATAGCGAGGATGAGGTTAATGGAAGCGAGGTAAGACGCAATACCTGTAACCACAACACTCCATGCCGCAGCTTTACCGACATACCAAATTAAACCAAACACCGCAGCCAGTAGCAAGCTGGTAAGAGGCCCCACAATAGCAATTTGGAACTCATCATCAGGACGTTCCGCATCCATGCGAGTGCGCGACACCCCGCCAAAGATAAATAAAGTGATACCTTCCACAGGAATTCCTTTGGCTCTAGCAACAAGCGAGTGGGAAACTTCATGAGCCAGCAGCGACGCAAAGAACAAAAGCGTTGCTACTAAACCCATACCGAAATAAGTTGCATTGGACAGTCCTGGATAGTTGCTTGGAAATAGACCTGCGCTTAACGTCCATAGAACCAGGAAAACAATTAACAGCCAAGACAAATCTACTCGGATTTCAAACCCGAAAATAGAACCTAAGCGAAAACCGTGCATATATTCCTCTTTATTTAAAGCAATTTTTTCTATAAATGCTGTTATGAAAAAAATAAACAGACCAGTTATACTAAATCACCAAAAGCATAAGAAATCAGAATTTTGTCTTCCTCTGGCAAACGATAGATGTTGGAAAGTTATAGCAATTTGAAAAAAGAATGAGACAAATGTATAGTATGGGCGCAAAGCTTTGCATCCATAAAGATTTTGGATCTGTTGCAAAGATTTTTTTAATCGGTATTAAGTAAGTTGGTGAAATAAAACCAAACTATGTAAAGAAAAGTAAATAAGGCTCAAACTCTTTCTCCCCCTGCTCCCTGCCCCCTGCCTTATCCCAACAATAATTATTTACATCGGCCTACTTAGTACCCCAACACCCAAGCCTTCAGAACAAGCATCATGGCATCGCGTTCTACCTGTCCTAACACCGGATCGACCAACATCGCTGTTTTAGTTTCTAAATTTACAATTTAACTAAGTATATGTACTTATTTTTGGGTCAAATAGCCATTGAACTATTATGTCCAGCTTCATATTCAATTGTATAATTCTTAACTCCTAACTCCTAACTCTCAATGACCAATGACTAAACTGATAAAATATACAATCTAAGGCAAAAATAAAATTTTAATTCACGCGGTATAACCGTTTTTTGCCCTAAATACAGGGAGCCATTATAAGGATAACAACTGTGAATCTGTCATCGTTAGGTTTTTTTCGCAGTTTACGTAAAGATAACCACCAATTTGCGGTAATTGGGCTAGGTCGTTTTGGTAGATCTGTTTGTTCGACATTGCACAATTTTGGTTATCAAGTCTTAGCAACAGATATTGATGAAAAACGAGTTTCCCAAGCATTAACTGAGGAAATAGTTGGTCATGCTTTGCAACTAGATTCTACTGAACCAGCTGCACTCAAAGAAGCTGGAGTTTTTGAATTCGATACCGTAATTGTAGCGATCGGTAACTACGTTCAGGAAAGCATTATCACCACTCTTAACGTCAAAGAGGCTGGTGTACCCCACGTAGTTGCAAAAGCTTCTAGTGAAGTTCACTGTAAACTGTTACGGCGAGTAGGAGCAGATCATGTTATTTTTCCTGAATACGAAGCGGGTTGTGCCCTAGCGCGTACACTCACCAAGCCATCAATCTTAGATCGGTTTGACCTCGACCCAGATAACAGTATTGTGGAATTAATTGTACCCGATGAATTTCACGGCAGAACCATCAGCGAACTTCAACTTCGCAACCGCTACGGTTTAAATTTGCTAGCCGTGAGTCAGGATGGTAAATTTCAAATTAATCCTGACCCCACCAAGCGTTTAGAACGTGGTTCAGTAATGGTAGTTATTGGTTGCAATAGAGATATCAATCGTTTGCCGATTTAATAAAGTTGGGCATGGGGCATGGGGCATAGGGGAAAAACTCATCTCCCCATCCCCCCATCCCCCACTCTCACTTCTTCACTGTCCAAAACTGCTTGAACCAGACTGTGGTTCGGCGGAAACAGGTATATCACTGGGGCTAGCGGGAGTTTCTGGTTGATTTTGTGTCTCTGATGCAGGTGTTGGCGAAGGAGTAGCAGTTTGATTGGTTTGAGGTTGCTGTTGCTCTCTTTTTTGGGCAATTTGCTGCATTAGTTGTTCAATTTTCTCGGCTTGTTCGATATTGCCTTGCTGACGATATTCATTATGGGCGCGTTTTAAGGCTCCGTTGGCTTTTTTGATGTCGCCCTGATTATATAAAGTTACTCCTAAGTTATAGTAAGCCGAGGCATTTTTGGGATTTTGGCGAATGGCTTGCCGATAAACGGAAATCGCTTCAGCAGGTTGACCGTGAATTGCTAGCAAACTTGCCATGTTGTTGTAGGCTGTGGCATTTTTGGGGTCTAGCTCTAAGGCTTGGCGATAGGTAGCGATCGCCATCTCTATATTTCCCTGCTGCTGCAAGGCAATGGCTAAGTTAAAATAAGCGTTGGCGTTGCTGTTATCGAGATTAATTGCTTGTTGATATGTAGCGATCGCTTCTTGTAACTGTCCTTGTTCGTACAATACTAAACCCAAATTATATAAAGTTGTGGGGTTTGTCGGATTAATTACTAAGCTTTGGCGATAAGCTGTAATCGCTGCCTGTTTTTCTCCTTGTCGATGCAATACTAACCCCAAGTTATAATAAGCTTCACTAAAATTCGGATTGATTTTAATCGCCTCTGCATATTCTTGCACAGCCTCATCGAATCGATTTTGCTGCAAGAATATATTACCTAGATAGTTTCGCGCTGCACTCAGGTTAAAGTCTTTCTGCAACGCTTGGCGAAAGGCGTATTCTGCACCCTGTAAATCGTTGCGGTTATAACGCATCACTCCCTGTTGGAAAAAGCTTGCTGCTTCTAAGTCCTGAGAAATTGCCTTTTGTGCTAGCAGCTTGCTTGATGGAGAATTAATTGTGGGTGCAACCAAAACCAAAAATGCAGAACAACCAAATACTGTCACTTGCAAAAATAAATGTAACCACCGAGAAAATAGGTATTTTTTAGACATGAATACCAGACCTGTAATTATTTTTAACTCCTCATAAGTCAGAGTACCCACCACGCCAAAAAAAATTCCAAATTCTCAAGTTTTAATTCCCAACTGCGGCAATTTTAGATTTTGGATTTTGGATTTTCAATTTGAGGAAAATTAGGTATTGAGCCGAAATATTCGCAAAAATCTGTAATATTGCGTGAAAAGACTCGATTTTAATTTGCGTTCTTCTTTAGGAGACGCTATGCAAATGCGTACTTTGCGGTTAGTTCTCTTAACCGTGCAAAATTAATGCGATACACCAGTAGATTTTGAAATCGACTGAAGTCTAAAACGCCATGAAAAAGAGTCCCTGTTGCCTGTTGTCTGTTGCCTTTATTCAAATTGCATGTCCTACAGCTTCTGGTAAAATCAGCATGGCATCACCGAAGGAATAGAAACGATATTGAGAAGCGATCGCTTGTTTATATATATTCAATAACCTTTGTCTACCAATGAGGGCACTAACCAACATTAATAAACTCGAACGTGGCAAGTGAAAATTCGTAATTAAACCATCAACTACCTGCCATTGGTAACCAGGATAAATAAACAAGTTTGTCTTACCACAAAATGGTTCTAAATTTCCAGATTGAGCCGCCCCTTCTAAAGCGCGTACTACCGTTGTCCCCACAGCAATAATCCTACCGCCAGCAGCTTTAGTGGCACGGATTTGCTCTACTGTAGTGGCGGGAACTTCAATCCATTCTTCATGCATTTGATGAGTAGTTACGTCCTCCACTTCCACAGGGCGAAATGTGCCTACGCCGACATGTAGCGTTACAAAAGCTTGATTAATTTGGCGATCGCGCAACTTTTGTAATAATTCTGGGGTAAAGTGTAATCCTGCTGTGGGAGCTGCGATCGCTCCTGGCTTTTGGGCATAAACTGTTTGATACTGTTCATCACCAGCAGCCGAAGCAGTAATATACGGCGGTAACGGCACTTCACCAAAAACCTCTAACAGTTGCACCAAAGATTTTCCTTCTGGCACATCAAATTGCAACAAACGTCCCCCAGTAGCGGCGTCTGTTTCTAAAACAGTAGCGGTGAGGTAAGGAGAGGACACGGGGACGGAGAGACCCTCTGACACGGAGAAAGAAGAAACTGAGGTACTCAGAGTAGGGTATGCAGGAGAGGAATTTTCCCTCTGGTCACTGGTGGCTTTTCCATTCCCCGCGTCCCCGCGTCCCCCTGTCCCCGCGTCCTCTTCCCTCGCTCCCCTGACATCAAAAACAATCCTCGCTCCCTGCTTAAAGCGTTTTCCTGGCTTAACTAAAGCCAACCAACAGTTATCTTGCCTTTCTTCCAACAGCAAAACTTCAATTTGGGCACCAGTGGATTTATGACCATAAAGTCGGGCTGGAATAACTTTTGTATTATTCATCACCAACAAATCACCACACCGCAACAGTGCAGGTAAATCGCGGAAAATGTGGTTTAGAGGTGGTGTTTCCATGCCTGTAGTGGGAGAATCAACCACCAGTAATTGCGAGCTATCTCTGGGAAATACTGGGTTTTGAGCAATTAATTCTGGAGGTAGTTCATAGTCATATCCAGCTACAGAACAATCTAATTCCAAATCTTTTGTTTGTGAACTAAAAGTATTGTTTAGATGAATTTGTGATATTTCTCGCTTCATATATTAGTATTTGTACTGCTTTAAAAAAATGAATTAGAGCTTACGCTTATAGATACTCCATGACATTACTGCTGATTTTTATTTTTACTCCAAAAGATACATATTATTAGGTAACACGCAAAAATCAACATTAGAATTGGGTAAACCTCCCCATCCAAAAACGGGGGCTTTTACCCTACCGGGAACAAGCATAGATTTAGGAATATAGATATGTAGGATTGGCTTTGATCCCAAGCATCAACAAAACATGGAATACTTGTATTATTTGGCTAATGCCAGTCTAACTCTGAGGGTCGTTCAATACCTGCACGCCAGACCCCAAACACCTGTTTCGTTCGTCACTGTAATTCATCAAATTGATGGCTGGGTGGTTAGGATCAAACTCAAAAGTCAAGTCTCGCCTCAAGAAGATGGTGACTTTCGGGCTTTTCTAAATGAATTAGGAATTAGCTACGAACCGCCAATGAGGGTACAGATGGCACTTTGGAGTTTGGAAGCGGGACAGTGTCCAGTGGATGTGATGCGTCGCTATCAGGTAGCGATCGTCTCTCATGGTAGTCCAGAGAGAGATGAAATCGAGGCTTTCCGGCAACAATTTGTCCGGGGCTTAGGCTACTGTCCAGAAACTTTGGCGTGATCCGATTTGGTTATCACCATAGTACAAAATTATTGGTCATTGGTAATCAAAATATTTTATCCGTTACCGATTAACCATTGTCATTATCAATTAAACAATCGAAAGCTGCAAGAATGTATTCTTGCAGCCTATACTCATATCCGGCTGCTGACGAAGTAGCGAGAGCTTCTTGAGTACCTGTAACCCCAGTTACGTTTTTTGATATTTCGCGACAAGAGACAATGGCAACATCAAATCGGCAGGAATAATCTGCTTTTTCAGGGTATTGGGCTAAAAACATTCCCGCTGTACGGGAAATTTTGCTTTGCTTTTGCGGGGTAATTGCGCTTCTTCCTCCCGCATCCCAACTGCCAAAACTGCGGGTTTTGACTTCCACAAATGCCAATATTGGCTGGGGAGTACGGAGTGGAGAGTTAGGAGTTAGGAGTGAGGAATTATTGTCTTTGTCTCCTTGTCTTTTCATCTCCCCATGTCCCCATCTCCCCATCTTCCCAGTTCCCTCGCAATATTCGGCGATAATATCAATTTCTCCCCAACGGCAGGAAAAGCGACGATGTAGAATTACCCAACCTGTAGATTGCAACCATTGGGCTACTAAGTCTTCTCCAAAATGACCAGTTTTAAGATATTTCATAATAATCCAGTATTATAGAGTTATTTAACAACTTTAATCGCCTCAATTTACTAGAGGATTACTAGATGTACTCAAAGCAACGTGATAGCAAGGCTTCCAAGAAATTAGCTGATGTAAACATAGGTGTAGACAAGGGTTCTCTACGCTTGCAGTTTAGTACACGTATAAGTCGTAAATTTTACGACAAAAAGCAATTCTATAAAGGGCTGGGTAGGAGCGATACACCAGAGAATCAACAGTGGGCTGAAGGAATAGCCAGACGGATACAGGCTGATATTGACCATCCAGACGGGGGGCTGTTTGACCCTACCCTTGCTAAGTATCTGGATATAAAGCCGATGCTAGCTACAGTTACCCAGTTACCGACCGCAAAACCATTGCCGAAGTTAGGGGAACTGTGGGAAGAGTTTCTGGAATGGAAGCGTAGTCGCGTCAAAAAAACTACTTACCAAGGAATGTATATTCGTACTTACACGGCTTTATTAAAACCATTTCTAGATAAACCTTTAAACAGTAACCTAGCAAATGAAATTTTTGAAGCATTGAACAAAAAGAAAGCCAACAGAACTACTACCAGAAATTTATTATGTGTCTTAAGCACATTAAGTAAAAGAGCGATAAAAAAAGGGTTAATAATAGAAGATTATTTTGATGAAATTAAAGACGCTTACAAAGTACCAAAAAAATCACGGCAATTGAAAGATGAAGAGGATTACAAAGCTTATTCAATAGAAGAAAGAGACTTGATAATTGAAACATTTTATCAATCTGATAAAAACAGTGAAAAACATATTGCCCCATTGATTGAATTCTTATTCCTTACTGGGTGTAGACATGGTGAAGCGTTCGCTTTGCAATGGAAGGATGTTAAATTTGAGACTGGATGGATAGTCTTTGACGAAAGCTTTGCGTCTGAAATTCGTGAAACACAATCAACCAAAACCGATACTACCAGAATTTTTAAAATGAAGGGACTAACACGACTTCAGAAGGTATTAAACTCCCTCAAGGATAATAATTGTAATCCAGATGATTTAGTATTTAAAACTTCAACAGGAAAACAAATGTCTACAGCAATATTAAAAGCTGCATGGTTAGGTGGGGGATATACTAATCATGGAAAACATTACAAATATCTTGGTGCTGTAGCTAGATTAGCAAAGGAAGGTGGAATTAAATATTTAAAAGCTTATGCTACTAGGCATACTTTTATTACCATTATGGCTAATAATGGTGCTGACTTAGCATTATTAGCTGATTGTTGTGGTAACAGTGTTGAAATAATAATCAAGCACTACTTACAGCTAGATAAAGAACGACTACTACCAGACATATAAACCCACCTTCCCCCAATTTATCCAACAACCTCAATCAGGTATTTAGTCATAACCCTTATTCTGTATAGCTTTCATTACTTTAATTTGAATATGTAACTAATCAAGAGGAATAAAAAAGGTTGATAGATTGCGATCGCTCACCTTGTTTTGATTATGTAACGAATTCAAGCCAGGTAGTGAGCGACTGGAAGGTACATTACATTCGTGTCTACCCTTGTTAGTGAAACTTGTTTAGAAGTTATCTAATAACTTTAGACATGTAGAATAGAGATGAATTTGCGCTCTCACTGTTGAACATCAGTCAATTGATTTACAAAATCAAATTAGAAAATTACTAGACAGTTAATCACCCTGAGATGCTAGTTCAAATGTACTAAAAAGGGTTAAATACTAGAAAGTTAGTAGAAATTAAGAGATAGTAGGTTGAAAGTATTGATATTAGGAACCTTTTACTAATTATTGACCAGTTTTAAGATAATGAGATGGAGGAAGGTTAGTCATTGACTAAAAACATCATGAATTCCATGAATTCTAGGTTAAGCGATCGCATAAAAGTTTCTCAATTAAGCTCATCCCATAATGAGTTGCAATTGAAGCGTAGAAGATATTATTTGATTTGGGCAACCATACTCAGCTTATTTGTTTGGGGAATAGTTGGCCTCACAGCAACCATCGGTTTTGCTCCCGGAGCTTTGGCACTGGAATACAATAAAGAAATTTTGGTAGAAGCTGATTTTTCCGGACGTGATTTAACAGATTCCAGCTTCACAAAAGCTAATCTTCGTCAAAGCAACTTCAGTAATTCTAATTTAAGCGGTGTCAGTTTCTTTGCAGCAAATCTGGAGTCCGCGAATTTGGAAGGAGCTGATTTGACAAATGCCACACTAGACTCAGCTCGCCTGATTAAAACAAACTTAACAAATGCAGTTTTAGAGGGGGCGTTTGCTGCTAACACCAAATTTGATGGTGCAATCATTGACGGAGCAGATTTCACCGATGTGCTACTGCGTCCAGATGAACAAAAAAAATTGTGCAAAGTCGCTAAAGGCACTAACCCGGTTACAGGACGAGATACGCGTGATACGTTATTTTGTCCATAAAAACTAGGGATGAGGGAGATGTAGCTTTAGCTTCTCTTTGGGAGACGCTAGCGCAAACCCGCAGGGTGGGAGATGAGGAAGATGACGGAGAAAAAACTGCCTAACTCCCAACTCCCAACTCCCAACTCCAAACTCCTAACTCCCAACTCCAAACTCCTAACTCCCCACTCCCCACTCCCCATTCCCTTACCAACCACGAGCGCCAACCTTTTCGCAGACAAATTGCATTCCTTTACCTGGTGAAGAGTCTGCCACAAAAGGTATTTCTCCTTTTTCGTCATCTTCTTGGAGTAGCTGTCCTTGTGAGCCGTAAATGACTATGCGATTGAGAAAAAGCCGCGATTCCGTACATGATGCATCGAATGTAGTCTCAAAGATGCCATCTCCATAGATGCCGTAAAGTTTGTATCTTGTGCCCTCAATAGTTTTTGTGTCTAGGGCTATGCTATTTCCTAATTTATCGTGACCTACAGTCACATACCTTTGTGCATCTTGGGCGATGGCTGCGCCACTACTCAATAAAATAGCGATCGCTCCCACAATGCCACTTATCTTAAAAGACATAAAATTTAAAAATATCAGATTTCATCTATTTCTACTCCCAAACCCAAAGATTTTGGCACTGTAAAAGCACTGAAATCCAGATATAGCAAGGTGTTATACTAATTCCTAATACCTTGTGGGAAGCGTAAAGGTCAAGATTGTGGTATTGATTGGCGAGAGACTGAACCACCAGAGAAAGGAGCAGTAGCACCGGACTGGTTTTATGTTCAAATGGGAACCATAAGAAAATAAGCTAATACCGTGCTTTGGTATGAAGTAAAGAAACGTAATACAGAAAAATTTTTATGCTGCTTCGCCATTGCAAACTTCTTGCCAAAAGTTATAGAATTTCATCTACTAAAACCGTATCGCCTTGACAAAAATCTATACTGAGATGATAATCTTCAAGCAACGCAGTTCCAATGAGTGGACGACGACCCATTGCTAGTGCTGCAATATTACGCTCTACACCATTCCATACAATTGTTGCTAATTGAAGAAGAATTCAGAATTCAGAATTCAGGAGTCAGAATCAAGACGCTCTCTACGAGACGCTACGCGTAGCTTGCTTAAGAGCAGGGGTACGCGGACACGGCTTAGCTGCGCTATCAGTCGGGGATTCAGACCCGCGACTGATTGTTCGCGTAGCGTCTCCCCTTGGGAGAAGACCACCAAATCTAGAATTTGGTGGGGGTCTTAAACCCAGTTATTCATCCACCACTCGCACAGAATTCATTCTGAATTCTGGCTCCTGACTCCTGAATTCTGTTTGATAAACATCGGTTTCCACAGTGGAATTGTTAGCGAGGTTTGCATTGATGTTGATGAGGTAGGGCAAACCAAGAGCAGCAATGATAGAAGGCGGCAAGGTTAAGAACCCTTCAAACCCTGTATCAATAACGCATTCGATTTCTACACCTGAACGTTCTGGGGGAAGAATAATGACATTCATTCTTGCCTGGAGTCCAACTACATTCCCATGTATCACTGTGCCGTCCTGAGCAGTGTACCACCAACTGCATAAACCGCATCAAAACCAATTCTCTCTCCCCAAAGTGGTGCATCGGTTTGCTTGGCTCGTAATCGAAGACTCGTTTCGACTAAATCATCACCGATTTCGTAATCTCCTGTTTCAACATTAATCGAGATAATTTTGCCAATGTTCTCTTGTGTCTCAACTTTGGCACGGATACTTGTTTGATAAAGTTCCTTTCCACGCTGGGCGACTTCTTGGCTACTGAGCGTAGGGTGGGACATAAATAAATCCCCTATTTAAACTGCTCGATTCCTCACTTCATTGTAGAGCAGAAACTACAGAGGTTAGAGAGCAATGCTTGGTGTTGTAGAAGATAAAAGAGCGATCGCATCTGCGATTACCTTTTTGTTTCGCCCGATGAGATGCAGAAAATTGTTGCCGATACCGAATGTCAAATTAAAGAATTTATCAGGCCGGAAGAGGCGAACTACTTCGCAGTAATCAGTAAAAAATTTTTACAGACTGTCGGCAAAGTTCAATAGTAGTTTGGAGCCAGGATTATTTGTAACTATAAGGATAAAACAAACGAAAGATCGTTGCTGATTCTATAGGAATTTGAAATTTAGTTGTTTCGTGGTCGCCATGTATGGCGCGGAATCCATTGGAGAACCTTTTTAGCAAGTTGGGTGTTAATCAGAGGTTTGTAAGGCTCATGCTCATATTCATGTCCACCACGCCAATCCACTTCAGGAAGTAGGGACTGGGCCAATTCAAGACTAGTCCGATGTGCCGAAGAAATATCATCCGCGCATAGCAGCAAAGTGACATGACCAGGATTAGGACAGTGTAAAGCGCACCGTGCTGCTTGGGCTGCATCTCTCACGTCGAGAAAAGCACCGTATTCCCAAAAAGGATTCCATTCAAAATCGGGATTGGCTTGCCGATTGGAAATAATAAAATCGTAAGTTTCTTCATCAAAAACACCTGGTGGTCGCAAACAAATAGTTGAGATGCCTGTGCTATCGGTAAAATATCTGCACATTTCTTCACCTAAGCGTTTAGAAACAGCATAAGGAGTGGTGGGATAACAAGGATGATTGTCGTCTAACGGAAGATAATCCGGTTTTCTTTCACCCTTAAAAATTCCCAAGGCATCAACACTACTAAAGAAAACTACACGTTTGACTTTTGCTTGTGCTGCTGCCGTGAGAATATGCCAAGTACCAAGAAGATTGACTGCCATTATTTCATCCGGCGTGTCTGAAGAGTTTCCAAGTAGCGCAGCAAGATGAACAACTGCATCGCAACCAACAATAGCAGAACAGATTTGATGGGGATTGAGGATATTATAACCACTTGCGATATCAAAGCCAATCACTTCATCTCCGTCGGCACGCAAAACTTTTTCAACAACTGAACCAATCATTCCTTCGTTGCCTGTGACTAATATTTTCATAGTCCTCACTTGTATATGATTTCGCTTAAGGCCAATAAAGCGTCTTTGGTAAACCGAATTGGCTTCATAGAGTTTACTTAAACCTGCTCCTATCAAGACTGTAACAAGACATAAGCTAAGAAATACTAATAGACTATAAAAGTCAAAAAGCTTGAACAAAGACCGATCGCAACATTGAGCAGAAACTAGCTAATCGCCCTCTACCAAATTCAATGAGGCTCAAACTCTAGTTATCCGAATTTATTTAACACTCTTAAACCACTCAGTAATACCTTGAGCGATCGCTTTTGCCATTTTTTTCTGTTCTTCTGGGTTCACCACCTGTTCAAATTCATCGGGATTGCTCATAAAACCCAATTCCAACAACACTGATGGGGCGGCGGCTGGACGTGTCAGCGCCAGGTTATTCCAAAACACACCATAGTCAGGTCTACCGAGATTTTTGACTACATAATTTTGTAAAAATATCGCTAGGCTGTGGGCTTGGGGATGATACCAAAAACTGCCGAATCCCTTGGTTTTTTCGGCATCGCCATTATCGGGTAGAGAATTGTGATGTATAGAAATAGCGATCGCTGGTTCTTCTTGACTAATAATTGCTTGACGTTCTACTAAAGAAACTTCCTTGTCGTCCTCCCGCGTCATCACCACTGTTGCTCCTCGCTTGACCAACTCATCCCTTAACAACTTCGATACCACCAAATTGACATCTTTTTCTAAATATCCAGTTGGCCCACTGGCACCAGATTCTTTACCTCCATGCCCTGGATCTAGTAAAATCTTGAGATTAGCTAAAGGCTTGCGTTTTGTGTTCCCAATTTTAGGCGGATGACGCAAAGCTAAAACCAGGGTTGTACCGTCGTATCTTAGCTTATATCCCCACTGTTGAGCTTTTTTGAGGTTAAAGGTGTATTTTACTCGTTCTAGTGTCTCCTGTTGCCAATCTAGGCGAGAAATCAGGGGGTCGTCGTCCAAGCGAATAATATCGGTTTGGGCAGTAGTATTGTAGAGAGTGAGACTAAAAGTGCGATCGCTCTGTTGTACGCTCACAGGTACGGGGACTTGTAAGGGGAAAACCATCTCTGTAACACCAGGGAGTTGACGGTATCCGACGCTGCGAATTATTGTTTGTGGCGGAACTGCACCGGGTAGAGTGCGGGTTTCCTGACTATTAATCCAAGCTCCATAGTCTAGGCGCAACCATTCACCTTCCTTACCTGTAACCGTTGCTCGCGTGCCTTTGGGCAATGGTGTAAGTCGAGAATAATCGGTACTAGGGCCAGTGCGTGCTACACCTGCGTCTACTGTCACCTGGGCAACTGGTAACTCTGTCTTGGAAAGGATTTGAATCTTACCATTTCCTGGTTGAGTTATTGTCTTACCGTTGAGGGTCAGTTGAAACTGGGGTTGTCCCAGATCGCCAGGAGTTGCCACAGTGGTGCAACCTTTATAGCTGCCTACGCTAGACTGGCCATGAGGCTGATTTTGTCCCGTCAAAGCTGCCAAATTATTTGGTAGTTGGGCTTGCTGGGGTTGGGGCAAAAGGGCAACAGTTTGATTAGCCAGGTAGACGGATACACTGGCGTTCGGGGGTGCGATCGCGCTAAAACAAATAAGTTCTTCTGGTAGTCTGGCAATGTCAGCTGCTGGAGTCAGAGAATCTTTCGCAAAGGCTAACCCCTGTGGAAGTTCAGGCAAAGTGGCAACCCTTGTCACCTTAATCTGGAGTTCTTGATTGCGGTAACGCACAGTAAACAGATTCTCTCCCAACTGCAAGGGTAAACTTGGAGAAAAATGACCAGCTTTGCTGCGGTTAATTGGCTTACCATCGATGGAGACTTGTCCATCTGGTGGTGCTGTGCCCAGAAAAAAGATTTTTTCGGCACTTGTTTGGTAGTTTGTCTGAGGAAAAACGATTAGAACAGATGGTTCTGCCAAGGCTAAGGAGGAGGTGAGAATACAGCCTAATATTACTAATCCTAAGAGCTTTTTCACAGCAAGAGTGCGGAAGATTTAACCACAGTCACTATGGCACAATTACGGGATGTATTTTTAGAAGTTGTTAGAAATTCAAACTACTATGACTAAGTTTATCTTTGTAACTGGAGGCGTAGTCTCCAGTATTGGCAAAGGCATTGTAGCAGCAAGTCTAGGGCGTTTGCTCAAATCGCGGGAATATTCAGTGTCGATTCTCAAACTCGACCCTTATATCAATATAGATCCTGGGACGATGAGTCCGTTTCAGCATGGGGAAGTGTTCGTTACCCAAGATGGTGCCGAGACAGATCTGGATTTGGGACATTACGAACGCTTTACCGACACTTCAATGTCGCGATTAAACAGTGTGACTACTGGCTCAATTTACCAAGCAGTCATTAATAAAGAACGACGCGGAGACTATGAAGGCGGTACAGTACAGGTAATTCCCCACATCACGAATGAAATTAAAGAACGAATTCTAAGAGTGGCTAAAAGTACAAATCCATCTGTGGTGATTACAGAAATTGGTGGTACTGTGGGAGATATTGAATCCTTGCCGTTTTTGGAAGCAATTCGTCAGTTCCGCAAAGAAGTGGGACGGCAGAATGTATTATACATGCACGTGACGCTGGTGCCGTGGATTGCCTCTGCGGGTGAGATGAAAACCAAGCCAACACAGCATTCAGTCAAGGAACTGCGATCTATTGGTATTCAACCAGATATTTTAGTTTGCCGGAGCGATCGCCCATTATCGGCAAAGTTAAAGCAAAAACTGTCGGGATTTTGTGATGTGCCGGAAGAATGCGTCATCACCTCCCAAGATGCCAAAAGTATCTACGAAGTACCGTTGAATCTGGAATGGGAAGGACTGGCAGAACAAGTACTAGACTTACTGCAAATGGAACAGCGGACACCAGATCTAACCCAGTGGCAAACCCTGGTAAAACGCTTACATAGCCCTAAACACGAAATAGAAATCGCCATTGTCGGTAAATATGTACAGTTAAGTGATGCTTACTTATCTGTAGTGGAAGCACTCAACCATGCTGCAATCTCCACCTATGGCAAACTGCGCCTGCGTTGGGTAAACTCAGAACTTTTGGAAACTGAACCCGCCGAAACCCACCTTGAGGGTGTAGACGGCATAGTTGTCCCTGGAGGTTTTGGACTCAGGGGAGTAGATGGCAAAATTGCTGCGATTAAATATGCCCGGAATCGCCAAATTCCTTTCTTGGGTTTATGCCTGGGAATGCAATGTTGCGTGATTGAATGGGCGAGGAATATAGGGGGATTAACAGACGCCAATAGTGCTGAATTTGACGCTTATACCACTGATCCGGTAATTAATTTATTACCAGAACAACAAGAGGTGGTGGATTTAGGGGGTACAATGCGCTTGGGACTGTATCCTTGTCGTGTTCTCCCTGATACTCTGGCCTTTAAACTTTATCAAGAAGATGTAATTTATGAACGACATCGACATCGCTATGAATTCAACAACGCTTACCGCGATTTGTTGTTAAAGTCTGGCTATGTGATTAGTGGTACTTCTCCTGACGGACGCTTAGTTGAAATTGTGGAATTACCGAAGCATCCATTCTTTCTTGCTTGCCAATTTCATCCCGAATTTCAATCCCGTCCTAGTACCCCTCATCCCTTATTTAAAGGATTCATTCAAGCGGCGATTTCTCTGTCAACTTCTGGTACACCAACACCATTGGAGGTATCTTAACAATTCGTAATTCATAATTATTTTTTGAATTTTGAAGCGGCGCATAGCAACATTAACTTAGGACTTGGGTACATTTGGCATACAGGGTGCATCATTCGTAAATTTTGGACTTGAGGAGATGTTGTGACGTACTGGGTGAAAATCCTTTACGAGAGGAAAGAATATGTAGTAAATTTTGAACGCGTCCATGCTTTCTGTTACGAACGAAATGGCAGGGTAACTTTTTGGTTACCTGATAGTGCCATTCCCATTGTGATTAATCCGCAAAATAATTTAGAAGATTATCAAAAAATTATCGATTATATAGAGTGCGTTACTCAATTAGAATTAAATTACGCCTATTGGGTGAAAATTATTTACGAAAAAAATGAATATATCATTAATTTAGATTGTATAAGTTCTTTTTGTCATGAACCAAACGGTAGGATAACTTTTTGGTTGCCAGATGGTACTATTCCCATCATCATCAACCCTGTGAATAATCCCGAATCCTACGAAAAAGTCGTCAAATATATTGAGAAAGCAACAGGATATTTTTTGTCTTAAAATTAACTCTATTTACAAAGCTAAATCAAAAACCTGTTGTGCAGTCAAGTTGAGTTTTAGAAAGGTGGGAGAAACAATCACATCACTACCTCTAAATAGCTTCTTGATATATTCTACTGACGAAAAGTCACAGAAAATAGAAATGAAACTGTTTCCTGTGTTCCCTATCCTAGCTATAAGATTTTTTTTCGCAAACTCTAATGAGGTTGAAGCACTTATGCAATTCAGCTTAAATCTGCTATGTTCAGAAATTCTACAAAATATCTGCCAACTTCACCAAGAGACTATTAGCTAAATTCACTAAGCTGATGTCATCTTTATGAACATTATTTTCACCAGTAGCTAATAGATTTTTCACAGCTGCTAACCTGTCATCTATCTCAGGACTTCTCCAATATGCTTCTAAACTTACTGCAAAATCGAATAGCGATCGCTCCCCTAAATATTCCCTGACTTTTACAGCTACATTATCATCACTTACCAAAAATTCTTTAATTGCATCCAATCGAGAATTACCCAATATTTCATCATTTCCCCAGGTTTCTAACCAGTCTCCATTTACATCTTCAACATAAAAATTCACAAAATCAATGCCGTAAGTTAACCAGTTCTGCTGCATTTGTCTAGCTGTTGCTAAAGCTTCGGCAAAATTAACATTGTTGCAGGTGTGAGTTTCTCTATTGTGAGCCATAAAAGCTGTAATGAGCAGGTAAGTATGTAGGCTAGAATACAAATCTTGTACATCAAAATCCAAAAACAATCAGGAAAATTTTAAATATTTTCCACCAGAAAGATAATCACTGTTATACAGCGCCACGTTGACTAACTGGTTCACAAAATTAGCATCCTTGGGATTGTAACTTAAAAATAATCCTCGCTCTATTTCCCACGATCGCAGTGTATTTTGCCAAGCTTGGTACTTTTGTTGATTGAGTTCTTCACTGACACTGGTAACTTGAATGCAGAGTGGTTGATTGTGACGATTACTGACAATTAAATCCGTTGCCATTGATAGGTCGGCAATATAACGCTGCCAAAAACTACCTTCTCGCTGAACAATATCTTGGGCTATATTTCTAATAATATCATCATCACCGCGATTAAACTCGCCTGCCATTAATTTTTGCTTCCAAATATAAAACTTGGAATCATTTGCATTAATCCATTTGGGAAAAAGGTAACCATACCAATATCTTTCAATGGGTGTCATTTGCTCAAATTTTGCTTTTTGTGCTTCTTGCGAAGGTGAGGATTTTATTATCAGCCAAATTGTCGAGTCCGTAATTACTTCTAAAAGAAAAGCAAGGACAAAAGGTTTAGCCGTCAGGGAACCTGGTTTGATATTCTTCACCCAACGGTTGATTTCATCTAATCTTCTCGCTAAATTAGGATCTATCGAGTAAGCTTGCTCGATGAGGGATTTTAATTTATCCTTAATCTCTTTTGCTTGCAAACGAGGCCCTACTTTCAGATACTAAAGCTTTTTTTAACAATCAGTAATTCAGGAATCAGAATTGAGAATTTAATTCTATACGACTATAGTGCTGTGGCACAGCTACAATGCTGCATTAGCTTTCTTCTTGCAGGATGCGGGTTTCCCCTGCCCTAATTGGCGGACAAGATGCCCACCACACAAGAAAATATATTTACTATTGCAATATTTTAATCTTGTCACGTCACTAGTAATGAATAGGTTGATTCTAAATTCTGTATTTTGTATTCTTCTCCAATTTTAACTGTAAAGTGTCTATGTAAATTTGGTCGTCTGATTAAATATTCTCAGGGTTAATGCCCTGTGTACGCAAAAGTTCGCGCAATCTGGCAATTTCTTGTTCTGCTTGTTGGACGCGTTCTTCTGCTTGTTGGGCACGTAAACTTTCTTGTTGGGCTAGTTCTTCAGATGATGGTATCAATTGGTTTTCAGTAGTAAAGAATCTTAATTTACCTTCATAAACTCCCAAGTAAAGTTCTAACTGTTGACTCCATAAACGTCCATCAGTGGTAGATTGAATTTCTTGATACTTTCCATCTACTAAGTGAAATCCCTGTAACTCCATTTTTATGGGGTCAAACAGGAAATAATCCGGTGTACGAAAAGTATCTTGGTAAATTTGTTTTTTAAAGCCTTTGTCAATGACTGCTGTGGAATTCGACAAAATTTCTACAATTACATTTGGGTATTTCCCGTCTTCTTGCCAAACTACCCAACTTTTACGGTCTTTTTTCTCGGTTCCCAAAACTACAAAAAAGTCTGGCCCCCGGAAGTATTCCGATTTTTTTTGGTTGGGACTGTAGTAAATTGTTAAACTCCCAGAAGCATAAAAATCCTGCTTTTCTCGCCACCACGATTTCAGTAGGCGAATCAGCAAATCGATTTGGTCTCGGTGGAGGTCATCGAGAATAAGTGGCATAGTTTTTGTAAAAGGGAGTGGGGAGATGGGGAGGTGGGGAGGTGGGGAGATGGGGAGATGGGGAGATTGGGAGATGGGGAGATGGGGAGATGGGGAAAATTCTTAACTCCTAACTCCTAACTCCCCACTCCCAATGACTAATGGCGCTTAATGAAAATCTAAACACAGTACAGCATAACTGGGCTAAGAATAGTTTTTAGTAACAATAGCGATCGCGCTTATTAAACTATGTCTCAACCAACCATAGAATCAATCCTACAAGAGAATCGCCTTTTCCATCCTAGTCCTGAATTCTCACAAAACGCCCATATCAAGAGCTTAGAAGACTACCAGCGTCTTTATGAGAAAGCTAAAGCCGATCCGCAGCAATTTTGGGCAGATTTGGCGACAAATGAATTAGCATGGTTCCAAAAATGGGATACAGTCCTAGATTGGCAACCGCCTTTTGCTCAGTGGTTCGTAGGCGGTAAAATTAACATTTCTTACAACTGTCTTGACAGACACCTCACCACTTGGCGCAAAAATAAAGCTGCATTGATTTGGGAAGGGGAACCAGGAGATTCCCGTACCCTCACCTACGCCCAACTGCATCGGGAAGTTTGCCAGTTTGCCAATGTGTTGAAGCAATTAGGCGTACAAAAAGGCGATCGCGTTGGTATTTATATGCCAATGATTCCGGAAGCCGCCATCGCTATGTTAGCCTGTGCGAGAATTGGCGCACCCCACAGTGTGGTATTTGGTGGTTTTAGTGCGGAAGCTTTGCGCGATCGCTTAATTGATGCGAAAGCTAAATTGGTAGTTACCGCTGATGGTGGCTGGCGCAAAGATGCGATCGTTCCCCTCAAGGAACAGGTAGATAAAGCCTTGGCTGATGGCGCTGTTCCCAGCGTAGAAAATGTCCTGGTTGTCAAGCGCACCGGACAAGAAACATACATGCAATTAGGCGGACGCGACCATTGGTGGCACGATTTACAAAAAAATGCCTCCGCTGATTGTCCAGCTGAACCGATGGACAGCGAAGATATGCTGTTTATCCTCTACACTTCTGGCAGTACGGGCAAACCAAAGGGTGTGGTACATACAACTGCTGGTTATAATCTGTATACCCACATGACCACCAAGTGGATCTTTGACCTGCAAGACACAGATGTATATTGGTGTACCGCCGATGTAGGTTGGATTACTGGACACAGCTATATAGTGTACGGCCCCCTTTCCAACGGTGCAACAACTATTATGTATGAAGGTGCGCCCCGTGCTTCTAATCCTGGGTGTTTCTGGGATGTAATTGAAAAATACGGTGTCAACATTTTTTATACTGCACCTACGGCAATTCGGGCATTTATTAAGATGGGCGAACACCACCCCAAGGCGCGAAACTTGTCTTCGTTGCGATTGTTGGGAACCGTCGGCGAACCCATTAACCCAGAAGCTTGGATGTGGTATCACAAAGTGATTGGTGGAGAGCGCTGTCCAATTGTTGATACTTGGTGGCAAACTGAAACTGGCGGTATCATGATTACCCCGCTACCAGGGGCAATTGCCACGAAACCCGGTTCCGCAACTCTGCCCTTCCCTGGAATTCTTGCAGACATCGTAGATTTAGAAGGAAATTCCGTACCAAGCAACGAAGGTGGTTATTTAGCAGTGCGCCATCCTTGGCCGGGAATGATGCGGACAGTGTACGGCGATCCGGAACGCTTCCGCCGCACCTATTGGGAACATATCCCCCCCAAAGATGGGAATTATACTTATTTTGCTGGTGATGGTGCAAGACGCGATGAAGATGGTTACTTCTGGGTAATGGGTCGGGTAGATGACGTATTGAATGTATCTGGACACCGCCTCGGTACAATGGAAGTCGAATCAGCCTTAGTTTCCCATCCAGCAGTTGCCGAAGCGGCGGTAGTGGGTAAGCCGGATGAACTCAAAGGAGAAGAAGTAGTTGCTTTTGTGACATTAGAAGGCACCTATCAAGGAAGTGAGGAATTGAGTAAAGAACTCAAGCAACACGTAGTCAAAGAAATTGGTGCTATTGCCCGTCCTGGAGAAATTCGCTTTACCGACGCTTTACCAAAAACGCGATCGGGTAAAATTATGCGGCGATTATTGCGAAATCTCGCTGCGGGACAAGAAGTATCTGGTGATACTTCAACCTTAGAAGATAGAAGCGTATTAGACAAATTGCGGGAAGGGGCGTAGCAAGTTTAGATAAATCCTGGGGCGTTACACGGTAACGCGCCCGCAATTTATCATAAGTATTAGAGCACTATTGAGGCATTCAGGGCGATGAAACCGAACAGCAAACTGAAATCAGCATTTGTTCAACCTTTTAGCTGCATAGCACTGACTACGATCGCTGCCATTGGTCTATCACCATCCGTGTTAGCAGTTTCTTTCGATTCGCCTCAACAGTATCCCCAAAGACAAGTACACAAACTAGCGCAATTTTCAGACCAAGGGCCATCAGAGCGATCGCAGATTCTCCAACAAGCCAATGCTTTGTATAATCAAGGAGACATGAAAGGTGCAGAGGAAAATTTACGCAAGTTAATTAAACAATTCCCCAGAGATGCCTTTGGACACTTTCAGTTGGGAAATGTGCTGTTTCGACAAAAGAAATCAGAAGAAGCAATTAGCGCATACAAAGAAGCCATCCGCCTCCAGTCAAAATATGCTTTAGCTTACAATGCCATTGGTATGGTTTACGCTAGCGAAAGTCGGTGGCAAGAAGCTATCACTGAATATCAGAAAGCTTTAGAAATTAATCCCAATTATGCGGAAGCATTGACTAATTTTGCTCTAGCAATGTGGCAAACAAATAAAAAAGATGAGGCTTTATCTTCTTTAGAAAAAGCTTTAAATCTTTTTAAAGAACAAAATAGGAATGAAAAGGTAAATCAAGTAGAACGAATCTTGCAAGAAATCAAAAAATCAGACGATCCTACTATTTCATAATAATTAAAGCAGAATTTAGGAGTTAGATAAAATTTTGGTCTCTTTACTAAACTTTTATCTACTATAAAAAGCCCATTTGATTGCTGAACAAATCTATGTATATGTAGGGTGTGTTATGGCGTAGCCTAACGCACCAAAACCTTGAAATGGTGCATTACCAACAGTTGAAAAAACCTGCCCTAACTGCTGGTTACCCTATATGTATTTGAAAAATAAAACATAAGTTTTATATATCTTTTCAGTAGATAAAATTTCATCAGATTTGCTATATGGGTTGCCAAAAATACGATTGTCGCATAATCTAAGTCTTGAGAGGAGAGAACATATATGCAAGTCAGACAAGAAATTTTTGATACCTATTGGCGATTTGCTGCTATGCGGCAAGAAGTATTTTTCAATAAAATTAATAATCTCCCACCACCTTGGACGGGCGATCCTATTATTAATACCTATAAATTTTGTAATGCCTATCGAGCAAGCGATCGCGTTTCCCAATATTTAATTAAAAATGTAATTTATGATAACAATAGAAGCAAAAACGAAGAAGAAGTAATTTTAAGAATTTTGTTATTTAAAATTTTTAACAAAATAGAAACCTGGGAATATTTAGAAAAACAACTAGGTGAGTACATTACACTGTCTAATTTCGATTTGAATATATATTCAAACATTTTACAAGAAGCAATGAATCTTGGGCATGTTATTTACACCAGTGCGTACATGTCTTGTGCCAGCAAAGAATTTGGTTATGATAAAAAACATCAAAATCATTTGGCATTAATTGATAAAATGGTTGTTCAAGAGAGAGTAGACAAACGCATAGTTAAAGCCAAAAATTTTGAAGATGTTTTTCACATAATCCAAGAATATCCATTACTGGGTAAGTTTATGGCTTACCAATTAGCCACAGATATAAATTATAGTGAAATTATCAACTTTGATGAAAACAGTTTTACTATAGCAGGGCCAGGAGCCGAACGTGGTATCAACAAATGTTTTATTGATACAGCAGGTAAAACATACACAGATGTTATTCATTGGATGACTGAAAATCAAGAGAAAGAATTTCAACGTTTAGGGTTAAATTTTCAATCACTCTGGGGTCGTCCGCTACAGGCGATAGACTGTCAAAATCTATTTTGTGAAACTGATAAATATTGCCGAGCAGCTTTTCCTGATTTGAAGAGTAATCGCAAAAAGATAAAGTCTAAGTTTACTTCAACGCCTCAACCCATTGATTATTTTTATCCACCTAAATGGCAAATTAACCATAAGATACAACAAACTATAGGGAATATATCGCCAACATTAGATATTCGTAATTTACAACAAACCAATAATACTAATCAGCAATTGTCTTTGGAATTAGACTCGACCGTAAAAGAAACTTCTGTAATTAAAGAAAATAAATCAAAATTCTACAAAACATCTGAACGACAGTTCCAATTAAAGCAAAAAATAAATAAAAGCAAAAAATCAAAGCCTTTAGACAATACACAGATAGAAAAATCTCAACAGTTGTGCTTATAAAATGGGAGTAACCTAACAGCAAAGTCAAAGTAACAATAGAATAAGTCAACAGATAATAAATAAAATACAAATATAATCTTGGTTAAAGCCTATGACTTCCTTATCGTCATTAACTTTACCTGACCACACCCAGTTACCAGATTCAGATGGTACATTTGTGTTCGCGAAGCGTGCCGGAGGCAAAAATCTTCAGGAGCATCCACAAAGTATCTTAATTACAGATTCAATTAAACCTGTGCTAGAACAACGCCATCCTGATGGACAATATTTTGTTGGAGAAAATTTAGATATCTACTGGGGATTAACAGATCCTTCTGAGAAGGGTGCCTCAGCACCAGATTGGTTTTATCTACCCAATGTATCACCAATTCTTGAAGGTAAAACGCGGGGTTGTTATGTGTTGTGGCAAGAATCTTTCGCACCTTTAATTGTGTTGGAATTTGTCTCTGGAGATGGTTCAGAAGAACGAGATAAAACACCGCCATCTCAAGGGGAAAGTGGAAATGTTGGGAAATTTTGGGTTTATGAACAGGCAATTCGAGTGCCTTATTATGGAATTTATGAAGTAGCGAAAGCCCAGGTTGAGGTGTATCATTTAATTGATAATACCTATCAAATGATGCAACCCAATGAAAGAGGACATTACCCGATCGCTCCTTTAGGGGTAGAGTTGGGAATATGGCAGGGTTTGTATCAGAATGCAGAGTTACCTTGGTTGCGGTGGTGGGATGCACAAGGAAATTTACTGCTAACAGGTGAAGAACGCGCTGAAGTTGAACGACAAAAGCGGCTATTAATTACCGAAAAATTGCGTAATCTTTCTGTGGAACAACTCAATGCTTTAGGAATTGACCCAGAAATGTTGGATTAAAAATTATTATCGTCTGCTAATGATACATCTTCATATATTTCGGCGATCGCACAACGAAAATCAACGCTAGCTAAATGTACTTCTTCTCCTTTTTCATAAGGGTAAAGTACCCAATGTCCTTGTTCATTACGACGGAAGCATTCTACACTCATTCTATCTGATGAAATTAGCACATATTCTTGTAGCGATTCTAAGTGTCTGTAACTAGCAAATTTTTTCCCTCTATCAAAACTTTCTGTTGATTCAGAAAGCACTTCTACCACTAAGCAAGGATAGCACTTAAAATATTCAAATTCTTTATCTCGTGTATCACAAGTAACTATTACATCAGGATAGAAATAGCGATTTATGACATCAATTCGCGCTTTCATATCTAATATGTAGATACGGCAACCACTACCGCGAAGATGGTTTCGTAGCAAAATAAACAAGTTTCCTACTATAGTCACATGGGCATCACTGGCCTCAGCCATAGCATAGACTTGCCCATCAATATACTCGTGTTTTATTTCGCTTACTTTCTCGCCTTCTAAATATTCTTCTGGGGAAATATAGTACTCATTTTGGCTGATGACCATGTTAGTACCTGAATAGTTTTAAGTAGATGGACATAAATAAATATAATATTTTCTGTCATTGCGAGCGAAGCGAAGCAATCCCAGAGACTTTGCGATTGCTTCGCTTCGCTCGCAATGACATCTTAGATTTAATCATGACTATCTACTTATCTAATATTTTAACTCATCAAACAAATTTAATGAGCGACTGCACTACCACTTGCTTTCACTTTTTTAAAGAACAAAATCGCAAGTCCACTCAACAATAAAGCAATGCCAATAAAGTAGAAACAATCGTTAAAAGCCATGACAAATGCTTCCCGACGAACTATATTTGATATAGATGCGATCGCCTGATTTTGTGCCGTACTCAAATCCGCACCACGACTAATAAAATATTGAGTCATTTGGTCAATGCGCTGTTGAGTTGTTGGGTCATATAAAGATATGCCATCCCCCAATCGATTCGAGTGAAATTGTTCTCTATTTGTTAATAAAGTTGCCAAAGAAGCGATTCCAATCGAACCGCCCATATTCCGCATCATATTAAATAAACCACTCGCCGAACCTGCTTCTTTCGGACTTAATCCACCAGTGGCAATAGAGCTAAGTGGTACCATAATTAAAGGTTGTCCCATTGCCCGCACAAATTGTGACCACCGTAATTGATCTAATCCTGTTTGATTAGTCATACCAGAATTCATAAATGCACTGACAGCAAATAAAGTTACGCCAACAGCCACCATGAAGCGCACATCAAAACGTTGCATTAATTTGGGTATAAAAGGAATAATAAATAATTGGGGAATCCCAGCCCACATCAATACTTCACCAATTTGCAACGCATTGTATTTTTGAATTTGGGCAAGATATAAAGGTAAAATATAAATTGAACCATACAAGCCAACACCCAAAGATACATTTACAATACTCGCTAAACCAAAGTTACGTCTAAACAACAGCCGCAAATTAATAAATGGTTGTTTACGAGTTAATTCTATAAAGAAAAATATTGCTAGAAAAATTACTGCAATTACAGTTAAGCGTACAATTAACGCCGAACCAAACCAATCTTTACGGCTACCTTCTTCTAAAACAACTTGCAGGGAACCCAATCCGATGGCCATTGCAATAATTCCCCACCAATCGCCTTGTTTTAATAAACTAATTTGGGGTGCTTCTTGCTTAATTCCATACCAAACGCCAGCCAGCATTAATATACCTGGAATTAAGTTGATATAAAAGTTATATTCCCAACCAAAGTTTTCCGTTAACCAACCTCCTAATGTCGGGCCGATTGATGGGGCGAAAACTGCACTAAAACCAAAAGCTGCTAATCCTATTGATTGCTTGGATGGTGGTAAGGTAGTTAAAACAATTGTCATAGCGGTAGGAATTAAAACTCCTCCACTAAAACCTTGCAAAGCCCGGAACAGAATCATAGAATTCAAATCCCACGCCCAAGCACAACATATAGAAAATAAAATAAATAATGCAGTATTTACTAATAGATAACGTCTTAAAGAAAAGACCCTTGATAACCATCCTGTTAGAGGAATTACTACAATTTCCGCAACGAGATAAGCAGTAGAAATCCAAGAACCTTCTTCTAAAGTTGCTCCTAAACTTGCTTGAATATCTTGCAGGGAAGCATTAGTAATTTGAATATCTAATACCGCCATGAACGCACCAAGCATACTTGCCAATACACCAATCCAAGTTCTGAACGGCACCCGTTCTGGCGGGACAGCAGGATTGTGCCCTGGCTGACGAATTATACCTGTATTAGCCATAGTGTTGTTTCATTTTTTGATTAAATTCTATACTCATCTCATTGGGCATTGGGCATTGGGCATTGGGCATGGGACATTAAAAAATCACGCATTTAAAAGTTCTTTAATGTTGAATTTTGAATTGATTTGTCCCCCTCATTCCCCATCCTTCGGGTTCGCGCTAGCGTCTATGAAAGAGAAGCTAAAGCTACATCTCCCATGCCCCATGCCCCATGCCCCATGCCCCATAGCCCATACTCTATTTAACTTCCACTGCAACTTCCGCAGACATCCCCGGTGTGATTCGCGATTCGTATCCTTGAATGCTGTTTTGGTCGAAAACTATTTTGACTGGGATGCGCTGTACAATTTTGGTAAAGTTACCTGTGGCGTTATCTGGGGGTAATAAGGCAAATTGAGCGCCGGAAGCTGGGGAAATACTATCAACGTGACCAGTAAAAGTGTGATGAGGGAAACTGTCCAGCTTGATTTCTACTGGTTCTCCTGGGCGCATTTTTTCTAGTTGGGTTTCTTTGAAGTTGGCAACTACCCAATTTTGATTATCCACGATCGCCATTAACGGTGTACCCGCTGCAACTCGGTTACCAATTTCCACGTTTTTCCTGCCTATTCTTCCAGCACTAGGAGCAGTAATATTAACATAGGATAGTTGCAATTGAGCGTCTTTGAGCGATGCTTCTGATTGTGCGATCGCTGCTTTTGCTGCTTCGTATTGACTGCGTTTGACTGCTGTATCTTGTCCGCCAGCTGTGGCTTGTTGCAATCCTCCCTTGGATGCAGCCAATTTTGCTTGGGCGCTAACTACACTTTCTTGGGCTTGTGCTAATTGAGATTGGGCTTTAGCAACGCCAACTTTCGCCGAGGCTAATCTGGCTTGGGCTTGTTCTACTCCCTGGACGGCAGCATTTTTCTGGGCTACAGCCACATCATAGGCCGCCTTGGCTGTGTCTAATTGCTGGCGAGCGATGGCACCCGATTTATACAATTCGTTGTAACGGTTATAATCTGCTTGGGCTTTTTCCAAGTTGGCATTGGCTTGGGCTACCTGGGCTTGGGCGGCAGGAATTCCCGCTTGGGCTAACTTCACTTCGGCTTGTGCTGCTGGTATCCCCGCTTGCGCTTCTTGGACTGCTGCTTGGGCTGTGGAAATTGCCGCTACAGCGTTGCTAACATCTCCTTGCGCCTGAGTTGTTTTACCAGTGGTGGTTTGTGAAGCTAAGGCGATATTTGCTTGGGCGGCTTGGGCCTGACCCCGCGCATTTTCTAATGCTGCTTGTGCTTGTTGGACTTTACTTTCATAGTCCCGCGCATCTAACTTGACTAATAATTGTCCCGGTTGCACCAGTTGATTATCATCCACCAAAACTTGAGTTACAGTTCCGGGAATGCGGCTACTAATTTGGTGAATGTTTCCCACAACGGTGGCGTTATCTGTTTCCTGGTGAGTAGAGGAATATTGCCAGTAGTTATAGCCAAAAGTACCTGCGGCGATCGCACCTACACCCAATCCTGCCAAAATTAAACCAATGGGTTTTTTACGCTTCGGTGGAACTTCTTTTTCTGTCTGGGGAGTTACAACAGGCCCTTGAGTTGTCTCTGTGGTGGTGGCTTCTAAAGTCTCTGAATCTGTAATCAATTCTGGTTCTAAAATTGGGGTTTTGTTATCCTTGCGTCCGTTTAAAGTATTGACACCCATAAGTTTCAACTCCTTGCAGATTGATTTAGTTAACTCTCGTTTATTTAAAGTACGTAATATTGATTTACGAGCCTTTGCGTGGCTTTTATTTAGTATGCGTAATATCTTCTCAAAATAAATCTTAATGTAGCTTCCCCCGCTTGGGTGATTGTGGAAGTATCTTTTAAGAGAGATTAGCGATGCCTTTATTCAAAATCTGGGAAAAAAATTCTCGGTCAGCAAGGGAAATACCGTCCATTGCTTCATCACACACTTGTGCAGCGATGGGAGGTAGGATAGTTTGTAGTTCCCGTCCTGCATCCGTTAACCAGATTCGCCAGATGCGGCGGTCTTGAGTATCGCGTTCTCGACGAACCAAACCGCGTTCTTCCATCCGGTCTAACACCCCAGTTAAAGTACCGCCTACTTGTTTGAGTTTGTCCCCAATACTAGAAGTAGGTAAACCATCTTCTTGCCAAAGACAGCACAACACCAACCAATGAAATGGCGTCAATCCAAAAGGTTCGAGTCTATCAGTAAACCTACGACTTAGTAGTTGCGAAAGTAATTTGATTCTGTACCCCAAATTGTATGGTGCGAGATTTTGCTGCCAGGACTCTAAAGTTGGGGATTGATTGGATGTAGAAATCATTTTTTAAAATACTTAGCATACTTAATATTCATATACTATCTAATTTTGATGATTTTGGCAACAGCTCTTTTTTTGGAACTAGGGAAGTGGGGGAGATGGGGAGATGGGGAGATGGGGAGATAGGGGAGAAAAATTGCTACCTTGTCCCCCTTGTCCCCCTTGTCCCCCTTGTCCCCCTTGTCCCCCTTGTCCCCCTTGTCCCCCTTGTCCCCCTTGTCCCCCTTGTCTCCATGCCCAATGCCCCATGCCCCATGCCCCATGCCCAATAACTAACGAAGTACTTGAATAAACTGATATTCTTTCACAGTACCGAGAATACGGTGAGGTCTGGATAATTTAGGGGATTGATTTTGAGAAGTCCAAGCGTAGCTAAAAGCTGGTACTTCAGAAAATGAGGCTACTCGTTTGTCGTCAATAGCAATATAGAAATCGAGGAGTACTTGGACTTTATCATCTATTTCCACAAAGTATATCGGATTAGTTTTCAAAATAGAAGCGATCGCGCTTTGTTGGAGAAAAACTCTTAAGTCCGGGTTATAGTCACTTAACAAACCTATACTACCCATAGCTGCTAAAGCTAACCAACAGGGAATTAACCAATCTGCTATCCAGTAACGAGTGGTGAGAAACTTTTTACCAAAGCGATAACGACCAATCCACACAACAGGTAAAATTAACCAACCTAATCCCATAGCGAAGCCAATAATTGCATACTTACGGATATCAGAATTAACCCAAGCAAAAATCACAATGCTGGCGATAATGAGTAAAACACCGAATCCACCAAATCCATAACTGAGGTTTCGGGGAAGATTTTCTTTGACAAAAAAATTGAAGATATTTTTTTTCTTTTGTTGAAGAATAGATGGCGAGGAAATTCCTAGCTGATAAATTTTACCTAGCCAGTCTAAACCCACAGCAGCAAACAACGCCACGAAGGGATAAAGGCAAAGACTATAGTGAGAGAAACGAGTTGTAAAAATACTAATTTCAATAAAAAAGACAACAGGAAATCCAACTAATAATAATTGGTAGCGGAAGGGATGACGGATGGCCAAAATTAGTCCGAAAATTGCGAAAAAAGCCCAAGGAAATGCTTTGAGACCAATATTCCAAACATAGAAGAGAAAATTCGTGTGATAATTATCATTTCCCTTACTACTTTGATAGATCACAAATTTGTATAATTCTTCAAAACTTTGGTTTCCATAATGTAACCAACAAAGCCAGAGCCAAACAAAAGTAGGAATCAAACCGACGAAAATCCCTAAATATAAAAAGAGGTTATTCAGATGACGATGACGCTTAGCATCCCAAATTAAATAAGGTAATAAAGCTATGATTGGTACAAAAATCATAAAGCTTCTGATTAAAAAGCCTAAACCTAAACTTAAACCAGCACTAAAACTCCAGAAGTAGCGTTTTGCCGGATTTAATTCTGCTTTGATAAAAGACCAAATCGTTAAAAGTACTAACAAAACTAAAGGTACATCTGGGGTACTTAAACGACAAGATTGCAGCCAGAGAAATTCCACACTTAAAATTGCACCAGCAAGCAAAGCTAGTTTTTTACCCAAGATGATTTTGCCGATTTCATATACCAGCCAGACGCATAAAATTCCTGCAAGCATACTAGGAAGACGCGCACTCGTATCATTAATACCAAACAGCTGATAGAAACTGGCAATTAACCAATAAGGCCCAGGAGTTTTGTGATGCGGCTTTTCCCAAGGTGCAATCCAATTCCCAGAATCAAACATCAAACGTGCCCGTGAAGCATAAAGCGCTTCGTCATGTGCTATGAGGCTATTTTCACCAGAAGTAAATAATAATAAAGGTAGTATCCAAACTAACAAAATAAAATAAGGTGATGCTCCTAAAAGCAAGATTTTGCGCCCAATATACTGCAAAGAACGTAATTTGTATAACATGTAAACTTATATCAAATAGATGCCACAATTTTGGAAAAAAGTTATCTACACGAGAGATTTATGCAGCTAAGACCGAATCAACGCCTAAAATTAGACGACACAGACGATCGCTTATTTTATGCTTATCCGCGCTTCGTCACCCATGTTGATGAGGGATTTATTCAACAGCTAACAGATTTATACCGCGATCGCCTCAAACCCAACACCCGCATCTTTGATATGATGAGCAGCTGGGTTTCCCATCTACCAGAAGAGATTCAATTTTCCCACATCGAGGGACACGGACTCAACACCGAAGAACTAGCACGCAATCCCCGCTTCAATCATTATTTTGTGCAAAATCTCAACGAAAATCCCCAGATTCCTTTGCCAAATGAAGATTTTGACGCAGTTCTCAATTGCGTATCTGTGCAATATATCCAATATCCAGAAGCAATATTTTCTGAAATTCACCGCATCCTCAAACCCGGTGGTATCGCCATTATCAGCTTTTCCAACCGGATGTTCTTTCAAAAAGCAATTCAAGCTTGGCGGGAAGCTTCAAAACCACAACGAGTGGAATTAGTCAAGAATTACTTCGCCTCTGTACCAGGATTTACCACCCCAGAAGTTATCGTTCATAAATCAACATTACCGAATTTTCTACAATGGCTAGGGGCACCTGGAGGAGATCCATTTTATGCCGTCATCGCTTACCGCACTTCTGGCAGTTGAAGCAATTTTTACAATATAAAGACAAGGGAGACAAGGGAGACAAGGGAGACAAGGGAGACAAGGGAGACAAGGGAGACAAGGGAGACAAGGGAGACAAGGGAGACTCTTGAGGCAGAGAGAGAGAGGATAACTAACTCCCAACTCCTAACTCCTAACTCCCAACTCCCAACTCCCAATCCCCCACAATAATTATCAAAAAGTAAATTTTCTGGGTCAAAATCACTAGCACCGCAGATAATTGCCTCAAAGCTTAAGTATCAGGAGAATCAAAACATGAGTTTACACCGTGGGCGTAAAGTTTTAGCTGCGTTGTTGCTTTCAGTAATACTACTGACAACATCTTGTACTGCAAAAACACCGGGACGTTTTGACCAGGCCCAGCAAGAGAGTAGTAAGCAAAAAAGCGGTCAAGCTGTAGCTAAAACGGCAACTCAAGGTAGCGAATTTAACAAATTTTTTCCTAAAGCTAGTGATGGCTACCAAGGCGTTTATACCCAAGAGAAAAAAGGTTTTGCCAATTTGAAGTTAAAAAAAGGTGGTAAAGAAGTTGCATTGTTGTCTATTTCCGATACCAGCAGCACACCAGCAACAGCAGCAAAGTTCTCGAAAAGCACCAAAAAAATTGGTGGATATCCGGCAGTAGAACTAGGTAACACGCAAACAGCAATTTTAGTAGGTAAATACCAAGTAAAAGTACTTTCTCGCGATCCGTCATTTACAGCTAGCGATCGCGCAGATTGGATAGAAAAATTTAATCTCAGCGGTTTAGCGAAACTGAATTGAGCCGCATTGCCAAAATCAACATAATAAATCTGAAATCAGGAGATTTTTGTGAGCAAATCGATTTTTCAGTTGGTTGATGAATTACCAACCAGTGGCTTAACTGTTTCTCTGTTAAATTCCTTAGATTTTGTTGCTCCTGGCCAGTGGCAAAATACCGTCGGCTTTGTGAACACTATTAAAACAGTGACTCTGGAAACCGACGAAGATTTAATTCAACAAATTGGCGAACGAGCAATTTATCTATTCAACGATAAATCTCAAGGTTATCAAACTGCTTTATGGCTATATCAAACCGTTGATAATACAGATAAAGCCCTTGGTGCAGCAGCTTTGGCTAACAAAGTTGGCGAGAAAATTCCTTTGTTGGGTTTTTTAAACTCCATTACTCCAAAACCTGACAAAGCCCAAACCATCGATTTGACACTGAAATTAGTTGCAGAATTAATAGCTTTCTGCCAAATTAACGGCATTCCTGGAGACAGTATTGGAGACTTTGTTGCGTCTTTGGGAGAGTATAGTGGTGAGTCACTGATCCGCATGGTGGCATTGGTTTGTGTTGATGGCTTGATACCTCTAGGCCCAGATTTCATCAGTAAAGCAATATCCGGGCTGAATCAAACAAATCCGCAAGAGTTAGAGCAAAACTCAACTTTCCAAAACATCAAAGATGTAATTCCAGGCAGCAATGCTGGCAGTAAACTCAATTTTATCGGCGAAAGTTTTGACTCAGTTAAAGGTTGGATGAGTGGGTTAGTTAACGCTAATAATTTAACGCCACAAAAAGTTGTCCACAACTTGAAAACTTTTGCTGATATTGCCGATGACAAGTTAGACTACCTGGCGGCCTTCCTAGATGTGGCAACGAATTATTACGAACACACAGGTACGCAAACTTTGGCACGTCGCTTAATTGAACGGGCGGTGGCTGAGATCTAAGGTGATGGGGGAGTGGGGAGATAAGGAGGTAAGGGAGTAGGGGAGGTTCTTGAGGTAGGGGAAAAGGTTAAAGGGAAAAGGGAAAAGGAATAAATTTCATCTTTCCCCTTTTCCCCTCTGCCCCATGCCCCATGCCCCATGCCCCATGCCCATTAGGGCAAACGCAAATCTGCGGCGATCGCGTCTAAATAAGGTTGAAAAATAGCCAAATTTTCTAATTTTTCAAACTTACCTGTTTGCGTACCGGAATCAAAGGCTGTGGTAATTACGTAAAGTCTAGCCCCGTCAAAGACAACATAACCGATATGTTGCTCTTGTACTCCACCTTGTTGGTTAAGTCCAGCAAACCCATAGCGGATTCCCTGAAGCTTACCCACTGGTGCTGGTTGCGTTGGGTAGTCTGAAAAAATAATGTCTCTTCCATATTGAACTTGACGATCTTTGGTAAAAGCAGCATATTTGTCTGCTACCCAACCCTTGAGTGCTGTCAATACTTGAGTTTGATATTGAGAACTTTGGTAGTCAACTTGAGAATTCGTTGGAACACCCGCAGCTACAAGTTTCTTTTGAAAATCTGGAATCTTTTCTAGTGGGTAAACGTTAATCTCAACTGTACCTAAAACTTTTCCCTTAGAGGAAATACATAACAAGGGCGCATTTCCATTACAAGTAGCAACTTGCCAGTTAGTTGGAGCAGCAGTATTTCCAAGAATTTTCTGCCAGATATTTCCCTCACCAAGGTTGGCAAGTTTTGATACAGCAGGAGAATGTGGCGCTTTGGTTCCAGAAAATTGTGGCAGAACAAATTTTACTCCTACCGGGATTAATAACACCAAAATAAAACCTACTAATAAATGATAAAGTCTTAGCATTTTCTGAAAATCCAGAGTCAAGGATGCCTGCTGCAATATCGTGTATTATACAAATTGGCACATAGCAATCCCAAATAATTTGTGAGAAGTTTTTCTTAAAGTGAAAATAAGATTAATGTAGGGTGTGACCGGGCTAAAATAGTGCATTAGTAAACTCTTGTGGGGTGGGCATCCTGCCTCCCCGGACGGGTGAGGACACCCATCCTACAATAAAATTTATTGCAACATTTTAGCTTTGACACGCCACTACTTAAGATTTACTTTATAAATTGTCTCTGAAATATTACATGTTAGGAATGTTGACTGTTAAGCGTTTACAGTCAACACCGATATTTTTCACAACTGAAATAGAATTTAAATTCTAATTTCCAAACTATGGCTTGCTTAAGACATTGTTAATAGCGTGTAATAATTCATGGAAAGTGTAGGGCTTACGCAAGAATACATTCACGCCAACCTCAGTAACTTCTGCAAGCTCACTGTTTGAAGTCATACCACTGATGGCAACAACCTTAACTTGTTTATTCATCTGTTGCAAGATGCGGATAGTAGTTAACCCATCCATTGATGGCATCATCATATCCATCAACACTACGCTAATCGTATTTTTGTGTTCTGCGTACAATGAAATCGCTTCAATGCCATTACTAGCCGTGAAAGTTTTGTAGTTATGGTCTTCTAGAGAAGTTTTTGTGATTTCCAGAATGGCAGTTTCATCATCTACAATCAGAATCAACTCTCCTTTACCATTAAGCAATTCTGATTTATCTACTTCCTGCGTTGTTCTTTCTTTGATAGCTGGCAAATAAACCTGAAATTGAGTACCTTTGCCTACCTCACTCTGGACATTTACAAAACCACCATGTTTTTCAACAATGCCAATCACAGTAGGCAAACCTAATCCTGTACCTTTGCCTAATTCTTTAGTTGTAAAAAAAGGTTCAAAAATTCGATCTAAAATCAGCGACGGAATCCCAATTCCTGTATCTTTGATGGTTATAACTACATATGGGCCGACGCGAGCATCTAAATTCATTCTGACAAAGTTTTCATCGACAAAAAGATTTTCTGCACCAATATATAGTGTGCCCCCCTTGGGCATTGCATCGCGAGCATTGACGCACAGGTTCATTAATACCTGGTGTATTTGAGTCGGATCTGCCAAAATTGTCCAAAGGTTTTCTTTGGGTAAATTCTTGCTAATTTTGATGGATTTGGGAAAGGTGCTATTAATTATTTGTTCAATTTCTAACAGCAGATATTCAATTTGTAAACAAACACCTCTGCCTTCAAATCCTCCGCGTGCAAATGTCAGAATTTGCTTGACTAAATCAGCTGCACGTTTAGAGTTATCTTCCAAAAGCTTCAGCAATTGCTGATTGCGTGGATCGAGATTGGGAAGTCTCAGCGCCAACATTTGAGAAGAGGACATAATTGGCGTCAATATATTGTTGAGGTCATGGGCAATACCACTAGCCAAGGTGCCAAGACTCTCTAAGCGCTGGGCGCGGAGAAATTGAGCTTGGAGTTGTTTTTTCTCAGTAATATCGGTGTCAACAGTGAGGATGGATTTGGGTTGCCCCATTTCATCACGCATCAGTGTCCAGCGGCTTTCTGTGATAATTTCTTTACCAGATTTTGTAACTTTATGTAACTCACCATGCCATGAGCCAAACTCAATCACATTTTTGAGAGCTACTTTTAGCTGTGGTGAAGTTTTTTTATATAAAAGTTTTTCAGGATTTTTACCGATAACTTCACAAGCTTGCCAGCCGTAGAGACGCTCTGCGCCTTGATTCCAAAATAAAATTTGAAATAGGAAATCTTGAACTAAGATTGCGTCAGTAGCAATATCTAGTAAAGCTGCTTGTTCAGAGATTTTCTGTTCCGCCTGCTTGCGTTCAGTGACATCTCTGGCTACTCCTTGAGTTTCAGTCACCTGCTGGCGATCGTCTGTAATTGCAGTCACATTCCATTGAAACCAACGAATACCTTTAACTGTTAATGCACGTTGCTCATAAACCCTCAAGCAATATGGTGGAGATGCTAAACTTGCCATGTTTTCCAGGGATTGAGCTAAATCATCTGGATGGAAAAAATTGTATAACGACTGACCAAGTAACTCATCCAACTTGAAGCCAAATGTTTGACAAGCAACTGCGTTAGCAAAAGTTAGTTTTCCTTGTAAATCTGTCCGCACAATCACGTCAGTTTGACTCTCAACTAACTGACGATAAAGCTTTTCGCTTTGCTGCAATGCTTCTTCAGCACGTTGTCGTTCCCTTAGCGCAGCTTGTCGTTCAAGGATTTCCTGTTGCAAAAGAGCATTAGCACGGGAAAGCTCAGCGGTGCGCTCCTCAACTCGTATTTCTAAATCTTCGTGAGCTTGACGTAGCAACTTATCTATCTGCTGACGTTGCATAACATCATGTTGTAATTCTTGGTTTTGCTTTATTGGACGGTTTGCTTTTCTACATTATTGCTGTAATTACGCCAGACAATTACAAGTCTTGATACAGGAGTAGAAAAGTTGTCTAAATCTACATTAGAGCAGTTCCTTTTTCTGCCTTGCTATAATCAATCCTTGCTGTTTCAATTTTAATACCTAAAAACATTGTTTACCTAGATTATGGAAATACCAAAATCTTCAAAGGTAACCGATTATCGTTTGAAATTATACAGTTGCTCGTGTTGTTAAGCAGGAAAAGGTTGTGGGTAGCAGGGTGTAGCGTATAGAGGGAAAGAAGAATCGTCTGTTTGATACATGTACCTCCGAAACGTAAAAATTAAAAATTAAAAATTAATCACTGAAACAGATTTAATTTTTCATTTGACATTTTTAATTCCCAATTTTTTCCTGCATTCAAGCTTCTACTGATTTTTACTACACCCTATACCCTTTTTCTTTGCTATTGAGGGTTAACTTTCAACGATCAACAAGAGCCAGTAGGTTGAATGGATTCCCTGGTTTAGCTAACGTGTAACCCACTCTCTTCGCAACTGGCTCTCTACAGCCAACACCAAAATATCTATTGCTTTAGATATGCGAAAAGTTATGTTCATTAAATATGTGTTTCACTTATTGCAGCATAAACTATCTTGAGTTACAAGTTGATAAAACTAGAAAAAAATCAAGCTATCTTTATTAAATACTCGGAAATATGCCTAATATAAAATTATTTCGCCTCTTTTATTCTTTAAAAGCCAAAATATTAGTATTTTGTCAATAAAATGACTACACCTCTGAGATTGCACTCATAAATTAACCACCAATGTGAATTATTGAGACAAGTTATGTCCAGGCAATAGAAAAATAGAAAATCACGTATATTTAACTAAGGATAAATCTTATATTCTACATCTTATATCCTTGTATCGTCGGTCTTTCAGACTATCCAAACTTTCTTCAATATATTGACTTTTATGGCAAATTTCAGAGTATTTTGAGACTTAGTAATCCGTTGTAATACAGAAATTAAATTATAATTTTATACAAAATTAATAAATAATTTGAAAAAATAAAGATTTTGTCAATATAAATTTTTATTTTTGCGTATAAAAAAAATACATATTAATATTTTATTCAGGAATAAAACCGAGCTTATACTGAAATTGTCTTACTTAAAGGCGTAGCCAATTGCTCGGTAAAACTAACACTACGGTTTAGTTAGCCAAAAATTTGGATTTTTGGAAAGTATCAAGTTGGAGATTTACGCTCAATTACGATGCAGTGATGTCAATATTAATACTTACCAAAAGTCTCAAGACTCTAGTTTTTTGTGATTATTTGCAAATAAAAGTCTGAAGCATAGTTATAAATATATGCATTTTTTTGCTATGCAAACTGCGTGATTAATTCTTCCTAATTGGCAACAAATTAGACAATTCAGCATCAACAACAACCCACAGTTAAACAAAAAAATGGCCACAATTCTTTCTTCAGATCCTCAAATATCCAAGCAACTCCACCAGATTTTATTAGAAGTAACAACTGCACAGGATTTATCTTTGCATCCCTTTGTACAACGTTTTGGTAAAGGAGAGTTTTCACAAGACGCAATCCGCCAGTTTGCGATGAAAATGCTACCTGGCTCAAATAGATTCAATATGGCTTTTTTGAAAGTTGCGTCAAAAATGGATAGTTACTATGCTAGAACCATTATGCTAGAAAATGCATTTACAGAGCATGGACAGCTGAAGCCAGACCTAGCTCACGTAGCGCTTTTTATGCGCTTTATGAAAGGTATTGATTGTCCTAAAATTGATGTGAATGCAAATGATGGAGCATTTCTCATTCCAGCATTACGCTTTAAGAAATTTGAGTTTTGCGATGATGAACCTGTAGTGCGTTCTTTAGGAAGATTTGCTGCAATAGAGCAAGTTCTACCTGCTATATTCAGCAAATATATCGAAGGACTTCGCAAAATCTTTAAGGGGATTGATGACCATACAATTGAATATTTTCATATCCATTGTCACTTAGATCCAGAACATACCGATGAATTGATTCAAGTTACCCAACTTTACATCAAGTCAGAGAAAGATATTGAACTCTTTCGTGATGGAGTTCAAGATATGGTTAAATCAATTGCTGATATGTTTTCTTGGATGGATGAGAACCTAGAAAAAGAAGCGTTAACTTTGCGAAGCTAAAAAAGAATTGGGGACTGTTGACTGTTGACTGGGGAGTGGGGAGTGAGGAGTGAGGAGTTAAGAATTATTCTGCTTGTCTCCCTTGTCTCCCTTGTCTTCCTCATCTCCCTCATCTCCCATCCTGCGGGTTCGCGCTAGCGTCTCCCAAAGAGAAGCTAAAGCTACATCTCCCGGTTGGTGAGCGTTCGCGTAGCGTCTCGTAGGGAAGTCGAACCACATCTCCCCCATCCCCCCACCTCTCACACCCTAATTCTCATCACAGTGTGTGGTTTTTTGAGATTTTTCCAGTACAATTGCTGATTGACAAACGCAATGGTATCTTAGCGTGTTACTCATGTAATAACCCTAGAACTAGATTTGCGTTTTTTACTAATGAAATTCAGCGAAATCCTACACCAGTTTGGCGATGCAGCTACGGGTCATAGCTTAAGTGTCAATCCAAAGCACGATCCAGAAATTACCGGAGTAGCGGCTATTGATGAGGCTAATAACGGTAATCTCAGCTACGTGGAGGGAGCAAAATTTGGATCTTCCATTGCCAAGACCAATGCTAGCGCTTTAATTTTGCCCCAGGATGAAAAGTTACAGGCCGTGGCCCAAGAGCGTGGTATTGTTTGGCTCAGCACTCCAGAACCACGATTATTGTTTGCTAAAGCGATCGCAATTTTTTACCAGCCATATCGCCCACTCCCAGAAATTCATCAAAGCGCTGTGATTCACTCCACTGCCAAAATTGGTAACGATGTTTATATTGGCCCTCACGTTGTGATTGAACAAGGGGTGGAAGTTGGTAATGGCGCAATTATCCATCCGAATGTGGTGGTTTATCCAGATGTGAAAATAGGCGATCGCACTATCTTACACGCCAATTGCACTATTCACGAACGCACACAAATAGGTGCAGATTGCGTAATTCATAGTGGCGCTGTCATCGGTGCAGAAGGCTTTGGTTTCGTTCCCACCCGCACTGGTTGGTTCAAAATGGAACAATCCGGCTACACAATCTTAGAAGATGGTGTAGTGGTTGGCTGCAACAGCGGCATTGACCGCCCAGCGGTGGGAGAAACACGGGTAGGCCGCAACACAGTAATCGACAACTTAGTGCAAATCGGTCATGGTAGCCAGATTGGTGCTGGTTGTGCCATCGCAGGTCAAGCCGGCATGGCCGGGGGTGTCAAACTGGGGAATCGCGTTATTTTAGCTGGACAAGTGGGAATTGCCAATCAAGTGAAGATCGGAGATGGGGCAATTGCATCCGCTCAAACTGGAATTCACAGCGATGTTCCACCAGGGGAAATCATCTCTGGAACTCCCGCAGTTCCCCATAAGTTATATCTCAAGGTATCTGCTATTTATAGTCGTTTGCCAGATATTTATCAATCATTGAAAGAATTGCAACGTAAATTTAACAATAGCTAGTAGAAGTCATTGGGCATTGGGCATTGGGCATAGGGCATGGGGCATTGGGAGTTAGGAGTTAGGAGTTAAGAGTTATTCTTCCCCTACCTCAAAAGCCTCCCTCATCTCCCACCCTGTGGGTTCGCGCTAGCGTCTCTCAAAGAGAAGCTAAAGCTACATCTCCCCATCTCCCCATCTCCCTAGTCCCCTAGTCTCCCCATCTCCCCATCTCCCCATCTCCCTAGTCCCCAGTCCCCATTTTTAAAGCAGGTCTATTACCAAAGGACTAATGACTATTGACCATCAAAAAAAGCCCAATTTCTCTAACACTGGCTTTGTAGAAACAACGTGACGCTCTAAACCCAGTTCTTTGGGACTGACTCCAACAGCCAAAGCTATTAACTGGGGTAAATGTAACACTGGTAAACCTAGCCGTTGTTCAATTACCTTTTCTACCTCTGGCTGGCGGGAATCTAAATTTAAATGGCACAGAGGACAAGGTGTCACTATACAGTCAGCACCAGCAGCTAAGGCTTCTTGAATATGCATCCCTGCCATTTTGAAAGATTGGGTAGTGGCATAACTAGAAAGCGGCCAACCACAACATTGTGTCCGACCTTGGTAATAAATTGGTGTTGCACCCACCGCCCGAAAAACATTTTCCATTGCTTCTGGTTGGAAAGGGTCATCATAGGGCATGGACTTTTGAGCGCGGAGAAGATAACAGCCATAAAAAGCCGCGCATTTTAAATTAGTTAATTTCCGAGTCACGCGTTTGGTAATTTCCTCTAAACCGTAATCTGTTACCAAGGCGTAGAGGAGATGTTTGACATCAGTGCTACCGCGATAAGGCGAACAGCCTTCTTGGTGCAGCAAGCCATTAACTCGTTCGATGTAGCTAGGATTGCTAGTTTGGCATTCCTTGAGATGTTCGTTGACGTGGCCGATAACACCTTGACAAGTGCTGCAATGGGTAAGTAACGGCAGATTTAATTCTTCTGCTAGGGCAATATTTCTGGCGTTGACTGTATCTTCCAGGAGTTGGGAATCTTCTTTAAAAGTGCCAGAACCACAGCAAGCGGCTTTTTTGAGTTCAACTAGTTGAATGCCCAGTGCTTGAGTCAGGGCTTGAGTTGACTGATAAAGTTCTCGACATGCTCCTTGAGCAACACAGCCAGGAAAGTAAGCGTATTTCAGTGTCTGAGATAGCATATAACTATAGTTTGGATTAGAGCGATCGCTCTAGACAATAATCAATCAGTAAACAAAAGCATTTACATGGTGTTGGTGATGGCGGATCGCACCCTACTGTTGAGCTGTTCAAAGAAAACCGAGGGGGCAGCAGTTTTCTAACAGAAAAACCGTTGGCAGTGTACGGGCGATCGCGCTTGACGATAAGATGTATATGCTCAAAAAAATGTCTCCTATAATGAGCAGATTCTAGCAATTAGTTAAGGACTTGATATCCATGAGCCAAACGGAACTTTTTGAAAAAGTTAAAACAATCGTTGCCGAACAACTTAGCCTTGACGAGAATACCGAAATCAAACCAGAATCCACATTTATGGAAGATTTAGGTGCGGATTCCTTAGATACGGTTGAATTAGTAATGGCTTTGGAAGAAGAATTTGATATTGAAATTCCCGACGAAGCTGCCGAGGGAATTTTAACAGTCCAAGACGCTGTAAATTACATTAGCAACAAAGTTACCACATCAGCTTAACTGACAGTTGGGGATTGGGGATTGGGGATTGGGAAGATTTTTCTCTTGCACCTAGTCACCAGTACCTAGTTGCTAATCTCAAATTATTTGCCTGCTTCGTATTCAAAGTTCTGTTCGCCCTTGGCGTTGCCGCAGACAGACCCTCACAAGCACGGCGAATCGCTACTTCATACGCTGGACGCCGGCGCACCGACTTTTCGCTTTTTCGCCACCTTTAACTGAATCATGACAGATATTACACGTAAACGCGTTGTTGTAACTGGTGTTGGCGCGATTACACCTATTGGTAACACAGCAACAGAATATTGGGATGGATTACTGAGTGGACGCAATGGCATTGACTACATCACATTTTTTGATGCATCTCGCCATGACTGCCGCATCGCTGGTGAAGTGAAAAACTTCGATCCACATGATTACTTGGAGCGCAAAGAGGCCAAGCGCATGGATCGATTTGCCCAATTTGCGGTTGCGGGAGCAAAACAAGCTATATCTGACGCGCAGTTAGTTATCAATGACTTAAACGCGGAACAGGTGGGTGTCATGATCGGTTCTGGCATTGGTGGCATCAAAGTATTAGAAGACCAGCAAACTATCTACCTCAATCGCGGCCCCGATCGCTGTAGTCCATTTATGATACCGATGATGATTGCCAATATGGCAGCAGGACTCACAGCAATTCACACAGGGGCTAAAGGGCCAAATTCCTGTGCTGTTACAGCCTGCGCCGCAGGCTCCAACGCCATCGGAGATGCTTTTCGCTTAATTCAAGGGGGATATGCCCAAGCAATGATTTGTGGCGGTACAGAGGCGGCTGTCACACCATTGTCTGTGGCTGGATTTGCTGCCTGTAAGGCACTTTCTTTCCGCAATGATGACCCAGCACATGCTTGCCGCCCCTTTGACCGCCATCGCGACGGATTTGTTTTGGGTGAAGGTGCAGGGATTTTAATTTTAGAAGAACTGCAACACGCCATCGCTCGTGGCGCTCACATTTATGCCGAAATGATTGGCTATGGTATGACCTGTGACGCTTACCATATAACTTCCCCCGTACCCGGTGGACTAGGTGCAGCAAGAGCCATAGAACTCGCTCTCAAGGATGCAGGAATAACTCCCGAACAAATCAGCTACATCAATGCCCACGGCACTAGCACCCCAGCTAACGATTCAACTGAAACCTCAGCCATTAAAAAAGCTTTGGGAGAACATGCTTATCAAGTGGCAATCAGTTCCACCAAATCAATGACAGGTCATCTATTGGGCGGTTCTGGAGGTATTGAAGCAGTGGCAACGGTACTAGCCATCGCTAACGACCGAATTCCTCCAACAATCAACCTCGAAAATCCCGATCCAGAATGTGACCTAGATTACGTACCAAACTCTAGCCGCACTCAAAAAGTTGAAGTGGCACTATCCAATTCCTTTGGGTTTGGCGGTCATAATGTCACATTAGCCTTTAAGAAATACCTTTAAAACAAGTTAGAAGTTAGGAGTTGGGAGTTAGGAGTTAGGAGTTAGGAGTTAGGAGTTATTCTCTTTCTCATCTCTCCATGCCCTATGCCCCATGCCCCATACCCAGTACCAAAAGTACCATAGATATCATTCTGATGTGGGGCAAGGGTTCAAGATGACCCAATTATCAGCTTGATTTATCACCAGAAACTCAGGACATCCCGCTTGTCCATCGACGATCGAGAATGGGATGATGATGATACTGTGGGAATTTTGATCGGTGTCAGTTATCAATGAACAGTTACCACGTTTATATGGGAAACTCAAATCCTAATTAATAAAACTGTTAACTGTTAACTGTTAACTGTTAGCTAGTGAAAAATCAACCCAACATAGAGTGAGAAGCTCAAAGAGTGCTAACCCGTCGTTAAAAACAATCATATTATGGCTGTTGCAACCCAATCCCTCGAAGAACTTTGTATTAACTCGATCCGCTTCTTGGCTATTGACGCCGTAGAAAAGGCAAAATCGGGACACCCAGGGCTGCCGATGGGCGCGGCTCCCATGGCCTTTGTACTATGGGATCGCTTTTTGCGGTTTAATCCCAAAAATCCCAAATGGTTTAACCGCGATCGCTTTGTCTTGTCCGCCGGCCATGGCTCGATGTTGCAGTATGCCCTGCTATATCTAGCAGGCTTCGACAGCGTAACGATTGAAGATATCAAGCAATTCCGTCAATGGGAATCAAAAACTCCCGGACACCCGGAAAACTTTGTCACTGAGGGCGTGGAAGTCACCACTGGCCCGCTAGGTCAAGGAATTGCCAACGGAGTCGGTTTGGCGATCGCAGAAGCACACCTCGCCGCTAAATACAATAAACCCGATGCCAAAATTGTTGACCATTACACCTACGTAATCTTAGGTGATGGTTGCAACATGGAAGGAATTTCCGGTGAAGCTTGTTCTTTCGCAGGACACTTGGGATTAGGCAAACTCATCGCTCTGTACGACGACAACCACATTTCCATCGACGGTTCCACAGATGTGGCATTTACTGAAGATGTTTCCAAGCGGTTTGAAGCTTACGGTTGGCATATCCAACACGTCAAAGAAGGTAACACTGACCTAGAAGCGATCGCCAAAGCAATTGAAGCAGCCAAAGCTGTCACCGATAAACCTTCTTTTATTAAGGTCACAACCACCATCGGTTACGGTTCCCCCAATAAAGCAAACACCGCCGGCGTTCACGGTGCTGCTTTGGGTGGAGACGAAATAGCACTGACTCGTAAAAACTTGGGTTGGGAATACGAGCCATTTGTAATTCCCCAAGACGTTCTTGACCATACACGCAAAGCAGTGGAACGTGGCGCAGGCTATGAAGACGAGTGGAACAAAGTATTTGCTGACTACAAAGCGAAGTATCCCCAAGAAGCAGCCGAATTTGAACGCTATGTAACCAGTAAACTGCCTGATGGTTGGGATAAAGTCCTACCCACCTACACAGCAGAAGACAAAGCAGCGCCTACCCGCAAACACTCGGAAACCTGCCTCAACAAGCTAGCAGCAGTTTTACCTGAGTTAATCGGTGGTTCTGCTGACTTGACTCACTCCAACCTGACCGAAATCAAGGGTAAAGGTGACTTCCAAAAAGGGCAATACCAAAACCCCAATATCCACTTTGGTGTCCGGGAACACGGTATGGGTGCCATCTGTAATGGTATCGCGTTGCATGGTTCGGGATTAATTCCCTACGGTGCGACCTTCTTGATCTTCACAGACTACATGCGTGCTGCCATCCGCTTATCCGCCCTATCTCAAGCCGGGGTGATTTGGGTGATGACTCACGACTCCATCGGACAAGGTGAAGATGGCCCCACCCACCAACCCATCGAAACCCTAGCTTCTCTACGGGCTATTCCTAACCTGACGGTACTTCGTCCCGCAGACGGAACAGAAACCTCTGGTGCTTATAAAGTAGCAGTTGAAAGAGCAAAGGAAAATGCTCCTACTTTGTTGGCATTCACCCGTCAAAACGTCCCCAATTTGGCAGGTACTTCCATTGAAGGTGTTGCCAAGGGTGGTTACACAGTAGTGGATTCCGACGGTACACCAGAGTTGATTATAATTGCCACTGGTTCAGAATTGAGCCTCGCCGTCACCGCAGCTGAGAAACTCACAGCCGAAGGCAAGAAAGTGCGTGTTGTTTCCCTACCTGCGTGGGATTTGTTTGAAGCACAAGACGCAGCTTACAAAGAGTCTGTATTGCCAAAAGCCGTTACCAAGCGCTTGGCTGTGGAAGCTGGCTCTAGTTTCGGTTGGCATAAGTATGTAGGTACTGAAGGCGATACCGTCACTATTGATCGCTTTGGTGCTTCTGCTCCTGGCGGTGTTTGTTTAGAGAAGTTTGGTTTTAGCGTTGATAATGTGTTAGCTAAAGCTAAGCAATTATTGGGTTAATAGCAACAGAATATTCTTTTAATCTTTTGTGGGGTGGGCCGAAAAGCCCGCCTTTTTTTGTTTTTTAACGCAGAGGAGCGCCAAGGTAAGCGCAGAGGTTCACTGAGGGCAATTGTTTATAATTGGAGTAATTTAGTAAATCATTGGGAGGAAGTTATGCAGGAAATTTCAAGCCAAAGAAATGTCTTAATTGCTCGAATATTACCAATTGTAGAAAAATTGTTTCAAGATAATAATTTATATCAATTGAAATTAGACAAACAAGAAATGGTAGAAATGTTAGTAAATATGTTTGGGCAGTTTACACCAGAAGAAATGAAAGCTATTACTGAACATGAACTGACACGTAGAATTGATAAGATTCTTGTCGTAGAAGCTGTTTCTGGTACGTTAAATGATTTGACGCCGGAGCAAATCAAAATGTACGATGAAGCGGTAAAACGAAAATAGAGCCAGTGACTTATTTATTAGATACAAATATTGTTAGTTACATTTTAAGGAGAAATGTAACTGTTGGTAGTAAACTACGAGATGCTAATCGTTCAGGACAAGAAGTCTTTATCAGCTGCATAACTTATTATGAAGTTAAAAGAGGACTTTTGTATGCAAATGCCACGAAGCAGCTAGCGGATTTTAATGCATTTTCTAGAAAATATGAAATTTTATTTTTGGATGATATAGAAATTATTGAAAAAGCTTGCGAGATTCATGTGGATTTACAACGCAGGGGTTTGACGATACAAGAACAAGATATATTGATTGCGGCTACTGCGATCGCACGCGGTTTAATTCTGGTTTCTAATGATTATGATTTACAGAGAGTACAGGGGATTAATTTAGAAAACTGGTCGCAAACTGATTCTTAAAAAATTTGTATTATGGATAATGCTTCTTTGCCTCAAAAAGATTTACGATTAAACATTACTTTTTTCGGAGGAATTGTAATTGGGGTAATCAATGCAACTCTAGCGATTCATTTAATGAAGGAAATTAGTAATCTAAATTTAGCTATCACAGGAATAAAATTAGGAGCCATACTTGTAATTTTGACTGTACTTATTATTTGGAATATACAGTGGATTTTTAAAAATAATTTTTATATTAATATATTTTCTTGGTTGGTATTAGCCTTGACTAAAGGAACAATAGTAGCGCTAATTCTTGAAGATAGAATTGGAACTATACTTGCAGCAGGCTTAACATTTGGTATTGTGCTAATGACTGTTGCTTTAACTTTAATTGGTTATGTTTCTCTTGGTATTTTATCTATTGGTTTTTTTCCTAGATGTGTGATTTGGGTCAATTCGTTTGACGCTATTAGAGTATTTTTGATTACTCTGGCAGTAAAGCTGGTAGTAATTATTTGTTTTCACGGGATTGATATACAGAGAATAAACTCTTATTTGTTTTGGTAAGCGCCGCAGCCAACTACAAAAAATGCCATATTACTTATTAACCCCCCACATCTAGGAGGTTCCCATGACCTCAGCACAAACACCACTCGGCATTGAATCAACGCTACCAGACCATACTCAGCTACCAGAATCTGACGGCAAATTTGTGAAAAACCTGCAAGAACATCCTCAAAGCATATTGCTGACAGATTCTATTGAACCAATCTTGCAGAAATTACATCCCGATGCACAATATTGCATTGGACAAGATAGTGGTATCTATTGGCGAATTACTGAACCGACAGAAAAAGACGCCGAAGCACCAGACTGGTTTTATGTGCCAAATGTCCCGCCGACTTTAAATGGTGAAGTACGCCGTTCTTATGTATTGTGGCAAGAATACGTTGCACCTTTAATTGTCTTAGAATTTGTCTGTGGTAATGGTGACGAAGAACGAGATAAAACACCAATTACAGGTAAGCTTTGGGTTTATGAGCAAGCAATTAGAGTTCCCTTTTATGGCATTTATGAAGTGAAGAAAGCTAATGTCCAGGTGTATCAATTGCTCAGAGGCGAATATCAACTAGTACCTGCCAACGATCGCGGACATTATCCCATTGAACCAATGGCTGTAGAATTGGGAATCTGGCAAGGTCGCTATCAAAATCTCGAATTACCTTGGTTGCGCTGGTGGGATAATGAAGGTAATTTGCTACAAACAGGGTGGGAGCGTTCAGAACGCTTGGCTGCTAAGCTCAGAGAATTAAACATTAACCCTGATGAGTTAGTTTAAATATTTTGGCATACCTTGAGATAGATACGGTAAACACTACCCGATTTAGCATTACAAATCAAACTTGCATCTCCGAAAACTTTATTACATATTTAGTTGATTTTGTCAATGGGTAGTCCCCAGAATTACCTACTAAATAGCCAAAGCTTTCTCTAGACTGAGGAGAATTTCATGCTTTAAGTAGAAGTAATTATGACTTTGTAAATGTCATGATGTATGTGTTCTCAAACAAGAAATAGTTGCTGTTGTGCAAACGAAAAAATCAGATTTTGTCTGACTCCAGTAACTTTGAACTTTATTCAATTGTTTGATGTTTTGAGAAGGTAACACAATGAACATAATCCTAAAACGCACACTTCTACCCAGCCTCATGGCTGCAAGTTTAGCCGGTGTTACTTTAGTACCTGCTGAACAAGCTGCTGCCGACGATCGAGTACTACGCGATATCGGTATCGGGGCTGCTACCAATGTGGTAACCGGAGCGATTAGAGGAAATGGTGATTTCTTAGGTAATGCTGTTAAGGGTGGTGCCACTGGTGCAGCTGTAAATGGTGCAAACGGCCTCAGAAGGGATCGAAATAACCGCAACGCCGCTCAAGATATCGGTGTTGGCGCAGGTGCTAGCGCATTGACCGGTGTAATTACTGGCGATCGCAAAGATACCCTGGGTAATGCTATTGACGGTGCTGCTGTAGGTGGAGCAATCCATCTCCTTACCAAATAAACATTAAGAACTTATTCCTTCCCTAATTTCTCTCCTTTTAGGATGAGTAGAACCTACCCCCCTTTCCTAGTAGGAAAGGGGGGTTGTAGGTTACATCTTTATTAAGAAATACACTAGATTTCCAAGAAAGTTAAGTAGGGTGTACTGAATTTTGTTTTGTAAAATCTAGCCCTTTAATGCCTTTCTAAAGTTGCGACGATAGGATGAATTAGTAATAAACAAAGCTGGCCACAGTAAAGATAAACCAATACGATTGCTCAAACTTGGATTAAAATTAGTCCGTGCAAACCCTGTCCAAAATTTCCAAACGCCGCCTACATAAACTACTGCTAAGACAAAAAGTATAAAGTTCATTCTCACCAACTCCGTTAGTAACTGACAGAATTTAAATTAAGTTTTACCACACAAGGTAAGTAGTTCATCACCAATACCGAGAAGGTATCACTAAACTCCTCAGTCTCTGAAATCCAGGTCAATTAACCACACACTCTATTATTCCAGTTTAAAGTAGGCTTACCCTTCACAGCTACTTATCAGCAGCAGTAAACTCATCAAAGGATACAAAAGCTTGAATTTTGGGTGTTTTGGGAATACATTTTGCTTGTGGAACAATAGACCTAGCTTGAAAATAGAGGCTGAAACAACGCAAAATCCTTCCAAGATCATTTTCATTGTTCCTTGTAAGCACAGCTCATGGAGTAAGAGTGCAAAAAGCACTTTTGCATTCTTGTGGTCAAAGGGATGCATCTTTATTGTGGAAAGTGAAAATCTCTATACTTTATCTACCCAATAAAGATAATAGCGCTCGCTATCGATCCAGTTCTTTTCAAAATCTTTAATCCAAGTAATTTTCAAATCATTGCGGTTGATATTGAGTTTTTTATTTAAAATTAACAAAATTTTATTTTGGTTTCCTTGATTTTGGAATAAAGAATTAATTTGGTTTAATATTTCAGTTTCTTCAACATCTTGACGATTTTTGTTAAATAAGGTGAAGCTTCCCATTTGTTTAAGCTCAGGATAGTAAAACTTACGATTGAGATAACCCGATAAAGCAGCCATATTGGCATCTCGACTAGCAACAATAAATTCCTTATCTAATCCAGATTTTTTAATATATTGAGCTGTTTGACGGCTTGCAGAAAATGGTACAACTAAATCTCTTGAAAAACTATAAATACCACCCAAAAAGTGGATGTAAAGAATTAACATCAAAACAATATGATGCCATTTATAAACAGATTTAATTAAATTTGGACGAAGAGAAAACTTATTGAATAAACCTAGAGATTCTTGATAATAATTTGCTAGCCATAAACTCGCTATCAGAATTAAATAGAAATGTCCAAAATGCCTTGGCATACCTGGAAATCTCAGGTATGTAAAGGCTAGTATGACAAAATTACCTGTTATGTACAAGAATAAAGAAACTGGCTTTTTAGATAATTTAATCAAGGTTAAAGTTGCAATCAATAAAACAATGATTGAACAAATAATTAAATCTATCCATCTTTTATGTTGAGGAATAATTAATAAGTAACTACCAAAAATTCTACCTATACTTCTCAAAAAATGCCGAAAATCTAATTGCATTATCCAACCATTGTTTAAGCCGCCATAAAGGTAACTATCTGTAGGTGGAGTAATAATATAAATACATAGAATAAAAGAAAATAAGATAATAAAAATACTTAAAAACAAATCATATTTTTGACTTTTGCTAAAATATTGCTTGCGATGTTCGCTATCAAAACACAATTCAGCTAGCAAAGTTAATGACAAAGAAAATGATACCAATAAACCATAGGCACTACTATTTGCTAGTAAGCCCAGTACAATAGCCAAATAAATGTAAGTTATTTTTCTCGATGTAAAAATTGTGCAAAAGACAAAAACAAATAACATACTAAAGGCATAGTTACGAGAAATTAAAAGATATTCGTAAAAAGTAAAATATCCAAAAGAAAACAAAAATTTTTGTTGATAATTAAAAGGGCTATATAACCAGAAAATAGTAACTGAGGCGACAGTAATTCCCCAATGAAAAATTTGCATAATCAAAGGATCATCAATTATTTTTCTCAAAAGCGCCAGAGAAAAATACCATAGAACAGGATGACCTTCATAACGAATATTTGCAATTAAATTTCCAAAAGATTCGCTATCTCTGACAATCAACCAGGGATTTAGTTCATCTCGCCACATGGAATGGTTAATAATACCTATTAAACCAAGTGCAGCAAAAATACTTATAATCAACCAGGGAGAAGAAAAAGTTAACCTGGAAGTATATTGGGTGATTTTGTTGTGGAACATTGTGATTGCAAAATTAAATTTTGTTTCTTTTCCAGTTATGGAAAGAGTTAATTTACATTGGTGAGTAAAGGTTTTTATATTAAATTGGATAAATTTATGGTGTTAAAAGCAATAGACTAGAAAAATTCTTATTATCTGGCTTTGGTGTTTAGCTAATGTTCTCAACTAGGCTGAAAATGTTAACTAGTGAAACTATATAAATGAGCAACTTTTATTTTTTGTCTGGTGACTTCTAAATTCTTTATTTCTACTGATAATTTTCTGGCATACCTACTGTTGATAAACCAGCGATCGCTCGTAAATTTTGGCAACGAATCAATTCGCTAAAATTTAAACTGGAACGTTTTTCAATTTTGGCTACCGCTTCAATTGCAGATAACAGGTGTTGTGCGGCTTCGACTTCTGAATAACCGCGCCGTTGTGCTACCCGAATGGCTGCTACATCAGCGTTTAACTCTGACTCTTGAGATTTATTAGTCCGCCAGATGCGAACAAAAGCGATCGCACTTAATCCTCCAGCCACAGCTACGCCCACCACATCTGATTGTGCAGCTTCCAATAATCCACCCAACAATCCCGCTAGCACTATACCTTGATAAATGTCCGGTTTAAACCACCTCACTCCGGTCAACCAGCTAACCACCTGCAACAGCAGCATGTCTCGTTGTGGCTTTGTTAGGCGACGCCACAAATCGAAATTAATGTATATTGGTCGCGCCTGATTCCAGGGTTGAGGAAAGGAGGCGTCAATCACTTTTGCTTGTTCTGGCTTGCTAACAATTTTTGTCGTCATCCGACCAGAAGCAGGCATCACATCTAATAAACGGCGAATCTCAGCATTTGGCTCCATAACTTTAATTATTAGTCATAATGTCCACACTGACTAGTTGTGAAAATGTCAAGTTTCTCTGATTTGAGAGTAATCTCAGGAACAAGATGCTAATTATCTAAATTTTTTGTACCGTGGGCGTCTCCCACGTCGGCTTTGCATCTCCTTGTCTGGTATGATGTGTTAGGGCAAAATCTTAAAAATACAAGCTCTTTGTGTTAGCCTTTAATTTGTAATATCTTAGGACTTACGCAAAAGTATGAATAAACTAACCGTAAAGGACGCATAGACACGAAGTTATAAGAGTTTGAGAGAGTTCTTGCGTCAGTCCTATATCTTTGAAAAATTGAATATTTGATTGCTACAAATTTCTCTAAATTAAGATTTATCAATAGAATAGACAAACTCTTAGGAAAATTGATTTGCTAATTATGACAGTGTTTTTCAATTAATTGAACTACACTATTTACCACTCTGTACTCCCTACTCACTGTCCTAATCATGGACGCTTTTGCTCCCCTCTCACCTGAATGGACAAATCAGGCGATACACGCTTACGAGTTTTGTTGTCCTAGCTGCTCCTCAAGTAGCCTCGAAGCTGAAAAAGTTTGGTTAAATCGCCGATCGCCTGTAATTACAGAAGACCGTCGTCGCAAATGGCAAGAATTCTATTCTTGTCATTGTGGTTGTGTTTGGTGGGCTTGGAGTAGCGATCGCCGCCCAAAAGATGTATCTAATCAGCCTGATTACAATCCGACATAACTATATTTTCTCACAAAACAAAACCCCACCTTCAGGTGGGATTTTGCTTGTATAAGGGAATTCAAAAAATAAATGTAGCAGTCGAAGCATTGTTTAGGACATCAATTTACCGTAAAACCCAGACACCAAGAGACTATTCTTTCCCTGTTGCCTATTGCTTCTTACCTGCTATAAATTATTTTGCTTCAGTTAGAAGACTGTTTTCTGTGAACCGTCAACAGTCAACACTTAACAGTCTTCTAGTCCCTAATTCTGGATCTTAGAAGCTGAAAGTAGTACGTAGTGTACCTACATAAATGGTATTGTTAGCATCGTTGTTTTCTGGATTGAAGATTACCAACAAACCAGGGGTGATTTGCAAATTATCGGAGACCTTGAACTTGTAAAGACCTTCTAAGTGATAGGAGGTATCGTCGTCTAGGTTCACGTTAGCGGCAACATCTTTGATGCTACCACCACTAATTCTGGGTGGTTGACCAAAAATAACACCTAAGACGTTACCTTCTCCACCAAAGTCTTTTAAAGCAAGGGAGCCAGCCCACCACCAAGAATCTGCATCTGTACCCGCATTCACACCAGTTTTGGCATCAGCTGTTGCATAACCACCCCAACCACTCAAAGCCAATTTAGGACTAAATTGGAAGGTAGCTTGTACGCCGTAGTTGTTAGATTCAACACGACTACCAGCTCCAAAGGGGTTGTTAGCAAAAGTGCTACCTGTACCTTGGAAAAGGTTGTTAGCAACAGTATCAGTTTGATAAGTACGGGCGTAGCTTAGACCAATATTAAACGCTTTGCTGGGTTGGAAAGATAACTGACCAAAGATAACGCTATCACCATTAAACAAACCATTATTAATGGTGGGGTCGTTAGCAGTTCTAGCTAGATAAGCACCACTCAAACTGATGGCACCTTTAGGATTTAAAGTAACAGTCACACCAGCGCCGCCTTGACCTTGGCGATAGATGGGGCTGAAACGTCCATAGCGAGAGAGCGCACCTTTACCAGAGCTAGCAAAGTCAGGGTTAAAGGTATTGACATTCTCGTATAATTCACCGCCAACTGCATCAACTTTCACCCGCACTGCATCACCGAAGTTGAATGCATAGTTAACTTTATCGATGCTAACGCTGTTTGTTGTATTACCGTCAAAGCCCAAGCGACTCATGTTAGTACCGGTTACACCAGCGTTAGAAATGATGTTGCCGGCATTCAAACGGATTTGCAACTGGTCTGTACCGTAGAAGCTGCTGTACAAATTCAAACGAACGCGATCGTCAAAAGTGGTGTTGGCATCTAAGTCTTGAACGGGATCGCCACTTGGAACGGCCCTTGTGTCACCAAAAGCTTGAGATACATTGAAAATTGCTTCCCCAACCAACTTGGTAGTAGTGGAGAATTGATTAGCTTCTAATTCAGCAGTGCGAGCTTCTAAAGCATCTACACGACCGCGCAGAGTTGCTAATTCCGCAGAAAATTCTTCTTGTAAACGCTGTAAGGTAGCCAAGTCTTGTTTGCTTACCAAATCAGCGGTTGCTGTAGCAATTAATTCGTTAACTCTGTCTAAACAAGCATTCAACCCTGCGGCAAATTCGTAACGGGTCAAAGCACGGTTACCGCGATAGGTGCTGTTAGGATAACCTGCAATACAGCCGTAGCGTTCAACTAAAGATTGTAAAGCTTGGAATGCCCAATCTGTAGGTTGGACATCGGAAAACTGAGAAACTGATGTTACCTGATCGATATTATTAGATTCTTGAGCTTCAGATAACTGAGCAACATTTGTTATTTGGCCGTTAACTTCATCAGCCAAAGCTGCATTTGCTGTGCAAAATGTAGCAGCGACAACAATTGGACTAAATTTAATCAGATTCCAGAATTGTTTTGTCATGTTTTTACTTTCACTCACACCTACTAATCCAATAATGGTAAAATGCTTAAAACATTTTACTTTTGAGTTATTTCACACAAAATCACAGCACCGATTATACCTTAAGTCCTCTGATTAATACAAGCAAATTAATATACTACTGAATTAAAACTACTAATTAATGTTTTTCGGTAACCGCAAAATAATGCGGCGTTTGTGACGTAAAATTGTTCCTTCTTCCTCGAATTGCTGTAGTAAACGTGTAATTGTTACTCGCGTAGTATTTAAAACTTCTGCAATATCCTGATGAGTAATATTTAGATCTATCAGTTTCCCTTTGTCTATGTCACGTCCAAATTTTTCGCTTAACCAGACTAAAAACTGCAATAAACGCAAGGAAATAGGTTTGCGATGGACTATGCTTAGTAAATCTTCCGTTTGCTGGATGTGAGACAATAAAGCATCAACGTCTTGATGCCACAGATGAGCGGGAACGACACTAACTTCTACACAAGTTAAACATTCGATTTGATAGGGCTTAATTCTAGACAAAGGATAGCCAATGAGATCTCCTAGTCCCCAATAACCGAGAGTGATGAATGTTCCGTCTTCACTCCAAGTTAGTGTACGAACTGCGCCGTGTTCAATGCGCCAAAGTACATCATTTTGTGGCGGAATTACTTCTCGACGACTAAATAAGTATTGCGATACCTGCCCTTCTACAGCAGAGTTTTTTGATAGCTCAACAGGGTTAGGACTGGAAATTGTGGAATACATCATGAACCGTAACCACACAAACTAGTGGGGAATATTGCTGCTCAATTTTTTAAAAAAATCTAATATTTTTGATATTGAGTATTTATTTATGCTAAAAGTTCAATGAATAGCAGCTAAATCAAGACTTTACCATCACAACAGCTTTTGGTTTGAGCGGTGTACATACTGAGATAGTGAAAAATTCAGGTAGTTGTTTAACTGTTCACCCGTTACTTTAATTGTGCAAGTTTAAGAAAAGGTAAGCTTTTTGTAAAATATTTAGTTAACTTGATTCTTTGGTAATTAATTCAAACTTATATGATTGCAAAAACTTTGTACCAGGGCTGAGTTGGAATTAATCCTAACTTGTTGGTAGGGAGTAGGGAAAAGACCAATTTCATATCTTTCATATAAGGCTTAGCAACTTGCCTGTCTTGAAAATCTATGAAGAAACCTACCCTCACACTTTTCACTGCGTTCTCTGTGGTTTGATTTCCTGTTATACCAGTCCCTATTCCCTATTCCCTGTTAAGAGTTCCCCGTTAATATTTTGGTGAATGATACTGAAGTATACCAATATTTTTGGTGTTGATTTAGGCTTGGGAATCTTGGTACGTTCCTGAAACGCCAGTTTGTATAACAAGGAATCATATCAGGTTCGCCTAAATACTTAGGATAAGAATGACGCAAAGAGGGGGAGACGGGGGGACGCGGAGAATTTTTAATCGTAAGTGATTTTCTGAACTTGATATCAGTGTGGTCTAGGGATTTTCTCTATGAGTAGGGAACCCCAGTAACACACTAGACCTCTTGCAAGAGGGGGGAAAGGGAAAAGGTTAATGGTTCGACAAGCTCACCAACCGGGAAAAGGGTTTTTATTTGCCCTTTCCCCTTTACCCCTTACCCTTTTTCCCACTTCTGTTAGAAGTCTACTGGCTGCTTAGCCTCAGCGTAAATTGCTCAAAGCGTTGATAAATAACAGTTTGAAGTTTTTTATTTAGTGAAAGTGATGAAAAAAGTTTATTAGGAGCGTTGACCAGTGACAATATATGCTACTCTCTGACCAATATTAGTGGCGTGATCTGCCATACGTTCCAGACAACGAATCGCCAGGGCTAACAGTACAATTGGCTCAACGACACCCGGTACATCGCGTTGTTGGGCTAAAGTCTGATAAACGCGATCGTAGGCATCATCTACGGTATCATCTAAGTTTTTTAAACCCCGCCCACCGGCTTCATCAAAATCTGCCAAAGCCACCAAGCTAGTTGCTAGCATCGCCTGAGCGTGACGGGACATAACTTCAATATCTGGTAAAGACGTATGAGGCGCATAAGGAAAGAGTTTAATGGCAATTTCAGCTAAATCCTTAGCATAATCGCCAATGCGCTCTAAGTCTCTCACAAGCTGCATAAAAGCACTCAAGCAACGCAAATCTTGTGCTGTCGGTGATTGCAGCGTCATAATCGCTGTACAATCTGATTCGATTTGTCTGTAAAAGCGATCGATTTTTTTATCTAATCGGGGAAGTTCCTCAGCTGCGGCTAGGTTACGAGCAAATAACGCTTGGTGGCTGAGGCGAAATGATTGTTCCACCAAAGCTCCCATGCGTAATACATCCCGTTCTAAACGCCTAATACCGCGTGCAAGTTGGGGTCTCTGAGGATTGGGACTGTAACGGACAGCTTTCACACTTGTAATCTCAAACGTGAAGATATTCTTAACTATAGTCTTGGCTTAGGGAGTTTGCCATCACTTCTGGGAATAGAATTTGCATCCACGCCCCACCAGTTTCTGGATGGTTCATCGCTTTGATGGAACCACCGTGAGCCAGAAGAATTTGTTGAACGATCGCTAAACCTAAGCCGTTGCCAACAATCGCCCCTATGGAATTATTATCCTGCGGTGAATGGGTTCTAGCTTTATCTCCCCGATAAAATCGCTCAAAAACGTGCGGTAAATCTGCTTGGGAAAAGCCTACACCAGAATCAATAAGATTTATTTCGAGGCACGAAGCATCAGCATTGTCCTGATTATTTTTCTTTGAAAGGATTTTCGCTTGCACGCGAATGGAAGTTGAGGGAAGACTATACTTAATGCTGTTGTCCAGCAAGTTGAGAAAAACTTGGTAAATACGAGCTGGATCTGCCTTAATCCAAAGATTTTCTGGGCCAGAGTAACTCAAAGACAGATGTTGTCGCTGTGCTAAAGGTTCTAAACTTTCCCAAACAGATGCAATTAGCGATCGCAATTCCACAACTTCGGTTTGCAATTGCATGTTGGGGTTTGTTTCCATTTGGGTGAGTTCTAACCAGCTTTGCACCAGGCTAATCAATCGGTCAACTTCTTGCATCAGGCGGTTAACCCAGCGATTTAAAGGTGGTTCCAAACGGTTTTGTAAAGTTTCCACAACCAAGCGAATGGAAGTCAAAGGTGTTCTGAGTTCGTGTGCTAAATCGGAAAAAGAGCGATCGCGTGCCTGATTTATATCTAATAGGGGTTGACGATTTTCTAAAAATACCCCTACTTGTCCCTCAGGTAAAGGCAAACTAGAGGCCCGCAAAGCTAAAGATTTGATTGTCGGCATTTCTGCGGCATTATCACAAGACGGGTGAAATACCCACTCCTTAGTCTGTGGTTTTTGCCAATCACGAGTTTGCTCAATTAAATGATCGAGTTCATAAGACCTGACTAATTCCAGTAACAACCTTACCTGACCTGGTTGCCACCTTTGCAGATATAAAATTTCCTGCGCCTGCTGATTGCACCATAACAGTTGATTTTCCTCGTCCACCTGCAAATATCCCACTGGTGCAAATTCCAGCACATCTTGATAACTTTGTAGCGACTGTTGCAAATCTTGTCGCTGCTGTCTCAAGAGTATAATTTCTTGCCGTAACCCAGGAATCAGTGGCAGTCCCACTTTGTAAGAATGAGGGGTTAACGGTTGGAGTACGCGCTTTAGGTAGCGGTTAAGTTGAACCTGTTGCCAAACCCAAAACCCAATGCCTACCGCTAAACCCAGAAAAAATCCCAATAAAAGCATTTGAGTCGTTAGTTTTTTGGTGATTACTCAAAACTAACAACTATCTAAACTAATTATCCAAATCTATAGCCAAAACCTCTTACAGTCACAATATATTCTGGATGGCTGGGGTCTTGCTCTAATTTTTCCCGCAACCAACGAATGTGAACGTCTACAGTTTTGCTATCCCCCACAAAATCCGGGCCCCAAACCTGGTCTAGTAATTGTTCCCGCGACCACACCCGACGGGCATAACTCATAAATAGCTCCAACAGGCGAAACTCTTTAGGAGAAAGACTCACCTCTTGACCCCGAACTAGCACCCGACATTCTTGAGGATTTAAGGTCACATCCTTGAATTTTAATACTGGTAGCTGTGGCAAAGTACTGAGGCGTTGACGCCGCAGTAAAGCCCGACAACGAGCCACCAATTCCCGCATACTAAAGGGTTTAGTGAGGTAGTCATCTGCCCCCACTTCCAAACCCAAAACTCGGTCAGTTTCGCTACCCTTAGCGCTGAGCATTAAAATCGGTACTGGATTTCCTTGATGACGTAGTAAACGGCAAATATCTAAACCATTGATCTGAGGCAGCATCAAATCAAGGATGATCAAATCAAAGGGAAGTTCCCCTGAATTGGTTTCAAAACTTTTGAGATACTCTACAGCAGACCGCCCATCAGGTGCCGTTATCACCCCGTAACCCTCTTCTTCCAGAGCTACAGCGAGCATTTCCTGGATTAATTCTTCATCTTCTACTACTAGAATTCGGCTGGTTTGCCCAATGTCTGTTCTTGCAGAATACTTGGTCGATTCACTGGTATACATTGATATCACAAAAGTCTAGGACTGTGCTTGTATCAATTAGGATGATTACATCTATTATCTAACCTGAGTGCAACCGCGCTTCCACTAGGGTTAATTCTTTTAGATTTACTTTACAAAAAGTTATATAGGCCACAGCATCTAAATAATAACTATAAAACGCTGAGGCTACAACCTGCCAATAGTCATTAATTAGTCAAATAGCTGCAATTTTTTGCTTGACAAGGGCAAATTGCATTAGGTATAGTTATTAGTACAAAAATACTATTAAGCTTCCAAAGGAAAAATCTACTTAGAAAAACACAAAGAGACTATTGTGGGTAATTCTAAGTATACTTAAGTGTCGAATAGTAATTATTTCAGTGTTTACACTGCGTTAAAAATACGATGTAAAGGCTACTCTGATGTCTGCATAGGGTAGTCATTGGTATGGCTTGCTACCCGATACATTATTGCCTATAGAACGGAGTTGGAATATGACTACAGTTGGAGTCAAGGACAGCAAACAACAACTAATGCAAGCATTTCAACAAATTCTGATCCAAAGGAAAAAGCTGGATTTTAAAATAGCAACTAAACAAGAGGAAGCGGAAAAAGCAAAAAGTCAAGAAATTCTGCAAGCAGCTTCTGGATATACAGTTGATAGTATTATCAAAGGCTTAGCTGATTTGCAATTAGAGTTTGGTACTATTCTCAATACATTATCTGAAAAATTAGCTAGAGAAAACTCCAAACTAGATGAACTCAACCAAGCAATAGAAATTGAAACTCAACGCCTACAAGAGCTTCAGCAAATTAGAGTTGTTGCTGATACTCTAGATATTTTAAGTCAAGAACACCAAGAAAAACTCAAAATCTTAGAACAAGATAGCATTAGTAAAAAGGAAATTCTGGAAAAAGAAATTGCTCTCAGACGGAAAGAATGGCAAAAAGAACAAGCAGAGTATGAAGAAAAACTGCAAGCATATAATGATTTATTAACCAAAGAACGCCAGCAAGAAGAAGAAGAATTTCAATATAAATTAGAAACAACTCGTAAACTAAATACAGACAGTTACGAAGCCATCAAGCGTCAACAAGAAAGAGAAATTCAAGAAAATTCTCAAAACAAAGAAAAAGACTGGAACCAACGACAAAAAATACTCACCCAACATCAGCCGCTATTTGCAGATTATCAACAAAAAGTAGCTACATTTCCGAACGAACTTGAAGAAGCAGTTAAAAAAGCTAGAGAGGAAGCAATTAAAGAAGCTAATCAAAAAGCTAAAATTGAAGCTGATTTATTTGAAAAAGAATGGGAATCTAGTAAACAGAGTTATGAATTAAAAATTCAATCTCTAGAAGAAACAATTAAGAAACAAACTGAGCAAATAGAAGGCATTTCTGCTCAATTACAAACAGCATTAAAACAAGCACAAGATTTAGCTATGAGGGCTTTTGGTAATTCTAGTGCTAAATAATTTTAGTTTATTGGAAGAATCTTTAATTTTCAATTCCTGAAGAGGAGGTTTGTTGTGGTGGTGAAAAAACCGACTGAGAAGAATACTAAAGTAGAAATTCTTCAGGCGTATGAGGAGTTAGCTAAAGAACAAGCAGCGCTAAAATCGCAACTCGAACAAGTTGTGAAAGAAAGTAAGTCTGTAACAAAAGAACAGCCTAAAATAGAGCAAAAAACACCTATGAATCAGCTTTCTAGCGTCCAACAAAAGATGAATACTACAATTGAAAGCTTAGCAAAAATTCAATTAGGTTTTGGTAGCGCTGCTAATGAATTATCGGAACAATTGACAACTAAAGCTTCTAAATTAGAAGAAATCAGACGAACTTTAGAGGATGAAATTCAACAATTAAAGCAGTTACATAATTTAGAAATTTCTGATGATATTTTGGATACTCTTATCCAAGCCTATGAAGATAATTCTAAAGCTTATCAAGAAGAATATAGCCAACGTGCTGAAGTATTATTGCAAGAAATAGCAGATGGAAGAAATACCTGGGGAAAAGAACAAGAAGAACATCAACGGACGATAAAAGAACGGAACGAAAACTTGAATAAAACTCGCCAACGGGATGCATCGGAGTATAAGTATAATCTAGAACTCCAACGGCAACTAGATAATGACGAATACGAACAACATCAAAAAGTATTATATAAGCAGCTAGAGGAATTACTCCAAGAAACAGAAAAACAGTGGACTGAACGAGAGAAAGCAATTTCTGAACGAGAAAAACAATTTGAAGAATTGAAAGCTAAAGTAGAGGGTTTTCCCAAAGAAAAAGAAGCAGCCATCAAAAAAGCTACAGAAGAAGGCAAAGGTATTGCCCATTATCAAGCTAAGGTGAAATCAGATTTATATTCCAAGGAAGTAGAAGGGCAAAAGCGCTTTTATGAACAAAGACTGCAATCTCTAGAACAGACTATTACTAATCAAGAGACACGCATTCAAAATCTTTCTAAACAACTTGAATCTGCACTGAAACAAGTTCAGGATTTGGCAGTTAAAGCTATTGAAGGTACTTCCAATGTGAATTCCTATCAGGTAATGAAAGAAATAGCTTTAGAACAGGCAAAGAGTCAAGTTAAAAATAAATAAGTCAGAATTCAGGAGTCAGAATTCAGGAGTCAGAATTCAGGAGTCAGAAGTCAGAAGTCAGAAGTCAGAAGTCAGAAGTCAGGAGTCAGAAGTCAGGAGTCAGAATTCAGGAGTCAGAAGTCAGGAGTCAGAAGTCAGGAGTATTTGAGACGCAAGCTGAATAATTTCAGGAAAATTAAGAGGCTATACGGCTTTTCAATTAAGTAAAATATCACTACTTTTTAGGGGCGCACAATAGCTGTGCGCCCCTACAACATGTTGAATACAAAGAAGAACAGTTATATAGTATTCTGGTTTTCTAATGTTTCTGAATTCTGAATTCTGAATTCTGAATTCTGTTTTTATTCTGTTTTCTTTGGTTTTTTGATATCTGGAGGAGGTTGTAGTTTCTTCTTCTTTGTTGCATTAGCCTGTGTTGGATTAAATGCTTGCTGGGAGTTTTTATCTTGACTAGTCATAATTAAATTTTTAAGTTTACTACAATGTTATCTACATCACGTATATTATCGATTACAGAAATATATCGGATAAAATTTAAGTTTAAATAAATAAGAGACACAGAAGTGTCTAAGTAAATGGCAACTTTAGCGTTGCTTAAGTATTGTAAGTGTTCCTGAATCTAGTCCCATATTGGGTATTCTGGTCTTGGGTGCAGCAGGAATTACTTTCCAAATTAAGCGGCAATTTAAGCACTAGTATCAAAAAGTGTCTAGATTAGACAAATATTTGTCTAATCTAGAGTCTTGCTGAAAGCAGAAAATATCAAGCAAAACTAGAAAAACCAAAATTAGGCGGTATATCCTGAATTCGTCCAGGGCCGATCGCTTGTAATGCTTCTTTGAGTAAAATATCTCCAGTATATAAGGCACGTCCGACAATTACACCATTCACGCCTTGTGGTTCTAACGCCAGCAAACTCAACAAATCGGTAACAGAACTAACTCCGCCAGAAGCGATTACTGGTATATTAATTGCATCAGCTAGTTCCCGCAAAGCTTCTATATTGGGGCCTGCAAGAGTACCATCACGATGTATATCAGTATAAATAATAGCTGCCGCACCAAATTCTTGCATTGTGACAGCAAGTTGGGTTGCTAAAACTTCCGAGGTTTCTAGCCAACCGCGAGTAGCTACCCGGCCATTGCGGGCGTCAATACCAATAATAATTTTTTGGGGAAACTCTTGGCAAAGTTCTTGCACTAGTTGGGGTTGTTCCACAGCAATCGTACCAAGAATTGCCCACTGTACGCCGAGATTGAACACTTGTTCTACACTAGTGCGATCGCGTAATCCTCCACCAATTTCAATGGGTATCGATACTGCTTGAGCGATCGCTTCAATTGCTGGAAGATTTACTACTTTACCTGCTTTTGCACCATCTAAATCAACTACGTGCAATCTCGTAGCACCTTGTTCCACCCACTGTTTAGCAACATCAGCCGGGTTTTCGCTAAAAACTTGCGAGCGATCGTAATCTCCCTGATACAGTCGCACACAACGACCTTCTAGTAAATCTATTGCTGGAATTACATCCATTTACTTTTCCTCTCAATCGAGTTTGAAAATGGGCATTGGGCATGGGGCATTGGGCATTGAGAAATAAGTTTCAACGTTGAGGTTTTGAACTCCAACTTTGAACCTCTGAACTCCAACTTTAAGCCTCTGAAGCTCACAACTTTCATTTTTAAATCTTCCTTATCATCTTCCATGCCCCATGCCCCATGCCCTATTCCCCATTTTTCAATTCCTTGACTGCTTGCCGAAAACCCAACACAATCAAGATATTTGTCAGGGTTAAAAATACTTCTGCACCGCCGTGTAACCAATCTACGTTGGCTAGAGACTTGCCATAGTGCAATTGGGCATAAATTCCTGCGGGAATGGTGATGAAGACAAATACAAGAGTACCGTAAAATCCATACAGCGCTAAACGCGGCATTTGCGGACTACGGCTGATAAACCACAAGAAACCCAAATAGGGAAATAATGAAAGCGCAAACAGGGTTTCTTTAGACATCATTGCTTTGATTTAATAGGTTGGGGTGCAACAGTGTTATTGGACTTTGTGGAACGCCAAATCAAAACCGCCGCCGCCCAAAGTGTAATGTTACCAACTAAGGTCATGGTAGCTTGAAGTATTACCAGCCATTCAAGAGATTCGGCGTTGTCGAAATAGTGCCAAGTACAAGCACACATGGCACTAACCAAAGCTGGTAACATGGCAAGGGACAATACCCACCAATTACGGTTACGAGTGAGTTCGCCGTAAGTCCAAACCAACCAAATGGCGATAATCCATTCAATAACGCTAGAAATATGAATAATCCAGGTGGGAATCGAAAGAACGTGCATAGAAGTGGGGAGTTAGGAGTTAGGAGTGGGGAGTTAGGAGTGGGGAGTTAGGAGTTAGGAGTTCTGAATTCTGAATTCTGAATTCTGAATTCTGAGTTCTCAATTCTGAATTCTCGATCGAGTTGATAATCTAAAATCCAAAATCCAAAATCTAAAATGGCAAAGATGCGGGCGTTATTATCTGGATATTACGGTAAAGGTAATGGTGGTGACGAAGCTTTGTTGGCAACGCTTTTGCAAATGTTACCACCTGATGTGACGCCTGTGGTGCTTTCGGGTAATCCAGAGGAAACGCGCGATCGCTACAATGTAGAAACCCACAATCGTATGGCTGTTTTACCTGTTCTCCAAGCTTTGCGCTCTTGCGATGCTTTGATTTGGGGCGGTGGGAGTCTGATTCAAGACGTTACCAGTATTATTAGCCCATTTTATTATGGCGGACTGATGTCATTGGCACAGAATTTGGGTTTGAAAACTGTTGCTTGGGCGCAAGGTATCGGCCCGTTGGTGCGTCCTCAAACTCGCTTTTTAGCAAGGCAAACTTTTAGAAATTGTACCAAAGTCAGTGTGCGCGATCGCGCTAGTGCTGCTTTATTAGCTGAGTGGCAAATTCCTTGTATCATAGCTCCTGACCCGGTTTGGGCGTTGGAATCTAAACCAGTACCAGGACTTTGGGATTTACCTGCGCCGAGAATTGCGGTAACGTTGCGATCGCATCCCCAACTGACAGCAGCACGTTTGGCTAACTTGACTCGTGCATTGGTAGATTTTCAAAAAGCCACCCAAGCATTTATCTTACTGCTGCCATTCCAAAAAAGTGAAGATTTAAGTATTGCTCAAGCTATTCAACCCCAACTTCCAGATGTCAGCCAGATTTTATGTCTTGAAGATCCACAACTTTTAAAAGGTGTGTTTCGCGGTGTCGAAATGGCAATTGGAATGCGTTTGCACAGCTTAATTATGGCGGCGGCTGAAGGCTGTCGCTGTTTTGCTCTGAGTTACGATCCTAAGGTAAATCGCCTCATGGAAGAATTGGCAATACCTGGCTGGGATTTAGCAACTTTACCAGATGACTCCAATTTGATTGGTAAAACCTGGATGGAACATTATGCTAATGGCGATCCTTTATCACCCGATCAAATACAATCTTTAGTTGATAGAGCATTAATGCACCGCGAGTTGTTAAGTGAAACTTTAAGTTAAAGAAAATCTCATTAGGACTTGCTGAAAAAGTCTTTTTGTGAAGGTAGGGAACAGGGAATAGGGTTAGGGGAATAGAGAAGAGTTTTAACCATAGGTTTTCTAATTTATCAGTCAACAGTTAACAGTCAACAGTCAACACTTAACACTCCCCATCCCCTAATTCTTAATTCCTGTGGTGGCAATACCCTCAATAAACTGACGCTGACCGATTAAAAATAATACCATCACTGGAACTGTGGCTATTGTTACTGCTGCCATCATTAAAGGCCAATTATTGGTAAATTGGTCTTGAAATTCAGCTAACGCTAACTGCACAGTCCTTAATTCTGGACGTGTGGTAAACACCAGAGGTTTAAACAAATCATTCCATTCACCGATGAAAGTGAACAAAAATAGTGTTACCAACGCTGGACGAGCCAAAGGTAACATTACTCGCCACAAAATTTGCAGTCGGTTGGCTCCATCTATGGCTGCGGCTTCTTCTAACTCTAAGGGAATTGTCTGGAAATATTGACGTAACAAGAAAATACCGAAGCCGTTGACCGCAGTGGGTAAAATTAGCGCTCCATAGGTATTTATCAGGTGTCCCCACTTCAGCACCAAAAAAATTGGAATTACCAACAATTGAAAGGGAATCACCAAAGTGGCTAAGACAACCAACAGCAAAGCTTGGCGTCCGCGAAACTTCAGCCGTGCGAGGGCGTAACCAGCTAAAGCGGAAGTGAGAATCTGAAACGCTGTCACAGCGATCGCTACCAAGGTAGAATTAGCAAACGCCAGTAAAAATTTACCTCGCTGCCATGCAGCCTGATAATTTGCTAAAGACCAGTTATTTTTGGACAAATCTTTTGCACTCACCATCCCTGGTGCAAAGGAGGTGAGAAAGACCACAAACAGCGGTAGGAGAACGATAAATGCTCCTAGCACTAAGACTACTAAGCTCACAAAGTCGCCAGATTTGAAATTCCAGTTTGGTTTGGACATGAGTTGCAAAGCATTGCATTTGTTTCTCTGGTACTAGAGCATCGACCCCAGCAACAGCTAATCTATAAACATAGTTACTTGTTAAGTTAAATTAAACCACAATGATTATTACCCTCTGTTCTTAGGGTAAATTGAATCCTGGTGTCAAATAATTCTTGGTTTTACAGGAGAAAACATACCATGCAGCAGCTTACAGACCAATTTCAGGAAATTGATTTCCACAGTGAAAAATACAAAGACGCCTATAGCCGGATTAACGCCATCGTGATTGAAGGGGAACAAGAAGCCCATGAAAATTACATCCAACTAGCTCAATTGCTGCCAGAATCCGAAAAAGAATTGGTTCGTCTTTCTAAGATGGAAAGTCGTCACAAGAAAGGATTTGAAGCTTGTGGACGCAATTTACAAGTGACCCCAGATTTGCAATTTGCTAAGGAATTTTTCTCTGGACTACACCAAAACTTCCAAACAGCGGCCGCCCAAGGCAAAGTTGTCACTTGTTTATTGATTCAGTCTTTGATTATTGAATGTTTTGCGATCGCAGCATACAACATCTATATTCCCGTTGCTGATGACTTTGCCCGTAAAATCACTGAGGGAGTCGTCAAAGATGAGTATAGCCATCTCAACTTTGGAGAAGTTTGGCTCAAAGAAAACTTTGCCGCATCCAAAGCCGAATTAGAAGAAGCAAATCGCCAAAACCTGCCACTTGTTTGGAAAATGCTCAACCAAGTAGCCGACGATGCCAAAACTTTAGCAATGGAAAAAGAAGCTTTAATAGAAGACTTTATGATTCAGTATGGTGAAGCATTAGGTAACATTGGTTTCAAAACTTTTGAGATTATGCGTTTGTCAGCCCACGGACTCGCAGCCGCTTAATAAAGTTAAGAGTGAGGAGTCAGAAGTCAGGAGTTAGGAGTTAGGAGTTAGGAGTTAAAAGTTGGGAGTTAAGCCTTAGAAAGCTTGAACTTGAAACTGCTAACTCACACATGATGTGAATTAAAAACTCACATTGTCCCATAAGGGTTTCCCAGCTGGAACAAAACCGTCATTTTTGAATCATCAACAAAATTGAAAGCTTTTCAACTCTTGATTCACATTCAACTTAACTCTTAACTCCTAACTCCCAACTCCTAACTTTCAACTCCTCGCTTTCAACTTTCAACTTCCAACTCATTTCACGCGCTCAAGACAGCACAAGGCTAATAATCATTACATGTTTGGTCTAATTGGACATCTGACTAGTTTAGAACACGCTCAAGCAGTAGCTCAAGAATTGGGATACCCAGAATATGCCGATCAAGGGCTAGACTTTTGGTGCAGCGCCCCGCCACAGATTGTTGATAATATCACTGTTACCAGTGTCACTGGACAGAAAATAGAAGGACGCTATGTAGAATCTTGCTTTTTGCCAGAAATGCTTGCTACCCGTCGCATCAAAGCAGCAACGCGGAAAGTGCTGAACGCTATGGCACACGCACAAAAACATGGCATTAATATTACAGCGTTAGGCGGATTTTCCTCGATTATTTTTGAAAATTTTAAGTTGGAACAGTTTAGCCAAGTCCGCAACATTAAACTAGAGTTTGAACGCTTCACTACTGGAAATACCCATACTGCTTATATTATTAGTCGGCAGGTAGAAGAAGCATCAAAACAGCTGGGAATTGAACTCTCAAAAGCCACAGTCGCTGTATGTGGCGCTACTGGTGATATTGGTAGTGCAGTTACACGTTGGCTAGATGCGAGAACAGATGTTCAAGAACTTCTGCTCATAGCCCGCGACCAAGAACGTCTCAAAGAATTGCAAGGCGAACTGGGACGAGGAAAAGTCATGAGTTTGCCGGAAGCACTACCCCAAGCTGATATTGTAGTTTGGGTTGCTAGTATGCCCAAAGGTGTGGAAATTGACCCTACCGTTTTAAAACAACCATGTTTGTTGATTGATGGTGGTTATCCTAAAAATTTAGCAACAAAAATTCAACATCCCGGTGTACGCGTGTTAAATGGTGGAATTGTAGAGCATTCGCTGGATATTGACTGGAAAATTATGAAAATCGTCAATATGGACGTACCAGCACGCCAGTTGTTTGCTTGTTTTGCCGAATCCATGTTGCTGGAATTTGAGAAGTTGTACACGAACTTTTCATGGGGACGCAATCAGATTACCGTAGACAAAATGGAGCAGATTGGTCGGGTGTCAGTGAAACATGGATTTAGACCGTTGTTGGTTTAATGGGCATGGGGCATGGGGCATGGGGCATGGGGCAGAGGGGCAAAGGGGCAGAGGGAGCAGACAAGGAAGTGTGGGAAGAGAAGGAAGAAAGATTTCTTGCCCATCCTCCGATGCCCATCCTCCGAAGCCCAATGCCCCATGCCCAATGCCCAATAAGTAATGACAAAAAATAGATAATTCGTAACTCATAACTCCTAACGATGGCAACTACTGAACGTAAACCGCTACTGTTGGATTTTGAAAAGCCCCTGGCTGAACTTGCAACCCGAATCGATCAAATTCGGCAACTTGCTGAAGAAAATGGCGTCGATGTTTCTGGTCAAATTCGTCAACTAGAAACACGCGCTATGCAACTGCGTGAGGAAATTTTTAGTAGTTTATCCCCATCCCAGCGATTACAAGTTGCTCGTCATCCGCGCCGTCCTAGTACTCTCGATTACATTCAGGCAATTAGTGATGAATGGATGGAGTTGCATGGCGATCGCTGTGGTGGTGACGATCCTGCTTTAGTTGGTGGTGTCGGGCGTCTTAGCGGACAACCCGTGGTGATGTTGGGTCATCAAAAGGGTCGCGATACCAAAGACAATATTGCCCGCAATTTTGGTATGCCTTATCCTGGCGGCTATCGCAAAGCATTGCGGTTAATGGAACACGCCAACAAGTTTGGGATGCCGATTTTAACTTTTATCGACACACCAGGGGCTTGGTCTGGGGTGGAAGCCGAACACCAAGGTCAAGGGGAAGCCATCGCTTACAACTTGCGGGAAATGTTTTGCTTAGATGTGCCAATTATTTGCACAGTCATCGGTGAAGGTGGTTCCGGTGGGGCACTAGGTATTGGTGTTGGCGATCGCCTACTGATGTTTGAACACTCAGTTTATACCGTCGCCACCCCCGAAGCCTGTGCTGCAATTTTATGGAAAGATGCAGGCAAGGCTCCCCAAGCCGCTGTCGCTCTCAAAATTATTTCCCACGACCTGAAAAATTTGGGAATTATCGACCAAATATTACCCGAACCCATCGGTGGTGCCCATTCCGACCCCTTGAAAGCCGCTACCACCCTCAAGCAAGTGCTGTTAGAAAATTTGGAAGAACTCAATCGTTTGACTGCTGTTGAACGCCGACAACTGCGCTATGAAAAATTCCGCAAAATTGGTGTTTTTACAGAGATTGCCCATTAACGGCAGCGCATTAATGATTAATTAGCCTATTAGCAGTGCTATAATTGCCTATGGTGCTTCAAGATTTTTAACAATCTAATGAGCCATAGGCATTTGCATGTTTGGCAAACTTACTCAATGATGTTGAGTAGCTCTTGTATTATTAAGTAATTTGCTTTGAGTCTCAGGGATAAATTCTCAGACGATGATTTGTAGTCCTTACTGAGAAAATCCGCAATACACAACCTATTGCACTGCATAATAGCAGTTGCCTTATGACAATCATCGAATTTTTAGATTCCTTTAATCTATCAAAACTCAAAGTTCAGAATAATTGGGTGATATTAGGCTTTGGGAATCGCCAAAAAATTGGGAGACACCATGAGTGCTGAGCAAAAACGACGTGCCTTAATTACTGGCGCAAGTAGTGGAATTGGGAAAGCAACGGCATTAGCCTTTGCAAAGGCCGGAATAGATGTGGCCTTAGTCAGCCGTTCTGTGGAGAAATTGGAGGCGGTCAAAGAAGCCTTAGAACATACTGGGGTGCAAGCGAAAGCTTACCCATTGGATTTAGGGCAAATCTCCCAAGTAAAAGAAAAGATTGAAGCGATCGCCCTTGACTTTGGTGATATAAATATTCTGGTAAACAATGCCGGTATAGGATACACAGGTAGTTTAAGTGAAACTCCTCTTGCAGATTGGCAGCAAGTAATCGATCTAAATCTCACCAGTGTGTTTCAGTGCATTGCGGCGTTATTGCCATCAATGCGGCATGGCGGCGGAGGCACAATTATCAATGTCGTCTCCATTGCGGCCAAACAAGCATTTCCCGATTGGGGGGCATACAACGTTAGCAAAGCGGGTTTGTTATCTCTTTCTCAAACCTTGGCAAAAGAAGAACGCACCCACGGCATTCGCGTCACAGCAATTTGTCCTGGGGCAGTCAATACCGAAATTTGGGATACACAAACAGTCAAAGCTGATTTAGACCGTTCCAAAATGTTAAACCCAGAAACTATAGCCGAGTTAATTCTCCACACAGTTTTGTTACCACAACAAGCAGTTATTGATGAATTAACCATAATGCCAAGTGCAGGCGCACTCTAAGGGACTTCCAAGTACAAAAATATTTCATTGCTATAGTTCACTGTTGACCGTTGACAGTTAACAGTTAACAGTCAATCACCATGTACTGTTGTTTATTTTTGGGAATTCCCTAATTTGTCGTTTGTTCTTTGTCTAAAGCAAATGACTAATGACCAATGACCAATGACCAAACCATATCACACACTCAATCATGACTATCGCTAGTTCCAACGGTTCTAACTACTCTCAATCGCCTTTAATTTCCGACTTGGCAGAAGCCATAACTCCAAGACCAGATCGTAACACCCACAATGGCAAACAAGCAGATCTGTTTTCACCCAAAGAAGAACAGATGGAGCAAATGATGGACGCCGTGCGGACACTAATATTAGGTGTTGGAGAAGACCCAGAACGCGAAGGACTCCTGAAAACGCCAAAACGAGCAGCCGAGGCAATGCGGTTTTTAACCAGCGGCTACAATCAATCCCTCGAAGAACTCGTTAACGGTGCCATCTTTGACGAAGGACATAACGAGATGGTACTAGTGCGAGATATTAACTTCTTTAGTCTGTGCGAACATCATATGCTGCCATTTATGGGTAGAGCGCACGTTGCTTATATTCCCAATCAAAAAGTTGTGGGACTGAGTAAGCTAGCACGGATAGTGGAAATGTATTCCCGTCGCTTGCAAGTTCAGGAAAGACTAACCCGCCAAATCGCCGAAGCAATTCAGACCATTCTCGAACCCCAAGGCGTCGCCGTTGTTATGGAAGCCACCCATATGTGCATGGTGATGCGAGGAGTCCAAAAACCCGGTTCTTGGACTGTGACTAGTGCAATGGTTGGTGTATTTCAAGAAGAACACAAAACCCGCGAAGAACTCTTTAACTTGATTCGCCACCAAGCAACGTTTATTTAGGGAATGGGGCATTGGGCATTGGGCACAAGAGGCTCCAGGGGCAAAGGGGCAGATGGGCAGAGGAGAAAAAAATTGTACAACAACTCTCCCCTGCACCCCTACTCCCCATCTCCCCATCTCCCCACCTCCCCATCTCCCCATCTCCCTAAGCGCTCAAATAAAAGTGCTACCTTAGCTAAATCCTTATCTCCAGGTGCGCGTTCTAGTCCACTAGATAAGTCAATGCCGCTGGGATTTACCTGACTCAAAGCTTGGATAATATTATCTGTAGTTAGTCCCCCAGCTAAAAACCAAGGGCGATTGGAACTATATTGCTGTAACATTTTCCAATCTAAGGTTTTGCCTGTACCACCTAGTTGTTGGGGATGGTAAGCATCGAATAATAAAGTGTCTACGTAATTTGTGTAATTAGCTGTTGTCTGAAGCTGTTCGGGAGTGCGAATTCTGAATGCTTTTAGGATTTCGATATTAGACAAAGCTTGGCGTAATTGGTCACAAAATTCTGGCGATTCATCACCATGTAACTGAACTCCAGTTAAGCCAGAATCTATAACTATTTGCTTGATTGCGTCAATGCTGGCGTTGGCAAAAACACCAATCTTATCTATATTTTCTGGTAATTGTGCCACTGCTGCTTGAATTTGGGACGTAGTAACATAGCGAGGCGAACTAGGCACACAAATAAATCCTAGTGCAGTTGCGCCAAGAGAGGCGATCGCTATGGACTGCTCCGGTTGAGTAATACCGCAAATCTTAACGCGCATCAAAATTTCACAAATTTCAAATAATCATCAGAAAAGTCTAAACTATCTCAAAAACTTTTGCGCCTGCTAACTTTATAATCTTGTAGGTCTACATTAACTTTCTATTTAGGAGACAAAAGCTTGATTTCGTCTACTTTATTAGCAGCCGCAGCATCTGTTCCTCCAACACCCGTCTGGACTCCCACAGTAGGAATCATCATCAGCGTTAGTAGCCTACTAGTTCTTTTGCTCAGTACTAGGATTGAAAAACCCTTAGTAGGCCCCAAGTTACCTATTTTGCCGGTTAGTATTCCAACATTCATTGGTGCAATGGCTTTTGGTCATGTAATCGGCATTGGCATTGTTTTAGGACTTACTAACATCGGCCGTCTGTAGGTTTGAAATTACACAAGCCTTGCTTGTAACTTTGCATTGACCAAGCTCCGTTGTGGTGGGAGTAGTGAGGTGAGGAGATGAGGGAGAGGGGGGAATGAGGAGACAAGGGAGAGGGGGTAGACAAGGAGAGAAGTCTGAGCGGAGGTTTCCGACCATCAGAACTTCAAAGAGAAAGATTGCTACCTTGTCTTTGTTAAGTTCTGTTCGTCGTTCGCTCTTGGCGTTTCTTAAAGAAGATAAGCCAACCCTCGCAAGCTTGCTAAAGCTGCGCTATCGCCGGAAGCTTGGGGTGGTGACTTCTCTCCTTGTCTTTCTTCCCTTGTCTCCCTCATCTTTCCACTACCCACTCCCCACTTTTGCTGACAGGCATTAATTGTCTATTCTAGAAATTAGAGCTTTTGATAACTGAGCATCAACGTGAATAATGCCCAGGAAGATATACTTACCAAAATTTACGAAAAATCGCGGTGTAGGAGCTATTGAAAATATCTAGTTTTAGGACAATGTAATGCAAACAAATTGGAAAATAGGGTCTTTATTTGGAATTCCTCTGTTTTTAGACCCGCTGTGGTTTGTAATTTTAGGGTTGGCAACTCTGAACTTTGGGGTGGCTTACCAAGAATTGGGGAATGTCATAGCTTGGAGTGCAGGAATCGTGATGGCACTGCTGCTATTTGCTTCGGTGTTGTTACATGAGTTGGGTCACAGCTTAGTAGCGCGATCGCAAGGGATTAAAGTTAACTCTATTACTCTGTTTTTGTTTGGTGGCATCGCTGCCATTGAAGAAGAATCTAAAACTCCAGCACAAGCCTTTCAAGTAGCGATCGCTGGCCCTGCGGTGAGTGTCATACTATTTTTTTTACTACGTTTAGTAGCTACTGTTTTACCTGATACCAGTGCAGCCAGCATGATGGTGGGAGATTTGGCAAGAATTAACCTAGTGCTGGCACTATTTAACATGATTCCCGGTTTACCTCTAGATGGAGGACAAGTGTTAAAAGCAGCACTATGGCAAATAACAGGTAATCGTTTCCAAGCCGTACACTGGGCTGCAAGAACCGGGCAAATTTTGGGTTACACTGCCATCGCCTTTGGATTTGTTATAGATTTCTTCACCAGAGAATTAGTACTTGGTTTATGGGTTGCGCTGTTGGGCTGGTTTGCTGTCCGCAACGCTAACAGTTATGACAACGTCACCACATTGCAAGAAAGCTTATTGAAGGTCGTGGCCGCCGATGCCATGACCCGCGACTATCGAGTAGTTGATGCTGACCAGACATTGCGTTCCTTTGCCGATTTATACCTATTGGAAACAGCTCCTTTACAAGTTTATTTTGCTGCTTCTGATGGACGTTATCGGGGTTTAGTTTCCATTGACGATTTGCGTTTAATTGAAAGAAGTCAATGGGAAACCCAAACTGTACACAACATCGCCCGTCCTTTGACAGAAATACCCCATGTTAGCGAGTCTACATCTTTAGTTGAAGTAATTAACAAACTAGAAAATCAGCAATTACCTTGGATTACCGTCCTTTCTCCCGCTGGTGCGGTAGCTGGAATCATTGACCGGGGAGATATTGTCAGGGCATTAGCACAAAAATTAAATTTGCGGATTGCAGATGCCGAAATTAAGCGTACCAAACAAGAAGGTACTTATCCGCCTGGGTTGCAACTTGGATTAATTGCAAAATCCACTGAAAATTAAGTGTCACATCTTCGTCATAGCATTGCAATGGATTTGTCAAAAAGCTGTGTGATATTTGATCTGGTATTTGGTTACAAAATGCTTTTTTTGGGTTCGAGGTAGGGTCACCTACCTTTTTTTATTTTTTAACTAGCTAAATAGGGCATGGGGCATGGGGCATGGGGTATAGGGCATGGGAAAAGGGAAAGGGGTAAGGGGAAAAGGGCAAAGAGTAAATTGATTCCTTTTCCCTTTAACCTTTAACCTTTTCCCCTGCCCAGCTAAATAGGGCATAGGGTATGGGAAAAGGGAAAGGGGTAAGGGGAAAAGGGGAAAGAGTAAATTGATTCCTTTTCCCTTTAACCTTTTCCCTTTTCCCTTTAACCTTGCCCCTCTAGCTCAATATAATGAAACTATGTGATATACTACATTTCTCACTTACCCTGGTTTTATGGGACTGCCAATTGTTGCTATTATCGGACGCCCAAATGTGGGCAAATCTACCCTGGTTAATCGTCTCGCTGGGGAACAAACGGCGATTGTCCATGATGAACCAGGGGTGACACGCGATCGCACTTACATGGATGCTTACTGGCGCGATCGTGAGTTTTTGGTGGTAGACACCGGCGGTTTAGTTTTTAATGATGATACGGAATTTTTACCCCTGATTCGCCAACAGGCAATGACAGCACTCAGAGAAGCCAGTGCTGCTATTTTTGTAGTCGATGGTCAAACAGGCCCCACATCCGCAGACCAAGAAATCGCTACTTGGTTGCGCCAACAACCCGTACCAGTGCTACTAGCTGTCAATAAATGCGAATCTCCAGAACAAGGCTTAATCCAAGCGGCTGAATTCTGGGAATTGGGATTGGGAGAACCTTATCCCATCTCAGCCATTCATGGAAGTGGCACTGGAGAGTTACTCGATGAGTTAATTAATCACATTCCTGTTGTGGGAGAAATCCCAGAAAATAACGAAATCAAAATTGCAATTGTCGGACGCCCAAACGTCGGTAAATCTAGTTTACTCAATGCTTTTGTTGGTGAAGAAAGAGCAATTGTCAGCCCCATTTCCGGTACAACCCGCGATGCCATTGATACTGTTGTGGAACGAAACGGGCAAACCTATCGCTTGATTGACACCGCCGGCATTCGCAAAAAGAAACAAATAGAATACGGCACAGAATTTTTTAGCATAAACCGTGCTTTTAAAGCAATTCGCCGCGCTGACGTGGTTTTATTAGTACTAGATGCTGTGGATGGAGTTACAGAGCAAGACCAAAAATTAGCTGGGCGGATTATTGACGAAGGTAGAGCTTGCATCATCGTAGTTAATAAGTGGGATGTTGTGGAAAAAGACTCTTACACAATCTACGACTACGAAAAAAGTCTGCAAGCACGGTTACATTTCACTGAATGGGCGGAAACAATCTTTGTTAGTGCTTTAACAGGACAACGGATAGAAAAGATTTTAGACATAGCGAACATAGCGGCGGAATCACACAAACGCCGCGTTAGCACATCAGTGATTAATGAAGTTTTAACAGATGCGGTGAGTTGGCATTCACCACCAGCATCGCGCAGTGGCCGTCAGGGCAAAATTTATTATGGTACACAAGTGAGTACCCAACCGCCAACCATCGCCTTATTTGTCAACGACGCCAAACGCTTTAACGACAACTATCGTCGTTACATTGAGCGACAATTCAGGCAACAGCTAGGATTTAAAGGTAGCCCCATTCGTTTACTCTGGCGGAGTAAAAAAGTTCGTGATGTTGAAAGTGGTAGTGTTAATCGAGCAACACGCGTCTAGAATTTTGGATTTTTGATTTTTGATTTTAGATTCGGGCAAATTAGGTTAAAGTCCAAAACATTAGAGAATCACAACCACCGTCATAATCCAAAATCCAAAATCTAAAATCTAAAATCAAAACATGGATTTACTGCGATCGCTACCACTTGGACTTTATTTAGAACAACCCCAAACTTGGTTGCATAAAATCGATCCGCGAGTCAAGTTTGCCTGGTTGATGAGTTTTTTAACCAGCTATGTCTTAGCCAACAACTTTTGGCGGGTGCTGTTGGTGGTAATGTTGATTATTACGACCTTATTTGCAAAAATTCCCCGACGAGTATGGCGGCAACAAATGGGTTGGCTGTTGATGCTATCATTTTTCGTTTTAGCGATCGCAGCCATCAGTCCAGATGCAATGGGTATAAATTATCAGCCACGCCTACCAGCAAATGAACAAATATTAACTCAGCCAGCAAATTCCAATAATGTAGCTCCAGAAGAAACAAGTAATGGGCAAAAATACAGCTACGTACTATTTCATAAAGGCCCAGTCAGAGTGACTCGCCGTTCTTTGGATTTGGGAATTAGTCTGAGTTCGATTATATTTACTGTGATTTACAGCACCAATCTGTATCTACTGACAACCGCACCAGAAGAAATCACATCTGGTATAGAAAGCTTAATGCAACCCCTACGGCGTTTGAAGTTGCCTGTTACAGAAATTACTTTAACTTTAACTTTATCTTTGCGCTTTATACCTTTAGTTTTAGAAGAAGTCCAAAACTTATTTCGTTCTGTAATGACAAGGGCAATCAACTGGAAAAAGCTGGGATTAAAAGGAGCATTTAAGGTTTGGATGACAGTGGCAGAGAGATTGTTAGATAATCTTCTCCTACGAGCCGAACAAATGGCCAATGCAATGATGGTGCGGGGTTTTACCAGTCCCAATGAGCATCGAGTCCAGTGGCACGACTTACGATTAAAAGCTCTTGACTGGGTTGCTATTGCAACTTTAATCTTATTCTGGGGAATACGGCTAGCTGTAGGAACTAAAGTCTAATTTGCCACCCTTGAAAATAGAAAGCTTCTAATTATAGTATGACCAAGGCTTGGTATTGGCGATCGCTACCCTTAGAAAAGCGCACAGGTTCCGAAGTTTTTGCTGCCTTGTTTCGCTCCAGCACCACCACAGGAATTGCTACCTTACTGGAAAGTCCTTACCCAACCCCCATCGAACATCCCCAACTCAGTCGATATTCTATCTGTGCAGGCGCTCCCCGTGTAATCGATGGTGTTCCCCAAATGTGGACGCCAGCACTAGGGGAAGTTTTCCCCCTCCTAGAAAAATTGTTGCAGCAAGGTGATGAGGGAGCAGGGGAGATGAATTTTTCCCCTCCCCCTCTTCTGCCCAATGCCCAATGCCCAATACTTCTCTGCGAGAGGCTGCGCCAACGACTACGCTCAGTACAAGTGCCCAATGCCCCATCCCACCTTCCTTTTAACGGTGGTTGGTTGGGTTGGCTAGGCTACGATGTCGCATGGGAAATTGAACAGCTACCGACTAATAAAATTGATCCCCTACCATTTCCCGTAGCTTTTTGGTATGAACCAGATTGTTTTGCAGTTTTAGACCACGCCCAACAAATTCTTTGGTTAGCCGCCAGCCATCCCAATGGACTCGATGAGTTACAGAAAAACTTGGACAAAGAGGTAAACGGGCAGGGGGTAGCGAACAAAGGAGAAAATCCTCCCCCCTGCTCCCTGCTTTCTGCTTTGCCGCCTCTTTTCTTGACATGCCAAGCAGATTATGAAACCTCTGTCAATCAGGCGAAAAAATATATTCAAGCTGGAGATATTTTTCAGACAAATCTTTCTTTACGGTTTCAAGCATCCACAGCCGCTTCTGGGTGGGAAATTTACCAAGCCTTACAAAAAATCAATCCTTCACCTTTTGCCAGCTATTGGCAAACGCCTTGGGGAGAAGTAATGAGTTGTTCCCCGGAACGGTTGGTATTGTTGCAAAATCGACAAGCACAAACCAGACCCATCGCCGGCACGCGATCGCGTGGTATAACTCCAGAACAAGATATGCAACTGGCACAAGATTTACTTAGCAACAGCAAAGAACGTGCAGAACACATCATGCTTGTGGACTTGGAACGCAACGATTTAGGGCGAGTCTGTGAATGGGGAAGTGTTGTTGTAGACGAATTGCTGACAATTGAGCGATATAGCCATGTAATGCACCTCGTGAGCAACATCCAAGGTACTTTAAAAAGCGATCGCACCACCATTGATTTAATTCGCGCTACCTTCCCAGGTGGCACAATTACAGGCTGTCCCAAAATCCGCTGCATGGAAATTATCGAAGAACTAGAACCAGTGCGGCGCAGCTTATTCTACGGTTCCTGTGGCTATTTAGATTGGCGTGGTAATTTAGACTTAAATATCTTAATCCGCACCCTGCTACTAGCACCCATGAATCAAGGTGGCGTGGTCAGGGGAGTACGCGAAGAAATTACTTCCTCATCTCCCACCCTGCGGGTTGGCGCTAGCGTCTCCCAAAGAGAAGCTAAAGCTACATCTCCCCATCCCCCACTCAACATTGTTTGGGGACAAGTAGGTGCCGGAATTGTTGCAGACAGCGATCCTGAAAAAGAATGGTATGAATCTCTGCACAAAGCTCAAGCACAACTAGCAGCACTGAAAATGCTGAATAATCAATAAAAAATGGGGCATTGGGCATTGGGCATTGGGCATTGGGCATTGGGCATTGGGCATTGGGCATTGGGCATTGGGCATTGGGCATTGGGCGTGGGGCATTGGGCATTGGGAATGGTGTCTCCCCGAAGTTCTGATGCCTGCGGTAACCCCTTCGGTGTACGCCCCAAGCCGACGCTGGTGACTTCTCTCCTTGTCTGCCTTGTCTTCCCATGCCCAATGCCCCATGCCCCATCCCCAATATTCCATTGAGATGAGTTATTTTGTTCCATTGGGCGACAGTTGTGGCAGTATGGAAAGAAGTTAGAAAGTTGGCTAAGGAACTGTCGGGAAGTTTATCGGGTGTTTTCCCTTACTAGGCCAAGCTTTTAACAACTTCCGCCTCACTACCGCTTGCTTAAAAAGCCGATTAAAAACTAGATCAAGGTCTTCAAAACCATATTTTCGCATTTTAGAAAATATTCTGACGAATGTTGGTATTATCGTCTGAATGTTTGGAATGAACTGCGAAAGCACTTAACATATTTCCCACCTTGACTATTCAATGAATCCAGAAAACGCAGAAACTTACATAAATCATCCAACTTGGGGTTTACTTTACAAGATCTGTATGGTTGATGAAAACCAAGATCTATTCACCACACTTTATGCCCAGCGTTTATTTTTTTTGGTGGCAAATGACATTAAAGGTGTTAAGTTCCAGCCTATCGGACGCACTGAAGCTAGAATGATGTTGGAAAATCGCTTACGCACCCTGCGTCGCACTGGGCAATCTCAGGAGTACGATCAGCTTCAGAGTGTTTTCCAACGCACCTTCCAATGAACAGTTCGATTTACGAACGTATTGTTTCTATTCGTTCCTCGCTACCAACTTCAGTCAGATTGATTGCTGTCAGCAAGCAAGTTTCTACTGAGGCGATTCGCTGTGCCTATGCGGCAGGAATTCGTGATTTTGGGGAAAGCCGCATCCAAGAAGCTTCCATTAAACAAGCCCAGTTGCAAGACTTATCGGATATTACTTGGCACTTTATTGGACATTTGCAAAGCAATAAAGCCAAAAAAGCCATTGAACAATTTCAATGGATTCACTCCGTAGATAATTTAAAGCTGGCAGTGCGCTTAGAACAATTGGCGCAACAACTAGGAGTGACTCCCCAAGTTTGCTTGCAAGTGAAAATTCTTCCCGATCCTTACAAGTCGGGTTGGAGTGTACCAGAACTTTTGTCTGATTTACCTGCTCTAAATCAATGTAAAACTTTACAAATTCAAGGTTTAATGACAATTCCACCCATAGGATTGGCTGATGCCGAAATTCTAAGTGTGTTTGAGCGATGTCGCCAATTGGCAAAAGAAATCCAAGAGCAAGACTGGTCGCATATTAAAATGCAGCAGTTGTCTATGGGTATGTCAGGCGACTACGAACTGGCAGTGCAAGCAGGGACAACGATGGTACGATTGGGAACCATCTTATTTGGCCATCGCCCATAGCATACTAGTGCCACGCTTGTGGTTAAGTATTAATTGAAGGTCGGGATTTGATGACAACAATTTTGTAACAGACTGGTGCAATTAGAAACAAAGGATATAGTATTGACAAGAGCAATCGCCAAGTAAAATTCGGGTAAAAGAACTTTCCTTTGGACAAACCTTAGGATATAATCTTGACTCATTATTATGTTTAGGCGATGTACAGGCCTTGCTAAAAGTGTCCGTTCATCGCCAAAGCCCGTAGTATAGGCTACAAATAGCAATATATTTGCTGAAGTATCCGACCATGTAGCGATGCCTACGGCGGGCTACGCCTACGCAGATGGCTGAATTAACCATTTAAGCCAAGTCAATACCGGCTATTCGCACCAGGAGAGTACACAATGAACAACATTTTTTCCAAACTCAGGGACTTTGTAGGCCTAAATGAGCAAGTGGAATACGAGTATTACGAAGAAGAACCAGATACAGAGAATAACTACCAAAATCTCTATCAACAAGAAAATCCCCAACCAGTACCACAAGAAACCCCAGCAACTCAAAATAGACGTTGGCGGGAACCAGTGCCTACAATGGGAGAAGAGATAGCAGCAGCAGGGTCAAAGCCAATGGGGAATGTGATTGGTATGCCAGGAGCAATTAACGGAATTTCGGAAGTTTTAGTACTCGAACCACGCACCTTTGAAGAAATGCCTCAGGCAATTCAAGCGCTGCGAGAACGCAAGTCAGTGGTGTTGAACCTGACAATTATGGATCCAGACCAAGCTCAGCGAGCAGTGGATTTTGTCGCAGGTGGCACTTACGCTTTAGATGGACATCAAGAACGCATCGGTGAGAGCATCTTTTTGTTTACACCAAGCTGCGTACAAGTTAGTACCCAAGGTGGCGTTCTTCATGAAGTACCACAACCACCAGTCCGTCCTTCTCGCCCCGCAGGTTCTTCACCTTCAAATCAAAGTTGGGGTAACGAACCTAACCGGATGGCACAATAAAATTAAATTAGTCTTTTGTCCTCTTATTGAAAGTGAAACTACTGCCTTGGACGGGTCTCCTGGCTAAAAGCAAGTAGCATTTGATGGTAGAAATTCTCCACCCAAACTTTGCGCTTTGTCCTTTGTTTGTTAGGAATAAACAATGACGAATGACAAATGACCGATGACAAATGACTAATGACCAATGACTAATGACTATTAAATTTGGCTTAATTGGTGGTGGGGTAATGGGAGAATCGCTGTTATCCCGCCTTATTGCCCTTGGAATTTATAAATCCTCAGAAGTCATAGTTAGCGAACCGCTACCCTCACGCCAGGAATTTTTAAAACAGCGCTACAATGTTGCCGTTGCAACTGATAGTAGCCAGGTTTTCACGGAAGCCAAAGAAGTAGTGTTTTTGGCAGTGAAACCCCAGGTTTTTAGTACCATTGCTCAAGAGTTAGCTGATATTGATATTCTGAAAATAGAACACCCACCATTGATTATTTCCATCTTAGCGGGTGTAACTTTAAGTCAGTTAGAAGCTGCATTTGTGCAACTACCAGTAATTAGAGCAATGCCCAACACTCCAGCAACAGTGGGAGCAGGAGTTACAGCAGTTTGTTTGGGTGCATATACCAACCAGAAGCATCACCAAATAGCACATCAAGTTTTTGGATCTGTGGGCGAAGTTGTAGAAGTTTCAGAAGTGCTGATGGACGCAGTTACAGGGTTATCTGGTAGCGGCCCGGCTTATGTGGCGCTATTGATAGAAGCACTTGCTGATGGTGGAGTAGCCGCAGGTTTACCCAGAATCATTGCCAATCAACTAGCCTTGCAAACAGTACTGGGAACAGCAAAACTGTTGCAGGAAACCAAAATGCACCCAGCAGAACTCAAAGATCGCGTTACTAGTCCTGGTGGTACAACAATCGCCGGGATTGCCCAATTAGAAAAGGCAGGATTTCGCTCTGCTTTAATTGAAGCAGTAAAAGCTGCCACAGAGCGATCGCAAGAGCTGGGAAAATGAAAAATGGGGCATGGGGCATGGGGGATAGGGCATAGGATGACAGAGAAGAGGTAGTGTGAGGAGATTATCAAAAAGCTTCTCAACCTCCCCACTGCCAATGCCCCATGCCCAATGCCCAATGCCCAATGCCCAATTCCTAACAAAGTTGACAAAAGACCCGTTAGTATAGTAAACAGTCTGGTTGCAAATGTGATTGAGTGAATTATCCCGCGCCTTCTCCTGAACTTGACCTGAGGTCGATATTTCCCTTTGAACTGGATCGGTTCCAAAAGGATGCCATCGCATCCCTCAACGCTGGACGTTCCGTAGTTGTATGTGCGCCTACAGGTTCGGGCAAAACATTAGTAGGGGAATATGCCATTTATCGCGCCCTGTCGCGAGGAAAACGTGTGTTCTACACTACTCCCCTGAAGGCGTTGTCGAATCAAAAATTACGTGATTTTCGAGAAAAATTCGGGTTGGATTTGGTGGGACTGTTAACAGGAGATGCTTCCATTAACAGGGATGCACCAATTTTGGTGATGACCACAGAAATTTTCCGCAATATGCTTTATGGTACACCCATTGGGCAAGTGGGCATTTCGTTAGTGGACGTTGAGGCGGTGGTGTTAGATGAATGCCACTACATGAACGATCGCCAACGCGGTACCGTTTGGGAAGAATCAATCATCTACTGTCCCCACGAAGTCCAATTAGTAGCCCTTTCGGCAACTGTAGCCAATAGCGATCAACTCACCGATTGGCTCAATCGCGTCCACGGGCCAACAGACCTGATTTACTCGGATTTTCGCCCAGTACCTTTGGAATTTCATTTTTGTAATGCCAAAGGCTTGTTTCCGCTGTTGAATGATAGCAAAACCAAAATTAACCCCCGTCTGGCTAATCGCGGTAAAAGAAGACAAGGCGATCGGGGGAAAGCTGGTAGACCAGAGGCCCCCGGAATTATTTATACCCTGAGCCACTTGCAGCAAAGGGATATGCTACCAGCCATTTACTTTATCTTCAGCCGTCGGGGATGTGATAAAGCAGTGGCAGAAGTGGGGGATTTATGGCTGGTAAATAATGAAGAGTCGCAAATTTTACGGGAACAAATTGATGAGTTTTTAAACCGCAATCCCGAAGCCGGACGTTCCGGACAAATTGCTCCCCTGTACAGAGGAATCGCTGCCCACCACGCCGGGATTTTACCTGCATGGAAAGCATTGGTGGAAGAATTATTTCAGCAAGGGCTGATTAAAGTGGTATTCGCCACTGAGACATTGGCAGCCGGAATTAATATGCCCGCCCGGACAACGGTAATTTCCACCCTTTCCAAGCGTACTGACACTGGACACCGCCTGCTAAACGCTTCCGAATTTCTGCAAATGGCGGGACGAGCAGGCCGCCGGGGAATGGATAAACAAGGTCATGTGGTGACAGTGCAAACTCCCTTTGAAGGAGCTAAAGAAGCTGCCTATTTGGCCACATCCAAGCCAGATCCTCTAGTCAGCCAGTTTACGCCGAGTTACGGTATGGTACTCAACTTGCTGCAAACTCATACCTTAGAGGAAGCTAGGGAACTGATAGAACGCAGTTTTGGGCAGTATATGGCGACTTTGCATTTAAGGCCAGAATACGATGAAATAACCGAACTGCAAGCGCAATTAGCCCAATTACAAGAGCAAATCGCCGCCGTTGATGAAAATGAACTGGCTGTTTATGAGAAATTGCGGCAACGCTTGAAGGTAGAACGCCAGATATTGAAAACTCTACAAGAACAAGCCCTCTCAGATAGGCAAGAACAATTGGCGATGATGTTGGGCTTTGCAGTGTCGGGAACTCTGTTGAGTCTCAAAGGTAAAAATATCCCAGTATCTTCACCCGTAACCGCAGTGTTAGTGGGAAAAACCCCTGGTTCTGGCGACACTCCTTACTTGGTATGCTTGGGATACGATAACCGTTGGTATGTGGCAACTACAGCAGATGTAGTGGATTTGTATGCCGAACTGCCGCGAGTTGAAGTACCACCTGAAGTACTACCACCAACAGAAATGTCATTGAAACCGGGGCAGTCAACTCTTGGCGATGCCGAAACATTTGCCATCGCCACTCGAATTCCCAATCCCATAGAGTCTTTGTATATGGCACCAGAGGTTGCCGAACAACTCAGTCGTGTTACCGCTATCCAAGAGCAAATAGAAGCTCATCCCATACATCAATCAGGCAATGTCGGAACTATTTTCAAACGCAGGGCCCGGTATGTTGAACTAGAAGCTGAACTCGAAGAGTTGCAAGCGGTAGTGGAGCAACAGTCACAACGTCATTGGGAAGAATTTCTCAATTTAATTGCTATTCTGCAACACTTTGGTGCATTAGATAACCTATTACCCACACAACTAGGGCAAATTGCTGCTGCCATTCGTGGTGAAAATGAATTGTGGCTGGGTTTAGTATTCGCTAGCCGCGAACTGGACAACTTAGATCCGCACCATTTAGCAGCAGCGGCGGCCGCTTTGGTGACAGAAACTCCACGTCCAGATAGTAAGGTTAACTTTGACCTCAGTAATGAAGTCACAGAAGCCTTAGGAAAGTTACGGGGAATTCGTCGGCAGATGTTCCAATTACAACGTCGCTATAACGTAGCTTTACCTATATGGCTGGAGTTTGAGTTAATTGCCTTAGTGGAACAGTGGGCGCTGGGTATGGAGTGGACAGAACTGTGCAATAACACCAGTTTGGACGAAGGTGACGTAGTGAGAATTTTACGGCGGACATTGGATTTATTATCGCAGATACCCCATGTTCCCCACTTACCAGATTCTTTCCAGCGTAATGCTTATCGGGCAATGCAGCTGATTGATAGATTCCCTGTGAATGAAGTGGTTGAATGAAGCGGACACGAGGGGGACACGGGGATGCAGGGACATAGTAACGGTGAGAAATGAATCTCTGCATCGTATATACTAGTCCCCGCGTCTTCATTCTTTGGTTACATAGCAACAGTCAAGGCGGTTAGGACATTAACATACGAAAAAACTTAGACATCAAAAGACTTTTCACTCAGTCCCCAGTCCCTTGCTTTAATTAAAAATGCTTTTTTGGTTTGTATACTTTTTACCAAATTTAGGATCGGTGGTATTGTTTGGAATTCTGGGAATGGCTTTGTAATTGAGACTTTCGAGCCAACATCCAAACTTTAAAATCCAAAATTGGTACAGTTTTGTAGACTATCAGGATGTTGTTAACAGTTGAATAGAAGTTATTGCGATCGCCATCAAGACTTTTCAACTCTAGTACACCAAGTTGCCAGTGCCACGCAACTGACGCAGAGAATTTATGCAATATGGACAGTCACAGGCAAATAATTTAATTGCAGCTTCGCTTTCCTCTTCAGTAAAGTCCAGCATCGCAATATTCTCATCTGATACTGATGTGACAACAGTGGTGGAACGTTGTTTAGAGGTGTAAGGTTGCTTTCTCTCAGAATCTCGAATGCATATAAAATCTTTACCGCCATGTGGGTTAGTGATGCAGGTGCGGCCGTCTTGGGTGTGCATTAATCGCTGAGTGATACTAGCATGGGCAGGATGAAATATTCCCAGGGTGGACATCAGCGAGGCAAAAATTGTGGAAGTAGAAAGCAAATTCAGTATTAGTTTTCTGTTCATCGGTTTCCCAATAAAATGTTTCTGAACGCTAAGGCTATCCGATTAAAAGTTATAGGTCAAGTGACCTTTTATCTATTTTCATCTATAAAATCAAAAATTTATCAGATTTTTAAATCCCAATCTGTAATCACATTTTGCGTTCTAAAACGTAATTTTTGCTGTAGGGAGGTGGGGAGAGGGGGAGATGGGGGAGATGGGGGAGATGGGGGAGATGGGAGAGACAAGGGAGACAAGGACAATAACTTAATGCGTTAGTCAACAGTCAACAGTCAACAAATTGATATCATTATTCCCAGTTTTTGTACTCTTATATTTATAAAATGCGTAATTTGATACAGAAAATGGGTATTACAAATAAGTGTTTAAGATTAAAAAGGTTTGAAACTATGATTTTAGGCTTTAAACAAATTGGTACTGTATGTGCTGTGTTTTTATTAGTTAGTCCTAGCAGTTTTCCCAAGTCAGCAGTAGCTAGTGTTAAGCATCAGGCTCAACTAATAGCACAAGGACAAACTAAAATCCAATCACATCCAGTTTTTAGACCGATTTTGCCTAAATTAAAGCAAAAAACTCAAATCAAGATATTATTACCGAAGTTTATTCCAGAGTCGGATGGGGAATACCCGATTTACGCGATTATAGAAACTGCTAGCCAAAAGAAGTACGATATTTTACTGGGTTTTAGTCCTGATTGTAATGGTGGAAATGCTTGCCGTTTGGGTGTGCTGTCTGCTGAAGCGGTAACCCAGAAAACGCCCCGCCTTACTGGTAAACGTGTATCTTTAGCTAAAGGTATTACTGGCTATTTTGTAGATTTTAGTTGTGGTGCTAATTGTTCGGATGCTACCTTGACTTGGCGACAACAGGGCGTGCAATATACTGTGGGATTGAAAGCTGGCGATCGCGCTTCTTTAGTGAAAATGGCTAATTCGGCAATTAATCCCTAAATTGTACTGTAGCAATCACAAGCAAGTTTGATTGCGTCCGTTTTTCTTTGCCTCTCGAACTTTGTCACTAGCACGCTGCAACAAAGAAATAGGATTATCTTCTGGTATCAGTTGCACAATTCCAATGCTAGCAGTCAGTCGAAACTGTTCGCCATTGTAAGCTGTAAGGATTTCCTGGCTCAGAGCTAGACGAATTCGTTCGGCTATTTGATAGCCTGTGTTCAAATCGGTATCGGACATGACTATACAAAATTCTTCGCCACCGTAACGTGTCACCCAATCCACTCCTCTAACGTTACTTTTAAATACATGAGCAGCAGTTTTCAGTGCTTTATCTCCAGTGGGAAAGCCGTAGGTTCGATTGACTTCACCAAAATAATCTAGATCTAAGAGTATTACTGTTAATGGTTGCTGATACTTGTGAGACTTTTCTATTTCCCGCAATAGTAATCTGTCGAGATAGCGGCGATTGAAAATCTCAGTCAAGCCATCGTGTTCAGCTTCTGCTCTGTATTTCTTCGCTAAACGACTAGCCTTAAGCACCATCTCATTAATCATCCGTTCAGCAGTGACGCGAATTCGATGCTCAAAATCAGTAATTAGCTTATCTTGTCCAGAAGCGTCTGCAATAGCATCAAATTCCTCAGCAGTGACAACTTGGTTGCGTCCCTTCTGTTTAGCAGCATAGACGCATTGATTGATTTCTTGCCACAGTTGTTCAAGAGATGAATGTCCAGTCATGGGTACCACTCCCAAGGAAGCTGTGATATGAACTGAAGACTTTTCCTTAAGTCTGAATTCATAAGTTTCGATTTGAGTTCTGAGAAATTCTGCAAAAGCTTTTCCCTGCTCAGTATTACCACGCATACAAATAGCAAATTTATCACCCCCCGTCCGAGCGACAATTCCTGCTCCTAGAGAGTACTTTTGTAAAATCTGCCCGACCTCCTGCAAAATCTGATCCCCCGCAATATGACCGTGACTATCGTTAATAAACTTAAAACGGTCAATATCAAGGTAAATCAAACATACAGACTCTACATCTTCGTTGGATGTTAAAAGCTCGATGGCATAATCATTAAACTTACGAAAATTAGCAGTCCCCGTTAATTTATCAAGATTAAAAGAATGCTTTTGCTTGCTATGCCATAAACTCCGTTGCAAACGCAAACCGATTTGCCAATCAATGGCATCCCGTTTACAGGTTTCATCCCCTGCATCCAACCAAGAAAGAGCAGTGGATTCTTGCTCTATAGTGTCTATCAAAATTACTGTTGGCAAACCAACATTAGTGTATATAAACTTGACTTGCTCCAAATTATCAAAATTCCTAATATCAAGTACAACAGCATTAAAATGTTTCTCAAATAAAGCGGGACTATCAACTTGAACCCACTCCAAATTGAGAGATAAATTTTGGGGTTTGGGCAAATCAGTTGGACTGCACCAAGCAACTCGTATCACTTTCAATTGTTCGTTCATTAATTGCAATTTTACTAACTGATAACTGGAAAATAGTTTTGTAAAATACTTAATTATGCTTATATAGCAATCCTATTTCAGTTGTGAACATATAGGTGTTGACTGTTGACTGTTAACAATCAATAACCCTAACATGTAAGATTTCATAAATTATTTGGGAGTGCTATATTGATAACTTAAAGTTTAACAAGCAAAATCAGCGATCGTCTTGGAAAAGGGACGAGTATGGGAGAATGGAGAAGAGGGACAAGGGGACAAGGAGGACAAGGGAGATAGAGATAAGAAGTTCTGAGACTAAATTGGTATAGTAAGTATTGTTTGAAATTATTGAAATACCTTTGTCACAAAGGCTGCAAAATTGGTATCAGTCAACAATCAACAGTCAACAGTCAACAATCAACTAATCAACAACCTAAAGCCGAGCAATTTATTTTTTTAGATACAACTCTGAATTCATGTCTGCGAATATTCGAGATTCGGCAATTACTTTTTTATAATTTCTTAATGTCCATTTCACCACACTATGCGATCGATAACTGATAATCCAAATATCGATCGCCAGCAAGAGTGTTGAGTTATGTGTATGGAATTTGGGCGGGAAATCTGCGGTAATCTGGACATAGCAGCATTACGGGAATGGTTAGTGACTAACGGTATCGGGGGTTATGCTTCTGGAACCGTGGCAGGTTTATTAACTCGCCGCTATCACGGTTTATTAGTGGCAGCTTTGCAACCGCCTCTGGGTCGCACTTTACTGTTAGCAAAGCTAGATGAAACAGTCTTGTATGGCGATGGCTTTTATTCTCTATATACCAATCGTTGGGTAGATGGTACCATTGATGCCCACGGCTATCAAAATATCGAACATTTTTCTTTAGAAGGTACAGTTCCCCTGTGGCGTTTTGCTGTTGCTGATGCATTGTTAGAAAAACGAATCTGGATGCAACAGGCAGCGAATACAACTTACGTACAATATACTCTGCGTCGTGCCACTCAACCACTGAAGTTGACGCTTAAGGCGATCGCTAACTACCGCGATTACCACAGCGACACCCACAATTATAATGATTGGCAGATGTCTATCGAACAAGTGGAACAGGGAATTTGTGTCAGTGCCTATCCTGATGCCGTACCTATATATCTACTAACTGACCGCGCCAGCGCCTCCCCTGCCCACAATTGGTACTATAACTTTGACTTAGCTGTAGAACGCTATCGAGGATTAAGCGACAAAGAAGACCACCTCCACGCCGCTACCTTTGAAGTTACCCTCAATTTAGGAGAATCCCTCACCTTTGTTGCTAGCACTCACAAGCAACCAGAGTTGAACGGCGAAGCAGCACTCAAACATCGCCACACCCTAGAACAGAAATTAATTGGACTTTGGAAATCTAACCGACCTTTGAATGCTGCCGATCCTCCTGCTTGGGTGAATCATTTGGTTTTGGCTGCTGACCAGTTTATCGTTGAACGTTCAGTACCAGAAGACCCCCAAGGCAAAACTATCATTGCTGGTTATCCCTGGTTTAGTGACTGGGGACGTGATACCATGATTAGCCTTCCTGGTTTAACCTTGGCCACTGGCCGCCCAGAAATTGCACGTTCGATTCTTCGCACCTTTGCTAGGCACGTAGACCAGGGAATGTTGCCCAATCGTTTCCCGGATGCAGGCCAGACACCAGAATACAACACAGTCGATGCAACTCTTTGGTATTTTGAAGCCATTCGAGCTTATTACAACGCCACTGAGGATAATGATTTACTAATGGAACTATTCCCCGTGCTAGCGGATATCATCAACTGGCACTGTCGCGGTACGCGCTACAACATCCACCTCGATGCCACCGATGGTTTACTGTATGCAGGAGAAAAGGGCGTGCAACTGACTTGGATGGATGCGAAAGTTGGAGATTGGGTAGTAACACCCCGCATTGGCAAACCAATAGAAGTTAATGCCCTGTGGTATAACTCCCTGCGAACAATGGCTAAGTTTGCTCGTTTGATTGGCAAACCCCACCAAGAGTATGAAGCGATGGCAGACCGCGCCCAAATCAGATTTGCTCGCTTTTGGAATCAGCAAACCGGCTACTGTTACGATGTGTTGGATACTCCCAACGGAGATGATCCATCTGTACGCCCTAACCAAATTTTTGCCGTTTCCCTACCAGAAAGCCCATTGACAACAGCCCAACAAAAAGCAGTGGTAGACATTTGTGGACAGATGCTACTAACTTCACATGGATTGCGATCGCTCGCTTTCAATCATCCCCAATACCAGAGTAAATACGGTGGCAACCAGTATCAACGCGATGGTGCTTACCATCAGGGGACTGTGTGGGGTTGGTTGTTAGGGTCGTTTGTCACAGCACATCTACGCGTCTACAAAAATCCTAAACAGGCGCGTCAATTTCTGCAACCAATGGCTAATCATCTAATAGCACATGGCATTGGCAGTCTCAGCGAAATTTTTGATGGCGATGCCCCAATGACTCCACGCGGATGCATTGCCCAAGCATGGACAGTTGCAGAGGTGTTGCGTGCTTGGTTGGTGACGGAGGTTTGATATCGCCTCCGGTTAAGGGGCTTGTGATGAAAAGGAGACGCTTGGTGTTAAGAAAGTTCATCTGTTGAGGCATAACAAATACCTTTGATTATGCCTCACGTTAAATTTGGGACTTCCAAGTAAAAAAATATTTCATTGCTGCTGTTGACTGTTAACGCTTTAACCGGAATAATTTATTTTTTGGACTTTCCTTTGTCAATTTACACTAAGTATGCATAGATGGTCTTCTATGAGTTCCTTGCCTAAATGCATTGGGTATGGCAAAACGATATTTCCCATAGACCAAGCAGGTGTGGATCTTAAATAGTGAGGTACTCGACACAGCGCCTTTAAAGCTTCTTGTTTTTGAAAATCTGAGCGTACAAAGAACGGCACAATTTCCACCATTTGTTGATGTTTGAATGGGATGTTAGCACCGTATTCATCGTCTTGATAACCGAGTTTGTAAAGTTCGGGTATTGGCATCTCATTTTGCAGTTTTTGTGTTTTTGGTAGCCTTCCCACAGAGAAATAATGTAGCAATTCTGGTGCTGACCCATCGTAAAAACCGCTGAGATGTGGTAAATCTCGTGTTGGACAATCTTCGCTCCAAGTTTCTCGATTAGTGATGTATTGTGGTGTTTCTTTACCAGTGCGAATCCGAATTACTGCTAATAAGTTCTTTAATTGGTTATTCTCACGGCTGTACTCGCAAGTATGACCAGGAACATGGCTGAAGTCTAGAACGTTGCGTTTTGCCAGCAGGTACTCATTTTGCAACTGAGGCCAGATTTTGCCTTCATTATCTTCGCCACGTTCGTTACGCCACCCTTCGGCTTCAATTAAAACAATGGTTGGTCTGTCTAAATTTTTTTTGGAGAAAAATTCGCCATGCTTCTCGCTTTACTTGATGCTGCTTACGTATTTGCTCATCGAATTTATTACGATCTTTCGGCAATAATCCACCTGTATTAAGTGGCTGCAAAAGCGTCGCATCATCAATCAAAATTTTTGAAACTGTTATATCTTGAGGAAAATCTTCATTTTCATTTAGAAGAAATACATCACGTAATTGTTGGTAAACTACTTCACAAGTATCTTGTTCTCGATAAATCAGAAAAATGTGCATTGCTTTACCCTGCAATGCTCGGTAAATACCATTAATAGCAATTTGCTGATAAGGTTGGCGCTTTTTACGAGGTCTAGAAATAAATTCATAATCTCGCATTGCTAGTGGTGCTTTTATACCAGATGGTGCAGGAATGTCAGATTGCATCGGATTATCTGGTACTAAAATGCCGTTGAGTAATTCCAGTACCCGTGCAATAATATCCCCCCGTTCCAAAAAATTAAAGCCCGTTTTTATACTATGTCCTCGTTTATGTTTCTCATGCTCATACTTATAGCCTTCAGTATGAATTAGATAATATTCGTCTTTGTCACCCCAGTTATTTGAGTTATCTAAATTACCAAATCCTGCGAGATTATTCAGAATATTTTCTGGTTGTTCTAGAGCGCGTGCTTTTCTCTTTCCTTGCCATTATCTGTATAATTCGCTTTAAACGGCTTACTAACTAAGTACAGTCCAACTTTACCCGAACCACCTCCCTGTACTTTGCGCCATTGAATTTCCTGTTGTCTTTTTCCAGAGTTAATAATGCACTTTTTACCATGTAACATTGTTGCTAAAAGACTAGGAATAGCTTGAAATCCCAATCCTCTCTCTGCGTTGATATCGCGCACAAGTGTTTCCGGTTTAATCTGTTGCCAATCCCAATCAGGTGGTATGATAGCCATTCTTTCGAGAAAGCGATCGCACACGCTATTCACTTCATCCGGTTTACCTTTGTCACGATATTTCTTCGTCCACTCCTGTGCCCAAATTCTCACTAATTCATGTATTTGCTGGAGTGTAGGGGTTTTCAATGGGTTCTCTGGAGTTCCTACAGCTAACCCCTGATATAAGGAAGAGTTACTTTCTCGATCGTAACCAACATACTCAAAGCCGTATGTCAGTGTAGATGCACAGGCAACTAGAGCATTATTTAACTGTCGATATGGTGGCGGAACCTCTATTTTTTTATTACCACGAGACAGTACTCGATCCATATCACGGCGGAAGTCTGCTACCACCTGAACAAAAGGAAATGGCAGTACAGCAATCTCTAGGTTAGCAAAGGCATCTGTTACCAAACTCATGCGGGCGGGTAGCAAAATATTTGCTGGTTTAGTTCTACTAGTCATACTCTCTCTTTATCTCTTGGATCTATTTCCCAGTTGAAGCCATCAATATCAACCAAAGCATCTGCGATTGATTGGTATAAAGCCTTACTGATAACATCTTCATCAACATAATCACAAAGCAAATCAATGATTGCGGCTAGCAAGCTGGTACGTGGTGTATCGGGCTGTTGCTCTTTGGCATAGTTTGGTGCCCAAGCAGAATCAACAAAGTAAGCGTGAAAGGGAACACCTCCGCGCAAAAGACGACCGACAGCTTGAACGATTACGCCAGCCGTAGTTGCGGCTAAGTCTTGACGGGGAAAGGCGCGTAATTCTTCATTTTTATACAGTGTTTTGTAGTAAGAACGATGTTCTACCGATCGCCAGTAACGTGCAGCCAATTGGCGCACAGCTTCCGCACGCCCTAAAATTCCGTCTCCTTCCCAAGCAACAAAATTCGTATCTTCTACCCAATCCAAAGCACGACGGTTGATTTCTTGAGCGATCGCTTGAGTATCATGGGGATGAGGATAGGGACGGGTGAGAAAGTAAACTGCACCAAAAGCCGCTTTACCATTGGCATTCAAAATGTTGAATCCGCGCCCCATTGCACTTATTGGTGCAGCCAGGATTTTACCGCCAGTCAGTGCGAAAGTTTCGATGTCAGCACGGTTGAGCGCACCAACTTCCATCCTTGAGAGATAGTTGATGTCATCCTCAGTCAAAGTTTCTGTGCGATCGCGCTGCAAATGGTAAACTTGCTCCCGCATACCCCACCAACATTGACGGATTTCCTCTGCTACCCATCGCGCCTGATCGTAGGAGTTGACGAGTAATAGTATGCGTTCCCTATCCTGCCAAAAATCTGGATTGCTCTGGCCATGCTGTTTCAATTCCTCAAGTTCCTGTCCTAAATGGCCGCTACCATTGTTACCAACTAATGCTTGTGCCATTTCTTTAAACATTCCCATTTTTTGGCGTTCTGCTGTCCCAGAAATACCGATAGGTTCATCTTTGTGGTTCGATTGGGGTAGAAACTTGAAGCGACTTTGGGCAATTGCTTCTGTGGCACTCGGCTCTGGCATTAAAATACCTTGGGGATTACCCACATGAAACCGAGTGGAATCTCGTAGATAAGATGTTCCTGATAGTGCTAAAACGTTAGGGCCGCGTTGACCATCCAAGTCTGTCAGCAAGCGATGAAAGTTCAAAACATAGTAACGACCAATGTTGGTATAGGCAAATATAGATAAAGCATTTTCGCTGCTATTCTCAGATTGGTTGTGATTGTCATCCTTGCGGGAATAGTAAGTACCAAACTGCCTTCCTGTTGGCGGTAAGGGTAAAATATTTAACATTGCTGTTGGCATCCGACGATGTGGTGGCTCGTCATCTAAAGTGGGTGGTCGATGATGCCATTCATAAAAAACAATGCGTGTGTGCCGATCTAAAAGGGTGATGGTCAAGGCAAACTGTAAACGATAAGCTAGGGTTTCGAGGGTATCTACCGGATCTGATTCTTCCTCCTGTTTTGAGGACTTTCGCCGTTTTTTCTTGGCTGTCTGCTGTGAATTGTTTTGACGTTTTTCTAGTTGTTCTCGCAGTTTTGCTAACCTTTTTCCTGTTTTGGGGAAAAAATCAACTATCCAAGCTTTGCAAGCACGATAAATACTATCGTCGGTAGCACTTTCGCCAATACTATTAATCTGTTGAATCAACAGTGCTAGTCTCTGAACTTTAGAATTTGGTCGAGGTTGTCCAAGTAAAGGGTCATCATCAAGTAACGCGTCAAAATATCGCATTATCTGGTGTACGCGTCGATTATTAGCTTTAATTTCTTGCTCAGTGACATCAGGAGAATCTAATTCTTCAAGTCCAGCTAGGCGACGAGCAAATTTATATAGGAGAGAATTAGGTGTAAAATAGCCACGTTCTATCCATTTACGTAAAAACTCGTGTCCTAAACGCTTATCTAATAGGGTTAAAGTTGCTGTAACTACACTTTGTACATGACGTTCTGCTGTTGTCCATCGCTGCATCAATGGTGGGGTGACACGGTTGAATCTCATGTAATCTTCAGTTTGTACCCCAATGTCATCAAAAACACCACCATTGGTCAGTAAAACTTCTTCAGCATATACATCATCAAACCACTTAATAACTGTGTCTACTTCATCGAATACAACAATATCCGAATGTAGATAAACGAGTTCCCCTATTTTGATGGGACGCAATTCTAGATGACGCGGTAAACCAGCCATTGCCATTGCACCTGGAGTTGTAATCCAAACACGAGCATTTGGCATATCACGATAGACTTGCTGTGATGGGCAAGTGGCAAAAAACGGACACAAGTGAGGTAGGCCAGGGTGATTGTTTTGTTTTTTACGCTTGGTTTCGCTTTCTGGTGCTTCTTTCAAAGTATGACATGGCTCAGTTCCAGGTATGAGTGGCTTACCATGCAAACGGTCGAAGATGTCGCTAGCTTGTAGGAGTCCTTGCAAAGCACAAGCCGTTCCCAAAAAGCGATCGCCCCAGTGTGGTTGTCCGCGTTGCCAATGTTCCTGAAAGTCTTTTGAGCCATAGAAGCTTTTTAGATGTGTGTCTCGCTTACTGCGTCCTAATAACGGTACTGCAACTGGCTCATCGTTTTCTGGATCGTCACAAAACCACCAATTAATTTGATTTGCTAACCGAATTGCTGACTGTACATCACTGACAACTAAGGTGATACGGCGATCGCTATGATTTCGCACAACATTAACAGCAAGCAAAGTTGACTTGGTAGACTTCCCAGAAGCAACCTGTCCTGCAATATGTACAAAACCATCCAAATCTAGTGGTTCTGTATTGCGATCGCTCACCGTCCCATCTTGCTGAATTTTGTGAAAGTTGATTTTGCGAAAGCGGCTTACCCAATGTCCTTTTTGTGTTTCATCCCATCCATATCGGCGTGCTAGTAACTGTTCGCGGCGATCGAGGAACTCTGCATCTGACTCTAAATCTGAAATTTGCACTGAAAAAGGGTTGCGATCGCGTGGTGTAGGAAACCAAGGTTGTTGTCGTGCAGGACTTAAATGTTCAGGTGTGAACTGTACTTGCATCGTGACAGTTTCTTTTTCTGTCTTAGCCTGGAATTGGTAGGGAACTCCAGCCTTTGCTGGTTCAGCCCTGCGTTCGCGAAACTCCAAATCGGCACTCAGACAGCTTTCATATAAATTAAATTTTGGTGGACTTGATGGCGCAAAGATTTCGCCGCATGAAGAATCTGAGAATCCAAATCCTGGATATTAAAATCATAATTACGCCAGTTTTGCGGAATATTGCGGATATAAAAACGTAATGCCCCCAACCATACAAAACGTGCAGAAAATGGGATAATTTGCCGAGCATTAGCAACTGCACGCCTCTGACTTTCATCTAAGTTTTGTAAACGTGGATGTCGTAAAGGCATACCACTGAGTATTGCCCAAACTGCTGTGACTGGTTCATCATCGATTCCTAAACACTCCATCAAGGCAAAGCCAAGTTCTACCTGAAGTAATAATTGGGCTTGCTCTCGATTTAGCTCAGAGTTATCTTTCAATTCTTTGATACGTTTTGTAAAAATCACAGGTGGCTCAAATAATGTCATTTGACTCATAATGCTATTTCCCTTTACTCAGGTGCATTATCTTGGTGCTGACTTGTTCTTCAAAAGCTGTATCGCTGAAAAGATGGGTGCTTTTTGGCAATCCTGTTGCTTCTTCACGCAAGATATCAATGTAATCTTGGCGTTGATGCAGACGATGGTTAGGAATCACATAAAAACTCTCGTCGTAGCGCAAATCGCCTTCACCAAATATCGGCTTCAGTTGCAAAGCCAAATCATAGGGATTGCGGTAGTCTTTGACATCTACAGCCCACACTGAACCATCACCAAAACGTAGTTGTAGGTCGTAACGGTCAATACCAGGCCAAAGTTGAACTTCACAAAGATATTCTGGTTGTTGTTGATGCAGCTTTTGTAAAGCCTCGAACAGACGTATTTCTGGGATTCCAGGCAAACAGACACGCCAATGAATACCAAATTTCAGACGACGTAGACCTTGCTTCCAATAAACACGCCGGACATAAGACAAGTTTTTGCGATGGTCGTTGCAGACACTGGGCTTAATGCCACGTAAATGCCCATGTTTTTTAATTAAAGGGCCGCAGCGATCGCAGCACCAATAAGATTCATTTTCCTTACAGTCTTCGTATAGTTCGCCAACATCATTAATAGATATGTAACGTGTCTTAGAAAAGGTCTTGCGTAGGCTCTATAAAGTAGTATAAGGATTCTCAATTAAGAATCGCCGCAGCAAAACATATTCTTGCAGAGCGCGTTCAGCATCGTTTTCATTGGCTTCTTGCAGTCTCTCCAACAACCTCTGAAACAAAAAGTTTTCCAGTGCAAGTTGCTGTACTTTCACAGAAGCAAACTCAGGCAGTTGCCCTCGTTTTATCAACTGTTCGTAGAAATATTGACTTGCTTCTTCACTTAGGGCTTTATCGTATATGAAGCCATATTCTGAGTCAAACTCTTTCGGTATTGCTAGCGGATACCATGTATGCAAGGGTTTTTCTAAAAGACTAAAAAGACCTTCTAAAGTACGTGGATAAGGAATACCTGTCATCTTCAATACCAGGGTGTTGCAAGCACGCTGTAAAAAATCAGGGTACGGGTATTTAGGGATTTGGTATTGAGTATCTAGGCGGAAAAACTCTGCTAAACCAACAACCAGAAAATCAAATATGATTATTTCGCTGTTATCCAAGCAGTACCTCCTTTGTTATTATGTGTCTTTAATGAAACGATGTCATTTTAAAAGCACATAACAACTATAGCTTGTGATAAATAAAAAGAAACACTGTTTCATGAGTGAAACGAAAAGCGCACATGGAATACCACCTAGACACAAATTTATTAGCAGCAAGGGTAAAGACAAAGCGTGGGAAGAAAGGACTACGAGATACAGCTAGAGAAATAGGTAATATTAGTTCCTCAACACTCTCGCGGGTTGAAAATGGCAAAATGCCCGATATGGAAACATTTTTATTACTTTGCAACTGGCTGCAAGTTTCGCCTGCTGAACTATTTAAGAAAACAGAGGAATCCGAAGTACCATCCGACTCAAATACATTAGAAGCAATAGAAATTCAATTGCGAGCATCAAAAAAACTCGATCCAGCAGTAGCCAATGCACTGGCAGAACTAGTCAAAGCAGCGTATCGGGATAATGCTCAACAAAGCGACAATTAAAAGCCGGATTGCAGCAATATGGCACTAACAGAGACATTACCAGCTGAGTTTAGGCAAAAGTGTGAAGGGATTGCCACCGAGCAACGTAGTTTCTTAAACTTACGGGCATTTGATCCATTACCAGCAGATATGCTGGCGGCTCAATTGAATGCAAAAATTTTCACACCTGAACAGATTCCTAGTTTAGACCCTTCCGTAGTCAAGATATTACTTGATAGCGACCAATGGTCAGCAGGAATTATTAATCAAAGCCCACTCTGGATTGTAAACAATCCACGCCATACACCTGCGCGGCGTGAGTCGAACCTGATGCACGAATTTGGACACCTGCTATTAAGACATAAAATTGTCCGCTTTGATCCCAATACTGGGCTTCCTCTGCGCCGACAGAGTGATGAAGATGAAGCGACTTATTTAGGTGCTTGTCTTCAGATTCCTCGACGGGGGTTACTTTGGGCTGTTCAGCGTCAAATGACACAGACAGAAATAGCAGTACACTTTAATGCAAGTGAGGAAATGGTGCGACTTCGTAGCAATGTTACAGGAATAAATATTGTGTGAAAAATTTTGTAATTTCTCAAAGAAACTTCTATTTAAAAGTTTTCAGTCATTTCTTGGCATTTTGTGACATTTCTCAAGATATTGGCTGGATAGGAAGTTGAAATTAGTCAGCGATCGCCCACCTGACATAAGGTCGGGAAGCTGCTACAGTTTTGTAGGTGATTAGCCGTCCCGGTGCATTAATTTTTCGTAAATCCACACGGAAATAAGCTTTTTTATTCTTAAATTCTACATTGTAGAAAGTATATTCCTGACTACGAGTTTTACCTACACAGGAAGCATAATTACTGCGTAAAGGGGAAACAAATTCTACAAATTGGTTATTAGATGAAACTAACTTACTTGAATCGGCAAATTCTGTAGTATCTGCCACTACCGTATGTTCAGCACCGCCTTCATAAGGTAAAGTAAACCACCACAGTCCAATTGCTTGAGGACACCTACCACTGCCACGCTGCACACTAAGTGTGACATTAGGTGCAGAAATAGGCCCTGGTGCTGACTGCGGCTGTGCTTCTTGGGCTGTAGTCCCCAACACTCCTGCTAGAATTAAAGGGCATAGAATACTACCAAAGTCTTTTAAGGGCGCTAAGTTTTTCATCAGGTCAATATTTTAAAATTTCAGGTATCTAAATGACATTGACTTTTAGAATTTGCCAAAAGTGCCATCTAATAGCTGTTTATTCACACATCAAAGTCAAATATAAACACTTTTTTACTCCCAACTCCTAACTCTTGCAATTAAAGTAATCGTGTTGTTAGTTACAGTTATATTTCTAGGAAACGAGCAATAATTTGGATAATTAACTAGAAATGCAGCCCCGCCTGTAAAAGATGCTGCCGTTTCATGAAACCTCGAATTATTGTTTGTGGCTTAGGACGTACTGGATATAAAATCTTTCGTTTGCTCAGACAGCAAGGAGTATTTGTTGTTGGCATTCATCACCAAGCGATTCCAGGAGAAACTACGCCGGATGTGATTGTTGGTGATTTGCAAGCAGCGGCTACCCTCAAAGCAGCAGGAATCGAGCAGGCACAGACTTTAGTAATTGCTGGTTCTAAAGATGAACTGAATTTGTCAATTATGATGCAGGCACGAGTACTGAATCCCCAAATTCGCATCATTAACCGCTTTTATAATACAAATTTGGGTGAGCGCTTAGATCAAACTTTGCCAGACCATTTGAGTATGAGTGTTGTGGGTTTGGCAGCACCGGTATTTACCTTTGCGGCACTGGGAAGTCGAGCCATCGGCCAAATTAAATTATTTCAGCAAACTTGGCCAATTCACGAAGAATATATTGATGAAAATCATTTGTGGAAAGGTCGAAAACTCAATGAATTGTGGGAAGACCGATCGCGGATGCTGATTTATTATCTTCCAGTGGAAGGTGAAATGGATTTGGTATCCGCCGTCATCTCAGGACAAGAGTTAAAAGTCGGGGATCGCTTAATTGTTGGTACGCAACCCCGGATTCGTCCTCAGAGGCGATCGTTAATTAGAAAATTGCTGAAAGTTATAACTAATCTTAGAGAGTTTCAGCAACATGGGCGATCGGTAGTGGTGGGTGCAGTTGTCTTACTTGCGGTGATTCTACTTGCTACCCTCACCTATACATCTGCTGAACTGAAGTTGTCTGTCATCGATGCTCTGTATTTTTCTGTGGGTATGATTACTGGAGCAGGCGGTAATGACAAAGTAGTAGAAAATGCTCCCAATAGTATTAAATTATTTACCGTTATCATGATGCTAGTTGGCGCAGTGGTAATTGGTATCTGGTACGCAATGCTTACCGATTTTGTCCTGGGAAGCCGCTTTAAGCAATTTTGGGATGCAGCACGAATACCCCAACGCTATCACTACATCGTCTGTGGCTTGAGTGGTATTGGCGTCAAAATTGTCCAGCAACTCCACACCAACGGACATGAAGTTGTAGTCATTGAAACTGACTCAAATAACAGATTTGTTAACACCACCAGAGGACTAGGTATTCCTGTAATTCAAGGTGATGCTAGCTTCCGTACCATACTCAAGTCCAGCAATATAGATTCTGCCGCGGCAGTATTGGCTGTAACTAGTAACGATGCCACAAATTTAGAGATTGCTCTCAAGGCTAAAAGCTTGACGCCAAGCATCCCAGTGATTGTTCATTATGCCGATCCCGATTTCGCTGGTATGGCACAACAGTTATTTGACTTCGAGGCAGTACTCAGCCCTGCTGAATTGGCAGCCCCAGCTTTTGCCGCAGCTGCATTAGGTGGACGAATCCTTGGTAATGGCATCACAGCAGATAGTCTTTGGGTCGCTTTTGCCGCAGTAATTACACCTTCACACGCCTTTTGCGGTCACTGGGTCAAAGATGTCGCCATGTCTACTGATTGTGTACCTTTATACGTAGAAACAAATCACCAAACGCTGCACGGCTGGGATTTGCTAGAAACCAACCTCAGTGCAGGTGATATTTTATATATGACAATGCCAGCCACGCGGCTATATCAATTGTGGCGCGACGAGCAAGTATGTGAAACACAGACTTAATTACTAATTCGGACTCATGACTGTTAACCGTCACTATTAGTTTGAACTTATCAAAGGATTTTCTGCTACTTATTAAATAATATCTGGGTTGGCTTGTGTAATATATAGCACAAATTACTGAAGCTTCAGCACCCTAATGTCTATAGATAGTATGGGCTAATCCTAGCGGAGTGTATGTATAGCCACGCGAAAACCGTGTTTTTCTTCCCTGAAGTATATCTGTAGATACTAGGCAGTTTTGTAACCAGGCTTTTATATTTTGTATATAAAATTGCAATCTTTGAGATTAAAAATTAATAAGTTAAAGAAATGCAATTTTTATATTTTCTTTGTTATTTTGTATTTAACGGGACAGTTCTTGAACATTTGGTGGGTTTAAATAACAATTAATCAAACTATTTCCCCCCAAAGATGCATGTAAATGCTTTGCATTCTGCTTGCTTTCCCTCGATTCCTTAACAGAATGCAAATTGCCAAACAAATTACATAGCACTATTCAAAAATGACAAATAGTTCATCTACAACAAGGAAAACCTTGCTTAAAACTATGCTTGAAACCAATAATCGGCGGATATTTCTACCTGCTTTTATTAGCTCTTTAGAAGAAAAAAATCCAGCAGTTAACAAAAAACAATTTGCTCAGCAGAAATCAGATCTACTGCAACCATTACGTCAATGGCTCGACAAAATTGAAATTCAGAATCGCAAATTGGCCAAATTTATCGCCAAATTGATTCCAGCCCAGTGTCCCTTTGAACGTGATATCATCCTATTTGGCCGTAAGGTAGCTCACATTCCTCCAATGTGCAAGCTCAATCCCCTTTACGATGAATTTGTAGGCTTGCGTTTTCGTGCTTTATGTTATTTAGTAGATCAATGTGGAGAAGATATCCAATCGTACTGCTAAAAAAACGATATCAAGCACAGTATGGAAATTCAAGTTGAGCATCAACCTAGTCAACAACGTCTCGAACAATTGGGTGTTTCCAAATGGGCAATTTGGAAAAAGGAAGTCTCAAAATTCCCTTGGACTTATGATTCTCAAGAAACTTGCTACTTTTTGGAAGGTGATGTAGTTGTTACTCCTGATGGTGGACAGCCAGTGCAAATGGGCAAAGGCAATTTAGTAATTTTTCCTGCTGGTATGTCTTGCATATGGGAAATTAAAAGTAACGTCAAAAAGCATTATTACTTTGATTAATTGAGATTAGAGATTGATCCCCTTTGTTTTTTTGATATCTACAAAAGAAACATTTTATAACTCAATCCTCAATCATTATTGAAAAATACCGCAGAATTCAAAAGTAAAATAAGCTTTCTAGCTGGCGACCGAACTGAGCTTATCTATTTCAATAAATTGAAATCTGCTTTAATATCCCCGCTCTCTTCAAGAAAGCGGGGATCTATTAATTAGAATTCTCAAAAATACGAATTCTAGCGAAGACCACCACTCAATCAAAAGAAACTTCATAATTATGTTAGTAGAAGTTAAATCATAGAAGATGTCTTATCAGAGGAAAATCATCAAAAATGTTACTACATTTAAGTACTTGGCAAGAAGTAGAAGCTTATTTACAGCAATCAACAGGTATTATTTTTCCCATTGGTTCCACAGAACAACACGGGCCAACAGGATTAATTGGTACTGACGCTATTTGTGCAGAAGCGATCGCTCGTGGTGTGGGCGACGCAACTAGAGCGATGGTTGCCCCTACAATTAATGTGGGGATGGCACTGCACCATACTGCTTTTCCTGGAACAATCAGTCTGCGTCCTAATACTTTAATTCAAGTAGTGCGAGACTATATAACTTGTTTAGCCAAAGTCGGTTTTAGCAAGTTCTACTTTATTAACGGACACGGCGGTAACATTGCTACTCTCAAAGCAGCTTTTTCAGAAACTTACGCTCATTTAGAAGATCTGCACATTGCAAATGCCCAACAAGTACAATGCCAAGTTGCTAACTGGTTTATGTGTAATTCAGTATATAAACTAGCTAAAGAATTATATGGCGATCGAGAAGGTTCTCATGCAACTCCAAGTGAAGTAGCCCTCACCCAGTACGTTTATCCAGAAGCGATTAAGCAAGCAACCCTTTCACCAGAAGTTGCCAGTGGACACAAGATTTATAGTGCAGCAGACTTTCGAGTGCGTTATCCGGATGGACGTATGGGATCAAATCCTGCTTTAGCAACACCAGAACATGGTAAACAATTTTATGAGTTGGCGGTGAAAGAACTTAGCAATGGATATTTGGAATTTCTGAACGCAGAGTAGAAACATGCAAATATCTTCTGATGCGATGAAAATTAAGGCGTTGCTGAAACCAAGTATGAATTGACATTTTGCATATAACTAAACAATGATTCTTTGCGCCTATCCTGCGGGTTCCGCCTTTGGCGGTATGCATGAGACTAATTCGTACTTTCAATCAGCAACGCCAAAATTAATTCCCCGCATATATTCACAGTCGTCAACCATTATTTTTAATAAACAAGATCCCCAGCTGATCGAATAAACTGGGGATCAATGTACTTCAATTTAAATGTATAAACACAAACTGCCAATATTATGGAGAAAAGAATAGAACCTGGCATCGAGCTATTTTAGCGTAGGGCAACCCCTAAACTATCGTTGCCGCAGCAGCGTTTCACCTCTGAGTTCGGGAAGGATTCAGTGTGGTTCCACCGCGCAATAGACACCAGGAAAACTTTTGGAGTGATGAGTTAGGAGTTAAGAGTTAGAAATAAAAGAGTTTGTTGATTCATAACTCCTGGCTTCTAACTATCAACTGCTAA
>NZ_LAHA01000022.1 GCF_002608075.1 Nostoc linckia z4
GGGGAGATGGGGAGAGGGGGGAGACAAGGGAGACAAGGAGAGAAGTCTGAGCGGAGGTTTCCGACCATCAGAACTTCGGAGAGAAAGATTGCTACCTTGTCTCCCTTGTCTACCTTGTCTACCTTGTCCTCTTCCCATGCCCAATGCCCAATGCCCAATGCCCCACTCCCACATCTTCGATTGCAACTGAGTATTATCAATTAAAGTGATATGAAGGTTTTGCCACAGACTGTTAAATTTGATGCCGATTTACTGAGAAAATACGATCGCCCTTTACCACGCTATACTAGTTATCCACCAGCTACAGAGTTAACGGAAGATTTTGAATCTGTAGATTTTAAAGCTGCCGTTGCTGTTGGAAATTATAAAAAAAGGCTGTTGTCGCTCTATTGTCATATTCCTTTTTGTGAAAGTGCCTGCTATTTTTGTGGTTGTAATACCATCATTAGCCAGGGCAAAGCAATTACAGACCCTTATTTAGACTACTTGACTCGCGATATTCGGCAGGTGGCGAGTTTAATTGATGGCGATCGCACTGTTGAGCAACTGCATTGGGGTGGAGGTACTCCTAACTATTTATCCCTGAGTCAAGTGGAGATGCTATGGAACACTCTTTGCAATCATTTCCAGTTTGATGAGAATGCAGAAATCTCCATTGAAGTGAATCCGCGATCGCTCAAAGTAACGGGCAATTACACCGCAACTTTCAAGGATATACTACTAAACCAGAGTCCGATTTATTTGGATTTGGTATAAGTTCAATTACTATGCTTCATGATGTATATGTGCAAAATCATAAATCGTTGAAAAATTATTTTCTGGCGATAGACACTGGTGAATTGCCAATTGAAAGGGGAGTCATACTCAATGGCGATGATATCATTCGCCGCACATTGATTATGGAATTGATGTGTCAATTTCAAATATCACCAGATGAGATTCAAGAAAAATATCATCTCAGCTTTGATTGTGATTTTGCAAAATATTTTTTCCCAGAACAATCTCAACTACAACAGCTAGAAAACGATGGCTTGATTAGAGTTTCTCCCAATCATATCGAAGTTACGCCTAGTGGTCGATTACTCATCCGCAATATTGCTGCTGTATTCGATCGCTATCTTGGCGATCGGTCATTTAGTGCCTTTTCCAGAGCGATTTAAAGTTATGGTGATAAATGTTGACGGTTGACGGTTAACTGTCAACAGCTAACATCAAATAATCATACAAATTCAATGGGTAAAATTTGAAAGGATGTATCGTCCTCTTGAATCTATATAACTCATATTGAATTGCTGTGAAGCTAGGTAGACTTTTTTCCTTTTTACCATTCAAAAGATTATTAAATCAAATTTTTGGACATTTTTTGATTGAGAAATTTTTGAGTACTTATTTAACGAATTATAACAATCTGAGCTTGAGGAACTTGCAAGAAGCGATACACTAAGAAAAATTCCTTGAGGAAACGTTAATGGCACGGGTAAACGGGGTTAAAGGTGAAACTTCTGCACAGGAATTGCCTACAATTTCAGACAAAGATACTGTAACAAGTGAAGAAGAACTTGAATCGGTGGAGGGTAGCCAGGATATTGATGAGATATTGAATTCCCTAAAAACCTTACTCAGTTCCGTAGAAAAGCTGCAAAAAGTCCGCCAAGAAGTGGGGGACATCAAACCCTTAATTGGACGGATGCTCGATGGAGAACTGGTTACAGGTGAAGAACTAGAGCAACTCAAAACAGGTGTGAGCAGTCTTTTTCGCCTTGTTCGCGCTCATAGCGACCATCAAGCAGCCTTGGCTAAAGCGCAACCAGCAAGAGACTTACTAGATCGGGTACTCAAAGACCGTAAAGTTACTTGATATTGGGCATGGGGCATTGGGCATGGGGCATTGGGCATGGGGCATGGGAAGAGGACAAGGTAGACAAGGTAGACAAGGGAGACAAGGTAGCAATCTTTCTCTCCGAAGTTCTGATGGTCGGAAACCTCCGCTCAGACTTCTCTCCTTGTCTCCCTTGTCTCCCCCCTCTCCCCATCTCCCCATCTCCCCATCTCCCCATCTCCCCATCTCCCCATCTCCTCATCTCCTCAATCCCCAATCTCAAAGCCAGATATAAATTTAAAATACTAATTGGATAATTTGTAATCTGTAATTAATGATGAACGTTGCACCCGCCATTATAGTATTAGGCCAAAATAGTGTGGCACTAGGACGCAAAATAATCAATGTGCTACCAGGCTCGACATTATATGGTTTAGAGGGTCGCACGTCTGGGGTTGATGTCAGTTTCAGGAATTTTGGTGAGACGGTGCGGGAGTTATTTGCTCAGGGAAGGCCGCTAATTGGGATTTGTGCTGCTGGTATTTTGATTAGGACGCTAGCTTCGATCCTCTCTGACAAACGGCAAGAACCACCAGTGCTAGCTGTGGCTGAAGATGGTAGCGCTGTCGTCCCGCTTTTGGGGGGACTTGCTGGTGTCAATGATTTGGCACGCCGCATTGCCCAAGTTCTTGATGTCAAACCTGCGATTACTACTACAGGCGATTTACGTTTGGGTACAGCGCTATTGTCTCCTTTGCCAGGATACCATTTAGCTAACCCAGACGATGCCAAAAAATTTATTTCAGATTTACTGGCTGGGGCGCAAGTCAAGCTAGAAGGCACAGCACCTTGGTTGAGGGATAGCAAATTACCCATACATCCAGATGGAGATTTGACTATCCAAGTTACAGAACGTTTAGTGACTCCCGCGCCTAACTGCCTTGTATACCATCCTGCAACTATAGCGATCGCCATTGATGCCTCCGCTAATTATACAGACCAAACACTAACCTTAGTACAGCAACTATTAGCCGATGCTGGACTGGCAATCGCATCAGTGGCGGGTATCTTTGCACCCATTAGCGCCGCAGCCAATCCTGCCATCCATACCGTAGCTAGCGCCTTGAAAGTGCCTGCTCGGTTTTTTACCTCAAATCAGCTAGAAAACTTAGTTTCTCAAGGTTATAGCCCCGTTCAAGCCGCAGCAATGGCCGCCACAGCCACAACTCCCATATCCGATTCTCCTACCATTGCGATCGCCATTGCCCAACAGCCCATCGACCCAAACACCATCGGTCAACCACGCGGACGGTTAGCGGTTATTGGTACAGGCCCAGGCGGTCAAGAGTGGATGTCTGGGGAAGTGAAGGAAATACTCAAATCGGCAACTGACCTTGTAGGTTACAAGACTTACTTAGATTTAATTGGTTCTCTGGGAGACGGTAAGCAACGGCATGAGTCCGACAACCGCGAGGAAGAAGCACGGGCAAAAATGGCGCTGGATTTAGCCGCATCTGGGCGATATGTAGCCGTGGTTTCATCTGGTGACCCTGGTATCTATGCAATGGCAACAGCGGTTTTTGAAGTATGCGATCGCTATGCTAAACCGGAATGGGAAACTATCGACATTCATGTAGCACCAGGTATTTCAGCAATGCAAGCGGCAGCAGCAGCCATTGGTGCGCCCCTTGGGCATGACTTCTGTGCAATTTCCCTTTCCGACATCTTAAAACCTTGGTCGGCGATCGCCCAACGAATTGCCGCTGCTGCTGAGGCTGATTTTGTGATTGCTTTCTACAACCCTGTTTCCAAAGACCGTACTTGGCAACTAGCAGAAGCAAGAAATATTTTGTTGCAACATCGAACACCGGATACACCAGTGGTCTTAGGGCGGAATCTCGGCAGGCCAGGACAAACTGTGAAAGTGATAACACTTGAAGAATTAGCACCAGCTACCGCCGACATGCGGACTGTCATTCTTATCGGTTCCACAAAAACCCGAATCATCAAGCGCAGCGATGGTAATGTTTGGGTTTATACACCGCGTCGCTATATTGGTTGATTGTTGACTGTTGACGGTTCACAGTCAATTTAGCTATTCCCTATTCCCTATTCCCTATTCCCTATTCCCTATCTCCACGAGTAATTCTTGGAATCAAACCGCATATTCCATAGTCTTGCTATATGAATTATTGCTGAGAAAATACTGAAAACTATGCTGTAAATTCCCTAGAATTTTTCAGTTAAGCCTTATTTTTTCATCACCTAAGAGTTGCCGGGTGTCGGCATACTAAAAGCAGTTCATTCGCAGCAACTTTTATACTTATGCAGCAAGCATCTCATCCCACTGTCATCCTGGGTGGTGGCTTTGCTGGACTGTTTACAGCTCTCCACTTAAGCCATCAAAATTACTCGCATCCGATTATTTTAATTGAGCAACGCGATCGCTTTAGTTTCAAACCCTTATTATATGAATTATTGAGTGGTGAATTACACAACACACAAGTTTATCCCCGCTACAAAGAGCTTTTAGCTGATAGTAGGGTTAGTTTTGTGCAGGACACAGTGGAATCGATTGCCCTACATCAACGCAGAGTTATCCTAGCCTCTGGAAAAATTTTTGACTACGGTAACTTAATATTAGCACTGGGCAGTAAAACTACTTACTTTGATACTGCCGGTGCGGCGGAACATGCCATACCCTTTACCTCTGGAGAAGAGGCGATGGCTTTGCGAAAACACTTGCGACACAGGTTGCATCAGGCAATCCAAACTCAAGACTCACAACGTCGTCGGTTACTGTTGACTGTAGCCATCATTGGTGCAGGGCCAGCTGGCATTGAACTAGCTTGTACGTTAGCAGATTTACTACCCATTTGGTACGACGAGTTGGGCGGTGATGCCGATGAAATTCGGGTGGTAGTAGTTAACCGCAGCCGAGAAATCCTCAAAGGAGATGTGAATAGTCATTTGCGGTGTACAGTCCAACAGGCGCTTAAACGTCGGGTGGTTCCTGTGGATTTCCTATTTGATGCGGCTGTCACCAAGATTAACCCAGATGGTGTAGAGTACCGTCAACACGAGCAAACCCAAATTTTACCTGCTGGAACCATCGCTTGGACTGCTGGAACTGCTCCCAATCCTTTGTTAATGGAGTTACCAGTGGTAAAAAATCGCGGGCGGTTAGTAGTAACACCTACATTGCAACTCCCTGATTTTCCTGAAATATTTGCAGCTGGAGACTGTGCCATAGATAGGGATAATCCCCAACCAACCACAGCCCAAGTTGCTTATCAACAGGGAAAAGCGATCGCTCACAATCTCAAGCGACTTGGAGAAGGTAAACCCCCCACATCTGTGCAAATCCAAATGCGCGGTACTTTGATGAAACTCGGACTCAACGAAGGTGTTGCTAACTTATTTAACAAAGTCCAGATAAAAGGGCAGCCCGGCCATCTCATTCGGGAAGCAACATATCTACAACTGCTACCAAACTCTGCACATAATCGCAAAGCCACAACCGAATGGCTAACCGACGAATTATTCCAGCGCCATCGCCCTTTTTCTCACATGCAATTAGGACAAACTCCTTTACTGCATGGCGTTGCAACCCTCGCCGCTGGACTAATTTTAGCAACTCCCCTCATCTGGCGCGCTGCTTTTCCGATGCAATTCCAACAAAACCTCAGTTGGACTGGTGTACCCAGCTTACTGGATGGCCTAACACCTGCTTCTCGTTGAAGGGCAAGAGAGTAGGGGGATGAGGGCAAACAATTGTTGCAATTTGTCTCCTTGTCTGCCTTGTCTGCCTTGTCTCCCCAGTCAACAGTCACCAGTCACCACCAATTTTCATTTTTAGGAATCCACTGATGAAATACTTACTTAACCTACGGACGGCTGTTGTTGTCAGCCGTGTAATGATGGGTGTTTTCTTTTTTCTTTCTGGTGTTGCTAACTATCTCAACTTTAGTGTTAATAACGGTTTTTACCAAACTGTTCTAATTCAAAAACTGCAAATAATTGGCCCTGGGATTCCAGCAGGATGGCAAGGACTGGGGCCGTTACCTTGGTTCATTGCCATTCCCTATGCCTGGTTGTTACCCTTAGCAGAAATCCTTCTCGGTGCGTTGTTTGCTCTCAATTATTGGATGCGTTGGACTGGTTTATTACTAATATTAGTGACATTCAGTATTACTTTGGCATTTGGCATCATACCGGCTGGTAGTTTATTTCCTAATGGAGCCGAAAGCTTTAACAAAACCATTTTATTTATGGCTTTAATTTGGATCTGTATCGCCTATGATGCCCGCGAACAAAAAATGAGCCGCCGTCGCAGTCAAGCAGCAGCCGATTATGTTCTGAATGCTTCTAACAATGATATGTAGAAAGCAACGGGCAACGGGCAATGGTTTCAAACCCATCTTTAATTCTGAATTCTGAATTCTGAATTCTGAATTCTGAATTCTGAATTCTTCTTTAACCCGGCATCAATTGTTGAATGCGTTGTGGCTCCTCACCTAGCCAATCTGGATTTTGGGCAGTGCTATCAAAAATTGATGAAGTTTTGAATGGTTCAAACTCGCCGGTTAATGCTGCTTTTGTGGTTTTTGCTAGGAGCGATCGCACTTGTTGTTCATTCATCGGTTGGAATGTCTGCACTGCTGTCAAGGCTTGTTCGAGAATCTCCATGCTGTCAATTCCGGTAATGACAACTGATGTCGGCAGATTCAGAGCATAGTGCAAACACTCGATTGCTTCTACAGTCTTGGAGCGTAAAATTATACTGTTTGCTAAGCTTTTCATGCCAAGAACGCCGATGTTTTGTTTGACTAGTTCTGGCAAAACCAATTTCTCAAAGCTCCGATAATGTGCATCCATGACATTCAGTGGCATCTGCACTGTATCAAATTTAAATTTATGACTGGCTGCAACTTCCAGCATTTGCAAATGCACGTGGGGGTCTTTGTGTCCGGTGAAACCGATATATCGCAGTTTACCGGCTTCTCGCGCTTCAATCAAAGCAGCATTAGCACCTTCTGGGTCGAAAACTCGATATGGATCTTCATAGCGAATAATTTCGTGGTGCTGAACAAGATCGATGTAATCAACTTGCAAACGTTGAAGTGATTCGTCTAGTTGTTTTTTTGCTGCTTTCTTGGAACGACCATCAATTTTCGTCATCAGGAACACTTTGTCACGGTAGCCATCACGGAGTGCTTTTCCCATGCGAATTTCGCTAACTCCACCATTGTAATCCCAGCTATTATCCATAAAAGTAATGCCGCGATCGATGGCCGTGCGAACAATTCGGATAGCGAGTTGCTCATCAACGTCCTTCAAGCCAATATGCCAACCACCAAGTCCGATGGCAGAAACTTTTTCATTTGTACTACCAAGAACTCGATATAGCATTTGTGAATGTGATGTAGTTTCGGACATTTGTTTCCCTTGTATAGCAACCACTACTTAAGTAGATATAACTAGGTGCTAATTTAAACAAAATGTAAATCTCACAATATCTCTCTCAAGATACACTTTTCCACAATAGAAGGCAGGATTTCTATAATTTACTCAGTATTTCAATTTCCCATGAACCTCAGTGAAAAATCTGTAGCTGCGGCTTACTTGTTATCAATGAGACACATTACTTTCTCAATTGCCTATTCTGTAATTTTGCACAGCTACTTAACTGACAACAAACGCGAACTTTGTCACAATGAATTCGTCGATGATTTTGGTTACTGAAGAAAGCGAATTTTAAGGAGTTGACTCTGAAAGGCTTTGAATTCAAAGGTGTTGAAAAACTCATTGGGCCAATAGCGGCGCTTCTCGGCTTTGTGTGTTTGTTGCAGTGGTATATTCAAGGAGAATTGCGATCGCCTTCCGATCCCATCTTTGAAGTAAGACAACCACCTTTGGTGATGAAAAATGGCGATCCTTATATCCGCGCTTTAATGCGAACCATCTCCGCAAGTGAGGCAAATGGTAACCGTCCCTATTCTCTGTTGTATGGTGGCCAGCAAGTCAACGACCTCAGCCGACATCCTGAAATATGCGTCACAATTGTCACAGGCCCCAACACAGGTAATTGTTCCACTGCTGCGGGTAGATATCAAATTATCAATACTACCTGGTATAATATAGCTCCTCGCTATCACCCAAACCCAATGCGGTTGATGTTTTGGGTAAATTATAGTTTTGAGGCAGAATATCAAGACACAGTAGTTTATCGTTGGCTAAATGATTCAAAAGTTTGGGGAACTGATATTTCTCAACTCTTGCGTCAGGGAAAATTAAATGAAGTTTTGCGACTACTTTCTCCCACTTGGACAAGCTTGGGATATGGCATAGAAACTAACTCTATTAGTAGTTCTTTGCCTAAAATTTATCAGAAAATGTTGCAAGAAGAATTAAAAGCAGCCAAGCAACCAACAACCCAAACTTCAACTCCATCCCCAAATCCTTCAACTCAACCACGATAAAATCAGATAATACCAATTCAAAATTCACGCATTAATAAATCTGACAAAATGAAGTTTTAAGACCCGCAGGTGATTAGGTATTGGGCATGGGCCTTTCCAGCGAATGGTAAAAGGGAAAGGCGTAAGGGAGAAAGGTTAAATTTATCCCTTTACCCTTTCCCCTTTACCCTTTCCCCTTTCCCAGTCTAATATCTGCTACTGGGAAAAAATAGAATATCTATTAGTTCACCTACTATCAAACCTAATATTGCTAGGATTGTTAATATCCAAAATGAATCTAGTTTATTAAAACCAGCAAAACGCATTTCTAAGTCAGCTAAAAGCGTAGTTGTCAATGGTATCAGAAATAGACTAAATAATAACGACCAAGTTGCTACTAAAGCAATTGATATGCTTAAAAATAAGACAACTACTAAAGCTTTAGAGCCAAATTCAACTAAGCGTTCTAACCAAGAAATACTCTTGCGTGTTACAGCTATCACCATAGCAGCTACAAAAGCTCCCACTAACCAAATAATATGATTAGCAGCAAGATACCACCCCAGGAAAGCATAAGCTAGCCAGAGTAAGCCTAAAGGCATCAAAGGTATCCTGTAAAAAAATTCCACATTCATACAGCCAAAACTTGTAAAAATACCAAGTTCATCTTTTGATTCTAGTCAAGAATAGCGATCGCTATCATAAAATTCTACTTATTTTGTTAAGGATATTCCTCTATCTACAGAGCAAATATCATTACATGTGTTTACTCATAACAATATATAGCAATGCTCTAAGCACTCATGAGTAAAAAGATTCAGGCCTGTAACAAGACCTGCTAAATAATAGTTATATTACTGTAATCTAATTTAACTTTTTTCACGCGATCGCCTGTACCTGAAAACTGATAACTTCAGCCTCACCCGACAATCGTAATATATTCATCAACCGTAGTTGTTTTAAAGACTTTGTAATATTTAAAACATTAACTACTAGCATTCAGAATAATAGTATCAGATTTTAAAATACTAGGTGTATATAAGTCAATTGACTTTTGTTCTCAGGTATTTGCCATAAAATCTAATCAAGAGGTAGTTACAATTTAGTGTGTACAGCTTTAACAACTGTCCACAAAATAGTTGCAGATTTCAAGCTCATGGTAATATTATTTTACTGCCAAAAGATAACATTTTATACATCAAATTGAAAACATGCTGAAACAGGTAGTTAGGTGTGCTAACTCTGAAAAAACAAAACATTATTTAATGTATCACCAGAATCAGTAAAAGCTTTACTGTATAAGGCACACAGCTTTTATAATTTTCATTATATAAGCTATTCATAGCAAAAAAAGCCACTTCTTAGTAATCATCATAAACAGAAAAGTACATCAGAAAACTTTCTCAAAATGATGAATATTTTAGCTGAAATATAAAGGATTGATACTATGTCAGTTGTTTTTCGTGTATCTCAAAACATCGAAAGACACACTTTCTACTGTCAATTGTAATTTAATAACGTGCATTTTATCTAGTATTATGATGTCTATGCACGCTAATTTTTCATATCAAATATTTCTTTTTTTTCTCTCAAAATGTAGCTGAATTTTGAAAAAATCTAGCAAACAATAAAATTTAGCAAATCATTCTAGGCTACTAAACCAATCGTATTTAGTCAAAAGTTAGTTATTAACAATGTAAGCAAAAGTAACAGGACAAACATGAATATTATTGTTCGTTTATTTGGAGTATTCTTTTTTCAAGTGTCTGCGTTGGCTGCGATGTCTAACATTGCAATGTCTGATGACAAACCTACCGGCGTCTATACCCAAGAGACTCCTACTGTTTCTGAGCAGACAACAACCCAAAGGATTTGCTCTTTAGATCCCATTGAAGATTTATTACCTCCGCCACAAACCAAAGCGAGTAATTCTTTACTTTCCTACCTTGCTGACCAGGGTTTTACACAGAATCAAGAAGGTTCGTGGGTTTGTTATGCCAACGATCCCAAAAAAGAAGGACGTTACTTTACTCTTTTTAAAGTTAAACAAGTTGATAACAGACTCATAGCAAGTTCTTTCTTAGACGAAGGAAGTCTGATAGAGGGTCAAGAAAATCGTAGCTTGGACTTTTTTATGATGCTAATTGAGCGTCATATGAATGCTAATCAAGACAACCGCGAAAGTATACGTAGATATTTAGAAGCATTCGTTTCCCTAGTCAAGCAAGGAAAGATTAAACCTACACGTCGCGCATTCCTTTTTGACCAACCAAACCGAGCATTAGTCATATATCACACACTCTCATCAGGAAACCTCAAAGGTACTGGAATCACCATCAATATTGATTTGCCTAAGAGTTGAAGCGGGGAGTGGGGACTGATGACTGTTGATTGATGACTGTTGACTGTTGAGTGGTAAATCAGGAGGATTTATTCCCCTCATTCCCCATCCCCCATGCCCAATGCGCCATACCCAATGCCCAATCCGTATTTATTGGAGGTACATCTTGCCTAAATCAACTATTAAAAGAATTGCTACGGCAAAGGCGGTTTGCTGGGCAACTATCGCATTTTCATCTGTTGCAGTAGTACTCACTACGTGGCAGTCTGCTTTTGCACAGTTAAATATTGGCCGCTATGGTATCCAACGAGGACTGGAGTATGAGTATCTCCAGTACCAAGTCAATAACCAAAATCTCAGTCAGATGCGAGTAATTCCTGCATGTGATGTGGGATTTGGTTTGACTTGCAATAAAACTGGAACGGTAATCCAGCGATTAATTGAGCTAAATGGTGGGACTAATTATCAAAATCTACTGATACGAGCTGCTGGCGGGGAGAAAAATTTCCAGAATTTCGCTAGCTTTTACGGTAACAATCCCAATCTCTCTACAGTGCCTTTTGCTTCTTTTTGGAGAAAAGAATCCTCCACAATCATGGATGGATCTCAATACGTCCTGGGACAATCTTTTGGCCGTAGTCCAGTACAAGGATTGGGATCTGTAACCAACCAATTTTATTGGGCACCATATTCTGGAGTGAATGACTCACTGAGCCTCCGTAATGGATTACTAAATCTCAAATTGTCATACGGACGATTGTTGTTTGAAGAAGCTTCCAAAATTTCCAACATTAGAGAGCAGATTCAGTCTCTAGGCCTGTCCCCAGAAATGACGAATTTTTATGTAAATAAAATCTCTAGAGGCTTGGATGCACTGAATTCTGGAGACCAGAGCCAATTAGAAAACAGGATTTTTGAGGTACTATCCTTTCCCTACTCTGAAGATGGTGGGGAATTCGGACGCCCCAATAATGCAATTCCGCAGGAATTTAATCAACTCTTGGGAGAAGATATACCAGGAGATATTTTGCTGGCTGACAATGCACTACCATTGGATGGAGAAGCAATCAGCCTCGATACTTTCCCTGGTTCTGCGGGAGATGTTTTGGTACAAGACAATTCTGATTCTTTCCCGCTTTGGCCAATAATTGGAGTTGGGGGTCTTGGTTTAATTCTGCTTTTACTGTTAAGTGATGATAGTTCTTCAGGTTCTTCAGTTTCTTCAGCACAACCAGTTATTTCTTCTCCCACAAATCCACCTTTATCTCTCACCAACAAAGGAGAATGCGATTTAAATCCCAATAATAACGGTTCGCAAGGTACACAAGTTATTGAAGTTCCATGTAGTGTTACTCCTCAAACCCCCACGGAAGTAAAAAAGGTAGTAGAGCCATCTACAGTCAAAGCCTTTATATTGCTAATTGTTCTCTTATGTATATTCCGTTACAAACAACGAGCTTTAAAAATTCGTAGTTGGTAATTATCATACCAATTTTGGATTGTGGATACTTCTCTACGAGAGGCTGCGCCAACGACAGGCTCAGTACAAGTTTTGGATTTTGGATTAAAAACATTTGATACAAGGCTGTTCGCAAAATTTCAAACAATACTTCCTATGCCAATTTGATATCACAATAATATTTTTTAAAATTCTCTCAGGAGTTTGCCATACCCATAAAGGCGATCGCGGATGTTGTTTTGTCGTAAGGCATACCACCAGATTGCTGCATTAATGGCAATCACTGGCTTTTTGAGCCATCGCTCTGCTTCGTCGGCGAGTCTGAGCATACTCAAATTAGTACCCATTTGTATGATGGCATCTACATCATCACCATCGATTTCCTGAAGATGATTGCGAAGAGTATCTTCTGAGACTTCGGCGATCGCTGTTGCAGTGGGACAACGCAATCCTTTGAGCCGGACGACTTCCACGCCAATGTCGCTAAAAAAGCGGCGTAACTTATCGTCAGCCACAGCCTGATAAGGGGTAATGACTGCAATCTTATTAAATTGCAACGCTTCTACAGCCGCCTGACATGCTGAAGCGCCAGTAGCCACTTGCAGGCCAGTATATTCCTCAAGTCGTTTGATGAAAGCTCTATTTCCCTCAATTCCTCCCCAAAAAGTCTCAGCACTCATTCCCATGATTACGTAGTCGATAGCCGCAGTCATGACGCGATCGACTGCGAAAAAAATTTCCTTGTCGATTTCCTCCAGAATACGCACCATTTTTTCATCGGTACTCAAGTCTTGGTCTCGAATATAAATCCGGGACATATGAGACGTAACGCCCGGTACAGCCATCGCGTGAAAATCTGGTTCCACGATGGTGTTTGTACTGGGCGCAAGCACCCCAAATTTTTTTCGCCATCCTAAGGCGTCCGTCATGGTAAAGTCCTTGTGGATAAAGTTATTTGCTGTGCTAATTATAGTTTTCGCTCCACTAAAACTTTACTTGTCTTTATTAATTGCAGCCTCCAGACGTGCTTGATCTTGCTGAGTAATGTCTGGGTTATGCAGTATCCAATAACAATCTAGACGGTCATTAGTGCGAAACAAAAGTAGTGCGCCACTTTCTGTCCAAAACGGCCCGTGTGGAATGTGTGCGGGTCGCCAGTAATAGCCATCTTTGCACATTGCTGCATAGCGTCTATTAAAGGGATCGTCACTCATAGACCAATGTCCAAGGACATCGCCAGAAATCACATAGGCCTCCTCAGTGGTAGGATGACCAGCATAGAAATTGCCTTCAATCCACATAGGTACTAAACCGAGAATCCACGTAGCGCGTCCAGTTTTTTTATTGGTATATAGACTTTTACGGGCTGAACCTGGAGGTAAAAACGTTGTACTCTCCCATTTCATTGCGTGGAGTTCTTGCAATGGAATATACTCAGTCATACGTTCATGAGTCTGCATATTTACGTGATATACAGAAGTTTCCGGGATTTGTGGAAGCTCTGCGTAGTCCTCTGTGATATAGGTAGGCGTAGCATCTGGCATCCACAACAGAATGGTGTCTTCTTGCGTTTTCCAAGGGCCAGTGGGTATACCAGCAGGGATAAAAGAGTAACTGAGATTGCGTAGTATAAACCCACCCTGACAGAGCGCCCCTGTTAAGACAAAAATTTCCACATTGGTCGTAAAATGACCAACAGGTGCGCTCCAACCCTTTTTCAAGACTACTCGCTGTGTAGATTCACCTGTACTTTCGTTGATGGATAGAACTTGAGCAGTAGCATCTTCTCCAATCACAAAGTTTTTTACCTCAAAAGGCACTTGTGGAAAGTCGATAACTGAGTTGAGTGATTCTTCAGTTTCTACATGTTTGCGTCCTGTAAAGATATTCTTGTTCATTTGAATTTCAACGTTATTATGGATAGAATTTGAGCTTTGATTGTCTTAATGTCCTTTAAGCATATATAGCAATGCTAAATAATTTGTGAAATATTACGTATTAAGGTTGTTGACAGTCAACAATTAACACCGATATTGTTCACAACTAAAATAGGATTGCTATAGTAATTTTAAAACTTAAAAACTAAAAATGTATAAAAGTTAGATATCAAAGGGAATCTACAAATGACACAAAACTCAGAAAATACTTTAAAAATTGCTCAGCAGGCATTTAAAAATCTTACACATGGTATGGAAACAGGAGAATGGGAAGCATTGTTAGATATGCTCTCGGAAGATTTTACCCTTTGGTTTCCTATGGGGAAATTTCACGGTTTGAATGTAGGAAAAGACCGAGCTAGAGAATTTTTCGAGTATGTTTCTCAATCCTTCACACCAGGCTTGAAACTAACTGGTTTAGACCGTGTTACCAGCAATGAAACAACTGCTGTCTTTGAATTTCGTGATGAAGGACTTTTATTTGGAGAGCCTTACAAAAATCGAGTAGCAGTTTCCTTTGATGTGCGTGGAGACAAAATTTGTGGCTATCGAGAATATTTTGGTAGTGATGGCAAATCGTATTAAAGCAGAATTCAGAATTCAAAAATCGCTTTGCGTGGGAAAGTAACTAGCACAAAAGAGTGGCAAAGCTGAAAACAAAAATCTAAAATTTCATTAATTTTTCTCAATATTCAGTTGGTTAATTTCTTTACATTTAGCTTCTGCTGCTTGATATGCCGCTAAATAGTCTTGACCGCCCAGCATCACATCACCGTAATATTCATAAGGTGGCTCACCATAGATAGGTAACGGATCGTCTTCTGGATAGTCTTCTTTTGATTCTTCAATAATGGCTTTGAGTTTTTTTACAGTCAGCTTTTGTGCAGCAAAATACCAGAGTTCTTGAGGATTTTTTTTCAGATGCGGTAATGTGGGATCGATAATGCGTATAAGGGAGTCATTGCTGGAAGTATCGCTTACCTCAATCCAACTGTGTTCAATTGGTCTGTATGGCTTTCCCACAAAAGTTAAAAATCCTTGGACATATTTTGCTCCCTCAGTTGATAACGCTGCTTTGTATGCATTGTCAAACGGGGTACTAGCTTTGCTGTTTATGCTTTGAGCAATTTTAATTGACAGCGTTTCATCCAATAATTTGTTCATCAATAGCAAGGATTAGAGCAGCCATGAGAACATGTTACCACTGTTTAGGGAGTGGGGATTGGCGAGTAAGGAGATGAGGGGGATGGCAACGCCTTGGGAAAAGGGGAAAGGAGGGATCTTTTTTTCCTCTTTGCCCTTTGCCCCATGCCCAATGCCCCATGCCCAATGCCCCATGCCCAATGCCCCATGCCCAATGCCCCATGCCCAATGTCCTATGCCTAGTCAACAGTCATCAATCAACAATCCCATATAAAAACATTAAAACTTTTAATAAAAGTTAAAACTTCTCCTTAGTAGCTAACATTTGTACAATTTTATCTGCACTATCTAAATCTCCAACAATTCGGCGAATTGGGTGAGGCCAAACTTTAACAAGAGTAGGAGTCGCAGAAACCTGATTAATTTCTGCTTGTTCTGGATGAGTTAAAACATCAATGATCTTTAAAGTATAAGGGTGTCGGAGCGATCGCTCTAACAACTCGTGTAAATTTTGAAGTATGCGTTCGGTAGTTCCGCTATGGCCTGCAACAAACAAGCGCAGGACATAACCTTGTGTTGTGGATTTTTCTTTTTGTGCGATCGCTGGCTGGTGATATTTTGGTACAGGTTCAGAAAGATCTAAACGTACAATTAAATCATGATCTTCCCAAAGTTGCGGGAATGAGGAACGATAAGTTGATAGCACCATGCGATCGCACAATCCTTCCTGCCAAGGAGCTGGTTGCCATAATAACTCCTCTGTATCAAAAATAGCATTTAGCAAAGGTTGATATCTGATTACAGATGGATAGGCTTCCGCAAAAGTTCGCACTCGTTGAGTACGCGGATCTAACCAGTGGTCAATAGTCGCAGTATAACAAGGTACTAAAAAGTGTGGTGGCTCTGGTAAATCCAGAATTTCCTGCAAAGCAGAACACAAATGCAAATGCCATCGACCTTGCTTACTAGGGTCGATGCAGTAAATTAAATCTCCTCCAGGTGTAAATAGCGCAATACCTTTAAACAACTGGGGTGTAGATAGTTTGTTTGTCGTCAAGTTATTCACAACAGCTAAGGAATAAAAAGGTAAAAACTAAAAAACTTTCTCTTTTACCTTTTACCTTAGCGAGAACTGCAAGCAGGAATACAAAGAATTTGGGTATGGGGCATTGGGCAAAGAGGAAAAAAAGATCCCTCCTTTTCCCTTTTCCCAAGGCGTTGCCATCCCCCTCATCTCCCAAGTCCCCAATACTAAACTCGACCTCGGAGAAATTGTGCCATTTCGTTAGGAGTTGGTGACATCTCTAGGGCTGTTTCTTCAGTAATGCGACCATCTTGATAAAGATTGAGCAAGGACTGATTCATAGTGATCATGCCGTCAAAGCTGGCTTGTTTCATCAATTCGGTAATTTCATCATACTTACCATCTTTGATCCATTCTTTGATGGCTTCGGTGTTGATCAAGATATCGTGGAAAGCAGCTCGCTTACCGTCTGTTGTACGGCACAAACCTTGGGCAATTACAGCCACTAAAGACTCAGAAATTGCCACTCGCATGGCATCTTGCTCTTCACCAGAGTAGAGGTTGAGTATCCGCTCAATGGTTTTCACAGCGCTATTGGTGTGCAAGGTTCCCATTACCAAGTGACCAGTCTGAGCAGCTTTGAGGGCGGTGTTGACTGTTTCTTTATCCCGCATTTCCCCTACTAGAATCAAATCTGGGTCTTCCCGTAAAGCTGCTTTCAAAGCGTTGTCAAATTTTCGGGTGTGCATTCCCACTTCCCGTTGCTTTACCAAGGATTTGCGGCTTTGGTGGACAAATTCTATGGGGTCTTCAATGGTGATGATGTGCTTAGCCATCTCTTTATTGATGTAATCAATCATCGCCGCCATTGTTGTGGATTTACCAGAACCAGTCGGCCCGGTTACCAAAATTAAGCCTTTGTGGTGATGACAAATATCCCGAAAAATGGGGGGTAATCTCAACTGTTCCATTGTTAAGATTTTTAAAGGAATTAACCGCAACACCATTGCAGGCCCTTTTAGAGAACCAAATACGTTAATCCGCACGCGAGCAAATTCGTACTGAGTTGCTCCATCAAATTCTAGATGTTCTTCAAAGCGTTGAATTTCTGCCTCCGTCATCACCTCCCTCAACCAACTCATCAAACTCTCTTTATCGGTTTCTGGATATTCTGTTGATTGAATTTCTCCTCGGTTGCGGAAACGCGGTACTTCGCCTACACCTAAATGAATATCGGAATATCCTTGGTCGTAAGCTTCCCTGATAATCTGCGCTAAAGTCAGTCCTGGAGGGCTAGTTTTAGGGCGAGCTGAACTAGGTATTGGTGGTGGTGTACCTGGACGATGACCTGATACAGGCGCAGAGTTAACAGCAGGAGAGTTAGCGCTCATATCCAATGTTTGTGTCATTTGGCGCTGCGTACTCATACCTGGTGGAGGTGGTGGTGGTGCTGGTGGCACGTTACGACTGGTAGCAGAATTAGAATTTAATGGAGACTGTGATTCTGTCATATATCTTCACATTTGGCAGTTCAGAAATGGAATTAGTGAGAAGTCAAGTCACTTCTTCAGATGAGTTCTGAAAGAGGCTGGTATACAAGGCTTAAAGGCAATGCAAGGCGATTGAAACTCTAGAACCACGGTCAATACATTTCATTCCCCTCAATTTGTATCTTTTTTATCGGCAATTTGACTACTTGGAAATTTAATAAAAACTATTTAGCCTCTATAACCTGGTTTAACACATTCAAAGCTACTCGCTACTCAGTAAATACTCTAAAATAAAAGGTTTAATGCGGCACTTCAAAATTAGCTAGTAAATATTTTAATTCTCTTAAATGAGAAATTAATTGCAACTATCGCGTTTAATTGCTAGCAGTTGACAACACAAACCATTAGCAGTTGATGAATTTAGCCAATCTACAAATTATGAGAAGAAGTACTAATTTTTATAAGAAATGTTAAGCTGAATCGGGGTGATGTCCTGGGGATCAAAGTTAAAAGCTGATGCCTTTTAGCTTCTACTCCTGAAGACAGATGAAAGAAGCAAGGTTTTTGAATAAAAAGCAACTTGACTTTACATTCATAATTACAAAAAATTAACTGTAAAGTTTAGTAAAAAAATGCTCATTTTCCTAATTAGGTTTTATATACTGAACTTCACTAAATGATTCAGTTTATTCGCAAAAAGCGTAAAAAAACTGAAAATTAAAACTTGCTGTGTATTTTTGGGAGGAAAAGTCATGGTTTCGGCTCAGAGCTCTAATCTAGGAAAGACCTACTCCTTGATGATGATTAAAAGCTTTTTAATATGGACTTTCACATTGGCAGTATGCTTGCTGGTTGTCGGTTTCCCATTAGTTGTTTTAATGGCTACGGTCGGATGTCTGTTGTCGATTGTTTTACAATCTGTAATGCCTGTTAGTGCTGTTTTATTGGTTGCAGGCTGTTTAGTGATGTTCAATGTTCTGGCAGTTGTATTTGCTGCGGGTGTACTAACTGCAAGAGGAGTTCATCCTAGCGATGTTAAATGGTTAAGCTGGTTGCATGGAGAAGTAGACCAAACGCAGACTACTGTTTATGCATCTTGCCCCTTAACCTGTGAAATCAAAATCTAATCATTTCTAGTCATTACAACTAAATTCGACAAACAGAGCGTCTGCCCGGTTAAGCCGGGTTTTTTCATTTTAGATGGATGTTGTTGATGGTTGATGGTTGATGGTTGACGGTTGACTGAGGAGATGAGGGGGATGGCAACGCCTTGGGAAAAGGGGAAAGGTTAATGGTTCGACAAGCTCACCAACCGGGAAAAGGAGGGATCTTTTTTTTCCTCTTTCCCCCATGCCCTTTGCCCTTTGCCCTTTGCCCTTTGCCCTTTGCCCTTTGCCCTTTGCCCAATGCCCAATGCCCAACGCCCAATTAAACCAGGTTTTTTCAGGTTTTTTGTGATTTATACTTTGATATTTATGGTTTCTGTGATGATTGGCTGTTGACTATTGACTATTGAGCGTAGACCGTTGACTATAGCTTTGACAAGTTTCAACGGAAAAATGACTAATCGAAAGCAAGTTTGCATTATTTTGGGTACTCGTCCGGAAGCGATTAAACTAGCTCCGGTGATTCAGGTATTCCAAAAATGTTCAGATTTTGAATCCCAAGTAATTTTAACTGGACAACATCGTGAAATGGTTGAGCAAGTTATGGATCTGTTTAATATCAAAGCAGATTATGACTTGGAAATTATGCAAGCTCAGCAATCTTTAAATGATATTACTTGTCGGAGTTTACAAGGTTTAGAAGCATTATTCCGGCAGAGAAGACCTGATTTGGTGGTGGTGCAGGGAGATACTACTACAGCTTTTGCCGCAGGTTTAGCAGCTTTTTATCAAAAAATTCCTGTTGGTCATGTAGAAGCCGGATTAAGAACTGATGATATATTCAATCCTTACCCAGAAGAGGCTAATCGGCGATTGATTTCTCAAATTACTCAGTTGCATTTTGCGCCAACTCCCTGGGCTGTGGAAAATTTGCAGCGTTCTGGTGTTTTAGGTGAAATTCACTTGACTGGTAACACTGTAATTGATGCTTTGTTGAATGTGGCTGCAACTCAAGTTAACTGTGATGTACCGGGCTTAGACTGGAATTCATATCGTGTATTGTTAGCAACGGTACATCGTCGGGAGAATTGGGGAGAACCACTAGAAAGTATTGCGGCGGGATTTTTACAAATTTTAGACCAGTTTCCTGATACAGCATTGCTGTTACCATTACATCGCAATCCCACAGTGCGAATACCATTACAACAACTTTTAGGAAATCATCAGAGAATTTTCTTGACAGAACCTCTCGATTATGGTCAATTAGTGGCAGCGATTGGGCGATCGCACTTATTACTCACTGACTCTGGTGGATTGCAGGAAGAAGCCCCCAGCTTGGGAAAACCAGTACTAGTTTTAAGAGACACCACAGAAAGACCAGAGGCTGTTACAGCAGGTACAGCCAAACTTGTAGGAACTGAAAGTAAAAATATTTTTGCAGCTGCTAGCGAGTTACTCAGTAACAAAGCCGCCTATGAAGCAATGGCAAATGCTATTAATCCTTTTGGTGATGGTCATGCAGCAGAACGCATCTTGGAGATTGTCCAAAAGTACTTGGGTCTTTGATTATCAACATCAATTTAAAAAACTAAATTAAACAAAATCCCAAGTTTCTATTTATTAGGGTGCATTCTTCAATGCCATAAGCAAATGAAAGCAATTTTGTATAGTACGTTACCTTTATAACGGACTATACGATAGTGCTAATTTATATGAATATGATAAGAGTTACGTAATTTATACCATTTTGGATTTTAGATTTTAGATTTTGGATTGTGAAACAGTTAGTAGTAATCGCTTTTGGCTATACATCTGTCGCAATCATTTTTCAAATTGGTATTAGAAATAAAAAATCTTTGCAACAGATCCAAAATCTATAGGGGCGCAAAGCTTTACACCCCTACGATACGTCTGTCTGATTCTTTTTTCAAATTAGTATTAAATACCCAGAGCTAATCTAGTTTCAGGGCCGACGATGCCATCTACAAGTAAACCTTTACTTGCTTGAAAATTGCGTACTTGACGAACAGTTTCTGGCCCGTAAATTCCATCAACTCTTAGGTTACCCAAAGCTGTTTGAACATCTCTGACAAGCTGACCTCTGGAACCAGGAGTGAGAATAAATGAACCACCAACCCCACCAGGTCTATTCACAGTCGGACTATTAGGTTTATTACCAACCCATCGGGCAAAAACATATCTACCTGTAGAAAGCCTAGCGAAACCATTTTCATAACCTTCAATTGCTGGAAGGGGCGTGCCATTTTTTACACAATCTACATAGGAATAGTTAACGCTTGGGCCTGTACGAATACGCAAACAACTGCCGTTAGTTCTGACGTATGCTGCAAAAGTGACTTGAATTTGGCTGACAGCAATCAGTAATACACCAACACCAGCTAAAGCTAACCAAGCAGAAGATTTAAGAAGTTTTTTCCAATTGAATTTAGACTTGAGGAAATGATATTTACTGTTTGGGGATGCTTGTTTTTTAGTAATAACTACAGAAGATTTCAGAGATTTTCGCCAATTAAATTCAGGTTTAGGAAGTTGATATTCAATATTTTTAGATGCCTCTTCTTGAGCAATAAACATGTGGGAATAAGCAAGATATTCCATAATGCGCTCCTGTATATCAAAAAATGAGTACTGACAGAGAATTACTTGGTTTTTCTCTGTATTTATCCTGTGTATATTTTATAGCAATTCTCAGAAAAACTTTTTTATTGGTAGCAAATTCCTCATTGCTTTTTTCGTCTGTGGAAGCAAGGGAATAGAGAATGGGGAACAGAAAAAACAGGCTTAGGGAACTCCAAAAAATAAATTGTTCCAATTTAGGTCGTTGACTGTTGACTGTTAACTGTTGACTGCTAACTGTCAACAGTCTTGTGTGGAATATTTTTTTACTTGGAAGTCCCTTATCTGGACTGTATTGTGCTAAGAACTGCCCTTAATGCGATGGAATGTTTTTTAAGTTGCAAGTACCTAAAACCCTTACACTCAGTACCAACAGGCAATCAAGCCTGGGTAAGTCCTGTATACTTTGACTGCAACTTCGCATCATCTCATTGCCAATTACAAAACTAACAGGACTTACGCAAGTGTCACAAAAAATCATTTTTTTTTGCTTGTAGTAAGGACTTCAGTCCTTATTAGAGGACTAAAGTCCTTACTACAAACTTAAAATAATATGCCAGTTGCGTAAGTCCTAACTAACTTGCTGTGCTAATGCTGCCAGTAGCATCTATGAACATTTATGAAGACTTGATTTACAAGAATCTTAAGACTTTCTAATATACTACTGTAGCTAGATGCATTTACCGTAGTATAGCTAAGGCTAAAAAAGTCCATATCCATGAAAACTTAATAAAAGCAAGTATTTTCTATTACATTTTGGGACTTTTTCTTGCTCAATTTTAGTTTACATATTTAATTAATTTATGCAACCATAAACAGCATTGGTTTTAACAGTCAACAATTCTCAGATGTAATATTTTGCAAATCATTTTGGATTGCTATATAGTGCTTTAATATTAACTGGAATTGACTTTACCAGAGTTGATTAGATAAGTATTTTGCAGAGATTTATCTATTGGTTAACTGCCTGAATAGTTTTAATTATAAATAAGGAATTTGTATGGAAAAATAAAGTCTAAATTAAATTTTTTGAAAATGAGTGTAATGCAAACTTTACAGTCTTTCGAGTCTAGAAAATTCCGGCTATTTTTTAGCGGACAAATGATATCTATGATTGGTAGTTTTATGGCAGAAACTACCACTGCATGGTTAGTTTATTCTTTAGCAAATATAGTGTGGCAAAGTTATATTAAAGTTGCATAGCTATAGAATAATTTATTTGATATAAATTATTGAAAAACCATTCTATTAGACTGAAAATTGATTCAATAATATGAAGTACAACCAACTTGGTAATAGTGACTTAAAAGTTTCTGAAATTTGTCTGGGCACCATGACCTATGGACAGCAAAACACCATCGAAGAAGCGCACCAGCAGCTAGATTATTCTATTGGTGAAGGAGTCAATTTTATTGATGCGGCTGAGATGTATCCAGTCCCTACAAGTGCTGAAACTTATGGATTAACTGAGACTTACATTGGTGAATGGTTAAAGCATCAACAAAGGGATAAACTTATTGTCGCTACTAAAATTGCAGGGCCTGGTAGAGGCTTTAAATGGGTACGTGGTGGAGCCAAAGCAATTGACCGCGATAATATTAAACAAGCTGTAGATGATAGCCTTAAAAGATTACAAACAGATTATATAGATTTGTACCAAATTCACTGGCCCGATCGCTACGTGCCACGATTCGGACAAACAGTTTTCGATCCAACTCAAGTAGGCGAAACAGTTACCATTGCCGAACAGCTAGAAGTTTTCCGCGATGTCATTAACGCAGGGAAAATTCGCTATATCGGTTTGAGTAATGAAACTCCTTGGGGAGTCACCCAGTTTAGTAACATTGCCAAACAGTTAGGATTGCCCAAAGTTGTTTCCATTCAAAATGCTTACAATTTACTCAATCGAGTATTTGACGGACACTTAGCAGAAGCAGTTTATTACGAACAAATTGGATTACTAGCGTATAGTCCTTTAGCATTTGGCTTTTTAACTGGCAAATATTTAAACGGCAAACCAGAGAAAGCAAGAGTAAGTTTGTTTGAAAATTTTGGTCAGCGCTATCTGAAACCAAAAGTAAATGAAGCAGTAAAAGCTTATGTGGATATTGCCAAGCGCCATCAACTGAGTCCAGCACATCTAGCTTTAGCATTTGTGCGGAGTCGTTGGTTTGTGGCTAGCACAATTATTGGTGCCACAACACTCGAACAACTCAAAGAAAATCTCCAAAGTGTCGATGTAGTTCTCGACAAAGACATTTTAGAAGAATTGGATAAGGTTCATACACAGTCACCGAACCCAGCGCCGTAAGGGTGGGGCATGGGGCAAAGGGCAAAGGGTAAAGGGTAAAGGGTAAAGGGTAAAAAAAGATCCCTCCTTTACCCGGTTGGTGAGCTTGTCGAACCATTAACCTTTCCCCTTTTCCCAAGGCGTTGCCATCTCCCCAGTCATCAACTAAACATTTACCAGGTAGGATATGACTTTTACAGCAACGTTGGTTGACCAAAATACTATTCGTCGTCGAGGTACTGGTTTAAAAGCTTACAACCTTGAAAAAGCCTTCAAAGGATACACACTTTTTGCGCCTCTAACAGGACAAGGTGAAGTTTACCTGTTGAATCTGGAAGGAGAAGTAGTACACCAGTGGAATCTGCCATATCCACCGGGTTTATATGGTTATCTTTTGCCTAATGGTAATCTCTTTTATAACGGTAAGACGCCAGCAGAAGAACCACTGCGTTTTGCTTTGTGGGGTGCATTCAAAAGTGGGGTTGTGTTAGAAGCAGATCCTAAAGGGAATATTATTTGGGAATATAAGCATCCAGACCACCATCACGATGGACGCAGGCTAGCCAATGGCAACACGATTATCCTTGCCATTGAAAAAATACCCCAGTCTTTGGTTCCCCGTATTAAAGGTGGTGTAGCGGGTACAGAAGCCAATGGTGATATCTATGCTGATGTGCTTTATGAAGTGACTCCAGCACATGAAATTGTTTGGACTTGGCACGCTTGGGAACATCTCGACCCAGATAAATTTACGATTACTCCCCAGGATCATCGACACGAATGGACTCACGGAAATACCGTAGGTGAACTCGCCGACGGCAATATTATTGTGAGCTTTCGTAATATATCCACAGTTGTGATTATCGATCGCCAAACCGGAGAAATCATCTGGACGCTGGGTGATGACGTACTAGCACAGCAGCATTTCCCCAACGAATTAGCTAACGGCAATATCCTGATTTTCGATAATGGCGCACATCGCCGTCATACTGCTCTCAATTTCTCCCGTGTGATTGAAGTCAACCGTCAAACAAAAGAGATAGTGTGGGAATATACCGATAGCCCTCCCCAAAATTTCTTTAGTTCCTACATATCAGGAGCGCAACGTTTAGCAAATGGCAATACCTTAATTACAGAAGGTGCTTACGGCCGGATATTCGAGGTGACAACTACAGGAGAAATTGTTTGGGAGTATGTCAACCCTCATTTTGCATCTCGGAATATTCCAGGTGAGAAATCGCCTGTCAGTCGTGGCGAACAAAATACAGTTTTCCGTGCTTTTCGTTATGCACCGGAAGAAATACCCTGGCTTTAAGGGTATTGGAATATGGGGCATGGGGCATGGGGTATGGGGAGAATTAAAAATTAGCTCTTTACCGCCTGTCTTCCATCTCTCTAGGTTCTAGGAGCAAATCTAATTCACAAAGGAACTTAAAATGGCTGAAATCAAATTATACAGTGCAGTTGTTTGTCCTTACGCTCACCGTACTCGGTTGGTACTTCAAGAAAAAGGCGTTGATTTCGATTTGATTGAAATCGATTTGCAGAATCCACCGGAAGGTTTTAGAAAAATTTCCCCTTATGGTAAAGTTCCGGCAATCACTCATAATGACCAGCGAGTTTGGGAATCAGCAATCATCAACGAGTATCTAGATGAGGTATTTCCGAATCCGCCTCTGTTACCCAGCGATCCTATTGCTAAAGCACAAGCTCGCATTTGGATTGATTTTGCTAATACCAGATTTGTTTCTGCTTTTTCTAACCTGCTGCGAAGTTCAGATGTCCAAAAACAAGAAGAAGCTAAACAGGAGCTATACAAACACCTGGAATTTATTGAAAACGAAGGTCTAGGAAAACTATCTGGGGAAGGCCCTTACTGGTTTGGTGAATCCATTAGTTTGGTAGATTTAACCTATTTCCCTTGGTTTGAACGTTGGGGCGCACTCAAGGAGTATCGTGGTTTTAGTTTACCCAGTGAATTTACGCGTGTGAAACAATGGAAGCACGCCCTCAAAGAGCGTGAATCTGTGAAAGCGATCGCTAACTCCAAAGAATTTTACATCCAGCGATATGCTAGATTCGCTGCACCTACTCCTGTTGGTGTTTAATCAATAGGATTTACACAAAGGTTATTTGTTGGAAGTGAATGTGAGGCGGTAAGGGTGCATAGAATATTTCGAGTTCAAAAAGATACCCTTGTAGTTCGCCAAGTCAACTTAGCTCTTTAAAGGGGAAAGGGGAAAAGGGTAAGGGGTAAAGGGAAAAGGTTTTGATTTTTTCCCCCTTCCCCTTTACCCTTTTCCCAGTCCAAACCCAGCAATTTTGGGTTGCCAGATTACTAGCCGCCTCACATTTGCCTCTTAACAAGAGCATGACCAGATTGAACATCGAACCAGTGAAGATCTTCACAAGGCAATGCCAATGTAATATCCTCGTTATTCCAATTTTGGTCTGTTGGTAGTAAAGCACGTACTGTAATCGCTTCGGTTTGGGAACCTTCAACTCTGACACTTACTAAATAATGCATACCCAAGTTTTCCACTAGATACACTTTCCCTTGGATAATCTGGGTATCTCCTGGTTGAGCAATGCGGACATTTTCTGGGCGGATTCCTAAAACAATCTGGGGTGGTACAGTAGGCAAATTTGGCAGAGGTATTTGGAAGTTACCCAGTGTGGCGGATTTTTCGTTACAAGGTAGAGTGAGTAAATTCATTTGTGGACTACCAACAAATCCAGCCACAAATAAATTAGCTGGATGGTTATAGATGAGTTCGGGCGGGTCTAGTTGCTGGACATAACCATCGTTAAGCAAAGCTACTTTCGTAGAAAGTGTCATTGCTTCTGTTTGGTCGTGGGTGACATAAACCACTGGAACTTTTTGAACGGCAAAAATTTGCTTGAGGTCGGCTCTAACTCGTTCTCGCAGCAGTGCATCCAGGTTACTTAATGGTTCATCCAACAGATAGACATCGGCATTACGCACCAAAGCACGACCGACTGCAACCCGTTGGCGTTGACCTCCAGACATCTGACCTGGCTTACGGTTCATTAACTCTGTTAATCCTAGAACTTCTGACACCTGTGCCACTCGCTGTTTAATTTCTGCTGATGGTACTTTTTTAAGCTTGAGTCCAGAAGCGAGGTTTTCGTACACTGTCATGTGGGGATAGAGTGCATAGCTTTGAAATACCATCGCAATGTTGCGATCGCCTGCTCCTTTATGGGTGACATCCACCTCGCCAATCTTTATTTGACCGCGAGTCGGTTCTTCAAGACCTGCAATCATCCGAAGGACGGTGGATTTGCCACACCCAGAAGGGCCGAGTAAAGTCAAAAACTCATCATTATCTACTGTTAAACTAATGTCTTTGACAGGGACGACTTTGGAAGTATAGGTTTTATTTAAGTTTTTGAGTTCGAGTTTAGCCATTTTTTTAGTTGTCAGCGATCGGTGGTCAGTTTTGAGTTTTTAGAAGGTAGTGGTCGAACCACAGAGGCGCAGAGAACGCAGAGAAAGAGAGAAAGAAGATTGAGTTGACCCCGCAAAATTTATGGGACAGAGCAGTAGTGGTTTATCGCATTAGTTCTGATGGGTAAAGTCATTCTTAATTTTTCTTTCTTTGCGCTCTTTGCGCTCTTTGCGGTTTGTTTATTAACCCAACAAAATTAATGCGATAGACCAGTAGGAGGATGGATTCTTCATTTTGAATTTTGAATTGTTTGTCTCCCTCATCCTTTGACAGCACCAGCAGTAAGACCTTGGACAATTCGGCGCTGGAAAAACAAAACTAATATAACTAGGGGAAATGTCCCCACAACGGTAGCAGCAGCGATGGCACCATAGGGAATTTCAAATACTGTCGCACCACCTAACTGAGCCGCAGCAACGGGAATCGTCTTTAATTCTTCGCGGGTCATAAACGTCAAAGCGAAGATAAACTCGTTCCAGGCAAAAATAAAAGTGAGAATTCCAGTAGTCACTAAGGCGGGGAGGGTCATGGGTAGTACGATTTGCCACAATAGTTGCAAAGTGTTGTAGCCATCGACCCTTGCAGAATCTTCTAAGTCTTTGGGCAATTGTTCAAAAAAACTTTTGAGTACTAGAATTGTCAGTGGTAAATTGATGGCAGTGTAGGGTATAATCAGCGCCAGATAGTTGTTGCCCAATCTCAGGGCTTGGATAATTTCTAATAATCCCAAGAATAAAAGAATTCCAGGAAATAAAGTCACAATGAGAATGCTCGCCAGGATAACTCGTTGTCCCCAAGGGCGTAACCGTGCCAAGGCATAAGCAGCAGGCGCTCCAATCGCTAAAGCCAAAGCTGTAGAAGTAATCGAGACAAAAGCGCTGTTAAAGATATAGCGCCAAAATGGACGGCGGGCGAATAATTCAGTGTAGTGACTAAAAGTGAATCTTGTAGGGAAATAGACAGTAGGAACGGCGGCAATATCATCGTTAACTTTAAACGAAGTTAGCAATTGCCACAGGGCTGGCGCTAGACTGAATAGCATTACTAATACAATTGCTATGAAAAGCAAGATTTTTTTCAGAGAAAATTTAGTTTTCTCTGTTGCTGTGGAAGTTGTTGAAACTGCTTGTGGTGTTGAACTCATGAGTTAAATGACTCCTGATGTTTTAGCACGGTATTTGTTCAGCAAGAAAGTAGCGATCGCCACCGCCGCAATTAATATGAGAAATGTCACCACTACTAAGGCTGCTCCATAGCCAAAATCTAAGTAGCGCATCACCGTAGAGTAGATGTACAGGGATACCACTTCAGTAGCACCACCAGGGCCACCCCCAGTCATCACAGCAATTAAGTCAAAAATTCCAAAAGCTTGAGCAAATCGAAATAGTACTGCAATTAAAATTTGCGGCAGCAGCAATGGCAGGGTAATATTGCGGAAGCTTTGCCAAGCATTTGCTCCATCAACAGAATAAGCTTCATAAAGGTCTTTTGATATCGACTGTAAGCCAGCCAACAGCAGAATACTAATAAAAGGCGTGGTTTTCCAAACATCAGCAAAAATCGCAGCTAGCATTGCCAGAGTCGGATCTCCTAACCAATTAATTCCGGTTTTAATCAACCCCAATCGCAGTGGAATGTCGTTGACAATCCCAAATTGGTCGTTAAAAATCCAAGCCCATGCCAAACCAATCAAAGCAGTAGGCAAAGCCCAAGGTAAAATAGCGCTCGTCCGTACTATACCCCTTCCAAAAAACTTCTGATTGAGAACCAGAGCAATTCCCAATCCTAACAATAGTTCCGAGAGTACGGATGCTGTTGTGAACACAGTAGTCGCCCATAAACTCTGCCAGAAACGACCATCTCCCGCCATCCGCACATAATTTTCTAAACCAGAGAATACAGGTTGTAACTCTGTTCCTAAGTTCTTAGTAAATACACTTAACCAGAATGCTCGTAAAATTGGATAGCCAAAGACAAATAACAACAGCAGCAATGCTGGCGTCAGCAAAATCCAAGCAGTTCTTTGTTCCCGACTTCGGAGTGTATGCAGATTAGTCATTAGTTTTTAGGCATTGGGCATTGGGCATTGGGCATTGGGCATTGGGCATTGGGCATTGGGCATTGGGCATTGGGCATTGGGCATTGGGCAGAGGGGAAAAACTCAGCTCTCATGCTCCCCACCTCCCCACACTCCCCACCTCCCCAGCCCCTCATCCCCTTCCACTCCCCAGCAGTCGGCGTGTTTCATCGGCAGCAGCTTGCATTGCTGATTCCGGACTGATCCGACCGGATAGGGCGGCGCTGAGATAACGTTGTAAAATATCGGATGTTTGGGCGTATTGGGCGATTGGCGATCGCAAAACTGCATTGTCTACGACTTCCAATAACTGCGGATAGTGAGGATATTGGGCAACAATTTCTGGATTTGTAAACAAATTCCGGCGACTTGGTACATACCCTGCACTCAAAATAAATCGGCGCTGTGCTTCTTCGCTGGTAAAATATTCAATTGCTTTCCAAGCTTCTTCGGGATGTTTAGAAGATTTAGCAATTCCTATACCCCAGCCTCCCAAACAAGCGGCTCCGGTTTTACCAGGGGCATGAACCATTGGTTTGATAGCAATTTTCCCTTGGATTGGGGAACCTTTTGCTTGGGCTAAAGGCCATGCATAGGGCCAGCTGCGTAAAAATGCCACTTGCCCACTTTGAAACAAGCGTCGAGTGTCTTCTTCTTGATAAGTTGTAACTCCTGGTGGAGATACGCCTTGGCTGATGGTACTACGTAAAAACTCAATGGCTTGTAATGTTTCTGGTTTATCCAGCCCCACTTGAAGGGTGTCGGGATTAACCCAAAAGCCACCAAAGCCTTTAAGGACTTCTGCAAACATCGCTACGAGTCCTTCATACTGGCGACCTTGCCAAACATAGCCCCAATTCACTTTCTTTTGCTTTTGCAAGACTTGGGAAATCCGCATCAAATCTTCAAAGGTTTCTGGCGGTTGCAATCCTGCTTCTTTGAGTAAATCTTCCCGGTAGTAAAGCATTCCCACATCGGAACGCATGGGAATTCTGTAGAGCTTGTTCTGGTAACGTCCCCCTTCTACATCCTTTGGTGAAAATGCTGTCAATTCCTGCTGGGAAATGCGATCGTCTAGGGGTAGCAACCATCCAGCAGCAGCAAATTTGGATGTCCAGATCGCATCCATATTTACCAAGTCATAAGGTGATTCACCTAAGATAAAAGACGAGGTGTACAGGTCTTCAAGTAAATTTGTGGCATTTGGCCCCTCAACTAAGTTAATACGAATGTTTGGGTTCTCTGTTTCAAAGTCTTTAATCAAACCTTGCTGCCAAGGTTGGGCATCAGGGGCAGTAATTAACATATTTAAGGTAACAGGTTGCTGCGGCAGTGCTACCGAAGTGAACAACATGATACCTGACAGAATTGTTAAAAAAATCCCTAGATGCAAAAAACTTGGTTTCTGAATAAATTTTTGCAGCTTGTCTATTGGCTTTCGGTACAACATTATCAATGTAGCGATCGCTATGTGGTAACAATTATATAGTTATCGTGCGAAGTTAACTGTCTTTACTAACTGTCTGCACGGGGTAACTATTCCTAGTGTGACTCAGGCAAGAAATACCCATAAAATAAGCTCAAATCTATATATAGAGAGCCTTTGAGTAACTAAATTTCAAATGAAATCTTCATGAAAAACTCTTAACAAAAGCAAGAAAATTAATCCTGAAATTGGGTAAATCACCATTATTTATTTATGAAAATAAATAAAAATCAATATTTTGTCTAGTTTAGTAGCTCCAAAACTTTTGTCATGAAAGTGGGGAGTGGGGAATGGGAAAAGACCACTTTCATATAAGGCTTAGAAACTTGCTTCATCTTGATTGCCTTGTCTCAACAATAAATATTCACGCCTACCTACTGATTCGATGACTGCTCAAGTGAAATATTGGCCGAGTAGATATGCCATCTACGTTGTTGTGGAGTTGAGCCGGGAACGTTATTGACTCGTCGCAGTTGATAACTACCATGATATCGCTGCACAGTCCCATTGGTTGTGACGGCAGTAATATTCACTGGAATTTCAATATATAACGAACCTGCTGCTCCTTCTATGGGGCTTGGTTTTCCAACTTTTTCAGCAACAGATACGGTGTTGGCAAAACCTTGCTTAAACTGCTCAAAGGATTGCTTGCTGGCAGATCCATCTCCATCCCAAGCCAAGTAAGCTTGTTTATATTCTTGACGGGCGATGGCATTGTAATAATCATGAATCACTTGGACGGCTTGTTGTGCCAAGGATTGAGAATTGACAGAATTTTCTGTGGGAGAGACTTGTGGGGAAGTTGGATTGGATGTATCTGAAAGATTAACAGATGGTGATTGCGATCGAGCAGAGTTATTGTAACCAGTGATAACCATTGCAAGCAGAGTGACTCCAATCGCTGTAAGGTATTTTTTCCAAAAGTTGATTTTTGACAAAGCTATCTCCTGGCAAACCTGCTTTTGTAGTTTATAAATTCAGCATACTGTAAATTTATTGGATATAACCATTGACAATTTTGCATGAATATGAATTTGAATTAACCGAGAGTATTTTGGTATGGTATCAGATCCTTCGTAGTCGTGACAGTTTACGAGAATTGCACATTTGTCAAGAGATTCTGTTTGTAAACTGGTTTTCGCATAGTTTTGACGATTCCTAAATCTCGATGTTCCTTGTAATTTTTAGACTAATAATTATTTCAGCAGTTCTATAGATAATGCATCCATAATCGACATGTCTTTATTCATAGCTTAGACAAGAGTGCAAAAGTACTTTTTATTGTGGGAAATCAAGGTACTTCCAAGAAATAAATTAACCAAATAAACGAACCACAGAGACACAGAGAATACAGAGAAATGAGGAGAGAGTTTTTTCGTCGGTTTTTTGAGTATTTTTTTATTTGGAAGTCCCCAAAGTAAAAATTTTCGTTGGTCAATAGGTGTTTTGATTAATATCCAGTAATTATCAAGAATATATCGGGGAATAGAAAAAATAAATTACCTCTATTGAAATTAAAATACTATCTAATTTCTCAGGAATTTTACTGAACCAGTAAGACAATAAATTTTACTAAGATATACATAAATATTATTAGGATGCAGAATATGTCAGAACTACCGCTGCTATGCAAAAATTTGAAAGAACAAGTAGAGTGTATATTACAACTTGTACAGCAAGAGCCAACGCTACGTTCTCAAGATATTACATTTGTACAAACTTCTTTAAATAAGGCAATTTCTCCGAAGTTTGAGATTGTGTTTGCAGGTGCATTTAGCGCTGGAAAATCAATGCTCATCAATGCACTTTTGGAAAGAGAATTACTATATAGTGCCGAAGGACACGCTACAGGTACAGAATGCAAAATTGAGTATGCAGAAATAGATAAAGAACGCGTTGTGTTAACTTTTTTGAGTGAAGCAGAAATTCGAGAACAAGCAGTTTTTTTATGTCAGCAACTAGGATTTAAAACAGTAGCTAATATCAACCAAGCTGATGTAATTAACTTATTACGTCAAGGTTGCGAAGCAATTATTCAGCAGGAAGGTGGTGAGAGTAAATCAGAACGTGGAAAACAAGCAAAGGCGTTAATCTTGCTGCTAGAAGGATATATGGCAAACCGCGATCGCATTAACACTGTTAATAATGCTACATATTCAATGGAGCAATTTCACTTTTCTAACCTCAAGGAAGCCGCTGGATATGCACGTCGCGGTAGCAATAGCGCTGTATTGAAGCGCATAGAATATTATTGCAACCATCCTTTGTTACAGGATGGCAACGTGATTATTGATACTCCAGGTATCGACGCGCCAGTGGAGAAAGATGCACAGCTAACCTATGCCAAAATTCAAGATCCCGACACTTCGGCGGTGGTATGCGTGCTAAAACCTGCTTCCGCAGGCGATATGACAAAAGAAGAAACAGAACTTTTGGAATTAATGCGGCAAAATGCAGGAGTACGCGATCGCGTTTTCTATGTCTTCAATCGCATCGACGAAACTTGGTATAATACTCAGCTACGCCAACGATTAGATGATTTAATTAATGGACAGTTTCGCGATACAAATAGGGTTTATAAAACCAGCGGATTATTGGGATTTTATGGCAGTCAAATTAAACAAACAAGTACAAAAGATAGATTTGGTTTAGATTCTTTTTTTGCTGAAAGCGTCAAAAGTTTAGATGGTAAAGAAGAAACACCACAATTTGTTTATGCCTTTAACAATTATTGTGTAAATTCTGGAAAATTATCCGCCACAAAATTCCGTGTTTCTGTTAACGGCTTTGAAACGCCGAATCAAAATTATGTACGCATTTTAGCAGATTGGGGAAACGAACTAATAGAACAGCTAATCGAAGATAGTGGAATTGAAGAATTTCGCAGTAGTGTTACTCGTTATTTAATTGAAGAAAAACGCTCGCAGTTATTTAAAAATCTTGCCAACGATTTAGAAGATGTTTGTATAAAATTGAAAAAACATTACCAAAGTTCGCAACGAAATTTAGATAGTCAGCCCCAAGAAATTGAGACAATGAAGGCGCAGGAATTACAACGCCTCAATCAACAACTCCAGCAGATTGGTAAAGACTTTAATCAGCATATTACAGAAGAAATTAACCTCATTATTACTAGTTCCTGTGATGCTTTTGAAACAGATTTTAAGCAATTGCAATCACGAATGATTCGCCGTCTAGATGAATTACTAGACACTTTTTCCGTAGCTTATGCTTATCGACGTGCAACAATCAGCCATCCTCGCAACGCCACAGCACCTTTACTAGCGATTTTAGTGGAGGCATTTTATTACTTAGCAAATCAATTAGAAGATATTTTAATCGAATCTTCACAACAAATAGTAGCAAACTTTTTTCAGCGATTGCTGGAAAAAATTCGTAAATCTGAATATTATCGCCAATTGTATCGCTTATTAGATAATGATGGGGGCATTGAACAGGAAATTAGAAACTTAGAAAAACGAGTAACTCAAGCAGTAGTAAGTGCAGCTAGTGTAGAGTGCGATCGCTTTGTAAGAGAAAGCCCCAGATTTTACGACGAAGGTACTTTTTCTATATATCAATTTCGCCAGACTTTATTACAAACTTCCCAAACTTACGACGCTGAAAGTATCGTCGAAGCAGAACCAGCCATTAGGCAGTTATTGAAATTAGATTTTGAGCCAAAAGTTTCTCAAACTATTCGCAAATCTTTCCGCCAAACCATCAACCAAATTCTCAAAACTCAGCTAATACCAATGGCTGAACAAAAAGCAGATGATATTTTGCAACAGTACCCACAGGCACGTGCATTTTTAGAGAAAACACTAGAACAAGAAGCTGAAGTTAAAATTGCCAATAATCGCCGATTATTAAATCTTCTGCAAGCAAATGTAGAAGCATATAATTCAGCAGCTTCTAGTATCAATCTTTGTTTACAGGCAATGCAATTATCTGACCATTGTTTGCCTGTAATTGGTGATACTGAATTTATATATTTTTATCCTGAATTATTAAATACAGCCACCAATGGATTTATGATTTCCGATGGATTAATTGATGGAGTACAAGAGGTTTAGCATCAATCAAAAAAACAAAAATTGGGGTTAATATAACTAGGGAACTCCAAAAAATAAATTATTTCCGTTAAAACGTTGATTCTTAACTGTCAACAGTCAAGGCTTAGACTCCCCTCAGCGTTGACCATGAGCGGAGTCTAAGGGTCAACAGTCAACAATCTTCTATGGAATATTTTTTACTTGAAAGTTCCCTACTGGGAATTATTGCAATGGAGGCAGGTAAATGATTCAGTCGTTACCAATTCCTATTACTGTTAACCAGTTTCTGCCGAACAAATTTTTCAAGCCGCCAGTTTCCCGATATAGCTGACCCCTAGCTTTAGCTATGCGGTCTGTTCGTGTCCTCCCAATACGGTTCGGTTAAAGGGGAAAGGGCAAAGGGGAAAGGTTTCAAATACATCCTTTACCCCTTACCCCTTAACCTTTTCCCAGACCACAATGGAAGTTCATACTGCTTATCCGAACCTATTGCGTGTCCTCCGAAGTTTGGATCGGAGGAAGCCTTTGCTCCAACTTCTCTGGGTGTCCTCTTCAATATGAAGCGTCGGCAATTTCTCACAACCTGTGGACTAGCTACCTTAGCTAGCCAAATACCAATACTTACCACTGAAGGTAAGCTATCTCTCAACACCGTCCTCAAACCCCCACGTCTGCAAGTCGGCGACACCGTGGGATTAATTGCTCCTGCGGGTATCGTTGAGGCCAAAGAAATTCAAGCAGCAGAGAAATCGATTTTACAATTAGGGTTAAAAGTCAAGAAAGGGAAGCATATTTTAGATCGTTATGGTTATTTAGCGGGTAGAGATAGCGATCGCGCCGATGATGTAAACTCGATGTTTAGCGATCGCTCCATCAAAGGAATAATTGCCATGCGTGGTGGTTGGGGTTGTAATCGCATTTTACCTTTACTAAACTATTCCCTGATTCGCTCCCATCCCAAAATCCTCATCGGGTATAGCGATATTACTACTTTATTGTTGGCGATTAATGCTCGCAGTCGGTTGATTACTTTTCACGGCCCCGTAGCCACCTCTACCTGGAATCAGTTTACAGTGGATTACTTCCAGCGCATTTTATTTCATGGTGAAGCCGTCACTATGCAAAATTCACACAATAATGAAGTGCGAGTTGAAACAATAGCACCGGGAAAAGCCAGGGGTAAACTTATAGGTGGCAACTTATCAGTATTGTCAGCAATGGTAGGTTCGCCTTATCTACCTTCTTGGCACAAAAGTATCTTGTTTATAGAAGAAATTGGTGAGGATGTTTACCGTGTAGATAGAATGTTAACTCAGTTAAAAACTGCTGGCATCCTTAATCAAATTGCTGGTTTGATATTTGGGCAATGTACCAATTGTAGTCCTGGTGATGAACCATCATTTACCTTAATCCAAGTCTTGCAAGACCACATACTTCCTTTAGGAATTCCTGCTTGGTACGGTTCAATGATTGGTCACATTAAAGATAAATTTACCTTACCAATTGGCACAGAAGTAGAAATAGATGCCAATGTTGGAACAATACGCATGTTAGAATCGGCAGTCAATATCATTTAGAATTCAGAATTCAGAATTCAGAATTCAGAATTTACATCTGATGTAAACTATCCAAATCAAGGAAATATCAAGGATTATGCGCCCTGTAGTAACTAGCAATTGTAACGTCTCTACTATGTTTGCTGCATTTCAGCATAGGCTTGATAAACACCCTTGACGTTGTACCAATTCAGAAAAATTCTGGCAATTTCTAAAGCTAATTGCGGTTTACCTAAGTTAATTAACCATTGCAAAAAGGGAGCCATTGTGCGTTCGTTGAGTGCGCCATTGAGTGAAAGAATACCCCAAAGTAAGCGATGTAGCCAAGTCATTTGAATCATCATTCGCACTTCCCAAGTAGGGTGTTTTTGATAAAATAAAACTCCCATACGTCCGCGTTCAATTTCTTTGTCAATTAAACTTTTAATTTGTTCTAAATTAAACGGCGGATGCCAATGATAACCCACAGCTTCGGGACATTTAATGAGTATTAAACCTAATTTTTTAAGCCGCACGCCTAATTCTAAATCTTCCCAGCCATAAAGTTGAAAGGTAGTATCAAAAAGTCCGGCTTTTTCTAGCCAATGTTTAGGAATTGCGACATTTCCCGTAGCAAAAAAAGCTGCTGAAAAATCTGTGACTTTGTAGGGTTCAGCCGTTGGATTATCGAAATTGCAAGTATTGATAACTGCGCCGTAAGTGAAAAAGCGATCGCTACCCAATTTCTCTTTTCCCTGCACTAACGCGTTAGCATGAGCTTGCAGGAAATTTTTTAGCACTACTAAATCGCTATCAATAAAGATAATTGTGTCTCCTAGCGCCTGTTCGACTCCAAAATTCCGCGCTGCTGCTGGCCCTGCATGATTTTGCTGATACCATCGCACATGGGGAAACTCTTGTTTGTGTGCTGTTAACCACTCCAATGTACCGTCAGTAGAACCATCATCTACCAAAACAATCTCGTAATCAGTAACCGAACTTGACTGACTTAATTCTTGTACCTCCAAAGCCCGGAGGCACTTTTCTAAAATCGGCAGACGATTATAAGTTGGTATCACAACGCTGAAAAACACAGTCTCACCCACAACACATTTATCCATCTCCAGGATAGGACACATGAGACCCTGACTCTGTTCCTCACCCGATTTTGCTGATGTGGAACCCAAGGTTTAATAATTCTTAGGGACTTCCAAGTAAAAAATATTTCATAGAAGATTTGGGTGTTGCATAATTGCGGGATGATTTGAGAATTTGCATCAAGACATAATCCCCATGTCCCCGTGTCCCCATGTCCCCGTGTCCCCATGTCCCCATGTCCCCATGTCCCCATGTCCCCATGTCTCCGTGTCCCCGTGTCCCCATGTCCCCATGTCCCCGTGTCCCCATGTCCCCATGTCCCCATATCCCCATGTCCCCGTATCCCCGTGTCTCCGTGTCAGCCTAAATCATCCCATTATTCAGCAACGCCATTTATTGTTTGGAGTTCCTGAATTAATCTCTATATAACCTCAGCTTAATGTTTATAAACTAGATTTTTGACTAAAGCAGGACTTACGCACAGGTAACGGAAAATCTAACCGCAAAGGGCGCATTCGCGCAGCGTCTCGTCAGAGAAGGACACAAAGAAAGAAACAAAGAAACAAAGAAAATTTGGCGCAGCCTCACAAAGAAATGGTATCAGCGGTATGCCTTAACCTTCGCCTACCTATACGTTGGAAAAAAAGCGCCATATTTGTTTCTACCAAGTTTTTCCTGTCACAGCAAAGGAAAATTTTATGTCTAAATTAAGTCGCAGACAAGTATTAATATTTTTTGCTGGTAGTGCTGGTGCTGTTGTTTTGGGAGAGAAACTCCTCAACAGTGTCGCCAACAGTGCAGAAGTAAAAACCGCGCCACTCAGCTTTACACCTGTACGCTTACCACATCCTCTACCAATTTATCAACAACAGAAAAATTTCTTGCCAACAAAAATTGGTGCAGGCGAAGTAGTTAATGCATCTGCGGATGTGAAGTTAACTACCTACAACGTTCTTGATGATGTGGTAGTGCCGCCAGAGTATGAACGTTATGTAATTGTCAGCTGGGGCGATCGCGTTTTTCCCAACAAAGACGATTATTTCGGATACAACAACGATTTTACTGCTTTTGTTCCCGTTGGCAAAACTAATAATATTGGGTATTTATGGGTCAATCATGAATATATTAGTTTTCCTTTTTCTACTTTAGCGGTGGAAGATTCTTCTGATGTTAAAGGACTACCCGATGCATTTGAAAATGTCATTGGTTGGGCTTTACCTTCCACCAAAAATATTGAAGCTGAAGGAGAGTTTTTATACAATCAAGGCGGTTCGATTATCCGTATCTCGCGCCAAAATGCAAGTAAACGTTTTGTTGTGGTTAAAGATAATAAAAATCGCCGCATTCATGGTCTTTCTGGATTGGCAATTAATAGTCAACGCAATGATGACTATCAAAATGTCACTGCTTGGGGAAATCGCAACCACCAAAAAGGCGACCAAAATTATTTAATTGGCACTGGCCCAGCTGCAACGCAAGTTTTTAATCTTTCCTCCGATGAACTCGGTAACAAAATTATTGGTACTGCCTTTAATTGTTCTGGTGGTAAAACTCCTTGGGGAACAATTTTATCTGGGGAAGAAAACTTCCAAAACACTGTTACAGAAGCAGTCACAGCTAATGGCACTCAAACAAATTACACAGATAAAACTATCGGTAAGACTTTTGGATTAGTTGGTGAAAAATACGGTTGGATTGTAGAAATTGACCCCGCAAATCCGAAATTTCGCCCGCGCAAACACACTTGGTTAGGTCGTTTCCGCCATGAAAATGTTGCGGTGCGTGCAGAAAAAGGTAAAAAATTAGTTGCTTATTTGGGTGATGACAGACGTGGAGGACACACTTGGAAATTTGTCAGTGCTGGTGCTATTTCCTCCCCAACAAATAAAAGCAACAGTAAGTTGTGGGAAAATGGAACTTTGTATGTTGCTCGCTACAATCCAGACGGTACAGGTAAGTGGATACCCTTACTTTTAACTACTCCTACCAACCCCATAGCGCCGACGGTTATATCTTCTGTAGAATTTGCTGCCTTGCAGAAAGCTCAAAAAGAAGGTCTTTTACCACTACCGAAACGCAAAGGTATTGCAGGTCAAAGTGAAGATGGTGGTATCTTTAAATGCGATCGCACTAACGAAGCCAAAGCACTAGCTGATTATCAAAATAAAAAGCTATCTGACTTCTACTCTAGCCAAGGTGCGGTACTCGCTGACGCCTTTTTAGCTGCAAACTTAATCGGCGGAACTCCCACAGCCCGTCCAGAAGATATAGAAGTGCATCCAAGCACTAAAGAAGTGTTCATAGCCTACACTGACGGTGCCCCCGGTAGCGATGGTTATCCTGATTCCCGAATTTTTCAAGTGGCTAAATTAAGTACAGATGCCAATGCGACACAGCAATCAGGGGGACTTTATAAAATTATTGAAGATAGTGCTGATGCTACAGGTCTAACCTTTAAATGGCAGAGATTTGCCCAAGGAGGCGAAGCCGGATCTCTTAATGGTGCTGGTTTTGCCAACGTCGATAATTTGGTTTTTGACGACCGAGGAAATGTTTGGGGAGTTACAGATATGTCTACCGGCACTCACAATGGTTTTGATGTGGGTGCCCAAGGTAAAGAAACCAAAATCGATCACACTGCTAGCGGTAACGTTTCTGATTTTACTGGGGTTTTTGGTAATAATTGGCTGTTCTTTATTCCTACCAGTGGTGCAAACGCTGGACAATTAATACCTTTTGCCCACGGCCCAGTACGTTGTGAATTGACAGGGCCAAGCTTTGTTGACAATACACTGATTATTTCAGTACAGCATCCTGGCGAAGATTGTCCCATTAATGACGGCACAATTTTGAGTCGCAATATTGAGTTACTCGATTTGAATGGTAGTACATTCAATCAAACTCGCAGTTTACCCCGTGGTAGTAGTTGGCCGAGTAACATTTCCAAGGCTGACGGTGGAAAAGAGGAATCTACAGGTGTTCCTCGGCCATCTGTAATTGGTATCCACCCGAAAAATTCTCGCACCAGCTTTATCTAATCTGAAGACCTTAGCGCTCATATCATGTCCGGCTAAATACTTGTCATTAGGTAGCAAGATCCTGTAGGGTACGCAGCGATACCGGAGTGAAGTAATCGCAATGACATAAATAATTTTGTCTAACCATTTATCTACCTCTTTAAACTAGTGGTCTGTCCCATTAATTTTGTAGGAAAAAATGTTTGTAGTAAGGACTTTAGTCCTTGATTTTAAGTACTAAAGTGCTTACTTCAAACCTTTCAGAACTAATGGGACAGACCACTAGGTAGAGAGCTTATTCTAATTCTGAATTCTGATCGAGCTAGTAATGAATTACGAAGCTGTTTTTACGGCTAAAGCAAGATGTTAGTTTAACCTGACATCTTGCTTAATTTTTGATAACTCTATTTTAGACGATGAAGACTGTCTACTGACATTAAAGACCTCAATTTTAATCTTTTTAGTAGTACCTATCCTACAGTTATTAGTTAATGAATTTTTGTCTTAAATATCACCATCTGTATTGATGACAAAGCTGCTAATTTTGAGTGAAAAACTTATTTTTATCAGAAAAATTGTTGATAAAGCCAAATTAATCAATATATAACCTGATGTTAATACTTGGTACTTAAATTAATGACAACTTGATTGTTCTAGTCTGCTTAAGCAGCATCACCTAGTCTTAATTTGTTATTAACTGCTATTTAGTGGCTGTTAACAAGATGTCAAATCTCAATAAATATCTCAGTAATGTATGTAAATATGTGGAATTTTTATTTACCAAATTACTCGTGTTATTGAGAAATGAACTGAATAGCAACCTCGTAAGCCTTAAATGGAGAACAAAGAATGAAAGGACGCTTTCACCCTAAAAACAATTTGACCCTCAACCCATCTCGTAATGAGTCAATTCGTGATGTGATTGACCGCGTTAGTTTGAGTCGGCGGCGGTTCATCATGACGGCTGTGGGTACGTCGGTGTTAACTGTTCTAGGCGATGTTTCCATCGGTGGCTTTCTGCAAAGTGTTGATGCAGCCCCGATTCCTAAGGGAACGGGATTTGGTGGCATAGGCTTCAAGAGCGTCCCACCAAATCTCCTCAACCCAGTTACAGGACTTTTAGAAAAGGATCTTGTCAGTGTTCCTGAAGGTTACACAGCTAAAGTACTGATTGCTTGGGGAGATCCCATCGCTCCGGGTGGCCCGACTTGGTTAGCAGATGCCTCCCAAGATGCGGCTGCTCAAGAAAAGCAGTTTGGTATGCACAATGACGGTATGTACTACTTCCCTTTACAGCCAGGAAGTGTTGTTGGTCGAACAGTAAGTTCACAAACAAGATCCTTAAGAGGCTTTTTAAACCAACCAATTAATACTGGTCTGTTGTGCGTCAACCACGAGTACACCCAGGAATCGATTTTGCATCCAGACGGTTTGGATACAGTCACAATTGCCAAAGTACGCAAGTCTCAGGCTGCTCATGGCGTGTCTGTTGTGGAAATTTCTAAAAACGGCAATGAGTGGAGTTTCAATCCGAATTCATCTTATGGTCGCCGCATTACCGGCAACACCGAAATAAAAGTTTCAGGGCCTGCGGCTGGCGATATTCTCCTGAAGTCCAAAAAGTTTAACATTACCCCAACTGGCTCTGTTGACACCGGCACACTCAACGACGGCTACACCGCTTATGGCACACTCAATAACTGTGCCAACGGCTACACACCTTGGGGAACTTACTTAACTTGTGAGGAAAATTGGAACGGCTACTTTGCCAATCCTACACGAGATGTAGTTGCAATTGAGGGCATCGAAAAGTCGGATATTCTCGCAGGACAAAATCGGTACGGCATTGGAACAGCATCTAGCTATCGCTGGCCTGAGGTCGATCCACGCTTCGATGCCAGCACCAACCCACTCGAACCCCATTTATTCGGTTGGGTGGTCGAGATCGATCCTTACAATCCCAAAAGCAAGCCAGTCAAACGCACTGCCCTTGGTCGGTTCAAGCATGAAAGCGCTCAGGTCGTTGTGGATGACAACAACCGTGTTGCTTTCTATATGGGTGACGACGAGCGCAACGAGTATATCTACAAGTTCGTTTGTGCCCAACCCTTCAATCCCACAAATCGGGATGCTAACCGCAATTTGCTTGACAACGGTGTTCTGTACGTTGCTAAATTCAATGACAACGGTACTGGTGAGTGGCTGCCTTTGGTCTATGGTCAGCGTGGTCTGACACCAAAGAACGGCTTCAGAAACCAAGCTGAAGTTTTGGTGAAGACAAGACAAGCTGGCGATCGCGTCGGCGCAACCATGATGGATCGTCCAGAGTGGGTAGCTGTACGTCCCCGCATTGGTGGATATAAAGAGATTGAAGTCTACTGCACGCTGACCAACAATAATCGTCGCGGCACAACCCCAGTTTCCTCCAACCAGCCAGATGGTACAACATCAGCCGGCGGTGCCCGTCCTCCCGTGGATGCTGCCAACCCACGTCCTGATAATCGCTACGGTCATATCATTCGCTGGCGCGAAGATGGACAAAGCGTTACAACAACTACCTTTAAATGGGATATTTTCTTTGAAGCTGGCGACAAAACTAGACCCGAACCAAATCTTCAAGGCAACATTAAAGGTGACGACTTAAGTTCGCCAGATGGTCTCTGGTTCGACGACTTCGGCCGCCTCTGGGTTCAGACCGACCACGCAGGCGATGGTGTTGGTGATTTGGTAAATATCGGTAGTAACACGATGTCGTGCGCTGACCCCAACACCAAACAAGTTAGACGCTTCTTAACCAGCCCCACGGATTGTGAGGTAACTGGTATTGTCACCACACCCGATGGCAAAGCGATGTTTATCAACATCCAACACCCAGGCGATCGCGGAGATGCCTCGAATCCCACAATCGCCAGCAATTGGCCTAATAGTCAAGGCTATGGCCCAGCAGGTCGCCCGCGTTCATCAGTGGTAGTAATTACCCGCAATGACGGTGGCGTTATTGGTGGCCTTTAAAATCTAAGAACTAGCACGGTCAAGATTTGAATAAAAAAAATCCCCACCGATTAGTGGGGATTTTTTTAATCAAAATTCTACTGATTGTGTAAGGTTAACCGACAATTTTTGTTGCTCTCTTCTTGCGCTGCATCCACAATCCCACAACACCAGCAACAGCTGTACCACCAGCAGCTAAAGGTTCGGGTACTTTAGCGTAGCTGACAGTACCTACTTCTGTTGTATTTACCGAATCGGTAATCAGATAAAATCTATTTCCTCCCACTTCTGGAGTACTAGGATCGCTGCCAATTACAAATTGATCTGCAACAAAATAGCTCAGTCCCTGAACTTCGCCGTTATTGAAGCTAACTATAGGAAAACTGTCGAAATCAATATCATCTACCTCTGTATAGCTAGTACCTAAGTAGTCGAATGCAACTTTTAGTCCATTCTCAACTCCCAATGTCTCAAGACCTGTATTGGTTAAGGTCGAGTCATCATATTGAAAAGAGCCAAAATATTGACCGGGATTATCGCCAGATGTCGCATTCACGGTGAAACCGTAATTAACCAAGGCAGCTTGTGTCGGTTTAGTAACAGCAGCCACTGAGATGGCAACTGCAAAAGCAGCAATACTAATATCTTTAGCCAATTTCATCAGAAAATACTCCAAAGCTCAAAAGCGAATAATTCTGTAATTTCACTTAAATAAACTTTGAACCAATGTGTTTAGGTTAAGAAATATCAAACAGAAGATTATTTTTATAAAATCTTTAAGCTTGTCAGACATATATAAATTTATTGTGAAGTAACAATTACACTCAGCACAAAAAGGTTTCAAGTTTAAAATTTACTTGGTAAATAGTTTTCTATAGTTGCTTTAAATCTAAAACAATATGAATGCACAACTAACTCTAGACGAAATTAAATCAGCACGTGAATTACTCAAGGAATATCAACCAGCAAACAAAGCCATTGATGCTGTAGAACGTCACAACGGTAATCTCGATCGCTCCTTTGAAGAACTGTGGATCGAGAAAAACGGAAACCCCACGATGGGAGGAAAAAAAATCTGGCAAACTACATTAGATGTCTTGCGGGATGAACTTTGCTCAAATGAAGGTTTTCGAGCGCGTTTGAGCGATTATACCAAAAGTCCAGAAAATGCTGTGTTACTGACAGCAGCGATTACATCCCTCATGGCTTTAACCGCAATTCCTCTCGATCCATCCATCGCTACTATTATTGTTCTCTACATCCTTAAAATCGGCTTGAATGTCTCTTGCAAGTATACCGATGGAGGTGACGGGGGAACTTTACCGCCAGGGAAATAAAATACAGATGCCATCGCACCTACTTGTAATCAAGCACAGGCGATCGCATTTATAATTGAATTACATCAATTGCTGAGATTGAATTACTGTCTTATTTACAGCCTCACTTGAGAGCAGGACTCACGCAAGTGTCACAAAAAATCAATTTTTTTTGCTTGTAGTAAGGACTTCAGTCCTTATTAGAGGACTAAAGTCCTTACTACAAACTTAAAATAATATGCCAGTTGCGTAAGTCCTAGAGAGTAAGAAAGACATATAGGACTCATATTTGATTTTGTGAAAAAATTCAGTACACCCCTAAATTTCCTGTTAAGAGTTCCCTGTTAAGAATTTCCTCCCCATACAAATATGTTCATTAATCAAATCGGATTCCTATATTATAAATATATATTGGCAATAAAAGAGGTCTAAAAATGAAAAGTGAACAAGAACGCGAACAATTAATTAAAGAAATTAACATCTTGTTAAATCAAGCTTATGACAGTACTTTAGATGAGATTTACGCCCTACTTCAAACAATCGAAGAAACAGAAGAGGAAGAAGATTTAAAAGCCTACGATAAAGCTAAAAAAGAAGCTAATATTGATAATTCATTGTCATGGGAAGATGCTAAAAAAGAACTCAAAGCAGGAATCAAAAAGGAAGTTGCGTGAGTTATAAAGTTGAAATATTGAGGGGTGCATTGAAGCAACTTAAAAAAATACCGTCAGAACTTCAAGAACGTATACAAATTAAAATTGATGATTTAGCTACAGAACCACGTCCGAATGGGGTCAAAAAGCTAAAAGAGAAAGAAAATGCTTACAGAATTAGAGTCGGTGACTATCGCGTTATCTATGATATTTTCGACGATATTCTAGTGGTGAATGTTGTGGAAGTCGGACATCGTAAAAATATTTATAAAGATGAAAGTTGAGAAGCAAGAAAAACTTAGAGCCATCGTACCTCCACAAACCCAAACGCGATCGCACTCCACAAAACCCAAACCCAAACGCATTTATAATTTACTTACATATTTATTGTATTTGGTCATATTTGTATTGTCGCACCCCCACAAAACCCAAAACGCGTAGAGGCAACACAGTTTTTCGTTAGACATCGCATTTATAATTTTATTATATGTATTAAGTGGTGAATTTGGTGACAAGTAATGTTTAAATCAGTTGAAGGTGTTTACAAACACGGCAAAATCGAACTCGTTGAATTCCCATTAGATGTATTAGAAAGCCGAGTTATTGTCACATTTTTAGAGCCAGAAACAACTAGAAAAACAACCCAAATAATGCAGTTTGGTATGTTTTCTGGAAAACATCAGTCTACGGAAGAGGATTTTAAAATTGCTGAATTTCACGGAGATAAAGAAGATAGCTGATATTAGTCATAAATAATTTATGAAGTATGTCATCGATACTCATGCACTAATTTGGTTCCTGGAAGGAAATTCTCGTTTGGGTGCAAATGCTAAAGCTATTCTTTCTAATCCTGATTCTCAACTTATTATCCCCGCAACTACATTGGCTGAAGCAATTTGGATTGTTGAAAGAGGTAGAACATCTATCCCTTCTGCTAAAGACTTAATTTCAGCAGTCGAAACTGATTCTCGCATACTAATTTATCCACTAGATAAAGAAGTAATTGAAATGACTGTGAACTTATCTACTATTAATGAAATGCACGATCGACAAATTACTGCAACTGCCCTAGTCCTGGCGAGTAAAGGTGATAATGTGCAGTTATTAACATACGACCAAAATATAACTGCATCTGGTGTAGTGACTATTGTTTGGTAGATGCGATCGCACCTCTACAAACTAAAACGCAGTCCCCCCTATCCCCACCTACTCCGGTAAATCCTCTAAAATCCCCCGTACTACCTTAGCCCAATATTCATCCTGATACTCAACATATATCTCCAACGCTGTCTGCAAATTCGCCCTAGCTTCTGCGTAATTCTCCTCAGCTTGTGCAAGCGTTCCTAAACAATGAAGCGTAAGGGCTTGCGAATAGCGATCGCCAAATTCGATAAAAATTTCCAGGGCTTGTTGATAATAATCCCGTGCCTGGTGGTATTGGCGCAACTCTTGGGCAACCCTTCCCAACTGGTGGTAAGTGCTAGCACAAGTATAGCGATCGCCAAATTCGATAAAAATTTCCAGGGCTTGTTGATAATAATCCCGTGCCTGGTCGTATTGGCGCAACTCTTGGGCAACCCTTCCCAACTGGTGGTAAGTGCTAGCACAAGTATAGCGATCGCCAAATTCGATAAATATTTCCAGGGCTTGTTGATAATAATCCCGTGCCTGGTCGTATTGGCGCAACTGTTGGGCAACGCTTCCCAACTGGTGGTAAGTCCTAGCACAAGTATAGCGATCGCCAAATTCGATTTTGATTTCCAGGGCTTGTTGATAATAATCCCGTGCCTGGTCGTATTGGCGCAAATCTTCGGCAACGCTTCCCAACTGGTGGTAAGTCCTAGCACAACTATAGCGATCGCCAAATTCGATATTGATTTCCAGGGCTTGTTGATAATAATCCCATGCCTGGTCGTATTGGCGCAACTCTTCGGCAACGCTTCCCAACTGGTGGTAAGTGCTAGCACAACTATAGCGATCGCCAAATTCGATTTTGATTTCCAGGGCTTGTTGATAATAATCCCATGCCTGGTCGTATTGGCGCAACTCTTGGGCAACGTTTCCCAACTGGTGGTAAGTGCTAGCACAACTATAGCGATCGCCAAATTCGATTTTGATTTCTAGGGCTTGTTGATAATAATCCCCTGCCTGGTCGTATTGGCGCAACTTTTGGGCAACGTATCCCAACTGGTGGTAAGTGCTTGCTAAGGAAGACTTGATTTGTGTTGCTTCTACACCTTGGAGTTGTTGGGATAATTCGATAACCCGCAAATAGGATTCTTGGGCTTGGGGATAATTTTGTGTTTGTAAATAACCCATAGCAAGGCGATCGAGTGCCATCACAATTTCCAAACCTATCTCACCTGTTCTAATTTCTGGTGGATAAGCGACTTGTGCCTTACAGACAAATTCTGACAGTTTCAAACGACTTGGAATATCATTAATTAACTTTAAGTATTCACTTAAGCAAAAGAAAATATCAATAGTTTCTTGTTTCTCTAAACAAATCTGCAAGGCATTATATAAGTTTTCATATTCCAGCCGACAGAAGAAAATCCCAATCTGCCGTTCTTGCGGTTCCTTCGATTCCATATAGCGATTGTAGTCACGAGCTAAACCAATATAGTGGTTTTTAAAACCCTCTCGTAAGGCTTCGCGGGTAGCTGCATCGCTTTCTGCTAATTTTGCTTTGAGAAAGAAGGGAAAAACAGGTTGAATTTGTAATAACTTTTCTGCCCCTCTCCTCGCAGGAGAGGGGTTAGGGGAGAGGTCAGAAAGCAAACCCCAATTTATCGCTTCTTGAATTGCTTCATCAAACTTATCAAAATCATACTCCTGAAACTGTTCTAACTTCTGTAATTGCTTGGCATAATTAGGAATATCGCTCCTATCAATAAACCCACTAAAGGGAGCTAAACACAATAATAACTTCTGAGCATCCGCTGATAAATTACTATGGGAATATTCCACACATTTGAGAATACTCTGGGTTTTATCTTCACTTCCCGTATCTAAATTAATATCTGCTGCTGCTAACTTTGCCAAAATTTCCTGGGATGACAGACTTTTCAAATTCGCTAACACCACTTCCATTGCTAACGGATACCCCGCTAACACCTTCATCAATTTCTGAAAATCTTCCTCTTCCCGAATCTTACCTATCTTATTTTCATCCCCCACATTCCGTTCTAAAATCTTATTAGATAACTCCGTCCTCGCTTCCGCATCTAATCCCCGCAATTGATAAATATTCTGTTTAAAAGCCCCTTGCAACCAAGTTTCATCACTACGAGAACCTAAAATTACCCGCGTTTCTCCCCCTCCCAACCGCGTCAAAAAATCTTGCAGTTGCTTTTGCTCGTCTGACGCTAAAGTATTTTGAATCGCTAAAGCTTGTCCCGTTACCGACTCCAAATTATCTAATATCAAAATATGAGATTCTGACCGTAATTTAGCTAGAAGTTTCTGCATCTGAGCAGTTAAATTCATCGCTTGAAAATTCGCAAACTCAAACTTTTTATATACCCGTTTGCCAATCTCAAACAAAATCTGTGTCAGCGTCCAAGCTTGTTGATCGTAACCAAAATAAAATATCTCCGGTGCAAAGTTCGTCGTCTGCCACCAACTACGCAAATAATTTAACAGCGTAGTTTTTCCCGTTCCTCCCATTCCCTGCAACAGCAAAATATTATGACGAAACAAAGCCTTCTCAATCTTCAAAATCTCCAAATCTCGCCCGATAAATCCATATTCTGGCGGCGTATATTGATATAAACTCCCCAACTTATCAAAATATTCTTCTTCTTCCTCCGCTCTAAATTTACGCAAATTCAAATTCACCAGTTGGTTACTATAAACCACAGGCAAAAGCCAATCTTCCAAATCAATATCGGTATTAAAATAAGCCTTCCGCGTCTTATTATTAAATAACTCCCTTCTCCCCAACCGAATCGCTTCGCTTATCTCCTTCCCCCCAAACAAGTTTTGATAAACCTGTTCCATCATCAACCGCGCAGCCGAAACCGTCACCGAATACCCCATTGCCACTACCATTTCCATTCCCGCAGTCATCAACCGACTACCCAAACTCGTCTCTGTTGTCTCCCTTCCATTCTCCTCCGTCTCTCCCTGCTCCCCTGCTCCCTGCTCCCTGCCCCCTTGCTCTCCATTACCCCTTACCTGCTTCCCCGACTGACAAGCATTGAGAATACAAACGGGAATCCCCTTCCCCGTCAACAAATTCGCTAATTCCCCCGCTTCCACCGGATCGGCTTTTCCCTTACTTTCCCCATCCAAAAACAAAAATGCCTTTACCCCTTCATAAGGTTGAATATCTTCCCGTCCCCACCTAGCTTGATAGGTATATCGGTTGCGTTTCACCCCTTCCTGAATATCTGCATAACCCATCAACGCCCCGTGACAATCAAAATGGATGATATGGTAATATCCCGCACCCTTGGCCTCTAAATGTCGTTCTAAACTTTCATAAGTACCCGGACGCAATAAGTCAATATTTACAGGCAAGTGACTCTTTTGAATCACCTCAATCAACGGACGAGCAATGGTACGATAACCGACATCATGCTCCTCATCCGGTCGAGCAATGACCACCAACAAGTTAATTATCGGCGATTCTGCCATATTCGCCGCCACTGATGCAGCTTTATCAAGGCGCTTGCGTATCATTACGCAATCCACACTCAAAGGTCGCGGCCAATCCTTATCCCGCAAAGCTTCCCAGTGCAGCGCGTGAAATTCAGGGCTATTACCTACTATCTCAATTTTTACCTGCTTCAGATTTACCCGCAGTTGACGATAAAAGCTATAAGCATCAATATCAGCCTTAAAAACCTGGTTAAATAAACTTTCCCCGTAACTAACAACACTCGTTTTCGCTGCTTCTGCTTTCTTCCCGTTTAACATCGGGTAAGTCAGCCATTCCTCAAAATACCATTCGAGTTGCCTTTCTTCTTTCGGTGTAAAAGGGTCAGTAATATTGATTGGGTATTCGCCACCCTCAAAAATCAAACTTGCGGCAAAACCCTCTGCTGTTGGCTGCTTTTCCCGAATGGTGATGACTGCCATAGACAACACTATTAGCTCAACGTAAATGCCAGGATATATTTAGATACTTACACAGAACCTAGAATTTCAGAAAATTGTCGCCAAATTCCCCAGAAAAACATCCGCTTAGGGACTCCCAAATAAAAATATTCAACTACTTCTTGTGGGGTGGGCGTCTCGCCCGCCCTTCCTTATGGGCGGACAAGATGTCCACCCCACAAGTAGTGGTAATTAATTTCTTGGAAACCCCTTACCATCGATTTCAATTTTTTTTTATCCCACCCCATTGAAATTAAATAAAAGCCCGTAATCATAACACAAAAACAATTGTGCAAGAGGTCTAGTATACCTGGATTGTTTCGATATAATAATGACTCATTGTTTGTTTTCTTTCTTAACTGGAGAAATTAATGGGTCGCGCCAAAAAGGTTGTTCTGGCATATTCTGGCGGAGTAGATACCTCAGTTTGCATTCCCTACCTGAAACATGAGTGGGGTGTGGAAGAGGTAATTACCCTAGCAGCAGATTTAGGTCAGGGAGATGAGTTAGAGCCAGTCAGAGAAAAAGCTCTGAAATCGGGTGCAAGTGAATCTTTAGTAGCGGATGTTAAAGACAGCTTTGTTAAAGATTACGCCTTTGCAGCAATTCAAGCCAACGCCCTTTATGAAAATCGTTATCCACTAGGAACTGCCCTTGCGCGTCCGCTAATTGCCAAGGTATTAGTAGAAACAGCCGAAAAATACGGTGCTGATGCGATCGCTCACGGTTGTACTGGTAAAGGTAACGATCAAGTCCGCTTTGATGTGTCTGTTACTGCCCTTAACCCCAACCTGAAGATCCTCGCACCCGCCAGAGAATGGGGAATGAGTCGTGAGGAAACCATCGCTTATGGTGAAAAGTTTGGTATTCCCTCACCAGTGAAAAAATCTTCTCCCTACAGTATTGACAAAAATTTGCTTGGTCGGAGTATTGAAGCTGGTTTACTCGAAGATCCTTCATTCGAGCCACCAGAAGAAATCTATGAAATGACCAAAGCGATCGCTAACACACCCAATGAACCAGAGTACATTGAAATTGGTTTCTATCGTGGAATTCCCAGCAGCCTCAATGGTGTCCCCAAAAAGCCAGTTGAGTTAATTGAACAAATCAATCAGCTTGCAGGAAATCATGGTGTTGGGCGGATTGATATGATTGAAAACCGTCTAGTAGGCATAAAATCGCGGGAGATCTACGAATCACCCGCGATGCTAGTCCTAATTCAGGCACATAGAGATTTGGAAAGTTTGACTCTTACAGCCGATGTCACCCATTACAAGCGTGGAATTGAAGAGACTTATAGTCAAATAGTTTACAACGGTCTGTGGTATAGTCCACTCAAAGCTGCACTGGACGCTTTTATTCAAAAGACACAGGAGCAAGTATCAGGAACCGTGCGAGTGAAGTTGTTTAAGGGTAATGCCACCATCGTTGGCCGCTCTAGCGACAATTCCCTCTACAGTCCTGACTTGGCAACCTATGGAGCCGAAGACAAATTCGATCATAAAGCAGCTGAGGGCTTTATCTACGTTTGGGGACTACCAACTCGTATTTGGTCGCAGTTAACTAAAAGTTAGGAGTTGGGAGTTAGGAGTTAAGAGTTGGGAGTTAAGAGTTGGGAGTTAAGAGTTGGGAGTTTGGAGTTTGGAGTTTGGAGTTTGGAGTTAAGAGTTAGGAGTTTGGAGTTAAGAGTTAGGAATTGGGAGTTTGGAGTTAAAAATGCAAAATACAAGAAAGAAAGTTAAAAGAAATAACTTTTTACTCTACTCCTCACTCTTCACTCCTCACTCTTCACTCCTAACTCCTAACTCCTAACTCCTAACTCCTCATTCCTCACTTTTCACTTTTCACTCCCAAGTTCCTTAACTTGACGAGACTCCAACCATACTGGCACAAAGATTAAACCAGCCAGAATCAGTAATGCTACGATCGCGAATTTACTGACCCAAGCAACCAATTGCTCTAGGGAGATAATTTTGCCAGCAAAGAAAGCTAATGTCACCATCAAGCTAGCCCAAGCAAATGCTCCTAAAAAATTGTATACAAAGAATTTTCTGAAGGGCATTTCCGCTACACCAGCTAGTGGTGCGGCAAAAACTCGCAATAATGCTAAAAAACGTCCAACAAATACCGCTTTTGCACTATTTTGACTAAATTGCTCTTTAATATTCAGCAATCGCACTTCCGAAATCCGAAAGATGCTACCGACTTTTACCAAAAAAGCCCAGCCGCTAAGTCTACCCACCCAGTAGCCACAAACTCCGCCAATTACAGCACCCATAATTGCGTCACCGAGAACCAGCCAGAAATTTAGTTCGTCGCTACCAGCCAAAAATCCGCCCACTAGGGTCACGGTTTCGCCAGGAACAGGAATGCCTAAATTTTCTAGCAAAATTCCCAAAAAAATTGCCCAATAGCCGTAATTATGAGCGACTTCCTGGATGTTTTCTAGTGAAATCAGCTCTAAAGACATCCCGCACCGCCGTGTTTACAAATTTTTACTTTTACTATATCTTTGCTTGTTTTTAGCTGGGGTGTCAATCAAACTACTACACAGATTTGTAGGCTCATTTTGGACTCAAGAATCCATATATTATAGTCTATGATTATTATTAATTTTTATCTAATAATTATAGGATTTTTAGCGATCGCTACCACAAACCCATAATTTCGTAACAACAGCGAAAATAATTTATAAAAAATTTATAAATCTCTGGTGAAATTATGAAAATTTCGTAAAAGATACGGTTGATACCGAATTTGTTAGGCGCTTATGCCTATATTGGGAAAAGTTATTACAAATTATACGACATGAATACTGAAAAAAACTCTGTCAACTTCACAGCTGGAATTACCTGGGTATCTGGGTAAAACAGTGATTTTGCTGTTGAAAGAGGAGATGTATTTATGTCTTTTTTCGGTTTTTTTTTCAAGTGTTCCAACTACCCTGTTAAATTCATGACTCTCACGAAAGAACTTCAAGTTATTTTATTCAAACCCCAAGCAAGTATTGATTTGCAAGGTGGCATGGCTTTGAGCGAACAAATGGCTGGAATTGTGCCCCAACCTAATCAACTCTGGGTTATCGATCTGGCAGAAGTTAACTTTATGGATAGTTCTGGTTTAGTTCCTCTAGTCAAAGGGTTAAAAGCCGCACGTCAAAGAGGCTGCCGTTTAGTTCTATGCAACGTACAAACCCCTGTGAGACTAATTTTGGAACTTACACAGTTAGACACAGTGTTTGAGATATTTGACACCTATGAAGATATCTTTAGTACCACAAAGAATGACAGTCTGGTGCTAGCAGGCTGATATATAAATCTAACTGAAGAAGGATGGCGGAGTCAAGCAATTTTGCATTTATTTAAACTTTTTGTGCATCCTCACATCGTCAAAGAAAAAAGTCTGGTGCTAGCAGGCTAATTTTCTATCTTTTCTAGAAAACAATGTTGAGGAAAACTCATAGTTTCCTAGCTGTTGATGCAGTACCGAAAATCAGCAAAATCGGTCACAACAGATGCAATTGTTTCCTAGACTCCCCAGTTTCTTGCAACCAAAGTTTTTAGACTACTCTCAGATGATGTTTGAAAACTGGTATACCTTTTGCGAACATTCGTCCAAACTAGCCTAGAAAAGGGCAGTAGGCGAATCTAAAATCCTGCTGTTCCTCCTTTTGAAGGAGGAAAGTAGGATGAATTTTAAAGAAAAGTTTTTGACACATTCAGCTACTAGTTTTCAAAAATCCTCTTTTAGGCATTCTGGGGAGTTGAAATTTGATTTTGTTCGCCTGCGGGACGAGGAAAGTTTGGCAAATCAATACCGCTGTGACTAGCATTACGGGTTTTGATTGCTAAACGATAACTTACACTTTGCAGTTCCGCCTGGAGTTGGCGGTTTTCTCGTTGTAGCATTGCCACTTTTTCTCTAACTGGTGTCATACGCTCCTCAAATTTCCGGCGGTAAATTTGAGGGAGTTCTTGTACAACTTGCTCCAACATCCGAGTGCGATCTGTTAGTTCTTGGACTGACTGTCGCAATTGATAAATTTCGGAGTCACGAGCCGTAATTTGATCTTGGTAAAATGCCACTTGCTGTTCCACAGCTTGGAGTTGTTCTTGCAAAGCTTGTAACTGCGTGTTGTCACGCTCAACCTCTGGCTGCTGGGGCATAAAATTAGTATTACCCTTTACCAGCCGGAAGAGTTCTTGAGATAGCTGTTGCACTAATTGGTCGCGGAGTTGCAACTCTTGGCGTAGTTGCGATACTTCCGTAGAGAGAACTTGAATGTTTGACGTATTAGATTGACTCACAGTAGCTTACCGCTCCCATTCAGAATCTTGTCCAGTCTTAGGTATAACTGCGGGAGTACTACCTTTGGCAAGTATTTGTTAATTTAGCATTACCAACCAAGTTACTGGTAAATAAAAAAACAAAATTTTATTGAAGGGGATTGATGGTTGGGCATTGGGCATTGGGTAGGGGAAAAGGTTAAAGGGGAAAGGGAAAAGGAATAAATTTAGTCTTTCCCCTTTTCCCTTTACCCCTTTCCCTTTCCCCTTGTCTTCTGAGTAGGGGATTGGTGGTTAGGCATTAGGCATGGGGTATTGGGTAGGGGAAAAGGAATAAATTTAATCTTTCCCCTTTTCCCCTTACCCCTTTCCCTTTCCCCTTGTCTTCTGAGTAGTGGATTGGTGGTTAGGCATTAGGCATGGGGTATTGGGTAGGGGAAAAGGTTAAAGGGGAAAGGGAAAAGGAATAAATTTAGTCTTTCCCCTTTTCCCTTTACCCCTTTCCCTTTCCCCTTGTCTTCTTAGTATGCCCCGTGCCCTATTTTCTATGCAGTTGCATTTGCAGCCACTTTGGCAGTTTTCGCTTCTTCGAGTTCCTGTTTAATGGTCAGATAGCGAATCACGTCTTCACTCAAACGCATGGCGCGTTCAAAGGGGGCGATCGCTGTTGCAGGTGCAGTGTAATTTAATTGGATGTAGATCCCATCGCGGTGTCTTTTGATTTCATAAGCCAGACGACGCTTACCACGATTTTGAATTTGGATATCCTCTGCGCCTTGTTCGCGCAGCAAATTCTGATATTTGCCAATTGCTTGCTCTACCTGTTCGTCTCCCAAGTCAGGACGCAGGATATACATTGTTTCGTAACTTGTGGTCATATTTTTTAGTCTCCTTATGGACAAAAAATGGCTGCTAGTGTTAATTTATACTTCGCTTTTTATTGAAAATACTAGTATTCATCAACATCTGAAGCAACAAGGAACTATAATCTTACCAGTTTTCAATTTTGTTTCATTAGCCAATCCGCCGAACTTTGGATTTCATTTCTTGGATGTCCCTATTGAAATATTAGGTCGGGAGCCGACCCCAGATTTCTTTAGTTCGCCAGCAAATTGATTCAGCTATCAGCTTAGCCTTTTTCAAAGGGGATTTGTAGCGATCGCTTTTTTGCTTAAGGCTTTATCGCTTCTCCAAAAAGCTAACTGAGGATTGCTACTACCTGCTTACAGTTTTTAATCAAAGACAAAAGGATGTCGATCGAGGTTATGGCGCAGCGCTATGTAAGAATTCAAAATCAAGAAGGACAAATTTACTATGGGTTACTACAACCATCCTTTAACGTCCAGGTGTTAGATGCTCCCCCTTGGTTAGAAGGACAACCCACTGATTTGATTTTAACGCCAGAGAATTATCACATTTTGGCTCCCTGCGCTCCGTCAAAAATTGTGGCGGTGGGGAAGAATTACGCCGATCATGCTGCGGAAATGGGAACCCCAGTGCCTTCTGAACCACTAATTTTTCTGAAGCCACCCACAACAATTATTCCATCTGAGTCGGAAATCAAATATCCTCCCCAATCGCAACGAGTGGATTACGAAGGAGAGCTAGCATTAATAATTGGCGATCGCGTTTTTGACTGTACGCCAGAAATAGCCCAAACTAAAATTTGGGGCTATACCATCGCTAATGATGTTACAGCACGGGATTTACAAAAAAAAGATGGTCAATGGACGCGAGGCAAAGGTTTTGATACTTTTTGTCCTTTGGGGCCTTGGATTGTGCGGGAATTAAATCCAGGTGCGAGATTGCAGACTTTCCTGAATGACGACACCAACCCAGTCCAATCTGCCTGTATCGATGAGATGGTATTTTCACCGGATGTTTTAGTGTCTTATATCAGTCAAGTGATGACGCTATTACCGGGGGATGTGGTGCTTACAGGAACGCCAGAGGGTGTTAGTCCAATGCAAGTGGGCGATCGCGTCCGTGTAGAAATTGAAGGTATTGGTCGCCTGGAAAACACCGTAGCGACCCGTTAACCACTAGCGCACTTGCATGTACACTGCGTCAGAAATCGCTGGAATTTCTGCATAACGACCAATCAAAGACTGGATGACTGAATATCCAACTGCTACCACTACACCCAAAAAGATCGTGTTAGCCACTGTTTCAATTGCAAAGGCAGTACCAGGAACCTGTCCTAAAATTCGCACCAATATGGAACACAAAAATATAACTATGTCCAAAAGAATTGCCTGCATTGTGTTGAAACGAATGAAGTGACTAATTTTTTCGTTTCTTACCACCAGTAGGAACAAGGCAAAAAATACGATTAGTTGCCCCAATTGTCCCAAACTACCGTAAATTATTAACACTGGTTGGAGCGGTAAAAGTAGGACTTGTAGTACTGGAAACTGAGTAAACAAATAGCGACCAAAGATTAAACCATCAATTAAGGGCAGCAAATAAGGCAAGCAAGCAAAAATCCGATCTGGAACAGTTGTAGACCCGCGCCAAGTCATTGTGCATTCTCCTATGGTTATATTTCAACACTTACTTGACCTTAGGATAACGCAGTTGCTTGGTCTTGCTGGTAAATTCAGTTATTCTATATGGGCGATGCGAAAGCCCATTACACATTCATATTGGTCTGGCTGCTGTTGAGTAAGTTTGCGAATAGCTTGACCACAGCGCAATTGACCACCACGCCAACGGGGTTGGCCGCTCCCATCAGCGAGTAAACAAGACGGGCAAACTTGCTCAGGGGCAAGGATTTGCTCGTCCATTAAAATGACTAGCATGTAATCCCTCCTGTAAATTTTCATTGTCACCTAAATTTCGCTGCGAGACGATGCTGCTTGTAGCTATCAAAAAAGACAGCGCATACCATCTAGAATACTTAGAAGCTACATCCTACGTGTTTGTAGCAAAAGGTCGGTGTCACAATTTAATCAAAGTTATCAAGTGAATCTTAATTTATTGTATGTTCTGTTCCGTGGAGATTGGGTTGTTGATTAAAAAAGGCTGATTTTAAGGTATTGACTTTGCGAAAATTTAAGTATATGAAACTAAGTTAACTTCATAGGCTTTTTAGGGATGCAATTAGGAATTACTGAGGTAAACTTGCAAGCAAGCAAACACAAAATATTACTGGGCGGCTTGTAGGTCTGGGCATCATTTACAATGGAACACTGGCAATTTCTGATACAGAGGCAAGGCGATCGCTCGTGGCATATCCTGGAATCGCCAAATTTACAAATTTTGGCAGGGCATTATAGAGTTCTGGCTCGTTCTAGCCTGCTAAATACAGATGTGGAAGTGCGCGTCACTCACTTTTCAACACACGAAGCTACACCAAAACGCCGAATTTTCAAGCGATCGCGTCGCACTAACTCAGAAGGCTTAATGGCGGTAATTCCTTTTACTGACTTTGAGCCAGGAGTCTGGCAACTGCGCTGTTCCGGCGATTTGATGTCAGATATGCTCGGTAAATCTTGGCAATACAGTATCGAAGTGCAAGTGGTGTGCCAGGAAGCAGACAACCAGGGGAGTAGGGAAGCAGAGGAGCAAGAACCAATAAAAGAAGTGACACCAAGTGTTTTCTCCATACCTGTTACTAATGTCCCACAAGCATTACAAACTCCAGATCTGGCCATCGCTACCTCCGCAGAACTGCCAATTCCTACAGATAACAGCCCTGACATAGATGTTGTGCCAAATGTAACTCAAGAAACATTTGTGCCAAATTTAACTGATTTTGAAGATACAGCTAGCAATGCTGACACAGCATTTGTGCCAAATTTAACTGATTTTGAAGATACAGCTGTTGCCCTAGATGTAACTCAAGCAGAAGATACTGCTAGCAATGCTGACACAGCATTTGTGCCAGATTTAACTGGGTTTGAAGATACTGCTATTACCCTAAATGTAACTCAAACAGAAAATACTGCTAGCAATGCTGACACAGCATTTGTGCCAGATTTAACTGGGTTTGAAGATACTGCTATTACCCTAAATGTAACTCAAACAGAAAATACTGCTAGCAATGCTGACACAGAATTTCTACTAGATTTCACCCAACCAGAATATACAGCTAATAATACTGATATAGAAATCGTCCTAGATGTAACTCAAGAAGAATATACAACTAGTACTACTGACACAATTACTGCCCTAGATATAACTCAAGCAGAACATATAAGTAGTAACACTGATATCGGTATTTTACCAGATGTAACTCTAGAAGAATATACAACTAGTAACACTGGTATGGTTTTTGTGCTGGAAGATGTAACTACGGAAGAAGATATATATAGCATTACTAATACGACTATTGTTCCAGATACAACTAAAAAACATATACTTAACAGTACTGAAACAGATATTGTCACAGATGTAACTAATGAAGAAAATATAGGGAGCGATCGACCAGTCAGTCCTGTATGGTTCAAAGGTGAGACGGTAGAACAAATTTTACAAAATTTAATAGAATTAGCTTTACCTGCTCCTGAACCGCTAACTGAAGAAGAAAATGTTATGGATTCTTCAGAAACACAACAGCTACCGCCATTATTGCTGACTTTAGATCGGGATACTTATATTGCTCGTTGGGGACAAGCTCTCACAATTAATGGATACGTAGAACTTGAAGAAAAGACGAATTCAGAGCTTGCTGAAACATTATCACCAAAAATTGTCCGTGGACTAGAACTAAAAATTGAACTGCGATCGCCTTTAGAATCGCAAATCTTGACCCAGGTAGTGCAACCATTACCAGACCAAGAACTACCTTTCAATATCAATACCTCCATTGATATTCCTGCTGAATGTGAATCAAAGTTAATTTTGGCGGATATCATTTTGTATGGTAAATTCACTGACACCAGTGAAGCCACACAGTTAGCCAACCAATCCTTCACAATTACAGCAGATGTAACAGAATTACTGACAATCACAGCCGCAGCAAAATCTAGTACATCGTCCAATAAGGTAATAGCACCATCGCTGTCCTCTAGCGATTCCACAGAACCAGAGCCAACTTTTAAGCTTGATTTAAAACTATTGAACCTGGTTAAAGTTAGAAAAACAGACCAGCCTCTGGTAGGTAACCCATCTCCAAACACACCCCTACCACCGCAAATAAACCTCCAACTTCTGCGAGAAGCCACTCGCGGCACATCTGAGCAGAAAATTTCAGCTAGTTCGCCTCAATTACCAAAATTGCCTCCCATTCAAATTGATGTCAATACCCCCACAGATGTTGTTGCAGAATCTCCTTTACAAAACGAGCTTTTGGAAAAGGATGCTACCATTGCTGCCATCAACTTAGAGCAATTAGTCATCAGGCAACGTCGAATACCAATAATCGACACGACTTTTCCATACTTGAAACGCTTACCAACTGTCTCAACTGCTACAGAAGAAGTAAAAGATAATGCTCCAGATACATTGGAAATTGTAGCGACTGATGACACATCGCAATTGGACGCAATTATCGATGAAGATAAAAATACAGCCCAAACACCAGTTGACACAAATTTAGAAGTCCAAGAACAATCTGTCGCTCAAATACCACCTCAAGCCAATTCACAACTCCAAGAACAATCTCTCCCTCCAACACCACCTCAAGCCAATTCACAACTCCAAGAACAATCTCTCCCTCCAATACCACCTCAAGCCAATTCACAACTCCAAGAACAATCTCTCCCTCAAATAACAATTCAGACAAATTCAGAATTCATTAAAACAAAACTTTACTCATCTCCCTTGCTCAGGAAGTGGATGCACAGCCAAGGATATTCTTTCCCTGAACCCATAAATGAGCTACCACCCCAAGACCACGATAACTATGTTCCAGATGAACACGTATCGCTTTCTGTGAGTGCAGAAACCCCCAATAGTGATGTTGATGCTGTTGATGTCAACTTGCTGTCAAGTGTAGATGCCAACACAGAAATACTGGAAGATACAAATACAGTAGAAAAAGTAGACCTGGTTATAGAGGAAAATACGGAAGTAGAAAAAGTATCAGAAGAACCAACATTTTCACCACCTTTGTTATCAGAAATACCGCCTCCTCCGCCGATTCACAGAAATACAGCGTCAGCTTGGTTGTCAGAGGAAGTTGTTGTATATGATACATATAGTGACTTAGAAACTGATACAACCAAGAGTTATGCTTTGGAAGAAGAGGAGCAAGCATCACCAGATTTATCTAGTGTTCTAGCTATAAATGTCGAAGCACTTGAGCCTTTACCAATTCCACAACTGTATGTACCAGAAGGCGAACTAATAGCTGGAAAGTCAGTGATAATACGGGCAGTAATACCTGAAGTATCTCGACCAGTTGCTATCAAGTTATGGGTTGAAGATTGTCAAACTCGTTGGTTATTAAATGGGCCTCATTTACTGACAAATTTACTACCCAACACCTTAGGAGGGTTGGAAGTAATGACGCAACTGAACATTCCCTTTGGCTGTTTGGAAATTCGCTTAGAAGCGATCGCTCTCGATCCAGCAACCCAACAAGAGAGCCACAAAGTTACAATAGTGCGAAGTGTGATTCCTCCAGACTTGCCCAATTTAGAAATAGATGAACTATTAGGTATTTAGGCATTGGGCATGGGGCATTGGGCATTGGGCATGGGGCATTGGGCATTGGGTAGGGGAAAAGGTTAAAGGTTAAAGGGGAAAGGGAAAAGCAATAAATTTAATCTTTCCCCTTTTCCCCGGTTGGTGAGCTTGTCGAACCATACCCCTTTCCCTTTCCCCTTGTCTTCTGAGTAGGGGATTGGTGGTTGGGCATTGGGCATTGGGCATTGGGTAGGGGAAAAGGTTAAAGGGGAAAGGGAAAAGCAATAAATTTAATCTTTCCCCTTTTCCCCGGTTGGTGAGCTTGTCGAACCATACCCCTTTCCCTTTCCCCTTGTCTTCTTAAGTATGCCCCACGCCCCATGCCCCATGCCCAATATCTGCTGTGTTAAAAATCTTTAGAATTTAAAAAATCTGACTCACTTTGCAGTAAGCTCATCTTGAATTGTAGTGTGATTTCACAGGGACTTGTTCTATGGCATTTGAATTTTTGCCTACTATTTTGGCTAGCACTTCCTATTTGCCTGCTATCTTCGTTCCCATCATTGGTTGGGTTTTACCAGGTGCAGTGTTCGCTTTTCTATTTTTATACATAGAAAGCGAAGATATTGCTTAACTGGTTTATTCCTTCATTGGTAATTGGTAATAAATTACTTTGCTTTTTACCAATTACTTGATTATCACACCAGAATTCTGAATTCTGATTCAGGATTCAAAAGTAAAACATTCAAGTATAGGTCAATCCAAAATCCAAAATTGATTGACTTTGCTTGCAATCTGCTGTAACAATACCGCCTATCTCAAAGAGACAGGCGGCTTTTTAATGCTGATTTCTCAACAAATGCTAAAAAATTCAGACTTTATAGTATTGGCTTCAAACTAGTTTTAGATTGAAGAACCCAGTCCGGCATAGGCACCATAAAAGAAAATGCCCAACACTGTAATTACACCTAATCCTGCGACCGTAGCGACGACCCACAGGGGAATTCTCCCACTTCCAGACACAGCTTCTCTCCTCCCTTAACAACAAATCAACACACGTTCAATAAACAAAGATTAACAATGGTATTTCTAGTTAGTTAAAGAAGTAACTAGAAAACAGAATTCCCAGAACAAAAATTAGTAGTAGTCCCAGGTATAGTGAAGTCCGGTTTAATTCAACCGGTTGATTATTAGGATTGGGCGATCTTTCCATAACTTGCTCCTAGCGTTGAATAAATTGCATTGCGGCGATCGCGCCCAAAAAGAATACAGTTGGTACACCTAAGGTGTGAACTGCCAGCCATCTAACGGTAAAAATTGGATAGGTAACTGGTTGATTGATGTTATTGCCGCTAGTCATGATCTCAAACTACTTTCCAATAAATTGTTCAACTTGTTGTTTTGCATCAAAACGGTTCTTCACAATTGGTACTTCTTGCCGCACTGGTGTGAAATATTCATTGGGGCGGGGTGTACCAAAAGCATCATAAGCCAGTCCGGTGCTGACAAATAACCAACCAGCAATAAACAATGCGGGAATGGTGATGCTATGAATTACCCAGTAACGAACGCTGGTAATGATGTCCGAAAACGGACGTTCTCCAGTGGTACCTGACATTTAGATCCCTACCTTCATAAAGAATGTATTGAGTTTATTATCCTACAAAGTTTAGAAAGAGTTACAAGTTGCAACGTTCTTCTCAGAAATGTCATTGGGAATATGGGGGGGTGGGGTGATTGGGGTGGTGGGGTGAAATTCTCTCCCCATCTCCCCATCTCCCTAGCCCCTAAGCTGCTTGTGCAGAAGTTGTTTCAGGGTTTGGTATGTATTTGAGCAAAACACCGCGATCGCCAATGACAAATCCTTGGTCTGGTTGAAAGAAAACAATCTTGTACAAATTAGCAGCTACTTCTTCTACATCACGGTCTTTTTCCCAGGTTTTGCCGCCGTCGGTACTGCGTAGCAAATTACCGCTACCGCCACCTATCCAAATTTCATTGGGCGTGCGGTATGCTAAGTCGAGTAAACCCCAACTAGTGGATAATTCTGGAAATTCTGCTTTTTGCCACTCGTCAACTTTAGTTGGTTCGCTAAACTGGATTTGGCCTCCTCTAGCTAGCATCCACAACTGACCATTATCAAGAAAACCCATATTTTCTACCCGCCGAGAACTATTGCGGTTGTGAGGAACCCAAGCATTTTCCCCTGGTTCCCAAGTCGAGTAGAAATTACCTTTAGCAGAAACGGCAACATATTTGCCATCGGTAGAACGTTCTAAGTTACGCACTACTCCCACCGCTGATTCTACTTGGGCTTTCCAGTTTTTGCCGCCATCTGTGGTTTGATAGATGGCTCCCACATCAGTAGCCAATTCGGCTGTGTTGTCGGCTAGTGCCTTAATGGCAATGGGGTTACCTGGTAGCTTTTCGCTCAGAGGAATCCGCGACCAAGAAGCACCTTCATCATTGGTATGAATTAAAAATCCAGGTTCTCCTGCTATCCACCCTTCTTTACCCAGAAAACTTACTGAGTTAAAGCGATACTTTTGCTCATCTAGTTGCAGTGTTATTGGTTTCCAAGTATCACCTCCGTCTTTGGTTTCCAACAGAGTGGTATTGCTACCTACCAAATATCCATGCTGAGGATTACCAGTAAATGCAATATCCAGCAACTTCTCATTTGTTGGCACAGAAATGATTTTCCAAGGATTGTAGCTAATAGAGGGGACTTTGCTACAACCAATACACATCAGGACTACGAGTAACAAGGCAAATATTCGTTGCCAACTTTTCACAATTGAATGCATCAGTATCTCTTACGATTGATTCTAAATTTGTGTAGGGGTTTTCTAAAAGGTTTACCTTAAAGGCTACAGTTGCTCTACAGACTACAGAATTCAGAACTCAGGACTTAGAACTCAGCACTCAGGATTCAGAATTTAGAACTCATAACTCCTAATTCCTAACTCCTAACTCCTAACTCCTAACTCAGCCCTCCCAAGCGGATGTTATTGTAAGCCGTAGAGACTAAGAAAAAACAAAAAGACAAGAGCCAAAGCACCAAAAATGAGAACATTTTTTTGGGTTGGCGTTAAGCTGTTGACACCCAAACCGTAACCGAGATTTTCTTTAAAGCCAGATGCCGCACCTACAGGCCCGATGTTGGCAAAAGCCGTTTTCTTGGCACTACAAACTGGACAGCGCCAAGTTATCGGCAGTTCTGCAAAGGGTGTTCCTGAAGTAATGTCATGTTTGTCATCTCCCTTTTCGGGTTCGTAAACATAACCGCAGGCGCGACACTCATAGCGGTCTAACACTGAAGTCTCAACAGCTGGTTCGCTCATGGCTAAGGCCTCGCAGAGGAGAAATCTTAAATATACGTTAAAAATTATGACATAACTGTTAGACTTTTCTATCAATACTAAAAACGAATCAAATACCTGAAGTCTATTTGTTTCGTAGATTTCAGAAAAATCAAACGGATATAATGTAAAAGAAATGTAACGCAAATCAAGGGATTGGGCATGGGGCATGGGGTATGGGGAAAGGTAAAGGGGCAAGGGGAAAAGGGGAAAGATTAAATTTATTCCTTTTCCCTTTTCCCGGTTGGTGAGCTTGTCGAACCATTAACCTTTTCCCCTGCCTCAAAAGCCTCCCCTGCTCCCCCTGCTTTCTCATTCCCCAGTCCCTAGTCCAACCAAAATACTTCATAGCGGTAGATACTCATTGTGTTTGTCCTCAGCGGTTACGAGTACTTACTAGGCTTCTTAATTATCTGTAGCCTAGTTCCTGCCTTAGCGCTCTCAGCATCCAAGCTCCTACGACCCAGTGGTTACAGTCCTGAACGGCGTACAACTTATGAATCAGGTATGGAACCCATTGGGGGAGCCTGGATTCAGTTCAATATCCGCTACTACATGTTTGCTCTGGTCTTCGTAGTTTTTGACGTGGAGACTGTATTCTTGTATCCTTGGGCGGTAGCTTTCCACCGTTTGGGGCTATTGGCATTTATTGAAGCGCTAATCTTTATTGCAATTCTTGTAATTGCTTTAGTTTACGCATGGCGTAAAGGAGCTTTGGAATGGTCTTGAATTCTAACTTAATAACCCAGGACAAAGAGCAAATCATCAACCCCATTGAGCGTCCTACTGTCACTCAAGACCTTTCAGAAAATGTCATTTTGACTACGGTTGACGATCTCTACAACTGGGCGCGGCTTTCTAGTTTGTGGCCGCTATTGTTTGGTACAGCTTGCTGCTTTATTGAGTTTGCAGCTTTAATTGGCTCGCGATTTGATTTTGACCGTTTTGGTCTAATTCCTCGTTCTAGCCCCCGTCAAGCCGATTTAATCATTACGGCAGGCACGATTACCATGAAGATGGCACCCCAATTGGTGCGTCTTTACGAACAAATGCCTGAGCCGAAGTATGTAATCGCGATGGGTGCTTGTACGATTACTGGCGGGATGTTCAGTGTTGATTCTCCGACAGCTGTACGCGGAGTTGATAAACTGATTCCTGTGGATGTGTATTTGCCTGGTTGCCCTCCTCGTCCAGAAGCAATTATCGACGCGATTATTAAGCTACGCAAGAAAATCGCCAATGATTCGATGCAAGAGCGGAATAAAATTAAGCAAACTCACCGCTACTACAGCACGACTCATAACCTCAAGCCAGTGGAAGAAATCTTAACTGGTAAGTATTTGCAGTCAGATACTCGCTCTGTACCACCGAAAGAATTGACAGAAGCCATTGGTATGCCTGTACCACCCGCGTTGCTGACAGCAAAGACACAGAAGGAGGAACAAAGCCGTGGCTGAAGAAGAATCTAAACCAGTACCAGCAGCTAAAGAAGATTCATTGGTAGAAGCTGGTAAAGTTTCCCAGTGGTTGACGGAAAATGGTTTTGACCATGAGGTTTTGGCACCAGACAAAAACGGGGTGGAGATAATTAAGGTAGAGCCAGATTTCTTGCTCCCCACCGCTACAGCCCTTTATGCCTATGGGTTTAATTATCTCCAGTTTCAAGGTGGTATTGACCTAGGGCCAGGACAAGAATTGGTGAGCGTGTATCACTTGATTAAAGTCGGTGATAATGCAGATCAGCCTGAAGAAGTCCGCTTAAAGGTATTCCTACCACGAGAAAATCCCAGAGTGCCTTCAGTGTATTGGATTTGGAAGACCGCTGATTGGCAAGAACGCGAGTCTTACGATATGCTCGGCATTATCTATGAAGGACATCCCAATCTCAAGCGAATTTTGATGCCAGAAGATTGGGTGGGTTGGCCTTTGCGGAAAGATTACGTCTCGCCTGATTTCTACGAGTTGCAAGACGCTTATTAATTTAATTAGTGCTGAGTTTAACCAGTGATTAACCCCTTTCCGGTGGCGGAGAGGGGTAATGTTTTTGATGTGCATCTAAAGTTAACTGTTGACTGTTCACAGTTAACAGTCAACCGTCAACCGTCAACAATAATGAAATATTTTCCTTGAAAGTGCGTCAATTACAGTATCAGGTTAATGCAAAATATGAAGTCTTGAACTTACCAACCGCCTTATCATGCTAAATTACTAAAACTTGAAGTTGGGAAACTCCGGTGAAATTCTGGGACTGTGCCGCAGCTGTGATGGGAACGCCTAAGTCAGAATGCCAACTTTCATGTCCTCAGGACATACTCACCGTCTACTCCCTGCGTTGCACGGGGAAGGAGTTCTCAGTTTGGTTTCTGGATTTGCCACTTGTCCTGGCTTGTTTTACGCGACACCCGCCGAAGATGGTATACTGTCTCGGATGAGAATCCCAGGCGGGATGATTAATAGCGAACAGTGTTACACCATCGCAGACATAGCACAAGAGTATGGCGGTGGTTATGTGGATGTGACTAATCGAGCTAACCTACAAGTCCGCGAAATCCGCACTTCCATCGATGCTCAAGTTCTCCAGCACCTACAGGATATGGGACTGGGTTCTCGCAACAGCAATGTAGACCACATCCGCAATATTATGACCAGCCCAACTGCTGGCATCGATCGCCTAGAATTAATAGACACTCGTCCTTTTGTTCGAGGTTGGGATAATTATCTTGCTACACATCCAGCGTTATCAGCACTGTCAGCAAAATTTAGCGTATGTTTTGATGGTGGTGGAATTGTTGGAGTAAGCGATCGCCTAAATGATATCCTATTCGCTGCGGTCTTAGTTGATGGCGATGTTTACTTCCGCCTCCATTTGTGTGTAGGCGCAAACAATCGATTAGCAAACGATACAAAAATTTTGTTAACACCAAATGATTGTTTACCAGTCTTGGCAGCTTTAACAGATGTCTATCTGTATCATACTCAGATAGATAATCAGCGTCGGCTACGTTTAAGAGACTTACTAAATACCTTTGGTTGTGAAAATTATCTTCAGCAAGTCCAGCAACGTTTACCGTTTCCCCTGACTCGAAGTGAAACATGCCCAACTGGACAAAAAATAGATACTAACTTTCAGCATATTGGCATTCATCCCCAACGGCAGCAAGGATTATTTTACATTGGTGTTGTCTTACCTCTTGGACGTTTAGAAAGTCGGCAAATTCGGGGGTTAGCAGATTTAGCAGCAAAATATGGTAGCGGAACTCTCAGGTTAACTCCCTGGCAGAACGTACTCCTGGCAGATATTCCTCAATCAAAGCTTAGCGATGTTCAAAATCAAATTACTCTGTTAGGATTAGATTCCTCAGCCACCAATATCAAGAATTCATTAATTGCTTGTTCTGGTAAGAAAGGTTGTGCCGCTTCTGCCACCGACACCAAAAGTCATGCATTGGCATTGGCAGAATATCTGGAAAATCGCGTCACTCTCGAATACCCAATTAATATCCACTTTACTGGCTGCCAAAAATCCTGCGCCCAACATAGCCAAAGTGAGATTACTCTGCTCGGTGTCAACTTAGAAACAGATAATAAAACCATCGAAGCCTATCATATTTATCTTGGTGACACCAACAGCAACCACAAATTCGGTCGCGAACTATACCAATACGTCACTTTCCCCGAACTACCCTTGTTAATAGAGCAAATTCTACAAACGTATAAATTTGAACGTCAAAACTCCATCTGAAATCTCTAATTCTCTTTACGCCTGGAACGCCTGTGCGTACAAATTCATCACTCCCCGCCATGCCCGACTACATCCGAGACGCCAACGAAATCTACCGCAATTCCTTTGCCATTATCCGTTCAGAAGCCAACCTAGATATCCTGCCATTAGATGTAGCAAAAGTAGCAGTACGTCTGATTCATGCCTGTGGAATGACTGATATCGTCACTGACTTGGGATATTCACCCACAGCAGTGCAATCTGCAAGAACAGCACTAGCAGCAGGAGCGCCGATTCTTTGCGATTGCCGGATGGTTGCTGAAGGTGTAACCAGGCGGCGCTTATCTGCAAACAATCAAGTTATCTGTACCCTGAATTATCCTGAAGTGCCAGATATTGCCAAAAGTCTGAATACTACAAGGTCAGCAGCAGCTTTAGAATTATGGCGATCGCACCTCGAAGGATCGGTAGTAGCCATTGGTAATGCTCCCACTGCCCTGTTCAGATTATTAGAAATGCTGGATGAAAAAGCGCCAAAACCTGCTATTATATTAGGCTTTCCAGTGGGATTTGTTGGCGCGGCCGAATCGAAAGCCGCATTGGCAGCAGATAGCAGAAATGTACCATTTTTAACATTACACGGTCGGCGTGGTGGCAGTGCGATCGCCGCCGCCGCCGTTAACGCCTTGGCAACGGAGGAAGAATAATCATGAATACCAAAGGTCGTCTCTATGGAATTGGTGTTGGGCCGGGCGATCCAGAATTATTGACTCTCAAGGCGCTACGGCTATTGCGTGCGGCTCCAGTGGTAGCTTATCAATCAGCCACAGATCGTGAGAGTATTGCTAGAGGAATTGTGGCGCAGTATCTCACCGGGGATCAAATCGAAGTGTTATTCCACCTTCCCCGCGCCTTAGAACCAGAAAAAGCCAAATCTATTTACGACAAAGAAGTTGAACCAATCGCTGCTCATTTAGCAGCAGGGCGAGATGTGGTGGTGCTTTGTGAGGGCGATCCTTTTTTCTATGGCTCCTTCATGTACCTGTTCACTCGGTTATGTGACGAATACCAAATAGAAGTCGTCCCTGGAGTTTCCTCACTGATGGCTTGTCCGGTAGCTTTAGGCGTACCTTTCACCTACTACAACGACATTCTCACAGTCCTACCTGCACCGCTACCAGCAGAAGAACTCACCACACAATTGTTAATGACGGATGCAGCAGCAATTATGAAACTTGGTCGTCATTTTACCAAAGTGCGCGACATTCTGCACAAATTAGGACTAGCATCGCGGGCAAGATATATTGAACGAGCAACAATGACGCAGCAACGTATTATACCCTTAGATGAAGTAGATCCCGCACAAGTACCGTATTTCGCAATGATTGTGATCCCAACCAAAAATCGACTTTGAAGAAGAATACAGAATTCAGAATTCAGAATTCAGAATCAAGACGCTCTCTACGAGACGCTACGCGTAGCTTGCTTAAGAGCAGGGGTACGCGGACACGGCTTAGCTGGGGGATTCCGACCCGCCATTGATTGTTCGCGTAGCGTCTCCCCTTGGGAGAAGACCACCAAATTGAAAATTTGGTGGGGGAAATAGCGGTCACAACTGGATAATTAATTTTATGACTAAGCTGATTTTACTGGAATAATACCTTTATCAAAAACGCTATTATCAGTAGCGATCGCTTTTATTTCTATTCTATCGGCATACACTTCATAGACTGCAAAACTCAACCTTTCAGCAGAATATTCCGTCCACTCAGAACGCCCCACAGGACGAGTACCCGCACCACCACCAGTAATTAAATAAGTCGTTCCATTAATTGCACGGGTGCGTTCGTAATGATGTTCGTGACCATTGATATAAACTTGAACGCCGTATTTTTGAAACAAGGGAGTAAAAGTTTTAATAAACTCTGGATTACTTCCATATACACCAGAAGCATAAATTGGATGATGACCAAATACAACTTTCCAAGCAGCATTACTGCGACTTAATTCTTTTTCTAACCAAGGTAACTGGTTTTTCCAATCAGCATTACTATTAGTATCTAAAGCAAAAAATTGTACAGTTCCCCGGCGAAATGTATAATATCGTCTGCCGTTCATATTAAAACCGACATACTTCACTTGTGGGTCGCCATTTGCAGTACGAATATCATGATTGCCTAAACAAGCTTGAAATTTAACACCCTGCTTGAGCAAAGCTTGATATGGACGCTCAAAAACTGCACTAATTTTTTCAATTTCGCCGTTATTGTAAATGTTATCTCCAGCTAAAATCACTAAATCATAAGGATTTTGTTTGTGATAAAAATTCATTGCCCCAGCCACAGCGTACTGTCCTTTAGCGCCAGTTCCTGTGTCTGCAACAGATACAAAACGTAATAATAAGTCTTTTTTCGGTGGGTTGGCGGCTATGGCTGTTGTGGAATCGCTAAGATCGGCATTTTGATAATTTTTCTGGCTTAACATCCAGCCTAAAAATCCCGTACCGATAGCACCCAGACTACTTAAAAATAAAAATTGACGGCGTTTGAGGTTCATAAGTCACCAAATTTAATAAATAGTTCGTTTCCAGAGAAGTAATGTGCTTTTGAAGTGATACATTAAGGCAAAAGAGGCAGCACAGTAATAATGTACGTTGTTTGTCTTTGATTCGCTGCTTTTGGTGAAAGTTCCATGTCACAAGACAATCCAAAACCGACCGATGAGCAGGTAACTAAACCTCCCCAAAAACCTTACCAAAGAGTTCAGCCAATTTGGAAGGCTACAATTATCCAAATTCTCAGAGGGACAATTGGGGTTTTAGAAGTAACAGTGGAAAAACTAGAAACAGCGCCCCCAACTGGTGCTGAAGAAACTCCTGGTTTTTTGCAACAGCTTCAGTCGCGCTGGGGTGGACTATTAAGGACAGTCCGCTTATTTTTACCATCAAATTTATCAACAAAGTTATCGGATACAGCTTTAACGGGAATTATTGCTGGAATTGCCATAATTCTTGTTTGGACAACTACAACTATTTTTAGTGGTAAACCAACGGAAGTAGCAACAGTTCCACCAGTGGAAGAAGTTCCCACAGCAACACCAACCATAACCACTCCGCCGGAGTTAGTTACACCAGAACCACAGCCACCAGAAGAAATTACGCCACCGCCAGAAGAAGTTACGCCGCCAGAAGCGCAACAACCACCAGAGGAAATTACGCCATCGCCAGAACCGGAACCGGAACCAGAAGTAATTCCCACGCCAACACCAACACCAACACCAACTATAGAATTGACACCCGAACAAGCCTTAATTGTGGCTATTGAAAATCAGGTAGCCGAAATTAGCGATCGCATCGCCTCCGGTCTGATAAAGTCAATTCAAGCCAACTTCCGCACAAGTAATCTCACCGTCATTATTAGCAACGATTGGTACACTCTCCCAGAATCTCAACAGAATCAACTCGCTGGTGAAATTTTACAACGTTCTCAACAACTTGATTTTACTCATTTAGAAATTCTCGATTCCCAAAACCGCCTGATAGCCCGTAACCCAGTTGTTGGTACTGAAATGGTAATTTTTAAACGGCAAGCAACAAGTTCAACAACTAGTTAAAAATTGGCGTTGCATATTTTGAGAACCAGGATTTTTAGATGGCAATATCTAAATTCTATACCTGATTTGTGCAACGCCCTCAAACCCCAAAATTGTTAAAAAATAAAATGTATAAAATCTGTTTTATCTCACTTTTTGTATTCATTAAAAAATCGATGATAGCCTGTTGCATTATCTACGATATAGGTGTATTTTAGAGATTGACTTTTTCACAAATTACAACAAGGCTCAATTGATATTTATCATTTGCAGCAAAACTTGTGTTGTAAATTTTTATAATCACCTAATTTAAAAGTTGAGCTTCAAGCATTTATGTTAGACAACGTTTCGCTATTGCTCCAAGCTTGTGAAAATTTAAATATCAGCTATGAAATTATTTATCCTGCTGAAAATTTAATTAAAGTAAAATTCGATGATAGATACCATTATTTTTGTAATTATAGTACCCCGTTAATTAATCAAGCAGTAGCAAAAATTTTAAAAGATAAGGAATATACTTATCATATTTTAAATAAAAAACTTAAACTCCCTCAAACAATTGGTTTTCTTTCGCCCTACTGCGATCTTAAATATAAAATGTACTTAAAATTTCCAACTATTGAAGATATTATATTAGAAATTACAGAAAAATTTTCAATACCTGTGATTGTCAAAAGAAACTCTGGTTCCAGCGGACACAATGTGTTTTTATGCCAGAATCAAGATGAAATTAGAAATGCTGTAAAACAAATTTTTGATATCAATAATAATAGATATGATTATATTGCTCTAGCTCAAGAATTCATTAATATAAAATCTGAATATAGAGCAATTTTCTTAAATCAAGAATTAGTTTTACTCTATGAAAAAGATATAAGTAACGCAAATTTTACAGGTAACTTAAGTCCTCTCCACTGGGATGGTGCAAAAGCTCAACATATCAGCGATGCACAAATATTGTCAGAAATTAATAATTTTGCCAGACCAATTTTTGAAGAATTAGATCTTGATTATTGTGGCTTAGATATTGTCTTAGATAAAGATAATCAATATTGGTTAATTGAAATCAATTCTCATCCTAATTACACTATTTTTACCAGAGATAACGGTAAAGAACATGTGTTGAAAGTGTTTGAAAAAATGCTAACAAATTTAGCGTCAAAATAATATTGGGTATGGGGCATGGGGCATAGGGAGATAGGGAGATAGGGAGATAGGGAGACAAGGGAGAACAATTGTTAACTCCTAACTCCTCACTCCAAACTCCAAACTCCTCACTCCAAACTCCTCACTCCAAACTCCAAACTCCAAACTCCAAACTCCAAACTCCTAACTCCAAACTCCTAACTCCAAACTCCAAACTCCTAACTCCTAACTCCTAACTCCAAACTCCTAACTCCTAACTCATAACTCAAGACTCACCACTAACTTTCATTGTCTGAGTTGGTATCCATACAGTAAAAATTGAGCCAACATTCACCGTTGATTCTACTTCGATTCGACCGCGATGGAGTTCTACAAGTTGTTTAGTTAAAGCTAGTCCCAGTCCAGTACCTTCATAGCGGCGGCGATAGGGTGTATCGAGTTGCTGGAATTTCTCAAATAGTAATGGTAATTGTTCTTCAGGAATACCAATTCCGGTGTCTTCGACTTGAAAAATCGCGGTATCGTCTTCTACCCAAAGACGCAAAGTAACACTACCATTTTCGGGAGTGAATTTAATTGCATTAGTTAAAAGATTCCAGAGAATTTGTTCTACTCGTTCGGAGTCAGCGATAAAGCGATCGCGCCTTTGGTCGATTTGCAAATCAAGTTTCAGATTTACTTGTTGGCTGATTGCTTTTTGCCGTAGTGATTCTATAGTTCTTTCGGCAACATTCACTAAAGAAAATTCACAAATATTTAAAGCTGTCTTCCCAGCCTCGATTTGTGATAAATCGAGGATGTCATTAATCATTTCTAATAAATGTTCTCCACTATCATGGATTGTTTGTAGATAATCCCGTTGTCGTTGACTTAATTCACCCAAAGGCCAGCGTAACAACGTCGAAGACATACCAATTACATAAGTTAAAGGCGTGAGTAATTCATGACTGATGGTAGCGAGAAATTCACTTCTGAGGCGGCTAGCAGCTTCGGCGGCCAGTAAGGCGTCCCGTAGCGCCCTTGTACGTTCAATAACTCGTTCTTCCAGCGTTTGTTTTTCTTGGGTGAGGGTTTGCATTAACTCAGCTTGGTGAATAGCGATCGCTAATTGTTCGGCGATGGAACTGAGCAAATTTTTTTCGCTATCAGTCCATTGACGCGGTCGATCGCACTGATGAGCAATTAACAATCCCCAGAGTTTTTCTTCAAAGATAATCGGTGCAGCTAACTTTGCCCGGACTTGGCATTCCCTTAAAAAATTTAACAAACACTCTTCTAAAGCATAAGTTTTTTCCACATCATCCACAGCTAAAGTAAAGCCTTGGCGATACTTTTTCCAACATTGAGAAGTTGGTAAAAAACAATTTCTTTCTCTATAATTCAATACCGATGTAATACCATCTTTACCACGGGCTTCATAGACTACATAACCACGATAATTTTGATATTCTTCTGGTAGAGATTGATTATTTACTGATACAGAAATCGGGGGTCTATGGTTATCGTTATCAGTAGAAAAATTTAAGTTTGGGTTTCCTTTAATTGAGATTTCCGGTTTGATACCACTAGCTAAAATTCCTTCTGTTGTCGCCAGTGCCGTACCATTGAAATTCATACTATCAAACTGGTATTGTTGAGTCTTGACTTGAGAACCCTGAAATTTATAAATTACTAATCTGTCTAATTCTAGAAATTCACGCACTTGTGTAATTGCTGTTGCCATAATCACCGGCAAATCAAGGCTTTTGCGGATCTGCGTTGTTACTTGATTTAACAGCTGTTCTTGGGAAACTTGTTTTTTGAGGGCATCTTCTACTGGTTGACAAATATAAACAGCTGGCCCCATCGCACTGGGAGGTGATATGATTTCTTGGTTTGGCTGAGCTAGAAAATACTCTAATAACAACAGTGTAAATTTACTTTGCAGCGTGGGATCGTTAGGTCTAATAACTTGGCGATAGGTTTCGAGATTTTGGTAAGTATTGGAATCGCACTCAAACAAGTCTCTCAATTCCGATATAAAAGAAGCGATCGCCTCTAAATTAAATGTCAATGTAGCATCTAGTACTGAATCCTCAGTACTGAATTCTGAGTTTTCAGCAGGTACTTGTTCTTGTTCATCCTTGACTGTGGGGGTTAGCGCTAGCGTCTGTGAAAGAGAAGCCAAAGCTACATCTTCCGCCAAATTAGCCACCAACAGCACACTAAACTGCTCAGAAAGGACTACTGTAAACCTCTGCCTTTGCCACTCCACAGGTATGCGAATCGAAGCCAACATAGCTTCTGTCATTACCACAGCTTGACTTCCCAGCGTTTGAGCCATCTGCTCTAACAATTCCCCTAGCCGATTGAAGACAACAACAGGCAAGGTTCGAGAAAGGCTCAAATCTGGAGAACTCAGCATTTTCAATCATTCTGTAAGAGAGGGCTGAATGCAAAGACGAAAGTTTACTTTTCTTAAAAAACTCAGAACTCAGGAACAAAGATAGAGATGCTCCACCAAGGTGTCAGAATTCACGAGAAATCAGAGCTTGAGTCGGTGATGAGTATTAGTGGAAACGTCGTCCCCTTGTGGGCGAAACAAAGTTCAGAATTCTTCATTATTAAAAATCCACACTTTGATGTATGGAGTCTTCTGAATTGGTGAATTCTGACTCCTTTTTTATTGTGTACTAACCAATAGTTTAAGACGGTAATACAAGATTATGCATCGTATTAGTGGCATATCGGGTGGATTCAATCAGTCAGAAAGTTTAATTTTTATAGAGCAAACTCCAGCCACTTTGGTCTTAATTACGGCTGCTGATACCGACATTCAAACCTTGGCCGCTGCCCTTGGCAAATTACCTGCGTCCTTCCCCACATTCAGAGTCGCCAATTTGTTGCAATTGCAGCAACAAATAAGCATAGATACTTACGCAGAGCAGGTTTTAGAACATGCCAAGGTAATAATTCTGCGCCTTTTAGGAGGACGTTCCTACTGGGCTTATGGTTTAGAAGTAGTGCAGGAAATTGTGCAACGTAATGGTACAACCCTTATTGTAATGCCCGGAGACGATAGTCTCGATCCCGACTTAATCTCTCAGTCTACCGCGTCTTTAAGCATTGTTAACCAGGTATGGCAGTATTTTAGCCAAGGCGGCGTAGAAAATTTTGTTCATGCTTTGCAATTTATCGCCGACACCTGTTTGTTAACTGCGTACAATCCTCCACCACCCCAGTGCATTCCACGTGTGGGATTGTATGAATGGGGTATGGGGCATGAGGGAGATGGAGAGACAAGAAAGACAAGGGAGACAAGGGAGCAGGGGAGTAGGGGAGCAGGGGAGATGAGTTTTTCCCCTCTACCCAATGCCCAATGCCCCATACCCAAAGTCGGCATTCTCTTTTACCGCGCCCATTATTTAGCGGGAAATGTCAAGGTAATCGATGCTTTATGTCAAGCATTGGTACAAAAAAATTTACAACCTGTGCCGATTTTTGTTTCCTCTTTGCGCGAAGTGGATGTTCAACTTGAGTTGAGTGAATTTTTTCAACCCAAAGAAGGTCAAGCAATTGCACTGTTGCTGAATACCACAAGTTTTTCTCTAGCAAGGTTGGAGAGCGAGACACCTCAAACCGAACTGTGGGAAAAATTAGATGTGCCTGTATTGCAAGTTATCCTCAGTGGGGGTTCTGTTGAACAGTGGGAGTTACAGTTTAAAGGTCTTTCTCCCCGCGATATTGGGATGAATGTAGCACTACCAGAAGTAGATGGGCGGATTATTACTCGTGCTGTCTCTTTTAAAGCGGTGCAAACTCGTAATTCCGATTTAGAAACAGATGTGGTAGTTTATGAACCAGTGAGCGATCGCATCGAATTCGTTGCTCAACTAGCAGCAAATTGGGTGCGCTTACGTTCCAAACCACCCCAAGAAAGGCGAATTGCCTTAATTTTGGCAAACTACCCCAACCGCAATGGACGCCTAGCTAACGGTGTGGGACTTGATACCCCAGCTAGTTGCTTGAGAATCCTGCAAGCTTTACACCAAGCAGGGTATCAAGTGGAAAATCCACCTACCCAAGGAGATGAGTTGATTCAACGGCTAACATCTGGCATCACCAACGATCCGGAAAGTCGAGAATGGCGTCCGGTGCAACAAAGTCTCTCTTGGACAGAATATCAAGAATATTTCGCTTCTTTGCCAGAACAAGTTAGGCAAGGTATTAGTGAACGGTGGGGAATGGAAGAGGACGCGGAGACTGGGAGACGCGGGGACGCAAAGACAAAAAAAGATATGCATGGGAGAGATCGTGCAGAGAGTTCTTTCCCCGCATCCCCGTGTCCCCGCGTCCCCGCGTCCTCCTTTCCCGTTCCCGGAATTCAACTCGGCAACATCTTTGTCGGAATTCAACCATCAAGGGGTTATGATAATGACCCTAGTTTGAATTATCATGCACCAGATTTAGAACCAACCCATGCTTATTTGGCTTTTTACTATTGGGTTAGAGAATGTTTTGGTGCTGATGCTGTAGTTCATGTGGGCAAACATGGAAATTTAGAATGGCTACCCGGTAAAAGTGTAGCTTTATCGAGTAATTGTTACCCAGAAGTAGCTTTCGGCGCACTTCCCCACCTGTACCCATTTATTGTCAATGACCCTGGTGAAGGTTCCCAAGCCAAACGTCGCGCCCAAGCGGTGATTATAGACCACCTGACGCCGCCCATGACTCGTGCAGAACTTTACGGTTCTTTGCAACAGTTAGAAAATTTAATTGATGAGTATTATGAAGCGGAAAGTTTAGATCCTTCCCGTTTACCAACGATCCGCGATCGCATCCAGGAATTAATTCTTAAAGAAAATTTACATCTCGATTTAGGAATTCAAAACGAAGAAATTTTAAATTCAGAATTATCAATTTTGAATTCATTAGATGGTTATCTTTGCGAACTCAAAGAAGCTCAAATCCGTGATGGCTTACACATTTTTGGGCAATGTCCCCAAGGACAGCAATTAAGAGATTTAATAGTAGCGATCGCCCGCATACCCAATCGCTATTCTGTAGGCATTACCCGCGCCATAGCCCAAGATTGGGGTCTAGACTTCGACCCCCTCACCGCAGACCCATCCATCACTAGCGGTGAATATTCAGTAGTCAATGGCACAGAATGTCGCACCAACGGTGATATTGTTGAAGTCCTAGAACAACACGCAGCGGTGTTAGTAGAACAACTCATCAGCCAGAACTCAGAACTCAGAATTCAGAACTCAGAATTCAGAACTCAGAATTCAGAACTCAACACTCCTAACTCCCCACTCCCCACTCCCAACTCCCCACTCCCCACTCCCAACTCYCCACTCCYMACTCCCAACTCTCCACTCCCACTCCTAACTCCCCACTCCCCACTCCCCACTACCCTAAATTGGATACGCCATCGCTTGCTTCCCGCTTTACAACAAACTCACCAAGAAATCAGCCATTTATTACACGGACTTAATGGCGGATACGTCAAGAGTGCCCCATCTGGCGCACCCACCCGTGGGCGTCCAGAAGTTTTACCAACTGGTAAAAACTTTTACTCTGTTGATATTCGCGCCATTCCCACGGAAACAGCTTGGGATATCGGTAGAAAGGCAGCTGAAAGCCTGATTGAATATTACACCCAAGAACATGGTGAGTATCCAAAAACACTAGGATTATCATTGTGGGGAACTGCCACCATGAGAACTGGAGGCGATGACATTGCTGAAGCCTTGGCTTTACTGGGAGTCAGACCCGTGTGGGATGGTGCAGCAAGGCGAGTTGTGGATTTTGAAATTTTGCCTCTGGCAGTTTTGGGGCGTCCGCGCGTGGATGTGACGTTGCGAATTTCCGGATTCTTTCGGGATGCATTTCCCAACTTAATAGATTTATTCGCTCAAGCAGTGACAGCAGTGGCAAACTTGGATGAACCCCCAGAACAAAATCCCCTGGCCGTTGCAGTTCGCCAAGAGACTGATTTATGGACTCAACAAGGTTTAACTTTAGAAACAGCAAAAGAGCGATCGCTTTATCGCATTTTTGGTTCTCGCCCAGGTGCTTACGGTGCCGGACTCCAAGGTCTAATAGAATCGCAAAACTGGACAGATGACCAAGACCTAGCCCGCGCCTACATCAACTGGAGTTCTTACGCCTATTCCTCAGGAGGGGCAGAGGGAGACAAGGGAGAGGGGGGAGACAAGGAAGAGAGAGGAGAAAATTCTTCCTTGTCCCCCTTGTCCCCCCCCTCTCCCTCATCCCCAGTCCCCACCCCCGAAATCTTCGAGCAACGCCTAGCCCAAATGCAAGTCGTACTCCACAATCAAGACAACCGCGAACACGACCTACTCGATTCTGATGATTATTACCAATTTCAGGGAGGCTTAACTGTTGCGGTGCGTTCTCTACAAGGAAAAAATCCCCAAGTTTATTTTGGGGATCATTCTATACCTGCCCAACCGCGAATCCGCCAACTGAAAGAAGAAATCGCACGGGTGTATCGTTCTCGTGTAGTTAATCCTAAGTGGATTGCCGGAGTTATGCGTCATGGGTATAAAGGTGCTTTTGAAATGGCGGCCACAGTGGACTATTTATTCGCCTATGATGCTACAACTAAATGTGTCGAAGACTATATGTATCAAGGCATTGTACAAGCTTATTTACTCGATCCTGTTGTTTTAAAATTCATTGAGGAAAAGAACCCTGATGCACTGCGTGATATTGCTGAAAGATTATTAGAAGCACACAAGCGCAATTTATGGCAGGATGTAAATATCGGAACATTAGAAACCTTGAGAAACCTAGTACATCAAGCTGAAGCAGTTATCGAAGAAAAATCAATGGTGTAGGAAAAAACTATGGAGAATCTTGCGTATTTACACCTAGCTTACGCCTACGAAGACGGCACACCCAGTGAATTGATTTCGCTCAGTTCTTTGTTAAACAATGCAACTGCACCAGACTGGGGGCGGCTTTCTGGAAAGGCTTGGAAGTATATGCTGCCCCTTGCTTTGTCTTTGTCTATTCTCAGTGCTGTCAGCAGCGTTATGGCACTGGAAAAAGGCGACCAAGGCCCTTCTGTCAGGAATTTACAACAAAAGTTAAAATCAGCAGGTTTTTATCAAGCTCCAATTACCCAAGTATATGATGCATCCACAGAAGAATCTGTGCGCCGCTTCCAAAAAGCTGCTGGCATACAAGTAAACGGTGTTGTGGGGCCAACCACTTTACAAAAATTAGACAACTGGCAAGTTAAAAAGCCCACTACCGCAACTACACAAGCTAAAAAAACTGCCGCAACTACACAAACTAAAAAAACCAGTACTACAAGTGCAGTTAATTCAGTAACCAACCAACGCCGCGATTCCAATTATTTGATGAAGGGAGATGAAGGCGAAGATGTTAGAGTTTTGCAAGAACGCTTAAGAGTTGCAGGCTTCTATTACGGGAACGCTACAGGAATATTTGGCCCGATTACTGAAGAATCTGTTAAGCGCTTCCAAGATTCTTACAACTTGAACGTTGATGGAATTGTTGGCCCAGCAACATTAAGTAAATTGCCACCAGTTGGCATTGGTGATGGAGAAGAAGCTCCTCAAAAGCCAGCAGATCGAAGCAAACTCCGTCTTGGCGATCGCGGCGAGCCAGTGAGATTACTTCAAGAACACCTAATTCAAGCAGGATATTTAGAGGGAGAGCCAAATGGCTACTATGGCCCCTACACTGCCGATGCTGTCAAGAGATTTCAAGCCGCTAATTTCCTAGCAGCAAGTGGTGTTGCTGGCCCAACCACGAGAGCTAAGTTGTATAGCTCAATCAATACCACCTCTAAAAGCGATTTTAGCGTCCTGGAAATCCAAACGCGATTGCGGGAGCGCGGTTTTTATAAAGGTAAGCTCAACGGTGTAATGGCAGATGACACCAAAAAAGCAATTAAACAAGCCCAAGAATTCTACGGCATTAGCCTCAAGGATCTTAAGAGCGGACGCTTTTAGGGAACTCCAAAAAATAAATGGTTCCGGTTCAGGTTGTTGACTGTTGACCGTTGACGGTTCACAGTCAATAGTCAACAATTGACAGTCTTATGCATGAATATTTTTTTACTTGGAAGTACCTTAGCATCCGCTTTCGTGTGGTCAGTATTAGTCCTCAACTGGTTGCTAGCCTCCAGTAACAGCAAAGAAAGGAACTGCTCAAAATGCCACTTATTTGGTTAATTTGAGTAGTTTCGTTTTTTTCTCTACCCAACTGCTAAAGCGGCATCAGCGCTCGTTGGCACTTAGGACATACCGCATGGATGGTCATTTGACAGTCAAGTAAATGAAAGCCTTCTTTTTGAGCAGTTTTCGCCCCAATTTTTAAAATTGAGTCATTTTTAAACTCAATTGTTGAGTTACAACGAACACAAATTAGGTGATGGTGGTGATGGGGATAAGGCTGGTTGAGTTCATAATGCTTATGTCCCTCACCTAATTCTAATTCCCGTAGAATCCCCATTCTCGCCATCAACTTCAAAGTCCGATAAATAGTTGACAGACTGATCCCTTCACCATCAGTTTCTAGCCGATGATAAAGATCTTCCGCACTTAAATGTTCGCCTTGCGGAAGTTCTTGAAAAATGTGTAAAATTGTTTCGCGTTGGGGAGTTAAACGCCAGCCTCTTTCATTCAGTTCTGCTTTGAGTGAAGTAGTTGTGTAGGCAGTCATAGCTAATATTTCTCAACAAAGCTTGTTAGTTGAGAATATAACAAATCTTGGGAGCAATTTGCAACAATCGTCGCCTATTGAGAATCTTTATTAAATCCTTAAGAAAAACTCATCAAACTATAGATAAAAAATCAGCTAACAATTGATCCCTAACTTCAGGGGATTCACAACAAAGGTCTAGAGAAAGTGCTAAACCCTTAGATGCAAATGATTTGCTACAAGCTTGTAATAAGTTTTGTGTCTGGGGATCGAATAAAGTTCTTTGTCGCTAGTCACTTGTCAGGTAAAGTTTTCAAATGACAAAGGGAAAAGTCTGAGTATCGGCTTGCGGTACTCAGACTTCCCAAGTAAAAAAATATTCCATTGTTATTTTTGGCTGCTGACTGTTAACTGTGAACAGTCAACAATCAACAACTTAAACCTGTCGTTTATTTCTTAGATTTCCCTAACTTAGAGACTCTAAATAATCGCGGATGAGGTTGCGACGCTTGGGTTGGCGTAGCTTTTGCAAAGCCTTGGATTCAATTTGTCGTACTCGTTCCCGTGACAAATCAAGAGCGCGGCCAATTTCTGCTAAAGAGTAAGGATGGCCATCTGCTAAGCCAAATCGCATCAAAATTACGTCGCGTTCGCGGCTAGTTAAATCTGACAACAGATGATGCAAGTCTTTTTGTAAAGATTCTCGCATTAACATTTCTTCTGGAGTTACATTGTCAGTTTCTAGTAATTCTCCTAACTCAGTATCTTTATCTTTTCCTACTTTGGTTTCCAAAGACACTGAGCGAGGAACCCGCAACAAAACTTCACGTACTTGCGTAGGTGTCATTTCTAACTCAGTGGCTAGATCCTCTAGAGTGGGGGTGCGACCTTTTTCTTGAGCAATTTTGCGTTGGGCTTTTTTAATTTTGTTGAGCTTTTCAGTAATATGAACTGGTAGGCGGATGGTGCGACTAGAAGTAGCGATCGCCCGCGTAATTCCCTGACGAATCCACCAGTAAGCATAGGTACTGAACCGATAACCCTTAGTTGGGTCAAATTTTTCTACAGCCCTTTCTAGACCTAAAGTACCTTCTTGGACTAAATCCAACAATTCCAAACCACGATTTTGGTACTTCTTAGCAACAGAAACAACCAGGCGAAGATTAGCCTTAATCATGTGTTCTTTTGCCTGGAGTCCTTGGGACTGGATTTGTTCCAATTCTTCCACTGTCAACTTGGCAATTTCAGCCCAGCGACGTTTACCCTCTGCCAAAATCGGTCTGAGATCCGATACGATGACACCAGCAGTAGCAGCCCACCTTTCTAAAGACGGGCGGTGTCCTAATTCGGAAGTCAAGCGCTCTTGAACTTCAATTAACCTCAGATAAGGTGAAATTACCTCATCTCCTTGCTTTGCGGCATTAGCAAGTACTATCCGCATCCGCAAATAACGCTGAACTTTTTGAGCTTCTGAAACCTCTTCATCGCGCCCTAACAACCTAACCCGACCAATTTCCTGAAGATATAGACGTACAAGGTCTGTACTGCGACGGTTAGCGTTAGCAGCTAAGTTAGCATGGTCTACAGAAGCCATTTCTAACTCTTGTAGATCCTCTACTGATAACTCACTTTCATCAACCGTGAGATCCGAGTCCAAAACCTGTCGGGACTTTTGGGTATTGTAGGCGGCATCTGCATAAAATGATGTTGCTGGCATAAAGCGTCTCAATGGCTCCAGGTAACAATAGATTAGGGTCAGCTTAAGATTACGGTCAGCTATTCAACTGTTGCTATTGTTCCCGTGATTTGCGAAGAAATAACACGGAAGAGAATTCCATTACAATTTTTTTAGGAAATTAGGTAATGGTTTTATTGAATACAGTATTACTGAACTTAATCGCTGCTAGGCTTCTGATTGAACCAATAGCTATTCAAATCCGCAGCTAGGCTTTCAATATCTAAACTACTTAGTTAAGATTTCAAATTTGATTGTTTTTGATAGTTACTTTTGTAACAACGTATAAACATAATTCAGTAAATATTTTGTTTATATTTGTCATAGTCACATTTACATGGCTACGAAAGTAATATCCTGACGATTTAGCAATTTTTTCTCAGGATTATTTGGGAATAAGTTTAACTAATAGATTGGGAATAACTGATTAGCGGGAAACCAGACGCGGGGAGTGGGAGACACGGGGATGGGGAGAGTGTTTGCGATCGATTAAGAGCGTCTCCGTATCCCCGCGTCACCGCATCACCGCGTCTCCGTGTCTCCCACTCCCCGCGTCCCCACGTCCCCATGTCCCCGTATCCGACAACTAGTAGTTATACTCAGGCTTGATATCTCGCAGCATCAATTCATCAAGTGCTTGTCGGGGTGTGATTTCACCCTGAAGTAAGTGGTAAACTTGCTCGGTAATTGGCACAGCAATGTTTTGTTGCTTGGCTCGTTGTATCAAAACCTGACAAGTGTTAACTCCCTCAGCGGTTCCTTGCAAATTTGTGAGAATTTCTCTGAGTGTTTTACCACCAGCTAGCTGATAGCCGACTTGATAATTCCGACTTAAGGGACTGTTACAGGTTGCTAACAGATCTCCTAGACCCGATAAACCATAAAATGTTTCCGTCTTCGCGCCCCAGTCATTACCAACGCGAATTATTTCTGTAAGTCCACGGGTGACTAAAGCAGCTTTGGCATTAGTTCCTAGTTGTAAACCATCGCACACACCAGCAGCGATCGCAATAACATTTTTCAGAGTTCCCCCTAGTTCAACACCAAGGGGATCGGGATTGGTATATACCCGGAAACGATGTGAAGAAAATACTAACTGCACTACTTCAGCAGCAGTGGAAATATTACTCGCTACCACTGTTGCTGCTGGTAACTGCATTTGAATTTCTTGAGATAAATTCGGCCCTGAGAGAACAACTACTGCATGGTTAGGAAATATTGTTTGCCAAATTTGCGATGGCGTACAGGTAGTTTGGGGGTCTAAGCCTTTCGTTGCTGTGATGAAAATTGTCTCTGGAGAAAGGGACAAAGAGTTTACTTGAAAAGCAACGTCTCTGACACCTGTCATAGAGATAGCCGACAAAACTATTTGGACATCTTTGAGTACTGTTTCGAGAGTTTGAGAACCATGACGCGACCAGAGACGCACCTCATGACCGTTTGCATCTGCCAGATTTGCCAGCGCCATACCCCAAGCACCCGCACCCAGAATTGCAACAGAGAATTTTGAGTTGGAGTACATCTGCTCGCTCATAACTCCTAATTCCTAACTCCTAATTCCAAACTCCAAACTCCTAACTCCTAACTCCTAACTCCTAACTCCTAACTTTTCACCGGGGATAACGTTCCATTAATTCCCTGACTTGTTCTGCATGATACGAACTTCTTGTCAATGGTGAAGAAACAATTTGTAAAAATCCGATTTCTTCGCCGAATGCTTTCCAAGCAGAAAATTGTTCTGGGTGGATAAATTCATCCACCTTCAGGTGTTTTTGACTCGGTTGGAGGTATTGCCCAATTGTTAAGATATCGCAATCTACACTTCGTAAGTCTTGCATCACTTGGCGGATTTCAGCATCAGTTTCACCGAGTCCAACCATGATACCGGATTTAGTGTAGGTGCTGGGAGAAAATTCGCGAGTCCGGTGCAACAATTCTAATGTGCGATGGTAGTTGCCTTGGGGACGCACCCGACGATACAAGCGTGGCACAGTTTCCGTATTATGGTTTAATACCTCTGGTGCAGCTTGGAGAATTACCTCTAAAGCATTCCAATTACCGCACAAATCAGGAATCAGTACTTCAATTGTGGTGTTGGGCGAGATGGTACGAACTGCATGAATACACTCTACAAATTGAGATGCGCCACCATCTGGCAAATCATCTCGGTTTACAGAAGTGATGACCACATGATTGAGTTTCATGCGGCGAACAGCTTCTGCCAGTCGTGCAGGTTCGGTGGGGTCTAATGCTTTGGGTTTTTTCTCAAAATCGATATCGCAATAGGGACAAGCACGCGTACAAGCCGGCCCCATAATCAAAAACGTGGCAGTACCAGCGTTGAAACATTCACCAATATTCGGACAGGACGCTTCCTCGCAAACTGTATTGAGGGCTAAATCCCGCAAAATGTCTTTAACGTTACCGATGCGCTCACGCGCAGGTGCTTTCACCCGCAACCAGTCTGGTTTTACAGTCACAATCCGCTTTTACCACTAAAGTTATACAAATTTTATGGTAGCAAGCAAACCCTTTGATGAAGCGATCGCATATAAATGTAATTTTGTCATTTGGCACAAGTTGTGATATTTTGGATTTATAATGCCAATTTTGTGGCGGGATGTAGCGCAGCTTGGTAGCGCACTTCGTTCGGGACGAAGGGGCCGCTGGTTCGAATCCAGTCATCCCGATATGTACATTCGCAAATCATATATCGCAATTCGCAAACTCATGTCGTTTTTTGCAAATTATTGTCGCTTTGACTGTTTTTTAGAGTCAAATTAGTTGTACTGAGTTTTCCCAAATTAATGTCGCAACTCTGATGTGATGGAGTGATTCCACTAAATTTCTAGAATATGCTAAAAAATTTTTTAGGAATTACCAGTGTATAACAGTCCTTTCTCTCTAAAAACGGGGAATTGAAGACGGTAAACCAACTCGCATAAATGATCTTGCGAATGCTTGAGAGAAGTGTTCTAAGTAAGGAGATTTTAACCGCCACCTAGAACCTATGTCGGTGCAGTGTTTTACAATATATTCGTAAGGTAAACTGTATATCTCTCTAAAATTTACAACCAGGGCTTCCCTGTTATTGTCAGGGTTGGTTGGTGATGCAAGTAAATGTAAGCCTTCGATTCTACCTGTTAAAACCTCATTCCACTTCCCCTTTTTTGCAAATACTGGGTTAGCTTCTTCAAATTCTGATATGAGGTTAATTCTACAGACAACTACTTGACTAACCTTTTTGTTGTCCAGATCGCAACTTTGAGTTAAAACAATTAAATCTAATTCGTTTACTTCTACCTCTACTTCTTGATTTTCATTGTCTTTTTTTCCAAAAGTTGTAGGGTCAAATAATGGTACTGGTACGAGACACCCAGGTAGGTAATCACCTTGCCTGAGTGTCTGTTCATTAACCTGCACCCAGAAAGGGTCTATCGTCATTCTTCGTCTAAAAGATACGGCATAGGTTTTTTACGCCCTTTGAACTGGGCACGCATAACTACCCGCTCTAAGCGCTTTGGTGGAACTGGATTGTAATCTACTTCATCAATACTTTTAATATACTCTAGGTATTCTTTAATCTGAGTCAAAACTTGCAAAGCATTTTCAGTTACTTCTGCTATCTTTCGCCCTTCTGGACTTTGCAACTGAGATGTAGCTCTTGGCTCAAGTACAATTAATCTGGGTTGGGTTGAAGTGTCATTAGGACGTAGAGGGGTTATTGTAGCCATTAGTTAATCAACTCCCTTGTGTGTTCTGTAATGCAAGCTTCAAAAGCTTTGTTCTTTTGTTCATGCATTTGTTCCACAACTTCCCAAAGTTCTATTCCATCTTTTGGGATATCCCGTTCTAGAAACAGGTCTAAATCCAACAGTATAGAAATAAAATCAGGTGTTGGAGGAGGAACTAGTGCTTGATTGAGAACAAGCATTGTTGCTAGTTTCTCTTGAGGAATTTGTAGCTGCATAAAGTAGCCACTTAGTCCTTGCGGCAAGTCAGAGGAAACTTCAGGAAATGTCCTTAAGTAATTGTTTAAATCACTAACAGGTAGGGGAATATCCAGCCTGTTAATGTACCTCACCGCTAACCGAGTAATGGCTGCTGGATTTGCCAACGACTGATAGATACTCCACAGTCGCTTTGCTTCATCTCGGAATGTTTCCCAGCAGTCGTAGGGAGCAAGGCGACTGAAGGTGAAGCCGTCCAAACGCACTTGAAGAATTTGTTTTTGATCGTTGCTGAAGGTTCTATAGCCGATTTGAGATTGGCTTGCTGTTGCTCCAACACTAGCACCAGCAATCATTTGTCCCTGAAATACAAGCATTTCCTCACGCTTGGGGTACTCAGTTTGAATACTTGAGTACACCTGCGCCAAAACATCAAGTTTAACTTCTTCTGGAAGTTGAACTTGTATATCAATCAACGCTTCGGTGATTGGGGCGCGTGAGTAGTGTTTTCCTGCTTGCATACTAATTATCGTAAACTCTCTGTGCCAACAGGGGCAATGTAAATTACAATGCCTTTACAATCTCCTCAGCTTGTTTTGCTTGAATTTTGCCTTATAGAAGTTTGGGTAGTAGATTATTGCCGATACTGACAAGAGTCTCGTTTGTTGCTTATTGCCCATTCCCTATAGGTATTGGTAAGCGCGTTAGCTTAAACTAATTGAGAAGCAAAATTTCAGCAATATGTACGATTGCATCATTGTCGGTGCTGGCCCAGCTGGTGGAACGGCTGCATATCATTTAGCTAAGCAAGGTCGCTCAGTATTAGTTTTAGAAAAAGAATCCCTGCCAAGATATAAACCTTGTGGTGGTGGTGTATCTCCAGCGATCGCTCAATGGTTTGACTTTGATTTTAGCCCAGCAATTTCTTTAAAAGCAGACTTGCTCCGCTTCACCTGGAAACTAGGCGACCCCGTGGAAGCGAAAATTGCCACCAAAGAACCAGTTTGGATGGTGCGGCGGGACGTTTTCGATTATTTTTTAGTGCAACAAGCCCAGAAACAAGGAGCTAAACTACGAGATAATACTGAAGTAACTGGTATCGAATTTCAAAGCGATTATTGGCAAGTGAACACAGCCAACGAGCCAGTTACAGGGCGTTACTTAATCGCAGCTGACGGCGCAAAAGGCTCGATGGCAAAATGGTTGGGTTTTCAACAACGCAAACGTGTGTTAACAGGAGCTTTGGAAGCAGAAGTTCCTGGTATTGCAGAACACAACCCGACAATTCATTTTGAATTTGGCTTAATTAAAAACGGCTATCTTTGGAACTTTCCCAAAGCTGATGGTTATTCCATTGGTGTGGGAACTTTCATTGGTGGTCAACCCCAAAACTTTAAAAAGATTTTGGATGAGTACGCCAAATCATTAAATGTAGACCTTACAACCAGCAAACAATATGGACATCCCCTTTGTATTTGGGATGGAAATCAAAAGCTGCACACTCAAAATGCGGTTTTGGCTGGGGAAGCTGCTTGTATAGTCGATCCGATGACGGCAGAAGGCATTCGCCCGTCAATTTTTAGTGGCTTACTCGCAGCCGCAAGTATCAATGAAGCACTTGCTGGAGACATTAACGCTTTAGAAAAATACAGCCAAGCCATTAACGAAGAATGGGGTACTGAAATGGCTTGGGCGCAAAAATTAGCCAAAGCATTTTATCTATTTGCCAACATTGGCTACAAAGTTGGTGTGAAGCACCCCTCAGCCCCGCAAGTCATGGGTAAAATCATGTGCGGCGAACTACGCTATGGCGACATTGCCGGTCGCGCCTTGAAGCGTTTAATTCCTGGGTTTAGCAATTGAGAGTTAGGAGTGAGGAGTGAGGAGTTTGGAGTCTGGCAGTGGACTGGCACAGTTAAAATAGTGCATTCGTTTGACTCTTGTGGGGTGGGCATCTTGCCCGCCCGAACGGGTGAGGACACCCATCCCACAATAAAATCTATTGCAACATTTTAGCCTTGACACGCCACTACAAAACCTCAACGTTCCAGTTCATCCCCCAATGCCCAATGCCCCATGCCCAATGCCCTAATCTCCTAAATAAATACCCATACCACGGGCAGTTTTAACTAAAGTTCCGTTGGGATCGACGGCGCTATATTGAGCGATCGCTTCTGTAATTGGTACGCTTAATACTTGGCGATTTTGCCAAGTTACCATACGGTCGTATTTACCCTCTGCAATCAGGTTAACTGCGGCTACACCAAAGGCTGTGGCCACTAATCTATCCAATGGCGAAGCAGTCCCACCGCGTTGAATGTGTCCTAAAACAGTGACTCGCGTTTCTACACCAATGTGCTGAATAACTTCATCAGCTAAATATTCACCTATTCCACCGTATCGAGATTGACCTAAGCGATTTGTAATCGTCAGGTTTTCGCCATTTTGAGTGCGAACAGCTTCAGAAACAATTATTAAACAATAATTTTTGCCTTTCTCTTGGCGTTCTTTAATTTTGTGGCAAATGTGTTCAACTGTGTAGGGAATTTCTGGAATTAATATTACATTTGCTCCGCCTGCAATTCCCGCTGCTATGGCTATGTGTCCGGCATCACGCCCCATGACTTCCAAAATCATGACTCGGCTATGACTGGCAGCGGTAAAATGTAACCGATCTAATGCTTCCGTGGCAATATTGACTGCTGTATCGAAACCAATGGCATGTTCGGTAATGCCAATATCATTATCAATGGTTTTGGGAATTCCAACTAAATTAATACCACCTTGTTGTGCGAGGCGGCGGAGAATTGCCAAGCTACCATCGCCGCCAATACCAATCAAAGCATCTAAACCTAGTTGATGATAACCTGCAATGATTTCTTGGGAGCGATCGCATACACATCCATCCGCCATTGGAAAAGCAAAAGGATCGCCTTTGTTAGTTGTTCCCAACATTGTGCCACCCGCAGTTAACAACGAATCAACTCGATCTATTTCTAAGTTTGTAAATTGTGGCGGACGCGCCATTAATCCCACAGTTGCTTGATGAATTCCCAAAACCTCCCAGCCATAAGTATTCACAGCACAATTTACTACAGCTCTAATGGCAGCATTCAAGCCAGAACAATCTCCTCCACTGGTAAGAATTCCAATGCGTTTGGGTTCTACCATATCTTTTCTTGACATTTTGATCCAAATATATCTACTAGCCTATTAAACTTAAGCCTGAGTAAGTAATAGATTAAACCTAAACAAACCTCTCACTGTAAATGCAAAGGTAATTTTATGTTGCTTTTATGTTTAAAAACAAAATTATCTTTAATAATTCATAACTTAGAAGTCAGAATTCAGAATTCAGAATTCAGAATTCAGGAGTCAGAATATATGAATTTTTTATAAATTTGAAGAAAGTCAAGCATCTAAGGATTCAGAATTCAGAATCCAGGAGTCAAAATTTATGAACTTTTTTATCCAACTTTCAAACTTCAACTTAATAAATTTGAACAAAGTCAACTATCCATAGTGACGTAATTTTTTAACCATTCTCAGGCGTTACTTGCTGCCGTTTCCAGTTTTACTCTTGAATTCTGGATTCTGAATTCTGACAACTAACTGACCCCAGCTGTAAAATATGAGTGTGCAGCTAGTAGTAGATTAAACCTCAAAAAGTAATCCCCGAAAATGCTAGGGTGATTCTATGTCTGTATTGAAATCGAGAAACAACCAAGTTATTCCAACTCTAAAAATATGAAGGTGGAGCAAAAGGTGACTAGTATTGATAATTACACCTTCTCTTTTTCAGGAGAAGTAACAATCCCTGTGGCTCCTCCTGATTTTAAATCAGGTTTTATCGGCATTATCGGTCGGCCAAATGTCGGTAAATCTACTTTGATGAATGAATTAGTAGGGCAAAAAATCGCTATCACATCACCAGTAGCGCAAACCACACGTAACCGTTTGCGAGGGATTTTAACTACATCAGAGGCGCAGTTAATATTTGTAGATACACCAGGAATTCATAAGCCGCACCATCAATTAGGGGAAGTATTGGTGCAAAATGCCAAAATAGCCATTGAATCTGTAGATGTAGTGCTGTTTGTGGTAGATGGGTCGGTAGTCTGTGGAGCAGGCGATCGCTACATTGCCGATTTGCTCAGTCGCAGCCAAACACCAGTAGTTATGGGTTTGAACAAAATCGACCAACAACCAGCCGATTCCCAGTTTTTAGATGATAGTTACGCCCAGATGGCCAAGTTCCATGAATGGGAAATCGTCAAATTTTCCGCCAAGACAAGCGCAGGATTACCACAACTGCAACAATTATTAATTCAACATTTAGAAATCGGCCCATTATATTATCCACCAGACTTGGTAACCGACCAGCCAGAACGCTTTATTATGGGCGAATTAATCCGAGAACAAATTATACTTTTAACTCGTGAAGAAGTACCCCATTCAGTGGCGATCGCCATTGACCAAGTAGAAGAAACTCCCAACATCACCCGCGTACTAGCCACCATCAACGTCGAACGCGATTCCCAAAAAGGCATACTCATTGGTAAAGGCGGTTCAATGCTCAAAGCAATTGGTAGCGCCGCCCGCGAACAAATCCAAAAATTAATAGCCGGCAAAGTCTACCTAGAACTATTCGTCAAAGTCGAGCCAAAATGGCGACAATCGCGGGTAAGTTTAGCTGAGTTAGGTTATCGCGTGGAAGAATAAAAGAAGTTAGGAGTTAGGAGTTAGGAGTTAGGAGTTAGGAGTTGGCAGTTGGGAGTTGGGAGTTGGGAGTTAAAGACTTATGCAACTCTCCATTCTTAGCTGTCATAGGTAGATTTTTTGGATTAAACCAATTAATTTTTTGGATTTTAGAACTAAGATAATTGTTTAAAATGTCAAGTACAAATTCAAGATTTCATATTTTGACTCACCAAAGTCCTAACTCGTAACTATTAATTTCTAACTTTTAACTTTTAACTCCTAACTCCTAACTCCTAACTCCTCACTCCTAACTCTTAACTCTTAGATTTATGTTAAAAGTATTAATTGTTGAAGACGATCCAATGATGCAACTGGGATTAGAGCAATCTTTAATGGCTCATCCCGATTTGGAAATTGTTGGACAAGCTGAAGATGGCTATTTGGGGGTGCAAGCTGCACTGCAACTTAAACCAGATGTGGTGGTTATGGACATTGGATTACCACGATTGGATGGGATTGCAGCGACGCAGCAAATTAAAGCCGCGCTACCTGCAACTCATGTAGTGATGTTGACATCCCATCAAACGGAGACAGAAATTATTGCTGCCCTATCTAGCGGTGCAGATGCATATTGTATTAAAGGTGCAAGTGTGGAACGATTGTTAAATGCGATCGCTGCCGCAGTTGATGGTGCAGCTTATCTCGATCCGCAAATTGCCCGAAGAGTAATTGACAATCTCAAACCACCCTCACCCACCAACAACACCGCCAACTTATCTGGGCGTGAATTAGAAGTATTAAAACTCATGGTAGACGGATTGAGCAACCCAGAAATTGCACAAAAACTTTATCTCAGCCCCAACACCGTTAAAACTCATGTCCGAGGAATTATGAATAAATTAGCAGTGGACGATCGCGTACAAGCGGCGGTAGTTGCATTGCGTTCAGGTTTAGTTTAATTACCCGATAATTCTCTTTAACGACTAAATATTGATAGCACTGACACAAAAACTCTCCGAAACTCTTATTTCTCTGTGTCCTCTGCGTCCTCTGTGGTTTGAAATTTTGGATTTTGAAGTTTTAATCCAAAATCCAAAATTGCGAGTCTAAAGTCCAGTGATTTATCTGTTTATTCATCTATCTATTTAGTTTTGATGTCCGCGTTCAACGTCTTGTGATATCAAAACTTGGTGTATATGCTCAGTATCCGCCTGTTCTTTTTCCAACAAATCTTCTCCTTTTCCTTCCCATGAGTAATTGCAAATTTTAGTACTCAGTACTAAACCTAGTGTTTTGTTAATCAAAAACGCAAAGCTATCGATAAAAATAAAATCCAAAGTTCGACTAATCATAAATTCCTTTTCAGTTTTGTAGGATCGACTAATATTTTCTACAAATGAGACAATGTAGTTTCCAGAAATTTACTATCTCAACATTTGTGAATTTATAATTCCTACAAACAAAAACTGCTGTGATATCGCCACAGCAGTCTTAAATCATTAGTGAAATCTTAGTGTCCAGGCTGTTGTTTATCTGGAGTTGACATTCAACATTTATCCCTGATATTTTTCTATATCTAAAGACATAGATATTAAGGGGTGTAGGGTTACACCCCCTAATAAAATTAATTCATGTATTTACTTCAACAGCCTGAAAAATAACATGACAAGGATTAAAAATTAATTAGTAGTAGACGATGGCGTGGAATCCTGCATGGTATTGTTAACGCTAGATTTAATCGATTCTTTATTAGAAGTTGCTAGATAGATACCTCCTATAATTAAAGCCAGTCCTAGCAAATTAAAAATACTCAAATTTTCCGAAAACAGTATCCAAGCAAGAATCGCCACAATCACTGGATTTAGTAACAGTAGTAATGAGATGAATCCTGAAGAAAAAGTTTTCAAGCTGTATACAATCAGCCCATGACCCAAAGCTTCACAAATCGCACCTAGAGCAAATACTACTAACCACCCTGATAAGGTAACTGGGAAAACTTGTTTTTCAAAGATTAACACTACTGGTATCATCAATGAAGTTGCGATCGCACAACGCCACACCAGTATGGTGAGAATTGAAAATTTATTACGGATCTGCTCGATCAGTAAAAAGTTTGCCGCATAAAAAACCGATGAAATGACGGAAACAACATCACCAGTAATATTATTATTAGAGCGCAATAAATCTTCAAATCCAACAGCGATGGCACCGACTACAGCCAAAATCAAACCGATGATAAATTTGCGCCCAAAAATTTGACCAAAAAATAGCCATCCACCCAATGTAGTGAATATGGGATTGAGACTACCCAAGGCGTTAGCATTAGCAGCACCAGTTTGAGTTAGCGCCCAAGTCCAAGATAATCGACCCAAGACATGAACCAAACCCACGCCTACTAAGAATAATATCTCTTTCGTTGCATAACGTTGCTCTGGTAAAATTGGTTTGTCATCTTTAATTTGAGTATTTACTTGGTTAATTCCACTCCATAATCCAAAGATAATAGTTGCTATCCACAAGCGATTAAATAATGTAGCAACAGCACTCATTTGGCTAACAGCAATTTTAATAAAAATTGCCGTTGTAGATAAAGCTAATAATGCACTTATGACTGTTATGATCGGCAGAATGTTTGAAGCTTTATCAGATTTTTCTTGTGTTAGGCTTAATTTATTTTCTACCATTTGATTATTATTGATGAAACAAACTGCCAATTTTCAATTGGTCATTAGTCATTAGTAATTGGTCATTTAGTGATAATAAAGGGTAAAAGACTGTCTTTTTCTATGGGAGATGCTGGGCTGCGCGAATACGTAAAAAAGTACAGTTTAGACGCCTATGAGTTTATTACTATTGGCATTACTGAGGTAATAGTGCCAGAGAAGTCTTGCAGCGATCGCTCGCCAAGGTCGCCAGTGTAGGGTCATTGCTTCTAATTGTGTTGGTGTTGGACGTGTCTCTAGGTTTTTCAGCTTTTGTAAAGCGATCGCTAATGCTAAATCCCCTTTGGGAAAGACATCAGGACGTTGCAATGCCATGAGTAAATAAATATCAACTGTCCAATCTCCAATCCCTTTGAGACGTTTTAATTGAGTTCTGATAGCAGTTTCGTCCATTTTTGAGAACTTACTAAGGTCAAGTTCACCACTGGCGACGACATCCGCCAACCCACGACAGTATAAAATTTTTTGGCGACTGAATCCAATCCCTTTTAATTGAGCATCATCTAATGTGAGAAAATTTTCAGGCGTTAATGTTACAACAATTCCAGATAAACGTCTAAATACAGCTTTTGCAGCAGCTAAGGAAACTTGCTGTTCCAGAATTATGCACACAAGGGTTGCAAAACCCGGTTCTCTTGACCATATTGGTGGAGGCCCCAGTGTTTCTAAAATCTGAGCCAAATCGCTATCAAGATTGGCAAGCACCATTAAACCACGGCTAAAACTTTCTTCAGTCAGCGATTCTAGTTCAGGCATTTGAGTCATGTTTTAAACAAGTCTCATATCTAGTAATTACTAATGTATCAACTTTAACGCAAAGCAAATGCAGCAAAATTCCAACACAAATCCCATCAAAACTGAGAATAGTGGTGTATCGAAACTAAATAATGAATTGGCAACTTTTTGCCCCAATAGCCGCGAACAATGGCGAAAATGGTTAGAAACAAACCATCTTACTTCTTCTGGGGTGTGGCTCATCTATTACAAAGTCAAAAGTGGTAAACCAAGTGTTCGATATAGCGAAGCAGTAAAAGAAGCCTTATGTTTTGGTTGGATTGATAGTAAAGTCAAATCATTAGATGAAGAACGTTATATGCAAATTTTCACACCTCGAAAACCCAAAAGTGTGTGGTCAAAATTAAATAAACAATATATTGAAGAACTTATCGAGCAAGGTTTGATTGCGAAAGCAGGTCTAGACAAAATTGCAATGGCAAAACAAAATGGTTCGTGGAATTCTTTAGATGCCATCGAAGCATTAATTATTCCTTCAGATTTAAATCAGGCATTAGAAGCAAACAAAACTGCTAAAGATTATTTTGAAGCATTGAGTAATTCATCCAAAAAGAATATCCTGTTTTGGATTGAGAGTGCTAAGCGTCCACAAACAAGGTTGAAGAGAATCGAACAAACTGTTAATTCCGCAGCACAGAATAAAAGCCCATTGTGACGTTAAATTTTTCAAATGTTAGTTAATTTGAATTTAAATTATATTTTTAAGTAGATGGATACAATTATTTAGAAGACGCATTTTGACTTCCCTCAATGCTCGGTAAGCTGATTCCAATAGGGTTGAGCGCAGTCGAAACCAGGCGATATCGAGTTAAGTTTAATTTAGTCCGTTTACTTAAAATACAAAAAAAATGACTTTTACAATTGAGTAAGATTCATAAATAAAGGCGTACATCGGTACGCCTATATAATGAATTAATTAATGACAAAGTTTTTTCCAAAATGGTTGAATTAAATGCATGTTAATTAAAAGATGTTGAGAATTGATTAGGATCTAAATCAGTAGGAAATACTACAATTTCGACACCTTCTTGTTTTGCTTTGTGGCACAATAAAATTGCCTTTTTTAAAGAGCAATATTTAATTGGAACCCACCCGTCGCTATAAAAGTAGACAGTTACTCGGCTCATTGCATACTCTTTCAACGGTAGTGGAAGATGCCAGGACGAGTCCACGATTTGACCCTTACCTGTTGAGTCCATGCTTTGAACCTCAGTTACTAAGTATATTTACCTCAGCGATTTCCTCCACTACTTTCGCCTACTCAGGTGAGTATTAGTAACTATCATAGGTAATAAAAGAATTTATCTGAAAGTCGCAAATTTCAGACATCTCAAGGAGTGTTAAAAAAATATTCCATAGAAGACTTTTGAGTGTTGACTGTTAACTGTGAACCGTCAACAGTCAACAATCAACACTTTAACCAGAATAATTTATTTTTTCGAGTTCCCTTAACTACTTGTTCACTACTTGTAACCGCTGAGTTACCATCGTCATTCCATTACCCCGTAGAATTACGGCAGAAATCCATTGGCTACCAGGAAGAGATGGTGCTTGTCCTTCTTTAAAGACTCCGCCAGATGTGAGCAATTGTAAATCCACCGATGTAGGGTTGAGATATTTTTCTGGTCGAATGGGTTCCTCTAGGGCCGTTCCTAAGAGAAAATCATCACCAAGTGGTTCTTGAACGATGGCATCAAAATTATACTTTTGTCCGATTTTTACTTGTTGTGGTAATTTCACATCAACTTGTGGCGGATTAGTTCCAGAGGTAAGTTGCGTGCGTTCTGACAAAATGTCTTGGCGGACTATCTTACCACCAACGACACGTTGACGCGATTTGATTGTGGCATTTAAAGCCAAATTCTTACTGTTAGCAGAGGGTGAACCAAGGATATTAGTTTCTGTTTCGGCAATAATGGCGTTACCTTCGGATTTTGCAGACAGTAGTTTAGTACTGTATTGCAATTTTGGATATCGTTGCCAAAGTGAAACTAGGGATTTTTCCAAGGTTTGGAGATTTAACCCATCCCCATGAGTGAAATTCGGCGCGTAAAACTGTAACACCCCTTTAATATCGCCCTTGCTGGCAGCAGCATCAACCTGTGCTAGGAGGTTTTTCAGTTCGGCTGGTGCATTTGGGGTTGTAGTTGCTTGGACTAATTGCTGTGGTGTAGTGGCTTGAGTTTCTTGCCAAGCATTTGTTAAACCAAGTGTTAACAGGAATGAAATCAGCCCGATGCTGGTTGATAATTTAAGTTGGCGTTTCACTAAAATGTTAGTCATTGGTGAGAATTTACTGATTTGATTAGAGAAGGTAAGGAAATTGCTTTATCTTAGTTAACCTAGACGCTAAACGGTAGAGGTTTGATGGCAAACGCACCGATAAAATTATTAATAGCTGCCAGTGGCACTGGTGGACATTTGTTTCCAGCGATCGCACTAGCTGAAAAACTGCCAGATTATCAAATAGAGTGGCTAGGAGTACCCAATCGCCTAGAAACTGAACTTGTCCCTCAAGAGTACCCCTTGAATACTATTGCAGTTGAAGGGTTTCAGCAAGGGTTTGGCATTTCTTCCCTTCGCACTTTAACCAGACTTGCAGGTTCAATTTTCCAAGTTAGGCGAATTCTCAAACAGGGAAATTTTCAAGGAGTTTTTACCACAGGCGGTTATATTGCTGGCCCTGCGGTAATTGCGGCGCGTTCCCTTGGTTTACCGGTGATTTTCCACGAATCTAACGCTTTGCCAGGTAAAGTAACTCGCTTTTTTGGCCCTTGGTGTAGTGTGGTAGCCTTGGGATTTGAAGTTGCTATTAAGTATTTACCCCGTGCTAAAAATGTCTGCGTTGGCACTCCTGTCCGGGCGCAGTTTCTCGATGGTGGAATCAATACACCGCTTGATTTAGATATTCCCGATGGTGTTCCTTTAATTGTCGTCTTTGGTGGTAGCCAAGGTGCAGTTGGTATCAATAAATTAGTGCGCGAATGTGCAAACGCTTGGTTTGATGCTGGGGTTTATGTAGTACATTTAACTGGCGATCGCGATCCCGATGCCGATAGCCTCAAACATCCACAATACATTGCTTTACCTTTTTACAACAATATGGCGGCATTGTTGCGACGGGCTACCATTGCCATTAGTCGTTCTGGTGCTGGTAGCTTGACAGAATTGGCAATTTGTGGAACTCCAGCGATTTTGATTCCTTATCCCTTTGCCGCAGAAGACCACCAATCCTACAATGCAGAAGTATTCACCAAAGCAGGAGCAGCCTTAACCCTCAAGCAATCACAGTTGACAGCACAAGAATTGCAAAGTAATGTGTTGAATTTATTGCACTCGCCCCAAGAGTTAGTCAAGATGGGGGAAAAAGCAAAGGCGATCGCAGTTCCAGATAGTGCTGAAAAATTGGCACAGTTAGTGCGTGAGGTAGTAGAAACCTAAAAATTGAAAAATAAAAATACAAATTTATTTTCAATTTGAAAAGCGATGGTGGCAGATAAATCACCCAAAATCTAATTTATTAACTCTTGTATAAAGTGGTTGTAGTATAGTTTTAAAATCAAAACTTACCTTAAAACCCAGATACCAAAAAACTTTTGCCAGCCTATTGCCTGCTATACTTCAACATTTAAAATCAAAACGAAAATGGTATTATTTAACCAAAAATTCCGGCTCACAGTGGGTTGCGCTGGTTTATTACTAGTAGGTTTAGCCAGTAGCTATCTATATACTCAATCAAAAACCAAATACCTCACGACACAAGCACAAGGCTTGACTCAACAAGAAAATTCTGCCTTACTGCAACCACATATTTCTTTGACTTCAAATCAAGTTCCTCATACACTCACCTCCAGTTTTCAAAATTCTTTTGTAGCTCCACAAAAAACAGACAAGCAAAATTTACCTTCATCTTCACAGGATTTGTTAGCTGCATCTACATCCTATCCAGTGGTTGATGAATTTAAAAAATATAAATATAGCGTTAAAGGCAGCCAAATTTTTTCTTCAGTCAAACTCCCAGGTAATAAGGTTAACTTCAATCAAACAGATTTATTAACTGTTCTTATCAATACTAGAAAATATTTTCAAGAATACGCTTCCCAAGACCCAGATATTCAGCGTACAGGAATTCTTGCTACTCAAGGAATTACAATCCAAGATGTCCTCAAAACTTTGGACTTCATGAGTGCAGTTTTAAAAGAAGATATTGCTAATCGTCGAGCTAGTCGCTTACAAGACCCAAAATTTATTAATGCTAACTTTCGAGTTATTAAATGGACTGCCTATAACCCCAAAAATAAACAACAAAAACAATTAAGAATTACTAAATACGCCGTTTTTACTCATAGTGGTTCTCGTAAAAAAACCTCTACCTTTAATACAGGAATTTATAGCCTCAAAGACAACTCTAATAGCGATAAATTCTACACTAGATACACAAAACAAGATGTTTTGTCAGGTATTTACGAACCAGGAGGTAGAGAATATGGCAAAGTTCAAAGTCTTGCTTATTTAACCAGAACTGGCTTAGAAGAAGCACTGATGCAGGGAACAGTTCTGATTAATTTTACAGATGGTTATAAGGCATTTTTTAACGTAGATAGAAATAATGGTATGGCTTATGTCCGTGGATTGAAACCAACAGCGCAAAAGCGTTATTGGTATTTTAGAGAAGTTGATGCCATTAAAGGTTACGGATACAAAATAGATGCAAAAATTTCCATCAAACCAGGAGTCACCTTTGCTGGAGATGTTCTCAACGTTGGTTTAGGCAAAGTAATTGTGATTGAGCAGACTAGGGGAGGTCGCAAACATCTGCAAATGGGAGTGATGGCTGATACAGGTGGAGCATTTCTACCAAATCTTTATCAACTCGATTTTTTGGCAGGCATTTTTAAGAATCAAAAAGAATTTGGTCAGTATGTCAGCCAATTACCTGATTATGCTACAGCATATTTCTTGGTGAAAAAATAAGTAAAAGGGAACAGGGAACAGAGACTGGAGACTTTAGGGACTTACAAGTAAAAAAATATTCTATAGAAGACTGTTGACCCTTCTCCTATGGTCGCCGCTACGCGTAGCTTGCTTCCACGTAGTGGTACGACTTCGCTCAGGGTCAAGGCTGAGCGGAGTCGAAGCCTTGACCGTTGACCGTTGACCGTTGACAGTCAATAGTGAATAGTCAACGACCTAAATCGCAATGATTTATTTTTTAGAGTTCCCTTAGACCCCCACCAATGCATACCACTACTTGCTGAGGAACTGTACTTCGTAAGCTAACCAATAAGTAAAAGTAATCATTGCCATTGACTCTACAAAATTTTTAGCACTTGATTAATTTTTGTAAAGCAGTGTAAAGTATACTCACAGGCGAAAACAAAACCGCCTGATACATACATCAAATTTAACCGCAATCATAAAACAATGACAGCAACCATTCAACAGCGCCAAAGCGCCAACGTATGGGGCCGCTTCGCCAACTGGATAACCAGCACCAACAACCGCTTATACATCGGTTGGTTCGGCGTCCTGATGATCCCCACCTTACTAGCAGCAACAGCT
>NZ_LAHA01000122.1 GCF_002608075.1 Nostoc linckia z4
TTTAACTAGATTACTTTCCTTGGTTTAAAGCTGATTTTATAGGGTATTGAATCAGGCTGTAACTAATTTTCAATTCAGGTTACAGTCATTAATTCATATTATCAAGTTTCTGCTAATTTTTGATTTAAAATCATATCTTCATAGCAAATAATAAGTTTTTAATATTTGAAGTTATCCTTTGATTTGCATTCAATATTTATCTAAGAAAATCGACTTTATTCTAGATATTTGAATTTGCTTCCTAATTCTTATTAGCAATTAAGATGCGTTCGCCCTGGTTTCGAGATAAACTTGGGCAACAGTGCGATCGCGATACGCTCAAGTCAAGTGTCTTAGTCAAACTGAAAACGGGTAAGCAGTCGGCCATATTCGTTATCAAGGAATTGGTGGTGGTACAGTACCAAGTGATATTGTTGAACTCAGAACAATGGGCAGAAAACTCTAATGGGGTTTGTGTTAGAACAAGTGAATATCCAGGTATTTGAGCGTAAAACCCAACTGACAGAAACTGCAAAAATTGCTTGATGAGGTGGGAGTATAGCTATGTCCGAACGGCTCAAACACGGTAATGGGTAAATGAAATTAGGCGATCGCTTTTTGTAGGAACAAATTTCAAGTTACTGTTAGGAGTTTTAACAAGCTTAAAACAATGAATACTGAAAAAGTCAGGTTTCCCTGACCTCAGCGCCCGATTTCTACGCCTTCAAGGATGCCAAGTGCGTCGGGGATGAGAATGGCTGCACAGTAGTAGGCACTGACAAGATAAGAAATAACAGCTTTTTCGTTGATACCCATGAATCGGACAGATAAGCTGGGCTGATATTCGTCTGGAATACCCGTTTTGTGTAAACCTACCACCCCTTGGTTTTCTTCTCCGACACGGAATACTAAAATAGAGCTAGTACCCTCTTTGGCGATCGGAATTTTGTTACAAGGAAAAATTGGATAGTTGCGCCATGCAGGTACAATCTTTCCATTGACCTCCGTGCTTGGGGAGTAGATACCACGACGATTACACTCCCGGCCAAAAGCAGCGATCGCACGAGGGTGAGCTAAGAAAAAATGGGATTTGCGCCGCCGAGAGAGCAATTCATCAAAATCATCTGGAGTTGGTGGCCCAGTGCGGGTATAGATACGTTGCTTAAGATCGGCATTGTGCAACAACCCGAAATCAGGATTATTCAGCATTTCGTATTCTTGCCGTTCCCGCAACGCTTCGATAGTTAGCCGTAATTGTTGCTCCGTCTGGTTCATAGGTTCGTTGTAGAGGTCAGCAACTCGCGTATTCACCTGTAAGATAGTTTGAGCGACGCTTAACTCATACTCCCGTGGACTCAAGTCGTAATCAACAAATGTTCTAGGTAACTCAGTTTCCTGACTATGACCGGCGGTCATGGCGATCTCTGCTTGATTATGTCTATCTTGGGGTTTACTCAACATAGCTCTAAAGCGATCGACCTGAGTCTGAAGCGTTGCAGACTGGTTCATCAACTCCCGAAACGCCTGTACTGACAAAGACAAAACTATGCAGCGTGTAACAGCTCTCAGGCTCACCTCCCAAGTGTCCTGAGATAGAACTATAGCTTCGCCACCAAAACAATCACCCTCAGCTAAGATATCCCGTAAAGCTTCCGCCTCATATTTTCCTGCCTTGAGCTTATTAACTTTACCATGAGCAATTAATAACACTTGGTCAGCTGGTTGACCTTCCTGTACAATTACCTCACCAGGGGCAAATTCTTGTTGCACAAAGCGGTCTGCCAAGGCGTTGAGTACCTCAATATCCTCAAACCCACGCAGTAAAGATAGTTCACAAAGTGCTTGGGGAATGACTTGCACCTGGGAGCCTGTATTGGTAAAGCTGACCCGTCCATTACCAACCTCATAAGTCAAGCGACGGTTAACCCGATAGGCCCCACCCGTGACTTGTACCCAAGGCAACATCTGTAATAACCACCTGGGGGTAATGCCTTGCATCTGGGGTGGAGTTTTCGTAGTTTTGGCTAAATTCCGCGCCCCTTTTGTGCTTAAGCTCATCTGGGGTTGCCCGTTTTCTTGGTATAAATCTGACCTAATTGAAGCATCTGTCATAAAGTTAACGTTTCATGCAACTAAATTTACATTCCTAACACAGAGCATCGGGGGTAGGGACGGGTTGTTCGTCCCTACTTTAAAGAGGATGTCCGACTCGACTACTTAGAGACCAACTTCTACATCTTCAAGGATACCTAGTGCGTCAGGAACGAGAACAGCTGTAGAGTAGTAAGCACTAACCAGATAGGAAATAACGGCCTTTTCATTAATACCCATGAAGCGCACAGACAAACTCGGTTGATATTCATCAGGAATGCCAGTTTTATGCAGACCAATGACACCTTGGTTGGATGCTCCCACACGCATTAATATTATGGAGCTAGTACGCTCTTTCGTAACAGGAATCTTATTGCAAGGATAAATGGGAATACCACGCCAAGCCGGAATTGCACTGTTACCCATAGGGATAGGGTTGGGATAAAGTCCAAGACGGTTGCATTCCCGACCAAAAGCAGCAATAGTGCGGGGATGAGCTAAGAAAAAGCTCGGTTCTTTCCAAACAATGGAGATCAATTCATCGAGATCATCGGGAGTTGGGGGGCCACTACGGGTAAAAATGCGTTGTTTAAGATCGGCATTGTGTAACAACCCGAAGTCACGATTGTTAATCATTTCGTGTTCTTGGTTTTCCCGTAATGCTTCGATAGTAAGCCGTAATTGTTCCTCCGTCTGATTCATGGGTTCATTGTAGAGGTCAGCAACCCGTGTATTGATTTGCAAAATGGTTTGAGCGACGCTTAATTCATATTCCCGCGGATTGATTTCATAATCTACAAAAGTCCCAGGTAATAGTGCCTCTGCAAGGTGGCCTGAAGAAATATCAATTAAGGCTTCCCCTTCTTCGTTTTTGGGTTGGCGCAATTTTGCTCTAAATTGATCCACTTGAGCTTGCAGAGCCTCAGACTGGTTAACCAAGTTTTGAAAAGCTGCTTGAGGCAGAGACAATATGGTGCAACGGGTAAGAGCAGTGAGGGTAACATCCCAAGTATCCTGAGATTCCACTAAAGCGTAATCACCAAAATGGTCGCCATCAGCTAATACAGCCAAAACAACTTGCTCGTCGTACTTGCCTGCGCCGATTTTGTTTACCTTACCATGAGCAATCAACAAGACTTGATCAGCCTCTTGACCTGCTTGGATGATGACATCTCCAGCAGCAAATTCTCGTTGGACAAACTGACTAGCCAAGGCGTTTAAGACTTCGACATTTTCAAATCTCCGCAACAAAGGTAACTCAGTGAGTTCTTGAGGAATGACCTGTATCTGGGCCCCTGTATTGGTAAAGCTTACCCGTCCATCTCCAACCGTATAGTTTAAGCGACGGTTGACCCGATAGCTCCCACCCGTGACTTGTACCCAAGGCAGCAGTTTTAAGAGCCACCGTGAGGTAATTCCCTGCATCTGGGGTTGGGTTTTGGTGGTTGTTGCCAAATTACGCGCCGCTTGCGTCTGTAAACTCATTGGCAGTTGCTCAATTTGATTGTCTAAGGGAGTATTTGCTGCATTAGTCATGATTAATCTCCATTGGTAATATTTGTTGACAAATTATTGGATTGACCGGAATACAAACTCAGATTGAGCTAACCTTCCGTTCTTAACAGCGATCCGATTTTGGTAGCTGAAGTCCCTAACCCTGTTGGGCCATTCAGTAAGTTCTGCACCACTGACCCAACATTGGTTTGAGTTGTTTTCTGACCAACACTTGGTCTAATTTGGGTTGCCGCAGTACCTAACCCTGTTAGGCTTTGGAGTAAGCGTTTTTCTGTCGAGTTATTCCGCAATTCAAATTCCTTATAGCGGTCTACTGCTCTATGCCATTTGAGCACCCCACACATCCATTGCTCTAGTTTCTTAACGTATCCGTACAGTTTCTTGCGGGTACTTGTATCAAGATTGAAATCGTCACACAAGATAGGGAGTTCAGTCGCAACAATATGTTCAAACTGAAGTGCACGTGAAGTCATCAGGTCGTTAACAATTGCAACAGCATGGGGGATATCGCAGTTAAGGAAATTTTGAACCGCCAGCACGCCATTATTAATCTCGCCCTCAAATTCGATTTCTTTCTGGTAAGAGAAAACATCGTTCGTCAAACAGGCGAAGTCGGCAGCTGAATTCTCAATTCCCTGCATGGTTCGGGTGCGGAAAATCTCTGGTGGGATCTCGTCCCCTTGGGAAAGTCGAGACAGGCTCATGGTTAGATCAGAGCCAAAGGTCTTACGGCGCATTTCCACATAGTCTATCGGGTCTGGAATGCGATTCTGAATCTGGTTAGCTAGCTCCCATAACCAACTTTCCGTCATATCCTTGATCGCTTGACGAAACTGGCGACGAGCATTAGCTGTCATCGGCCCAGCCGTCCGCGCCCAAATATCAGCTAAACCCCGTTCGACTGGGTTTGTTGGTACAGGAATAGGACTTCCATCAAGGGGCATAAACGCTGATAGTCGAGCGTTGAAAACTTTTGCCCCTGCCATGTTGCGGCTATGACCATACAGTGCAGGGAAGTAGTCATCGGCATAGGTTCCCCAAACTAACCAGCAGGCTGTGATATTTAACTCAACACTAGACCCATTGGGATGAATATAAGCACCACATAAAGCTACGTCAGCCACATCAAATTTGTGGTCATCCCAGATATAAATGCCGGGCATTCCTGGCAGTACGTCTAGCATCCCCATTTGACGCGCCCATTCCTTAGAGTGCTGTCGAGCCTCGTTTAGATGAGGATTCAAACTGGTGGAGAAGGGCATATAAAACTGCGGCAGCGTTACTGGCCCTACAGCCTGATAGGGAATATGGGTGAAGCTTTTGAACCGTTTTAGTCCCAAACTATCGTACAAAGCTCCCAGACGGGCCGCTGATGTACCTAGTCCAGTGGGGCCGCTTAAAAACCAGTTTGTTGTCGAAGATTTGTCTGATGTCTGGTTCATGTAGCGGCTCGATCGCATGTGCCACTCATGACCCCCCGATTGCCAGTCTTGAAGTCCTTTGGCATATAGCACTACTTTCAGACGCTCATCAGGAGTCAGACTATATTCCTCGAACAAGGAAGGAAGCTCAGTAAAAAAGGTGTTCTCGAATTGTTGTACCCGAGATGTTAATAAGTCGTTAGTGAAATTGGCGGCTTCCTGGGTACTGACATCGAGAAATCGTTCTAAAACCAGGATACAATTAGCATTTTCCCCTTCTTCTTCCACTTCTCTTTGGTAAGAGAAGATATCATTTCGCAGATGTACCCCATCAGAAAAGGTGTCTTTGAGGACACGCATTGGTCGAGTGGGAGCGATCAAAGCCGGAATTTCTGCCCCAACCACGTGTTCTACTAGGTTAGCTGACCAAGGTGCTCCTCCTACCTTACGGCGCATCTCAATGTACTCAATGGGGTTAGCGACTCGATCCTGGCTGATATTGGCGAGTTCCCAGAGAGATTCTTGGAGAAGATTGATCGTACTCTCAGAAAATCGGATTACCCAGTCTTGGGAGGCATTTGGGATGGTGCGAGTCCAGAGATCTACTAAACCCCGTTCTACGGCATTAGTGGGTTCTGGCGGTGTTTGTTGTGGCTGCACAGGCATAAACGCTGGCAGCCCATAAAGATACTTTTTAGCTCCGGTCGTATCTTGGGTACGTTTGTAAAGCTCAAGGAAGTGATCGTCGAAGAAAAATACCCAAACATACCAGTCAGTTACCAGATTGAGCATATGTTCATCAGCATCTGGATGTGTATACGAACACAATAGTGCATAGTCATGGGCATCAAACTTGTGCTCATCCCAAATTCCATAATCTTCTGAACCCTCTGTCCCACCCAAAATTCCCATCTCATAAGCCCAAGCTTTAGAATGTATCCGTGCCGCTTCCAGGTTTGGGTTCAGCCGTGCTGGCCAAGGTACATAAAATTCTGGCAGTTTAAAGGGTTGCATGATCTATGCGTAACCTCCTTTGGTTTTTTTACTATCTTTATTTCGTGGTTGAGTTTAGTACCGTTACGGTTCACGAGTATCCTTGCCACCCCAGCTACGTCCTTACCTTTGCTCATAGTGACTTGTGTCAAGGCGATCATACAAGATGCTTTTAATCCAAATAACGAGTTATGTAAGTTGTATTTGAAGTTTCCTATACCAAAAGATAAGGAATTTGCAAAAGATGTTTAAGTCATTACTTATTTCCGATACTGGCAGATGATTTTTTAAGAATTAATTATGGTGCTCTCATAATTTTCCATAATCGTAGAAAAAAAGCAATACGTAAACAAAGCAGTTAAATATTTAATTGAAAAATTAGAAAATAGTTAAGCAGACAGTTAAGACAGTTAAGACAGTTAAGCGGACAGTTAAGACAGTTAAGCGGACAGTTAAGACAGTTAAGAATATATTTAAAACATTTAAAACAATTAATGAAGAATAGTTACTAGGGTGTTCAGAATACAAGAAAGATATCAGGGCGAACGCATCTAAATATAGTACAAGTTTACTAAGAAATAGAGAAAGATAGCGATCGCACTCTGGGATGGAGGTTGAGCAATGAGGCTTTGATGGTAAAGTCATTGTAAAAGTAAAATCAAGCACCAAAAAGCGTAAAGCTTAAGCCCAGAATTACGATTACTGACCGCCAGTCGCTACAAGTCGGCAAAGCCGCCCAACGCGCTGGCTCACTTTGCACAGATGGAAGAC
>NZ_LAHA01000123.1 GCF_002608075.1 Nostoc linckia z4
CCCCATCTCCCCATCTCCCCATCTCCCCATCCCCCCATCCCCTCTTTGCCTCTTTTTAACTAGTAACTTAGGATTGTTCTTAAGCAATTGGTGTTGGCAGAAAAAGTGGAGAAAGATATGGAGTACAATTTTCAAGCATTGGCTGAAGTTTACAAAAACGCGCTTCTGAATGATGTACTGCCATTTTGGGAAAAATATTCCCTTGATTTGGAGCAAGGCGGCTATTTTACTTGCCTCGATCGCCAGGGTAAGGTTTATGATACAGACAAATTTATCTGGTTGCAAAATCGCCAAGTGTGGGCTTTTTCCATGCTTTATAACCAGTTGGAAAAACGGGAAAATTGGCTGAAAATCGCTAATAATGGCGCTAATTTTCTCACCAAACACGGTAGAGATAGTGATGGTAATTGGTACTTTGCTCTGACTCGTGAAGGCAAACCACTGGTTGAGCCTTACAATATTTTTTCTGATTGCTTTGCGGCGATGGCTTTTAGCCAATATGCACTCGCATCCGGTGAAGACTGGGCTACAGATGTGGCGAAGCAAGCTTACAATAACGTTTTACGCCGCAAAGATAACCCCAAGGGCAAATATAACAAAACCTATCCAGGTACACGCCCGATGAAATCATTGGCTGTACCGATGATTTTAGCTAACCTCACTTTAGAAATGGAATGGTTGTTGCCCAACGAAACTTTAGAAAATGTCCTCGCTGAAACAGTCCGCGAAGTGATGACGGATTTTCTCGACTCAGAACGGGGACTAATGTATGAAAATGTCGCCCCTAATGGTTCCCACATAGATTGTTTTGAAGGACGGTTGATTAACCCAGGTCACGGTATTGAAGCGATGTGGTTCATCATGGACATCGCCCGTCGGAAAAACGATACTAAAACTATTAACCAAGCCGTTGATGTGGTGCTAAATATCCTGAATTTTGCTTGGGATAGCGAGTATGGCGGCTTATATTACTTTATGGATGCACTCGGTCATCCTCCACAACAACTGGAATGGGATCAAAAGTTGTGGTGGGTTCACCTAGAATCTTTGGTTGCATTAGCGATGGGTTATCGCTTAACGAAGCGTGAAGCCTGTTGGGAATGGTATCAAAAGATGCATGATTATGCCTGGTCACACTTTGCCGATTCCGAGTTTGGCGAGTGGTTTGGCTATCTTAATCGGCGGGGAGAAGTATTGTTGAACCTCAAAGGCGGGAAATGGAAAGGATGTTTTCACGTACCACGTGCGTTGTATCTTTGCTGGCGGGAGTTTGAAGCATTGCGATGCCTGCGGCAGTAAACAACGCACTCCGTCTTGGGAATTTCGATTTCCTAATCTGGTGAGGTACAAATCTCTGCGTACCTCTGCGCTTTACTTTGTGTCCCTCTGCGTTTCAAAATATGATCTTTACCTCATTTAACTAGGAATCGCTACATTTTTTTTTCTACTGTTAATTACTCACAAACTAAATTCGGCCGCATTATCTTCATCCACATCTGCATCTTTACCCACAACAGTTGGTTTAAATTTTGGGTCGTGAATTAATTGTTTAAATGAAATTCCTGGATTTTGGAAAAGAATATTCAGCACACTCATAAAATCCCGCACAATTTCACCTGGCGTTAATAATGCTTCTGCACCCAAGCGATTAACAATTTCTTGAACAAACTCTTTTAACTCACGATTTGTCAAAGTTTGTTGATAGCCGAAATTGAGCGCATGAATTTCCGCTAAACGTTGTAAAAGCGTCAAAATTTCTGCTTCACTTAACGGGTTTAGCCGAATCACTGGCCCTAAAACTTCTTGCACATTAGCTTGTGCGACAAAGCGACTTTCCTTTGTGCGTCTTCGCCAAGCTTGGTCTGCAAAAAGTCCTCTATTTGGATCTTCTAAAAATTTGGTTGTTCCACCAATCAAAATACCAAGATGTTCTGCTTTACATTGCATGGTATCGTTAAACATTGCTAAAAGTCGATTATAATTCTTTTCCCGCGTGACTGTGGTAGAAATTTGATATAAATGTACAGCTTCATCAACTAGAATTAATAATCCTTTATAACCAATCTCGGCTACAAATTTAGCAAACAATTTGATGTAGTCATACCAACTATCATCATCGATAATCACCCGGACTCCTAAAGCTGCTTTTGCCTCAATTTTAGTGGTAAATTCTCCGCGCAACCAGCGCATTGCAGCATTTTTTAAATTATCATCATCCAATCGATAGCCGCGCCAATAAGCGATAATCACATTACCAAAATCAAAGCCGTGAACCAAATCTTCAATATATTGAACTACTTCCCTAATTTTTGATTCAACTTGGTCATCAAAACCATCGTCATTGGGACGCAGTTCAGTTTCTTTAACCACTTCTTGTTGAATTTTATTAATCCATCCTTCCAAAATTGAAACTAAAGCGCCACCATCAGGACGAGTTTTTGTAGCTAGATGGCTCATTAATTCTCGATAGGTTGCTAAACCTTCGTTGTTACTTCCTGCTAACCGACGTTCGGGTGATAAATCTGCATCAGCTACGACGAAACCTTGCTCCATTGCTCGGTTACGAATTAGTTGCAGTAAAAAGCTTTTCCCAGAACCGTAATTACCAATTATAAATCGAAATGCGGCTACACCTTCTGCAATATCATCTAGATTTTTTAATAGGCTTTGAAGTTCTTTTTCTCGACCTACTGCTATGTGTTCAACTCCCACTCTTGGTACTACTCCCGCACCAAGGGAATTAATCAAAGCAGTGGATATTTTTTTCGAGATTTTGAGCTTTGCCATGTATTACACTTCACTTTATTCTCAACGCAGAAGCACGCAGCAATAAGATAAGGTATATTTTCACCTTATTAATAATTTTACAACGTCAGAAGTCAGGAGTCAGAATTCAGAATTCAGGAGTCAGAAGTCAGGAGTCAGGAGTCAGGAGTCAGGAGTCAGAATTCAGGAGTCAGGAGTCAGAAGTCAGAAGGCTTTAGTACTCAAGCTTAATAAATTTAAATAATCAATCGTGCTATGAGTTATTAAGTTGTTGTCAGATTCAGAATCCAGTATTTTTGGAAAATCAAGGTTGTTATAGCTTCTGAATTTTATTCAATTTATTAAACTTGGTCTGTAAGCCTTCTGAATTCTGAATTCTGGATTCTGGATTCTGAATTCTTACAAAGGTTGTTATAGCTTCTGAATTTTATTCAATTTATTAAACTTGGTCTGTAAGCCTTCTGAATTCTGGATTCTGAATTCTTACATTTGAGCATGTCTAGTCATTAGTTCGTCATATATGGCAATCATTTTTTTGACACGGGCTTTATGTTCCTGATAAACTGCTGGAACTTCTGATTCTGGATCGATTATTAATTCACCAATAGTATCATTTGCTCGTTCGTTGATGGAATCTATTAGTAAATTCGGCATGGTAATATTTGCTTCAGCAATTTTTTTAAGAGTAGCTTGGATATTATCTCCTTCAACTATAGCTTTTAATACTTGTAATTCATATCCTGGTAAGTTTTCCAAAAAACTAGTCCATTCTTCTGGTATGTCTTCTGAGGTATTAATTTCTAGAGAATCTGTGGTTGCAGGAGATTGAATTATTTCAGTAAAAGGAAACAATTCTATATCATCTTCTTTGGTGTCTTCAGCAAAAGGTTCTGGGTTGAAGGTTTCAGCTTGTTGCAGTAATTCCCAAACTTGGTTTTGCAACAAGTCTCGTTCTTCTTGTAATAATGAAATTTGCCCTTTTAATTGTTCTAACTCTTCTTTTTGCTTTGAGATTTGAGTTTGTGACGAATTCAAAATAGCTTGGATATTTTTTCTTTCGCTTGTTTTTGCTACCAGTAATTCGTTTTCTTTATTGACTTTTATTTCTAGTTCTTGACTTTCTATTCGCAATTCGTATAATTTTTCTTCTAATTGGGGCTTGAGTCTGCCTAAAAGCGTTAAGTTACTTTCAATTTCTTCTTTTTGTTGTTGAAGTTCGGAAATTTGGTTTTGCAGTTGAGTAATTTCCGCACGAGATACATGACAATTAGACTCTAAACGACGCTTTTCTCCTGTGAGGTTAGTAAAAGCATCGGTCAATTCTGTATGATTTTTTTGTAAGTTACTCAGTTCAATCTGGAGATTATTGATTTCAGTTTCTAACTGCTTTTTTTGACCAGCTAATGTTCTCACATCTCGATTCAGGCTATCTCTTTGGCTGCGGTTTTCAATTACTTGATTTTGGAGTTGTTGTGAATCTGTATATAATAATCTATGATGTTCTTCAATTTGATTGATTTCTTTAACAATACGGGCTTTTAATCCCTCCATTTCTTTAATTCGCTTGCGGAGAGAACCCAAGAGAAACATTTCATAATTTCTGCGTCGTTTATCTACGAATAATGCTGCTCCATAGATAATAAACGCAGTAATTATACCTGTGAGAAAGGCTTTATTAAAATCCCAGTTGGGAACAAGGCTAAGTCCAAAACTCACACTAAAGGCAACTATGCCTAAAATAAATCGATTACTGATGGTTACTGATTGCATATTGCTGGTTGTTAGCGTAGTTGAGCGATCGGAATAACCAGTTTTCATAAGAATTTGTAATTTGTAATTTAAATATATATAGCAGTCCGATTTGATTTGTGAACTTTATGTATGTGGGTAGGGAATAGGGAATAGGGAATAGGGTTATAGAAGGTTAAAGGGGAAAGGGAAAATACCAAACATGCACCCCCTTTTCCCCTTCCCCTTTTCCCGATTTCTGCAAGAAGTCTATTGTTTTTGGTATCATAATTATTTTACAAGTTATAACCATAGTTATTCATCTATAACATTGTGATTTAGGAAACAAAAAAGTCTCATTACTCAAGAATTAATTAGCATTTTCAGCGATAGATGTATTTTCATTTGCTCCATGAAATAATTTTAAATCTGCTTTTAAAAAATCAATGAACTGGCGTGCTGTGCGTCCGGAACGACCATTGTGGCGAGTCGCCCACTGTAGTGCTTGATATTCTAAATCTTCTTGGGTAATATTAATTTCAGCTTGTGCTGCTAGATGACGAACAATGTTTAAATAAGTTTTCTGGTTAGCTGGCTCAAAGGTTAAGGTTAAACCAAAGCGATCGCTAAAGGAAAGTTTCTCTTGCATCGTATCCCAGGCATGGATTTCATCGTTATCTTTAGGCGCTGGTCTATCCACAAAAAACTCCCGAATCAAGTGACGACGATTAGAAGTAGCATATACAACCACATTTTGCGGTCTGGCGGTTAAATTGCCTTCTAAAACTACCTTCAGTGCTTTAAAAGCATCATCATCTTCTTCAAATGAAAGGTCATCTACAAAAACGATAAATTTTTGTGGCACTTCCCGTAAATGTTCCACAATTTCTGGTAAATCTTTTAAATCAGATTTGGCGACTTCCAATAAACAAAGAGGATGTTGGGCTTTGCCCTTGCCGGAGGCATCGCTATATTCATGCAATAAAGATTTCACCAAGGAAGATTTTCCCGAACCACGGCTACCGTAAAGTAATACATGCAGTGCTAACTCTCCTGATAATAAAAACTCGGTATTTTTCAGCAAAGCATCTCTTTGAGACTCATAACCCACAAGGGCGCTAAGCTTAATTGGGTCTGGATATGGGATACCAATAAACTCTCCAGCTTGCCAGCGAAAAGCACGGTATTGAGCAAATAAACCAGAACCATATTGCCGATAATAAGCTGCTAACTCTTCTACAGCATCACCCCAATTATCTAATTCTTGTAGATATGCAGCAAATTTGGTCTCTCTTCCCAACTTTTTTGGTTCCTCGTACCACACCACCGGCGAAATTGGTAGATGAGCAACATTTTGCACCCACTCACTCAAATAAGCGCTGCTACATTCATAAAGACTTTGTAAGACTTGTAAATCATGCCCAACTGCTGCTAACAAAGCTGGGGATAAGTCTTCAAATTTCTGTTGTTGAGCCAGTTTTGTAAAAGGGTTATCACAAAAAAGAATCTGATTGATTATATAATCTTCCCAATTTTGATTGCTTGCAGCCAAAGCATGGAAATAATAGCCGTAGGCTTGCAGACAACCGCGTGCATCCGCATCAGTGTAACGTATAGCTTGCAACAGTTCAAGAAATGCTATCCCTACTTCACCTTGGAGAACAGATTGGTAAAGTAAAAGTGACGCCGCTTGGCGCTGGAGATATTGAATTTTTGTATTGGAGGAACTACTGGCCATTGGCATTGCTTGATTATTCATCAATCAACTGGGTGATATAGCTAAACAGCTATGGTAAATTGTCTGCTGACCCTGGCAGCAAAAACAAAATCTACATAGGTTTTAACAATGAATTTAAGTATAATCGCTGCTTTTGCTTACGGCATATTGGCGATCGCTGGTGGCATTATTGGCTATATTCAAGCTAGAAGCAAGGTTTCACTTGTGAGTGGTAGCATTAGCGGTTTATTACTAATTATTGCCGCTTACCTCCAACTCCAAGGACAAGCCCAGGGTTTAATTTTAGCCGTCTTGGTGACTGCTGTTTTAGTAGTGTTCTTTGCATTTAGACTCGCTAAAACACGCAAATTTATGCCTGCGGGATTGATGACTATTTTAGGTATGCTAGCGCTGGCGGTGATGATGAATGAAATTGTCACCATTAGGTAGGGTTATGGAGATGGGGGGATGGGGGGATGGG
>NZ_LAHA01000023.1 GCF_002608075.1 Nostoc linckia z4
TTGTCTTGTCTTTGTACATTACTCCAAGTTCATCCCGCATTTTCATATACACGTTTCCTTTGGGAAAGGATTTTCCTGCCACCTGCGCTGTCGTTTCTGGAATGGATGACCTATCTTGCGGATGAAGAGTCATATACTTGATTATTTATGCCATGTTTGTCACACAATCATTCTGCTCACTAATTACTCCCTTCTTCTGTGAGGGGTAATACCCCTCTCTTATTCGCCAACAGTCTCATTCTATTCGCCCAATGGGTTCTAAATTGAACTGTAGTTTATTTTACAAGGGTTGGGTTCTCTCCCTCACCGCCCCAACACCGTCAACCCTCAACAATCAACGTGAAGGATGTTAATCTCTCATGTTTTCCGGAAATTAAGAGGTAATGTCAGAAAAACTAAATAAAATGACTCACTGAGTAACCAGGTTATGATTCACCACATAATTGGTAAATTATTACAAGGGCGCTACCAAATTGTCCAAAGCTTGGGTGCAGGAGTGTTTGGACAAACATACATTGCCCTAGATGTAAATTACCCAGATAAAGCCAAATGCGTAGTTAAACAGATCAAAGCTAACAGTTTTGAATCTAATTACTTGGACACACTGAGGCTATTGTTTTTAACTGAAACTGAAACTCTTAAGCTTTTAGGAAGCCATCAGCAAATTCCTGAATTCATCGCCTGCTTTGAAGAAAACAAGCGATTTTATTTGGTACAAGAATATATTGAAGGACACGCCCTGACTGCGGAATTACCAATTAATCAAGAGTGGGGGTCTGTGTGGAGTGAAAAAGAAGTTGTAGAATTTTTATTAGATGTCTTGAATATTCTAGAATTTGTTCACTCCCAAGGTGTTATTCATTGCGATATTAAACCAGAAAATTTAATTAGACGTGCTGCTGATGGCAAGTTAGTGTTAATTGATTTTGGCTCAATTCAATCGATTGATTTTGGTATAGGTGCAGAATTACCTATTCATAGAATTCCCGTTACTTCCTTGGGATACATACCACCAGAACAATTTATTGGCGAAACACAACCAAATAGCGACCTTTACGCTTTGGGAATGATTGCTATCCAAGCGTTAACAGGGCTAGAACCACTCCAACTAAAAGTCGATCCTTATACAAATGAAATTATTTGGCGTTCTGCAAATACGCCAGTTAATGATTATTTAGCTGCCGTTCTCAGCCAAATGATCCGCTACGATTACCAAAAACGTTTTCAATCTGTGGGTGAAGTTCTGCGGGTTCTTAAACAAATCATCTGGGAACCTGAGCCAAAACAAATATTAACACCAGATATAAAAGATGATTCCCAGAATTCTAATTCTGGAAAACTATCGCCGTTATTCACAGGAATGAAAGTCGGATTAGCGGCGAATTCTTTGTTAATGGGATTTAGTATATATTCTTTAGTTAATACTTCACCTACTAATCCAGAAACAGAGACTTTATCTCAAGCCAAAAAAGAATATCAAGCAGGGGATTTACAAGAAGCGATCGCACTAGCTAAATCAATTCCCTCCCACAGCAATATTTATCCAGAGGCTCAAGCTACAATCGAAGAATGGCAAGGAAAATGGCAAGTAGCTGCACAACAATATCAATTAGCTTTAACTGCTTATTATGAAAGTAGATGGTCAGATGTCATTGATGCAGCCCGTCAAGTTCCAGATATTTTATATTGGCAATCTAAAACAGATAAATTAGTTCAACAAGCATACATTAATATTCAAGCAAAAACCGAAGATTTATTAGCGAAAGCCTATGAAAGTGCCAGCATAAAAGATTTTTCAACAGCATTAACATACTTGCGTCAAATTCCTAAAGAAAGTTCTGCTGGCGCTATAGTCCAAGACAAGTTAGCTGAATATCATCGCAAGCGGCAAATCAGAGCAGCTTACTTTTTAAATAAAGCTTATTATCAAGCATCTCTTGGTAATTTTGATAGTGCTATCAAGTTGCTTAAAAATATTCCCAGTGATACTTTAGTTTATGCGGAAGCTCAAGTTAAATTAAATGAATATACTCGCAAGCAACGCCTATTGGCTGAATATCAAAAGGGAACTTCTGGAAAAAGAACAAATTCCTTTGTCTCTCAAAACTCCAATACCAAAATTAAATATCTTCAGGAAGTAAATTACCTACAAGAAGTTAATATCCGCTAGTTACAGTAATTTTCAGATGCGGGAATAGGTCTGGAAGTGGGAAGGCACAGGCAGAAAAGTTTCTCTATCTTCTATCGAAGAATTGCGGCTTGAATCTGCTGACAAATTTCCACTCAAGCTTCATTTTTTTCTGGAGAGTTCAATACCATTTTCTACGCGCAACGTAACCATGTATGTAAGTAGTTATTATGTATTATCTGTTGTCTGTTCCCTACTTACAAGTCAGAGGTATGCAGAGATTTGTACCTCAGCAGACTAGGAAATGCTTTTCCCCATGCTTGCGTCCTCTTCACGTTCCTGGCAAGTTTCGCAAACGTTCATCCAAATGAGTACGGTCTGCCAAAACCTTTAACAACGGGCCGTGGGAGGTAAATTCTACAACACTTACTGAACCTACAGGACATCCCAAACGAAACCGGAAGCGTCCGACATCAATTCCTAGTAAATTACATACAATAATTCTGATAGTTGCTTTGTGAGATACTACTAAAACATTACCGCTATTATAATTTTGTTTGATTTCTTCAATTACTTGCATGGCGCGATAAGCAATTGTCCCTGCCATTTCTCCACCATTTGGTGCATTCCAAGCCGGATCTGCTGACCAACGAATATAATCATCGTGATAATCACGGCTAATTACTTCTGGGGTTTTTCCTTCCCACTCGCCATAATTAATTTCCTTCAAACCATCCCTAAGTTGTGGTTCCATCCCTATGGCTTGATATGAAGGTTTTGCTGTATCCACAGTTCGCTTCATAGGACTACAAAAGATAGCTGTCCAAGGTGTAGAAGTGTATGCAACTGCAAAAGCTTTGGCCATTTCCAACCCTTCTGGGGTGAGTTCTGAGTCTATAGAACCACAAAAGGAATTATTACGACTACATTCTGTCTGTCCGTGACGGAGAAAATAAAGAGTTAAGCTCATATTAATTTTGAATTTGAGATTTTGGATTTTGGATTAAAAGCTTTTGCCAGAAAGTTCCAGAATTTTAAACAATAGACTTCTAAGAGAAGTGGGGAAAAGGTTAAGGGGTAAAGGGGAAAGGGCAAATAAAAACCCTTTTCCCTTTTCCCCCTATTGCAAAAGTTACTTTTGCAATAGGTCTAATAATTCCTATGCCAACTTGGCATCATAGTATATTTTCAAGTCAGATAGGCAAAAAAAAGGTGGGTTATACCCACCATACTTTGTTACGCAACACAACAAATTACTCCCTCATAGCAGTCGAAGCATAGTTTAAGACATAAATTGACAGTAAAATCCAGACACCAAAAGACTTTCTTTCCCTATTGCCTGTTGCCTACTGCCTCTTGCCTGCTATACTTCATAATTACCTCTTTTTCCTTTGCCTCTTTGGCGATAGACTGCCACCAGGCACTATGAGTTTTAGTTAAAAATTTGAGGTATTCTTTGAGCGAAAAGGAAGTAAGAACTCAGAATTTATTTGCGACTACTTAACCATTTTGCAGCTGCAATTCCAATAATTCCTGCCACTACAGGATTACTGAGAAATTTGATGATGGCTGGTTGATCTGCCAATACTTCGCGGAAAATGTCTGGATGATTGTGATAAACAAAAGAGGCGAGTTTGCTAACATCATCAGCATTCATACGGTTGGGATTATGTGTAGAAAGACCCAACTGTTGTTCTAGATGTCGTTCATCTAATCCTCTTTCTTTTAAGTGTTTGAAAAAGCCCCTTGCTACATCATCGCGTTCATTGGGTTTAATTTGAGCGATCGCCTGTTGTAATTCTGGTTCCATTTGGCTAGTAGGAATTCGATCTGGATGTAAAGACCGGCCAAACAACAGGCGACGTTGATCTGGTGTTGTACGTTGGGCAAAATCATCAAAATTTTGATATTCAGTTGTTGAATTGGCTGTAGGCTCATCCAGAGATTCAACATTTCCATCAGCCAAATCTTTGATTATTTGCCGTCTATATTGTTCGCTACTTGTCATTTTATTCATCTCCTTTTTTATGGCTCAATTTCCCTACAGACGCGATTTATCGCGTCTCTACTTACTTGCCCTTTTGTTCATCACCAACTCAGCAATTAAGTATATTTGACTTGATTAGTTTGAACGTCATATTCAGTAGTCAAAATCAATTGCTTGTCAGGGCCATAAACCAAAACTTTTAAATCTTGATTGGGGAAATTCTTGCGAAAACCTTGAACTAAGGATTTTGCTAATGGTCGGACTTCGTTAGGACGAACTTGAGGAGAAATCACAACACCTAATTTGTTGTTATCACGAACATAAGCGTCTTGGATTAATCCTCTTGATGTTTGCACAACCCAATTACCAAAAGTTTGTCCTTTTGGGCTATTACCACGTTCTAACTCTGCATAAGCTACATCTCTACTAACTGCTGGCGGGTTTGCTGTGCGGTCAACTTCTGACACTGTACCACCAGCACAAGCAGTAGTTATCATCAGAACTGCTATTAAAACTAAAGTCGCTAATATTTTGCGACTTTGTTGCAGTAGACTCATTATTTTCGCTCCTAATCAAACGCCTTGAGTAACAAGTTAAATAGTTATAGCAATGTAATTTGATTGATGAAATTATTTAGGTAGTTAGTGAATGGGGAGTAGGGAATCAAGTTTTTCTATCTCAGAGTGATTTTTTCACCCCATTAAGCATGATTCCTATAATAAATTTAAACTAAAGTGTAAAGAGTGTAGAGACGTGATTAGTTTCGTCTCTACATAAGTTCTACAAGCCAAATTAATACTATTTTACTCCTTGATAGACGGAGTTTAAAATGAGTTTAAGTTAGCTCCTAGACATTTCATACCTGTTCTACAAAACTTCGATGCACCTGAATTTTTTTTGAAAGCTTTTGCTAACAAATATGCACTCTAATCAATCTTTTTCTTGATATTGTCTTTCACGTCTTCGATGCCGTGACGCACTTCACTTTCAGCTTGCTTTGCTTTACCTTCGGCTTTATCTTCTGGGTCGCCAGTAACATTTCCTGCTACTTCTTGAGCTTTACCTTCAATATTCTTAGCGGCAGCTTTAGCGCGTTCTTCTAAGCTCATTGGATACTCCTGTTTATTTTATCAAAAGTTTGTTTCAAAGCTATAAATTAACTTTGAAATTCTTTGTTATTACCCTTACACCCTAACTTAAGGTTTTTAGCAAAGCCTTCCACCACAAGGTATATTAAAGAATTCAAAATTCAAAATTCAAAATTCAAAATTCTTAAAAGTAATTGCAGTAAACATCCTAGCTATTATTGAAATGTGATTTCAAATCAATTAAGCTTAGTTACCTATGCTAAAAGACGTAGACAAATACAAATAAAAAACCCAGTTCCGTAAAGAAACTGGGTGAATCAATTGATGGGGATATTCTTTTGGTTTAATCCAGAAAACCCATAAGGTTTGCAGAGTCGTCTATATCGTTTGATGCCACTGGACGGTTACCAAATACTGAATAGCTTTCGGCTACTACTAACGAACTTGAGCTAACTGGACGAATACCAGAGAGATTAATACTTTCAACGACTTTGAATGTATTAGCACCAATTGGACGAATACCCATTGCGTTGTAGGTTTCCACAACTTCCAAGTTACTGGTACTAACGGGACGCACTCCAGAAATTGAAAGTTTTTCCGCAACTTGCAAGTCGCTACTGCCTATGGGACGAACTCCAGCAATGGTCAGTGTTCCACGAGTTTCTGGTGCTGACTGTTCGCTAGTTTGCTCGACTTGATCTTTATTCACACTCTCGCCTTGGTGATTTTCAACTTCCACTGTAGTTTCCCCTTTCAGTTTTGCGTACTTCTGCCGAGGATTGATTGCTTTAGCACCACTGCTAACAGCCATAACTGAATACCTCTGGTTTATTAATTGAATTTTACAATAATTAAGGAAAGATGAATTTTTCCTATGTATCAAAGTTTAACCTTAAAAATCCTCATATAGATATAAGAATCTTTAAAACTTATACATAAGTAAATTGTAAGAGTAAAATTTTGTAAAGGATTATGAATATTTCGTGCTTTAATTAGCGAGCTACAATATATAGGGCGTGAAATCGTCACAATCAGGCAGGGTATTTTCAGCAAAACTGTATGACAGAATTTTGTCTTCAAGCTCCTTTTAGTCCCACAGGCGATCAACCGCAAGCGATCGCCCAATTAACTGCTAGTATCAAAGCTGGCAATCATTACCAAACTTTACTGGGTGCCACAGGAACAGGCAAGACATTTTCAGTAGCAGCAGTAATTGAGAAAATTGGCAAACCTACTTTAGTCTTGGCGCATAACAAAACCCTAGCCGCACAACTTTGTAACGAACTCCGAGAATTCTTTCCCCACAATGCAGTGGAGTATTTCGTCAGTTATTACGATTATTATCAGCCAGAAGCATATATTCCCGTCACCGATACTTATATTGAAAAAACAGCAGCAATTAATGATGAAATAGATATGTTGCGGCATTCAGCGACGCGATCGCTTTTTGAACGCCGTGATGTTATTGTGGTTGCTTCCATTAGTTGCATTTACGGCTTAGGAATGCCAGCAGAATATCTCAAAGCTGCCATTCCTCTCCAGATAGGCATGGAAGTAAATCAACGTCAAGTTTTGCGGGATTTGACAAATGTGCAATATAGCCGCAACGACTTAGAAATGGGACGGGGAAAATTTCGCGTCCGGGGTGATGTTTTAGAAATTGGCCCGGCTTATGAAGACCGAATTATTCGCGTCGAATTTTTTGGTGATGAAATAGATGCAATTCGTTATATTGACCCTGTAACAGGTGAAATTCTCAAAAGTTTAGAAGCCGTAAATGTTTATCCTGCGCGTCACTTTGTCACCCCAGAAGAACGCTTAGAAATAGCTTGTCAAGACATTGCCGCCGAATTAAAAGAGCAAAAAGCTTACTTAGAAGCAGCCGGAAAATTATTAGAAGCACAACGCATAGACCAACGAACGCGCTACGACTTAGAAATGTTGCAGCAAGTTGGTTATTGTAATGGCGTGGAAAACTACTCGCGTCACTTAGCCGGCAGAAAACCTGGAGAACCACCAGAATGTTTAATTGATTATTTTCCCAAAGATTGGTTGTTAGTTATTGATGAATCTCACGTTACTGTCCCTCAAATTCGGGGGATGTATAACGGCGACCAAGCAAGAAAAAAAGTTTTAATCGAGCATGGATTTCGACTTCCTAGTGCTGCTGATAATCGTCCTTTAAAAGCAGAAGAATTTTGGCAAAAAGTAAATCAGTGTATTTTTGTTTCCGCAACTCCAGGAAATTGGGAATTAGAAATTTCTGAAAATCAGATAATAGAACAAGTAATTCGACCAACTGGGGTAATTGATCCAGAAATTTCTGTGCGTCCCACAGAAGGACAAATTGATGATTTATTAGGAGAAATTAAAGATAGAATTGACCGCCACGAACGCGTGCTAATTACCACATTAACCAAGCGTATGGCGGAAGATTTAACCGAATATCTCCAAGACCACAGTATTCGAGTGCGGTATTTACATTCTGAAATTAATTCCATTGAGCGAATTGAAATTTTACAGAACTTACGCGAAGGTAACTTCGATGTTTTGGTGGGAGTAAACTTACTGCGGGAAGGTTTGGATTTACCCGAAGTTTCCTTAGTAGTAATTATGGACGCAGACAAAGAAGGTTTTTTGCGAGCCGAACGTTCTTTAATTCAAACCATTGGTAGAGCTGCGCGTCACGTCCAGGGACAAGCAATTTTATATGCTGATAATTTAACCGACAGTATGATTAAAGCCATTGATGAAACAGACAGACGGCGGGGAATTCAAATGGCGTATAACAAACTGCATGGAATTACACCAAAACCAATTACGAAAAAATCGAGTAATGCGATTTTGTCGTTTTTAGATGTATCCCGACGCTTGAATGCAACTGACTTAAAAGTTGTAGAAGAACATCTCGATGAACTACCTTTAGAACAAATTCCAGAATTGATTACTTTGTTAGAAACACAGATGAAAGAAGCGGCGAAAAAATTGGAATTTGAAGAAGCCGCAAAACTGCGCGATCGCATTAAACATTTGCGGGATAAAATGCTAGGACGTTAACGTGATTCTTATGCTGACCAATATTCGCCTAATTAGTGTCCAAGAATATCACAAAATGGCGGAAACGGGAATTTTTCATCCTGAGGAACGCTTAGAATTAATAGCGGGACAAATCATTAAAATGTCAGCAAAAGGAACTGCTCACGAATCCGCAATTACCCGCACAGAAAGGCTATTACGTCAACGTTTGGGTGACAAAGTTTTGTTAAGAATTCAGTCACCAGTGCGACTTGATGATTACTCGGAACCAGAACCAGATATTTCAGTGGTAAAGCCGAATCCATTGGATTATGAAGACCATCATCCCAATGCTTCGGAAGTGTTTTTAGTTATTGAAATAGCTGATTCCAGTTTGAAGTACGATCGCGAAGTCAAAGCGATGGCATATTCTAAATCAGGTATTATTGAGTACTGGATTTTAGATGTCAATGGACGGAAGTTGTATATGTATCGTCTTCCGAGTCAAGATGGCTATCGCAGTGAGAGTATATTTGCAGAGGATGTGACGATTTCACCTTTAGCTTTTGGAGATTGTGCGATCGTAATTCGGGAATTATTGGGGAAAATGTAAGGAGCGATCGTATTAAACATTTGCGAGATAAAATGCTCGGACGTTGGTCTTGAGTTAGTTTGTAATCATTCCCACGTATAAGTTTGGCGGCTTGAAATAGCTATATTTGTTAGACTACAATCTACATTCAGCAGTTGGAGAGGAGCTATGCGGTCAATTGAACAACTGACACAAGAGCTTTTATCTCTGCCTAGTGCATCAAGAGCGCTTTTGGCAGAAAAGCTAGTAGAAAGTTTAGAATTCGATATCGATCCAAAAATTCAGACAGCTTGGACAAATGAAGCAAAGAGACGGCGTGACGAGATCCGAAGCAGCTCAGTACAAGGAATTCCGGGGGATGAAGCATTAGCTCAAGTAAGGCAACTGCTTGAATAAGGATAGGAAACAGGAGAATGCCCTGTTTTCGCTATCCTAAATAAAGTAAATCATTCCCCGACCGCCCCAATGGTTGCTTTACCCGATCGCATTTTAATGAGTGCTGAAGAATATCTAGTTTGGGAACCCACCCAAGAGCAACGCTACGAATATTGGGATGGCGAAGTTGTAGCAATGAGTGGTGGTACGCGCAACCATAATCGGGTTTCTTTCAATTTCTCGAAGCTCTTAGATAATGCCCTAACGGATCGCTCCTGTGAAGTATACATTGTAGATGTGAAGGTACAGGTAGAACCGGGGCAAAAGTATTTTTATCCTGATGTTGTAGTGACTTGCGATGAGCGCGATACCGATCCACAATTAATACAATTTCCCTGTTTAATTATTGAAGTGGTATCACCTTCAACAGAAGCAGCCGATAGGGGAAAAAAGTTTGCCAAATATCGCCAATTTCCAACCTTGCAAGAATATGTTTTAGTACAAGTAGAGCAACCAAGTGTGGAAGTGTTTCGGCGCAACGAACAGGGAAAATGGGTGCTGTCTGAGTATAATTTGGACGAAATATTGCGACTGGAATCGGTGGATGTGGAAATTGCGATCGCTGATTTGTATCGTCAAGTGCAGTTTGAAAGTGAAGCCAGCGAAAATTGAATAGGTGAGCGATCGCATTAAGCATCTGCAAACCCACACCCCACTCAACAACCAAACAAAAATCATCTTGTGCAACAATAGCTGTAGCTTTGTCGGAGTAAAAACTATGGACTGGCGACAGTACATTCATTCAGACCCAAAAATTTTGTTGGGTAAGCCGACTGTGAAAGGAACTCGTTTATCTGTAGAGTTCTTGTTGGGTTTGTTTGCTGCGGGATGGACACAACAACAAGTGCTAGAAAACTATCCTACCCTAAGTTCAGAAGCACTAAGGGCAGTATTTACTTTTACAGCAGAGTGTATGCGTGAAGAATCTTTATACACCCTACCGCTGTTGTCCGAGGCGGGATGATGCGGTTTCTAGCAAATGAAAACTTTCCTGTGATGAGCGTTAGATATTTGCGCTCTAGTGGTTACGATGTAGCCTATGGAAGTGAAGACGCGCCAGGTGCAGAAGATTCTGAGGTTTTGACACGCGTAGTTCGTGAGGGGCGAATTATTTTAACATTTGACCGAGATTATGGTGAATTAATTTACCGCCTGCGAATGCCATCGCCAGTTGGTGTGGTTTATTTCCGTTATTTTCCTGCTTCACCAGAGGAACCTGCTGAAGACTTGCTACGCCTGCTGAGTATGGAAGGCATATCATTAGAAGCAAGTTTTACCGTTCTGGAGCGTACACAGTTACGTCAGCGCCCATTGCCTTAGTTTACCTTCTTTCTCAGCAGCGATCGCTTGTACCAACAAATGCTTAAATAGCATATTTCTAACCTAACAATTCAGCCCAGCTTACAGACGAAAGCCCTTGGTGCTTTTAATTACTAAACTATATCCATCCTCGCAGCTTTTTATGTACCTGTGCCAAATACCACATATAATCATCAATCTTATAATTATCAGCAGCTTTAACTATATATTCCTGAGCTAAATCAAGATTATTCTCAGCTTCGTAATATAATCCCAAATAAAGATGACCGTAAAAATTTCCATTTATCCCTTGCGATCGCCCAACATTTAAAACATCATCTGGCGTACAATCTCCTGCATACAAATCATATACGCGCCGCATAACAGACCGGGGGTCATTTTTCACAGTTAGTAAAGAATTACGTGCCTCTTCAACACCTGACAAACGAGCAATGCAGAGATATCGCCATACTGTTTCTTCCACATCTTGAGCATTCACAGTCAAATCTATTTCAAACTGTTGAGCGCCCTCGGCAAATCTTTCTGCATAATAGTACGATAATCCACGCTGCCATAGGTAAGGTTTGATACGGGCATCCAATTGCTCTGCCTTATCAAAATCTTCAATAGATTCATCAATTTTGGCTAGTTGAAACTTCACCATACCTCGCCGAATGTAAGCATTGGGATTTTGCGGTTGATTGCGAATGGTTTCGTTCCAGCGTTGGAGTTGATTTTCCAGAGAATTTGCAAAAAACATGAGTTCGTCAGTGGGTTGGGTTAGCTATCGAATTGCGATCGTCTAGATTACGACAAAAGGCGATCGCATTGGACACCTGCAAGATAAACTCGAATGGTCATTGAGAGCTTGAAAATAAAAAATCCCTCTAATTTAAATGAGCGAACGCTGGACACTGACAGGAAAGAAAGCGCTGATTACAGGTGCAACCAAAGGCATTGGACTAGCTGTTGCCAATGAGTTTTTATCTTTAGGCGCAGAAGTAAAAATTGTGGCACGGAATTCTGAAGATGTAGAGCGACAAGTAAGTATTTGGCAAGAGGCTGGATTACTTGCATCTGGGATGACAGCGGATGTTGCAACCTGTGATGGTCGTCAACTCATCTTTGAGCAGGTTAGCAAATCCTGGGATAAATTAGATATTCTGGTCAACAATGTTGGAACTAATATTAGTAAAAAACTCGTAGACTATACGCTAACTGAGTATCAATTTATCATCCAGACAAACCAGACATCAATTTTTGAAATGTGCCGTCTGTTTTACCCTTTGCTGCAAAATAGCAAAAACGGCAGCATTGTTAATATCAGTTCTGTGGCCGGTTTAGTCTCTAATCGTACAGGCGCACCCTATGGTATGACTAAAGCGGCTATAAATCAACTGACGCGATCGCTATCAGTTGAATGGGCTTCAGATAATATTAGAGTAAACACCGTAGCACCTTGGGCTATTCGCACCCCTCTAACGGAGTCTGTACTCGATAACCAAGATTTTCTCAAATTAGTTCTGTCCCAAACACCTATGGGAAGAGTTGGTCAACCAGAAGAAGTCGCAGGTATAGTGGCATTTCTTTGTATGCCTGTGGCATCTTTCATCACTGGACAATGCATCACCGTTGATGGTGGATTTTTAGCTTTCGGATTTTAAATCTCAAACTGGGATCTATCCACGAGGTAGAAGAAACTACTTGCACAATTCAGTAATGTAGAGTTTGTGTCTTCAAGTCAGGAAAAACGCCCGTGGTTCCAATTAGAGATAATAATCCTACAAAAATTACCCCTTATGTGACTTATGGACTGGTTGCTGCCAACGTCCTTGCATTTATTTATGAATCAAGTCTTCCCCCACGAGCATTAAATGGATTTTTACACCTTGCAGCTGTGGTTCCTAGCGAACTTACCTTAAGCTTTGCTGGTATTTCTCTACATCAACCGGTTCCAGAGTGGGCCACTTTGATTACCTCACAATTTTTGCACGGCGGTTTGTTGCACCTAGCCGGCAATATGTTGTTTCTCTGGATTTTTGGTAATAACATTGAAGATAAATTGGGTCATGCTAAATTTTTATTGTTCTATTTAGCTTGTGGCGTTTTAGCATCATTAACGCAGTGGTACTTCGGTCAAGATTCTAGCATTCCTTCATTGGGTGCGAGTGGTGCGATCGCAGGTGTTATGGGAGCGTACATTCTTCGCTTTCCCAAAGCCGAAGTTATTGGTGTTGTACCCTTAGGATTTTTCTTCCCGACTTTCCGCGTCCCTGCATACTTCTTTCTGGGATTTTGGTTTCTCGAACAAGCCTTCTACGGACTTGTTAGCCTTGAAACACCCACCAACATCGGTATGGAAAGCGGCGGTATTGCCTACTGGGCCCATGCAGGCGGGTTTATCTTCGGCGCAATTCTTGGGCCACTCTTGGGTTTATTCAGCGATAAATCCCCAGAAGAATCTTGGTCATAAGACCTCTTGCAAAAGTTACTTTTGCAAGAGGGGGGAAAGGGAAAAGGTTAAAGGGAAAAGGGGAAAGGTTTCAAATACATCAGACCTCTTGCACAAGAGTGCTTTTTGCACTCTTGTGGTCAAAGGGATACATTACCCTTTCCCCTTTACCCTTTCCCCYTTTMCCCTTTCCCCTTTCCCCCTTTCCCCTTTCCCCTTTCCCCCTTCCCCTTTTCCCGACTTCTCTTAGAAGTCTACGTCTGATGTGAATTAAAAATGCCTCTAACTCTGAGTTAAAATACCTAAACTCAACAACTGCCAGTAATACAAGCTATATTGCAGTTAGTTAATAATTTAGGAAAAACACCAGTGTTTCCTCTTTACGATGAAAATCCCACGCGTATTACCCCGTATTTCACCTACGGGTTAATTGGCATGAATATTTTAGTTTTTCTTCACGAGGTGAGCCTGTCAAATGCACGATTGAATTTATTTTTAAGTCAGTATGCAGTAATCCCTCAACAGTTAACCACCAATTTCTCTGAGGAATGGATAACTTTATTTACGTCACAATTCTTACACGGCGGATGGTGGCATTTAATCTCAAATATGCTGTTTCTCTGGATTTTTGGCAACAATATTGAAGAGCGTTTAGGCCATTTTAGATATTTAATTTTTTATTTGGCGTGTGGTGCTTTAGCTGCATTGTGCCAATGGTTTATTAGCATTAATTCTGAGATTCCTTCATTAGGTGCAAGTGGTTCAATTTCCGGAGTATTAGGTGCGTACATTATTCGTTTTCCCCAAGCTAGAGTGATGACTTTAGTCTTTTTGGGGATTTTCATCACCACTATCCGAGTACCAGCATTAGTAATAATTGGACTTTTCTTTGTACAAAATGTCATATCCGGTCTTGTAAGCCTACAAACAGCCGCCAACATGAGCGTAGAAAGTGGTGGAGTTGCCTACTGGGCACACATCGGTGGTTTTGTTTTTGGCATAATTCTGGCTCCTCTATTTGGGTTGTTTAGAAGGGATTAATGGGGATTGGGCATGGGGCATGGGGCATTGGGCATTGGGCATGGGAAAAGAATTGTTGCAATTTGTCTCCTTGTCTCCCTTGTCTCCCTTGTCTCCCTTGTCCCTACCCCCAGCCGCGATTCAACTCGCACCTGCTGAAACTTCTTCTGACTCTTGAACATTTTCTGGTTCTACTTCAGCTGGAAACGGTGGTGGAGGTAGAGTAACAACGATATCAGCGCCGTTAATGATTGCTCCTAATAACCCCAGTTCTGATTCAACCAATTGATCGATCGCCTCCCCTAACATGTTCTCTTCTGTATAATGGGGTCGCGCCACTAGTACGATGCCATCGCTGTAGGGTTGGATTAACAATGGGTCATTAGATAAACTTAAGGGACTAGTATCTAAAATTACTAAATCAAAACGTTCGCGGACATCATCCATCAGCCGCCGTATTTCACTAGATTCCAAGATAGCAGCAGATTGCCGCACGGGGCCAGGACTGGGAAGAATGTATAAATTTTCGACATCAGGAACTAAACGAATACATTCACTCAAGTCAGCGTAATAACGCAGGGGTTCAATGGTGGCGTCGGGATCGGGAATTACTTTCAGGGAGTTGCAACGAGAAGGCGATCGCAAATCTGTTTCAATAATCAAGGTTCTTTTCCCTGCACGAGCAGAAGCAATACCCAAGTTATAAGCGCTTGCGGTTTTACCTTCTAGGCTGCTGGTACTAGTAATTAAAACTACCTTTAAGTTTTTACCACCAATCCGCCGCAGATTACTACGGAACTTTTCATAAAATTCTAAGTAGGGAGATTCTGGAGAAAGTACCACTGGCACTGATTCTCGGTCTAAATCATCAACTAACATTAAAGGCAACTCTCCCAACAGCACCACTTCTCGTTGTTTGAGGCTTTCGCGGATATCTTCTCTGGTTTTGAAAGTTCCTTCCAGCGATCCTAATAAAAATATCACCCCACCACCAACTACCACACCCAAGATGCCACCCACAGCCAAGGTAATAGGTATACTCTTGGGAGGTTTAATATCAGGAGTAACTGTGGGGCGTCTGGCAACGCTGAGGCTGCTGGTTGTTTCGGCTTCTGCGGTTTTAGCATCCGTTAGCTTGGCCTGCATTTGTTCGTAGATGGCTTTTTTGAGTCCAACCTCCTGTTCTAAACGCGATCGCTCTAATTGTTTATTGGGTATTAAAGAATACTCTTGACGTAGCCGTGCTTCTTGTCGGATTTCTTGAGCGAGTTGTTGTTGGAGTGTCTCCCGTTGGGTTTGTAAAGACACCATTTGGTTTGCCAGTTGTTGGCGTGCTGGGTCTAAACTTGATGAAGTGCGAATACCAGCGATGTCACCCCGCAGTGGAGCTGCCATTCCATTACCGCCTAAAACTTCAGCTGCACGTTGTTGGAGTAATTCTTCAGCAGCTTGTTTTTGGCGTAGCAACTGAATCATGGTTGGGTGTTCGAGTCGTAAATCTTTTCTGAGTAAAGCGATTTGCGATTCAGTTTGATAAATTTGCGATCGCAAATTAGCAATAATGGGATCGGCACTTAAAGCCGAAGAAATATAAGCCTCTCCAACTGTTAAGCCCAACTTATTTTGTAAACTGCGAATTTGACCATCAACCCCAGAAATAGTTAATTGAATTTGCCGTTGGAGATTTTGGCTGGCAGTAATGGCGCTGAGCAAACTACCATTTTCTGCTGCTAATATTGCTGTACGCTCAATGCGATCGTACTGTTCCAACCTCTTTTCAGCAATTTGCAATTCCCGTTTAGCTTGTGGTAAGCGCTCGTTTATTTTTTGAATAATTGCTTGCAATCGTCCCGTATTGATATCACTGCTCAACTTGACCATTGATTGCATCAATTCAGCCAAAACTTCTATAGCTCGTTTCGGGTCAGTATCTACATACTTCAGTTCAAAAGTAGTAGTTTCAAAATCTCCAGTCCTGGGATTTTTCTTCGGTAGAGAAAGGACAATACTTGCACCGAGTTGTTTCGGCCTGAGATTTACTTTCTCTGCCACTGCTGCAATTATCTGATTTGATAGTAAAACTTCCTCATTTAGTTCCTTTCCTTGCTGTTGGATTTCACTACCAGTTGCAGAGAAAGAAACAGGTGGCCCACTATATGTCAGCGCCGCTGATGCTATGTAGCTAGGAGGTGGATCTGGTTGCATAGCCACCACCGTTGACCCCGCTATAACTAAACAAAAACTAGCTAGTCCAATCCACTTGTATTTTTCAAAAGCAATAAGATAGCGCTTAACAATTGGTGGGGTCATAGTAAGGGCATATAGTTAGTCATTGGGCATTGGGCATTGGGCATTGGGCATTGGGCATTGGGCATTGGGCATCGGGCATTGGGCATTGGTTATTAATTCATCTCTTCGCGTCCCCGCGTCTCCCCATCTCCCCACCTCCCCATCTTCCCATCTCCCTAATTAGAACCACCGCCACCGAAGTTATCAAAAAATCGGAGAAAAGATTGCACATTAAAGAAAGGTTGGGTAATGGTACTCAGTAAATTCGTAATTCTACCGACAAGGTTTCGACCAACAACAATAACATCATTATCTTGAAGTGGCACGTTTTGAGATGCATCGCCTCCCAGAGCTTTTTTCGCATCTAGTTTTTGAGTAATGGCTCTACCTCGTTCGGGATCGAACCGAACTAAAGCGATACTCCGGAGATTAGCTGTATCGAGATTTACTCCTCCCAAGGCATCTACAAATGTACTACCATTAGGCAGGGCTTGAGTAGAAATACCTCCCGCAGCATAGTTTAAAACTCGGACTCTGATCTGTGGTGTAGCCAAGGATGAACGTGCTACCAAATTACGGTCATAACCATCTTCATTACCAACTTCGCGACGAGGTATAAAGATTGCATCTCCGTCTTGTAAGCGTAAATTAGGGATTGAACCACCATTTTGCAGCGTTGCATACAAATCAATGGTTTGCGAAACCACTGAACCATCAACTAACTTACGGCGTATTTGCACTTGTCGGAGGTCTGCATTCAGTGTTGAACCACCGGAGATTAACAAAGCATCAGCAACACGGGGCGTTGGTGAATTAATTGGATAAATTCCTGGTCGAAATATTTCGCCGCTAATGGTAACTTGGACTGGTCGCGTTCCGATCAACGATACTACCACGATGGGATCTGGAAAAATCCGACTTAAACCCAAGCGAATTTTTTCTTGAGCTTCTTCCAAAGTTAAACCTTGTAAAGACACTGTTCCCACTTGTGGCACTACAACGTTACCTTCTGGACTGATTACAGCTTGAAAAGCTAAATCTTGACGCTGGCTTGCTAGGGCTAAAACTATTACTGGATCGACGACATAACGATTTAAACCCAAGCGAATTTTTTCTTGAGCTTCTTCCAAAGTTAAACCTTGCAAGGAAACTGTTCCCAGTAGCGGCACCACAATGTTACCTTCTGGATTGATTACAGCTTGAAAGCTTAACTCTGGAAAGCGCTGAACCGAAACGCTAATTGCATCTCCGATTCCCAAACGATAAGGGCCAGGAGGACGCTGAAGCACAACCCCAATACTATCTCCTGGCCCCAAAAAATAGCGGCTCAGTTGCGGAGAAATTTCGTTGTTTGGACTTGGAGGTACAACATCCTCAGTACCAGGTACCGGGGAGGGGGGTTGCCCTTGAGATGGGAAAGGCTGAGCAACAACAAGCTGGATAGGTGCTGTTAAAAAAAATCCTACTTGAAGGCTGACAAAACACAGGGCGCTAAATGCACGCATATAAGATCTGGGAGTTATCAACATCGGTGCAGGAAAACTCATGTAAGAATTAGTCGCGCCGACTCGTTATTTTACTCTAAAAATATCCTTGGTGTCTCTTTTATCTACAAGTATTTACCAGGGAAAAGGCGAAAAATCATGTCAATTTGAATTTTCAACTTCATAATTTTGCAGATTTTTGAAATCAGTTTGAACTAAAGAGCGATCGCTCCAAATATTTTTCTCAATTTCTCCCTCAATATCGCTGTAACATAGCTAAAAAGCGGCAGTCATCAATGCACTTTGTACAGTTTCCCCAAGAGACTGGGCTAGAGACCAAGATTTTTCTACTTGTCCTAAAGGTTCCATTGGAATCAAAATACTTACACCCACCCAAGGAGTGCGTTGCTTACGCCACTGTGCCAACTGGTCTGCCACAAACCAATTAAATGGCGATGGATTTCCAGCCTTTGGCATAGCGTACCATTGCAAGACAGCAAAGGTTTGTTGTTGTGTGGAGCCACGAAAGAATCTAGCTTCTACTTTCGTTTCAACATCAGCAGCCAAGTTTGCAGAAGGTTTGACAGTAAATTCCGCACTACGGTATTGAGCTACATCCCATTTTCCCCAGCGCAACCTTCCCCAGCCATTAACCTCTGTCCACTCCACCTCTGGTTGATCCATAGGCCCGTTTTGCGGTAGCAAAAGTAAAATTGCTTGAGTGTCCTTTGAGCCTTCTTTTTGAAGAACCTGCACAGACCATTTATGTTCGCCAATTTGCTGTTGTGCTTGTTCAATAGTTTGCCAACCAGGAACAGTTAACCCAGTTTTGCGGATTTGTCTTAATTCCTTAAGACTAGCCACAGGTGGTAGTTGTTTCCATTGCCAGTGTCCCGTCAGGTATCCTGGAATTCCTCCCATCACCAACAACAGTAGCAATAACAAAAGTGCTGCTACCTTACTCAATTGATTTTCTTTAAAAAACTTAGAGAACGAAATCATCAGTAAAATTTTCAATACTTACGCAAAATTTTACTTTACAAAATAACACCATGAGTTCAGTGATATTTAGGACTTTAAGTGGGGGTTGGGGCATTGGGCATTGGGCATGGGAGACAAGGGAGGCAAGGGAGACAAGGGAGACAAGGGAGCAGGCAGGGCTGTTTCATTCCCCAAAGAGCTTTAAAAATCAAGGATTCTAGCAATTAAAAATTGGTTATTTTGTTACCAGCGTGCGGAGAAAACGAACTATTTTACTGTTGTTTAAGTGCTTAAAAGTTCATCACATCGTCACCCTTACTTATAATTTTTTCGCTAACCATCTTGACAAATCCGGTTTGAAATGGAATGAAACAGCCCTGGGGGAGCAGGGGAGATGAGTTTTTCCCCTCTGCCCCTCCGCACCTCCGCCTCTTCTGCTTCATGCCCAATGCCCAATGCCCCATGCCCTATGCCCTATGCCCCATGCCCTATGCCCAATGCCCCATGCCCTATGCATCATCCCCAACTTCCCCAGATGCAGAAAAATAGTTATTAATCCAATTAAGCAAGGGCACTAGTGACACGAGCATCAAAGCTGAGTAAAGGTCACCACCCCAACTATCATGGAGCCATTTAAAAGCTGCTTCTTGACCTGTTCCATGAAAGAAAGTGAGTAAAGTGTTGCGAATAATATTGGCAGTAGTACTGACGATGGCAGCAATAAATAAAAACGATATGCTTGTGTTACGTGAAGATAAAGCACCTGTCCAATAAAGCAGCATTAAACCGACGTAGAGGGTGGTGAATAACATTTTCAGCCCTGCACAATAGGGAGCAACTTCGACAATTCGTCCTCCTACGTAGAGATTGATCTCATCGACAGTTACTTCCATACCAAATTGATTCAGTATGAAGCCTGCGCTACCAGCGATGAAGCTTTGAAGAGGTAAAGTATAGGGAGCAATGAGATAAGGTACTGATGTTGGAGTGGCTAAAAATACCAATAACAAGGGGAATGCTTGCGATCGCAAACCAGATATTCCCTTAAACCATAAGCACAATCCACTCAGAATAAAGGGTAGCGAAAGATTAACCCACTCTCTAACACCGCTAAGATAAAATACTCCCCCCAATAACAACAAAACTGCACCTAAAGGATGGATAGTATCTGGTAAACGTACCCATTGTTTCCGCTTCAGCCAGCTCAAATAACCAGCAAATGGCAAACCAATAATGCCGTGACTAAAATATTCGTGTTCCGTACTAATATTTTTGTGCAGCCAGCCATCCAGCCAATGTAGGAGTATGGGGGCATAAAGCAGCAATAGAATACCTAAAATAGCTAAATTTAACAAACCTGACACGTTTGTATTTTTAATCTGTTGCTGTAGTGCCATGATTTTAATTGATTAATGGGCGTGGGGCATGGGGCATGGGCGTGGGGCATKGGGCATTGGGCATTGGGCATTGGKCATTGGGCATGGGGTAGGGGAGAATAATAACTCCCCAGTCAACAGTCAACAGTCAACAGTCAACACTCTAATGACTAACAACCAATGACTCCTGAGAGTTGGTTGCAACTCCATTGGCGATGGCTGCTACAACTTCTTTGATTTGGCTACTGCTCAAACCAGGATACATAGGTAATGATAATATTTGCTTTGATAACTTTTCTGCTTGGGGAAAATCTCCTTGTTGATAGCCTAAATAGCTAAATGCTGGCTGGAGATGACAAGGAATTGGGTAATGAATTCCAGTTTGAATTCCCACTGCTGTTAATTGTTCTTGGAGTTGCTGACGTTCTATGGGACAAGAATCATCAACTTTTATCACATAAAGATGATACACATGTCCTGTACCACTTTGGTTTTCGATGGGGATAATGCCAGCAGTTGCTAAAGGTGCTAATTCTGAATCATATTCTTGAGCGATTGTCAAGCGATCGCGATTCCACTTTGGCAAATATGGTAGTTTCTGGTGCAGGATCGCTGCTTGCAGGGTATCTAGGCGGCTATTTGTCCCTGGCTCAGTGTGAAAATATTTTTGTGATGCGCCATAATTTCGCAATCGCACCATTTTTTGAGCTATGTCAGGATTTTTTGTGAGTAGCATTCCCCCATCCCCAAATGCTCCCAAATTTTTGCTGGGATAGAAACTAAAAGCTGCTGCAATTCCTACTGAACCAGCGTAATATCCGTCTCTTTGGGCTAAATGTGCTTGTGCTGCATCTTCAAAAATTAGTAATTTGTAGCTATCAGCAAAATCAAATAACTTCTGTGGTGATACCATTTGGCCATAGAGATGCACAGGAATAATCGCTTTAGTATGAGGCGTAATTGCTTTTGCTGCTGCCTCTAAGTCAATTAAAGCTGTTTGGCGATCGCAATCAACTAAAATGGGTTTAGCACCAGTACGTAAAACTCCAATTAAGGTGGCGATAAAAGTGTTTGCTGGTAATATCACTTCATCACCAGCACCAATATTACAGGCTTGCAATCCTAAAGCGATGGCATCCGTTCCTGATGCCACACCAACTCCATATTCTGCCCCAGACACTGCTGCAAATGCCACTTCAAATTCTGAAAGTGCTTGACCTAAAACAAAATCCCCTCGTTCCAAAACAGATTGAATGGCATTTTGCAGTTGTACTTGAATTGGTTCGTGTTGGAACTTCAAGTCTACAAAAGGAACTCTAATAGCCATTTGATTCATGATTTAAGTTCTCCTCACATTCACTATTTAGTCGTGTTTATTTTTAACTTGTTGCCAAATAAATTTAAACTTTTTTATTTAGTTGGCTACTGTTGTTTGCCACAAAAAAATTATTTTTATGGAAAAATTAAAATTACGCACAGTTTTTGCCATTAAATTGTCATAGGTTTAATTGATTTCTATAAACTACTTTGTAGTATTTGGTATTGATAACACTCTGCACGCCAGAAAACATCAGATTTTGCAAATTTACAAAAATTCTCTAGTTTGCTGAAAGTAGGGTAGGTTATTTTCTAAATATTTCAGATGCCATTTATTTTGAGCCAAAATACCGATGTCAGTAGTTCTTTTGTGGAACGCAAAAAAACTGTGTTTACTCTCCAATACAGTGCCTCAAGTATTCAGCATCAATTTTGAATTTGGAATTCGGTGCAGTGGTAGTAGCTGTTATCAGTAATTTTTGCTAACAAAAATTACATTAATTTAGACGTTATTAAGTAAAATTACGCTAAATGTAGTAACAGAAATTTCCCTTCTGTACATTAAGAATCATAGACTCTTTGTTATATCCTTGAGGTTAGGTTACCCTGACTGAATCAAAATCTAACGTAATCTGATTACCAAATCTCAAGTAATAGAGACTACACAAGCTAAGGATAGAGAACATTCAGTACCAGTAAATAGTAACTGGAGTAGACTCCGTAGCCGACTTAATACAAGAGGTAAAAAATTTTTGCCTCAAAATTGTTTGTCAGAGGCAAAATTGGGGAATGCTTAAAAATAGCAATTGATAACCCACAAATAGGGCATATATCAATTTACAGTATCGAGAAATTATTAAGGTAGCAGTGGCAATGGTAGAGCCTGAAAACAAATTATTTGCCTTAAAGGATGGTTGGACTTCTCAGGAAACAAGAGAACAACAACGTCTTAAAGCTTTGTCAGATCTAGGTTTACGGCAACCAGAAACAATTCCGGTTTTTGAAGAAGCTACTCAAACTGCTGCCCACTTTTTGGAAGCACCAATTTCCATTTTGGGATTTGTGGATCGAGAACGCCACTGGTTTAAGTCAGCAGTGGGCTTATCTAGACTAGGACTAATGAATCATTTGGCACAAAGCCGCCAACTCTCACCTAGAGAATCTTTTTGTAGTCAGGTAGTGGAGAGTTATCAAATATTTGTTATTAATGATACGCATAAACTTACAGATACAGTATTGGCTAACAGTAAGTTAGTTCAGGAGTATGGTATCCGTGCTTACTTGGGAGCGCCCCTGATTGATGCTTCAGGAAATTGTTTAGGTGCATTAGCGGTAATGGATTTAGTACCGCGCAATTTTACCAACCGAGATATTGAGTTTTTACAAATCATAGCTCGTTGGAGCATGAGTGAATTTGAGCGTAATCGACTTTTACAAGGAAAACTCGAATCAAATACTCCTGTAGCTCCTATATTTTCACTCAACGATGAACGCAACACTGAAATTAAAATCGCGGCATCTCATTTAGAAAATGACTCTGTTTCTACTAAGCAACTGAAACTGCAACTTTTAGAACAGCTAACTCAGGAGTTACGCACACCGCTAACATCTGTACTTGGCATGGCTAGCGTTTTGGGGCGGGAAATTTATGGGCCTTTAACGAGTAAACAGAGAGAATATTTAGAAATTATCCAACACAGTGGTCGTTATTTACTTTCTTTAGTCAACGAAATTACTGAACTTGGAACCATAGATGACAACTCCATTGTGCTAAATTTGGCTCCTGTGGATATTGAAATGCTCTGCCAACAGGCTATCAATACTCTAGAAGAAGCGGCTAATCGCCGAGACCAAGATATTCGCCTGTCTATCGAACCAGGACGCAACCGTATTTGGCCTTTAGATAAAGACAAGGTACGGCAAATCCTGTATCATCTAATTTTTAGTGTGATTCAGCTTTCGGCTACAGGTAGTGTTGTTCGCATTCATGTCTCTTATAAAGAAGATACCCTTAATGTGACTATTTGGGTGTCCCATCCTTGGCTGGGAGATGGCATTACTGAGGTCGATCCCTACTTCCGCCTGAATTCTCTATCTTTGTTAGAACTCACAGGTGAAGTCGCAAGCTACAATACTCGCAAAGAAAGCCAGGAGCAACCGGATATTTCACCCGTGGCAGTAGACAAGTTAAAAAACTTGAGTGATTCCCACTCCAATTTATTTGCTCCTAATTCAGATATGAATTTAGCCAAAGGCAATGGAAGTCTTTCTCGTGAAAGCTTGGGTTTATTGCTAAGCTGTCAGCTTGCAGAGTTGCATGGCGGACAAATTTTGGTTCAAGGTTCACCGGAATCAGGATATCGTTATGTGCTTTCTTTACCATTGCAACTAGCAACTTCTCCACAAGCAACTAGCGATGTTTGATTTTAAGCGATAGCGATCGCTAAATGGAAAGTCCGTGAGATAGATGAAGGGTTAATCAATAGCTGTCTTTTTTTAGTATTTATTGAAGTGTTTTGGAATAAAAGGTGAAACTGATGGCTATGAATAAAAGTGCCATCGCCAATACCAATTTTAGATTTTAGATGAAAGGATTTTGGATTAAAAGCCTTTGCTACAAAGCTATTCCAAAAATTTCAAACAATACTTACTATGCTAATTTGGTATAATTTGTAATCTACGTTATTACGTTATTACCTTTTTATCACTATACACATTATGATCGATTCCAAGTTCTGCGTCGGCAGGCTCATCGATCGCAATGTTTTTTATGAATTTAGTCTGGCAACGATTTACCTTATCATCTTTACCGATCAAAGAATATCTCGCTAGCAGTTACGTCCACCGCTATATGGTGGGACTGTTGAGTTCTTGGCGGCAAACTAGCATCTTAATACAGTGGGGAGATGCCATCGCAGCTGCTTTACTGTGTTTGGTGTATGCCCTTGCACCTTTTAGTTCGAGTACATTAGTTGGTTTGTTGCTGGTAGCTTGTGCAGGATTTTGGCTACTGTTAACTTTATCTGATGAACCAACAACAAATGTTTCCTCAGTTACTCCCATTCACTTGTTGGTATTGCTCTACTGGTCAATTGCCGCAATTGCAACAGCGTTATCACCAGTCAAAAAAGCTGCCCTTACCGATTTGGTAACCTTGAGCCTGTATTTGTTACTATTTGCCCTTTGTGCCAGGGTGTTGAGATCACCCCGCCTGCGGTCTGGGATTATCGTTATTTATTTGCACATTTCATTAATTGTCAGTGTGTATGGTTTGCGCCAATGGTTTTTTGGAGCCACAGCACTAGCAACTTGGGTTGACCCGGAATCTCCTTTGTCTAAAACCACAAGGGTCTACAGTTATTTAGGCAACCCCAATTTATTGGCTGGATACCTACTACCAGCAGTCATTTTTAGCTTAGTGGCAATTTTCGCATGGCAAAGTTGGCTCAAAAAAGCTTTAGCATTAACCATGTTTATTGTCAATACTGCTTGCTTGGTTCTTACTTTTAGTCGTGGCGGTTGGATTGGACTCGTGGTGTCAATTTTAGTTGCGATGGCATTGCTAGTTTATTGGAAGAGTATAGAAATGCCACCTTTTTGGCGTACTTGGTCGCTACCGATTGTGTTAGGAGGTTTAATCGGGGTATTGCTGCTAGCAGTAATATTTGTAGAGCCAGTGCGCTTGCGGGTATTTAGTATTTTTGCTGACCGACAAGATAGCAGTAATAATTTTCGCCGCAATGTGTGGGATGCTGTTTTTGAGATGATTGCCGATCGCCCCATTCTCGGCATTGGCCCTGGTCACAACTCTTTTAATAAAGTTTACCCGCTGTATCAACGCCCTCGTTACACTGCTTTAAGTGCTTATTCAATTTTGCTAGAGGTGGCTGTAGAAACTGGATTTGTTGGTTTAGCCTGTTTTCTTTGGTTGATTATCGTATCATTTAATACAGCATTTATCCAAATGCGACGATTGCGACAACTGAGAAATGTAGAGGGATTATGGTTAATTGGAGCGATCGCCATCCTGTTCGGTATGCTAGCTCACGGCACTGTAGATACTGTCTGGTATCGTCCTGAAGTCAATACCCTCTGGTGGCTGATAGTTGCTTTAATTGCTAGCTATTGGACACCTCTAGCTCAAAACCAGGCAAATTCATCTAACTCGGAATTGCCTGCAAACTAAGGGATTTCCAAGTAAAAAATATTCAAGCATAAGACTGTTGACGGTTCACAGTCAACAGTCAACAGTCAACCACCGATAGCAGATTGTCCCGAATTCAAAATCCCACTAGTCTCTATAAGTAGCCCCAGGAGTATTGGGGTCACGATAACGGGCTGGTTCGTCATCACGCTTTTTCCCAGCCAAACCAGCTAGACCCAATAGACCAATTAATCCCAACCAACCCCAATCAAAATCGTTGCGATCGTAAGTGGTTGTTCTTGGGGTGGTAGTAGTTCCAGGATCGGTAGTTGTTTGAGCTTGGGCAGATAAACTTAAAGGCAAAATTCCCATACTCAAGGTGAGTACTCCAGCGCCAAGAGCTGTAATCAAATAACTTTTCATCTTGTAAAAATCCCTGATGCCATCCAAAGTTACCCACTAATGTATCGAGTTCCAATATTGGCTAAATCAATCTGCGGCTAGAAACTAGAGATTTTCACAATTCACGCTGTAGGTATATAACATGTTTGTGGGGAGCAATGGATTTATCACTCTGATGTAGTAGTTAGGCACCTTTTAGTGTTAGTAGTTTTTCATCGCCCGTTGTATGTCACGCTGATCTTGGCGACGTTTCAGGTCTTCTCGCTTATCATGCAACTTTTTACCTTTGCCAAGGGCTATACTGATTTTTACCCAGCCTCGTTTGAGATACATTTTCAAAGGAACTAAAGTTAAACCCTGCTGTTCCACTTTGCCAATTAACTTGCGGAGTTCTTGGCGATGTAGCAACAATTTGCGTGTACGGCGTGGTTCATGATTAAAATATTGCCCACTAGCTGTATAAGGTGAAATATGGACATTGATTAACCATGCTTCACCATTACGAAGTAAAGCATAGCCATCTTGGAGATTAACTTTACCTGCACGAATAGACTTAACCTCAGTACCTGTCAACTGAATTCCAGCTTCGTAAGTTTCCAGAATTTCATACAAATAACGGGCTTGGCGATTATCGCTAATAACTTTGTAACCTTCGTTCTTGTCGCTCATTGATAATTTGTGTACTTGAGATGTACTTAAAAAATTGTTCGGATTGGTTTATAAATTATAAGGTGTATTTTATAACCCCTATAAATGCTAGACTGTATATTACTAATTTAGCTTTTCTAACTTTGTAATTAAAAATTTTCTAGTAACCTTAAATTACCTAGATTTTACTCATTAATCATTGGTCATTGAACAAAGGACAAACACAGGAGTCTCAGCTAAGGCTTCCTGGTTGGGAAACTCCTCTTTAGCAAGACGCTTTTGCTAGCTCGCTTTCCCATAGGAGTACGGTTACAAAGGAGAAAGGATATTTATGGCGATCGCTACTGAAAAATTATTGTTGCAATCAATATTAATTTACATAATCGTGAGCATTTACTCTAGCTTATTAATGACTTGTTACAAATTACAAAGCTGTTTATGCCTCGTAAATATTAGGAAATAGAAGCTGAGTTACACTTCGTTAACCCTTCCTCAGGATTAATACTTTCTTTATAAATCAACCCTGAGGCAGTCATTAGCTGGTAATCCTGTCATAGTATGAAACATAAGAACACTATTACTGCCTGTGTTCACTTATGGAGCTGTAAAACCAAATTTCTGAATCAAAGGGAAAAGGGAACGGGTAACAGGCAACAGGGAAATAAGCCACCTACAAGGGGCAAGGCTTTAAACCTTACTTCGGGGCTAATTCTCTCTTGTGTTCGTCCAACCCCCAACCCTGTTTCCCCTGTGTTCGCGCAGCGTCACGAAGTGGAGGGGCTGAGTAAAAAAATGCTAGGGGTGTACTGTCCATGCCCTTGAAGATCCTTGTAGTGGATGACGATCTGGGCACTCGTTTGTCTGTTAGCGACTATCTTGAACTGTCTGGCTACTCTGTGATTACGGCTAATGACGGTCAAGAAGCTTTACTTATGGTAGATGAGTACCATCCTGACTTAATTGTTACGGATATCGTCATGCCACAGATGAACGGCTATGAACTAGTGCGCCGGGTGCGTCAACAACCTATGTTTCGTCTGTTACCTGTAATTTTATTGACAGCACGAACTAAGACCCAAGAAAGAATTTTGGGCTATCAGTCGGGCTGCGATTTATACTTGCCCAAGCCTTTTGAACTAGAAGAGTTAGCAGCAGCAATCCGTAATCTTTTAGAGCGATCGCAAATTATCCAATCAGAGTACCGCTTTTCTCATAAAGACAGTTTAGAAATTTACCCTTCTACAAAAACAGTAGATGCTCATAATTCTCTATCCACTCAAATTCAGAAACCCCACTTATACTCATCCCTGACTCACAGAGAACAAGAAGTTTTAGAACTGTTAACTCATGGTCTTTCTAATGTTGAAATGGGTCATCAGCTACATCTGAGTCCTCGAACAGTGGAAAAGTACGTTAGCAGCCTATTGAGAAAAACCTCAACCAGCAACCGGGCAGAATTAGTCCGTTTTGCAATTAAACATGGTCTAGTTGAATAAAAGTCAGGAGTTAAGAGTGAGGAGTTAAGAATGAGGAGTTAAGAGTTAAAAATTAGTAGCAAATAGTGAAAAATTTAGCTCCAAACCCCTAAATCCTAACTCCTAACTCCAAACCCCTAACTTCTAACTCCTAACTCCTAACTTCTAACCCCTAACCCCTAACCCCTAACTCCTAACTCCTAACCCCTAACTCACAACTTTAGATGATTGTTTTTTGGCTGGTAACGTAGCTTAGGAGGCCTTCACAAGCATCAATCAGTAAATCAATCACCTGATTAAATCCTTCTTGGCCTCCATAATAAGGGTCTGGAACTTCCTTGAGGCTGTGTCGAGAGCAAAAATCGCACATCAAACGCACTTTGTGATGATACTGCCCAGTTGGGTCAAGAGTAAGAATATCGTCATAATTCTCTCGATCCATTGCCAAAATTAAATCAAAATCTTGAAAGTCTGATTTTTGAAATTGGCGTGCGTGACCACGCAGCTTTATTCCTAACTTTGTAGTAGCCGCAGCACTCATGCGTCTATCGGGTGGACTACCAATGTGATAGCTGGATGTACCAGCAGAGTCACAGAGGATGTGTTCGCTCAAGTCAGCCTGCTCAATAAGATGATTCATAATATTCTCTGCCGATGGCGATCGGCAGATGTTACCTAAGCAGACAAACAAAAGTTTGTAAGTCATAAATATCTGTTGTCCTTTGTCATTCGTCCTTTGTTCTTTGCAATGACCAATGACTAATGACCAATGACTAATGACTATTGAAATCCAGGAAGCTCAAGTCCACTGGTCAAGTCTTCCATACGTTCCCGCATGGTTGTTGTGGACTTATTGTAGGCTTCTTTCATGGCTGCGGTTACGAGATCGGAGAGTACTTCTGCGCCTTCTGATAAAGCATCTGGAGAAATTTCCACTCGCCTGGGTTCTTGGTTACCACTGACAATTACCTTGACCAGACCACCGCCGGACTCTCCTTGAATTTCCATTTGCTCCAATTCTTCTTGGAGTCGCTTTGCGCCTTCTTGAACTTGCTGTGCTTTCTTAAAAGCTTCAGCTAATTCCTTCATTTTTCCCAAGCCAAAGCCGAATCCTTGTCCTTTACCTGTCATAATTGGTTTTACGCGTGTGCGTTGAATAACAAATCAAATTCAATTATAGATGCGGTAAGTAATTTGCCTATTTTTTTACCAATAATTAATGCATTCGTAAATAGGATATGGGGGATTGGGAATTAAGAGTTACGAGTGAGGAGTTGTTCTGACTCCCTGACTCCCTTATCCCCCCGTTGTTGAGTTTCGACTACGCTCAACTACCGCGAAGTCAAACCACATCTCCTTCATTTCCCCATCTTCCCATATCCCCACTTCCTACCCACAAGCAGCTTGAAATTCTCCAAGCATTTTGACTTCTGGTTCTAAGCGAATAGACCAACGATCTTGTACCTGACTTTGGATGTGGCGAATCAGACAGAAGATATCACTGGCTTTTGCCCCTCCACGGTTAACGATGAAGTTAGCATGGAGTTGTGCTACTTGTGCCCCACCAATTTGGTAGCCTTTGAGTCCGGTTTGTTCAATTAACCAGCCTGCGGTATAGGGTTTAGGATTGCGGAACACGCTACCACAACTAGGGAAGTTGTACGGTTGGGTGTTTAACCGATGTTTTTTGTGTTCTTTTGTGATTGCTATAACTTTTGCTGGATCTGCACCTGGTCTGAGCTGGAAAGTGGCTTGGGTGACTATGCGATCGCCACCTTGCAATAAAGAAGTCCGGTAGCTATAACCTAGTTTATCGGGGGTGAGAATTTCTAGGGTTCCGTCGGGTGATAAAACCTCGGCGCTAACTAACATATCTGCGATACAGCTATTATGTGCCCCTGCATTCATCACCACAGCTCCTCCGACTGTGCCAGGAATGCCAACAGCCCATTCTAATCCTTGCCATCCCAATGATGCCACTTCCCATGCTAAGCTGGGAATTGATTCTCCCGCAGCAACGGTTAATTGGCCTGTTTCGTGGTCAAAGTGGCTGAAGCGGAGATGACGAGTGGCAATTACTAAGCCTGATATCCCGCGATCGCTCACCAGCAAGTTAGAACCCGCCCCCAGTGTTGTCACTCTTAAATCGTGTTCTTTTGCGTATTTAAGACTTGCTTGTAGTGCTTCTATGTTTCGAGGGGCAACATACCATTGGGCCGCTCCCCCTACCCGATAAGAAGTAAATGCCGACAAGGAAGCCTGAGACTTGATCGCACAATCAGTATTGGGTAAATAAATTACCTCGTTCTCCACGGAATTAGCTGTTTGTTGTTTCTTTGTATTCAAACCAGAAGCTGTGCAGACGTTTCCTACTGCCTGGGAAATGGTCATTTTTACTTTTTATTGGTTAAATTTTTACATTTATTTACCGTAAAACTACGGTATTAGATTCACATCAAACCGTTACGAAAATTCGCTTTGGTGAAAAATAGAACTTCGCCAACTCCACAATCAGGATGTGGCTTTGGCAGGCTCACGGAGTGTTGCAATTATTTCAGGAATGACTTGATTTAAGTTCCCTGCGCCCAAAAACAGCGCCAAGTCTCCCGGACGCAGTGTTTGTAGTAGGAACTCACGCACTGAGCATAAAGATGGTTGATAAACTACCTGGGAATGTTGCTTGGCAATTTCCGCCCTTAGATGCTCGCCACTGATTTGTCCTAAATTAGGTTCGCCTGCGCTGTAAATATCAGTTAGCACGACTAAATCAGCATGACTAAAGGACTGGGCAAATTCTTCTAAAAACGTCAGTGTACGGCTATAGCGATGGGGCTGGAAGATGGCTACCACTCTTTGTCCTGGTCTTGCCTGTAAACGTGCAGCAGCTAGAGTAGCGCGAATCTCGGTTGGATGATGAGCATAGTCATCGATGAAAGTAATACCATCGACTTCACCCCGAAACTCAAAGCGGCGTCTCGATCCCTCAAAGGTGGCGATTCCTTTGGCAATTTCTCCAAATTCTAAGCCTAAGACACGACCAACAGCTACTGCTGCTAAAGCATTACTGAGATTGTGCCGACTTAGCAGGCGCAACTTCAAGACGCCTAAAGCTTTGCCTCTTTCCCAAACTAAAGCTGTGGTGCCATCAGCACGATAATCAATATTAGTAACAGTGTAGTCAGCGTCACTATCTGAGTGTAAGCTGTAGCTAATTGTTGGTTGCAAGCGATCGCGCACTGTAGCACAGTCAATACTACCTACCAAAGTTTTGCAACCTTTGGCAAATGTCTGGAAGATATCAACTACTTCTTCTAATGTATCGTAGTGGTCGGGATGATCGAGTTCAATATTCGTAATGATGCCAATTTCCGGAGCGTGTTTTACTAAAGAACCATCTGATTCATCTGCTTCAGCTACCAAATATTGGCTTTGTCCCAGTCGAGCATTGCCTTCCCAAGCATTGACTTCACCACCAACTAAAATCGTTGGGTCTAGTCCTGCTTCCAGCAACATATAACCAATCATACTACTAGTTGTAGTTTTGCCGTGGGTTCCTGCGACTGCAATACTATAATAATCAGCTATTAAGGCTGCTAGTACATCTGAACGATGCAAAATAGGACAACCTAATTCCAAAGCTGCTTTGTATTCTAAATTATTCGTGTTAATTGCTGTTGAACAAATGACTTGAGGCAGTTTTAAGTTACTAGTAGTAGCTAATTTTTCTGGTGAATTTAATGCTACAGTCTGAGATTCTTGGGGGCGAAAGAATTCAAGATTGCTTGCCTCTTGTTTACCAAAAATATGAGCACCGATAGATTCCAACTTGTGCGTAATGTGGTTTGGACGCAAGTCCGAACCTGATACTGGAAATTGACGTTTAGCGAGAACGTATGCCAGAGCAGACATACCTATACCGCCGATGCCAATGAAATGAAATGGTCTACCACTAAAGTCTACAGAATTACTCATTTATTGCTCCTCTTACACCACACCACACCATAAATCACAAATGACACGCGTATCATAACAGGAATTTGATTTTTACCATAATTACTCCTGCGTTATATTCATGCCTAATACCCGGATGAGTTTTCTGCTCTGGTTTTGCGAATTTAGAATGATTTTACCTTGGTTGGAGGTTTTTGCTATTTCTGAACTGTTCTTATGATTATTCGCAAAATTTTGGCTGCATCGGGACAGAAATTCTTGTAATGACAAATACATATTTTTAGCTACCTTACTGTAATTGACTGCAATAGTACATTGTTTAGTGAAACTGATTTTAAATTGCATCAAGTCTACTTTGAGAATTGAGTACAATAGTACATTGGTAATGAAACTATTTTTCAATTGCATAAAACCCAGGCATAACTGGATGCAGCAACTAGCAATTTTTGGTGGCACATTCGATCCAATTCATTGGGGACACCTACTCGTAGCCGAGACAGCTTTGCATCAAGTATCCCTTGAAAAGGTAATTTGGGTGCCATCTTTAAATCCTCCTCACAAAGAAGCAGCTTTGTTTGAGCATCGTGTAGAAATGCTGCAATTAGCTACAAAAGATAACCCAGCGTTTACTGTCTCACTAGTGGAGAAAAAACGCTCTGGGACTTCCTATGCCATTAACACCCTGATCGACTTATCTGCTTGTTATCCAAATACTCACTGGTACTGGATTGTAGGCTTGGATGCTTTCCAAACTTTACCTCATTGGTACCGTGGACACGAATTAGCACAAATGTGTGATTGGTTAATTGCACCCCGACTGCTGGGTGGTGAGACTATAACTCAAAGTGAGTTAATCTGCAAGCAAGTCGAAGAACAACTAAACAAAGACTCACATATAATTAATTGGCAATTCCTGGATATACCTTTAGTAGGAGTTTCGTCAAGTCTGATTAGGAAGTTTTGCCGAGAAGGCCACTCAATTCGTTATCTAGTCCCGGAATTGGTCAGATCCCATATAGCCAACAATAATCTTTACTCCAAATAAATCTGAATAAATTATGTGTTTTTTTATTGATCTAACACTTTATGGTTATAAGTGATCCCCCCCTTTGCGATATGATTGGGGTCAACGACATCAACATATAGGCATAAATACAGAGGGCAAGACACTGTGATTAGAGTTGCAATCAACGGTTTCGGGCGTATTGGACGTAACTTTGCGCGTTGCTGGGTGGGTAGAGAGAATAGCAAGATTGAGCTTGTAGCCATCAATGACACATCAGATCCTAGAACCAATGCTCACCTGCTAAAGTATGACTCAATGCTAGGGAAGTTAAAGGATGTTGACATCACTGCTGATGATAACTCCATCATCATTAACGGTAAAACCGTTAAGTGCGTATCCGATCGCAATCCAGAAAACTTGCCCTGGAAGGAGTGGGAAATTGACTTAATTATCGAAGCAACTGGGGTATTTACCAGCAAAGAAGGAGCGCTCAAGCATGTGAATGCTGGGGCCAAGAAAGTTCTGATTACCGCTCCTGGAAAAAATGAGGATGGCACCTTTGTGGTTGGTGTGAATCATCATGATTATGACCACAACAAACACCACATTATCAGTAACGCCAGCTGTACTACCAACTGCTTGGCTCCCATTGCCAAAGTGTTGAACGAAAAATTTGGCATCATCAAAGGCACGATGACCACCACCCATAGCTACACAGGTGACCAGCGCTTACTAGACGCTTCTCACCGAGATTTGCGACGGGCGAGAGCCGCAGCCATCAACATTGTACCCACCTCTACTGGTGCGGCAAAAGCAGTGGCACTCGTAATCCCAGAACTCAAAGGCAAGCTTAATGGCGTTGCCTTACGCGTACCAACCCCGAACGTTTCAATGGTAGATTTCGTAGTTCAAGTTGAGAAGCGTACTATTACTGAAGAAGTTAATCAAGCCCTTAAAGACGCCTCTGAAGGCCCACTTAAAGGCATTTTGGACTACAGCGAACTACAACTAGTTTCGTCAGATTATCAAGGTACTGACGCTTCGTCAATTGTTGATGCCAGCTTGACTTTGGTTATGGGCAATGACCTAGTAAAAGTCATGGCTTGGTATGACAACGAGTGGGGTTACAGTCAACGAGTCTTGGATTTAGCGGAATTGGTAGCCGAGAAGTGGGTTTAATTAATAAAGTTAAGATTTAGGAGTGAAGAGTTAGGAATAAAGGCTGAAGAATGAGGAGTGAGGAATTAAAACTCCTAATTTCTAACTCCTAACTCCTAACTTCTAACTGTTAAAGTGTTGAAATCCCTGGCTTAGAGTGAGAACTTGGTCGGGGAATTTTTTTAGTTCGTCGTGTAATAGTATCGTTGAACCTGATGTAATTCTGCCAACGATGGCAGCACCTCCACCAAGATGTTTTACTAAAGCTGATGCTGATTCTTGTGGCAAGCACAGTATTAATTCAAAGTCTTCGCCACCGTATAGAGCATATTCTAATGCCTGCTCTAGTGTTAACCAATGGCTAAAAGCTGTTGGTAAGGGAATTTGCCTCAGTTGTAAGACCGCACCAACGCTGCTGGCGCGACAAATTTGGATGACAGCATCTGCTAAACCGTCACTGCTATCCATACCAGCAACAGGAATTTTGGATTTTAGATTTTGGATTTTAGATTCGCAATTGAAAATTTTTTCGAGGATGGGTAAGACATCTAACCGTGGCTGGGGACGCTGATGTGCGGCTATGAGAGCCGTCTTTTGTTCCTCGTTGAGTTTTTGTCCTAATTCGGGATGCAAAAGCAGTTGTAAGCCAGCGTGGGAGGCTCCGTGAACGCCAGTAACGACAATGGCATCTCCCACAACAGCAGCAGAACGCCGGATAATTCTATGAGGGTGAACTTGACCAAAAGCGGTAATTGCCAAAGTAGTCACAGGCGATCGCACCACATCACCGCCAACAATTGGGGTATTGTACTGTTGCAGGCATTGTGTCATTCCTTGATACAAGCTTTCAACCCAACTCACACTCAAATCTCCAGGAAGTCCCAGTCCAACGGCGATCCCCAATGGTGAAGCACCCATCGCTGCTAAATCAGACAAGTTGGCAGCCGCAGCACGCCAACCCGCATCTTCTGGGGAAGTGGTAAGGTTACTAAAATGTACACCATCAACCAGCACATCAGTGGTAACCACTAAAGATTGCTCTGGTGCTGTCACCAATACTGCTGCATCATCGCCAATAATTTCTGGTGGACAAAAACGGTGTAATCTTGCCAGAAGACCTTGTTCGCCAATATCTTTGACTTTAGTCATTTGTTATGGGGCATTGGGCATTGGGCATGGGGCATGGGGCAAACAGGGCAAACAGGGCAATGTCTCCCTTGTCTCCCTTATCTCCCCATCTCCCCATCTTCCCATCTCCCCAGTCCCTCATCTTTACGCAGCTTGCGGTTCAACCAGATTTTCTATTCCTTGGACTACTGTTGCTGACTCAATTTTGTCACCAGCCTTGAGTTTATCCAAAACTTCCTTGCCTTCAGTGAGATAGCCAAAAACGGCGTAGCGACCATCTAGTAGGTTCCGTCCGGCGGGAGTAAGTTCTGGTTCAAAGAGAAAGAAGAAAAATTGTGAAGAACCTCCGTTCACTTCACTTTCAGGACGAGCCATAACTACTGCACCAAAAGCAGAAAAAGGTAGAACTGGCATATCAATATAACGACCAGCTTCTTCTAGGGTAATGCCATAGGTAGGCTCCTTGTCGCCTTCAACCAAGATTTCTAAGGGGATAGCGCGGTATTTGCCTGTTTTTGGGTCAATAAAACCGACTTCTTTTCCTGGTGGATCTCCGGTTTGCAGAAAGTAAGATTCTTCAGAACGGGTAAATTCTAAGCCATTATAAAAACCCCTCTGCACTAAATCTATAAAATTACCAGCAGTGACGGGGGCGCTGTAACCATCTACTACAAGGGTGAGGTCGCCTTTGTTGGTTTTTAATTCCACAGTGGCACGACCTTTAAGTTGTGGCAAATTACTATACTCAGCAGGAACCTCAAAGGGAAATTCCTTGACCATTGATTCTTCTAGCTGAGTGACAAGATTCAGCAATTTAGTTCTCTGCTGCAAAATTTGTTGTTTATCTTTATTGTTTGCCAATTCTTGCAGTTGAAGCACACCAGATTTTAATTCGTTAATCCAAGCTTCTGCTTGGGGTTGGCGTTCTTCGGGAACACTTGCTAGGATTTGGGAGGGTTTATCGAGAATGCGAGATGCTTGGCTGATATCTTTGGAAACAGCACCCCAGCGGCGATTTGCCCGCATTTGGTTAGAGATGTCCTCTAAAGAGGCTTGTAATTGCCGCACAGGTTTGTTATTTATCGGGAGTGCATACCGCAACAAAGCATTACCGTCAGTAATTGCATTGCCAGCTGGCAGCGCGGCGCTACTAGAGGGAGTCCACCCAGCTGTAGTTATGCCTAAAAATATTGTTACCAGGAGTATTGCCATTAGGCTGTTCTTCAGCCAGGATTTTAATAACTTAAACATGGAATAACTCAAATGCAGCATTGATTATTGTTAACTGGACGTAACCCATCAATAATCTTCCCACAGTAGGAGTGCCCAGTGCAGAGTGTTGACTGGGGACATGGCTTCGCAAAGGGTAAAGGGGAAAGGGTAAAGGTTAAAGGGTAAAGGTTAAAGGGTAAAGGTTAAAGGGTAAAGGGTAAAGGGTAAAGGTTAAAGGGTAAAGGTTAAAGGGTAAAGGGGAAAGGGTAAAGGTTAAAGGTTAAAGGGTAAAGGTTAAAGGGTAAAGAGAAATCTTTCCTTTCCCCCTTCCCCTTTCCCCTTTCCCCCATGCCCGATGCCCCATGCCCCATACCCAATGCCCAAAATGAATAACTAATTACTCCGCTTGAAGGGTACAATAAATGCCGATTGTCTTCCAAAACTTGAAAGTTTCATGATCTCCAGCAACGACTTTCGACCTGGTGTCTCAATTGTATTAGATGGATCTGTATGGCGAGTGGTGGAATTCCTCCACGTTAAGCCAGGGAAAGGTTCTGCCTTTGTACGAACCAAACTGAAAAATGTTCAGAATGGGAGTGTGGTGGAAAAAACCTTCCGGGCAGGGGAAACAGTACCCCAAGCCACTTTAGAAAAAAGTACGATGCAGCATACCTATAAAGAAGGCGATGAGTTTGTCTTTATGGATATGGAAACCTATGAAGAAGGCAGATTGAGTGCTGCACAAATTGGCGATCGCGTAAAATACCTCAAGGAAGGTATGGAAGCTAATGTCATTCGTTGGGGCGAACAAGTCCTAGAAGTGGAACTGCCCAACTCTGTGGTTCTAGAAGTTGTACAAACAGATCCTGGTGTAAAAGGTGACACTGCAACAGGTGGTACTAAGCCAGCTATTCTCGAAACTGGTGCAACTGTGATGGTTCCCTTGTTTATTTCTCAAGGGGAGCGCATCAAAATTGATACCCGTGATGATAAATATTTAGGCAGGGAATAAGTTTGGATTTCGCTCTCAAACAAATCCCGATTTAAATCCCTCTTTAGGGATTAAATCCCTGCCACACTTAAAAATGCTAATTTACGGATAGGTCGAGGTAATAAAAACTGTGCCATTGGACTTTAATGAAATCCGCCAATTACTGGCAACTATCGCACAAACTGACATTGCAGAAGTCACGCTCAAAAGCGATGATTTTGAACTAACAGTTCGTAAGGCTGTGAGCCTCAGCAATCATATGTTGTCGGTAGGTCAAGCGACCTTAGGCGGTGTGGTAGGTTCGGGCTTGTCATCGGGTTTAGCTACGGCAAACCAAGTGGCTACAAGTCAGGTAACAGAGGTGGCTACAGGTCGCCTGTTTGATAATGCTGCAACAGGAGGGCAATTGCAGTTGTCAGTTAATGCCCCCTCAACCATTGACCAGAGATTAGTAGAGGTGCCTTCTCCGATGGTGGGAACATTTTATCGCGCTCCTGCACCAGGTGAAGCACCATTTGTAGAAGTGGGCGATCGCGTCCGCAAGGGTCAAACAGTCTGTATCATCGAAGCCATGAAGCTGATGAATGAAATCGAAGCCGAAGTATCAGGGCAAGTGATGGAAATTCTCCTCCAAAATGGCGAACCAGTAGAATATGGTCAACCTTTGATGCGAATAAACCCTGATTAAGTATTAATCTAGATTATGAAGTGAGTCATTGTTAAAACTTTCAATCCTTGCGGGTTAATCCTGATGAAACAAACGTTGCCTTTACCACCAGAAGTGGTGCAACAAGTAGCTGAATACTTCGGCCTGTTAAGTGAGCCAATGCGCCTACGGCTGCTACACTTACTGCGGGATGAAGAAAAATGCGTGCAAGAGTTGGTAGAGGCAACACAGACTTCTCAGGCAAATGTGTCAAAACACCTGAAGATAATGTGGCAAGCAGGAATCCTTAGCCGCCGCAGTGAAGGGACTTGCGCCTATTACAGGGTAGAAGATCAAACGATTTTTGAGTTGTGTAATCGGGTTTGCGATCGCCTCGCCACAAGGTTAGAACAGCAAGCCCGTAATTTTCGTGTCTTGAATACCAAACGGTAAGTCTGAAAAAGTTATGAGTTATGAGTTATGAGTTGTGAGTTATGAGTTATGAGTTGTGAGTTGTAAGTTATGAGTTGTGAGTTAAAACTCCTCACTCCTAACTCCTAACTCTTAACTTCTCACTCCTAACTCCTAACTCTTAACTTCTCACTCCTAACTCTTAACTTTTTTAAAGCGGATAGTTTTTGTCGAAGCTTTCACGAGTTAGTGGTTGCTGTAACTCTATACCTTCACCACCCAAAACATCCAAGGGTTTACCATTCACGTCGATGTAAACTTTGGCTTTTGGATTTAAACTTGTTGCAGTATAAACAACTTGCCCCACACGACCTATCATTGAGGCACTACCACCACCGCGAGTAAATTCTTCAGATAAATTCACGCGAACTTCATCGCTGTCCGCTTTCAGTCCTAATAATTTAGTTCCCTTGGGAATAGTTGTGGAATCTGTTCCTTCTGTTGGGCCTGCTAACAAGCTTTCAAAAGCTGCTTCTAAAGCTTGGTTGGGTCGTACAGCAGCTACTTTCACAGAATGGGGAACCAAAGCAATATTTTTATTCTTTGGTCTTAGCCAATAAACATTGGCAGTTTGTTCATTAGCTGGCTGTCTAGTTGATGGCTGTCCTGGCTGTTCAATACCTTGAGAGGGTTTTGACGGTGTAGGGGTATTGTTAGATTGTGAAGTTAACCAAGCCACACCGCCACCTACCGCTACAACTGCTGCTGCGACACCTGCAATTATGCCTGAAGAAATACGATTAGATCCTTGTTGGTCTTTCATGTTCAAAACCTTCCTGACTGAGGGCTGAGATGGTAGTTATGTGAGGAGCAGCCTGGTTAAAGACGATACTGACATGTGGAGAGTTTCCCACAATTTAGACGAGGCTTCGTGCCTCAAAATCCGATTATTTTTTTAATCCTGCAAGTCCCTAATTCAATTTTAGAATTTGCACTTCTAGTCCGTCACTGTCGAATTGTTTAAATTTTGGGAGATGGGGAGTGGGGAGATGGGGAGGTGGGGAGATGGGGAGGTGGGGAGGTGGGGAGATGAGTTTTTACCCTCTGCCCAATGCCCAATGCCCCATGCCCCATGCCCATTGTCTATTTGCCTATTGCCTCTTCAACCCACTGTTTGAGGGTTGCGATAACTTCTTCAATGGGAATTTCTTGGGATTTACGGGTTGCTCTTTCTACTACTTCGACTTTGCCGTTGGCGATCGCTCGCCCGGTTACAATCCTGTATGGGATGCCTATCAAGTCTGCATCTTTGAATTTCACTCCAGCTCGTTCGTCGCGGTCATCGAGTAAGGTTTCGATGCCGGCTTGATTGAGTTGGGCGTAAAGTTTTTCGGCAATTTCCACTTGTTGAGTATCATTAATGTTAGGAATTGTGACGATGGCGTGATAAGGTGCGATCGCTACTGGCCAAATAATTCCATCTTTATCATAAGATTGCTCGACGGCAGCTTGGGCTAGACGCGATACGCCTACACCAAAACAACCCATGACTAGTGGTTTTTCTTCACCCTGTTCATTGGTATAAGTTGCTCCCATGCTTTGGGAATATTTAGTGCCTAATTGGAAGATGTGACCTGCTTCAATTCCCCTAGCGCTTTGTAGGGTTTGTTCTGGGTTATGAATGGCGCGATCGCCTGGTCTAGATTTACGCACATCTACGACTAATTCTGGTAATTTAAATTGCTCGCCCCAGTTCGCACCTACTACGTGATAGCCAGTTTCATTCGCCCCTGTGACAAAGTTTTTTAAATCAACGGCTGTTCGATCCACCAAGCGCAAAAATTGAGGATGAATCTGTTTATTAGCGGCAATATAGTCATCTGGAATGTCTGGCGCAATGTAGCCTAAAGGCAGAGATTTCGCTGTCCATGTTTGCTGCACTTGGGAATTTGGTACGCTCAAATTGAGAATGGTTTGAGCGCCATAGTTAGAAGCTAATTTGGTCAATTCATTTTGCAATTTGACTTCATTAACTTCTTGGTCGCCTCGGATGCTCACCAAAACCAATACCGTCACACCATTGTTATATACTGTTTGGTAAAGGACATTTTTCACCACTTGGGTGGGAGAACATTGGAGGAATCTCGAAACTGTTTCAATGGTTTCTGTTCCAGGTGTATCGCGTTTTTCGTAGGTTGTAAACCGTGAGGGTTCGATATCGGCTGGTAAAGAAACAGCCTTTTCTACGTTAGCGGCGTATTTACCATCTTCAGTGTAGAGAACTTCGTCTTCGCCAGCTTCCGCCAACACCATAAATTCTGTGGAACCAGAACCGCCAATTGCGCCAGAATCAGCTTCCACTGCCCGAAAAGCCAAGCCGCAACGCCTTAACATATTACTGTAAGCTTGATACATATCGTCGTAAGTTTTTTTGAGGCTAGCTTCATCGACGTGGAAGGAGTAGCCGTCTTTCATAATGAATTCGCGTCCGCGCATTAAACCAAAGCGGGGACGAATTTCATCGCGGAATTTAGTTTGAATTTGGTAAAGATGCAGAGGTAATTGGCGGTAGGAACGAATCATATCACGAGCGATCGCTGTGATTACTTCTTCATGAGTCGGGCCTAATCCTAATTGTTGTTCGCGGCGGTCAATTAGGGAAAACATTATTCCCTCAGCTTTGGTGTAAGTATCCCAACGTCCCGATTCCTTCCATAAATCAGCTGGTTGTAATTGCGGTAAAAGACATTCTTGTGCGCCTGTAGCGTTCATTTCTTCACGCACAATTTGGGAAACCTTTTGCAGTACCCGCCACATTAAGGGGAGATAAGCATAGACACCACTACCGATGCGACGAATGTAACCTGCACGGAGTAATAATTTATGGCTGGGAATCTCAGCATCAGCTGGATCGTCCCGCAGTGTAACAAATAACATTTGTGATAGTCGCATCGTTTATTACCTTTCCAAAATCGCTAATTTCTATGTCAACTAAAGTTTGAATTATCAAGGATAAAGTACAAAGGGACTGGGGCAAAACCCTTCGGGTAGGGAAAAGGGCAAAACCCTTCGGGTAGGGAAAAGGGCAAAGGTCATAGGAAGAAGCAAAGACCCCTCGTTTTACCTTTCTCCTTTTCCCTTGATCCTTTCCCCTACCCGAAGCCATCTCCCCATTCCCCAATCACTTTAGGAGAAAACAACCTTGTCTAATGTAATTTATCAAGCACAGCCACCTTTAGAATTTATTCCTCCAGCATTCAACCCGTTATTCCTACGAGTTGTTCATTTGTTGTTACCAAGTTTCATCAAATGGCAAACACCCATTACCAAAATTGAAGCAGACAATGTAGAAGTTCTGGTAGACCTGTATCGTCAGTTCCAGGAGGGTAAGATCCGTTTTCTGCTGGCTTTTCGCCATCCTAAAACTGACGATCCCTTTGGTTTGGGTTACTTGCTGTCTCAACTCGTGCCAAAGGTAGCACGATCGCAAGGTACAGCGTTACAATTTCCGATTCACGCTCATTTTATCTACGATCGCGGTATTCCTCTATGGGCTGGTTCTCACCTTGGCTGGATTATGTCTGGTTTGGGTGGTACTCCGATTCAACGGGGTAAGGCTGATTGGACTGGGTTACGTTCGGCGCGTGATTTGTTTGCTAATGGAAAATTTCCAATGGCTGCGTCGCCAGAAGGCGCTACCAATGGTTTGTCGGAGATTATCAGCCCCCTAGAACCAGGTATTGCCCAGTTAGGCTTTTGGTGTGCTGAGGATTTGCAAAAAGCTGGACGGGACGAACAGGTTTTAATTGTACCAGTTGGAATTAAATATAGTTATGTTGATGCTCCTTGGGATGCGATCGCTAATCTTTTAGGTGAATTAGAAGCTGCTAGTGGTTTACCTGTAAATGCACCACAACCAGGTAATGTTGCTACTGTAGAAACGCTATATCCGCGATTATTAACTTTGGCAGAACATTTACTTTCGCTGATGGAAGTATTTTACACGCGTTTCTATCATCAAAAACTACCAGATGCCAAAACTGTTGCTGAGCAAATTCCAGATAGAAATCAAGCGTTAGCAGTGCGTTTACAAGCTTTGTTGAATGCAGCCCTGTTAATATCAGAACAATATTTTGATTTGCAATCCAAAGGTACTTTAACTGACCGTTGTCGGCGAGTAGAACAAGCAGGGTGGAATTATATATTTAGAGAAGAATTTAAGGATGTGAAAGGAGTATCTGCTGTGGAAAAAGCTTTAGGCGATCGCGTTGCCGAAGAAGCCAATGCAAGAATGTGGCACATGCGTTTAGTGGAAAGCTTTGTGGCGGTTTCTGGTAATTATATTAAAGAAAAACCAACGGTAGAAAGATTTGCCGAAACAACTCTAATTTTATGGAAAATGATTGCTAAAATTCAAGGCGATAAAGCTCTCCAACGTCCTAATTTAGGAAAGGAAAAAGTCAAATTAACTGTGGGCGAACCTATATCTATTTCTGAACGTTACCCAGCATATAAAGAAAATCGTTTGGGTGCTAGACAAGCTGTTGCTGATGTAACCAATGATTTGCAACAAGGGTTGGAAAAATTGATTTAAAAAGGAAAATTACAGTATTGACTACTATTGGCTCTTATCGTATGAAAGTTAAAATCCAATCGACGGCTGAGGAAATAGCTTATGCTTGGGATACTAATCGTAACAGTTAATCTTTCTTTGATGTCAAGTAAACTTTTAATGGGGTTTAAATCTAAGACTATTTTTGACTCATATAAACATCAAGTTATGTCTAGTTTATTTACCTATACTTACTGATTTTTCTGTATCTGGGGCGGAAAAACGCACAATAACAATGCTCTGCTCTTGCCAAAGACAGGAAGGCAAGGTAACATCTACCTAGCTCGCCGTCTTAACCTTCAACTACAGCTAAGACATCCTCTTTCTGGCGGGTGCTTGCATAGATTCAAGACTAGGCGAATCGGTATGAATCCAACTCAAACATTCCGGAGAATCGTGACCGGCCATGACGACGCTGGCCACGCAGTGATTGTTTCAGACGCGCCACCCACCCGCGTGCAACAAGTGGGTGGCCCAGGTGGCCCAACTTTCTTTGAAGTGTGGAGCACTCGCGAAACACCCGCCATCATCGATCGGCAGTCCGGTGAGCCTGCCGAAAGCGGCTTGGTGCTGGCTCCTCCCAAGGGCGGTACACGCATCCGCGTCATGGACTTCCCGCCTGAAGGCGACGCGATTCGCAAGTTGACGGAGACCGAAGCCGCCGAGAAATTTGGCGAGATGGGTGGCGCTGACGCCGCGCGATCCAAGGCAGGCGCTCCGCATCCTTTGATGCATCGCACGCAGACCATCGATTACGCGATCGTGCTAGAGGGTGAACTGACGCTGGTTGTGGATCGCGGCGAGACGACCATCCACGCGGGCGACATCGTGATCCAGCGCGGAACCAATCATGCATGGGCGAACCGCTCGAACAAGAACTGCCGTGTCGCCTTTATCCTGATCGACGGTCAGTTCACGGACGGATTATGATTCACAGGAGCCTTTCATGCGTCTACCTCCGATTCTTCCTGAAAACCTGAGTCCTCAACTCCGCGAGGTACATGACGGCATCGCCAGCTTGGTCTCGCAAAAACAGAGCCGGATCGTCATCCTCAACGAACAGGGCGCATTGATCGGCCCGTTCCCGGCTATGCTGCACTTCCCGAAGTTCGGTGTGCCAGCCATGCTGCTCCAAAGGGCACTCGCGGCCGAGGCGTGCCTCCCCAAAACAGTCCGCGAGGTAGCAATCCTGACCGTCGGCGGAGCCTATAGCGCCCGCTACGAACTCTACGCGCACGAAATCACGGCTGCGGAAGTTGGCCTGTCGCCCTCTCAAGTTGCGACATTGGCGGCTGGTGGACGGCCTACGGATCTGAGCAACGAAGAAGCCATCGCCCACGATGTTGCACGGGCGTTGGTTGCCGGACACATCTTGCCAGCCTCTACCTATGAACGCGCAACGGAATTGTTGGGCCGGGATGGAGTCGGCGAACTTGTGTTTTTGATCGGCGGTTACTCTCTCATCGCAATGGTTTTGAACTGCTTCGACGTGCCAGTGCCCGGCGTCGATTCCTGACCGGGGTTTTGCTTTCATCCAAGCATGTAGTTATATCAAAAATGTCAATTCATACTCTGATCAGCAACGCCTTTTATTCTTTGGAAGTCTCTAAATGAGTTTCTAGCAAAGATGCGATCGCTTCTGGATGAATGTTCTTATATTTCTTTTTACCAAGCTGTAAAACACAGTTGGGAGCGCTGCTGCAACATTTTTGGCAACTGGTATGTTCGATGGTAACTTTGTCTAACAAACCGCGATCGCACAAAGTTTTTTCTAATTCTGATAATAAGCCTTTACCGCCACGTTTGAGACAACCGGACTTTTGACACACCATAATTTTGGCTTTTGGTGTGAGTGGCAAATTTTGAATTGGACAAGTACCAATTGGCGTGACTTGACAGGCTTTGATTTTAATTTCACCTGTGTGCGAGTCTAACTCACTATAAGCAAAAACGCGAATTTCTTCACCAGGAACTAACAACAAACTCAGAGGACGACGCAACTCTTTTGGCAATTTAATTTCCATAGTTCCATCTGAAACTGCCAGTTGCAAATATTTATATTTTTTGGGTTCTGCACCAACAAAACCTAAAAACTGTCCTTCAAGGTTCAATTCTGATAACGTAAAATACTTTCTACCCATGATTGATTAAAAGTAATTGGGCATGGAAAAAGGACAAGGTAGACAAGGTAGACAAGGGAGAGGGAGAAAGATTGCTACCTTGTCCCCTTGTCCCCCTTGTCTCCCCCAGTCCCCTGCCTCTTACGCGAGGCGTTTTGCTTCCACAGTTTGCGGTAGATTGGCTACATCTGGTAATTCACGAAATTCTAATTCCCAGCCATTTGCTAAGGTCAAAATCTTACCTTCGCTGCCATCAGTTTGTTTGACTACTTCTTCTTCCAGGTCTTTTTTAGCAACGTAGACTACTAAAGTGCCGGCATCATTCACGCGTAACATTACTTTCATGAGACTCCTCAACAGATTCTAGTTCTTTTTTCTTACAGCCGACGACAATCCCTGTTTCTATGAAATGCACAGCATATATATAGGAACTCTGCAAATATGTGCCTATACTTGCTATGTAGCCGATATCTCCTTTCTTAGCTAAAACTTGGCCGATTTCTTTACCAGGAAAGGTACCATCGTTTTTAATTAGTTTGCGAAGTCTGACTTTTTCACCAATTTCAAAAGCAGGTGGTAAGTCTAACTCTAATTCATCACGTTGCATGAGAATACCTCTGTTCTCTGGCCAAATTTAAGACTTCTTCTGTGGTTAAACTACGTTTTTTCTTTACTGACTGATGGCGCACTGCATCTAAAACTGATTGGGTTTCTTGTGGGTTCAAGAAAATTCCATGCTGTTGTAGTAAGTTGGAAACAGAATGTCTTCCAGAATGTTTACCCACTACTAAGCGGCGTTCGCAACCGACTTCTTCGGGGGCAAATGGTTCGTAGGTGAGGGGATTGTGCAGGACGCCGTGAGCATGGATTCCGGATTCGTGGGCGAAGGTGTTTTCCCCAACGATCGCTTTCCAAGGTGGTACTTCAGCGCCGGATGCAGAAGCAACTAGTTGAGACAGTCCCAGCAAATGAGATGTGTCAATGCCTAAATCAACGCCATAGATGCGTTTGATGGCCATAACAACTTCTTCTAAGGCTGCATTTCCCGCTCTTTCACCCAAGCCGTTGACTGTGGTATTCACAGATGTGGCTCCGGCTTTGATCCCCGCCAAGGCGTTGGCGGTTGCTAAACCAAAATCATTGTGGGTGTGAATTTCCAGAGGAATTGTCAAAGCCGAAACGAGTTGCTTCACCTTTGTGTAAGTGGTGAAGGGATCGAGAACTCCTACGGTGTCGCAGAAGCGGAAGCGAGATGCACCCCATTCTTGGGCGGAAAGTGCTACATCCAACAGGAAACTTTCATCAGCTCTAGAAGAATCTTCTCCTCCCACTGCTACCCAAAGACCGCGATCGACAGCAAAGCTGATGGAATCTTTGAGTTTTTGTAAACTTATCCGCCACTGACCATGAAATTTAGTGGCAATTTGAATACCAGAGACGGGGATGGCAATATGGACTCGGTTGAGACCGCAGGCGATGGAAGCCTTAATATCTGAGATTACAGCGCGGTTCCATCCCAACAGTTTTGCTTGCAAACCCAAGTCAGAAATTGCAGCAATCGCTTGTGTTTCTTCACCACCCATTGCTGGTATCCCCACTTCTAATTCAGGGATACCAATGGCATCGAGAAACTTGGCGATCGCTACTTTTTCTTTTAAGTTGAAAGCAACACCCGCCGCTTGTTCACCATCACGCAATGTAGTGTCATTAATTATGATTTGATTCATTGCAAATATCCCTCTCTTGGAAGTATTCTCAATATCCTTTCTCTCTACAATTCTTAGTGATGGTAAATGCTAAAAATATCACAATACATAAGCAGGATACATGATCCTCAATTATTGCTCATTTAGCAATATCACATCTGTATGACAAAGAACTAAAAATTGGTATAATTTACTAATCTTTTTTACCGATGTCAGTTGTAAATTGTTCAAGTAGTAAATAACTAATATAGCTATTAGCAAGCCCGGAAAAAATTAACATACAGAACCCAGCAATTAATGTAGTAATCATCTCAGGAACCTCATATTTTTTATAGCATTGGTGTGTAGTTTAATCTCAGTAAAAAAGAATTCTGAATTCTCAATCATGAATTCTCAGTTACAAATTAGTTAACTTTGTTCTGCTAACCAGTCAAAAATTTTTCCTAACTGGTCTAAGTTAACTAAACCATACTGCCAGAGAAGCATCGGTAACGGGCCATTGTTTAACTCACGGTGTCGTAGCGCTACAGCAATATCAGCATTTGAAAGTTCAAGTTCATGGTGTAAAAATTTGATGAGTTGAATATCTCGGTTACGAGTTGACATAGTTGAACTTTCAATTTCTTCAGTTGGAAAAGAATTAAAAATTCCTAGCTTGGGCATGGGGGATGGGGCATTGGGGAGCCACTGCGGTCTTGGGGTCTCCCCAAGTGGAGCAAGTGGCGTCATTGGGCATGGGACAGAAGAGAAACAGAAAGTTTTTCGTGACTCCTGACTCCTGAATTCTGAATTCTGAATTCTCCTTTACTTCCGCCATGCAGTAGGAATTCTTCTCAGTTTGCAATAGAATTTGCTAGCAGACAGTAACTTCAACTTCTAAACCTATTCAATATTTATGCATCCCTGCAAAGAGCTATGCTTGTGTGATGAATTCAAGATTAATAAGCTCTAGTAGATTTGACCTTGCACATCTTTTGCTCTTGGTTGTTAACTGTTGACAGTGAATGGTTAGGGGTCAACAAACTTAGAAAATAACTGTGCAATTTAAAAGCCTCATAGCTTATTGGTCTAGATAATGTTTGTCAACAATATTTATGACTTAACACTCATCACTTATATTGCCAGCAACGCTCTAACCACTCGACTAATTCGTGACGAGAAGCGAGAAATTGCATAACCGTACTGCGAATTAGAATCCCTTCTAGCAAATTATTGACTTGCACCCGTAAAGAACCATCCGGAAGACAGGAACTTTGAATTTTTAATTCTTGCAAACGGTGATAAATTCGCCAGCGATCGCTCAAAGGAATCTGCAAAACTTGTTCGCCTGAAGGCTCGGAATTAATTTGTGAAGGATTTAATTTTTTCATAGTGGCAAAAGGGGATAAGGAAGATGAGAAGGATGTAACTTGAGCTTCTCTTTGAGAGACGCTAGCGCGAACCCGCAGAGTGGGAGATCGGACAGAATAATTACTAACTCCTAACCCCTAACTCTTAACTCCTAACTTCTAACTCCTACCTCCTAACTCCTAACTCCTGTCTTAAAGTTTGCAGTTGTTTTTCCAGTTGTTCGATGCGCGAAAGCAAAGAACGAATCACGCTTGCTTCTACATCGGGTAGCTTTCCATGTTCTAAAGGAGAAACGCTGGCGTTTCCATCGCGAGAAATAATTCGGCCGGGAACTCCCACCACAGTACAATCGCTGGGTACATTCCGCAAAACAATGGAACCCGCGCCAATCCGGACGCGATCGCCAATTTGCAGATTACCCAAAACCTTCGCACCCGCACCCACCACAACATTTTTACCCACTGTGGGATGACGCTTACCGCTTTCTTTACCAGTTCCGCCAAGGGTGACGCCTTGATAAATCAGCGTATAGTCTCCCACAATCGCAGTTTCGCCAATCACAACTCCCATTCCGTGGTCGATGAATACACCCTTCCCAATCTCTGCACCTGGATGAATTTCAATTCCGGTTAAAAATCGTCCCAAGTGAGAAATTAAACGGGGAATAAAAGCTACTCTTCGACAATGTAACCAGTGAGCAAGACGATGCAAACACAATGCGTGCAACCCAGGATAGCAAAACACAACTTCTAACCAATTGCGTGCAGCTGGATCGCGCTCAAAGATAATGCGAAAATCACTCAATAATGGCTCAAAAAAATCTCCAGAGAGTAATGTCTTGAGCAAGGATTTCTGTTTTGAATCCTGTATTTTCAAAGTTTGAGGATTCGTAATTCTGTCTAAAGACTGTTGCATCGCTAGTGTCTATCTGGTTAAAAGAGCCATGTGCTATTTTTATGCTTATATCAGGCCACTTCCAACTCCCTAGCGAACCCAATGTTGATTGGATTTATTGGATTTATTAAGGTTGTACTCAAACACCAAAACCCCCACCTCAAATCAATTAAAAATTTCTCTTGGGGTAGGGGTACTAGTATTTAATGATAGGGGTACTGGTATTTTTAGGGCAGGGTTTAAGATTTTCTGTACTCGCTACAAGAAACTTTACTTGTAAGACTTTACAAAGATTTATGCACTATATTTTGAGATTTATTAAGCTGTACTCAAATGCACTCAAATCTACCTTAGATAAGGATAAAAGTCAAATTTCTGTATCTCGTATTACTATTAGTATCTTAATATTTGCCTCAATAAAAAACAAGTTTCTTTATTTTCTTTTATGATTTGCTGTCTGTATGTATATATACGTTTTCAAATATCGCTATCGCTCATCAGAGATGTTTTCTTATTATATAGATGTGTGGGAATAGCCAACACAAAATTTCAGAACTGTATAATAAGTAAATATTCTCATAGCAGTTGAACAATAACTAATTGCTGTAGAGGCGTAAAGCCATGCTAACCTAGCCACAAAACTTTTAAAGACTCATTAAAAAACTTACAAATAGAAAAATATTCAACTTTTCTTGTGGGGTGGGCGTCTCGCCCGCCCGTAAAGAAGGGCGGACAAGATGTCCACCCCACAAGATTGAATAATTTATTTCTTGCTAATCCCTTAATGGAGTTCAAATACTCATTAACGGAGTTCAAAGCCTCATTAATGGAGTTTAAATACTCATTAATGGAGTTCAAAGCCTCATTAACGGAGTTCAAAGCCTCATTAATGGAGTTCAAATACTCATTAATGGAGTTCAAATACTCATTAACGGAGTTCAAAGCCTCATTAATGGAGTTCAAATACTCATTAACGGAGTTCAAATACTCATTAATGGAGTTCAGAGCCTCATTAACAACCATTACAGCGATTTTCAATTCAATAAAATACACCTTTAAAAATTAAAATATCGTAGGGGCGTACAGCTATGCGCCCCTACAGTAGTTTATTCTTGTGCAAGTTAATTTAATTTTTTAAGAACCAGACGCAACTTTATTAGGTCTACCTTTGATAGCCTTAAACCGTTCGCCTAACTGTTCAGCGACAACCTTTAACCCTGGAGTCTTTTTTGATGCAGTCTTGACGTAATCATAAACAGTTAAACTGCCAGTCATAGCTTCACTACCGACAGCCATTAGGGTATCATCTACTTGTTCGCTAAGTTGCTGTATAGAAACTAAAAGCTCAGTCAACGCAGTCGCTAATTGATAATCCCGAACAAGTTCATCAACATCAAAAGTGGCTGGTAGAATTTCCCGGTTAGATTGAGCAGCCGTAATGCTATTGTTGACAAAAGCGAGGCTTTTATCACCCATTTTGACTAACTTGCGCCGTTCATCAGGACTGAGAGTGACTAAAAAAGGAAGCTTCTGTTCGATTTTTTGTAGCGCGACTTTAATTTCTTGGATATCTTGTGCCGAAAGCGAGCCTGTAATATTTTGAGAAGCCATCGTATATTTACCTTGGGAATGAAGATGGTGAAGTAGCAAAATTTGCTAAGTATATAATTCCCATTAGTAAGAGCGATCGCACATTATATCGAGTTTACTTGAAAACTTATTGTTTAGACCGACGCACCCACGCGGGGACACAGTGACACGGGGATATTTTAATTGTAAGAAACCCAATGCCAACAGACTTTATTTGCCTATTGCCTGCTATTGGTAAAATCAGCATAGTCAAACATCTGCTGAAACCTCTGCGTGAAAACCGACAGCATATTTTATCGCCTATTTCAAGAATTTCCTAGCATCTTCTTTGAACTAATTGGTAACCCTCCCGAAACTGCCAACATCTATCAATTTGCTTCAGTTGAAATCAAACAAACAGCTTTTAGAATCGACGGTGTATTTCTTCCCATCCCAGATGAAAAAAGTCCGATTTATTTTGTGGAAGTTCAATTTCAACCAGATGCAGAAATTTACTTGCGCTTGATTTCAGAAATTTCTTTATACTTACGCCAAAATCAACGTAAAAATCCTTGGCGAGGAGTAGTGATTTATCCAACCTCAGATATCGATATAGGTGAGAAAGAAGATTTCATAGAATTTTTTCACAGCCAGCGTATTCGTGTAATTTACTTAGATGAATTAGGCTCAACTGCATCCTTGCCGATAGGAATTGCTACGATAAAATTAATCATTGAACACGAAGATACAGCCATTAGTACCGCCAGAGAATTAATCAACCGTACACAGCAAGCGGTAGATTTGCAACTACCACAAAAACAATTACTAGAATTAATAGAGACAATCTTAGTTTACAAATTTCCGCAGATGAGTCAAAAGGAGATAGAAGCAATGTTTGGATTAAGTGAATTGAAGCAAACGCGGGTTTATCAAGAAGCTAGAGAAGAAGGTGAACAAAAAGGACGCATACAAGCAAAATTAGAAGCTGTACCTAAGCTTTTAGCATTGGGTTTAACTGTAGAACAGATAGCACAGGCTTTAGATTTAGATCTTGCACAAGTCCAAGAAGTAGCACAACAAGAAAGAATTTGAACGCACTCTCAAGCAATTTATAAGCTTCTCGTCGATGAGCAATACCAAATATACCAAGCGATTAGAAATCGCAGCTACACAAAACAAATTCGCCTGCGCCGACTCAAAGAATTTGAAACCCACGGAGGCGGCCACTGAAGTTCACTCGAAGTGTGGGTTTTGTCTGTATAGCCGCGAATTTCATTCGCCAGGGCTTCTATACATCAGACCGAATTTTCATATTTTCATACCATTTCTTTGTGAGGCTGCGCCAAATTTTCTTTCTTTCTTTCTTTCTTTCTTTCTTTCTTTCTTTCTTTCTTTCTTTCTTTCTTTGTGTCCTTCTCTGACGAGACGCTGCGCGAATGCGCCCTTTGCGGTTTGTTCCTCATATAGTTTGGTGCATCTTCATACAGAATTGGTATCACCACTCTTTTACTTCTCTAATTCTGCCAACTTCTTCTGAGCAAATTCCCGCACTTGCTCATCTGGGTCATTCTCTGCTCTGTCGCGCAACAGTGGTAAAGTCTGGTCATGCTGAGGAAATTGCTTGATAATTATCTCAAGTGCAATGCGCCGAGGATTGGGTTTAAAGAAAGGCTCATGGCTATCCTTAAAGGGGTCATTAACAGCGCAGTGGTAGTAAATTTCAAACAACTCAAGCTGATATTTAAAGTGCTTAGCTAATTCTTGGACTGCTGCACCTCGCACATTATAGTTATCATCCTGGGTAGCGCGTTGTTTGAGGAAGGTTTTGGTTTCGAGGTCATCTTTGAAGTTGTTGGCTAATCCTTCGACTGCTGCATCTCGCACAACCCAGTTATCATCCTTGGCGCGTTGTTTGAGGATGGATTTGGTGTCGGGGTCATCTTTGAAGTTGTCGGCTAATCCTTGGACTGCTGCACGTCGTACCTCGTCGTTATCATCCTGGGTAGCGCGTTGTTTGAGGATGGATTTGGTGTCAGGATCATCTTTGAAGTTGTCGGCTAATCCTTCGACTGCTGCACGTCGCACCTCGTCGTTATCATCCTGGGTAGCGCGTTCTTTGAGCCAGGTTTTGGTGTCGGGGTCATCTTTGAAGTTCTTGGCTAATACTCGGACTGCTGTATATTTCACATTGTTGTTATCATCCTCAGTAGCGCGTTGTTTGAGGATAGATTTGGTGTCCGGGTCATCTTTGAAGTTGTCGGCTAATTCTTCGACTGCTGTATCTCGCACATCCCAGTTATCATCCTGGGCAACGCGTTCTTTGAACCAGGTTTTGGTTTCGGGGTCATCTTTGAAGTTCTTGGCTAATTCTTGGACTGCTCCACGTCGCACCTTCCAGTTATCATCTTGGGTAGCGCGTTGTTTAAGGAAGGATTTGGTTTCGGGGTCATCTTTGAAGTTCTTGGCTAATTCATGGACTGCTGCACGCCGCACATCCCAGTCATCATCCTGGGTAGCGCGTTGTTTGAGGATGGATTTGGTGTCGGGGTCATCTTTGAAGTTCTTAGCTAATCCTCGGACTGCTGAACATCGCACATATTCCTTATCATCCTGAGTAGAACGGTGTTTGAGCCAGATTTTGGTGTCGGGGTCATCTTTGAAGTTGTTGGCTAATTCTTTGACTGCTGCATATCCCACATATTCATTATCATCCTGGGTAGCGCGTTCTTTGAGCCAAATTTTGGTGTCGGGGTCATCTTTGAAGTTTTTGGCTAATTCTTTGACTGCTGCACTTCGCACATCGTTGTCATCATCCTGGGTAGCGCGTTCTTTGAGGAAGGATTTGGTGACGAGAGATTCTTGCCAGGTAGATGCAATTGCTGTAACTGCTTGAGTGCGAATTTCTCGAACTAGCTTTGTTTCTTTATATAGCCGGGGGTTGTAATAATACCAGAGGTCATATTTAGTTAAGTCTTTAAGCTTGTCAAGTAATTTATTCGCTATTGACGCAATCACTGAACGATTTCTCAGTTCTACAAGACACTTAGCCGCTAAAAAGAGATTGACAAACTTTTCCTCTTCGCCATCTTGCGCCATTAAATATTCCAGAATTTCACCAACAAATCTTGGCTCAATCATTCCTGCAATTAACAGCAAAACTTCATGCCAACTTTCATCTTGCCAGTGTTTGCCAAAAACCTCATTCTTCAGTTCCTCAATACTCAGCGTTTGCGTTTCTTTAAACTGCCAGACAAACTCCCAAGCACAGAAATATTCTAAAAATGTCCGATGCACAAAAGCATAATAATCCGCACCCAGGAAACATAACATAAAGTTGCGAGTCCGCAGTTGATTAATCATCACCCGCGCTACTTCTCTGGGTTTATCAAATTCTATGGTTTTGAGATAATCAATCAGAACTTTGACTAAATCATTTTCATTAATTAAATTCCCTGCCAAACCTTTCTCACCTGTCTGCATCTGATAAGCAACCTGACGCAGCATCGCTTGTTTATCTTTATAATCAATCGTCTTCGGATCTAACCTGTTATCTTCTGTCAAAGCGCGTTCCACATCCCATTGATGTAGCAGTACCCGCGAAGCTTGATTATAAAGTTCGGCTCTATCTCTTGGCAGTTCTTGATTGCGATTCAAAATTGCCATCATCGTCAACAACAAAGGATTACCCGCCAATTCTGCAATAGCTTTGGAAGCTGCAATTCCTCTTTGCAACCGTTCCCGTTTTCTCACTTTTTCTGCTGCATCAGAAAAAGTTAACTCATGCCAACGGTTGATAAAATCCTGAATTTGTTCTGAGTCTAAATCTTGTAAAATAAAGTGGCGAAACTCAGCATCGCGCAATCGTTGGGGTTTATAGCCAATAATCCGAGAAGTGACAATTACCTGCACGTTGGGATAGTCATTAGTAAAGCGATGAATATCAGTAATGACATCTTCTCGCTGACCTTGGTCAAAGACTTCATCTAAACCATCAAACATCACCAAGGCATTACCAGCTTTTAATTGTTCATCTAATTCAAGTTGATTGAGATGAGTAATTGCACCGCTACATTGATGAAAAAACTCGATAAAATTCTTGCACTCTTTATCTTCCCGTCGCCGCATATAAGTGCGTAACTCAATGAGCAAGGGAATTGGTAAAGATATCGCATTATCTAGCGGTGACTGTGCCCAATTCAAAGCGAGAAATTGCAACAAAGTAGACTTCCCAGAACCAGGGTCGCCCAAAATCACAATATATTTATAATCTTGCTTTTTATTGACAACATCTAAAACACAAAATATCGGCTGTTCAAAATAAACTCGTTTGTGGCGTTCTAATTCTGCTAATTCAATTTCTGCTTCTACTTGGTCGCTTTCTCGCAGCCTTCTAAGATGTTCTTTCGGCAGTTCGTGAACTTGTGGTAAAACTTGATGAGTTTCCCGGACATTTTGAGCCGTGAAAATCCGCCATAATTTCAGTTCGTTATAGGCATAGCCGCTAGTATCTAAGCTATCTAATTTAACATTGCCATAACGTTCTAGAATTCCTTCTTGATATTTAATTAAATTAAAATCTGGAGTAACACCAGAAAGTTGTTTGATATTTGTTTCAATGCTAGATAATTTTTGTAATTGTAAGATATGGTGTAATTCTTGGGAATCTAAAAGCAGTTCTTGGACTTGTGTCAAATACTGTTCCGTAATAGATTGCCAATTAAACTTAGGTGGTAGAGGTTGTAGTTGCAGTCTCTTCCAACTTTCTTCCAGCTTTTTAGCGTCTAAAGATTCACAGTTAATATCAAAAGCCTTGCCCAAAATTTCTATAACTAACTTATCGCTGATAAATTTTTTGAGGTCTTTGGTATAATTTTTAATTTCAGTTTCACTAAGTTTGCAACGAACCTTTAACTGCTGCTGCACCAGTTGTAAAAATTCCTTTAATGCTTTCCCCGCAGCAATTTCTATATCTTCTTTCTGAAGTTTCTGAAAAATCTTGCCGGGGATGCCTTTTAATAAATCTTTAGCCCAATCTTTCGCAGCATCTCTGGCTAAGTCTTCGAGAATGGGTTTAAAAATCAACCCAGCAGCTTGAGTCACACCCCAAATAGCTAACAAATCCAGCATAATACTCGCGTCTGTTGAGATTTTGATTACGAGTATATACACCAGCTAGAGTAATATTTCCAAATTTCAGACTTATTGTCGAAATAAACCTTAATTTTGCGTTTCTTACAGGACTCCTATTTAATTATTGTGAAGCTAGTAGTCTGCCAACCCAAAAATGTTAGACGGAGGTTGAGTTGGGTAAAGGTTAAAGGGAAAGGGAAAAAAGAGGGATGATGGTAAGTAATCCGCTATTGTGGGTGGAGATTGGGTAAAGGTTAAAGGGAAAAGGGGAAGGAAGAAAAAACCTTTTCCCTTTCCCCCTTCCCCTTTTCCCCGCCAAGTTGCCTTGGAGTTTCACAAGTAAGTTCACAAATCAAATCGGATTGCTATATAAACAGTGGGTTGTGCTTAAGCCATAATAGATACATTTCCCCACAGAAGCATAGTTTATGACCTGCTGCCTAAATCCAGTTTGCCACAATCCGCCCAATCCCGATGGCACCCTGTTTTGCTCCAAATGCGGTACAAGGTTGGTAGTGCTGAGAAACCGCTATCGCCCAATTAAATCATTAGGTGGCGGGGGATTTGGTAAAACTTATTTAGCAGAAGATATCGATAAACTTCAGGAGCATTGTGTCATCAAGCAGTTTGCACCGCAAATGCAGGGTACAGATGCACTCAACAAAGCCACAGAACTATTTGAGCAAGAAGCAAAGCGACTGCAACAGTTAGGAAAACATTCTCAAATTCCCACGCTGTTAGCTTATTTTAAGGAAGATAATCACCTGTATTTGGTGCAGGAGTTTATCGACGGACAGAATTTATTGACAGAATTGCAACAGCAGGGAAATTTCAACGAGCAAAAAATAAAACAATTATTACTGGATTTGTTAGATATTCTCAAAACAGTTCATCAACACAAAGTTATTCACCGGGATATCAAGCCAGAGAATATCATTCGTCGCAGCGATGGAAAATTGGTACTAATTGACTTTGGTGCATCCAAGCAACTGACTGCAACGGTGATAACGCAAATAGGAACAACCATCGGCTCTTTTGGTTATGCGTCACTGGAACAAATGCAAGGTGGTGAAGCTTACCCAGCCAGTGATTTATATGGTGTCGGTGCAACTTGCTTTCACCTGTTGAGTGGAATTCACCCTTGGGAACTTTGGCAAAGACAAGGTTATGGTTGGGTTACTAATTGGCGACAATATTTGCAACAACCAGTAAGTCAAGAATTGGGGCGGATACTGGATAGATTGTTGCAAGAAGAATACCAACGCCGTTATCAATCGGCTGAAGAAGTTTTACAAGCGTTAAATTCAGAAACAATACCAGTAACTATACCTGTTGCACCTGTATTTACGCCATCAATCAGTCAAAAAAAACCTATTCCTATATATCTTTTTCTGATTCCGTTAGTTGTATTAATGGGTGTTGGTACTGTTCATTTACTAGGAATAACAAATCTACTCAGAATAGAACAAAAAAGTGCTGAGAGTTACTATAAAGAAGGATTAGAAAAATACAATAACAAAGATTTTTCTGGTGCAATTGAAGATTATAACCAAGCTATCAAAATTAATCCCAATTATGCAGATGCTTACTACAATCGCGGTTTAGCTCGCTCTAATTTAGGAGATAATCAAACTGCACTTGAAGATTATAACCAAGCCATCAAATTTAATCCTAACTATACACAAGCATTTATCAACCGTGGTTTAATTCGCTCTGAGTTAGGAGATAATCAAGCAGCCATTGAAGATTATAACCAAGCCATCAAAATTAATCCCAACTATGCACTAACTTACTACAATCGTGGTTTATCTCACTCTACTTTAGGAGATAGGCAAGCAGCAATTGAAGATTATAACCAAGCCATTAAAATTAATCCCAACTATGCAGAAGCATTCATCAACCGGGGTTTAATTCGCTCTGAGTTAGGAAATACTCAAGCAGCAATTGAAGATTATAACCAAGCCATTAAAATTAATCCGAGTTATGCACTACCTTACTACAACCGGGGTGTAACTCGCTATGATTTAGGAGATAAACAAGCTGCAATTGAAGATTATACTCAAGCCATCAAATTTAATCCAAATTATGCGCTAGCTTACTACAATCGCGGTTTAGCTCGCTATGATTTAGGAGATAATCAAACTGCAATTGCAGATTATACCCAAGCTATCAAAATTAATCCCAACTATGGAAATGCTTACTACAATCGCGGTTTAGCTCACTCTAATTTAGGAGATCGGCAAGCTGCAATTGAAGATTTTCGCCAATCTGCCGATTTGTATAAACAGCAAGGAAAAGAAAAGGAATATCAAGATGCTCTAAACCGCATTAAACAATTTGAGCAAAAACCTTAAAATCTCTGCGTGTTACTGTGTCAGTTTAAATAATATGAATTATTGGGAGTTAGGAGTTTGGAGTGAGGAGTGAGGAGTGAGGAGTTGGGAGTGAGGAGTTGGGAGTTGGGAGTTGGGAGTGAGGAGTTGGGAGTTGGGAGTTATTCGTCCCCTGCTGCTGCTGCTTTCTTTATTTCCCTTGTCTCCTTGTCTGTGAAGTGTTCTAACTTTGATTGGGCGGATTCTGGTAATTGTCCACTGCACACTCTTTCCCTATGACTATGAACCATCGCTAATTGTTGTTGGGGATATGTGCGATCGCTTATTAAGTGAATTTTACTAGATTAAAATAATTAACGTATTAATAAATACAGTTTTATATTGAAAGATTTTTGGGAATTGAGGGAGCGATCGCTATATCTTTCTTTATACAGCAGCAAATAGAGGAAAAGGTTATAACTCTCTCTGTATATGGCTTTATCCTTAAAATCTATACTGAATTTTTATGTAACACGTTGTAACTTTAATCAATGATTTTTTGATGAATAACGAAAAATAAAAATATAAAGATATTTAACGAAGTGTTTTCAAAAACTACTACACGTGATTACTCTGTGTTCGGACTCTCGGAAAATATTGGCTAGTCGAGAGTTGTGTGTGACGTAGTTCCCTACGAGGCTAGAAAAATGTTTATCTTCAACGTAAATCCAAGACATAGGCTTGGACAGATATTATCTGCATCCCTAGTTGGTTTGAGTATCTCAGTTACTAGTTTGATGTCTTTAGAGGTTGTTCCCAAAGTGGCGTTAGCTGATCCGCAAGCTGCGTCTGTGAATACTAAGGTGAACGTGCCCACTACGATGAGATATTCGCCTTTTAATACAAACCGTTACTTAAAAGTACCGCCTAAGTTTTCCATCTCTGTTTATACTCGTATTCCCAAAGCTCGGTTCATGGCAGTTGCTCCCAATGGGGATCTTTTAGTATCACAGCCGAATACCGGTAAAGTGTTAATTGTCCGGCCCAATGGCAGCAAAGACCCAATTATTTCTAACTTTGTCACAGGTTTACGCAGACCACACGACATTGTATTTCACAAGATTAACAGCACCACATACGTCTATATCTCTGAGACTCATCAAATCAACCGTTTCACCTATACCTATGGAGACAGAACTGCTAAAAATCGTCAAATTGTTGTCAGTGGTTTACCAGACAGCAGCACAAGCGAACTCAAAGGCGCGTATGGTCACGAGCTGAAAAATATCGCACTCGATAGCAACCATAAATTGTACGTGTCAATTGCTTCTACCTGTAATGCCTGCGTATCAGATACTGTGAGTAATCCAAAACGTGGTGCGATTTACCAATACAACGCCAATGGAACCAATCGCCGCCTTTTTGCCCAAGGTTTGCGTAATGCCGAAGGATTAGCATTTTTACCTAATACAAATGACCTTTGGGTTGTTAATAATAATCGAGACAACATCCGCTATCCCTTCAAAGATAGTACTGGCAATTACGGTAAGTTGATTCCCTCCTATGTAGATAATCATCCACCAGAAGTATTTACGCGAGTCCGAGATGCTGGTAACTACGGTTGGCCATTCTGCAATTCCAATCCTGATACTGCAAGTGGCATGAATAATATGCCCTTTGACCGCGACTATCAATACAATTCTGATGGACGTGTTAATTGCTATGCAATGGATAGGATTACCAAGGGTATTCAAGCCCATTCAGCTCCCTTGGGACTAACATTCTTACAAAATACTAACTTTCCTGGCTTGTACTCAAATGGGGTAGTGGTGGGGCTGCACGGTTCGTGGAATCGGCAGAAGAAAACAGGCTACAAGGTAGTTTACTTTCCTTGGAACAGTACAACAAAGACTCCAGGGAATCAGATGGATTTAGTTAGTGGCTGGCTAGTTCCAGGAACAGAAGAAGTTTGGGGGCGACCGGTGGATATGGCAGTCGATAACCAAGGTAATTTGTTCATTTCGGATGACTACAGCGGCACTATCTATAAGCTTTCGTACAAACCTTAACTACAGTAGAGACGTAGCAAACGTCTCTAGATTAGACAAGAGTGCAAAAAGGACTCTTGTGGGAAAAGGTTAATGGTTCGACAAGCTCACCAACCGGGGAAAGGGAAAATACCAAACCTTTCCCCCTTTCCCTTTCCCCTTTTCCCGACTTCTCTTAGAAGTCTATTGATGTTCGCTGGTAATCAACTAGCAACGGCGATCGCTATTTTCCCAGCTGCACGTCCGCTTTCGCTGTAGCTATGAGCTGCTGCTAAGTCTTGTAAGGGAAATGTGCGATCGATTACTGGACGAATTTTACCAGCTTCAATTAATTCTTTGAGATCGACCAAGTCTTTAGCGTTGGGTTTTTCTAACACTAATTTTGCTTTTTGACCGGGAAGAAACGCTGTTAACACACTCTGGACAACAGTTTCCGCGCTTGGTAAAGTGGTGATATAAATGCCATTGGGTTTGAGGACTTTTTTAGTTTGAGAAAGCGATCGCTTACCCACTGCATCAAAGATAATATCGTATTCCGTTGTATCTGCGGTGAAATCTTGCTGCGTATAATCAATTACGCGGTCTGCTCCCAAAGATTTCACCAAATCCAAATTTCTAGAACTGCTAACCCCCGTCACCACTGCCCCTAAAGCCTTGGCAATTTGCACTGCAAAAGTACCTACACCGCCCGCAGCACCATTAACTAAAACATTTTGTCCTGTTTGAATATTACCGCCATCTCGTAGCGCTTGTAAGCTTGTGAGCGCTGCTAAAGGTATAGCCGCAGCTTCTTCATAAGACAAATTCGTGGGTTTGAGTACGGCTAAGTTTTCTGGAATAGCAGCAAATTCGGCATAACCTCCCCCAGGAAAGCTAGTACTACCATAAATAGCGTCTCCTGGTTTAAAACGCGTTACTTGGGAACCAACTTCTACCACATCTCCCGCCACATCAAACCCAAGAATTTTGGGAAATTTGCTTCCTGTAAGCAAACTCAACATTCCTTGGCGAATTTTCCAATCAATGGGGTTAATGCTACTGGCACGAATTTTCACAAGTATCTGCGTTGGCTGAATTTTTGGCTGTTCCACATCTTCATACTGCAATACCTGGGCGTCGCCATACCGACGGATAACCACTGCTTTCATCGCATTCCTCCTGCTACCCTGTTTAATGGATTTGGCAATGCTAAGCATCATAATTTTAGCTTGGTTAAATCATCTTCAGCAGTTTTAAGTTGCTTGTTTGAGGTAGCTCATAGTTATCAATTAAAATCTCCCCTAAATTAAAGTTAATCGAAAGTATGAAGCGAGTGAAAAAACTATGATTAGTCAACAAACAATCAATATAGTTAAATCTACTGCACCTATTTTAAAAAAGAACGGTCAACAAATTACTACTCGGATGTATGAAATTATGTTTCATAATCATCCAGATATTAAAAAGCAATTTGATATGTCGGCTCAAGCAAATGGTTCGCAGCCGATAAAATTAGCCACAGCAATTTATGGTTATGCTAGCCAAATCGATCGCTTGTCAGCTTTAACATCAATGGTGGAAACAATTGCCCAACGTCATGTACAAACATCTGTCCAACCAGAACAATATCTGATTGTAGGAGAAAGTTTACTCCAAGCTATGCGTGAGGTATTAGGAGCACAAGCAACAGAAGAGGTGATAGCAGCTTGGACAGAAGCTTATCAGGCATTATCAGAAGTTTTTATTAATAGAGAACATGACATATACGTAGAAAAATTAAGCTAGGAAATAGCCCAGTTAGCTTAGAAATTGCTTTGATAAGTAGCTCAACCTAAAAAAACGTCATACGTAGATGTCAATAAATGTAGTGGCGTGTCAAGCCTTAAATGTTGGAATAGATTTTATTGTGGGATGGGTGTCCTCACCCGTCCGGGCGGGCAAGATGCCCACCCCACAAGAGTTTATTAATGCACTATTTTAGCCTTGTCACGCTAGTAGGGTGTGTTATGCCGTAGGCTAACGCACCTCTGTAGACTGTACTATAGCAATTGAGGTGCGTTACGCTTTGCGATAACGCACCCTACCATTGTTTTATGTTTAATTAAGTTGACCTACTTATCATATCCGGCTGAGTCAAAGCGCCGGCTTGGGGGGTACACCGAAGGGGTTGCTGCTGTGTGTAGCTTGCTTCCCGTTCCGTAGCGTTTCGTAGAGAAGAGAAGGGTACGGCGGACGCAAAGAGGTTTTTATTATGGGTCATTAGGCGGACAGTATATTATATCTTAAGTTGTCACGACTTATCCTCAACCACCAATGTAGATTCAGCAGTGCGCCCAAATTCTTCTGGTGCATATTGTAAATGCACTTGGGCACCAGGCCAAGAAAATGTCCCTGGTGTCACAGAACGGACTAAATAATGCAAGCTGTAAACTCCTGGTTCTAGATGGTCGGCGTAGGCGATAATGCGATCGCGATAAATATTCTTAAACCCAAGTTCCCAACTATCGGCTTTTGCTTGTAATGCGGCCGTAGCAGTTTGAAAACTCGCGTCTACGGCTTCAAAACCAGCTGGCAATGGGTCTTTTATTACTATATGGTCTACGGGGCGATCGCTGATAATTTCTAAACCAATATCAAACACTTGTCCGGTGGCTAAAGTTAAGGGTTTATCCAAGGCATAAAGACCTGTTTTTTGTAAAACTTTCTCTTCATTAACTTGACTAATTTCTCGTGTTATGCGTAACCCATTAAATCTACCCGGTTGATTTCCTTGCAAGCGATAATTATAAGCAACCAAATAATGTAAGCTGCCATTCCCTGATTTTTGTAGGGTTAAATCGTGACGCCCACGAGGTAATTGATTCATGGGTAAATTTAGTTCTAAGCTAGGATTTTTATAGCCTTGAAAGCGATTTTCTCCTAACTTTTTGCCAGCTAACTGTACTGTGGCAACAAAATTCGGTGGTGTGGGTTGTAGTTGGCTATAATCTACCAAAGCTGTTAAAGCTTGGGCATTATTATAGTCAGTTTGCCAAGTGCCATTGCGTCGCAGTGCAAGGAGACTTTGTAACAATTTATCTATGACTTCAGGCTTGCTTTGTTTGGCAATGAATAAACGTAAAGCTTCCGCCTGGGTTGCAGTGGATGAATTCATCCATCCCCAACTAGTCGGTAAACTAACAACTGCTGTGCGTCCAGTTTCATAGATATTTTGTTGCAGTTGATTTACTAATTGTTGAGATTCGTCTTGCCATTCTGGGAATTGAGATAAATATCGCGCTAGTTTAATTTGAGTTACTGCATCAAAATTATTGCGCTGTTCGTAAATATCTGCCAGGAAAGTATTGCGCTTTTCACCTAGTTCTGACAAAGCAATTAAAGTTTTTAATTGCAGTTGTCTTTTACATAGTAGTTGTTTACAAAAATCGTATTCTCCGGGGTTGGCTAAAACTTTTTGTAAATAAGTTTTGAGGCGAGACAACATTCCCGCATCCACTAATTTGGGAAACGCCTGATTTGCTTTCACCAAAGATTCAGCAGCATAAGCAGAAACCCAAGGATCGGATTTTTCTTGTCCGGGAAAAGCAGCAAAACCACCATCAGCAATTTGCAGTTTTGCTAATTGTTCAATTGCTTGATTTGCTTGTTGGCTGGGATTAAATTCTGCAAATTTTTGATTGTATTTTTGGGTAATCGTTTGGAGATTTGCTGCAATTATTAATTGACTTGCTGCTGGTTCTGTAAAGGGTAAATCATTATCTGCTAAAACCTGTTTCGCTGGTGCTTTAATTTCGGGAATCAAAGTACTCGCCAATTGAATATTTAAACCTCCCGCATCAGGGAAGGTATTTTTATCAACATTTAAGGGAATTTTTACTTGTTTTGTAGTTACACCAGTTTCTACAACTTGTTCTGTAATTTCAATTGGCTTAACTTCCAAAGGAACTTCAAAAGCATCTGCGGCTGTATTATTTAGCTTGGTGGTAAAGCGGACTTTCCCGACTCCGACGCTATCAGCTACCATTGGAAACCGATAAGCTTGAGTTGTAGATTCAGCTGTGGTTTGTAAAGCAGTAGTTGTGGGGTTTTTCTCGGCAAATTTCACCGTACCGCCAACTTCGCCATTAATTGAGAGATTTCCGGCGTTCCCGGTGTTGTTAGTGACGGATAAACCAGCCAGAAGGCGATCGCCTGGACGGGCAAACTGTGGCAAAATGGCATTAGTTAGCAGTGGTTTGGTGCTGATAAATGTGGCATCGCCGTTACCGAAACGCAGATTTCCATCAGTGGCCACAGCCATCACCCGCCATGTAGTTAAGTCATCCGGTAATTTAAAGGTTATCTGTGCGTTACCATTAACATCGCTGAGGATAGAACCGTTATAGTAAGCCAAGGGTTGAAAATCAGTGCGGGTGCGAGTATTTGCTGCACTACTTGAAAAACCACCGCCATAACCCCAACCTTTTGGTTTGGCTACATCCTGCGGTTGTAAAATGACATCTGGTCGATTATCGTTAAAACGGGTAGAAATCGGTTGTTCTGCATAAACTGTATCTACCAAATTCGGCGGACGATAACCAGAAAGTTGTAACACTGCTTCATTCACCACCATGACTGTAAATTGTCCTTTGGTGGGGTTTCCTTGGTTGTCTTTTAATTCTAGTTGTACTGTTTCCTCAGCACCAGGTTCTAATGATGCTTGCAGTGGCTTAACTTGCAGTTTTAAATATTTATCTTCCAAGTTAACTTTAAAAGGTGTAAAACCAATTTTCACTAAGTTATCTAAACTTCCTGCTTCCACTTGGTTAATTGGTTTACCTTGTCTGACTAATACAGCTTCCACGGCTGCATTAGGTAACATTTCTGGTGTTACTTGAAATTGAATTTGTGGCGCGCCTCCTTGAACTTTGGTAATTTGCTGATAAATTGGTTTGTCTTTGATAACAGCAAAATATAATTCTGCATCTGGGTAGGGAGATTGAATTAATGCAGTAGCAGTTTCGCCTGGTTTAAATTCTTTTTTATCTAGCTTCACTTCTAAAACATCTTTTTCTCTTGTACCCCAAAATACTGGTTTTTCTCCAGTTGCCCAAATTTGTAAATCGGTGGCACTTAATTCATTTTTTTCATCGGTGAAATTTGCGCGAATGCGATAGGAACCAGATTCAGAAGGTGTTAAATTTACTATTTGTGGATTACTATCAGATGTAATTTCTGCTTGTTGGATTGTTTGATATTCAACTTGATTTTTTGGTGTCTGGCTACCTTCCACTAATTGTGTGACACTGCTGTATTTTATTTGTTGTAATTCCAGCCGTAGCCGTTGACCTGTAATTGCTTTTCCTGTAGGGTCAGTTACAATGGCTTCAATGGGGAAAGCTTTACCAGCATCAGCGATAAAATTGCTTTTTAAACCAATCAAACGATTACTTGGTAAGGCTGTAAATGTTTGAGAATTGGCTACTGAAAGATTAGAAACATCTGCAACTTGGACATCAACTTGATAAGTCATGGGATATGGCAAATCTTTAGCCACGGTTACTGTTTGGCTAGTTTTACCATTAGCATCTAATTGGGTATTAGTTTGCAAGACATCGCTAGATACAGTGGGAGATTCTTCCGGCCAAAACCATTGTCTACCAAAACTAAATTCCTCCCAACCTTTGGGAATAAAATTCGCTTGTTGGCGAGTGATAAAATACTTCGCTTCTCCACCTTCTACTGGTGCGCCAAATAAATAATTGCTGCTGGCATTAATATTCACCTTTTCATCAATGAGAGCAAATTCTTTATCTAAATTGAGTTCGACTTTAAAGTTCGGTGGTTTAAACTCAGCTACCCGAAATTCACCGGAAATTTCTAGCCCGTTTTTACCTTTGCCCTGGATTGTATAATAACCCAAACGTTGACTTTTTTGGATGGGTAATTCTAAAGAAAAAGTACCAAATTCATTTGTGGTTTGTGTGCCTAAATTAATCTTTTGTCCGTCGGGATTTATGAGAGTTAATTGATAAACAGCATTTTTATCTTGCCCAATTACACCGTTTTGTAAATAATCGGCAAAACCAGTCAACCAAGCTTTTTCCCCTGGTTGATATAACTGTCTATCTGAAAAAATTACCCCCCGCGATTCTGGTTTATTATCTTGCCAACCGGCATCAATGCCATAGCCATAAACGCCGCTATATTCGTCAGTTCTGCCAAATGCCCAATCTTGATTTTCACGGGCAATTACTAATACTTGGGGTGACTTTATAGAACTTTGATTTTCTGAATTACATTGCTGTAATTGTTCCCGATTAACTCTAAAAGTGCCATTGTCATCAGTTGTACCTGTGGCACAAGGTACGGGTTCTGGACGGGATTTTGCTTGTAATTGTGATTGATAAATTTCAATATTAGCTGCTTTCACTGGCGAACCATCATTAAGATGATTGACGCGAATTAATCCTGATTCTGGAAACCATTGAGTGAATACGCCCAAATTTGTCAATTCAACCATGCCATAGGTAGTAGGTTCCCGCCACAATTCCTTACCGTTTTCTTGATATTTATTGGTGCGGGCTTGCACTCCATAAGCTAACATTCCTGTAGCAGCATTGATTTTTTCTCTGAGAGGAACGGTAACGTCAACTGATTGATTTTTCTTACCTGATACTTTGAAACTTTGCCATTCAGCAGGTTTGGGTAAGAAATCATTACTATAGTTAAAATAAACTAAATCTGTGGGTTTAACTACTCGATAAGCGGCTTTGTATTTTGATTCTGGTAAATTTACCGTACTAATATTTAACTGTAAATCTTTACCTGAGGGAAAAATATTTAAATCTGATGGAACCCAGATATCCCCGGCTAAATCTCCGGTATCATATTTAATGGTTATCGGTTTACCTAAAGTTTGTCCAAATTTATCTTTGAGGTTACTGTTAATCGTAATTGTATAGGTTTTTGCTGGTTCTAATGCATAAGGATTGATACCCACAATTTTATCTTCATCGCTGACTTGGAGAAGTCTGGCGATATCTTTTGGTGCAGGATTGATGGTAATATTTTGTTTGGCGGAATCTGCAACTAAAATGTTGTTAAATTCTAACTGGGGACTGCCTTTAATAAATCGTCCGTAAGTTCCCCCTGCATCTGGTTGTCCGTAAAAGTTAATTTGCTTAAATGCCAAAGGCGAATAAGTTGCTAATTTACTAGCAAATTCTTTTTCTGTGGGAAGATTGCCATAAGCGGGAAGTATTCCTGGAGAAAAAACTAAGCGATAACGAGTTGCTTTTTCCAGATTTTGTTGTGGTGTAATATTATAAATCCAATTCCGGGCGGAAGGGTCAAATTTTTCTAAAGGTTCTTCATCTGCCGATGGCTTTTCTTCTTTATTTAATTGGACTTGGAAACTTACACCTTGATTTTTACCTTCGGGAATTAACTGTAAATGTTCTTGTACGGAATTTAAATTTAATTCGACGTTGGAAGTAAATTGTAATTTTTCTTGTAAATTTATGGGTTCGGCGTCGGCTTTTTCCATTGGATTGACGCCTGGTAAATTGGTTAAGTTGATAGATTCGGTATTAAATGTCCAAGCTAAATCTTTGTCTAGACGATGATTTTTTAAATCCGCTAAACCGGCTTTTAAGGTAACTTGTAATCGGGTGGCTTTTGGTAGTGCTTTTTGGGCTTGGAATCCCACCATACGCGGTGTTAAAAAGCGAAATTCTCCTGGTAAGGGCGGCCAAAGAGCAAATTTTTGTAATAATTTTTGTTGTTCTGGACTGTCAAGATTTTCAACGGGAATTAAGGCTTCTTTAAAGCGGATGCGGATTTGGTTGAGGGGTTTGGCTTCTGTGATGGGGCTTATTTGTTCAATCCAGTCTGGGAGTTTTGGGGGGGTGAGGGGGGAGACTGTGGGGAGTTGTTCTTTGGTTGAGGTGATACCAAGAAAGTTACAGGCTGATATGGTTAGTGAAAGTGTGAAAATTAGAAGATATTGGATTAAAGTTTTGATAAGCATTTTTTTAGGAGTTTAAAATAATCACGCACAGGCCCAGAGGCGCAAAGAAGAGTTGGAGGAGAGTTTATTTATATTGATAACTAATTAAGTATGGTTGTTCCAAAAATAACTACAATTCTTAACTTTGAAGCAGAATTGATGTGATATAAATATTGATTTAAGTTTGCTAAGTTATTACAAATAAATTATTAAGTGTTTGACATGTTTAGTGATGTAGATGTAATTGGTGCGTCAGAATTAAGGTAAGTTTGGTTGGGCAGTGATGAAACGAATTTTACGAATTAAGCACGCTAAAATTATCCTGGCTGTGCTGGTAATCTGTGTGTTGGTGCGTTTGTTGCCTTATTTTGCACCCATTCGTGCAGCAGATATAGCCCAGAATCACTTGGCAATGCAATTTAGCGATCGCAATAATTTACCATTAGGGACGTTACTAACTCGCGACCAAGAGCATACATCAGTGGTTGCCTTAAATCAAGTTTCGCCGCAGTTTATTCAGGCAATTTTAGCGGCTGAAGATGCTAGCTTTTACCAACATGGCGCGTTGGATATGAAAGCGGTTGTTCGCGCCACCAAAGAAGCCATCCACGCCAAACGAATTGTTTCTGGTGCTTCCACAATTACTATGCAGTTAGCGCGGATGTTAGAACCAGTGCCGCGTAACTTCTCTGGTAAAATGCAAGAAATTTGGCTAGCTTGGCGATTAGTCGCAGGGATGAATAAAGATGACATACTCTGTGCATATATCAATCGCTTGCCAATGGGAGGGAATATATATGGTGTGGAAGCTGCGGCGCAGACTTATTTTTCCATCCCCGCCAGTGATTTGAATCTCGCACAAGCAAGTTTGTTGGCTGCTATTCCCAATAATCCCACTTATTTTAATCCTTACGCACATTGGGAACGATTAAAGCAACGACAAAAATATGTGCTAAATCGTATGGTACAGGAAGGATATATCAGTGAAGCGATCGCCACCCGCACATCTACAGAAAAAGTTGTCTTTCAATCTCGCCAACCAGGAATTATCGCCGCACCACATTTTTTATTTTGGTTAGCAAATCAATTTGATAAAACCCAAACACCAGAAATTTCCCCGCGTTTCCCCATTCGCACAACTATAAATCGTCCTCTGCAACAATTTGTGGAAGCACAGGTACAGCAAGTAATTTCTTCTCTGGCTGCTAACAACGTCCACGATGCAGCTGCGTTAGTCATTGATAACCACACAGGCGAAGTTTTGGCTTATGTCGGTTCCCCCGATTATTTTAATGAAGTCAAACTCGGACGCAATGATGGAGTCCAAGCCCTACGTCAACCAGGTTCTACCCTCAAGCCTTTTGTCTATGAACTCGCCCTAGAAAAAAATCTCATTCGCCCAAACACCATTTTGGCAGACGTACCCGCCCATTACGCCATTCCCGGCGCAAAACTCTATAGCCCAACAGATTATACTGAAAGTTTTCTCGGCCCGGTGCGGGTGCGAATCGCTTTAGCAAATTCTTTAAATGTACCCGCAGTGCGGGTGTTAGAAAAAGTAGGCGTGGAAAATTTTTTAGAACGCCTGCGTCAACTAGGCTTTGAACACCTCAATCAAACTCCAGAACATTATGGTTTAGGTTTGACTTTGGGTAGCGGCGAAGTCACTCTCTGGGAATTAGCCAGTGCATACTTAACCATAGCACGACAAGGAGATGCTATTCCTTTATTAACCACATTGTCCCATTCCCCAATCCAAAATCCAAAATCTAAAATCCAAAATTCGACGACAATTTGGCAATTAATCATCAACATCCTCAGTGACAACCACGCTCGTGCAACAGCTTTTGGTGTAGACTCTGTGTTAAATTTACCTTTTCCTGCTGCTGTTAAAACTGGCACTTCTTCTAATTTTCGCGATACTTGGACAGTGGGCTTTACTACAAATTACACCGTTGCAACTTGGGTAGGTAATTTCAACGGCGAACCGATGCGTCAGGTTTCAGGGGTTACCGGTGCAGCACCTCTGTGGAATCGAATTATGTTACATCTGCACGAACATCAAGAACCAGCAGCTTTTCCATCTCCAGAAGGTTTAATTCAACTACCTGTTTGTGCAATTTCTGGTTTAAAACCAACACCAGATTGTACTTCCGTGGTGCAAGAATATTTCTATCCGGAAGATAAAAATAATTACGAAACTGCAAATAAATTTGACTTGCCATCAGAGTATAATGAATGGCTAGCAAAACAACAGCGATCGCATTTAATTTCTAATAATTTAAGAATCGTATCTCCCCATCGTGGCGATGTATTTTTATTGTATCCAGGTCAACAAGGACAGCAAAAATTAGAATTCAAATTAGTAGGAAATCAATCTCTACCTGTGGAATGGTGGCTAAATGGTGAAAAATTAGAGACCAACTCAGCTAATTCCTTGTTTTGGTATTTACGTCCTGGCAATTGGACTTTGGAAGCAAAAAGTGGCGCAATGACCGATAAGGTAACTTTTCAGGTGGAATCGACTAAAATTCAGCCTACACGTCGAGGATTTTCTATTAGTAATTCCCAGGTAAAATCAAATCATCCATAATTATTTATCATTGCAGCCCGCCTAATAGGGGAAGGGGGAAGGGGGAAAGGGGAAGGGGGAAGGGGGAAAGGGGAAAGGGGAAAGGGGAAAGGTTTCAAATACATCATATCAAGTTCGGAAAATCACTTACGATTAAAAATTCTCCGCGTCCCCGCGTCTTTGCGTCCCCGCGTCTCCCCCTCTCCCTTGTCTCCCCCTCTTTGCAATTTTCACCTGAAAGGAAAGGGGAAAGGGGAAAGGGGAAAGGTTTCAAATACATCATATCAAGTTCGGAAAATCACTTACGATTAAAAATTCTCCGCGTCCCCGCGTCTTTGCGTCCCCGCGTCTCCCCCTCTCCCTTGTCTCCCCCTCTTTGCAATTTTCACCTGGAGAGAATGATTCCAATAGCAGCACAAATAGCCAGCGTTCAACCAAGTCTTGCACGATAGTCTTCATAAGAAAACTGACGCCAAAGCTCAAATGTGCCATCTTTTTTGAGCAAGCCGATTGATGGATGTACCACGCCATTAAACATAGTGCTTTTCACCATCGTATAGTGCATCATATCCTCAAATATGAGGCGATCGCCAATTGCCAATTCATGCAAAAAGGCGTAATCACCAATAAAATCTCCTGCTAAACAACTAGAACCACCCATACGATACACTTTGTCTTTTTCCTGTGGTTCATGCGCTCCTTGAATCACGGGTTTATAAGGCATTTCTAGACAATCAGGCATATGAGCAGTAAATGATACATCTAACATCACATGGGTAAGATCCCTGGTGGGAATTAGATCTTGCACAGTGGCCAGCAAAAATCCAGTTTCCCAGACAATTGCCGAACCCGGTTCCAGAATCAATTCAATATGTGGGTGGCGATTGTGAAATGCACATAAAACGTCAATTGCATGAGCGATATCGTAGCTTTGATGAGTCATTAAGTGCCCACCACCGAGATTTAACCACTTTATTTGTGGCAAAAATTCTCCAAAAAAGTGTTCTATATTTGCAAGGGTTTTTTCCAAAGCATAGGAATCACTTTCACATAAATTATGGGACAAAAATCCTTCTACTTTCTTTGGTAGAGTATGGCCAATGTACTCCGGTAAAACTCCAAGGCGAGTATTGGGCTGGCAAGGATTATAAAGCATTGTTTTCACTGGCGAGTATTGGGGGTTAATGCGAAGTCCCACCGATACTTGAGAATCGGAATTTTCAATGAGCGGGTAAAATCGTTCCCACTGACTCATTGAGTTAAACGTTATATGAGAAGCATAACTGAGAATCAAAGGTATATCTGCTTCACGATAGGCAGGGGAATATACATGAATCTCCTTGCCAAATTTTTCCTTAGCCAGCTGCACTTCCCACAAGGAACTTGCTGAAGCACCTTGGAGTGTGTTTTGTATTAAAGGAAAGCTATGAAACAAAGAAAAGGCCTTGAGAGCAAGAAGTACTTTGATGGGTGCTTCTTGCTGCACTCGTTGAAATACAGCAAGATTTTGCTCAAGACGTGCTTGCTCTAATACAAAACAAGGTGATGGCACTTTGTCGATTTGCGTCATCCTTACTCCTTCTCAAACGGGGATGTGCCATCGATGACCTCATGCCATGATAGTCCCAAAGGGCCAAGCAGCTTCATAAAGGGATCGGGATCGCACTGTTCGACATTAAATACTCCAGGTTGTTTCCAGAAGCCATTAACCACCATCAGCGCACCAATTACCGCAGGGACACCTGTTGTGTAGGCGATCGCTTGCGCTCCAACTTCCTGGTATGTTTGAGCATGGTCGCAGTTGTTATATACGTAGTAGCTGCGCTCTTTTCCTTCCTTGACTCCACGAATATAGCAGCCAATGGATGTCTGTCCCGTATAATCCTGTGCTAAGGATGAAGGATCTGGAAGCAAAGATTTGAGAAATTTCAATGGAACTACTTTGAATCCTTCATAATCAACTGGGTCAATGCGTGTCATACCAATATTTTGAAGTACTTGAAGATGGGTGATATAGCTTTGTGAAAAAGTCATCCAAAACCTCGCCCGTTTCAGAGTTGGAATGTGTTTCACAAGAGATTCCAGTTCCTCATGATAAAGAAGATATGACTCTCTCTCGCCTATTTCTGGATAAGGAATTGGACGGTGAATCGAAAGAGGAGGTACTTCTACCCACCTGCCATTTTCATAATATCGTCCATTTTGGGTAATTTCTCGGATGTTAATTTCTGGATTAAAATTGGTCGCAAAAACTTGCCCATGATTCCCAGCGTTGCAATCAACAATATCGAGGTAGTGAATCTCATCAAAATAGTGCTTCAGGGCATAGGCGCTAAAGACTCCCGTCACCCCAGGATCGAAACCACATCCAAGAATAGCAGTAATTCCCGCCTGTTTGTAAGGCTCGTGATATTTCCACTGCCAACTATATTCAAATTTTGCCTCGTCTGGAGGCTCGTAGTTTGCGGTATCGAGATAGTTAACTCCCACCTCCAGACATGCATCCATCAACGCTAAATCTTGATAAGGAAGTGCCACATTAATGAGAATATCAGGGCGAAATTCTTTGAGAACTTCCACTGTATTGTTGACATAATCTGCATCAAGGCTAACCACCTTAACTTTTGGTGATTGAACGCGTTCCGCAATTCTACGGCATTTTTCCAGTGTCCGACTGGCCAAAAGAATTTCTGAAAACTCTTGTTGTGCAGCACATTTGTGTACAACAACGTTTCCTACACCCCCGGCTCCAACTACCATTACTCTAGCCATGCTACCTCCTGAAAAAAGTGACTTTTACATTTTCTGCGAACTGCCCAAATTTTCAATAGCTAATCACGGAAAAATTCTACAACTAAACATGAAAAAGGTTTTTGTCACTTGTTTTACTGAGTGCATACCCCAAGTTTACTAAGTGTATTTTCAGTGCTGATAGTACCGGCACAACTCCCACAGCCACATTCACACTCAAAGAAATTTGACAGTTAACTATACTAATGGTCTGTGGCACTAGTTCTGACAGAATTGGTAAAACTCATTTGTAATTTTCTAAAAACTCAAAAATTTAACCAGAATTTAAAGTCAAATTTAATTTAGTTGCTGAGAAATGTGTAATTGAAAATACATAGCGAATTCATATCGAATCACCTCTTGAGGCTAACCGCGCATTTAGTCAAAGTAGTTCTCAAGAATGATGTAGTGGTTAGTCAATATTTTAAACTATGAAAGCGCACACAGTAGAAATAGATAAAAAAAGTCGATGAAATTCCCAGAGACTCAAAATACAAAAACAGAGAATAATGTTCATGTTGCAGAGAACACATTTGAAAATATTAATGTTCCAGAAGCTCGAAAATCTCAGTCAATAAAGCAAGTGCAAAAACATAATGCTATCGCTAATCAAAATTTCCTTAATCGATTAGTTGGCTATGGCTTACTGCTAGTTATCTTGGCTAGTTTTTTATTTATTGTCGCCATTTACTACGGAATTATTAAACCCTGAGTAATTTAATTTAGTTATTGAAGAAGAATTCAGAAATCAGAATGGACTAAACACCCCGCTACCGCTAACAGTAGTCAGAATAAAGACGCGACGCTTGAGTACTCGTTACCGCATTAATATGTCTGGTAAATGACAATTTTAATTAACGACAATATCATCCGTTAGTTAGATGGAGTAGTAGTAAATAATTAGTTTATTACAAAAATAGCAATGAATTGCATCATGTAGCAGTCCTAAATCATTTGTGAAATATTACTGCCCAGGCTGTTGTTTGACCTCGAATTTAAAGCTGAAAGATTGATGATTCAATTACAAAAAGTTACTAGCTCACTAGAACTAGTAATTGGATTAACGTTTAAGGAGAGGTAATTAAATTGCATGGCCAAAAAGTATCCTAAATTTAGCCAGGATCTCGCACAAGACCCGACTACGCGTCGGATTTGGTACGCGATCGCCACAGGAAATGATTTTGAAAGTCATGATGGTATGACTGAGGAAAATCTTTATCAAAAGATTTTCGCTACTCATTTCGGTCACGTAGCAATCATTTTCCTGTGGGCATCTAGTCTATTGTTCCACGTGGCGTGGCAAGGTAATTTTCCACAGTGGATTCAAGATCCGCTGCATATCCGCCCCATCGCTCATGCGATTTGGGATCCTCATTTCGGAAAACCAGCGGTGGAAGCCTTTACCCAAGGAGGCGCTACCAATCCTGTTAACATTGCTTACTCTGGTGTTTACCACTGGTGGTACACCGTTGGAATGCGGACAAACAATGACCTCTACCAAGGTTCAATTTTCTTGCTGCTGTTAGCTGCATTGTTCTTGTTCGCTGGTTGGCTGCACTTACAACCCAGATACCGTCCTAGCTTGGCTTGGTTCAAGAGTGCTGAACCTCGTTTGAATCACCATTTAGCAGGTTTGTTTGGTGTTAGTTCTCTGGCTTGGGCGGGACATTTGGTTCACGTTGCTATCCCCGAATCTCGCGGTGTTCATGTTGGTTGGAATAATTTTTTAACAACTTTGCCGCACCCAGCAGGTTTAGCACCTTTCTGGAGGGGTGATTGGGGTGTATACGCCCAGAATTCCGATACCGCAAGGCATGTGTTTGGCACATCCCAAGGCGCAGGCACAGCAATTCTGACTTTTTTGGGTGGTTTTCATCCCCAAACAGAGTCACTATGGCTGACTGATATTGCTCACCATCATTTAGCGATCGCAGTCATCTTTATTGTTGCCGGTCACATGTACCGCACGAACTTCGGGATTGGTCACAGCATCAAAGAAATGCTCAATTCCAAAAATTTCTTTGGCATCACAACTCAAGGCCAGTTCAACTTACCCCACCAAGGGCTGTACGACACCTACAACAATTCTTTGCACTTCCAGCTATCTATACACTTGGCAGCGTTGGGTACTGCCTTATCGTTAGTGGCACAACACATGTACTCTCTGCCTCCTTACGCCTTCATTGCTAAGGACTACACAACACAGGCAGCACTGTACACTCATCACCAATACATCGCTGGGTTCTTGATGGTTGGTGCCTTCGCCCATGCTGGTATTTTCTGGGTACGAGACTACGACCCAGAGCAAAACAAAGGTAACGTCCTTGACCGGGTACTCAAACACAAAGAAGCGATTATCTCTCACCTGAGTTGGGTGTCGCTATTCTTGGGCTTCCACACCCTTGGGTTATACGTCCACAATGACGTTGTGGTTGCCTTTGGCACTCCTGAAAAACAAATTTTGATTGAGCCGGTGTTCGCTCAATTTATCCAATCTGCTCACGGAAAATTGCTGTATGGTATGGATGCTTTATTATCTAACCCAGATAGTATTGCCTATACAGCTTGGCCCAACTACGCTAACGTTTGGTTACCAAATTGGCTAGATGCCATCAACGATAGTACTAACTCCTTGTTCCTCACCATTGGCCCCGGTGATTTCCTAGTTCACCATGCCATCGCTTTAGGTCTGCACACTACCACCTTGATTTGTGTCAAAGGTGCTTTAGATGCCCGTGGTACCAAATTAATGCCTGATAAAAAGGACTTCGGCTTTACCTTCCCCTGTGATGGCCCTGGTCGGGGTGGCACTTGTCAAACTTCTTCTTGGGAACAGTCATTCTATCTTGCTATTTTCTGGATGTTGAATCTCCTTGGCTGGGTAACTTTTTACTGGCACTGGAAGCATCTAGGTGTTTGGCAAGGTAACGTCGCTCAATTCAATGAAAACTCTACATATCTCATGGGTTGGTTCCGCGATTACCTTTGGGCTAACTCCGCTCAATTGATTAACGGTTACAATCCCTACGGCACAAATAATTTATCCGTTTGGGCTTGGATGTTCCTCTTCGGACATCTGGTTTGGGCAACTGGTTTCATGTTCCTCATTAGCTGGCGTGGCTACTGGCAAGAGTTAATTGAAACTTTAGTCTGGGCGCACGAACGTACTCCCTTAGCTAACTTGGTTTACTGGAAAGATAAACCCGTTGCTTTGTCCATTGTCCAAGGTTGGTTAGTAGGTTTAACTCACTTTACTGTGGGCTATGTTCTTACCTATGCAGCATTCCTCATAGCTTCAACTGCCGGCAAATTTGGGTAAACGGAAACAGGAAAAGGGGAGCAGTGTAATTTCATTTTCTAAAATTTGGTAACAGCTGTTTCTCCCTATTTTCTGTTAAGAATTGCCTTGTGGTTGAAATCTATAAAAAGCTTCTGACCTTAGTCATCATCCCCCTACCGTTAGGTTAAAGGGGGATTTCTATTTGTTAGGAATTTCCAAGTATAGCAAAGGACTAGTGACTGGGTCAAAAGTCTTTTGATGTCTGAGTTTTCTCGTTTGTTAATGTCCTAACCACCAAGGCTTGTGCGATAAAAAAATATTCTATTGCTACAGTCAACAGTCAACGCTTTAATCAGATTGAAGAAGAATACAGAATTCAGAATTCAGAATTCAGAATCAAGACGCTCTCTACGAGACGCTACGCGAACGCGGACACGGCTTAGCTGCGCTATCCGCCAGTCGTACAAAAAACATTGCTGAATTCTGACTCCTGACGCCTTTATTCTGTTTTGATAATTTATTTTCTGGAATTCTCTGATTACAAGTCCACGACAGAAATCATTTCAGCAATCTCAGACCACTGAGGGTAACTAAAACTGTGGAACCTTCATGACCAATGACGCCGATGGGTAAGTTAATATTTCCCAAAAAATTGCCTACTAAAAGTAAGACAATAAAACCCAACGCTACGACTATATTTTGTTTGACTATGAGTTGCGATCGCCTACCTAAATGTATGGCCACAGCAATTTTTTCTAATTTGTCTGCCATCAAAACTATATCTGCGGTTTCCAGTGCCACATCACTACCCGCACCTCCCATCGCTATACCCACAGATGCTTGTGCTAAAGCTGGTGCATCATTAATACCATCGCCCACCATAGCCACAGTTTGATACTTTTGCTGCAAACGACGAATAACGTCTAGCTTATCTTCTGGCAAAAGTTGAGCATACACCCGCTCAATTCCCACCGCTTTGGCGACACTATTGGCAGTTTCCTGATTATCCCCAGTTAACATGACAATTTGCTCGACTCCCAATTTTTTTAATCGACTAATAGTCGCTGCTGCTTGCACTCTCACCTCATCTGCAATGGCAATGATACCCATGACTTGATAAGAGGACGTGGGGACAGGGAGACGCGGTGACGCAAAGAGTGTTTGTGATAAGTTCCCCGCGTCCCCCGAAGTTTGGATCGGAGGAAGCCTCCGCTCCAACTTCTCTCCGTGTCCCCGTGTCCCCACGTCCTCTTCCCCTGCTACCCAAACCACGGTTTTACCTTCTTGCTCCAAACTTTGAGCCATTTGTTGCAATTCTTCTGGTAAATTTGTTACATACTGCTGCAAAAAAGTGGCATTGCCGACAATTACCTGTTGTTCTTTGACAATTCCTACAATTCCCTGTCCAGGTATGGCTTGTACTCCCACTGCACCAACCCAATTCAAATCAGCCGCGGCTTCTACAATTGCCTTACCAATGGGGTGTTCCGAGGATGATTCGATACTTGCCGCAGCTTTTAATACATCTGCTTGTGTGTATTTACTATTTGCAATCACTTGGAATACTTGCACCTGTCCTATGGTGAGAGTACCAGTTTTATCAAATGCGATCGCTCGGACTTTGCCAATTTTCTCTAATTGTGCGCCATTCTTAAATAAAATCCCTTGTCTTGCACCATTGGCAATTCCAGAAAGCAGGGTGGGCATAATTGCAGCCATCAAGGCGCATGGAGAAGCTACCACTAAAAAGGTAAGGGCGCGATAAATGGTGGTTTCCCAATCCCAACCCCAGAGAAATGGCGGTAAAGTTGCTAGTAATATCCCACTTACTACAATGACTTTGGCATATCCTTTTTCAAAGCGATCGATAAATTCTTGGGAAGGTGGGGCTTGTGTCTTTGCTTGTTCCACTAAACGAATCACCCGCACAATCAAACTACTTTGGGCTGGTTTGTGGACTTTAATTTGCAATGCACCATAGCCGTTGAGTGTACCAGCAAAAACTTCTGCACCGACTGTTTTTTCTACAGGTAAAGACTCACCTGTAATTGCAGCTTGATTGATGGTACTGTAACCAGACACGATAATTCCATCTGTGGGAATTAACTCTCCGGGTTTAACGACAATTTCATCGCCAACTTTTAGCTGACTGATGGAAACTTCCTCTTCCCTTCCCTGAAGCAAAACCCTTGCTGTATCCGGTGTCAAACTCATTAAACTCCGAATACTGCGCTCAGTTCGCTGCATAGCGTAACCTTCCAGTGCGCCACTGATGGCAAAGATGAGAATCAAAATTGCCCCATCAATAATTAAATAATATTCTCTCCGCCATAAGCCCAAACTAGCAGCACCAATGGCGGCGACAATCATCAGCAAATCTACATCAAGTTCTTTTTCTTGGAAAAGGGTAGTCAATCCCTCCCGCGCACTTTCGTAACCACCAATGACATAAGCAGCAGGTAGCAACAGCAGCGCTACTTCCAAAGCACCGAGATGCAAGGCGAACCATCCTAGAAATAACAGTAGCCCACAAACTAAGGCTGCTAACATATCTGCGTGTTCTCTGGTGAATTGGGTAAAACGCTGTGGGTAAAGCATAAGAGGTGAATTAAGAGGGACTTTCTCAGGCTAAACCTTGACATTAATGTTAATGTCAAGCTCTATAATGATTTTGAAACGCAAAGGAGCGCTGAGGGAAGCGCAGAGGTACGCGAAGTTAGATGTTTATTTGTGTTCTGGGAGGGTTTTTGAAAAGAAAGTGTTATCAAGGCTTGGATGAAAATGCACCACCATCTCTTCAGTCGGCTTGTGGAGAATTACAAAGAATTTTGCGGTTGTTGGAGTAAATTATGAATGCTGGTTGTTTGACTATTAAGGAACTTACTGAAGCGGTTGGTGGTGGTTTGACTCCGCGTATGGTGCGGCATTATCATCAATTGGGGCTGTTACCGCAACCGATACGATCGCCAAGCAATTATCGTCTCTACACCCAAAAAGATGTGGTGCGTTTGCAGCGCATTGTAGCACTCAAGCAACAAGGATTTCAGCTAAATCATATCCGCCACATTTTAGAGGTGGAACCAGAGGCGGATACAAATCAAAATTTGATGTTGCAACTACAACAGCAATATCGAGCCGTAATACAACAAATTTCCCAACTGCGACAAACTGCATCAGCATTAGAAGGATTATTGGGACGCGATCGCCATTGTCAAATTATCCAGGCGGAAGTCCTCGCACAACTGAAGTTACTAGATGTGGAAACCCAAGCCGGATTGGGAGGACTGGCAAAATTATGGAGTGGTTTGGATGCCCAAATTCATACACACTCAGAGGCTTTTTCGGAATCGTTGCAACGCTTATTACCCGATTTATCAGAACGTTCGGAAATTGAACGACACTTAATTTCGCAGTTGGTTTTGGCTTGTGGCGATGTCAGTTTGGTATCTTTTGTCAAATTGAGTAGAGATGCGATCGCAGCTAGTCGCAAAGCTTTATCTGACAGCTGTCAAATTGTTGTCGATACTCAAACTGTTGCTGCTGCTTTGGATCGAACTCGATTATCTCACTTGGGATGTCGCGTTGAAACTTTAATTGATAATCCCCACATTACCACTGCCACAGAGGCAGAACTCGCCTTTTGGCAACACCAACAATGGCGTCAAAAATTGCAACAAGTAACTCCAGGTTGCGTCCTGGTAGTTGGTTATGCACCCTCAGTACTGCTAGAAATTTCCCTCGCCATATCTCAGACGGACTACACCAATCCTAAAATTCAGCCTGCACTGGTAATTGCAATGCCCATCGGCTTTAGCCACGCTCCCGCAGCTAAGCGACAATTAATGCAACAACCAATACCTTATATTACAGTCGAAGGAACTTTAGGAGGTGGCGCTTTAGCTGCAACTGCCTTGAATGCTTTGGTGGAATCACTAATTGATAAACCAGATTGTCATTGTTATCTAAGTCAGTAGACCTATGAGCAAAAGTAACTTTTGCTCATAGGGGGAAAGGGAAAAGGTTAATGGTTCGACAAGCTCACCAACCGGGAAAAGGGTTTTTATTTGCCCTTTCCCCTTTACCCCTTACCCTTTTCCCCACTTCTGTTAGAGTTGACTGTCAACAGTCAACAGTCAACACTTAACAGTCTTCTGTGGAATATTTTTTTACTTGCAAGTCCCTTAACAAATGCCAAATATAATTTTGTCCAAAGAGTGGTAATATTTTTGTATTATATTGTAATATATAAATATCCTGCGTGCCCTAACTTGTGTGAGCCTACATACTAGTACGAGAGGAAGGTAACACTGTCAAATGCAGTGGGCGTTTGTAAACGGGGAGTGCGAAGAACCTGGAAAGTGGGCTTGAAAGTAGCCATCTTTAAAAGAGTGTGTAATAACTCACCAGCGGAGTCCCTCTAGTAACTGAGAAAACGCAATGCTCCACCGACTTGCACGCAAATTAATTCGTAATTTCTGATTAAGAAAGTTATACCGATTCAGGACTTACGCAAGTGTCACAAAAAATCAATTTTTTTTGCTTGTAGTAAGGACTTCAGTCCTTATTAGAGGACTAAAGTCCTTACTACAAACTTAAAATAATATGCCAGTTGCGTAAGTCCTATAATTAATATTACTTATGACTAACATATTTAAGCTAATTAACGAAATTGCTAACGTAGAAGCACAGTTGTGTAACACGCAGTTTCTTGCACCTTGTGTAAAAGGTGGACGAGTTCGCACGCGAGTAGCAGGGATGGTCTACACCTTCAGACCAAAGCCTAGTAAATTTGAAGGTTGGGGTATTTTTCAGCCTGTGGATGAGAAGACAGCCACAGTTGTGGAAGAAGCGGATTTACCTCAAATTGCAGAATACTTGCAACACCTTCCCCAAATCCGACTGCGGTTAGTACGCCAACTGCGGGGACAAACTTGGTTAGCATACCCTGTAAATGAAGCAGATGTGCGCCAACGCTTGCAGGTGGTGAAACCGATGGCCATTCATCTAGTAACCGAAGGTACGACCTTTGACCAAATCATCGCCCGTTGGAATGGTCATTCATGCTGGTTTGAGGAAATCGATCGCCGTACCGATCCGATTATTGTTGAAACTCTGCAATCAGCGGTTAAGCAACTCGTTCCGCTTGGAGAATTGCACTTCAAAGGCATAACCCCAGAAATTCGCACAGTGTATGAATTAGCAACTGCACAAATTGATGGCTTCCACCAACCCCAACAGGATGAAAAGCGACTCAGAAAAGCATTGCATATGGGTGGCGGTGAATTAAAGCAATTCCAAGATCGTGGCGACTACTGGACAGTGGATTGGACAACGGCTGATGGCGTTCGCCACAGTAGTGCGATCGCCAAAACTGATTTGACTGTAATCAGTTCTGGTATCTGCTTAAGTGGATACGATGGCGACTTTGATTTGCAATCTTTGGTTGGCGTCATCGAACAACAACAGTAGCCATCACCCATCACCCATTTAAGTTGCACATTTTTTGTGTTACTTGTTGACGGTTGACGGTTAACTGTAAGCAGTAAACGAAAAACAGGTTTAATACCTAATCTAAAATCCCAAATCTAAAATTCAAAATCAAATGACTATCTTTTTTCACGAACAACTTTACCGCAGCAATGCTGTGATGGCAAAGTTGAAAAACTATCCTGTAACTATTTGTGGGGCGGGGGCATTGGGAGCGAATATTGCGGAAAACTTGACTCGGTGTGGTTTTGAGAAACTGACGGTAATCGATCGCGATCGCATTGAGGAACGCAATCTTTCCACCCAGCCTTACTATCGTTCTGATGTCGGAGCATTCAAAGCAAAAATCTTGGCAAACAATTTATATCGAGCAATTGGTACTAAAGTTGATGCCAAAACAAAAGAATTGACTCCGGCAAATGTAAATCAATTACTCCAAGATAGCCAATTAATTATTGATGTTTTTGACAATAGTGTGGCACGTCAAATACTCAAAGATTATGCTGATAAATTTAGCATTCCTTGTCTTCATGCTGGACTAGCAGTTGATTATGCAGAAGTGATTTGGAATGAATTTTATCGCGTTCCTTCTGAAGTAAATGATGATGTTTGTGATTATTCCTTGGCACGAAACTTAGTAATATTAACTGTAGCTGTAGTATGTGAAACCATTATCTCATTTATTGCCACAGCAGAACAACGTAACTTCACGATTACCTTGAAGGATTTGAGCGTTCAATCTTTATTTTTATAGATGGCGATCGCTCCCAAATATAGTTGAAGACTTATCATTAAGACTGACGCGGGGACGTTAAGGGAAAAAGGGGAAGGGCAAAGGGGAAAGAAAAAACCTTTACCCTTTACCCTTTAACCCCTTCGGGGTGACGCTCCTTCGTCGCTAACGCTGACGCTAACGCCAGTCGCTCATGGGGGAAACCCCCAAGACCGCGCTGGCTCACCTTTTCCCAAAACCAAATTCCGAGATAAATCCCTTTTCCCCCATTTTACTAATCCTAGACCGTTGGTCGTTTACTTTCGAGGATTTCTGTTGCTTTCTGGGCAGAAAGTGGTCGGTAGAATAGAAAACCTTGTACATCCTCGCAATGGATAGACCTCAAAAACTCCAATTCTTCTTCGTTTTCTACACCTTCGGCTGTCAGCCTCAATCCCAAATTCCGCCCCAAGCTAACTATAGCTTTGATAATATGAGCGACTTTGACATCGTGTGTCAAATCTTGAACAAAAGACTTATCGATTTTCAAATTGTGGAGTGGTAAAAGCTGTAGGCGGGAGAGTGAAGAATGACCAGTGCCAAAATCATCGATGGAGAGGTGAACGCCCATTTGCTGTAAATCTTGTAGTACGGTGCGGGTGAATTCTAAATCTTCAATGGCTGTGGTTTCAGTAATTTCTAACTCTAAAAAGTGAGGTTCTAGCCCTGTTTGTTGGAGAATTTTAGCTACAGTTTCTACTAATTGCGGTTGCCGAAACTGTTTGAGGGAAAGATTAACAGCCATCATCAGTGGTGGTAATCCTGCATCTTGCCAAGCTTTATTTTGCCTACAGGCTGTCCGCAGTACCCATTCGCCGATGGGTACGATTAGTCCACTTTGTTCGGCTAGGGGAATGAAAACACTGGGGGCGACCAATCCCATGTCTGGGTGCTGCCAACGCAACAAAGCCTCCATTCCAGTAATTTCACCTGTGGCAATGCTTACACGAGGTTGATAGTACAAAGAAAATTCTTTGCGTTCTAGGGCATAGCGCAAGCTTTTCTCTAAAGTTAGGAGTTCGGGATTTTTGGCACTCAAAGAAACGCTGTAGAATTGATAGTTATTTCGTCCTTTGTCTTTAGCATGATACAAAGCGGTATCGGCGTGCTGGATTAGCGTTTCAGCATTGGGACTATTGCTATCAAGCAAAGCAATACCAAGGCTGGCACTGATATAAAGTTCATGCCCTTGGAGATGAAAGGCATTTTCTAAGGTTTGTAAAATTCTCTCGGCTACTTGGGTGACTTCTTCGATATTATTCACTCGTGGGAGTAAAATTATGAATTCATCGCCTCCCCAACGGGCTACGGTGTCTCCCTTTCTAAGGGAGTCGTTTAATCTTTGGGCGACTTCTTTTAATAACTTGTCTCCCAGTGTGTGCCCAAGTGTGTCATTAATCACTTTAAAGCGATCTAAGTCGAGGAAGATTACAGCTAAACTTTCGCCCTTGCGACTGGCGTTGGGCAGGGCTTTGTTGAGCATTTCGTCAAAGAGTAGACGATTGGGTAACCCTGTGAGCATATCATGGAGGGCTTGATAGCGAATCTTTTCTTCTACTTGCTGGCGTTGCCGCGCACCTGTAATACTGGCAGCCATTGTCAACAAAGTGGATTCTTCGTGCCTCGACCAATGACGTTCATAGGTGCAGTCTGCTAAACCAAGGTAGCCCCAAAACTCGTTCTCTAAGCGCAGAGGTACTAAAAGCAGGGATAGAACCTTGTCTTGAATCAACAATTCTTGTTCGGCAATGGGGAATGTCCGGGTGAGTCCGCTAATTGACTGACCACTGGAAAGAACATCGTACCAACGGGTTAATCCACAAGCTTGATAAGGCTGATTTTGCCAATATTGGTAAGTAGGTTGGATAAAAGAGCATGTCCATTCAAACCGCAAGCTCACTGCTAGTTCTCCTGTAGCTGGATGGGGATGATTTTGAAATAGATAAGCGCGATCGACTTTGGCGGCTTCGCCCAAAACAGCTAGAGCTTTCTCAATGCCTGTTTCGTAGTTCATTTCGCCTAACAAATAATTTGCAGCTTCGGCAACTGCTTGCAGCAAGCGATCGCGCTGGCGTAGTTCGGCTGTAGCTTGTTTTTGCTCTGTAATATCCCTGGCAATAAAAGTTCTAATTAAATCACTTTCACGAAGATAGAGAACTGATTGTTCAAAAACTTCTGTACCTACTTCCACCTCCCGCATAAATGAATTTGTTTCTAAATTTTTAACTGCACTCAACAGTCCTTGTAAAATTGGGTGTTGCATCCCAGTTTCCCTGAGTTTAGGAAACTTGAGAGTTGCGGCTGGATTGAGATAAGTTACTGTTCCCTCTAAATCCATCTCGATAATTGGATTAGGAATGAGTTCTGGGAAGGATGCAAGGCGAGCAAGAGCAGCTTCACTTGCTGCTTCAAAGGTGGGATCGACAGCCAAGGTTTGAAAGGGATTGGCAGGTTCGGCTTGCTCTGATAAAAAACTAGATAAATCTTCAATCTCAGAAGATTCAGAAAATGCTTGTTCAGAAAGATTGGAAATAGCATAATATTTAGCCTGAGCTTGATTACTGCCAAAAAAGATGGCATCTCCATGCTTGAGATTGTGAGAATAACATCTCTCGCCATTCACAAATAACCCATTGGTACTTGCCTTTCCCTTATAGTTTCCATCAATAATCTGAAAGCCATATTGTTCGGTTTCTGGTACAGTTACTCGCAATAAAATAGCATGTTGCATTGATACTGACCGAGAAGCTAGGACAATGGTATTCGCGGAATGCCGTCCTAGAGAATAAGTAGCTTCTCTTAAGGGGACAGTTCGCCGTCCCTGTAGGTCTTGGATTACCAACAGATGACGTATTTTTTCCCGCTCATTTCCTAGCATGATTCTTCCTCAAATTCTCATATCTTTGTGTCTTAGTCTGAAAACTCATCTTCCCAGAAGCTGAGATTTTTCAGTTCTGCTTTTGGGAATTTTACTCAATTAAATTTATCGCTATCTTTAGATTACAAAATTTATATGATGTTCCCAACACCTTTTCATTGAGAATTTATCTTCTACCATGAAAAGCTAAATTCTTTAATTAAGCTATTGGGCTTTTCAATTGTATGCTTGTTTGTTAAGTTTGTTGACGATTAACTGTCAACCATTAACGTCAAAATATGTGCAAATTAAATGCGTCACAGCTTAGTTTTTGCCGTATAAGTTCTAGCTGTTTTCTTAATTCATGCATCATTTATTAACTTTTTTCCTTACTCTAGATCGTCTAACCTTTCCTCATTTAGGATACCCAAAATAAAATAAAATACAGAATTATCTACTTGGTATATTTGCGGATTTTTATTTTTAAGTGATGTTGAAATTACGAAAAATCCACAGTGTAGTACAAATTCAAAATAGAAAATTCACATATTAAGAAAGTCAGACAGAACAAAGATCTGGGAGGATATATCTGTCGCATTGTTTTTTTTAATAATTCTGATAAAGCAACAAATCTTCATTTTATTTCTAGGAAATAAATTGAAGAAGAATGCAGAATTCAGAATTCAAAATCAAGATGCGACGCTTGAGGACTCTCTAAGAGTTGCTATACCGCAGGCTTTACGCTCGGCTATCTGCCAGTCGGACTCCACTTCATACTGAATTCTGACGACTGACTCCTGAATTCTGTTCGATAATTTAAAAAGGATTATAAAGTAAGCTAAAATACAAACCATTTTCTTGTAAGGTGCGATCGCCGGATTCAACAAATACTAAAGGAATCCCCCAGTCAAGACGAATGCTCAAGCGTGAACCTTGCGACCAACGCAAACCCAAACCAACGGCCGCTAGGGTATTCGGGTCGGGATTCTCTCTACCAGAACTGTTCCAACCAACACCAAAATCAACAAAGGGAATGACCTGCAAAGTACTATCTATCTCGGATAAACGCAGAATCGGTATTTGCACTTCAGCGGAAATAAAAGCCCCATTATCTGTTAACAAAAAATCCTGACGATAGCCCCGAATGCTATCTTGTCCGCCCAAGCCAAATTGTTCTATGGGCAAAAGTCTTTTGGATGTTAATTGTGTATTTAAACGCAATAATAGTAAGGTTTCAGGAGCTAAAAGGCGTGCCCACTGGGCTTGTCCTTGCCAAGCAAAAAAACGGCTATCGGGAGGATTTTGATTAATCGTGGCATCCAACGCACCAATGCCCAAGTTAAATTGAGAGCGGAGGGCGATAACTTCACGGCTGTTACGAGAAGTGAATTCTTGAAAAAATCGTAATGCAGATACTCTAGTGCGTCCCTGTTCGTCAGCTCCGGGTGAAATTTCCGATGCGGGTACTCCTTCTCTCTGCAAAAAAGACGAAATATCACTTTCCCGTCGGGAAGCTGTTAATCCAATGGCTAATTCTCGTGTGGGAGTTTGAACTATTGGCTGCCGAAATGTCAGTTCGTAATAACGAGAATCAGATTCAATATCTAAAATTTTGAAAGGAGGTTCAATGACATTGCTCGATGTGATGCCATAGTTGAAGCCAAGGGTGCCGTTGCGGGCATTGAGCGGTAAGGTGTAGCTGGCGTCAAAGGAGTTACTACCATCGGTATTAGCGTAAGCTATACCCAGACTATCTCCCAATCCCAATAAGTTAGCTTCGTTCAATTGTAATCGGCGTCGGAAACTACCTACACTAGGCGATCGCCCATTATCTAGAGCTATTTGACTACTAAAGGTTTTTGCTTCGTCAATTTTGACTTCTAACAAACTCACACCCGCGCGCGACCCCGCAGAAAGTTCAGCAGACAAGTTTTTAATCAAAGGATTAAGCCGCAAAAGTTGTAATGCTTCCAACAAACGTTGCCGATTTAGAGGAGGTGATGTAGCTAGTGCTAGTCGGCTGCGGATATAATTGGGGTCTAACCGCCGAGTACCGATTATTTGAATGTCTTCTAATTTACCTTCCACCACCTGAATTTGTACCACACCGGATTTGATTGTTTGGGGTGGAATATACGCACCAGAGGTAATGTAACCATTTTTGACGTATAGCTCAGTTATTTTCGAGCGTGCTTGATAAACTTCGGTGAGCGAAATGGGTCGTTGAGTAAATTCAGCAGTGACTTCGGCTAACTCTTGAGCAGAGAAAACTGTGCTACCAATAACTTCAAACCGTTCAACCACAATAGTTTGAGGAAACTTGTTAGGAATTGGTTGCTCAGGTGTGAGAATTGGAGTCGAGGAGGGAAATAGTTCTGCTGGTGTGGGAAGTTCCTGTGGTACTTCCGGTGAGGAAGGTGGTGGAGTTACAGGTGGTTGGACATCCTGTGGTGGTGGGATTTGTTGCGAGAAGAGGGAATTGTTATTTGGTAGCTGTGTTGTATTTGTAACCTGAGCTTTTGCAGGTGTGGAAGGTAGGCTAACTATAAATACAATTAAGCTCAGTGGTAATACACAGGTTTTTGGGATATTAAGTACTTGTGAATCAAAAAATATACTATTATTTGTTGTTGTAGAGTAAGCATCTTGCTTATCCATGATTACGGGTGGGCGAGACGCCCACCCAAAATAATTGTATAATTTGTTTCTTAATAAGATTTTAAAGGTATATTTATGAATCATCACACTGGACTATTTTTGAGTCGCAATTATGAAATTATACGGGGATTGTTACAGATGTGAATGTTACTTCATCTTTTACAAATAAAGTTAATATTTAAAAATTACAATCGAAAAGCTAAATTCATTGTTGCGGCAGGAAATGGTAATCTGTCGATACCCTAATGCCAAGGGAACTCCAAAAAATAAATTATTCCGGTTCCCGTGGTTGAACGCCAGTTGCTTCTCCTAAGGGAAACGCTGCGCGGACAAGCCTCTTAACCCGTCCAACGCCCTGGCTCCTGTTGACTGTCAACAGTGAACAATCTTCTGTGAAATATTTTTTTACTTGGAAGTCCCTAATTAGTCTGCTTTTTGTGCGGGCAGTTCATTTTTGGGTAGCTAAGATATTTTGCACAAAGCGATCGCGTCCTGCTGTTTTTGCTTGATACAATGCGCGGTCTGCTGCGGCAATCATTTCTTCCAAGTCAGAATTTGCTTGAGGAATGACTGTGGTAAACCCAGCACTCATGGTTACATAGCGACTAACTTGTGAATTCTGATGAGGAATTGCCAATTTCCGGATAGCATCGCAAATTTTTTCGGCAACATAGGTCACCCCTTCGGTGTCTGTGTTGGGTAAAATTACAGCAAACTCTTCGCCACCATAACGAGCTACCAAATCTCCAGGACGTTTGACAATATCTTTAATGGCTTGAGCAATTTCGATTAGACAGCGATCGCCTGCTCGATGACCATAAGTGTCGTTGTATGATTTGAAAAAATCAACATCGCAAAGAATCAGAGAAAGTGGGTGTTGTTCCCGTTTCATGCGCTGCCATTCTTGGTAAAAATACTCCTCAAAACCCCGGCGGTTTGCGACTTCAGTTAATGCATCGATAGTCACCAATCGCTGCAATTCCAGATTCACAGCTTCGAGTTTTTGTTGTAACTGAGATTGTTGAATTAACCGTTTTACCCGTTGTCGCAAAACTGGCCAGTGAATCGGTTTGGTAATATAGTCTATGGCCCCCACTTCAAATGCGCGATCGACTGATTCTTCATCCTCAAGTCCTGTAATCATTAATACTGGAGTATGCTTGCTACAGCCAAGAATTTGCAACTGAGTGCAACACTCAAACCCATCCATATCGGGCATGATGGCATCGAGGAGTATAATGTCTGGGTGAAGTTGATTATACATAGTTAAAGCCTCTATGCCATTTTGAGCTTCGACTATTTGATATGCTTCCCGCTCCAAGAAATTGCGTAAAATCATGCGGATAAATGGTTCATCATCAACGATTAAAACTAATGATTTGCTTTCTTGAGGGTTGGCTTTCATTGTCCTTCCTTGGCAAGTTCTTTTTTTAAATCAGTTTTAACTTGTTCATATTCTTGATGTAGGTGTGATATTACCTCTAGGCTGCTTTGGAATTTGTTACTGCGTCCTTGTGCTTCTAATTGCTTGCAAACTTGCGCCAGGGTCATGGCTCCCACAGAAGCACTGCTGGATTTGAGTTGGTGCGCTGTCTTCCATAGAGTTTGGGCATCTTGAGTAGCAATGGCTGTGCTGATATTTTCCACCAGTTTCGGAGCTTCTGTCAGATAACACTCGATCAATTCGGCAAATGCCGCACTATCTCCTCTGAGGATTTTTCGTAAAGAAGCAATAACTTTGGCATCAATTTTAACGCTATTAAATGTTTTGTCTTGTTTTTCCTGGAGTATATTACCTGGTGGTGGCGATCGCCAGGACATTATTGGATTTTGGTTAGTTCTTTGCGGTGGACATTTGCTGAGTGCTTGGGCGAGTTCTTCGATTTGAACTGGTTTACTAATGTAGTCATTCATACCAGCAGCTAAACAAGCTTCGCGATCGCCCCGCATGGCGTTGGCAGTGATGGCAATAATATAGGGACGAAAACCAACTTCCCATTGTTGATAAATTCTGCGAGTTGTTTCCAAGCCATCCATTTCAGGCATGTGGACATCCATCAACACTACATCATAGGTCTGTTTTTCCAGCGCCTTCAACACTTCTAGCCCATTAGTTACTACATCTGCCTGATAACTCATTTTTTGCAGCATCAGTAAAGCAACTTTTTGATTGACCAGTGTATCTTCTGCTAACAGAATCCGCAGGGGCAATTTATATGCTAAATGCGGATCGACGGAGGAAAAATGAGAAGGAGAAATACTGGCTGGAGTCGGCTGATTGACCAAAACACGGGTAAAAACATCATAAAGTTGAGACTGTTTAATTGGTTTGCTCAAAGAAGCAGCAAACTGCACATCACCAAAATCCAGGGAAGTTCCTACTTTACCCAAAGGGTTCAACATTACCAAAGGCAGATTTTCACAGCCAGATTGCTTGCGAATTTGACGAGCCAAGGTTAACCCATCCATTTCTGGCATCTGCATATCTAAAATGGCAATGTCAAACTGCGCTCCCCAAGCAAGTTGAGCTAAAGCTTCTTTACCAGATTTGGCAGCATAAGTTTGCATCTGCCAAGACTCTGCTTGCAAGCTGACAATTGTGCGGTTAGTGAGGTTGTCATCCACAACCAATAGCCGCTTGCCAGCCAGCTGTACTAACAAATTGCTAAATTCAGCTTGTTCTTTGACAGGAGCTACCTGGGCTTTAATGGTGAAGTAAAATGTACAACCTGGGGAAGAGGATGATTTTTTACTTTCCCACGTAGAGCCGGGATTGCCACCAACAAATCCCTGGCTTTCTACCCAAAGAGTGCCCCCCATCATCTGACTGAGGCGCTTACTGATGACCAATCCCAATCCTGTACCGCCATATCGCCGAGTCATGGAGACATCAGCCTGAGTAAAGGGTTGAAATAATCGTTCTATTTTTTCTGGTGCAATGCCAATACCTGTATCTTTAATGGCAAATTGAATTTGGATTGTTGATTGTTGACTGTTGAGACTCGGATTTATTCTCCTTGTCTCCCTTGTCTCCCCCATCTCCCGATTCCCAGTCCCCAATCCCACAAAAAGTACTACTTCTCCATGTTCAGTAAACTTGATGGCATTGTTGAGCAGGTTCATCAAGACTTGGCGCAGACGAGTTAAATCGCCGATGATGTGGGTGGGAACTTGCGGCTCGATGAAATAAGCTAATTCGATATCTTTTTGGGCGGCTTTCGGAGCTAATAAATATATAGCCTGTTCGACACAAGTTCTCAAATCAAAGGGCTGTTCTTCTAATTCGAGTTTGCCCGACTCAATTTTGGAAAAATCTAAAATATCGTTGATGATGGTGAGTAAAGCATCTCCACTACTGCGGACTGTTTCCACGAAATCTTGCTGCTGTGGCGTCAATTCAGTATCCAGCAATAAGCTTGTCATGGCAATCACAGCATTCATAGGGGTACGAATTTCGTGGCTCATCATTGCCAAAAATTCGCTTTTTGCCAGATTTGCGGCTTCTGCCTGACGTTTTGCTCGCTCCAAGGCAAAGTTTTTTAAAGTGAGTTCTTCACGTTGGCGGGTTTCTTGTTCGAGTAAGTGAGCTTGTGCCAAGGCGATACCCAACTGAGCTGCCACTGCTTCTAATAATTCAATTTCATCTTGTGTCCACTGGCGAAAATGGCTACATTGGTGGCATATTATAGCACCATTCGGTTCTCCTTGGTAAGAAGTGCGGACTGAAAGCATGGATTTTAGCCCAATTTCTCGGCAGGTAAGCTCAGCTCCTTGGAATAAAGGATCGAGGTAAACATCTGGGGAGGGGATGGCACTTTCTTGTGACATCATCTGCTCGGTATGCAGATTGTTATTTATCAATACTTCTAAGTTGAATATCGAGCAGTAATCAGGGAGAAGGTTATACTCTGCGACTAGGGGAATTCGGGGTATGGGTTCATTAATATAAGAATGAATTAAACAGCGATCTACTCGAAATGCTTTGCCAATTTGAGTAGCAGCCGTCTGAAAGATTTTACTTGTATCTAGACTTTGGCGAATTTCTTGGGTAATTTGTTCGAGTAATAAAGTGCGATGTAATTGCCTTTGCAGTGCTTCTTTGGCTCTTTTGTTTTCGGTAACGTCGTGATTGACGCTAATAGTGGCAACAATTTGTCCTTGTTCATCCTGTAAAGATGCTACAGTTGTTTCGCAAATTCCCTGGCTACCGTCTTTGCGAATAAAATTTATTTCTCCCGACCAACGTCCGTGTTGAGTAACTGTTTGTAGAACTTCAGTGGTTAATGTTGCCACTACTTCAGGTTTGTATAAAATAGTTGGAGTTTTACCCAACACCTCGGCTTTAGTGTAGCCAAACATACTTTCAGCCGCAGGATTCCAGTCAAGGATACTTCCTGTTAAATCCGCGATCATCACGCCATCATGGATGTTTTCAAAGGTGAGGGCTTGATGACGCAGATGGACTTCGGCAAGTTTGCGATGGCTGATGTCTGTTTGAATGCCAATGAAGTGGCTTAACTTACCATTTTCATCATGAATAGGAGAAATACTCAATTCATTCCAAAACAACACACCATCTTTGCGATAGTTGCGGAGAACCACTTTGCAACTTTTTCCCGCTTTAATAGATAACCGCAGTTCATCAAGTGCCGATTGTTCGGTATCTGGCCCTTGCAAAAATCGACAGTTTTGTCCAATTACATCAGTAGTACTGTAACCCGTTATCTGCTCAAAAGCTCGGTTAACATAAATAACTGGATTAAATGCCAGTCTGGCATCAGTAATAATAATTCCATTATTAGTAGCTGCAAGTGCCCTTTCCCTCAGTCTCAAGGTTTCTTCAACCAGTTTTAAATCACTAATGTCAAACATAAACCCCCTCAGCATCGTAGGGGTTCCGGTTTCCTGAACTACGCTAAAAATGCATCGCAGCCAAATAACTCGCCCATCGGCTGCCAACATCCGGTATTCTAATTCCTGATTTTCGCACCTATTACTTGCTTGTTGACATAAATTAAAGGTTTTTTCCCAGTCATGTGGATGTAGATGATTAATCCAAAAATTTTCCTCGTACCACTCGCCTATTGGATAATTTAGTAAGTCTACCGCTTGCGGCCCCACGTAGATAAATCGCCAAGTTTTTAGGTCTAATTCCCAAGGAATAACTTTGACAGTTTCTAACAGCTGCCGCAGACGATTTTCACTTTCACGGAGGGTAATTTCTATCTGTTTTTGTTCAAAAATCTGATGAGCTAAGTCCTGATTTATTGCTGTTATCTGGCGATTAGTCGCTCTCATTATCAGAACAAAATAAATTGATAATGTCACTGTGCTGGTAACGAATAACCCAGCAACAGATAATCCAGCAATCATCATCAATTGTGTTAATGACCTCGTAATTGGTAGCGAGAGTTTTTGCCAGAGTAATATTACGCAAATTGAGACTAAAATCCCTAGCAAAAGTGCTAGGAATTTTCGTTTGCGGCAAAATTTGACAGCTTTGAACCAATTACGTTGGTGCTGTTTGACCACTTATTAACCCTCCAGCACTTTCAGGGCTTTTTGTGCTAACTTTCACTTTTAAGTAATCTAAAATATCGATGGCAAGGGGGCAATTACCGAATTTTTTGCAAGTAAAGTAGTTATATTTTGAGGGAAAACTTGATTGATGACTGATGAATGTTGACTGATGACTGTTGAATGTTAAGCGTGTACCTTGTCTAGCTGTTCCCTTGTGTTGTTTGTTGGTTACAGCAATTTTGAAGTCAATAGACCGCCTTGTAGCGTTGCACAGCTAGCTGTACGCTTCTATGGGGGATTAGATGAAAAATGCTGTAATTCCAGAATTTTGAAGCGAAGCCTGGATTATAGTCTAGGGTTGTGACATTTTAGCCAGTATTTTTGTCTTCGATCGCTTGTTATACTCACGTTACTCTCAAACAGAATATTCTTCCTCGTAATCTCCCCTGAAGTTGGGATTGCTTCCCTACACTCCGTTTCGGTCGCAATGACAATATAGGCGTTGCGTAAGTCCTAAAACTTACTAAATAGTCATCACTCATCACTCATCACTCAACACCCAACCCCATTTCCAAAACAGAGAATGCACCCAGAAAAACTAAAATTTATCGGATGGAGGAAACCTCCATCCAAAAGTTTAAAAACAATCTGTAATTTAAATCACAGCTGCTTCGCGTTGACAATCAAACACAACTACGAAAGAAGCGTTTGGAATCTCCTGACGCAGGTGTTGTATGTAACCATCGGCATCAGAACGACTGCGGAAACGAGCAACAATTTCGCGTTGTGTATCAGGAAGTAAACGAGCGATCGCCCAAGAATTTAGGCGCTCTTTGTAAGCAATACTCTGATTTCCTGACTTGGAAGCTTGATATTCAGTATTTTCTGACATAATTATGTTTTCCGTATGAAGTTTCATGAAGGGCGTTAATTAGCTTCTAGGTAGGAATGCACTAACGCTTTTTTTTTAAGCTGCTGCCACCTTGTTATTCGATTATTTATAAATTGTCAATACTGAGAGCAATATTTAAAACAAACAAAGTTTCAAATTTCAGGTATTTATGAACTTAAAAGCTTTAATTGACAAGAGTTTCTAGAATTAAACAATGCTCAAACAAAAACCCAAAAAGAGTATTAATAAGCAAACTGTACGTACTTCAAAATAAAAAATACCCAATTAATTCTTGTGGGGCGCACTTTTGAGCCTACTCCCCAAGTAGTGATACTACTGATTTCAAAAAATAATTTTGCAAATCGATACACGTAAGTAGAATCTGTATCAGTAGTCAAATATCAAATAAATCCCAAAGTTAAGAACTCCAAAAAATAAATTATTCCAGTTAATGCGTTGACTGTTGACTGTTGACGGTTCACAGTTAACAGTCAACAGTCAACAATCAAAATCAAACACCATCTTTTTTAAAAGTGGAATTAGCTAAATTAGGGCTACTACATCTATTTATCTAATAAGGATTCAAATTCAGCTTGTAAAGCGGTTATATCAGCCAACCTTGTGACTAATAAATTATCTTTGCCAGCATTAGTTAAAGATGCTTTCCAATAACGAATGCTATCTGAGTTATTTACCCAAAACTGAATCACTGTATCTACAACTCTATCCATATTCCAACCACGTTGTGTTGGAACTGATTCTAAAGATTTGAGAAATGTATCTAGCGTACAGTTGTGCATTCCCAAATATTCCACGCCTTGGCGTGATGGTTGTTGCCAAATTTGTTGTTGTTGATTAAAAAACTGTAAAAGTGGAGATACTCCTACAATATCAAAAGTGTATTTCATAGCAATCCTCCCAGTTTTTAATTACTACAGTGAAATTTGTATTCTTAAAATAATGTCTGATAAACACCAAAGCCATCTTAAAAAAGTGCGATTTGTGTCTATGTCGTAGGTATGAAAAGAAAAATCCTAACTCAAAATGCCTTAATGGAGCTAGTTAAACTACCTGATTCATTAATTTTCGCACAAAAATTAACTGGATAATTCGGATGAATCACTCGTAAAATTTTGATTATTAAATTTTAGTGACAATTTAGCACTTGCAAGCCGAGAGTGCTAAATTAGATTTAATTATTAGACCTGTTATTAATGAGTTTGAGACATAAAATTCAGGATTATATATAATTTTAATAATTATTTAATAAAATATCTGGATAAATTCAAAAAATTAACTATAAATTAAATTAATGGAATTTTGCAGGTGAAGACGGCTACCAGATTCTTCTGCTCTCACTTGTTGTGACTTAAAAGACTCAGTACTTTTAGTGCTTGGATAAAAAGCTGGTAATTGGTTTTTGCACTCTTGTGGTCAAAGGGATGCATCTTTATTGGAGAAAGGGAAAATACCAAACCTTTCCCCCTTTCCCCTTCCCCTTTTCCCGACTTCTCTTAGAAGTCTATTAGTTATTGGGCATTCGGCATTTGCTAATATCTGATGACTGATGTTTAATATTCAATAAAATAACAGTCCCAATGCTTTCGGTTAAATGGGAAAGGTTGAAATTCATCTTTTATCCATTTCCCAAAACACCAAAAAAGTTTTTGGCATAATTACCGAACTATAGCTTTGTCTAAACCCGTAATCGACGTTCGCTTAATTGCACGCGAGGAACTTCAGCAACTTCTGGCGTTGTATCAACATCTCAATCCTGTTGATGCACCTCTACCTGCTGACGACGTGTTAGAGTCTATCTGGAATAAAATTCTGAGCGATAGCCATTTGTATTACATAGTTGCCGACATTGGTGGTGAGTTAGTCGCTACGTGTAACTTAACCATTATTCCCAACTTGACACGCGGCGCACGTCCATACGGCATTATTGAAAATGTTGTCACCCACTCCAATTATCGCCGACAGGGATTTGCTACGCGAGTGCTGCATTATGCTTTGGATTTGGCATGGCAGCAACAGTGTTACAAAGTAATGCTTCTAACTAGCTCAAAAAGCGAAGATACATTGCGCTTCTATGAACGCGCAGGATTCCAGCGTGGAATCAAAACCGGGTTCATAGTCCGACCTTCAAAAGAAGTGTGACCATAACTCATCAGCCACCTTTGTATCTAAGACAGCAAATTTTTTTGTGTTGGCTGTTGATGGTTGGCTGTAAATTATTTATTTATATTTTTTTGTTGTAGAAAATTAACTATTTAGTCTACTATCTTTTTTGGGGAAGGTAGCAAGTTATATATTGGGCAGGTGCGATGAGAATCTTGCTAATCGAAGATGAAGAAGTTTTAGCAAGTGTCTTGTTGAAGTCTCTGACTAAACAACACTATGTTGTCGATGTGGCGCAAGACGGGCAAATGGGGTGGGAATACACCCAAAATGCCAATTACGATCTGCTGCTCATAGATGTAGGATTGCCGAAACTGGACGGAATTACATTGTGTCAGCGATTACGTTCCGGTGGGTGTTTTACTCCAATTTTGTTGATGACAGCCAAAGATGGTACTAGAGAACGAATTCAGGGACTTGATGCAGGTGCGGACGATTATCTCATCAAGCCTTTGGATTTGGGGGAACTGCAAGCCAGGATACGGGCGCTGTTACGTCGAAGCGATCGCCCCATTACCCCGATACTAGAAGTAGGCGGATTACAACTAGATCCTAGTAGTTGCGAAGTCACTTATCACAACAAACTCATAGAATTAACCGCCAAAGAATACAGTTTACTGGAGTTATTTCTGAGGAATCCTTCGCGTGTTTTTAGTCGTGGAGATATTATTGAGCATTTGTGGACTTTTGACGACCCACCCCAAGAGGAAACCGTAAAATCACACATCAAATACTTACGACAAAAGTTAAAAGCAGCCGGAGCAGTAGATTGGATTGAAAACGTTTATGGTTTGGGATATCGCTTGAAAGTCGGGGGAACAGGGAACAAGGAACTCTTAACAGAAACTAAGGAGCAGAAATCGCAAGTTGCAAGTCCTCAAGTTGAGGAGCAGTTTCAGCAAGCAATGGGTGGTTTGTGGAAACAATATGAAGGATTGATGATGCAACGGTTGGCGGTACTGGAAGAATTAGCAGCCGCACTTGCTCACAAATCAATGCCCAATGCCCAGTTATACAAATCCGCAGAACGAGAGGCGCACAAATTAGCTGGTGTCTTGGGGATGTTTGAACAAGACAATGGCACTCAAATAGCGCGGGAAATCGAACAAATTTTAGGAAAAGATGGCAATTTGTGTTCAAATGAAAAGTTGCAATTACTCTCGCTAATTGAAAATTTGGGCAAAATAATTAATCAAATGGCGCAAAAAGTAGATAATCAAACTACTACGCCCATCGCCCAAGAAATTTGTAATCAACTAATATTAATTGACCCCAATCTCCAACTCGGTTCTCAGTTGCAACAACTCGTTGAATGCATGGGAATGTGTTGGCAACAAATTACAAACTTAGAACATGCAAAAAACTTTTTGCAAACCACATCCCCAGATTTAGTAGTACTAAATGTAGATGAAGTAGGACGGCGTCAAGAAAGTTTAGCACTACTATCAGAATTAGCAACTCGTACTCCACCAGTACCCGTACTGGTGCTGGCTGGGAATGATGATTTAGTGGAACGCGTAACTTTTGCTCAGTCTGGGGCGCGGGGTTTTTTAGCCAAACCTGTAACAGCTGCTCAGGTGTGGAATGTTTCGTCTCAGCTATTACAACGTACTCGCTCTTTACGGATTAATGTATTGGCAGTAGATGACGATCCGTTGATTTTAGCAGCACTGCGCCCCATGTTGGAGCCTTGGGGTATGCGGATGACAGCATTGGACAATCCCCTGCGTTTTTGGGAGGTACTGCAATCCACTACACCAGATTTGTTGATTTTAGATGTAGATATGCCCCAAATCAATGGTATTGAGCTTTGCCAAGCAGTTCGTACCGATCCCCAATGGCAAGAATTACCGATTGTGTTTCTTACTGCTCATCGAGAAATCAAAATTGTACAGCAAGTGTTTGCTGTGGGAGGAGATGATTATGTAATTAAACCGGTTGTTGGGGCGGAATTATTGGCACGTATTACCCACCGTTTAGAACGTAGTCGTTTACTTCAATCTCTTTCTACAAAAGATTCTTTAACTGGACTAACAAATCAATTCCAGTCTCGCCGCAATTTGGAACACCTGATTACTCAAGCCCAGAAAAATCAGCAATCTCTTTGTTTGGCAATTTTGAGTGTGAATGATTTACGTCAAATTAATATTAAATATGGTCACGAACTTGGTAACCAAGTATTACAAAGATGGAGTCGTTTATTTCAATCAGCATTTTGCAGTGGAGAAGTGTTAGGTTATTGGGGTAATGGAGATTTTGTAGTGGGAATTTCTGGATTAACAAAACCAGAAATCAATCATCGTTTGAGTGAAATTTTAAGTACCTTACGCCAGCAAATATTCACAGCTGTGGATGGCGATCGCTTTCAGGTAACATGTAATTTTGCTGTAGTGGAATACCCCAGTGACGGACTCACAATTCAATCTTTATATCAAGTCGCTGCTGGGTGTAACATCGCAGAACGCAGGAGATAGCAGGCAGAAGGCAGAAGATGAAAAAAAGAGGAAAGTCGGGAAAATTCAGCCATTTTATGTGTAATATCATGTCCAAATAATTAGTTATGATTCCCAAAGTCATTGCACCCCACCCCCAACCCCTCCCCGCTTGCGGGGAGGGGAGACAAAGCGTAGCTTTGGCGGGGTGGGGTTCTTGGGATTTAATAAGTAATTAAGCGGACATGATATAAGTAAGCCAATTCACGCTAAAAAAGCATAACAGCTACACTAGCGTAGCTGTTATGGCAATAGCCAACGCGGTTAGGACATTAACAGACGATAAAACTTAGACACAACAAAACTTTTCACCCAGTCAACACTCAACAGCCAACAGTCAACACCGATATTATTCACAGCTGAAATAGGATTGCTATATCTTTTTACTTTGTTGTGGAGCCTCGATAAATTCGCTCCATTTGTTCTGGCGAAAGTACTGTCATTGGAAACCCTGTATCTGTAGAAATTGGTGGTTTGTGAAAAGATTGAAATGCCTGTTGTTGATTTTTAGTGAAAGGTCTTTCACCATTGCTGGTAAAAGGTGGGCTAGATAACCTCTCATCTATCTGTGATGGAGAAGGCTGATTCAGCAGCAAGACATAAGCGTGCTTTTGTGCGTCGTATGTTAAAACTTCTCCTGTCTCGATTTGATAAATCCAAGCATAAATACTTATTTGTCCTTGGTGGAGTTTGGAGCGAATCACTGGATAAGTGCGTAAATTTTCGATTTGGGTGAGCACATTTTCAGCAATAATTATTTCTAAGAGATCTTCGCCTTCGTAGTTGCTGTAATTGTCTTTTACTAATCGTCGCGTTGCCTCTGCATACTTGAGCCAGTCATGTACAAGGGGCATTTCTACCCGCAAGCTGTCTAATTTCATTAAGCCTTTCATCGCACCACAATGCGAGTGACCACAGATAATAATTTGTTGAATATCTAAGGCTTGAATAGCATATTCAATTGTTGCTCCTTCACCGCCATTAGTCGCACCATATGGTGGAATAATGTTGCCTGCATTGCGAATAACAAATAACTCTCCTAATCCAGCTTGTGTAATCAAGTTGGGATCGATGCGCGAATCAGAACAAGTAATAAATAGTACTCTCGGCTTTTGACCGTGAGAAAGTTGTTCAAATAGTTCTTCGTTAGCGGGAAAGTAACTACTTTTAAATTCGCGCAAACCTTTAATTAATTTTTTCATAGATGCACCTAAAACCAGGAGTAATGCTTGAATATTTCACGAAAAAGTTGGTTTTCAATGACTAGCGCCCAGGATTTGCCGATTTGTTACGCTGGAGTCCAGGAGGAATGGGCGTTGTAGCATTGGGAACAATTGAAAAATTAATTTACTTAGCAAAATTAATACAATAGTAGTCTGGCAACCCAAAAATGCGCTTGTGAGGGATGTAAAACCTTTCCCCTTTCCCCTTTCCCCTTTAAAGAGCTAAGTCACGAAAGCGAACTACTAGTGCCAGGAATACTGCTCTTTCAAATCCCCGTCCTCAATTCCTCCCAATACCTAGTACTCCTCACTCAAAATTTATTGGGCATTGATTGTAGTATAAAGCAGAAGGGCGATCGCTTACTTATTCCTGAGCTGTTTTTTCCGCACAACCTCACCTTACTTATCGCAATTTAAAATAATTTGTTAATGGGATAGGTTCACCTGAGTTGTGCCTGCACGAACCGCGATCGCCCTAACCTCTGCTGATTTTAATACACTGTCAATACTTGTCGGGTTTTGGGGAAAAGGGGAAAGAAAAAACCTTTAACCTTTTCCTAAAACCAAATTCCGAGTTGAAAATGCACAAAGCGAGCAGTCTTGAATACACTGTAGATTACTTTACGTTTTAAATAGCAGCTGCAATTTAGCTTATTGCTGTGGTAATATCTACCTAATACCAATTCGGTTCTGGTGGGGATCAGCCATCAGAGGTAACGGGGAAAGTCCGGTGTAAATCCGGCGCTGTCCCGCAGCTGTAATGAAGCTTATGCTTCAAAGTCAGAATGCCCGCCGAAAGTTCTATAAACTCCCATCTGCGAGGTACAGGTGAATAATCTCATCAATACTCTTTCTATTAATCAAGATTACTGTCTCACAGTCTCAGACATAGATTACGCGCTGCAAATTTTTATGAGATTGTAAAAATTTTCTGCACATATCAATATTTCGGCAGAAGGTTATAGATACAACGCTGAAAACTCAGTGGTATCTTACTCCGACTTTTGCATATTTACGTTATCCCCAGCCATAGCTAGCTTTGCGCCTACATTGCAAGTTAGGAGTCTCCCGCTTGCAGTACGCGTGAGGCTAATTCGTCGTATCAATCCCCAAGGCTTGAAAATTAATGAACAAAAAACAACATACTCTATTTGTCTGTACAACCTGCGCCAGTGTATGGCAAGATGGCAAACCTGTTGGTGAGAGTGGCGGACAGCAATTATTACAACAACTCCAACAACTTGCACAAGATTGGGAATTGCAAAATCAATTCTTCATTCAAGGAGTTGAATGTATGAGTGCTTGCAACCATGCTTGCGTTATCGCCTTGCAAGGAGAAGAAAAATTCACCTATCTTTTTGGGAATTTAGCAGTTAATGATAGCGCATCCGCCATACTGCAATGTGCCACTCAATACTATGACAATCCTAATGGTTTACTTCCTTGGTCAGAACGTCCAGCACCTTTAAAAAAAGGTATCTTAGCAAAAATCCCACCCCCAAGTAAGTGGGGAAAATTAAACATAGATTGCTGTTAACTGATTACCAGTAGTCCATCAAGTTCCTAGTCAGGACTTTAGTCCTCAACACTCTCAACACTAAGGTAATATCAAGTCCGGCTAAATGCTTGTCATTACGTTCGCCCTTGGCGTTCCCGCAGGGTACGTAGCGATAGCGAAGTGAAGTAATCGCAGAATCCTTGCGATTGCGTCGTTCCACTTCGTTGCACTCGCAATGACATATCACAAGTAATTTACCGGACATGATATAACTCCAAAAAATCAATTATTGCGCTTGGGGTTGTTGACTGCTGACTGCTGACTGTCAACCGTCAACAGTCTTCTGTGGAATATTTTTTTACTTGCAAGTCCCTAAAGTCCCGACTAGAAATTTGGGAACTAGCTTGTAAATAGCACTCTAGTAATGATAATAATAATCATTATTAAAACAGAATTCAGGAGTCAGGAGTCAGAATTCAGAATGAATTTTGTACGACTGGCGGATAGCGCAGCTAAGCCGTGTCCGCGAGCGTCTGAATAAGTGGGTTTAAGACCCCCACCAAATTTTCAATTTGGTGGTCTTCTCCCAAGGGGAGACGCTACGCGAACAATCAATGGCGGGTCGGAATCCCCCACTGATAGCGCAGCTAAGCCGTGTCCGCGTACCCCTACGGGGAAGCAAGCTACGCGTAGCGTCTCGTAGAGAGCGTCTTGATTCTGAATTCTGAATTCTGAATTCTGTATTCTTCTTCAATATTTTCCTCCTGGCTGAGAGTTTTTCCCGAAAAAGCTCAAATATTTGCTTGCAACCAACTTTTAGTTATACAGGTGACTTAAATACCAATGTTTATGCGTACTGAATTTATTGCCAGATGGGGAACTCAACTTATCGTTTCTAGTTTGGCCATCACTGTAGGGATGTTATGGGAAAATTCCAGCATCATCGCCACAGAAGTTACACCCACATCTGGTGGTTCAGCCAAAACACCAAAAAAGACATTGAATCAATCAATAGCCCAAGCACAAGAAAAAGAACCAGATATTGAACTCACAGTTATTTACAAACTACTCAATGAACCTGTGTATTCACCCTTTCGTCGGGAAGGGACAGTAAAAGATTCCACTCGTCCGGTGTATGTCATCACTAATGAAGAAATGGAAGCGCAGGGTGTAAAAACAGTCAGAGAAGCACTGCGATTTCTCCCTGGTATCTTGGGTGACGGTACGGTTGGGACAGAAGTAAATGCTTTAAGCGGTCAATTTATTCGCGGTTCTAATACCGGTCAAGTATTAATCTTATTGGATGGCAGACCAATTAATAATCTTGGTGGTGGTGGTTTTGACCTTGCAGAATTTACCACTAACAATATTGAAAGAGTCGAAGTTTTACCCGGAGGCGGTTCAACACTTTATGGTTCAGATGCAATCGGAGGGGTAATTAATATTGTGACTCGTCGTCCCACAGAGAAAATCACCACAGAAACCAAAGTCAACATTGGTGCTTATGGACTCAACCAACAAAGTATTCAAAATAGTGGTAAATCTGGTGATATATCTTGGATAGTTGGTTATAACCGTACCCAAGCACAAAATAATTATCCTTTTGCTATTCCTGAAGCTAACTTTCAAGGAACGAGAACAAATAATGATGCACTCTACAACAATTTTAATGTCAAAGTAGAAGCTAATTTAGGAAAACGTAATACCTTAAGTCTCTCAACTTTATATTTAGGTAAAGAACAGGGAGTACCAGGAGGCGTACCCATTCCTTTACCGCAATTTGGACAGGGATTTTTTAACTCTCTCACAGACAATAATCGCAAATACACAGACCAAGTTTTCACGGATTTAACTTGGAATTCTCAATTAGGCAACGGCAATGATTCGCTGTTAACAGCTAGGGTTTACGCTGATTTTCTCAACACTCGTTTTGATAACCGTAGCGGGGCAATTATCTCTCAAAACCGCTTTGATACAAAACAAGATTCCTATGGTATTCAACTCACCCATAATTGGAATGTTGGCAAAAATCAGACTTTAGTTTATGGCTTTGATTATCGAAATACCAATGTACGCAACACCACATTTAGTTATAGTACAAATATCAGCAGAGAAAATTATGATGATGCCGTAGGTCAGGGGGCAATTTTTGGTAAATATGAAATTAATTTTTCTCCTAGTTTGAGTGTGAATTTAGGAGTTAGACAAGATTTTAGTAGCTTAGTCAATGGTTCATTTACCTCACCGTCGGTAGGAGCAAAACTAGCGGTTTCCAATACAACTACACTCAGAGCGAATTATATCAAAAATTTCCGCGCTCCCGCGATCGCCAATTTATTTAACAATAATCCTACTAATATTGGCAATCCCGATCTCAAGCCAGAAAAAGGTGATAGTTTTGATGTGGGTATTGACCAAAAATTAGGTAATATTGGCTTGTTGAGGCTGACATTTTTTAGTAATACAATTTCCGATACAATTGCCTTTAAAACTTTAATTCCGCCTGTGAATGGAAATACAGGAACTTGGGAAAATATCGGGTTAGTACAAACTACAGGAATTGAAGCTTCATTAAACTTACAATTAGCAAGGAATTTCTATGCTTTTGTTAACTACACAGCTAACGATCCGCGTATTTTAGAAAGTGCTAACTCTACAGAAATTGATAAGGAGTTACGGTTTGCAGGTGCGGATAAATTAAATTTAGGTGTGTCTTATGAAAATCCTCAAGGTTGGTATTTTGGTGTGTTGATGAATTCTTTAAATGGATATCCCACTAATAATACTAATACAGAGTTTTTACCTGGTTACACTACTTTTGATTTCAAAATGCGTGTACCGATTAGTGATAATTTAATTTTAACTGGTAGCTTAGATAATTTATTTAACCAGCGTTATCAGTTGTTTCCTGGGTTTCCTGATGGAGGTAGAGTTTTTCAGGTGGGGTTGAGTTCTAGGTTTTAAGAAAAAGAATTGTCTCAAGCAAAGACGCAAAGGAGATTTAGAAATGAGTCAGTTTAATTGTTGGGTGACACCAGTTAATGAGGTGGTGCGGGAAGATTTAGCGACGGGAGGGTTTGTTGAATATGAATATTTTGATTGTAAGAGTGATGTTATAGCGTCATTACTATATACTTTATTTGAACAGAATTGGCAGCAGGTTGGTGTTGGTCATATTGTTCAAGGTAGCGTCTTAGAATTGGAATTTCATGCACCGCCAAAGCTTTGTATTCTCTATGATGGCTATTTGACGGTGGCGGCTGAAGGTTGGCATTTGCACTTGTGTATTGATACTAATTTTGGCGGCCCTTTGTGTAAGACTCCTGTGGAAGTGAGGAAACAGCGTTTAGTTAGTCGTGCGGCTTTTTATCGGCGATTTAATGCACAAGAAAGTCCTAGAAGTTGGGGAATTCAGTTTTGGAATGGTGCTAATGAGCAATTGATGACAATTTTATTACCTAACCCTTTAGTAGATGGAGAAAATTTATTACCGGAGGGTAAACCAAATTTAGCAAAGTTAGTACTTTATGAAGATTTAAGAGATATTTATGTATTAGGTAAACAACCCATACCCTTTACTAAAAATCCTCTCAAACATTCCTATATTTCCGTTTGTACTTCTACTCGCTGTCTTCCTTCCCGGAAATGGCAACCAACATTTGATGCACTAAAATCAGCTGTAGAAAATACAGGTTTAGACATCGAAGTCAGAACATCTGGCTGTCTAGAAGTCTGTCAACTAGGGCCAGTTGTCTTTTATTCCAATGATAGAACTTGGTACACTCGCGTTAACCCCAATGTTGCAGAAAACATTGTTAACGAACACCTAGTCAAAGGTAACAAAATCACTCCAAACCTCTACCCACCCCAAACCCCTTAATCTCCCCCTAACTCTCTGCGCCTCTGCGCCTCTCCGTGAGATAAAATGTTAAAACTCCCACACCAAAAACCAATCATTTTTCTCTGTCAATTATTCCTCATCACCACCCTCATCATCGCCTGTCATAACACCACAATTCACACATCAACTAACACCTGCATTCAAAACTATAACCCCAAGCAAGATTACTTTCCCAACAAAATCAAAATCACTCATGCCACAGGGTTGGCTGTAGAATATCATAATAACTACAAAATAGTTACCATTAAAAATCCTTGGCAAAATGCTAAAACCCAGTTTCAATATCTTTTAGTTCAATGCGGAACTCCCACACCGAAAGGATTTAATCAAGCACAGGTAATTACAATTCCCATTAACTCTATAGTTTCTCTATCAACTACACATTTACCACACCTAGCTAAATTAGGTGTAGTTAACAAGCTAGTTGGAATTAGTAATAGCAGTCAAGTCAATAATCCTGATGTAGTGGAGAGAATTAAAGCCGGAAAAATAATACAAGTAGGAAATAATTCTAATGTAGATATAGAAAAATTATTAGAATTAAATCCCGACTTAGTGACAACCTTCGGTACAGGAAATTCTCAAACTGATAGTTATAGCAAACTCTCAGAGGCGGGTTTGAAAGTAGCGATAAATGCTGAGTATATGGAAGATTCTCCTTTGGGGAGAAGTGAATGGTTGAAATTTACAGCTTTGTTTTTTAATCAAGAAGGACAAGCAGAAAAAATATTTAATGAAATTGCGAGTAGATATGCACTAATAGCTGAAAAAGCTAAATCTGTCAAAAATCCTCCCACTGTATTTGTTGGTTTTAACTTTAAAGGTACTTGGTTTATGCCTGCTGGTAACAGTTATGTAGCCAAATATTTAGCTGATGCTGGAGGTAACTATCTTTGGAGTGATAATAAATCTGCTGGTAGTCTCCCACTTTCTTTTGAAGTAGTTTTAGAACGCGCAGCTAACGCTGATTATTGGTTAAATTTTAGCCAATCTTGGCAGAGTTTACAGGACGTGATAGCTGAAGATAGTCGCTATGGTGATTTTAAAAGTGTGAAAACAGGCAATCTTTATAATAACAATGCGCGTGTGAATGCCAATGGTGGTAATGATTACTGGGAAGGGGGAATCAGTAACCCTGATATCGTTCTTGCTGATTTAATTAAAATTTTACATCCAGAAATATTACCGCATCATCGGCTATTTTACTACCGAAAAATTATTAAATAATGTTATTAAAAAAATATTTTACTGCTAATTTTATTAAAACCTTAGCTTTTTTATTGTTAATTATAGCTTTTATCTTCGCGTTTTTACTAGATTTGGCTTTTGGTTCAGTTGCTATTCCTATGCAGGAAGTGATGCAAATTTTATTGGGACAAGAAGTTGAAAAAGTCACATGGAGTAATATTATTCTCAAATTTAGACTTCCAAAAGCTTTGACTGCTACTTTGGCGGGTGCGGCTTTGGGTGTGAGTGGTTTGCAAATGCAAACTCTGTTTAAAAATCCCTTGGCTGGGCCTTTTGTGTTAGGAATTAGTTCTGGCGCAAGTTTAGGTGTAGCTTTGGTGGTACTAACTGCAAGTGTAACTACACCAACTTTATTAAATGATTTGGGAATCATTACAGATTTTGGGTTGGTGATAGCAGCTAGCCTTGGTGCAGCATCAGTTTTAGGTGTGATGTTAGTGGTTTCCCGTCGAGTCCAAGAGACGATGACGCTGTTAATTTTAGGGTTATTGTTTGGCTATGCTACTAGTGGAATTGTGAGTATTTTGTTGCAATTTAGTTCTAAAGAACGAATTCAAAGTTATATTATGTGGACTTTTGGTAGCTTCGCTGGAGTGACTTGGAAACAGTTAATTGTGTTAATTCCAGTGATAGTTTTAAGTTTATTGATAGCAGTGTTGCAATCAAAATCTTTGAATGCACTTTTACTTGGTGAAGCTTATGCGCGTAGTTTAGGTTTAACGGTGCAGAAAACCAGATTTTCAATTATTACTAGTGCATCTATATTAGCAGGGGCAATTACGGCTTTTTGTGGCCCTATAGCATTTCTAGGTGTGGCTATTCCTCATTTGTGTCGCAGTCTGTTTATGACTTCTGACCATCGAATTTTAATCCCTAGTGTGATGATTTTGGGAGCAACTTTAGCTTTGGTGGCAGATTTGTTTTCTCAATTGGCGGTGAGTCAGATGGTTTTACCTTTAAATGCAATTACGGCTTTAATTGGAACTCCTGTGGTTAGTTGGGTGATTTTGCGCCGTAGTTCTGGTAAGTCTTTTTAAACGCAGAGGTACGCGGAGTTTTTTTTGGGGTTTGTATGAGTGATGGGGTGTTGACGACTCTTGGGTTGAGTATTGGTTATAAGTCGCAAAAAGCGGTACGGTGTGTGGCGAGGGATATTTCTGTGTGTCTCTTAGCTGGGGAATTGGTGTGTTTACTGGGGCCTAATGGTGCAGGTAAGTCTACATTAGTGCGATCGCTTGCCGGAATGCAACCACCAATAGAGGGTGAGGTGCGGTTGTTGGGGGATGATATCTACAAGTTAGCACCGCCAGAATTAGCCAAGCGTTTGAGTTTGGTACTTACCGAGAAAGTTGATGCGGGAATGCTATCAGCCTATACTCTGGTGAGTTTGGGACGACATCCTTACACTAACTGGTGGGGAAATTTGACACCAGAAGATGAGGCTATTGTACATTGGGCGATAAAATCTGTAGGTGCGTTACATTTAGCTTCGCGTCAAGTTAGCGAACTCAGTGATGGCGAACGTCAAAAAATTATGATTGCGCGTGCTTTGGCGCAGTCGCCTATGGTGATGTTATTGGATGAACCAACGGCATTTTTAGATTTACCGCGACGGGTAGAAATTATGCAATTGTTACGTCAGTTAACGCGGGAAACCAAGCAAGCAATTCTCCTTTCCACCCATGATTTGAATTTAGCTTTGCGTCTGGCGGATAAAGTTTGGCTATTAACAACTAATGGAATTTTACATGTTGGCGCACCAGAAGATTTAGTCTTGAGTGGTGCATTTGCTGATACTTTTAACAGTGAAGGCGTAGAGTTTGACGTTAATTCTGGTGAATTTCATCTCCATACATCCCACAAAGGCGAAATTAATTTAATAGCTGGTAAGGGAATTGCTGTTGTGTGGACTATTCGCGCTTTACAAAGAGTTGGGTTTAGGGTTAATCAATGTGAAAATTTTTCTGTTGTTCGAGACATGAAGCCAACACAAATTTTAGTAGAAGTGATATCAAACTCAGAACAAGTTGTATGGCGAATTACAAATAATAAGACAGTATATACTCATCATTCATTGTATGAATTAATTAAATTTTTGGATTGTTTATAAAAGCATTATTTTTCATTTGTTGACATTCTTTAATTATAGGATTATGAAAAATTCCAAAATAATTCTAATATTCGTTGTTGCACTCGTTCTCTAACTACTCCTGACTCACCAGATAACCCATCAAATAACATCTCATATATCAATGGTACGCCCAATTCTAACTCTTCTAAAAGTGTGCGCTGACTAAATACATCTTGGGGTTTGCCTTCTACCATCAATCGTCCTTTATCCATTACAAAAACCCAATCTGCCCACCGATAGACTAAATCTAAATCATGAGTCGCCATGATTAAAGTAGTTCCGTTTTGATGAATTTTTTTGAGAGTTGCTATCAAATTACGAGTATGTTTTATATCTAAATAGGCGGTAGGCTCATCCAGCACTAACAGTTCTGGTTGTAGTACCATTACATCTGCTATGGAAACTCGCTTTTTTTGTCCTAAACTCAGATGATGTACTGGTCTTTCTGCTAAAGTAGTTAATTCAAATTCAACTAATGCTTGCTCTACTCGCTGTTGAATTTCGGATACTGGCAAACCCAAATTACACAAACCGTAGGATATATCTTCTTCCACAGTGGAAGCCACTAATTGTTGTTCTGGATCTTGAAATATTAATCCGACTTTTTGCCTTAATTTACCAAGATAATTTCGATGATAATTTAAAGGTTCACCACGCCACCGGACAATGCCAGAATCAGGTTTATATAAACCATTAGCTAGTAAAAATAATGTCGTTTTCCCACAACCATTTTGACCAATTAAGGCACACTTTTTTCCTGATGGAATTTTCAATGTTAGACCATTTAAAGCTGATTGTTGTGCCCCGGAATAGGTGTAATATACCTGCTCAAATTCGAGTAAATATTCCTGCATTTCGCCAAAAATCTAATCCTATTAATACTACACAACCGAAAATGGCTTCGATAATATATCGTAATTGAGGACGATAGCGATGGGGATGCCAAACTCGAAATTCACTCACAAAACCCCGTGCTTCGAGTCCCAGAGAAAACTGACTATATCGTTGTAAGGTTCGCTGTAGCAGTTGTCCAATGAGTATTGCTAAACTTTTCATCCCAATAGCAACAGTGCGGTAGCCACCACGAGAATTTTGTGCTGTCCACAATTCATTGGCTGTGTTCAACAAAATGAAAATAAACCGATACATCAGTAATAATAAATCGGTTAAAAGTATTGGAAATCTTAAGTAACGGAGAGTTCGTAATATTTCCGTGAAAGGAACAGTTAGCATGAGAAAATATAAGCAAGAAACAGACGCTAATGCTCTAGTTAAAATTTCCCAGGCTTGGATAGTGCCACGATGACTGATATAGATATAGAAGTGTCCGAAAGTTAATCCATACCACGAATCAAATTTGACGCTTTGTAAATCAGGAATCGCAACTCCATTTACCATCAAAGCCGGTAGACTTGTCAAACAAAAAACTATGGTGAACATTAACAATCGAAAATAAACTCCAGCCGGAATTTTGGCATAAATCACTGTCCAAATACTCATCCAAATTACGATTAAAATTTGTACTAATGGATGGCTGGCAAGGGAAATAGCAAGGGTAGTAAAGGCAAAAATTAGTTTATGTTCCGGTGGCAATCTTCGCAGTCGATTAGTGTAAGCTAAAGTATCTATTTGCAGGCTCATTCTTCACGTTTTTGTTGTTGGGAACGTCCTTTATATAACCCAATTGCATAACCGACTACTCCAGCACCTAAAGCTGCTTGGGAAGCAAATAATAAACTTTCTATTTCTCCGCTAGCGGGTTCAAAAAATGATTTAAACCAAGGTTTATATCCAGGTTGGATTTCATTTATAGCTTCTTCTGCTTTGCCATCTGCACCTGCGAATTCTGCATCACGGACAAAGATTAAGGGTGCAATTGCTAAGGCTAATACAGCTACTACCAACACCCAATTACTTAACCCTTTTTTAGACTGATTCATTGCCATTTCCTCGTTTGATTAATTGCAATAGTTCCAATTCTTGAGGATTATAAGATTGCAGCCAATTCCACACCAATACAGTTAGTAATCCTTCACTAATTGCTAAGGGAACTTGAGTGATGGCAAAAATTCCGGCGAACTTGGTAAATGAAGCGATAAATCCACCAACAGGTGCAGGAAAAGCTAGGGCAAGTTGGATAGAAGTGATAACGTAGGTAAGTAAATCTGCGATCGCAGCTGCTAGAAAAATGGCAATTTTGTCTTTACCACCAAACTTAATTGTCAAATTATATATCCAGTAAGCGGCAAATGGCCCAGCGATCGCCATCGAAAAAGCATTTGCTCCCAGCGTCGTCAAGCCGCCATGCGCCAGTAACAACGCTTGAAACAACAAAACCAAGCTACCCAAAACCGACATAGTCAGGGGGCCAAACAGCACCGCACCTAACCCCGTACCCGTAGGATGAGAACAGCTACCCGTGACGGAGGGGATTTTTAACGCTGACAGCACAAAAGCAAAAGCACCAGCCAAGGCTAGTAGTAGTTTTAATTGCGGGTTAGCTTCGGTAATGCGAGTCAGACTACGCAATCCTAAGATAAAAAACGGTAATGCCACAACCCACCAAAAAACTGCCCACTGCACTGGTAAAAAACCTTCCATAATGTGCATAGCGTAGGCGGGTTTGGCTAAACCAACTACCAAATAAAAACTGATAAATCCCATCAGGCTTAGACTAACTAACGCCCGTTTTTTGTTCATAATCTGTACCTCGCAGATTTATGTAAACCAATTGATTCTAACCGGCGGGCATCCTGACTCATCCATTTTGGGTTCACAGTTGCGGGACAGCGCCGGATTTTCACCGGACTTTCCCCCTTGCGTCCGATGGCTGCTCCCCATCAGAACCGATTGCAGTTAACTATATCACCATTGAGCGGAATGCGTGTTAAAAAAGCATAACGACTTGTGGTGGTTGAGTGTTGACCCTTCGACTTCGCTCAGGGTCAAGGCTGAGCGGAGTCGAAGCCTTGACTGGTGACTGGGCATGGGGCATGGGGGAGGCAGTGCGGTCTTGGGGTCTCCCCAAGTGGAGCAACTGCCGTCATTGGGCATTATTCAATTACTTTTTCCAAAGAAAGTAGTAATTCTTTGACAGTATATGGTTTGGATAAAAACGTATTCACACCGATGTCAGTGACGGCGCTAAGTTTACCATCGGACATTAATCCGCTACTGGCAATAATTTTGACTTGTGGGTTAATTTTTTTTAAGGTACGGATGACAGTTAAACCATCCAAGGAAGGCAGTATGATATCGATTAACACCACACTAATTTTGTCCATATTTTTAGCGTAGAGTGCGATCGCTTCAATGCCATCACTAGCAATTAAGGTCTCATAGTTGTGGGCTTCTAATGAGGATTTAGTAATCTCTTGAATGGCCGCTTCATCATCCACAACTAAAATCAACTCTCCATGTCCTGTTTGAGGAACCGAATCTTCTACCGTTAGTGTTTCCATTCCCGCCACAGCTGGTAAGTAAACTTTAAAGCTAGTGCCATTTCCGATTTCGCTGTAGACGTTGACAAAACCCCCGTGGCTTTTAATAATTCCCAACACGGTGGAAAGCCCCAACCCCGTACCTTGTCCGACATCTTTTGTGGTAAAAAATGGCTCGAAAATTCTGTCTAAGATTTCCCCAGGAATGCCGACTCCATTATCACAGACAGTAATCACTGTGTAAGGGCCGACTTTGGCTTCCAGGTTCATCCGCGCATAATTTTCGTCAACAAACAGATTTTCTCCAGAGATTCTCAAATTACCGCCATTGGGCATAGCATCACGAGCATTAACGCACAGGTTCATCAATACTTGATGCAGTTGGGTACTGTCTCCAGAAACCATCCATAAATCCTGCGGTATGTCAACGCTAACTTCTATAGATTTGGGAAATGTTTCTTTGAGAATTTTGGCAAGTTCTACAATTAAGTGCCTGAGTTGCAAAGTAATGTGTTTTCCCTCCACACCACGTGCAAAAGATAGCACCTGTTTCACTAAATCAGCTCCACGTCTAGCGTTGATTTCCAAAATCTCCAATAAATGACGAGTTCGTTCATCAGCATCGGGAAATTTCAGCGGTAATAGTTGCGCTCCTGCCAAAATCGGCGTCAAAATGTTGTTTAGGTCATGGGCAATGCCACTAGCTAATGTGCCGATGCTTTCCAAACGTTGAGCGCGAAACAATTGGGCTTCTAAATGTTTTTTCTCGGTAATATCTGTGTCAACGCTCAAAATTGATTTGGGCTTTCCCTCTTCATCAGATACTAAACTCCAACGACTAGCAACAAGGACTTCCTTACCAGTTTTTGTAATTTTAGTTAACTCGCCTTGCCATTTACCTTTACTAATAACTTCTAAAAGAGCTGCTTCGATTTCCGGTGAAGGTTCGTTAAACAAAACCTCGCTGACACTTTTCCCCCTGACTTCTGTCGCCAGCCAACCGTAAAGTGTTTCTGCGCCTTTGTTCCAGAATAAAATCCGATTGTCTAAATCTCGCACGCAAATAGCATCTGTTGTGACATCAAGTAATGCAGCCTGTTCTTTGATTTTTTCCTGGGCTAATTTGTGTTCGCGCAATGCTGTTTGCCGTTCGGTAACATCGATGCTGGCGCAAGTCACACCAACCACTTCTTGGGACTCATTCCGCAATGGCTCCACTGTTAAATCATAATATCGAGTGGTTTCTTTGGTTGTAATTGATACTTCTTTTCGTGCTGCTGTGCCAGTGTCGAGTACCGCAAGTTTAATATTGGTGAGGTTTTGAGCATCTCCGGCTGAGACGATGTCTACGTCTTTTTTCCCCAATATTTGCTCTACCGTCAATCCATAGGAGGGATTGTAAACCCAAGTGTAGCGTAACTCCCGATCTTGGTTGTAGACAAAAATCGGAGAATTTTTCAAGGCTACACGAAATCGCTCTTCACTCTGGCGCAATGCGTTGTCTGCCCGTTGACGTTCAATTGCATAACGCATAGAACGCACCAGTAAATCACCAGTTACTTGTCCTTTGACTAAATAATCTTGCGCTCCTTCTTGCATTGCCCTAGTTGCTAAGGTTTCATCATTTATACCCGTTAGCACAATGATTGGAGTTGCTTTTGCCTGTTGGTGAGCAGTCACAAAGGTTTTTAGTCCCTGACTATCTGGTAGGGAAAGGTCTAACAAAATAACATCAAAAATTTCTGTTTCTAAGTACTTGAGTGCTTTGGAAAGCCGCTCAACTGGCATTAAATCAACTATGACTGTGTTAACTTCCTTTAAAAACTCCTGTAACAAAAAAACATCACCAGGGTTGTCTTCTACTAACAAAACTTTTATATTTTTTCCTGCCATTGCCATCACTCCGGTGGCAGTTTTACGATCGCAAACCAAAAATTTTCGATTGATTTTACAATTTTAACGAATTGATCGAAGTCTACTGGCTTAGTTATGTAACAGTTTGCAGACAGATTATAAGCTTTGAGGATATCTTCTTCGGCTTGGGAAGTCGTCAAAACCACTACAGGAATGCGCTTGAGGTTATCATCTACTTTAATTTCTGCCAATACTTCCCGGCCATCTTTTTTAGGAAGATTCAAATCCAGCAGTACAATATCTGGATGGGCTGCTTCAACATATTTTCCTTGTTTTCGTAAGAATGCCATTGCTTCGACACCATCTTCTACCACGTTCAGGTGAATCGAGATTTTGCTATCTTCTAAGGCTATGCGTGTCAGTTGGGCATCCCCAGGATTGTCCTCTACTAACAAAACCTCAATAGGCATAAGCGTTTGCATGTTTACGATTGCTTAGTAGCTTTTATCTGGAATTGTGAAGTAGAAAGTCGAGCCTTGACCCGGTTTCGATTCAACCCAGATACGCCCACCGTGACGTTCTATAATTTTCTTACAAATTGCCAGACCAATACCAGTACCCGAATACTTATCTCTGGTGTGCAAGCGTTGAAAAATTATAAAAATACGCTCAGCATATTGGGGTTCTATACCAATGCCATTATCTTGTACCCAGAAGACATATTCGTTGGCAGATGAAGAAGACGCGGGGGACAAGGGGGACAAGGGGGACAAGGCAGACAAGGGGGACAAGGGGGACAAGGCAGACAAGGGGGACAAGGGGGACAAGGCAGAATTTTCTCCCCACTCTCCCTTGTCTCCCCACTCTCCCTTGTCTCCCCACTCTCCCTTGTCTCCCCCCTCTCCCTTGTCTCCCCCCTCTCCCTTGTCTCCTGACTCCCTATTCCCTACCCCAATGTGAATTCGCGGTTGCTGATTTTGACAAAATTTAATGGCGTTACCGATGAGGTTTTGAAATACTTGTGTTAATTGGGTGGCATCAGCGACAATCTCAGGTAAACTATCTTGGGTGATAATTGCTTTACTGTCAGCGATCGCTATTTGCAGATTTGTCATCGCTTGTTTAACAGCCGCATTGCAATCAACTTGTTTAAAGGGCTGTCCGCGGGTGCTGACGCGGGAGTAATTCAACAAATCATTAATTAGTGTCTGCATCCGCCGCGCGCCATCTACTGCGTAGTTGATAAACTCGTCGGCATTAGTATCGAGTTGATTTTTGTATCTTCGTTCAAGCAATTGTAGATAACTGGTTACCATCCGCAATGGCTCTTGCAAGTCATGGGAAGCTACGTAGGCAAATTGTTCTAATTCGGCGTTGGAACGCGCCAGTTCTTGACTTTGGCAGGTTTGTTGTTGTAATAGTTGTGCCTGAGATACAGCAAGGCCAATTTGGTTGGCGAGTTGTTGTAACAATTCTGTCTCAAAGTTATTCCACTTTCGAGGTGCTGCACATTGGTGAGCTAGCAATAAACCCCAAATGTTTTCTCTGACAATAACGGGCACTACAAGGTTTGCTTTGACGGCAAACTGCTCTAGAAATTCTCGATGGCAAGGTTGAATATACGCAGTTTGAATGTCTTCAATGGCACTGATTCTTCCTTGGCGATATCTTTCGAGGTATTCTTCTTTAAAACAGGGGTCGATAATATTTTTCCCCAGAATTACCGGCCATCCAGGTAGTACAGCTTCTTGTACCACTGTTCCCGAACCGTCAGGGCAAAGTTGAAAAATTAAAACTCGGTCAGCTTGCAGTAGTTTTTGGACTTCAGTAACAGTGGTTTGGAGAATTTCATCGACTTGTAAAGATTCTCGGATTTTAACAGTAATTTCGGAAAATAATTGCGATCGTAAATTTTGCCGCTTTAATTCCTCTTCTGTTTGCTTGCGATCTGTAATATCAGTATAAGAACCGACCATCCGCACTACATCACCTAATGCGTCCCAAAGCGCTTGTCCTCGATCTAAAATCCATTTATAGCTACCGTCTTGGCATTGGACTCGATACTCACAAACATAAAATGGTGTTTTCTTGGCAAAGTGATCCTGGAAGGTTTCAAGTACTAAATCTCGCTCATCAGGATGAATTAATTTTGTCCATTCATCCCAACAATTAAAAATTTCCTGGTCTTCATAACCCAAAATTTGCTTCCAGCGAGTTGAGAAAAACACTTCATTTGTCTTGAGGTTCCAATCCCAAATACCATCGTTATTTCCATGCAATGCTAATTGCCAACGTTCTTCACTTTCTCGAAGTGCTTGTGCTGTTTGGCGTCGTTCAGTAATGTCTTGAAAATAAACCGATAAGCCGTCTTTTCCTGGATAGACATGAACTTGAAACCAGCCGTTGAGGGGTGGATAAAATTCCTCAAATTCCACACTTACTTGTTGTGCTACTGCCTGACGATACTGCTTTTCAAATGTTGTACCAATAATTCTGGGAAAAACTTTCCAAATATTTTTACCTAAAAGCTGATTTTGGGTTTTTTGCAACAGCTGTTCTGCTTGACCATTAACATAGGTAAATCGCCATTCTTTATCCAGGGCAAAAAAGGCATCAGTGATACTTTCAAGCAAATTATTAATCCGGGTTCTAGCTGCTTCTGATTCTGCTCTTGCTGTTTGTTCCTGCGTTATTAGTTTCTCAGTAATTTTAGATACCTCAGCTATATGACGCCTGAGTTCGAGCTGGTCAATCACTAGGCGACTCAGAGCCATCAACGCCTGAATTTGTTTTTCATTTAATTGTTTGGGAACTTGGTCAATGACGCACAGAGTCCCCAACATATCCCCCTTGGGAGTGATTAAAGGCACGCCAGCATAAAAACGCACATAGGGATAGCCAACTACTACCGCGTTCTGCGCCAAGTTTTCATCAGCCAGGGTATCTGGAACCACAACAACGCTACGCTGCTGTTGGCAAAGGTAAGATAACCCAACACTGCGGGGCATTTCTGATACATCTAAACCGACTTTTGCCTTAAACCATTGACGCTTTTCATCAATAAAATTTACTAAAGATATAGGAGTATTACAAATAAAAGCGGCTAACTGAGCGAGATTATCGTAGGCCTCTTCAGGTTCAGTATCAAGAATTTGATACTGACGCAAGGCTTCTAGCCTCGCCTGTTCTCTAGTTGTGTCTCCAATATTCATTAACTTTTATTAAAAAATCTCAATTATGATATTCAGTCAGCAGCGTAACTACTTCACAAATAGATTAACTCTTTTTAACATTAGTTAACTATCTGTGTGCTTCTGGTTATTCAGCGAAGTTTTGAGAACAAGGCATAAGGCCTTTTTTTAAAAGCTAGATTCACATTTGAGAAAAGCCATGCCCAGCAGTCAGCTATTGTGTTTACGCCGCCGACTTTCGCGATCGCCATAATCCCAGTGTAAACAAATTTTGGACTGATATTATTTACAAATACACATTTATATGCATAAAAAGATTCGCTTGTTGCAGATTATAGTGCGCTGTCTTCGCGGGTGGGGTATTCATTTACCTCACAAAGCCGAAATCTGCTGTATAAAGAATACTTTTCGAGAAGATATCATACTCAACAAATAAAAGTAAAAAAAAATATAAGCATTGACGTACTGATATTTGGCAAATAACCTTGAAATCTGATGACTAACAGGTGTACCTTTATCTACTTGTATTATCTATGGGAATAATCTTTTTAATTATCTTAAGCGTTTGGGCTATCGTAAATTTTGTAGGTTTATGCTCAGTTATAATCTCATTCACTCGTTGTCGGACTGTACGAGGATACCGAAAGATTGCAATTATCGGATCGCTTTTCATACCAGCGATCCTTCTATTTTTAACCTTTTTGGATCTGTTAAACAATAAACCCAGCCCTACCGCAGTTGTCGTTCCTAGCGTAATCGCTGATATTCAGGTAATGGCAGTTATCGTATGGTCTAAAACTTATTTAATTTGCTTTTTGGGCGCTTGTATAACTGCGGCGATTACTTTGTTTAAAGCTAATGCTATTCGCCGTTACTCAGGACTTGCTTGGGGTTTCCTGATTTCATCTGTTTCGGCTTGTGCATTTGTGTTTATCAAATTTTGATGGCAATATCTTTGAGTTGGGGTGGCGCGATCGCTAGTAAAAGTTTACTGAAGAATCGTGCGTTATGGACGTTAGTCCTAACGCAGCACAAATCTTGAATTTTGTCATTAATGACCAATGACTAATGACTATTAAACCCCTAACAAAACAGTCTCCCGCACCTTACTAATCACATCACTCAAATTGCCAGTATTGAGACGGTAACTCAGGGGATGGGCTATTAATCGCCCCGTACTTTCATACAGAGTAGCGATTTCAATCAAACCATTTTCGCGTAAAGTCCGCCCTGTGGAAACTAAATCCACGATCGCTTCTGACATCCCAGTAATTGGCCCTAGTTCTACTGAACCATATAGCGGCACTATTTCTACAGGTAAATCGAGACTTTGGAAATATTCACGAGCGCAATTGACATATTTTGAGGCAACTCTACCATGTGGTGGCAGATCTAGGGGCGATCGGTAAGAACTCGATGCTTTTACCGCCACGGACATCCGACAATATCCAAACTGCAAATCCACTAAGTGGGCAACTTGCGGCTGTTTCTCCCGCAGCACATCGTAACCAACAATACCCAGTTGTGCTTGACCATATTCTACATAAACAGGTACATCCTGCGCCCGCACCAATAGCCCTTTTGCCAGTCCCTTGGCATCAGGAATTTGCAGTTGGCGATTTCCCGAATCTAAAAAAGCACTGAAATCCAACCCTACAGCTTGTAGCAATCGGATGCTATGTTTAAGAAGTTCCCCTTTTGGTAATGCAACAGTCAGCATTATTTTTCTTCGTATCCTGCGTATTTGCGGTTGAATAACATTGAGAATATCTCTATATGCTTACCACAAGCAGCATGAGAATTTTATTAGTTGATGATGAAGTTGAATTAACTCAACCATTGAGTCGCTTGTTAACTCGTGAGGGTTATACTGTGGATGCCGCTTATGATGGTACAAGCGGTAGCGATCGCGCACGAGTCGGTAACTACGATCTGCTAATTTTAGATTGGATGCTGCCAGGAAAAACAGGGTTACAAATTTGTCAGGAATTGCGACGCCAAGGCAAAACAACTCCTGTGCTATTTCTTACAGCCAAAGATACCCTAGATGACCGTGTAGAAGGTTTAGATGCTGGTGCAGACGACTATTTAGTCAAACCTTTTGAACTGCGAGAATTGCTAGCGAGAGTCAGGGCTTTGTTGCGTCGTTCTGGTTCCCAAACATACGAAACCACCACCGGACGCTTGACTGTAGCTGATTTAGAACTCGATTGTGAAAACCAAGTAGCCTATCGCCAAGGACGAATAATTGAACTTTCCCAAAAAGAAAGTCAGTTATTGCAATATTTTATGGAACATACCGGACAGCTGCTGACTCATTCCCAGATTATGCAAACTTTGTGGCCAGAAGAAGAACAACCCAGTAGCAACGTCATAGCTGCATTAATTCGTTTGCTACGGCGTAAGATTGAGGTAGGTAAAGAAAGTACGCTGATTCACACAGTTTATGGCAAAGGTTATCGTTTTGGCACTTCTGTTGTAGAGTCTGTTTAGCGAAAAAATAACTTTAACTGGAAGTGGGGAGTGAGAGTACTTTATTTGAGTGCAACTGAGTATCAATCCCAATCATCCCATTATTTCAAGGACTTAGGCAGGGAGATTATTTCTTGAGGTCATGAATAAGGCATAAGGCATTAATATGTGTGCAAATATTCCAAATCTTTTCAAAAACGCCAAATATTGACCATACCTGCTCTAGCGCATTCTCATATCTAAAAGAAATACAAGATTTTATATCTACCTTGAGAAACAAAAATGCAATTTTCAATTATGTCTCAAGATTTATGAAATCCTGACAAACAATCCCTATAGTTGGGTCTTAGGTGGTGAAACACCTGATTTTGTAAGTGAGGCCAATAATCATGTCATATCCAATAATTGCATCAGAGTTGTTACTCGATTTATCTGATGAGCAACAACAGCTGTTAGCCGGCGGCGTTGATTCAGAAAATAGTCGCAGTATCTACGGTCAAAGCCAGGGATTTATACAAGGAACAACTAGTTCCGGCCCCCAAGGTAGCAGTTCTAATTCCCTAGCAAATAAGAGTAGGTTAATTACTGGAGCGCAAGATACTCTGAACCTGGGAGGAGAAGGTGTACCTCGTCTTTTGAGACGCTTCGCTAAGTAACCCCAATTATCTGTTTAACTAGAGCGTTTGAGATAAAGCAGCTAATTAGAATAGTGGCTGTCAAAAAGTTAAGAGTCAAGAACTAATCAATGTTTCAACTATTTTCCAATATCAAAATCTGGAACTTTGATCCCAATAGTTGATATTGCAGGTTTCAGTCTACTCAAATTTTTGTAACAGCGATTAACTGCAATATAAACGCTCAAGTTTCTTCGTTATTAAGCACTGGAATCAGTTGCTGATTCCAGAGCTTTCTCAAGTTTTCACATTTGCATAAGCTTGTAATCTGTCTAAATAGCTTTGGGAAAACTGCATAAGTTAGTAGTCTGTCCCATCGATTCTACTGGATAAAAATGTTCGTAGTCAGGACTTTAGTCCTTGATTTTATAAGCACTAAAGTGCTTACTACGAACCTTTCAAAACTTTTGGGACAGACTATTAGCCTCCAAAATCTTTGATTTCAGAGATAAGTACAACAAGTATTTGTCAGCTAGTAAGGAAAACTGCCCTCTCTACTGACCACAGAAATAACCTTACTAATACTTCACAAAATTTTTTGACCCGCCATCATCAACAACTTTGTTAAGTCAGGACTATCATCCAAATTCTCTGTGACGCCAAGCTGTTCTGGATATCTAAATTTAGAAATAAATGGATGAATTTGATATTTGAAGCAGCCAATAATTAAGAATTAATTTTGCATTTTACTTCTTTTTTTGGCAGTTAAAATGTAGGAGTAACTCCCAAGTAAAAAAATATTGCACAGAAGATTGTTAGCTGTTGACGGTTGACAGTCAACAGTCAACGACAGGAACCTGCATAATTTATTTTTTGGAGTTCCCAGAGTTCGTAGCTGTAAGGCTCAATAATGCCAAAGCTTTTGTAAAAATTGACTCTGCAAACAAACAAATTTTTCCAATTTTCGTTTGCAGATAAAAGGGGGACAGAAGATTTCTACGACTCGCTCAATGTAAGTGAGGACTTTGAGAGAGTTTGAGCGTTCTTCTTGATTTTATCAACGCATTGTGGGCGTCAAAAATATGAAAAAGGTGATTCTGGCGCATCGCACAGGCCTTTTTCTTCCCCCTTCATTGATTATAAACAATTATGGAAAATGGTGTTGCCTACTATGGACAACATACGTTCGAGTTTGAATATTTTGTAAAAGTTTGTAATCGCTACTTGAGTGCTGAAAATTGAGCGATAAATTCCTCAGCAAGGGTCTTGCACAATTCATCAAACAGACTCTAGTAGTCTTTAAAAGGGAACAGTGAACGGCAAACAGGCAACAGATTTGTAGAAGGACGCATTTACACTGTGGGCATACACCATCTGGTTTCAAATGTTTGATTTTTTCCATTTATCAAGAGTTTACAGATTTTGAAGTATTAATTCATACAAAAGGTGTAATGTCGTGAGTTTGTCACGCCCTAAAGAAAACTATTCTTGGAATAGGTTTAACGAACCATTACCAGAACAACTCCACTTAGTTGAAGCTAACGAATTTCTTCCCCGCATCAGCAAGTGGACTAGCATTGGTGCGGGAGCTCTGCTGACTACTTTTGTAGTAGGGGTGACTTTAACATCTGTTTTAAATTACAACGTTACGGTGAAAGTTCCTGCAACTATTCGACCGGCGGGAGAATTACGGGTTGTTCAGTCTGCTATGAGTGGAAGCGTTCAAAACATTAATGTTCAGGAAAATCAAGCGGTGACTCAGGGACAAGTTATTGCTCAAATTGATGGTTCCCATCTCCAGACTCAAAAAAGTCAACTAGAAAGTAATATTAGGCAAAGTCAATTGCAACTAACTCAAATTGATGCTCAACTGCGTCAAAATGAAATTCAGATTGCGGCGCAGATAAGTTTAAATAATCGCTCGATTATGGCTGCACAAGCCCAATTAGACGGTACGCAACGCAACTATGAAGATCGGCAAGCGATCGCTACAGCTGAAATGGCACAAGCACAAGCAATCTTGACTTTAGCAAAGGCGCAACAAGAACGATCGCAACAACAAAAATTCTTTACAGCAGCTATTGAAGAAGCCAAAGCTGCTTTAACTTTAGCCAAAGTTCAACGGGAACGATTACAACGAGAAAAAGTTTTGACGGCCACTGTACAAGAAGCGGAAGCTGCTTTGACTTTAGCTAGGGTGCAACGCGATCGCTTACAGCCAATAGTAGCATCAGGAGCCGTTTCTCAAAATCTATTTGAAGAAAAAGAACAAGCAATTATATCTGCCGAAGCGAAACTAGAACAAGCTCAAGCCAACGCTAAAAATCTCCAGGAGGAAAAAGAACAAGCTATTAAAACGGCTCAAGCAAAGCTAGAACAAGTTAAAGACAACGCCAAAAATATTCTAGAGGAAAAAGAACAAGCCTTAAAGGTGGCCGAAACAAACCTACAAAAGGCCAAAACCGCCATTAATCCTACTTATTCTGCTGTAACTGTTGCATCCGAACGGATTAAGCAGGAACAAGCCAGAGGAGAAGCTACCTTAGCCGCTTTGAAAAAAGAACGAGAAACTCTACTCCAGCAGCGCCTCGAAATTCAAAAGGAAATCGATCGCAACACTAAAGAAATGCAACAGATCCAAATCGACCTCAATCGAAGTATAGTGCGATCGCCAATCACTGGAACACTGCTGGAATTAAATCTTCGCAACCCCGGACAAGTAGTCCAACCAAGCGAAGCCATTGCTCAAATTGCTCCTCTCAATGCACCTTTATTAATTAAAGCTAGCGTACCAGCTCATGACATTGATAAAGTCAAACCAGGACAACAAGTCAAAATGCAGGTTTCTGCTTGTCCCTATCCAGACTACGGTACTCTCAACGGTAGCGTCAAAACAATTGCCCCAGACGCCCTACCAATTGCCAAAAATAATGCAAATCCAAGTGTAGCCCAAGTAGTTGCCTACGAAGTAACTATTGAACCACAAACTCTATATGTTGGTAGAGGCGATCGCAAATGTTATCTCAAATCTGGCATGGAAGGTAGATCTGATATTATTTCTCGCCAAGAAACTGTACTTCAATTCATTCTCAGAAAAGCCAGATTTATCACAGAATTTTGAAGTCAGGAGTCAGGAGTCAGAAGTCAGGAGTCAGAATTCAGAATTCAGAAGTCAGAAGTCAGAAGTCAGAATTCAGGAGTCAGAATTCAGAATTCAGGAGTCAGAATGAATAATATTTTTATCGCAATTGTATTTGAGTGGTGAAAAATGTCAGTGGTGACTGTCAACAGTCAACAGTTAACAGTCAACAATCAACAGTCAAGGTTAACATGTTTAATTTATTTAAACTCGGTAAAAATTACGAGTGTGTTTTACAGTTAAGTGAAGAGGACTGTGGAGCAGCATGTTTGGCTGCAATTTGCAAACATTATGGACGTTTTTTAAGTATCAATCGCTGTCGAGATGCAGTTGGAACTGGACAGTTAGGTACAACTTTGCTGGGTTTAAAACGTGGGTCTGAGGCTCTAGGTTTTAATGCTAGGGCAGTTAAGGCTGCACCTGCCATTGTAGACAAAATTAAAGAAATACAACTACCAGCAATTATCCATTGGCGTGGTCACCATTGGGTTATTTTATACGACCAACGGGGAAAAAATTATGCGATCGCAGACCCAGCTGTAGGTATTCGTTATGTCAGCCGAGAAGAGTTGACCACAGCTTGGAATGGGGTAATGTTATTAGTCGAACCAGATCCAGACCGCTTTTTTCAGCAGCCCCAAGAAGAAGCAAAAGGTGGTTTAGTACGCTTTTTTCACCGGATATTACCTTATCGTGGGTTGTTGACTCAAGTTTTAGCGTTGAATATTGTTCTGGGTTTACTGGCTTTAGGTACTCCGGTTTTAATCCAACTACTTACAGATGATGTCCTTGTACGCGGTGATACTCAGTTACTTACTGTTGTCGTCTCAGCTGTTGTAGTCATGAGCTTGTTTAGCAGTTGTCTGCAAGTATTACAAAGCACCATGATTGCTCATTTTGGTCAACGACTGCAATTAGGCTTAGTTTTGGAGTTTGCGCGAAAAATTCTTCAGTTACCCCTCAATTATTACGAAGCTCGTCGCAGTGGGGAAATCAGTAGCCGACTAAGAGATATCAATGAAATTAATCAGTTGGTATCGCAAATTGTGGTTCTTTTACCCAGCCAGTTTTTTATTGCAGTGATATCTTTGTGCTTGATGTTATTTTATAGCTGGAAACTAACATTAGCAGTTATTTTGTTTGCAGGGTTAATGACTGTATCTACCTTACCTTTTTTACCCATCTTGCAACAAAAAACGCGAAATTTGTTGGTTTTGGGGGCGGAAAATCAAGGAATTTTGGTAGAAACTTTTAAGGGAGCGCAGGTACTTAAAACCACAAATGCTGCACCGCAATTTTGGGATGAATTCCAAAGCCGTTTTGGTCGTCTAGCAAATTTGACTTTTAGTACTATCCAAATCGGAATTATTAACGGTACAATTGCTAAACTTTTGGCTACTCTCGGCGGAGTAATTTTACTTGGGTTAGGAAGTATTTTGGTAATTCAAGGAGAATTGAGCATCGGTCAAATGCTGGCTTTTAACGCCCTACAGGTGAATGTCCTAAATTTAATTGACTCTTTAATTAACTTTATCGATGAATACTTTCGCTCTCACACAGCAGTGTCTCGTTTATTAGAAGTTATTGATGCAACGCCGGAAGTAGTTGGAGGTAGTCAAAAGCCAGTTGCTCAAATTTCTGGAGATGCAGATATTCGCTGTTCTCATTTGCAATTTCATCACCCAGGAAGAGTTGATTTATTAGAGGATTTTTCTCTCAAGCTTCCTGGGGGAAAAGTAACTGCTTTAATTGGTAAATCAGGCTGTGGTAAAAGTACTCTGGCGAAAGTGATTGCAGGTTTATATCAGCTAAACTCTGGCAATATTCGCATTGGCTTCTATAACATTCAAGACCTTTCCTTGGATTGTTTGCGACAACAAGTAGTTTATGTACCCCAAGAACCTCATTTCTGGAGTCGGTCGATTTTGGAAAACTTCCGCTTAGGAACGCCTTACATTTCCTTTGAAGAAATTGTCAAAGCTTGTCAAATTGCAGATGCAGATGAGTTTATCAGTCAGCTTCCAAATCAATATCAAACTGTTTTGGGGGAATTTGGGGCGAATCTCTCTGGCGGACAAAGACAAAGATTAGCGATCGCTAGAGGTATTCTCACTAATCCACCCGTACTCATTTTAGACGAAGCAACCGCCGGACTCGATCCAGTCAGCGAATCTCACGTACTAGACCGACTCCTGGAATACCGACAAGGCAAAAGCACAATCTTAATCACCCATCGTCCCAGTGTCATTAATCGAGCCGACTGGATTGTCATGCTAGATAAAGGTCAGGTGCAAATACAAGGTACTCCTGAAACTTTTCTCTCTCAGCAAGGAGAGCATTTAAAGTTTTTATCACTGTAAAAAATAGCTGCTAAGCAAATAAAACTATGTCTGAAAATATCCAATCCGACAATTCTCAATTTTTCCAAGATTTATCGCCAGAAGAACAAGAAAGCCTAGTGGCTGGACAGAATATACCAAGTGTAAGTAATTTTTTACTCCAGCAAGCTAAAACTGAAACTTCAGCAAGCAACCTATTAATGACTGCAAATGGTGATGTTTCTTCACAAAAATCCAAATATATAACCTCACAACTTAACCTAGCATCTTCCCTAAACTTAGATTTTTCCATACCAAATTTTAGTTCCTTGGCAAATCTCATCAATCAGCCTATTGTAAATATTCTCAATAAAATATTTACCAACAAATAAATCGTTTATTAAAAAACATTTTTACTTTTACACATTTATGTAAAAGTAAAAATGTTTTTATGTTTTTTATAATTTAAAAAATCAAATTAATTTACTATTTTATAGGTTTAATGAAATAAATATTATTTCATTAACCGATAGTAGTAATTTATTAAATAATGTTTATAACTTGAGATGAATTTTATATTAAAATTTGAATGTTCTGAATCTATAACTTTAGGACAATTAAATCATCAAAAAATAAGTTTATAAAAAACTATAGGTGAGTGACAGTTATGTTGAAACCATATATGTCTACACACCTACATTTGTAAGGGAGGTCATTAATCATGTTGAATCAAGCTACCCAATCTTATTTACTTGTGGATTTATCCACTGAAGACCAACAGCTTCTGACTGGTGGTAAAAGAGATAGAGACATAGACTTCAAAAAAGGTTACTTCTACTTGTTCCCTAAAGGTGAGGACTTCTACTATGAAGGCAAAGCCAAGAAGAAAGAATTCGATGAAGACTAACTTAGGTTATTTTTTGGTTGTGTAACTTAGTTATGCAGCTTTGATTTAGCACCCATGAAGGTATTTTGCCAGCATGGGTGCTTACTTAATGTATAAATTTTTTTAAATTTTTTGCCCATAATTCGGTTTGGTTTATACCTTTTTCTTCCTTCTCCCTTCTACTCTTTGCCTCCTGTCTTTTCTTTCTTTTATAAAAAATTCAAGGTGCGTTAGCCTACGGCATAACACACCCTACATAAAATTAATGATTATGGATATTTTGGATGTAGCTGGGCAAAAATTATGCTTCTAATTTTGCCGAGTTTAGGAACTGCGATCGCTCCCGAATCCAGTCTTGTAAAATCGGATTAACTAACTCTGGTGCTTCATCTTGGGGACAATGCCCCACTCCTTCTAAAGGAATAAACTTTTGTACTTGGGGAAAATTAGCTAATTCTCTACCTAATTCAATAGGTTCCCAAGGATCGGCTGCTCCCCACAAAATAATTGCCGGACAAGGTAACAACGGTAAAAGGTCTTCTGGTAAAGGCCCTGTGGAATAAGAAGTAAATGCTAGAAATACAGCTACAGCACCAGGATCGCTGGCTGGAGCAGTCAGAATATCTACTAATTCATCTGTAACTACTTCTGCGTTGGCGTAGGCTTTGAGTAAAATTTTGCGTACTGTTTTTGGTTTGGCGACTTGATTGAAAAAGAATTCACCAACTGGTTTAATAGACAATACCCGTTGCAGTAAAGGCGCTCCTGTACGCCGAATCCAGGGTAAAGTTACCCGTTTGCGATCGTGCAACAACCTTAGAGAACAGTTGAGCAAAGCAACTCCCAAAGCAATATCTGGCTGACTCACCGCTGCTTGCATGGCTACAATGCAGCCAATGGAATTTCCAACTAAAAAAGCTGGTTCACCCACCACTTCGCGACAAAAATCTGCCACTTGCTCTCCCCAAGTTTCTAAGGTGTAGGCAATTTTTTCACCAGGTTTGGGTTTGGCTGAAGCACCAAAGCCAATCAAATCAATGGCATAAACACGACAATTCTCTGCTAATGCAGGAATATTTTTTCGCCAGTGCCACCAAGAAGCCCCAAATCCATGCACCAGAACGACAGCTGGGCCAGTGGTTCCACTGCATTGATAGCAAATACTAAAACCTTGCCAAATCCAGGTTTTTGTAGACGTAAACGCTGTGTTTGAACTTGAGATTGTCATAGGGAATTCGATGAACGCAACGGTATGAAATTTCTAGCACTCAAATCAAGCAAAATTGTTTTGATTTTGCCTCAGGAAATTCTAAAAATAAACAACGGCATATGGTGGTTGACTGTTGACTGTTGACTATTGACTGTTGACTGTAAAACCTTAACGGTTAACAGTTAAGAGTCTTTTCATGGAATATTTTTTTACTTGGAAGTCCCTAAAATTTATCAGATTTTCAAATTAAATCTTTTGGTCTAGTGATAATTTAGACATACGACACAAAAACTTCTAGGCATTTAATACTAGCGTTATGCTAATAGTTTTATCGAGCATAGGCAGTGTTCGTATTGTTGGTAAAGCTAATTTACTCACAAATTAGATTATGTCAGTATTAGGAACCATAGTTTCTCCGATCTCAATCAAATTTTCGCCATGTTGGCACACATTTAGACTGTGATGCTATCCTTGAACTTCGATAACCATACTACTTGTGATACTTTACACTTGGTAATATACCTGGCGTGAAGGAAGTAACACATACAACAAAAAAAACAATTATAAAAGTGATGGAATTGGTATCAGTGCTAGATTCAGTAGTTTCACAATTTACGATCGCCAAGTTGGTTCATAAAATTGTTGGACATGAGGCATCGGCTAAGGGGTGGTTTGCAACTGGAAACTGACGCTGAATTTCACAATATTTTTCTTGTTCCTAGTCCTGCGAGCCAGAAAAGATGAATATACTAGAAACAATTGATACTCCTATCGGCAGCTACGCACCAGATTTTGAACTCCCAGGAATTGATGGTCAAGTACACCATCTTAGCCGTTATCTTGAGAAGTTCCGTGCAGTGGGCGTGGTTTTTATATGTAACCACTGTCCTTATGTAGAGTTGTATGTAGACAGACTTAAAAAGATTCAAGCGGAATTTGCTCTTTCAAGTTTCACCTTGATTGGGATGAATGGTAGCGACTCCGGGTCAACCTTTGAAAATATGAAAGCTTTTGCCCAGCGTCACGAGTTGAATTTCCCTTACTTGTGGGACTCAACCCAAGATGTGACCCGCAGTTTTGGGGCTATAAAAACACCAATGGCGTTTTTGATAGATAGTACAGGCATAGTACGCTACAAAGGTCAAATTGACGATCGCCCCCAAGATCCATCATTTGTGGGACAGACTTATTTGAAAACAGCGATCGGGTGTTTGTTTGCTGGTCAAGAAATAGCTATACCACAAACAGAACCAATAGGTACTACATTGATTTGGCGTAACTAGACATAGATAGTCCCTCTAACTGCTATCTTAAATTGGAGGCAATTGCAACTTTTTTGATAAAGCGTAACTTCATGGGAACGAATTACCGACGGGTTTTACTCAAACTGAGCGGTGAAGCTTTAATGGGCAACATGGGCTATGGCATCGATCCAGAAGTGGTGAAAGAAATAGCCCAGGAAATAGCAGAGGTGGTAGCCACTGGGTCTCAAATCGCCATCGTTGTTGGCGGCGGCAATATTTTTCGTGGCGTCAAAGCAGCATCGGCGGGGATGGATAGGGCAACCGCTGACTATGTAGGAATGATTGCCACGGTAATGAATGCCATGACGCTGCAAGATTCGCTGGAGCGAATAGGAGTGCAAACGCGGGTACAAACTGCGATCGCGATGCAAGAATTAGCGGAACCGTATATTCGTCGTCGTGCCATCCGTCATCTTGAAAAAGGGCGGGTGGTAATTTTTGGCGCTGGTTCTGGAAATCCCTTCTTTACCACAGACACCACTGCCGCATTAAGAGCCGCAGAAATTGAAGCTGAAGTGATTTTTAAAGCCACCAAGGTAGATGGAATCTACGACGCCGATCCTCAAATTCATCCTAACGCCAAGCGTTATAAGACCCTCACCTACACGCACGTTTTGGCTCATGATTTGCGAGTAATGGATAGTACTGCGATTGCCTTGTGTAAAGAAAATAACATCCCAATTTTGGTATTTGACTTAACGGTGCGAGGTAACATCCACCGAGCAGTCCTGGGAGAAACCATCGGCACCCTTGTGGGAGGTTCTTGTGAAATTAGCTGAAGCTGAGAGTACGATGCAAAAAACTGTTGAGGCGACTCAACGAGCATTTAACACAATTCGCACTGGTCGCGCCAATGCGAGTTTACTAGATAAAGTCTTGGTGGACTACTACGGTTCGCCGACACCCCTAAAATCAGTGGCAAATATTAGCACACCAGATGCTTCAACAATTCTGATTCAGCCTTACGAGCGCAACACTTTAAACATCATTGAGAAAGCAATTTCTCTTTCGGATGTAGGTTTAACACCAAGTAATGATGGTAGCGTAATTCGGCTGAATATTCCGCCTTTGACGAGCGATCGGCGTAAAGAATTTGTCAAAACAGCCGCTAAGTATGCTGAAGAAGGTCGGGTTGCCATTCGCAACATCCGTCGCGATGCTCTAGACTCGATTCGCAAACAGGAAAAGGCGTCTGAAATCTCCAAAGATGAATCAAAAGACCAGCAAGACAACTTGCAAAAACTCACCAATGAGTACATCGCCAAAATAGATGCATCATTGGCAGAAAAAGAAAAAGACATCACGACTGTTTAAAGTCTAAGGTCTAAAGCATAAAGGCTGGAGAATGGCATAAAATTCTTCAGCCTTTTTAATTAGTCTTTTGAGTCTTTTGTGAAATGTGATGTCTGTGTATGTCTACATAGCTTTGTAAAGCTGAATTTGAGCGATCGCTGGAATAATTTGAATGCTATAATAGCAAAGGGGACGCGCTAAACATTATCCCCAACATTGCAAGATTTGAATGTCAATAAACTTCAAATCTCTAAATAAATATCTGGAGAGGTGTCCGAGCGGTTCATGGTGACGCACTCGAAATGCGTTTTGGGGAAACCCAACGGGGGTTCGAATCCCCCCCTCTCCGTTCAAAACACTATCTTAAAGCCATACTAAAAATCACAAGTCTTTGCTTTGACTAAGTACAACATTCATTAATTCGTAGCTAATTCTCTGCACCCCTTTGCGTTTACCTTTGCGTTTACCTTTGCGTTTAAATTTAAACTCTCAATTCGCCACGACCTTGTGCAAAGCTGTACTAAGCCGTTCCCTGTTCTCTTTTAACTATAGTTACCAGATATATTGCATTCGAGGGAGAATCACCATACTTCAGTAATTACTTAGCTTGATATTTGTTAGAAAACACTAAAATATACATTGCTAACACAGATTTTTAGGATAAACTAATGCCATCGTGTGAGGAGTGAACGATGGCAGATACAAGCTTGGGGCGAGCAGTTTCGTTCGCTTTTGTTGGTGTATGTTTTTATTTAGGTATTGGCGTGGGAGTGGTGATTCGGCTGGGGCAATCACAGCGAACAAACGCTGCTACTACACCTGTTGAATCTGGCTTGTTACCATTGACCATACCTGAATTTAGGGAACCAACATTAAAAAAACAAATCTTTGCAGGCACTATCACCATTAAAGCTGTTGGAGATATTATTCCTGGTACTAATTTTCCTAACTACAGATTGCCCCGCTTTCAAGATCAACTTTTACCAAAATCTGTGAGAACTCACTTACAAGGATCTGATATCTTATTTGGTAACTTTGAAAGTAGTTTAACTAATCATCCATACACTACTAAAGATATTAATCGAGAACAAGTTTTTGCATTTCGTTCTCCACCTGCATACGCCCAGTTATTTGCTAAAGCTGGTTTTAATGTATTCAATATGGCAAATAATCATGCAATGGATTTTGGTTTGGTAGGGTTCAAAGATACAAAAAAGAATCTTGAGGCTGCGGGCATTGCTACATTAGGTCATAAAAATCAAATTCTCTATCTAAAAGCTAACAATATTCCTGTGGGAATGATTGGTTTTTCTCCTTATGAAATGTATAATTCTATCCATAATTTAGTAGCAGCCGAAAAACTTGTAGCGCAAGCCAAAAAGAATGCCAACATTGTAATAGTATCGATGCACGCTGGAGCAGAAGGAACGGAGGCATTACACGTTAAAAATCAGACAGAATTTTTTTATGGAGAAAATCGAGGTAATTCAATTAATTTTGCCAGAAAAATGATTGATGCTGGAGCAGATTTAGTACTGGGACACGGGCCTCACGTTCCTAGAGCAATGGAAATCTATAAGAATAAAATCATAGCTTATTCTTTAGGAAATTTTTTAGGATATCGGACTTTATCTACAAATGCTCAAGCTGGCGACTCGCTAATTTTAGAAGTCAAAATCAACTCATCTGGCAATTTGGTATCAAGTAAAATTATTCCCATTCGCATGGATAAGCAGGGAATTCCTCAAGTCGATCGCCATTTCAGGACACTCAAACTTATGCGTTATTTGAATAATAAAGCTTTTCCTAAAAATCCGGTAAAAATTAACAACAAAGGTGAGATTATTATCAAAACTAAATCATAGCGATCGCCCTCATATTCACAATCTAAACTAGAGAATCATAATTGACTGATTTTCAAAATTTTATCAAACTTCCAAATGTCTAAGAACTTAAAAATAGTTTCTGGCGGCCAAACAGGAGCAGACCGCGCAGCTCTCGATTGGGCTATAGCTCATAAAGTTCCTCACGGAGGCTGGTGTCCTCAAGGGCGTAAAGCAGAAGATGGTGTAATTCATATATGTTATAACCTCACTGAAACACCATCGACCGAATATTCCCAGCGCACTGAATGGAATGTCCGCGACTCTGATGGAACTATTATATTTTCTATCACTGAAAAACTTTTTGCTGGCACTTTATTAACTGCTCAATTAACTCAAAAATATCACAAACCTTATATACATATATGTCAAGGATTCACTTTAAATACTGTCAGTGAATTATTATTATTTATCTCCAAATATAAAATAGTAACTCTGAATATTGCAGGGCCAAGAGCCTCAGATGAACCAGAAGTATATCAGTTTGTCAAAAGTACTTTAGAAAAAGCTATTTTTCCCTAAATGCAGCAAATTCTAGTTTTTCAAGTACGCAACCTTAGTTTTAACACCAAGCATCAAACTTGTTTTACTACTGAATTCTGACTACTGAATTCTGAATTCTGTTTTATTAAATAACTCTTAAACCGTGTAAAAGGGTACTCTTGCATTCTATTTGTATCTGATATGTTCCTGATATTAAGAATAATGTTATCAGGTAGTATTGATGAGTCAAATTAATGGATTCATAGGACGACGTGATTTATTGAAATTCGTAGGTGTAATGGGTATTGGGGCTGTTGCTTTTGGACATCGCTTTTGGGATATACAACAAGCTGCGGCGGCTGACGTTCATTCAGTTAACCCTAATCCAGTGAGTCCTAATGAAGCTATTAGACGCTTGCTTAATGGTAATCAAAGATTTGTTCATCAACAACGCAAATATCCCGATCAAACACTAGAACATCTACGATTAGTTGCTAAAGCTCAGTATCCATTTGCCGCTATATTAGGCTGTGCAGATTCTAGAGTACCTGCGGAAATCGTCTTCGATCAAGGGCTGGGAGATTTATTTGTTGTGCGAGTGGCTGGTAATGTCGCCAGTGACACGGCTATAGGTAGTTTGGAATATTCTACAGCTGTATTAGGTTCGCAGTTAATTGTAGTTTTAGGTCATAAAAGATGCGGTGCAGTCGCAGAAGCAATTAAAAACGAACCACTTCCTGGCAGAATTGGTTTTGTTGTTGAAGGTATCAAGCCTGCTTTAGCAAATCTAAAATTAACAACTGATAATACTAGTGATGAAGCAGTTAAAGCCAATGTTAAATATCAGGCGAAAAAATTACAAGAAAGCTCAGGAATATTAGCAAAATTGCTCGATGCTGGCAAACTCAAAATTGTTGGCGCTTGTTACGATATTGATACTGGTAAGGTCAATCTTGTTAATGGATAAAGAACGCCACCAATGTCAGCATAGGGATAAAGTAAGAGTTTGGGCTGAATTAAAAATAGTATAAAAAAGTAAGAAATTAGCCTTAATACAACAACAATAATAATGTTGAACAATCGGGAAATTCCTACATGGTGATTAGCTTGATTCATAAATTACCTGTTAACCATGATTTCCTGTATACCCTTTACGAAGAAAACCAGAGGGTAGAAGGCACAAGGATTTGTGTCGTTCTAAAGCTTGTAACAAATAAACCCAGTAGGGGTCACATAACAAGACCGCCTGCCGGGAAGGTATAGTTTATTCTGGCCATGTTTGATTAGGTTAGTGCTTATTTATCAAAAATAATGCCTATCCTCAGTTAGGATAACTAAAATGTTTGTAAAACTTAGTTAAGAAAAGTTAAGAAACAGGTTAATTTACAGTAAAGGCTAGATGGGAGTGGGGGACAAGGGAGACAAGGGAGACAAGGGGGACAAGGGAGATGGGGCGGTAGGGAAGAATAATAATTTCCCAGTCATCAGTCATCAGTCATCAGTCATCACCCAACACCCCGAATGACTAATAATATAAGAAAGCGCTTCACATTTCTTAAATAATCTGCTTTACAAGAACTATGGCCAGAGACTTACGGGGATTCATTAAAATTCTAGAAGAAAAAGGACAATTACGGCGAATTACAGCTTTAGTTGACCCAGATTTAGAAATTGCTGAGATTTCTAACCGGATGCTACAGAAAGGTGGGCCGGGGTTGTTGTTTGAAAATGTCAAAGGTGCTTCTTTCCCGGTGGCGGTGAATTTGATGGGAACTGTGGAAAGAATTTGCTGGGCGATGAATATGCAGCATCCAGAGGAATTGGAAACTCTGGGGAAAAAGTTGAGTATGCTGCAACAACCAAAACCACCGAAGAAGATTTCCCAGGCGATAGATTTTGGTAAGGTTTTGTTTGATGTGGTGAAGGCGAAACCGGGGCGGGATTTTTTCCCGGCTTGTCAGCAAGTTGTGATTGAAGGCGATGATTTGGATTTAAATAAGTTGCCTTTGATACGTCCTTATCCTGGTGATGCTGGCAAGATTATCACGCTGGGATTGGTAATTACCAAGGATTGTGAGACTGGTACGCCCAATGTAGGAGTGTATCGTTTGCAGCTACAATCAAAAAATACGATGACGGTTCATTGGTTATCGGTGCGGGGTGGGGCGAGGCATTTGCGAAAAGCGGCTGAACGTGGGAAAAAATTAGAAGTGGCGATCGCACTTGGTGTAGATCCTTTAATTATCATGGCAGCAGCTACGCCCATTCCTGTAGATTTATCAGAGTGGCTGTTTGCCGGACTTTATGGCGGTTCGGGTGTGCAGTTGGCTAAGTGCAAAACTGTAGATTTGGAAGTTCCCGCAGATTCAGAATTTGTCTTAGAAGGAACGATTACACCAGGGGAAGTTTTGCCGGATGGGCCTTTTGGCGACCACATGGGTTATTACGGTGGCGTTGAGGATTCGCCGTTGGTTCGCTTCAACTGCATGACACACCGCAAAGATCCGATTTACTTAACAACATTTAGCGGTCGTCCACCCAAAGAAGAAGCGATGATGGCGATCGCACTTAATCGCATCTATACACCTATTCTGCGGCAACAAGTCTCCGAAATCGTCGATTTCTTCTTACCAATGGAAGCTTTGAGTTATAAAGCGGCGATTATTTCCATTGACAAAGCATATCCGGGACAAGCAAGACGGGCGGCTTTGGCGTTTTGGAGTGCCTTACCACAATTTACTTACACCAAATTTGTCATTGTCGTGGATAAAGATATAAATATTCGCGACCCGCGTCAAGTTGTATGGGCAATTAGTTCTAAAGTTGACCCAGTAAGAGATGTATTTATTTTACCGAACACACCCTTTGATAGTTTGGATTTTGCCAGCGAAAAAATTGGCTTGGGTGGACGTATGGGAATTGACGCTACCACAAAGATTCCGCCGGAAACAGATCATGAATGGGGCGCAACTTTAGAATCAGATCCAGATGTGGCGGCGATGGTAGATAGACGCTGGGCTGAGTATGGTTTGGCACAGTTGCAATTAGGAGAAGTTGACCCAAACCTGTTTGGCTACGATATGAAATAATATGATGTTTGTCACAGCAGTTATTTAGATAACTGCTGTTTTGAGAGATTACTCACAAATAAGTGAACTCCAAAAACATAAATTATTCTGGTTAAAGTGTTGACAGTTCACAGTTAACACTCAACAAGCACTCTTGCTTTATGCTTTTTTAGCGCGCATTAGCTATATTGGGGTTGCCTTATGAGATAGTAAAAGAACTCATATTTAACTACTGATGCCAAATAATTGGAAAAAATATGACCAAAAAAGTCAACAATTTTACAAAAAAGTTAGCGTTAGGATTGGCATTCAGTTGTATTAGTGTAATGCTCCATAATGGTATAGCTAATCAAATAGCTTTAGCAGAATCCAAGAAACTACAAAAGTGTGATATTTTTGCCTATGTCACAGATACAGATCCACAAGGTTTAAATGTGCGAACTGGTGCAAGTACAAAGCACAGAATTTTAGGGCAAATACCGATTAATCAAACAGTTCAAGTTGTTGCTGCTGTGAAAAATTGGGTACAGATTACTAATCCTAGTGATGGTTTTCAAGGCACTGGATGGGTATTTGTGCCAAACTTAGGTTTATCAACTCAAGGCTATGGTACTAATGGCGTAGAGATTTATGCCAATAGCAACGAACAAAGCCGAACAATCGGAAGAATTCCTGCTAATACGCCAGTCCAATTGTTAGGCTGTCGCGGAGATTGGGCGCACATAGAATATCAAGGTATCAAGGGCTGGCTGAAAAGAGAAGATCAATGTGGTGCAGCCCTGACTAGTTGTTCTTAAGAATTCAGAACCCAGAATTCAGAATTCAGAATGAAGTTATTAATACTGACAATAATAATTTAGCCCCCTCCTCGCTTGCGGGGAGGGGGGACTGGAGTGGGGGTTTGGGTTGGGGTTTTGATTTTGGGACATTTGGTAATTGGCGAATTAATGTTTCATGTATTATTCCCAGCGATCGCACTCGCACTATACAATTCAACTTACAACCAAGATTCGCAAGACTACTCAAAGCAAGGGTATTGGACAGGGAATAAGAGAAGGACTATTTAAAGGTATTGAAATTACTTTAGAGATTAAATTTGGCATTGGCAACGAAGGGTTAACAATATTACCAGAGATTTCCCAGATACAAAACATAGAGATATTAAATGCTATTCTCTCCAGTATCAAAACTGTCAATACCTTAGAAGAACTCCGGCAAATCTACCAATAATTTACTACTCAAATTCAACTGCCAAAATCAGTCATATACGACGAAAAGCTAATATAGCAATCTCATTTGATTTTTGAACAAAATTCCGTACACTTTACTCTTTTATAACCCTGTTGCCTATTGCCTATTGCCTCTTGCCTGCCTATACAGTTCAGTTCATTAATCAAATCTGACTGCTATATGTCGTAATACACTCGCTTTGTGTAAAAGTAATTGCATTAATTTAAATTAAGATTTAATATATAAGATTAAGCAGTTTTTGGGAACATCACCCAAGCAAATTAAAAGGTTTACGCCAAATGAATATTTTAATAGAATAATCTCATCAAAAGATTCGCAGCAATCAAAATGGACTGGATTACGCTACTGCGATCGCTACAGTCTGATTTTATCAAAAGGCTAACATCTGGTTGTCTGCTTCATTGTGAAACAGAAGGTCAACATAGTGAATTAACTATAATTTCTGGAGAGAGGCTAAAGGCACTAAGAGAATTTTGCTGGCAAATGGCTGAGAAATATAAGCGTGTTTTGCCAGTTCGTGATGTTTTTATTAACTATCTTAAAGGAAAACTCGGTGAAGAAGTTGTCAAGGAACGCTTAGCTGATTTTATTACTGAAGTCGATTATGAAAAACGATTCGGCGGCGATGGTAAAATAGATTTTACCTTGACTTGTGACCCATCTATTGGTATTGAAGTTAAATCTCGTCACGGTAGTATTGACAGAGTTAGATGGTCAATTAGTTCTGAAGAAGTTGAAAAAAATGCAGTTGTAGTTTGCATTTTAATTCAAGAAGATGTGAGTGAAGCACAATCTGAATATCACCTTTTTTTAGCTGGCTTTCTCCCAACCCGCATGATTAAGCTGAAGACTGGTAGAATATCTTTTGGCATAGATCAATTACTTTATGGTGGTGGCTTATTTTACTATTTAGAACAGCTACAATCTTCTAGCAATCATCATTCTTTGAGGCAAAAACCACCGACTTATAAATATTTACCAAAACCAGAAACTCTACCTCAGCCAGCTAATAATCAATTGCTCAAATCTGGGTTTCAAGCTGATATCGAGAGTTATTTACATTCTCGCGATGAAGATTTAAATTTGCTTTATCTAAAATTAGCTGATGGATTTTTCCAAAAAGCAGAATATACAAATGCAATAGCTGGCTATAGTCAAGTTATAGAAGTGAATCATAGTCACCCTGAATTATATTATAAACGAGGTTTAGCTTACTATCAAATAGGCGATTATGAAGCGGCGATCGCAGATTATTCTCAAGCAATCCAGATAAATATTCACGATGCTAAATCTTACAATAAACGAGGTTTGGCTTTATATCAAATTGGCAGATTAGAAGAAGCAATTAATGATTATACCCAAGCTATTAGAATTAATCCTAATCTGGCCGTGGCTTATAAAAATCGTGCTGAAGCTCGTTCTCATATAGGAGACAATCAAGGAGCCATTGAAGATTATACCCAAGCCATTAAAATTAATCCCGATTATGCTGATGTTTATAAAAATCGTGGTATTGCTCGTTATTTATTAGGAACTCCACCAGTATTTCCCCAAGCTATCAAAGTTAATCCTCAAGATGCTGTAGCTTATAATAATCGCGGTAATGCTCGTTCTGATTTAGGAGATTTTCAGGGAGCAATTGAAGACTATACCCAAGCAATACAGATTAATCCTAATTATGTAGATGCTTATTATAACCGTGGTAATGCTCGTTCTGACTCAGGAGATTTAGAAGGAGCAATTGAAGATTATACTCAAGCAATCCAACTTAACCCTAATTATGCAGATGCTTATTATAATCGCGCCAATCTTCGTTTAGAAATAACAGAAAAACAGCAAGCAATTGAAGATTTTCAAACAGCCGCAGATATCTATCGCAAAGAAGGTAAGCTAGAAGCCTTGAAAGATACAAAACAAAGAATATTAGATTTAGAAATAGAAGAATCATTAGATATTTTAAATTTTTAGGGAATTGGGAATTGGGGATGGGGCATTGGGCATTGGGCATTGGGCATGGGGCATTGGACAGAAGAGGTTCCAGGAGGCAGATGGGAAAAACTCATCTCCCCTGCTCCCTTGTCTCCCTCATCTCCGAAAGCATCTTACGTGAGATTAATACTTATTATCAAATTCAAATATTTGAGAAATTGGTAATCTGAGTAATCGCTAATAATCAATTGCAAAATTTAACATTAAACCTTGTGAATTCTGACTTCTGGATTCTGAATTCCGACTTATTGATATCGATTATCTTTCTTAAATTATTAACTTGTAAAAATTAATTTTTTTCATTACCTTTAAAGAAAGGTTCTATATCCAATAACTTACAATTCTCAAAAAAATGAAGCAAAAACTACATTCAGAATCTTCAGGTTGTTGCAGTTGCGAACACGAACATCACGAGAATCATAACCATCATCATGATGAGAATCATAACCATGACCACAATCACAACCACGGGGGAGAATTCAACCTCAAAAATGAGATATTTCCTTTAGTAAGGATTTTAAGTTTGTATGCACCAGGTGTAATTTTTGAAAATCAATTGCATAATACACTCTACTCAATAGGTGAGTATTTAGTTTTCATTCCTGCTTATTTATTAAGTGGATGGAGTGTTTTAAAAACTGCTGGACGCAATATTCTTAGAGGTAGAATATTTGACGAAACATTTTTAATGACAGTAGCAACACTAGGAGCGATCGCCATTCATAAATTACCCGAAGCTGTGGGAGTGATGTTATTTTATAAAATTGGCGAATTATTCCAAGATATTGCCGTCAGCCGTTCTCGTAATTCTATCAAAGTTTTATTAGAAATCCGCCCAGATTATGCAAATATCCAAACAGAACAAGGATTGAAAAAAGTATCACCAGACACAGTAAAAATTGGAGATATTATCGTCGTTAAACCTGGAGAAAAAATTCCTTTAGATGGTGAAATTCTCCAAGGTAATTCTCAAATTGATACATCTGCGTTAACAGGAGAATCTGTACCGCGAAGTGTGAAGCCGGGAGAAACAGTTTTAGCTGGAACAATCAATAAAATCGGCGTTCTAACTATTCAAGTAACAAAACTGTTTGATGAATCTTCCATTGCCAAGATTTTAGACTTGGTGCAGAATGCCAAAAGCAAAAAAGCCGCAACAGAGAAATTTATTACTAAATTTGCTCGATATTATACGCCGATAGTAGTTTTTGCATCTCTAGGCGTTGCTTTATTGCCTCCTTTATTTATTTCTGGTGCAACTTCCTCAGAATGGATTTATCGTGCCCTGATTTTATTAGTTATTTCCTGTCCGTGTGGATTAGTTATAAGTATTCCATTAGGTTACTTTGGAGGTATTGGAGGTGCGGCAAAGCGTGGAATTTTAGTTAAAGGCTCTACTTTTTTAGATAGTCTGAATGCAGTCAAAACAGTTGTATTTGATAAAACTGGAACTTTAACCAAAGGAGTATTTCAAGTCACAAAAATAGTACCAAAAAATGGTTTTATTGAAGAAGAATTATTGGAATTAACGGCTAAAATAGAATCCCATTCTAATCATCCCATAGCCCAATCTATCCGCAATGCTTACGGTAATAATATTGATGCATCTGATGTCAAAGATTATGAAGAGATAGCAGGTTGTGGAATTAGAGCCAAAGTTGCAAATAAAGTAGTAATGGCAGGTAGCGATCGCTTATTACATCAAGAAGCTATTGCTCATGATAATTGCCTAGTGGAAGGTACAGTTATTCATTTAGCAGTAGATAATATCTACGCTGGCTATATAGTAATAGCTGATGAACTCAAAGAAGATGCTAGAGAAGCAATCCAAACACTCAAAAAAATGGGTGTAGAAAAAACAGTAATGTTGACAGGAGATAATCAAGCGATCGCTTCTCGAATTGCTCAAGAAATAGGCATAGATATCTACGAAGCAGAGTTATTACCAGAAGAAAAAGTCAACGCCATTGAAAAATTACTCAGCACCACCGAAAAACATGCTAAAGTAGCCTTTGTTGGAGATGGAATTAATGATGCCCCAGTAATTGCTAGAGCAGATATTGGTATGGCAATGGGCGGCTTAGGTTCCGATGCAGCCATAGAAACTGCCGATATTGTCATCATCACAGATGCACCATCAAAAGTAGCACAAGCAATTCAAATTGCCAGAAAAACCAGAAAAATAGTTTGGCAAAATATTGGGTTTGCCCTAGCAATTAAAGGTGTATTTATTGGATTGGGTATTTTCGGCATAGCGACAATGTGGGAAGCTGTGTTTGCAGATGTTGGAGTAGCGTTGCTGGCAATTTTCAACGCAACTAGGGTGATGAAATAAAAAGGAGTCAGAATTCAGGAGTCAGAATTCAGAATTCAGAATTTGTGGATACTCTATCCATAAAAGGATAGAGTTTTAATAAGGAATAATGTCTAAAATTGGTTTCGCCCACAATTCGCCTGAATTTTAAACCAATATTCAAACGCGATGCTCGTTCGCGCAGCGTGCCGTAGGCAAGACTCGCTACCGCTGCGCTATCAACCAGTCGGACTCCAATTCATACTGAATTCTGACTCCTGTTAGCGGTAGCGGGGCGTTTAGCCCGTTCTGAATTGTTCTTCATAAAATTTTGAGAAAATCAGGAATCCGTAATTGGGAAATTGTAGAAGTTAAAACTGAAAAGTAATAATTGAAGAAACATCCCCAATCGGATTTCATTGAGGTATATTGTGAAGTCACATATTAAAAGTATCGCTACAGCTACGTTAGCGTTGCTGGTAATTTACTCAGCAAAAGAAGCAGTTGCATTACCCCAAAAAATCGATAATTCAGTTACTATTGCACAATCACAACCATTGACAGACACCCTGATTATTCCTGGGGAAAGAGTAGGGCCAATAACACGCACAACCACCAAACGAGATTTAGTAAAATTGTTTGGTGCGTCTCGTGTGGTTGATAAAACCATTTCCGGTGCTGAAGGAATCGGTAGTTTTGCCGCTACTCAATTAAAGTTAGATCGGGGGCGATCGCTTTTGGTAGTCTGGAGTGATAAAACCCGTACCAAACCTTTAGATGTGCGTAACTTGGGTTCCGCTTGGAAAACTCGTGAAGGTATCGGTGTCGGAACCTCCTTAAGCCAGTTACGCCAGAAATTAGGTAACTTTAAACTCTATGGATTAGGCTGGGATTACGGCGGCACAATTTTGTTAGATAGCAGCAAATTATCCCGCTATCAAGGTAAACTGATTTTGCGAGTAGACGCTGCTACTAATGCCTCCGAAAAGTTTCCCAACGACTACCAAGCAGTGTTAGGAGATACTACTTTTTCTTCCAGTAATCGCCATTGGAAACCTTTAGGAATTACACTCGCAGAAATCATCGTTGTATTGAATCCTAGTCAAGAATAATCGGCTGCTCAATATCTCATTTGTTGACTGATACCAAAATTGGCATTGGAACAGCAAAATTTATTAAATATAGTGTTATTTGCCTGACAGAAATAATGATTGCCTAAGCCAGAATACAAGGAAAACAGAGATATTCAACAAATTGGTGTTTGTTTATACTATTTCAATTTTTTGTAGTCGTTATACTCATGACTTAGGTTCTACCTGGGAATTAGGAAGTGGCTTTGCCACTTCTTTTTATTTATATCGTATGCCCAGGAAAAAATAAATTAAAAGTTAAAACTATTTGTTTCAACTTTTAACTTTTATTTAGTGATTGAGCAATTTGCAACTAAATCAAGTATAATACCTAACTTTTCCAGCCAAATATCAAGCTTTTCACTCCTGAATTCTGACTCCTGAATTCTGACTCCTGAATTCTGAATTCTGACTCCTGAATTCTGACTCCTGAATTCTGATACTTAATCATTACTCATACTATCTCGCCATCTTTCGCGCTTGGCTTTGCTTTCATCATCGCGCGATCGCGTTTGTTCCCAAGTCCCCCAGAATCGAGCCTGTTGTTTTTCAACATGATTGATAAACTGCATAATTGAATAATCTGCTCTAATTGGGGTCTTCAAATCAAAGCGAATAGTTTGGACAACTTTGATGTCACCCATCAGAAAGTACTTACCTGCAATCTTAGTCAACCACAACACAACTCGATTGGATAACCAACCAAAAATCCCCTTACGTTTTTTAACCATCAACAAAATTTGACCTTCAGCTTTTCCCCCTTCATTAAGGCGGACAGCAAACATCATGTGAACATGGAAAAAATCGGGGCCGAATGTCACAATGCCGATGCTACCGTACCAATAGCAAATACTATAAGTAATGGTATTTTTGTAAAAAAGACGGATGAGCTTGATGACAAATGAATTTTCTTTGAGGGGTGCAATGTTGGTGAAGATCATTGCATTTTCGTTGAGTTGGTGTCTTTCAAAGACAACTTCTACAGGCAATCTGTGGACTGTATTGAGATGTTGAGCATCAATGGCATTAATCATCACCACATTGGGATGGCAATTCATGAAAAAGTGAGAATGAATGCTCACATCGCACTCTTTTTGTTCTAATTCTGGAACAAAAGGTAGCGGTTGTTGTGGTATTTCTCCAGTCCAAACCCAAATCATCCCGTATTTTTCAGCAGTGGGCCAAGATTGTAACTTCAAAGAAAGCGGCGTCTCTAAACATGGAATATCAACACACATTCCTTCAGCATCAAACTTCCAGTGATGGAAAAAACAACGTAGTGCATTTCCCTCTACTTTACCTTCAGCAAGGTGAGCGCCCATGTGCGGACAGTAGGCATCAAAAATCACTACTCTTTTGTCTTTTCCCCGATAAATCACTAACTCCCTACCCAAAATCGTGACAGATTTTACTTCACCTACCAGCAGATTTGTAGAGGGTATTACCCAATACCATCCTTCAATAAAACGCTCTGGATTATTAAAATTTTTAGGTTTACGGGTTGAATTAAAAGTCTGGGAATTGAGATTCATTTTTATAGTTTCACTTGTAGTGAAGCGTTCGATCTACAAGTAACATAGGAACTATAAACAAACAGTTACTTTCAGTACTACGACAAGGATTTACCCAATAAATGAAAAATTGCAGTCCAATGATGTTAGCGACAAACTACTAAAATATTTAGCAATTTTATATTCAAATAATGTAATAATCATCACAAAAAAGGGAAAACTACCGTGTTAGCTCAAGATAACAAACTACTTTTAATCGGCCAGGTAACCAACTTAAGTAAAATTCCCATTCGCACAATTCGTTATTACGAAAGTTTAGGTTTAATCAAATCATCAAAGCGAACAGAAGGAGGCTTTCGCCAGTTTTCATTAGATGTGTTAACTCGTTTAGCTTTCATTAAAAGGGCACAAAACTTTGGTCTTAGCTTAGAAGAGATTGGAGATATTCTTCAAGTTTATGACCAAGGACAAGTACCTTGTGGTGAGATTCAAGAAAAGCTAGAACAAAAGCTTTTAGACATCGATCGCCAAATCGATCAGTTATTAACCTTACGCTCCGAAATCCAAGGATTGCTTTCGGGCTGGAAGAATTTAGAAGATCAGCAGGAGGATACAATTTGTCCCAACATCCAAAATCTGAGGTGAGATGAGGAGATGGGGAGGTGGGGAGGTGGGGAGGTGTGGGGAGTGTGGGGAGAGAGGGGGGAAAGATTTCTTCACTATCCTCCCACACTTCCTGTTTGACAAATGACAAATGACAAATGACAAATGACAAATGACAAATGACTAAAAACGTAAAATCCCACAACCAATAGGCGTGGGACTGGCTCAAGTAAGTTTTTTGGCAATTTTACATCTGATCCAATTGCTTGCGTAGGGAATCCAACTCAGCATCAACCACATCATTAGACTTGGGAGCAGCGGTTTGTTGTTGGGTTGGTTGTTGGGGTGGTAGTTGGGGTTGATTTTGTGGAGCGGCGGGTGGTAGCATTTGCGCCTTCAAAGCAGCTAATTCATCATCAACATCACTACCAGATTCCAACTGGGCAAATTGACTTTCTAAATCGGCGCTTGCCAATTCTCCTGCTGACTGGGCACGGGCTTCTTGCATCAAGACTTTTTCTTCCATCCGCTCGAAGGCAGCCATCGCGCTGCTGGTATTCATTCCACGTACCATACCTTGGAGTTGTTCTTGGGCTTTAGCAGTGGTAATCCGGGCTTTGAGCATTTCTTTCTTGGTTTTGGCCTCAGAAATTTTGCTTTCCAGCTGGATTAAGTTGCGCTTGAGGGTTTCAACTTGAATGCTTTGTTGATCTAAGCTAGCTTTGAGTGCAGCGCCGGTGTCAGTATAAGTCTTTTTACGCTCTAGGGCTTGTCTTGCGAGGTTTTCATCACCTTTTTGCAGTGCCAATTGAGCATTGCGCTGCCACTTATTGATTTCATTTTGAGCATCAGTATACTGTTTATCAGTGCGTTTTTGAGCAGCGATCGCCTGGGCTACTCCCTGACGCAGTTGAACCAAGTCTTCCTGCATTTCCAGGATGGCTTGCTCTAGCATTTTTTCTGGATCTTCGGCTTTGTTTACTAGGTCATTAAGGTTAGCACTAACAACTCGTTTAATGCGATCGAATAATCCCATAACTTTGTTTTTCCTTGTTTTGGTTTACGCTCTTTGTTGGACAGTTAGCTTTTTTACTTTTTAATAGCTACCTATTTCAATGTAATCTTTCCGGTTTGGATCGGTACCTCCCAACAACTCTTAATTGTTAAGATATCTCGAAGCCGTGGCAATTCACCGAACTTTAAGAGTCTTGTGTTTTGGGTAGCTGCTGTTGGAGAGGCTGCTCGATTTTCTGGTTGTCTTCCAAGAGGCGGTTGTTGTGCTGTGTGTTTTCTGCCTCATTTAAAACTTGCACCTTCATAGCTGCCAACTCGGCATCTACATCATTAGTAGATTCCAAGGAAGCAAATTGTGTTTCCAAGTCATCGCTACTGAGTTGAGCAATGGCTTCTGATTTTGCCTCAATCTGCAAAACTTTTTCTTCCATCCGTTCAAAGGCGTTGAGACTGCTAGTAGCAGAAACTCCATCGAGCATTTCTTGTAAGCGATAGGAAGCTTCAGCAGAACGGGCACGAGCAATATACATATCCTTTTTAGTTTTCGCTTCGCCAATTTTTAATTCTAGCGATCGCATATCCTTTTTTAGCCTAACCACAATCTCATTTTGTTGTTCTATTTGATTGGATAAGGCTATATTCGTTTCTTTATAAGCTTGACGCTTTGTTAAAGCTTCCCGTGCTAAGACTTCATTACCTTGTCGCAGTGCTAGCTGGGCGCGGCGATACCATTCTTCTGCTTGGGATTGGGCAGCAGCAGCTTGTCGTTCAGTGCGTTTTTGGGTGGCGATGGCTTGTGCTACACCCTGGCGCAACTGCACCAAATTTTCCTGCATTTCCATCACAGTTTGCTCCAGAATCTTTTCTGGATCTTCTGTACTGCTAATCAAACTGTTGATGTTAGCACGAATCACCCGCAGGATACGCTTAATTAACTCCATCTCTGCTCTCCATTCACGAAACTCAGTAGTGAGTCTTGCTAGCGGTAGCCGGGGGTTTAGCCCGTATTGAGTGCTAAATAACCACTACTCTTCAAAAACGCGGGGAATAGGGAGTAGAGAATGGGTAAAGAAAATGTTTGTTTCATTCATAATAGGTGGCGATCGCCGCTAGTCGAACGCTCCTAAGTATCAGAATTTTTGTAGTAGCGTACTAAACAACCAAGATTTTACATCTCTTGCATCTGCACTTCGTAGAGACAAGGGTTAATCCTCATCTCTACCTACTCCCTATTTCCCACTTAGCACCGTTATCTCATGGTATCTTACATTTTTACGACTCACGGCTATTGAACTCGTGCCTTAATTCCTTTGGATTCTAATAATCGTATGTGTCTTTGTACTTGCTCTTTAGTCTTAAAAGCACCCATAAAAATCAATTGTTTATCAGGTGATAAATAAGCATCAGGAATTATTTCCCGTGCTGAGGCTAAAGCACGGCCTTGATTGTCTATCACTACATGATAAAACCCATCTGTAGATGGTTTGATTTCTGCATTTGGCTCAGGTGAAGTTTTTGGTTTTGGAGTCGTCGAGGACAAACTCGCAAGAGGTAAGGGCTTTGCCGTGGGTACTGGTGCAATGGCGATGGGACTTGTTGGTTTTAGCGGTGTGACAGCCTCACGTAATGGAGGTTGAGTATTTATAGGATTTTGGGGAATAACTGGATTGGTGACAACTGGAGGCGTTGTTTGAGCTTTCGGTTTTAAGCCAACTACATCATTAGGGTCTCTCACTTCCGGAAACTCTTCAGCAGCCAGATTAGGATACTTGGGCACAGATGTGGTTGGTGTCTGGATCTGAGATTGGACATTACTAGCCACTGGCTGAGTATTTTCCGGTGCTGTTGGTGGGTTACTATTAAACAACTTGGCTAAATTCCACTGGGGCAAGCTTTTAGGATTGAAAACTACATAACCCAAAGTCAAACTTGCCACCAATAGCAGCAACATCGAGCCGATGCCCAAAGGTGATAGCAGACTGTCACCATAATTATTTGTATTGGGCTTTTTAGTTTGTGGTTGTTCTTCTGTAAGACTCCGCAGCAGCGCTTCACTAGATTCCAGATAGTCATCTGGTTGCTTGAGTCCATCATCCGGCTGCACAAGATTTTCGTCTTTAGTATCTTTTACAACTGTTGGTACGATACTGGTACTAAAGTTAGGCGGCGGTGGTGGAAGTTCAGTTTGTTTTTTACCAGAATCCAAACTGGGCTGTACATGATTTACATTACCTTGTATCTCAGTATTTACCGTCACTGGTTCTGATTCCACCAGAGGATTAGGAGGTGCTGGTATCGGTGATTCATCAATTTTGACTACAGATGAGGCTGGAGCGATCTGAGGATTCACAGGTACGGACACAGGTGGAAGTGGTGGTACATCGATCTTAGTTTCCGCCACTGATATGCCAGTTGTACCCGATGCCGTAGAAACAGCGGTGAACTGCTGAGGTTGACTGTTGATGTAACTCCCAACACGGGATTGGTTCGAGGATACTGAACCAGTTCGCGTGCGTCGGTATCTCGCTAATTCTCGATCTAGGGGCACCTCTAAACTCGCTAGTGCTGCTGCCAGTGCTGGCTTCAACCCAGGTGTCTTAGGCGATTGATTACCGGAATTATTCAGGGGGTTTTCAGTCATTACCTCAATACCTCAAACGTAGATTACTGGAATTAACTTTAGACATATTTGTGCCAATATTAGCGAAAATTACTGAGAAGTGGGCATGGGGCATTGGGCATAGGGCATTGGGCATTGGGCATTGGGCATTGGGCATTGGGCATTGGGCATGGGGATTAGGAAATAGAGATTTTTAGGCTTTGTTGTGAAGGATAGTTCATGAAGGTCTATCTTGAGAATAGGAAATAGGGTATTGGGCAAGCAGGGAGTGTTGACTGTTGAGTTATTTTCCCTCTGCCCCTCATCTCCCCTGCCCCTTGTCTCCCTATGTTTTAACAATGTCGTTCAAATCAGTTAATGATATTTTAGGCATCCTAGAAAAGCAGGCTAAATGGCAGGAGCAACCATTTCAACGCTTGCTCAAGTGTTGGGCGGAGGTTGTTGGGCCTGTGGCTGCTAGACATACTCGACCGTTATCGATTCAGCGCGATGTTTTGTGGGTAGCAACTTCTAGTGCAGCTTGGGCGCAAAACCTGACTTTTGGCCGGGCGTCTTTGCTTTTAAAGTTGAATCAAAAGCTGCCAACGCCGTTGGTTGATATTCGTTTTTCCACTGCTGGCTGGCAGCACTCATCTGTGGAAAGAAAACAGCAACAAACAATTTTGCCCCATGAACATCCAAGTTACCTTGGCGATCGCATTAGCAGCAGCCCCGACACTATACCCAGTATCCAAGATGCAAATGCAGCTTTTGGTCATTGGACTAAGTTAGTACAAGAGCGATCGCATGGCTTACCCCTTTGTCCCCAATGTCAATCCCCCACCCCACCAGGTGAACTTCAGCGCTGGACAGTCTGTTGCATCTGTGCTGCTAAGCAATTTTGAAGCCAATAAATTCAACTACTAAGTTAGATGGAGTGTAGACTGTTAACTGGTGACTGGTGACTGGTGATAGATGACTGATGACAGATGACTGATGACTGGGAAGTTATTACTGCTAAAATGTGCCGAGTGCCATGTAAAAGCACACCATAATATCTCTAATTATCAAGCTTCAGCTATCCTTAAGGAAGAAATTAAAACAATCGAGAAATCAAAAATCTTACTTTTAACATTGATCCCTAATAATTTTTAGCCAAAATCTATAGGTATCCACTCCATAAAACATTGAAAAATATAACAGGAATATAAAAATATTCTAAAATTTATTTTTTCCTTGGGATCGCTGAAACCTAGAGTAAATAATGATTTTTAGCCTTTCGTACCTCTTTATATATAGAAGCAAAATATAAGGGTGAAATTCAGCCATAAACGGCACTAATGATGAACCCAAATGAAACCTATTAAATCTTTAGCATCTGCCTGTAGATATTGCCGCCATTACCAGCCAGAAGGCCGTCGTGGCGGAACGTGTCAGCAATTGGGAGCGCCAGTTCAAGCAAGCTGGAAGGCTTGCGCTCTGGCGATCCCACCCTTTGCACCTTCTTGGGAAACTTTAGAGGATGCTTGGGGTTTGCCAGATGCAAAACCAGTTTTAGCTTCTTCTCAATCCTTTGTCTCAGATTTAGATCATGCTGCTCTTGCTCTTGTAGAGGAAACAGCTGTTTCTAATTCCTAAGAAGCTAAAACTGAAGCTGTGCTTATTTAGTCACTCATTATTACTGGACTAAGTTCCTAGTCTGCTTAAAATAAAATTTGTTTTTAAGATTTTTAGTGCTGTAAACATTGACATCTACAAAAATCGCACCCTTCAGGAAGGTGCGATTTTTGCAATTTTATGGCAACCAAGGAAAAGAGCGAAAATCTGGCGGACGTTTTTCGAGAAAGGCTTTTTTGCCTTCAGACCCTTCTTCTGTCATGTAATACAGTAGGGTGGCATTGCCGGCGAGTTCTTGTAAACCAGCTTGTCCGTCACAGTCAGCGTTAAATGCTGCTTTGAGACATCTAATTGCGATGGGACTTTTTTCTAAAATCTCTTGCGCCCATTGAATACCTTCAGTTTCCAATTGTTCCACTGGGACGATGCAATTAATTAATCCCATTTCTAAAGCTTGTTGTGCATTATATTGACGGCAAAGAAACCAAATTTCTCTAGCTTTTTTTTGCCCTACAATGCGAGCTAGATAGCTAGCGCCAAAACCACCATCAAAACTGCCGACTTTCGGCCCAGTTTGTCCGAAAATGGCGTTATCGGCGGCAATGGTAAGGTCACAAATCAAGTGTAGGACATGTCCGCCACCGATCGCATATCCAGCTACCAAAGCAATCACTACTTTCGGCATGGAACGAATCAAGCGTTGCAAATCCAGCACATTCAACCGAGGGACGCCACTATCATCGACATAACCAGCATGTCCCCGCACGCTTTGGTCGCCGCCAGCGCAGAAAGCATATTTACCGTCAGTATGCGGCCCATATCCCGTAAATAGGACAACACCAATAGTGGTATCTTCACGAGCATCACAAAAAGCATCGTAAAGTTCAAAGACAGTTTTGGGGCGGAAAGCATTGCGTTTGTGGGGGCGGTTAATGGTGATTTTTGCAATGCCATCGATTTTTTGATACAGGATATCTTCGTAGGTTTTGGCAGTTTCCCAGTTGATTTGCATTGGTATGGAGTGTGCTGTTGCTTCGAGAATTTTATCGCGGACGTGGGGAGTTGCGATACCTGCGGTGGTCACTGAGCTTGTCGAAGTGTGAGCTACGCCTACGCTAAGATTAATGTCTCAAGCTTTACAATCAGGGCTGGTAATTCATTAGCGACGAAAATGCGACGGGACTCCATTTTCTACAAATTGTTCAAACAATTTCCAGGATTGCTGTTTGAGTTAGTAGACCAACCACCCCCACAAGCAGCAGACTACCAGTTTGAATCGGTTGAGGTTAAAGAAACGGCCTTTCGCATTGATGGAGTTTTTCTACCTCCCGCCAATGCAGTTTCTAAAGTTGTTTTCTTTGCTGAAGTCCAGTTTCAGAAAGACGAAGATTTATATCATCGCTTCTTTAGCGAATTGTTTTTGTTTCTCTACCGTCACTCTATTCGTTACGATGACTGGTTTGGAGTGCTGATTTTTCCTTCTCGCAGTCTGGAACCATCAAATTTAACAATTCACCGTGCTTTGCTGGAGAGTGGACAAGTCAGGCGAGTTTATCTCGATGAGTTGGGAGATTTACGACAACAACCTTTGGGATTGGGTCTAATGTTGCTAACAAATGTGACTGCTGAAACTGAAGCAGTAGAAGGGGCGCGGTTTTTGCTGGAACAAGCACGGCAACAATCAGAGCAAGCGATAATTGATTTAGTTACAACGATTATTGTTTACAAGTTTTCTAACCTGAGTCGAGAGGAGATTGAAACTATGTTGGGGCTAAATTTGGAGGAACCACGGGCTATTGTGGAAGCGAAGGAACAAGGACGAGAGGAAGGAAAGATTGAAGGAAAGATTGAAGGAAAGATTGAAGGAAAGATTGAAGGAGAAAGAGCGATCGTTTTACGATTATTAAATCGGCGCGTCAGTAATCTTCCTGATACAGTTGTGTCCCAGATTCAAGGCTTATCAGTGGAACAGTTGGAAGCTTTAGGTGATGCTTTGTTGGATTTCTCTACACTTGCTGATTTAGAAGGGTGGTTAGAAGGTAAGTAAGCGGGTAAATTTAATGCAAAGGAGAAGGTTGATCGCTTATTCTGCTTCTATTTCAAAAGAGCGATCGTCTAATTCTCCTAATGTAGAAATAATCACAGGAGGTCTATCAGGAAATTCTGCTACAAGTTTTAGCTCTCCTCCCATAGCCTTTACATAACTACGCAATGTAGAAAGCAAAAGGTCTGCACGTTTTTCGAGCCTAGAGACACTATCTTGACGAATTCCTAATTGTTCTGCCATAGATTCCTGAGTTAACTTTCTGGCTTTTCTAATATCTTGAAGCGTCATGTTTTCAGCAATAAGCTCTTGAGCGCGGGCTTCAATTTTTGCTCGACGTGCAGGTGGGAGTTCTGCCATTACATCACTCAGTTTTTTTGCCATAACTTCATTCTCCTTTTGACTTCAAATCCTCAATATGAGAGTCAAATCGTTTATCTGCCTTTGCAATAAGTTGCTTGTAAAATCTTTTTTCACTTATCCCTGCTTTATTACCAGCTACAAGTAATATTGCTTTCTTCTCTGGATCAAAAGCAAAAGCTACTCGCCATACACCATCGTCTGCATAAAAACGAAGTTCCTTCATATTTTTATGTCGAGAATTTTTAAGTGTATCGACATGAGGTCTTCGCAAGAGTGGCCCTTGTGATTCAAGCAATTTCGCATGTGCAAGGAGTTCATCTTGTACTTCTTCTCTTAATTCATAGAATTCAGGCAGAAATTCATTATGAAACGAAATTTCCCATGTCATGAGTTTATTATGGATTATAAGCCATATGGATTCAAGTCCATTTTAAAAATTTTTAGACTAATTTTTTATAAAAAATTGGGCAAACTAGGAATCGAAAGGCGATCGCTAAGATTTAGTGTTTCATGCAAAGGCGCAAAGACGCAAAGAAGAATGCGAAAATTCGGTTTACAGCAATTATCAGATAAGTAAAGTACATCACTTGTGTCAGCTTCCTTAGATCCAGTTTTGATATAGAAATAATAGTTCTGGAAATCCTATTAATAGGACTAATTTTTCAGATGAATATATAAATGGAATGCCCTGAACTGCGACTTATTTCAAGCCCACCAGGAAGTTTCAAAGCTTTGGTTTTTATAGATGGATATTTAAGTGAGGATAAGGTACGTGACAATACTTTGCTTTTAGCATTGAATTATGCTGGATGGCAACACTCTATATATCAATTATATTGGGACGCTTCAAATAAATTGAGTTGTACTTCTCAATTAGTAATCTTGAACTGGCATAAATGTAAAAGCCGTGCTGCATGTGTCGGTAAGGATTATTTACCAAGCCTAATTAAATCTCAAATTCCTGAAGAAAATATTTCTCTTGTTGCTCATTCACTGGGTGCGCGTGTTGCTTATTATTGTATGGATAATTGGTCAGTAAAAGGGCATTCTCTGGAAAATATAATTCTTCTAGGTGGTGCTGTCCGTAGAGATAGTAGCAAAAATTGGGGTTATGTAGCCTCGAAAATAAAAGGAAGTTTAATAAATGTGTATAACGATGATGATTTTATATTAAAAACGGCTTTTAAATTAGCTGAACTAGGTAATAATCCTTGTGGACGTAAACCAATTAAAGAATATCATTCAAGAATAATAAATGAAGATGCCACATCTTGTGTTGGTAAAACTCATAGTCTTACAAAATATATCAACTATTTACCTAATTTAGTCAACAAGGGTTTATGGCAAATATAAAAAAACTTTTAGATGAAAAAGGTGCTTAATTAAATTAAGCCGTTTTATTACTAGGGCGGCTTAACTAAGCTCAACTTTATTTAGGGATAGTTAAATCACAATATCTGTCGCAAACTTCCTTAACTTCTCTTGTCGCCACTTGGCATCAACTTTGCGATTTGTCTGCAACTCTAAAACCCGAATTCCTGTAGTTGGTAGCGGGTTTAATTTTTGCTGCAATTGTTCCCAAGAATTAATTAATTCATGCTGCACATTATAAGTAGCGCATAATTGAGCAAAATCAATATCTTGGGGAGTGCCGAAAAACTCTTCAAATGGTGGTTCAAATTTGGCGATGGGTAACATTTCAAAAATGCCACCGCCATTGTTATTAATTAACACAATTGTCAGATGTCCCACAAATTTATTGCGGATTAAAAAACCGTTGGTGTCATGCAACAAAGCTAAATCTCCTGTTAGCATCACACTACTTTGCTGGCGATGGGCAATTCCTAAAGCTGTGGATAATGTCCCATCAATGCCATTTGCACCCCGGTTAAAATACGATCGCACTTTTAAATTATTCGGTTTCCAGAAAAACTCCACATCCCGCACAGGCATACTATTAGCAATAAACAGCGGCGTTCCTGGCGGTAGCGTTTGAGAAATTAACCACGCTGCTTTCCCTTCAAATAATTCCTCCATATTCCCCATAGTTTGCTCAATAGCTGTTCTCACTTGCGCTTCTGCTGCACACCACTGGCGGAGGTAGTCGGGGGAAGATGGGGAAGTGTGGGAGGGGTAGGGTGGTGGGGTGGTGGGGTGGTTGGGTGAAATTCTCTCCCCATCTCCCCATCTCCCCATCTCCTCATCTCCCCAAAAAAACTGCTCTACACTCATCCGCAAATGCGTCGTTCTCCCGTGCAAAGGGTCGAGGTTTTGGTTGCTGTTGTCGATTACCCAGCGTTGGGGTTGGGTTGTATCTATCCAGCTACGTAATTCTTTGCTAGTGGGCATTTCTCCTATTTGAATTACCATTTGCGGTGCTAGCTGTTTGGCTAGTTGCTGATTTCGCAAAATCAGGTCATAGGTGGAAATTAAACAGGGGTTGAGTTCGGCATAATTTCTCAGTGGCGAAAGTCCCTCTGCTAAAACAGGCCATTTGAGAGTTTGGGACAATTGAGCGATCGCTCTACAATATTCCTGTGGTTGCTGCGGTTGGGCTACACCTGCGATAATAATGCCGCGATCGCATTGTTTCCATTCTTTGGGGATAGGGCATTGGGCATGGGGCATGGGGCATTGGGTAATGTTTGCGATACCTGCAAAGAAGTCTTCAGGGTGGAAATGGGATTGTAAAAAACTTAAGTCAGTTCCATCGGGAACGGGTGCTAAAGGATCGCGAAAGGGAATATTTAAATGTACCGGGCCTTTTGTGGGGATTTGCGTTGTTTCCCAGCTATGAATTACCATTTGCCGCAGGTAAGCTAACATTCCTCTATCAGCAGAGGGTAAGGCTAACTCGGCTTGCCAATTTGGGTAGTTGCCATATAATCTCAACTGGTCTATCGTTTGGCCAGAGTGGCAATCTCGCAATTCTGGGGGTCTATCGGTGGTTAATACCAACAGTGGTACGCGGCTATATGAAGCTTCTATTACCGCTGGAAAAAAGTTAGCTCCGGCTGTACCAGAGGTGCAAACAACTGCCACAGGGCGTCCGGTTGCTTTGGCTTGTCCTAAGGCGAAAAACGCGGCGGAGCGTTCGTCAAGGATGGAAATTGCTTCAATTTCAGGTGCTTGTTGGGCAAAGGCCACTGCTAAGGGTGTGGAGCGCGAACCAGGGCAAATAATAGCACAAGTCAATCCCAGCTGCTTTAGCGTCTCTGTTAAGATATAAGCCCAAAGTTGATTAACATTTTTAAAGGCGATCGGCATCAAATCAAACATAGCTATAAAACAATCTTAAATTTTAGATTTTGTTTGGGAAAATTCAATTTACAATCCGTCTTGGAAAGTGGGATCGGGAAAGTCCAAGGCTCGGTTTTTGAACCTCCAAGGCTCAAAAGCTCCTTTCCCTAAGCCTAGTACTCTGGCAAGTCATCTTTGCTGGGTGAGGACTGGGGAAAGGGTTAAAGGATAAGGGATTTAAAACCTTTCCCCTTTCCCCTTTCCCCTTTCCCCTTTAAAGAGCCAAGTCACGAAAGCAAACTACTAGGTTGACACCAATTGATTCAACTTTGGGAAGGATGGCAACGTCGCAACTACACTTTCTACAAAATGCACACAATTTGCTCTCAAACTTTTATGGACTGCATTTATTTAACAGGAATTCGCGGCTATGGCTACACTGGGTATCTGCCAGAAGAACAGGTGCTAGGACAATGGTTTGAGGTTGATGTGAGGTTATGGTTGGATATCTCCCCAGCGGCTAAGACTGACGCCATCGAAGACACTTTAGATTATCGCAGCGTCATTAGCTTAGTACAACATCTTGTGAAAACTTCTAAGTTCGCTTTGGTGGAGAAGCTTGTAACGGTGATTGCAGATTCTATCCTCCAACAGTACGATCGCATCACACAAGTCCAAGTCATTCTCACCAAACCTGGCGCACCAATTCCAGACTTTAGTGGCAAAATCAGCATTGAACTCACTAAAAGTAAGTCCGATGTCTAAAACGCAAACCGTGTTTTAGACATCGACACCCATAAACCAGCAAAAACAAGGGTTTAGCTGGAGCGTGCAAATATAGCAATCCTATTTCAGTTGTCAAAAATATTGGTGTTGACTGTTGACTGTCAACGGTTAACAGTCAACAACCCTAATATGTAATATCTCACCAATTATTTGGTATTGCTATAGATGATTCATGCCCTTCTTCTACTGCTTAGCTCCTTACAAGTTTCTCTCTCAAAACCCACTTCAAAAGGAGAAAATGAAAAATTACTATGCTGTGAATTTGTGAAATTGGATTCTTGATTAGTTTTTGGATAAATACTATACTGAATGGTTCTAGTTTTTATCAAGATAATTATTGCATGTTTGTAAATATAGATTTTTGATTGCTCATGATTTATTTACGGTATTAATAACTTGATACTAACCGCATATAATCGTCAGATTAACTTCAGAAAACACAGAAATTATCAGATGTAAATAAACTGTTGTTTGCTATTTAGCAAGGTATTGAGAGATTGTTTATGATAATATTATGAATTTTAGATTTAGCTAATAGTAACAGCGAAATCTCAACCTTAGCAAACAGGCTATCGTAACATGTTCCCCCGCAAAATCCTAGTTGTTGAGGATGAAAAAACCCTAGCCTCAAATATCAAAAAAATTTTACAAAAGTTAGGCTATATCGTTTCAGAAATAACTGAGTCTGGTGAAGAGGTAATAAAAAAGATAGCAGAAATTCAACCAAATTTAGTATTAATTGATATCTGCCTAGCTGGGGAAATTAACGGTGTGGAAGTAGTAGATATTATTGAAAATGATTTCCAGATACCTGTTGTACATATCATAAATCGCTCCGAATATAAAGTATTACAGAAAAAACAATTAATTCAGCCTTTTAACTATATAATCAAACCATTTATTAAAAGTGATTTACATTTTGTAATTGAAATGACTCTGTATAAATACCAGAGTGAAAAGACATTACAAGAGGAAAAACAGAGACTTACAGCGATTATTAATAGTATGGGACGTGCAGTGATTGTCACCTATGCAAATGGTTCCATTCAAATGATGAATCCAACAGCAGAAATTATCACTGGTTGGAAACAAAGCGAAGCTTTAGGTAAAGATTTAGTCGAAGTTGTGAGCTTAGTTGATAAAGATGTCGGAGAAGCAATTGAAAATTTAGCTATGGATGTAATCGAAGCAGGTGAAATTTTCAATCTACCGGAAAACTGTACGCTAATTAGCAAAGATGGGAAAGAAATACCAATAGAGGATAACGTTGCACCCATACGGGATCGGGATGGCAATATTACTGGTGCAGTTTTGGTTTTTCAAGACATCACTAAACGTAAGGAAACAGAGGCACAATTGATCCGCAATGCCTTTTATGATGGATTGACAGAATTACCAAATCGTATATTGTTTCTAGACAGACTAAAACAAGCGATTGAACGTAGCAAACGCAAAAGCGATTATTATTTTGGAGTTTTGTTTTTAGATTTAGATAACTTCAAAGAGATTAACGATCGCTTCGGGCATGGAATAGGGGATGATTTTTTAGTAGCGATCGCTAGACGTTTAGAGTCATGCTTACGTAGCGGCGATACTGTAGCAAGATTTGGTGGTGATGAATTTACCGTTCTTTTAGAAGATATTAGAGATGTGACTGACGCTACCAACGTTGCTAGACGTATTCAAGACTCCCTCAGGTTACCCCTTAGCCTTGAGGGAAATCAACTACAAACTACAGCCAGCATTGGTATTGCGTGGAATTGTCATAGCTATGAAGAACCTGCAACCCTATTACGGGATGCCGATACCGCTATGTACCGAGCTAAGCGCCAAGGAAAAGCTACCTATTCCATATTTTAGTTGACCGCTGACGGTTAACTGTCAACTGTTAACAACCAATACGAAAAAATGTGCAAGTTAAATACTCTTGGCAGCTGATTAACCAAGGCAATGTGCAAAAATTACTGCTATCCCTTGGTTATAAATCTGTCATGGAAAAAACCGAAAAACAGAAAATGCTCGCAGGCGAATTATATCTAGCAGAAGATCCCGAATTAGCTGCCGAAAATAAACGAGCCAGTCGCCTGTTGCGACAGTACAACTCTACAACCCAAGAACAACAACAGCAACGACAACAAATTTTGCAGGAATTATTTGGAAAAATTGGTCACAAGGTAACCATAATACCACCTTTTCACTGTGACTATGGTAGTAATATTTTTGCTGGAGATAAATTATATTTAAACTATGGCTGTGTAATTTTAGACTGCAATACAGTTTGTATCGGCGATAACGTCTTATGCGCTCCTTACGTACAAATTTACACTGCTTATCACCCTACAGAACCAGAAATTCGCCTTTCTGGTAGAGAACTAGCAGCTCCAATTAACATTGGCAATAATGTCTGGATTGGTGGCGGTGCAATTATTTGTCCAGGTGTAACTATTGGCGATCGCACAACCATTGGTGCTGGTAGTGTAGTGACAAAAGATATACCTGAAAATGTTATCGCTGCTGGCAATCCTTGTCGCGTGATTCGGAATTTGTCTTAGAATTTATAGCCTCTAGCAAGCCAATAGAGCCAGTCTGCGATCGCTTCTTCAGTTTCACTGTCAACATCAATGGCTACTATTTCAGATAACTTGGCAGAATACACATCATCATCCTTACCATTAATATAAGCCACTTCCACAAACATATCTTTCAAGCACTCATCATCTGGTGCCATTCCCAAAACCTCGACTGGTTTTTCCTCTACTGAACCTGATTTACGGTTCTTCTTAGTCCATTTAGCCATAAACGGAAAATTCAGAGCTTCTTCTAGGTAGTAGTACCAACCCATAGCCCGATCTTCTTTATCTTCAGCATCTACAACGATCTCTGTTTGAATGCGATGCTCTCGTTTTTCGTCAAGTTCAACACTAGGCATAAAACAACGGTTTGCGTATGATGCACTATATGGTATATCGTTTTTGCGACTCCCTGTCAATTTTCTAATTTCTACTTTTATCCAAAAACGGAAGTATATAGTGGCGACATCGGGAATAGGGGGTAGGGGAATAATAATTTTTAACTCTCCACTCCCACGCCAAAGGACTTCCAAGTAAAAAATATTCTATAGAAGACTGTTAATTGTTGACTGTTGATTGTTGAGTGTGAACCGTCAACGTATTTTTTGGAGTTCCCCAAGTTACTATCTTTGACTGTTCGAGAACGCCAGAAGTACTATTCTATCTGGACTACCTCCATCATTAGCTCTATAAGTGTAGTACTCAACTTGAGGGTATCGCTTTCCTTCTTAACCTAAACTTCTAAATTAATTAAATATTTACTGATTGTTGATTACATCACAATAATCAGTTGAGAGCTAAATAATAGTGATTCGGCTGGATTAAACATAACTATCTTTTGAGCAAATATTATGTCTAATACCTGATTTATCAAGCTGGAAGCTCAACTATTAATAGTGATGTTTATTCGCGATCGCATAATTTAATTTTAATTATTATCTGTATGAATTTAAATATGTTATTAAATTGACAATTACTTTATTTAAACTTTAAAAATCATATTATCCCCTTCTTTAGAAAGTTGTTTATCAGCCGAAATAGCCAATTTGCAAAATTGAATTAACAATTTAATAATAGACTGGGAAAAAGTATGATAATCTATAAAAAAAGTGAGCAAATATCTAGAAATATTGCTGCCAGCCAACATAAAGTTCGATTGATGTATCCTCTGACGAGTCACCTAAACACTAAAAACACAAATAAAATTTAGCTTGATTAATGCTTGAATTTTGTCACTGTAGCCTCCATAGTGTATACATAAATTTTGCAATGATGTTAGACATTTTTTCTCAAACACTCTACACATACTAAAAATTATAAAATTCCAAAAATCAAGGAAAAATGGAAATATATTATCTGATTTCTCGGATTTAAAAATACAAAACATTTATAATTTCAAAGATATTTTATGACTACTCTTGACACTCAACTGTCAACAGTCAACAACCTAAAGCTGTTGTTTATTTTTTAGAGTTATGCAATTTCAATAAAACTTTTGAATTATCAAAAATCAAACACAGAAAATAAGGACAATGATATATGCGTTTTTCTCACATTGTAGGAATTTTGGGTTGCATGACAGCAGCTTGTATAACAATTGCACCCATACAAGTAGAAGCTGCTAATTTTAAAGTTGAATCTGGAGTCACCAGTATCGATCGCGACCACGAAAATATTCTCAGAAATATCGGGTTAATCATTACAGGCACTCAAGATACAGTCCCACCAATTCCCAGCGATTATTTAGTTGGCTTTCAAATCGATTCAGCTACCAACTTCACCTTCAGTGACGAAGGAGGTTTTACTCCACTCTTCGGTACAATCGAGCATATTGGTACTGTTACCTTCAACCAGCAAACTACTGTTGGTAACTTTTCAATTGGTTTTGCTTCAGGACGTACTGTCCCTAATGCTAGCGGACTTGTTTTAAGAGACACAATTTCTTCTACAAATCCAATTTTATTTGATTTGAGCGCTCCACAATCTGTGACATTTGACGAACAAAATTTAACTCTAGCTTTGGCTGACGTTCAACTGTTCATTTCTCCAGAATTTGCTGAGACACTTGGTAACTCAAGTTTGGCAGGTTTATTTGCTGGAACCGCACGAATTGATGCTAAAGTTGCCGCCGTACCCGAACCTGGAAGTACCTTAGCAATTTTAGCTGCCGGTGCGGCTATGTTAGCAGTTCGATTTTGTACTCAACAAATTAAATGAATTCAGGAGTTAAGAGTTGGGAGTTAGGAGTTAGGAGTTAGGAGTTAGGAGTTATACTAATTTGAAAAAAGAATGCGACAAATAGACCATTTGTAGAGACGCGATTCATCGCGTCTTCACCCAAGGATATGTTGCAATCATTAATTAAATTGGTATTAGGAGTTAGGAGTTAGAGTTTTTTCATGATTTTGCGTAAGTCCTGAATTGATTCTAAATTCTGAATTCTGAATTCTGAATTCTGAATTCTTATTAAACGCATTTAATCTGCTCAAGCATCTCTAAATGCTTCTTAACAGGTGCAAGAGTGTTGGCTGCAATCATCCCACTAGCGGCGACTGCTGGTAAGCCAATACCGGGAAATGTCGAATCTCCACAGCACAACAACCCTGGTAGGGGAGTGCTGGGGCCGGGAAATATGCCAGAACCAGCTGCAATTGCTGGGCCGTAAGAACCTTGGTGACGGCGCAGATAACGTTCGTGGGTTAAAGGTGTGCCAACTAGTGTAACTTCGCAACGAGAACGGATATCTGGAATAACCCGTTCTAGCGCTTGCCACATAACCTCAGCACGCGATCGCTTTTGTTTGGCGTATTCTTCACTTTTTCTATCCATCCCCTGCCAAATACCATAAGGCTCATTCCCTGGGGTGTAAACGTGAATCACATGCTTACCTGGTGGTGCTAGGGATGAATCAAGAACTGAAGGAATTGATATTACCACCAAATTTTGAGGTGCTGTTATCCCTGCTTCCCAATTATTCACCACAACGTAATGGCATTGTAAATTTGGCTGTAATCCTTCGGCATTAATACCTAAATGCAGATGCATGAAACTATCACACTCAGGTGTGGCTTGTCTTTGAGCGCGGAACTGTTTTGATACTGCATTTTCAGGTAACAGCTTCAGCGTGTCCCAAACCGATGCATTAGAAATAACTGCTTTGCGGGCGCGGATTTCTTGGCGATCGCGCAAACGCACACCCACCGCCCGATTACCCTCCACCAAAACTTGTTCGACATGTGCCCTTAGCATGAGCTTACCACCATGACGCTGTAATCCTTGGACGAGGGCGTCAACTAAAGCACCACTACCACCAATGGGATAATCCAGTACTGCCCCTGGTTTATACCAATCAGCAAACATAAATGCCACCTCTGCGGCGATGGTGCCATCTGCTGGCAAACCAGAAAGCAGAAAACACAGCAAATTCAGCCAATTTTGCGTAAATTTGTCTTTGACAACACCATCCATAACTCGACTGAAAGGCCCAGTCAGCTTGATGATACTTGCAATATGTTTTGCCATAGAAGGGGCAAATCGTCCCACAGTTTGAATTGCACCCAAATCAAAGCGTAATGCTGCCGGTGACATAGCCGTTGCTGCACTAGCCAGTGGTTCCATAACCCGTTGGAGTTGCTGCCATTGTGCTACAGCCTCACGACCGCGCAATTTCATCAACACTTGAGAAAATTGTTCTGCCCCAACTGAGGTGTCAAAATAACCTTCTGGCAAATAACAACCCCAAGTATCGTAGGTAACGCATGGTAATTCCGAGCCAATGGCATCTAGGACTTGCCGCAGTGGGTTTGTGGAGGGACTGTAAGACAGCCCAGAGTAGAGAGAAGGGCCACAGTCAAACTTGAAACCATTGCCCTCAAAAGCGTGGGCGGCACCACCAGGAATGGAATGACTTTCGCAGACTATCACATCAAAGCCATACCGCGCCAAAAGACCAGCACAACTCAAACCGCCAATACCGCTACCAATGATAACTACATCTGTGTTTTGCATATCCTATGTTTGCAATGATGGATTTTAAGATTTGTTAAGTGCTATTTGGCAGTATAGCTTGTTGGAAGTGAGTGAGATGGAAAAGGCGATCGCATTTTGAGGCATTCTCAAATTTTGACCATCAAAGCTCATTCGCTATGCTGAGACGTTTAGAATGATTGAACTTTAAAAATGGGGGTTTACCCATAAACTACTATGGTATTGTTGGATACAAAAATGATCGATTTCAGTATTTAAGAGAAAATCTTATTAGTTATACTTCTAAACTACGTGGGATTCCTGTTCTTACACCAAGAGATATAAAATTTTTCTTTAAGTATTTTAGAAGCATAGATAAAATACTTTGCCAAAGGTATTCATTGGGTTTTTGCCCCGATGAAGAACATTTATAGCAGTTTGCAAGTACATGAAGTACACATGTTAATATGATAAATCAATAATTTTAATAGAACTCGCCTACAGCAATATAATCATCAATTAATTGAGGCACAATAAAACCAAAGGCACTGCGAACAGACAATGACTACTCAATTGATGGTTCAACCCTCATCTTTAATGTCTTCTGGTATCAAGATGAGCGAATTCGGTGACATTTATCTTTTCAAATTTACCGATGAGCTACAGTCTCGCTTTGAAGAACTATTGCAGAAAAAAAAAGCTGATACGCTCACTTCTGAAGAAGAAGCTGAATATGTAGGTATCTCCGAATTAGAGCGAATATTTACCTTGATTAACGCTCAACTAGCGGCGAAAAGTAAATGGTGTCCGAACAAACTCGAAGACTTGTAAGAAAACGAGCTGAGTATCTGTGCGAATACTGCCATTCTCCAGAATACTTGAGTCCCGACCGTTTTACTGTTGACCATATCATGCCGCAGTCTTTGGGTGGCTCAGATGAACTGGATAATTTAGCTTTAGCTTGTCATCGCTGTAATGAGCGTCACTATAATTTTACAGTAGGTACTGATCCTAAAACTCAAAAACAAGTCCCTCTTTTTCATCCCCGTCAGCAAAAGTGGTCTGAGCATTTTATTTGGACAAAAGACGGGAGAAAAATTGTAGGTATAACTCCTACAGGGAGAACTACTAGCCATCGCTTTGACTTTAATGATGAACGTCGGGATGAGCCTTCGATTCAAGTAGCCCGTGGTTTTTGGGTAGAAGCGGGTTGGCATCCACCCCAATCCGATCCGCGTCAAGAATAAGAAAAAATGCCTTCTTGCTATATTCAGTTCCCACCAAATACCTAACTCCAAACAACTTAAGCACTGCGATCGCGTCCTATACTATGAGGCAACTCATCAGCTAAACAAAAATCAGCATGGGCATCATCGTTTTTGGCAGCATCAATATGGACTTGGTAGCCACAGCACCCCGGTTACCAGTGGGTGGAGAAACTTTACTCGGAGAAGATTTTTTTCAAGTTTCCGGAGGTAAAGGAGCCAATCAAGCTGTAGCATTAGCCAGATTGGGAATTCCTACTCAAATGGTGGGGCGTGTTGGTGCAGACAATTTTGGTGTCGAACTTCTCAAGAATTTGCAAGCATCTGGCGTGCAGACAAACAATGTTTTTGTTGATGAAACTGTGAGTTCTGGAGTCGCCATCATCACCGTTAGTCAAGCTGGAGAAAATCAAATTGTTGTTATTCCTGGTGCAAATGGACGCGTAAATCAAGAAGATGTACAAAGATTATCTAGCTTATTACCAGAAGCTACAGCATTGCTTTTACAATTAGAAATTCCCATTCCTGCGGTGGTTGCAGCAGCCAAAGCAGCCAGAAGCGCAAACATCAAAGTTATTCTTGACCCCGCACCCGCACAATCGAATTTACCCGCAGAAGTTTATCCATTGATAGACATTATCACACCCAATGAAGTTGAGGCTGGACAGTTGGTGGGTTTTGCTGTGGATGGAGAAGAAACAGCAGCCAAAGCAGGTGAGATTTTATTGCAACGGGGAGTGAAATGTGCGATCGTCAAATTAGGCGCTAAAGGTGTTTTTTGTGCAACTGCCCAGGAAAATTTTCTTGTACCTGCATTTCCAGTTCATGTAGTAGACACAGTAGCAGCTGGCGATGCTTTTAACGGCGCTTTAGCAGCAGCACTTTTTCAAAAAATATCCTTACATCAGGCAGTAATTTGGGGCGCAGCAGCAGGCGCTTTAGCCGCCACAAAACCAGGTGCACAAACCTCGCTACCAAATAAGTTGACATTTGATGCTTTTCTCCAAGAAAAAGTTACATCATATCCACCAAATCACACATAATAAAAAGTTTGTAGTGAGGACTTCAGTCCTCAAAGCTAGAACTAAAGTCCTCTCTGCAAGACGCTACGCGAACGGAAACGCCAAGGGCGAACAAGTCAGGGAACCCCCCAACGCACGCTTCTCTGTGGTTAGTTTTCCGTTAGCTGTGCGTAATACCATTTCTTTGTGAGGCTGCGCCAAATGTTCTTTCTTTCTCAGTACTTACGCAAGTGTCACAAAAAATCAATTTTTTTTGCTTGTAGTAAGGACTTCAGTCCTTATTAGAGGACTAAAGTCCTTACTACAAACTTAAAATAATATGCCAGTTGCGTAAGTCCTATTTCTTTCTTTCTTTGTGTCCTTCTCTGACGAGACGCTGCGCGAATGCGCCCTTTGCGGTTTGTTCCTCATATAGTTTGGCGCATCTTCATACAGAATTGATATAAGTCCTGAGGGAATGGAATTTCACCCTAACAGTTAACAGTCATCAGTCATCAGTCATCAATCAACAATCAACACCCAAACTATTGCTCCAACAATTTCATCCGCTGCCACCAAACATTCAAGGGATAATAAACCACAGGTGCCCAGAGACTACTCAGAATCGCTGAAGCAAGGGCGACGCGTTGGTAATATATCCAAATATTTCCGGCTTGTTGTAAGCTGTAACCACCGTGGGCATCACCCATAAAAGTTAATTGCAAAGCAAAGATAGTTTCTCCCAAAACTGCCATTACAAAGACAATTACAGCAATAGAAATAAAATCTTCTTCCATAAAGCGCTGTTTCTGGAGCAAACCAGTCAAAAATCCCACCATACCTAAACTTAGGGCATGAGTGGGTAATGCCGATGTCATTCCATCTTGAAGTAGCCCCAAAATAATCCCCGCCAATGCTCCGCTAAACATTGTGCGCTTCACACTCCAAGCCACCACCCAAATTAACAACCAGTTTGGGCCAATTCCCAATAATTCCATACCTGGTAGGCGGGTTGGTAACAACAATAAACATAACAGCACAGAACAGACTGTCACCATCAAACCCATTAACCTACGTACAGCAGGATGCCAACGAGAAAGCGGTGGAATTTGGATTTTCGATTTTCGCTTTGATGATTTTGACTTTTTTTGTCTGCTGCCAACAAATGCAGGAATCTTCATTTTTTTGTGGATTTTCAAGGAAGAATTTACTTAGACTTTTGCTGTGCTGACTTTTGGGTTTCTGCATCTTGGTTTTCTGGCTTGGGATAGACAGCTACCCAATCTAGAAAGCGTATCGGCGGAAAAAGCTCAACTTTTGCTACTGAGGCTGGGAGTTTCTTTAAATCCAGCGACTTGATTCGTCCTACTGCCAACCCGGATGGAAATTTCTTACTATAAGCAGATGTGGAAACTAAATCTCCTACTTTTGCATTTGGAACTTTTTCATAAAACTCCAACACAGCGTCCGCAGAAAAATCTCCTCGCAAAACACCTTTAGCGGCCGTGCGGCTAATTGTTACACCTACTTGGCTCTTAAGATCGCTGATTAACAACACCCGGCTAGTATTGGGAGTTACACTTTCTACTAAACCAACCAATCCCCCATCCGCCTTGACTATATAGCCTTCCTGAATCCCAGAATTAGTACCCCGATTCAAGGTAACTTGTTGCCACCATTGGTCAGCACTACGTCCCACCACCCGCGCTGGAATTGGCTTTGATGCCAGTGGTTCTTTTTCTACATAACCTAATAAATTTTGTAACTTTTTCTTTTCACTTTCCAAATCTACTATACGAGTTTGTAACTCTAATATCCGAGCATCTCTGAGGCGTTCTTCTGGAGTTGGCCCTGACTGTAACATCTGCAACGGACGAGTAATTGTGTAGTATGTCTCAAGTATTAACTCACCTTGAGTCTGCCGCAATATCCAAGCACTACCAGCTATTAGAGCTAATACCCCGATTTGCAACCCTTTACGATCCCACCAACGCCTTGCTGTAACCATATATACCTTTATATACTTAATAATTAAGTTCTACCTGGATTCTATTTATATAAAACCCAAATAGAACTCAAATAGAACTCAAGTCTGATATTTTTTCGCTACATATTGCGAGAGCGAGCGCTGAAAACTCGTTCCATTTGCTTAAAGTTTTCTAGCACACGGCCTGTCCCCAGCACAACACAGCTTAAGGGATCGGCAGCAATGTGGGTGACAATCCCTGTTTCATGGCTAATTAGGGTATCTATACCTTTAAGCAAAGCGCCACCACCAGCCAACATAATACCTCTGTCAATAATGTCTGCTGCTAATTCTGGAGGTGTGCGTTCCAATGTTCGCTTCACAGCTTCTACAATTACCGATAACGGCTCCAGCATACTTTCACGGATTTCTGGCCCCTTGATGGTTACAGTTCGTGGCAAACCAGAAAGTAAGTGTAAGCCCCGGACTTCCATCATGAGATCGTTGTCATCGTTAGTGGGATACGCAGAACCAAGCCGAATCTTAATCTCCTCCGCAGTACGTTCGCCGATAACTAAGTTGTGCATTTTCTTGAGATACTGAACGATGGAGTCAGTTAGTTCATCCCCAGCAATGCGTACCGATTCGCTCAGTACTGTACCTTGAAGACTTAACACCGCAACTTCTGTAGTGCCGCCACCAATGTCAATGATCATGTTACCAGTGGGTTCAGTAACAGGGAGTCCAGCTCCAATTGCTGCTGCCACAGGTTCATCAATTAAGTAAACTTCCCTTGCTCCGGCTTGTTGAGCTGCATCCATCACAGCTCGCCTTTCTACTCCTGTGACGCCACTAGGAATACCAATGACAATTCGTGGTAAAATTAGGGATCTACCTTCATTTACACGTTGAATAAAGCTTTTGAGCATCAGCTCGGCAACCTCGAAATCAGCAATTACGCCATCACGCAGGGGGCGCAGAGCAATTACATTTCCAGGCGTCCGACCAAGCATTTTCTTGGCTTCTTCACCTACAGCCAAAGCCACCTTTTCATTTTGATCTATGGCAACCACTGAAGGTTCTTGAAGTACAATACCTTTACCAGATACATAAACAAGAGTATTTGCGGTACCGAGGTCGATACCCATATCCCATGATGTGCGAAAGTTCCTGAAAAGACCCACGCGTCTCTAAGCCCCCTATGTGCTACTTTTTGACTACAACTGTTAAGAGTTAATAGTGTTATATGCTATTTGTTTCTATCCTGAGTCCAGTAAACTAGACTATATTTTTATATAATTCCCAGCAATATTTACTATGTCTCAGGCATCTATTTTTTGATATTCTCTCGTGAAATTAGTATATCCGTATACTTTTATGTGTTTCTCCCAGTTTTATGTATAATTTTTCAATTCAATATATTGTTAACTCTTTAAGGGATTATTTTCAATAGTTTGGTAATCAGCTATGATGGGAGTCAAGATTAATCAGTACAATTGTACTAAAAGGTAACGCACATGAGTATCAATGTTGTCACCCTCGTCGGTCGCGTAGGCGGCGACCCAGAGATGAAGTATTACGAGTCTGGAAAAGTTGTGTGTAAGCTAACACTAGCTGTCGATCGCCGCTCGCGCAACAACGATAAACCCGACTGGTTTAATTTAGAATTATGGGATAAGACAGCTGAAGTTGCAGGTAATTATGTGCGTAAAGGTAGCCTAATTGGAATTAAAGGCTCATTGAAGTTTAACAGTTGGAACGATCGCCAAACAGGAATACTGCGTTCTTCACCATTTATTCGAGTAGACCAATTAGAGTTATTAGGCTCTAAGCGCGATGCCGAAGGCGGCGGAGATTTTTCGCCAGAGAATTTCTAATTGGTCAATAGTCATCAGTCACGACAAAAAACTAATGACTAATGACTAATGACTAATGACTAATAACTAATTTGCAACGTTACAGATGCTTCTACTTCCTGTTCGCCACCAACTACAGGGGTAGAAACATTAGCTTGTAGATCTGATTTGGCAGCCTCGGCGCGGTATAACACAGGTCGTGGAGGCTGACTCGCATTATTAACTTGAATGCTCACCACTTCTTTGGGTGACAAACCCAAAGCACTGAAAACAGCATTAGCTTGCTGTCTAGCGTCTTGAGTGGCTTCTGCTAATGCTTCATTTCGCGCCCTAGTGATTGCTTCATCATTGGCAACAAAACTAACAGCCTCAATTTGTGTTGCGCCGGCTTTCACTGCACCGTCTAATAATGTACCAGTTTGCTCAATGGGAATGCGAAAACTCACGGTATTATTGGCAGCATAGCCTGTAATCCGCTGCACATTATTGGTGTAGCTATAAACTGGATTGAGTCGGATACCAGTGGTTTGTAATTTGTCCACATTTTGGTTTTTCAGGAACGCAACCACAGCCGATGACCTACGGGCGGCTTCTTGCTGTGCTTCCTGTGCAGTTTTAGCCTGAATCTCCACTCCCAAACTGACTTGCGCTATGGTTGTGGGAATTTCTTGGGTTCCGCGGCCATTAACAGTCAAAGTCCGCCACATTTTCTCCTTTTCTTGTGCCAACGCAGGCAGTGTAAAAGTTGTACATAAAAGTAACGTTAAAGACAGTATTTTCCACAAATTTGCAGATGGAAAAGATGAACCGGATAAAGCGGCTCTAGTCATAAGATTTGCACTCCTCAGAACAAATGTTTTTAATTAAGCGTACATAGCAATCCTTTGGTAACTGTTGAAAGTTAACAGCCACCACAAGTTTTTCATAATTTAAATGCGATCGCTAGATACGATTTGTATGTTTATACTTTGACACCACCAGCATCAAAAGCGGGAATGGTTACATTTTTGGAAACTAAAAAAATTACATCAATCTGTTTGGAGATTTGGGTATGGCGTATTGGCTGCTGAAAACTGAACCCGACAATTATTCTTACTTCGATTTGGAACGGGACGGCAGTACAACTTGGGATGGAGTTAACAATCCTCTAGCCCTCAAACATATACGCACCATGCTAATTGGTGACTTGGCGTTGATTTATCACACAGGTAAAGAACGACAAGTTATCGGTGTAGCAGAAATAATTAGTCAACCTTATATTGACCCAGCACTCAACGACAGCAAACGAGTAGTTTTCGATGTGCGGGCAGTGCAAAGAGTAAAGCAACCAGTCACCTTAGCCCAAATTAAGCAAGATGAAAAATTTACAGACTTTGACTTACTGCGACTTCCTCGACTGTCTGTAGTCCCAGTTTCTCAAATTTATTGGCAGCGGTTGACAGAGTTACTGGGGATGGGGAGATGAGGGAGAGGGAGCTGGGGAGATGGGGAGATGGGGGGGGGGGGGGGGGGGGGGGGGGGGGGGGGGGTGGGGGGGGGGGGGGGGGGGGGGGGGGGGGGGGGGGGGGGGGGGGGGGGGGGGGGGGGGGGGGGGGGGGGGGGGGGGGGGGGGTGGGGGGGGGGGGGGGGGGGGGGGGGTGGGGGGGGGGGGGGGATGAGTTTTTCCCCTCTGCTCCTGGCAGCCTCTTCTACCCAATGCCCAATGCCCAATGCCCAATGCCCAATGCCCCATATTTTTTACAACCTGTCAACATATCTCCATAGATGGACGTTTTTCAGAAACGCGTCAAAATCAAAGAGAAGGATTTTCACAGAACCCAATGCATTTGTTAAATCCCAACAACTTTTCTTTTCCTCTGCTGGCTAGCGCCACAGAAGCCGCAGACAGTTCAATGGTAGTAGCAGCGGTGCTACTGAGTTTAATAGTCGTTTACCTCGCCAGCAAAGTTGGCGGGGAGTTATCCAACAAAGTGGGTTTGCCACCGGTGTTAGGCGAACTGGTAGGTGGTGTGGTAGTCGGTGTCTCGGTTTTTCATCTTTTGGTGTTTCCAGAAGGTGGCACAGACGCTTCTAATTCTTTGATTATGACCTTTCTGCAAACTACTGCTGGTTTATCTTCTGAAGCCACTCCTGCGGTGTTTGCAGCACAATCTGAGGTCGTTTCTGTTTTGGCAGAATTGGGCGTGATCATCCTGCTGTTTGAAATCGGTTTGGAGTCAAACTTAAAAGACTTAATGGCAGTGGGTATCCAAGCCACCATCGTCGCAGTGGTGGGGGTAGCAGTTCCATTTGCAGCTGGTACCGTGGGACTGATGACTTTGTTTGGTATCGGTGCTGTGCCGGCGATTTTTGCGGGGGCGGCTTTGACTGCTACTAGTATTGGAATTACTTCCAAAGTGCTATCAGAACTGGGGCGACTCAATTCTAAAGAAGGGCAGATTATTCTCGGTGCTGCCGTAATTGATGATGTTCTGGGAATTATCGTCTTAGCGGTAGTTGCCAGTTTAGCTAAAGATGGTGTGGTGGATGTCAGCAAAGTCATTTATTTGATTATCAGTGCCACAGGTTTTATTTTGGGAGCCATCTTGTTAGGCAACGTTTTCAATAAATCCTTTGTGGCGATCGCTGATAAACTCAAAACACGCGGTGGACTGGTAATACCAGCATTCATCTTCGCCTTTGCAATGGCATATTTGGCCGCCGTCATCCACCTAGAAGCCATTCTAGGAGCTTTTGCCGCAGGTTTAGTCCTAGAAGAGACAGATAAACGCAAAGAACTGCAAACGCAAGTCTGTCCCATTGCTGATATGCTAGTACCAATTTTCTTTGTCACCGTTGGCGCAAAAACCGATTTGGGAGTTTTAAACCCAGCGATTCCCGATAATCGCGAAGGCTTAATTATGGCAACTTTCCTGATTATAGTAGCCATCATTGGTAAAGTAATCACAGGCTTAAGCGTGTTTGGTCAACCGGAAATCAACCGTTTAGCGATCGGTGTGGGGATGATTCCTAGAGGCGAAGTCGGGTTAGTATTTGCTGGTGTTGGCGCTGCTAGCGGCGTTCTCTCTAAACCACTGGGGGCAGCAATCATTATGATGGTTATCTTAACCACCTTTTTAGCTCCTCCCTTGTTACGATTCGTATTTCCAGAACCAAAAACCGCAGGTTCAGAGCAACTAATTTTGGATGGGGCTTCTGGAACATCATTGGTAATCGAACCATCTGACTCAAAGGTATCAAGACCAGAAAAAACCGCAGAATCTCGCGATAGTTAATCGCTGGGGACTGTTGACTGATAACTGTTGACTGATGACTGATGACTGATGACTGGGGACTGGGGACTGATGAGTGACAAGTTATTCCCCTTGTCTTCCTTGTCTCCCTTGTCCCCTTCATCCATCTCATCCCCACATCTCCACCATCTCCCCTACCCCCTGCTCTCGATGTGTAGCTATATTTTAGAGACTTGGCATTACTATTCTCCTATTTGCCCCATCTTCCGCTTGATATTGGAAACTTCTCTCCTCTAATCTCCGTCCCGTGTGATTATAAAATTGTCGTTTGTTTATAGTTTCTACTAGTGTTCGGAATGTTACTTATTTCCACTTTTTCACTGCTCCTCATACCAATTGATATCCAGAAGCGTAATTTATAAATTTTTGTTTCCTACTCCCCCCAAATTGAAACTTACGATTTTAGCAAGCAAATTCTTACTAGTCTTAATTTGAAGATTTTTCAAATAATTCCGGAGTAGCAGCCATCAACAAAGCTAGATCGAGAGATAGTAGTGGGAATTATTTACTGAAAGCATCAATGGCAATAAACAACTAACATTTATCAGTTATCTAGTTTTATTGGGAGTTAAAGTCGCCCATATTCACAAGTGAAAACTTTCACTCTGTATCTAAATCCCAATATCAAATTTGGCAATCATTTACAGAGAAATTATATTGATTAAAGTGTGTCTTTATACCAAATTAATCAAAAAGATATCAAAGCTCAAGTCTAGGTGGTGACGGTGTGATGATTTAACAAACATTAATTGAGAACTTGACCAAAGCAGTACTGAGTAATGAATACCAAAAAAAGCCAAAAAAGCACATAAATACCGATTATTTAGCGATTTAATCCCAAAGGTTACGCGAGGGTTTACGCGTCTCTGGACTACATACTCAGCACTACTGAAGGCTCCCATGAATGTGAATTAGGAGAAAGCACTGTGAAATTACACTGGTTACTACCCAGCGCTATTGGAACTATTTTGATGCTATCGTCGCCTGCAATGGCGGCAAGGCTAGAATCTTGGCGCTTTGATGCCAATCAAAACAAACTGGAAATTAATACTTTGGGGAATGTTCAACCCCAAGCACAATTAATTTTCAATCCGACTCGGTTGGTAATTGATTTGCCAGGAACAACGTTTGGGCGTCCCCAGATCACTCAACAGGTTGGTAACGGTATTCGTTATATCCGTGTTGGGCAGTTTGACACAGAAACAACGCGTATAGTCGTGGAATTAACTCCTGGTTATACTTTAGACCCAAAACGAGTGCAATTTATCAGTACCACTGGCGATCGCTGGACAGTGCAATTACCTAGACCAGAAATCGACCGAGCAGCACCACCTCCAACAAATATTTACAGTGTAGTAACTCCAGAATCCAGTCCTCAACCCGAAATCTCAAGAATTGTCACTCCACGAGCTGCGACTCAAATTGAGAGCCTGCAAGTCACAGGTGATGGATTTTTCATCCGCACCAGCGGTGCAAATCCTCCAATTCAAGTCATTCGCAGCCGCGATCGCGCTACAGTTTTCGTTGATATCTCTGGTGCATCTTTATCACCACGCCTGATACAACAAAGTAATCAGTCCATTAACAAGTTTGGCGTTAGCCGTGCTGAATTCACCCAACTGCGAAGTCAACCCCCCGGTGTTCGTCTAACTTTGCGGGTAGATAAAAATGGCCCAGACTGGCGAGCAAGTAGAAGTGGTAGTGATGGTTTGGTAGTTCTACCGACTCGTGTTGTCACATTACCCCCGACTAATAATTTTGACAACCAGTCAGAACCTGCTTCTTTTCCCAGCCGACCATTGGCTAACAACTCACCAGCGACAATTGAGTCGGTGCAACTGGCTGATAATGGCACACAACTGCTGATTAGAGCTGACCAAAACGTATCTGCTACGGGAGTTTGGGATAGAAACTCTGGTTTATTCCGCGTTACAATTCCCAATGCTAAGTTAGCTCCTAGAGTCATAGGCCCTACCTTTGCTGCAAATAGCCCTATTCTTCGAGTACGCCTGCAATCCCAAGAACCCAACACAGTTGTTGTCTTAGTTCAACCAGCAGCCGGAGTCCAACTAGGACAACCCAGTCGAATCAGCGACCAGCTTTTGGCTCTCCCAATACAGGGTTCTCGTCGAGTTGTCACACTCCCTGGTAAACCCCCTTATACTGTTCCTCCACTACCACCAATCAACCGGGGCCCATTCCCAGACCCAAATAATCCCAATCCCCAACCTCCAAAACAACCACAACGCCCATTTACTAATGGAAAAGTGGTAGTGCTGATTGACCCCGGACATGGCGGTAAAGACCCTGGAGCTGTAGGTCTTGGGGGACTGCGGGAAAAGGACATTATCTTACCTATTGGTAAAAAAATAGCTCAGATTTTACAGCAAAATGGCGTCCAAGTAATTCTGACGCGGGATTCTGACTATTTTGTTACCCTTCCAGGGCGGGTACAATTAGCAGAGCGAGCTAACGCTGATGTGTTTGTTAGCATTCATGCTAATGCCATAGGGCCTGGTCGTTCGGATGTCAACGGTTTGGAAACCTATTATTACGACAGCGGTTTGAGTTTAGCCCGCACTGTCCACAATACTATTCTCCAAAATATCAATGTCAAAGATCGGGGAGTGCGGCGAGCCAGATTTTATGTCCTGAGAAAAAGTTCCATGCCTTCGATTCTCGTAGAAACAGGTTACGTCACTGGCCGAGACGATAACGCCAAACTCAGAACCTCAGCCTACCAAAATCAAATGGCAGAAGCTATAGCTCGTGGCATCCTTCAATACTTGAAGAGAAGATAAGTAATTTTGTCTAAATTTTTGAGTAAATAAATGATTGCTAAATTTATACAATTTAATAGTGATTGTGATGAAGATGTTGCTAGTGTTGAGAACAAATTTGCCTCACCTAGAGTCTTCATAACCTTAAACTCCCAACTGGGATAATTCTAATTACTCAGTTGTCGGTAAAAAATTACCTATTTTTTGGGAATTTAGGTAAAAAATTTAGGTATTCTTGCGGCGGGACAGCAGTTGCTTGTTTGTTATTGTCATCTGATGCTTTGTATGTCTCACTTATATAGGCTAGTGACATGGCAAAATCGGATGAGCGTGCTATATTTTACGCCATTAGCTGTGTCTTGATAACAGCGCAAAACTCAAGTGTAGGTGGTGACGGTGTGAGGATTTGCCAATGTGTTGAGATGTTGACGGCTCCCATGAATGTGAATCAGGAGAAACGACTGTGAAATTACGCTGGTTACTATCCAGTACTATTGGAACTATCTTCATGCTGTCGTCGCCAGCAATGGCCGCGAAACTGGAATCTTGGCGCTTTGATGCCAATCAAAACAAACTGGAAATTAATACTTTGGGAGATGTTCAACCCCAAGCACAGTTAATTTTCAACCCAACTCGGCTGGTAATTGATTTACCAGGAACGACATTTGGGCGTCCACAGCTGACTCAACAAGTCGGTGGTACAATTAGAGCAATCCGCATCGGGCAATTTGACGAACAAACAACACGTATAGTTGTCGAATTGACTCCTGGTTATACTTTAGATCCTAAAAAAGTAAAATTTATCAGTACAAATGGCGATCGCTGGACAGTACAATTACCTGCCCCAGAAACGGAAAATATACCCGCCAGCAATAATTCCGAGCTAGAAATAGCCTCAGCAACTCCACCGAGAACGCCAACACCAGCGTTATCTCCTAGAAATATTTATAATGTAGTCACAAATAACACTGCAAATTCCCTGGCGAGGCCAACGGTTGTCGCAAGAGTGACTCAAATTGAAAGCTTACGAACCACAGGCGATGGCTTTTTCGTTGCCACCAGTGGCCCTAATCCTCAGATTAAAGTCAATCGTAGCAGCGATCGCCACCTAATCAATATAGATATCGCTGGTGCAACTCTCTCACCAAATCTCCAGCAGCAAGACATACCCATTAATCGCTACGGAGTCAGTCGCATCCAATTCTCCCAACTCCAAAGTAGCCCGTCTGTTATTCGCATGACGTTACAGGTAGACAAAAATGGTTCTGACTGGCGGGCAACTACCAGTACCATTGGTGGCTTCGTGGTTCTCCCCAGTCGTGGTATTGCCCAGCTACCAAGCAACAATACTCCACTTACCGTAGCATCTGCTTCCGATTCACCTGCCACCATTGAGTCTGTAGAACTGACTAATAATGGCAGACAACTGTTAATTAGAGCCGACCAAAGTTTATCTGCCACAGGAGGCTGGGATAGAACCTCTGGTTTATTCCGCATCACCATTAATAATGCTCGATTAGCTCCTAAAGTTAAAGGGCCAACATTTAATCCCAATAGCCCTATTCTCCGCGTTCGCCTACAACCACAAACAGACAACACTGTTACAGTGTTAATTCAACCAGCAGCCGGAGTGCAAATTGGCGAACTCAACCAAGTGAGCGACCAGCTTTTAGCTCTAGAATTTCGACCTTCTGGTAATATACCTCCCATTGTTTTACCTCCGCTTCCATCACCAAACCAAGGGCAATTACCCAACCCCACAGACCGTCCCACATCCCAGCCACAGCCACGCCCACCAGTTCATAATGGAAAATTGCTAGTGGTTATAGACCCAGGACACGGTGGAAAGGACTCTGGTGCGCCTGGTTTGGGGGGACTGTTGGAAAAGGATGTAGTCTTGCCTATTGGTAGAAAGGTAGCAGCGATTTTAGAACAAAATGGCGTACAAACAGTACTAACACGAGATGCCGACTTTTTCGTGGAACTCCAAGGACGAGTAGATATTGCCGAGCGAGTTAATGCAACTTTGTTTGTCAGCATTCACGCTAATTCGGTTGATAATCGCCCTAGTGTCAATGGCTTAGAAGTCTATTATTACGACAGTGGTTATGCTTTAGCTGAAGTAGTTCGTAATACAATTTTGCAAAACATCTCTACCATTAAAGACCGAGGAACCCGCAAAGCTAGATTCTACGTTCTCCGGAAAAGCTCTATGCCCTCTATTTTAGTGGAAACAGGCTATATGACTGGTTATGAGGATAATCCGAGATTAGCATCGCCAGAGTATCAAAATCGGATGGCAGAAGCGATCGCTAGTGGCATTCTCAAATACTTAAGGCAGAGGTAATATAGTAAAAATTACTCATTTTAGAGGTGGTATTTAGACTTGTTTTGAGTACAGAATTTAGTGGTAAATTTGTCAATTGTCTGCTAGATTCTGTATTTTATATCCAAAAAACCTAAATCAATATCTGCCTGTGTATTCATCTTCCATTTTTGAAGGAAATCTTGACGATATTTCTAGTCAAGAATCCCAACATGCTCCAATTGGTATTTTTGATAGTGGTGTCGGAGGACTGACGGTACTGCGACAACTGTATCGTCAACTCCCCAATGAATCAATTGTTTACTTTGGGGATACAGCTCGGCTTCCTTACGGAATTCGTTCACAAGCAGAAATTTTACAATTTACGCGTGAAATTCTCACGTGGCTGCAACAGCAGCGAGTAAAAATGGTGATTATGGCTTGCAACACCAGTTCTGCCTTAGCCTTAGAAACTGTGCGTCAAGAATTTAACATACCTATACTGGGAGTAATCCTACCAGGGGCAAAGGCAGCAGTCCAGCAAGGAAAGCGTATTGGTGTAATTGCCACTCCCGCCACAGCTAAGAGTAATGCTTATAAGCACGCCATACTCGAAATCAATCCAAATGTCCAAGTCTGGCAAATTGGATGTCCAGAGTTCGTACCACTGATTGAGCAAAACCGCATTCACGATCCTTACACTGCTGAAGTTGCACGAGCCTATCTAGAACCTTTATTAGAACAGGAAATTGACACCTTAGTCCACGGTTGTACACATTATCCGCTCCTCACACCAGTATTGCGATCGCTCCTCTCCTCTCAGGTGCAGTTAATTGACCCAGCTGTTCATGTTGTCGCTGCTTGTGCCCAAGAACTAGACTTGCTAGGCTTAAAAAGTACCCACCCACCACTACCAACTCGCTTTGCTGTTAGCGGTTGCCCACAACAATTTTCCCAATCTGGAGTCCAGTGGCTAGGCTATACACCCCTGGTAGAACAGGTTTGCTTTACTGATATTGCTATTTCCCAACCCCATTAAAAAGTTAGGAGTTAGGAGTTAAAAGTTTTGAATTAACAACTCCTAACTTTCATTTATTGACTATTAACTGCTTCAGTCACATTAGTCCTAACTGATATCTCCTGCTCTTGTTTTGCTTCAACAGATGAAGCAAAACTTCTGGTATTAGTAGTCTTTGTACCCGTCCGTTTTGCTAGTGCTAATAACAGGTAGACTGTGAACAAGTATCCAGACGCTAAAATAAAAATCATCATAGGCACACTTCCGTAAATCATTGTTCTACTAGCACCCTTGGCAACGAATACAAAATTTCATGAAATTAGTAGAACTTCAGCCAACCAAGTACGTTCTTGATGACTGTAGTTTGCTATGGTAAATCTACCTATAGAGATAAGACTCTTTTAGGACAAATAATGTATTATTTAGTGCAACTTTTAGCAGACCATAAATACCACAGCAGTTAAATTGTCAATAGACAACCTAATACTGCAATTCTCAGCGGTCTACTCGATCTGCCTTATGTTTGCTCACATGAGTGTGACAGGAGTAACCCTCGCGCTCAAGATGCACTAAAGGTATGTAGCTCAGAGCCAATACAGTTACAAAGCTAATCTTTATAACCTATCTGACATAGCCTACCGTTAGCGACATCTGTTTAGCGTCTCGCAGAGAAGGAGCGTCACTCAAAGGACTCCCCATAGGGATACCCTGTAGCTCCTAAGTAGGAGTTTCGCGTATCGTTGGCAAAATCAAAGAATTTGATCCTTCAATATCATCAACGAATAGTTATTTTATACACACAACTACCATATCCGTAAAATCAACTAACTGATGATTTAACTTTTGGTGTGTGGGTATTTGAAAAATTTAAAATTCCTATATTTTAGCGTAACACAACAGCCCTGAATTTTAAGCCTAGTCGTCTGCTAAATTTCAAATTTTTTCAATAGCTAGACTTCGATGTAGAAAAAAATTCATCCTATTATTAGCCAGTCTAATCCAGATTTTGTCAAAATAGTCAATCAGCAATAATACCTAATATTAGTAGATTTTCTCTGTAGAGGTCAATGTACAAATATGGCAAGTGAATACTCTGATATCTTTCACCAGCTTATTTGATGGCTTGATTGCAATTTTTGTGGAATGGATATTGCTAGAGCCTTATTATTATATTCTACGTGGTGTTCTGCACTCAGGAAAAATTTACCCACTAACACAATCTTTTGCCAACACTTTTTCGTTATCTTATTTTTCAGCATAATTACTTATTGACTTTACAAAATCATTGTGTAAATGCGAATAAATTTAAGAGTATGCGATTAACTGATGAAAACTTTGCGCTGGCACAGGGTTATCTTAAAATGAGTAAAGGATATGTAAACTTTCGTAACCTAAGTCAGAGTCCGCCCATCCATGACCCCAGCCACCTCCCTGTTTACCCCTGTGGAAGCAGACCTGCGACAACTAGCAGATAACCTCAAACAGCTAGTTGGAAATCGCCACCCCATTTTGTTTGCAGCCGCCGAACATTTATTCGGAGCTGGGGGAAAGCGTATCAGGCCAGCAATTGTCTTGCTAATATCGCGGGCAACAATGTTAGAACAAGAAATTACCCCGCGTCACCGCCGCTTAGCTGAGATTACCGAAATGATTCATACAGCAAGCTTGGTACACGATGATGTGGTAGATGAATCAGATATGCGGCGAGGTGTTTCCACCGTTCATAGTTTGTTTGGTAACCGCATTGCCATACTAGCAGGAGATTTTCTCTTTGCACAATCTTCGTGGTATTTAGCAAACTTGGACAATTTGGAGGTGGTGAAACTCCTCTCAGAAGTGATTATGGATTTAGCGACTGGAGAGATTCAGCAGGGATTGAATCGTTTTGATGCTAACACCTCCATTGAAACTTACCTGCAAAAGAGCTATTACAAAACAGCTTCCTTAATTGCTAATAGTTCCAAAGCTGCTGCTTTACTGAGTGAAGTGTCGCGAGAAACTGTTGAGCATATGTACAGCTATGGTCGCCATTTGGGCATAGCATTTCAAATTGTCGATGACATTCTAGATTTCACCAGTACAACAGACACCTTGGGTAAACCAGTGGCGTCAGATCTCAAAAGTGGTCATCTAACAGCACCCGTTTTATTTGCTTTGGCCGAAAAACCTTATTTGGAAGTGCTGATTGAAAGAGAATTTGCTCAAGAAGGAGATCTAGAGCAAGCATTAGCACTGATTCAGGATAGTCAAGGTATACAGCAAGCGCGAGAATTAGCTGCTCATCATACTAAACTGGCAATTGAACATCTTGCGGTTCTGCCAGCTTCAGAGTCCCAGCAGGCATTGATTAACATAGCTGACTATGGTCTGAGTCGGCTCTATTAAAAATGAATTTTAGATTTTGGATTTTGAATTTTGGAGCGAATAATTAAAAAAATCTAAAATTTAAAGATATTTTTTCGCGCCGGGTCTTCGACTTTGGTCTTGATTCCTATCACTAATCAGATATTTACCAGTTGTGTAAGTTCTGCCTTAATTAAACCTGCCCAAATATTCTTGGGCGGGTAGTTTTCGCTCCAAAACAGCCAAACAAAAAAAATTGAAAATTGTTCGCTAGTAACTGTTTTTTAATCAATTTTAGATATTTGCGAGAATTGAAACCCAACTAGCGATCCAGTAAAAGCTCAATAAAAAAAATTGAAAATTGTTCGCTAGTAACTGTTTTTTAATCGATTTTAGATATTCCAAAGCAGTAAGTGAAAAAATGCTTTCCCATTGAAAATTCAAAATTTTTGGAAAATTTTTGAGCGTCGATTGACGACGCTCATAAGTCTTTAAGACAAATATTGGTTTGTATCGAAAAAATCTCACAAACCACATAATTCTATGCAATATCAGGGGGTATATATTTAGGCGATCGCATCTTTCGTAGCTGTTGTTGCATGAGTTTTTCTAGCTCACTTCGGCGGACTTCAAAGGTATGAGTGGTCTGACCCGGCGTTTCCAAAAAAACGATACTATCTACGGGTTCTAATGCCACCAATTGAAACAAAATATGGGTCACGGGAACAATTTTAGTTAGCATTTGAGGGTCAAGCCCAGCAGTGGAAATTAGGGAGACATCCTGTATGGTAGGAAAAGCGTAAACCACTCGCTTTTCCATTCCTGGATTAGTACGATTGCTCAACGTAGTTAAAACCCAGTTGCCCTCCGAACTTTGGAGAATATAGTACTGGGAGTAACGTAATTTTTGAGCGATCGCTTTCAGGGCAGGAGAAATTGCTGAAATTAGATTTGGTGTAATACCATCGCGGGGTGCATTGTCAATCAGCAATTGAATTTGTGCTTCTAAATCCATAATGACTTGTATACGGCTCCTGGGTAATGGCAATAACATCTACAAAATGCGAACAATCCCATTAAATTTGGGAATAATAAAATCAGGCACATCTCAAACGTAGGTAGGGCCTGCATTTAGCTTATAAGCAAAACCAAAAAAGCCAACACCCACGGTCGTACAGGTTGTATTTAAATAACTTAAGGTCTTTTGAAAACCGAGACTATGAATTCAGCCGCAACCGCAACTATTCCATCTGCAACTTTTCTCTTAGAAAATTCTATTGGTGTGGAGGCGATCTTTCAACTCCTGTCCAGGGAGTTTCAGCAGTCAACCAAAGCTTCACAACAGAATTGCCACGATGTCGCCAGACGAATTACCACTGAAGTCTACCGGATTTGCAGTGAAAGCAAACGCATCCAGGCTTCCGGATCTGTGGAAAGCTCGGCACTCACCCTCGCCCGACATCGGCTGCAACAGTGTCTTAGATACTATCAGTTGGGTTCAAATCGAGGCAGGGTAGAATTACACAGTACTTTGAGCGCTATTATTTATCGTTACATTAATCCTCCTCAGAAGCAATTAAGCTATCAAGGACGCCTGACTATAATTGAAGACTTTCTACAAAGTTTTTATTTAGAAGCATTAAACGCTTTCCGGCGAGAAAATCAACTCGGTGCTACTTATCGTCCACAAACGCTGCTGGAATTAGCTGAGTATATGGCATTCACGGAACGCTATGGTAAGCGGCGAATTCCCTTACCAGGTCGTCAGCAACAGCTAATTATTTTACGGGCACAAACTTTTTCTCAACAGCAACCTCCTGAAACCAGCGTAGATATAGAACAAGCCGCAGAAGGTAGCAATAGTGAAGCTGATGGTTGGGAAGAACCAGCCATCCAGCAATTACGCTCCACAATGGCAACCCAAACAGAAGCCGAACCTGAAGAAGACACCTTACGTTCCGTTGTGATTACGGAATTAATGAGTTATCTCGAACAACGACAGCAATCGGATTGTGCTGATTATTTTTCGCTTCGTCTTCAAGATCTATCAGCACAGGAAATTGAGTCAGTTTTGGGTTTAACCCCTCGTCAGAGAGATTACTTACAGCAGCGCTTCAAGTATCATTTAATTCGATTCGCCTTGTTACACCGTTGGGAATTAGTTCACGAATGGCTAGAAGCTTCATTGCATACCAATTTGGGCTTAACTCCCCAGCAATGGCAAGCATACACAGCCCAATTGGACAGTAAACAGCGGTCTTTACTAGAGTTGAAGCAACAAGGGCAAACTGACGAAAAAATATCTAAAACTTTAGGGTTGTCAATGGCACAACTACAAAAACGTTGGTTTAAGATTCTTGAACAAGCTTGGGAAATTCGTAACTCATTAGTGTCCGGATCTGGTGCATCTACTCATGAATAGTGACTCAGAACCTTTACACGACGAGTGTCTCTATTGGTTATTGACAGGCAATGTCAAAAACGATGAGTGTCTCTCGTTAGAATGTAAGGAAAATTACGGGGTAGACAACCTCTCCAACAAAGCCATTGCTTCAAAAAACAGTGAGCCGGAATTGAGAGGAACACCCCAGGCCTTTTTACCGGGAGAAATTCCTACTGTGCAAGATCGTTTCCAAGCCGTCCTTAAGCGTCGGTTACAAATCCAAATCCAAGACCACCCACCTTTGTTTCCTTGGGAAACACAATTAGCTGAATATCCCGATTTTCTTGATGAGCCGTCTATAGCACTCGTTCCTAGCTGGGGATGGATGGCACAGCAGTCAAAGCTGAATCTGCCAGTTCCACTGCCAGAAAAAGTTTTCCGGCAATTGTTAGAACAGTGTCAGGCGTTGGTTACATCTTCAGTGCCACTGGGGGCAAAATTAGTTCAAGTGGTGGAGAACTTTTTCCCTAATGAATCTCAGGCACTAAATGATATTGCTGGCTTGGTGCTAAGAAGCACTTATCGTTCCGTGAATACTCTGGACAAGATGCCCGATATTCAGAGCGATTATTCAGATTTACAACCCCGTCAACAGATGGCTTTGTCACTGCTAGCGGCAAAACAATTGCTGGAAAATCTGACTCTACCACTTTCAGTAACTAGTCCAGTGGTAGAAAGACAATGGTTAACCAATGTCGGGACTTTAAACATTAAAGTAAAGTACCAAACTCTAGGTCAAGTTACGAAGTTACTTGTTGAAGCTGATTTACCTGTTAAAGGAACTTTAACATTGCGCGGAAGTGGCACTTTAGCAATGACAACATCTTCGAGTTCCGGATACTTAAGTGTAGAGTTAGGCTGCGAGCAACTTAACCCAATTTATACCCTAGAAGTTGAGTTTCCAGAAATAGACGAACAACCTTTGTTGTTTGTAATTACTCCCTCAATGTAGTCTAAATTACTACCGCTAGCACACTGCGTTAATCAATCAACGCTGATACATATTTAAGATAACTTTTCCCTTTGCTGTTGCTTTGGGGCTTTGTTTCTCTATGAAGACTACTAAAAACAGGGTGCTTACTTAATGTAGGTTGCCTAATCTCAAGTAGGTGTATACTCACCCAATAATACCAATGTACAAACAAAGTCTGCTTGTGCAGGCTGCGGAAAATTAAGTAGTCACAAAGCCTGGGAAACAAGTTATACCAATTCCAAATTCATGCATTAGCAGAGCTAGATTTCAAATGTTACTGAATTTTGGAAAATTGGTGTTAATTCTGTGCGTTGTGCTGATTGAGCCAGGTCTCTATATTTACCAAGACATCACTTTTCCACTTATAGACGCTTAAAAACAGGATAAGAAAACTTCCCCCAACGGGAATACTTGATAGTAGGGCGGTTGGTTCCGTCTTAACCATTGTTTCCGTCGGATCTACACCTGAGACTCGAAATGTTTAACTTATCCAGGATGAATCGGTTTTGGCGTCTCTCTACACATAATTTCAGGCGGCAAAATATACAGGGTTTGCCTTCGACAGAAGTGGAAAATTCAATTTCCTTGCGGGTGCTGGTGCTAGCGTTGGTGATTTTGGGAATTGTGGCAACGGATATCGCTGCTGAGACTTCATTCAGTCTTTGGGCATTACCCCTAAGTGTAGTGGGTGCAGTTTGGAGTTACTATCGTCGCCGCGATACTAACATCGCAGTGAAGTTCTGCATCGCTATTGGTATGTTAATAGCGCTGGGTGCTTTCTTTGGACGGTTAGTGACAGAGTTGAATGATACGCGGTTGGGTTTGGCAGAGTTATTAATTCAACTCCAGGTGTTGCATAGCTTTGATACACCCCGCCGCAAAAATTTGGGTTATTCCATTGTTATCGGATTAATTTTATTAGGTGTGGCGGCAACGCTGAGTCAGACTTTAGCATTTGCACCTGTGTTGCTGTTGTTTTTAGCCATCGCTTTGCCAACCCTAGTTCTAGATTATCGCTCCCGCTTGGGTCTGCAACCACTAAAAAGACAAAAACAAAAGACCCCAAAGGATAAATTCTCAACTTTAAATTTTAAATTTTTAATTGTTAATTTTTTTGTAATTGTCGGTTTGGGACTGGCAATTTTTGCTGTTTTACCCAGGTTACCTGGTTACCAATTAAGAACCTTTCCTGTAAGTTCTCCTATTGAAATTAAGGGCAATTTTACAGGACGTAGTATTATCAATCCCGGTTATGTCCGCCAAGGTAACGGTAATGATAGAGGTAACGGTACAGGACAGGGCAAAACTGGCGAACCAGGAAAAGTAGATAATAATTTTTACTACGGTTTCAATAGCGAAATTAACCAAAATCTGCGGGGGGAGATGAAACCCAAGGTTGTGATGCGGGTGCGATCGCAAGCTGAAGGTTTTTGGCGAGTATTGGCATTTGACCGTTATACAGGTAAGGGATGGCAACTTTCTCGTAAGGATGATGTTACCACCATTAGGCGGCCGCCTTGGTCTTACCAAATTTTTCTTCCCGCACCTTTGATTTCTGGTAAAACTCAAGAAGTAGTACAAACTTACACCGTGGTGTCGGATTTGCCGAATTTAATTCCCGCAATGGCCAATGCCAAGGAAATTTACTTTCCCACACCAATGATCGCAGTTGATAAAGAAAATGGGTTGCGATCGCCTGTAGAGTTATCAGAAGGCGTAACTTATACAGTAGTTTCCGAAGTACCACACCGCGATCGGACTGTCTTAGGTGAAACTTCTACTAAATATACCCAACATATTAAAAACCATTATCTCCAAATACCGCCGGAAATTGCCGAAAAAGTCCGCCAACGTACCGAAGAAATCCTCGCTAACTACAATCAAAACCGCGTAGCAAAGTCTTCTAAAAGTCTGGATTCAGCTTATGAAAAGGCTCTTTACTTAGCTCAATACTTGAAGCAATACTACTCTATTCCGCAAAATCCCTTAGAATTCCCTTATTTAGATGAAAAAGAAGACTTAGTAGAAGCTTTTTTATTCAAGTATAAAGGAGGCTATCCAGACCACTTTTCCACAGTTCTCACAGTGATGCTACGTTCCATTGGCATCCCGGCGCGATTGGTGGCGGGATTTAGTCCAGGAGAGTTTAATCCATTCACCGGGATGTATGTTGTCCGTAATACAGACGCCTACGCGATGACAGAAGTATATTTCCCGAAATATGGTTGGTTTGCCTTCGATCCAATTCCCAATCATCCATTAATACCCCCGTCAATAGAGGATACTGAAACTTTTAGCGTATTGCGGCAATTTTGGCAGTGGGTTGCTGGATGGTTGCCTTCTCCGGTGACTGGTTTATTGAATAATGTATTTGGCACAATATTTAACTGGATCGGTAGAGCGATCGCTTGGTTTTTGGCTTTATTTACTCAAGGTTGGTTCGGTGTATTAACTGGCTTAATCTTGGGTACTACCATCGCATTCTTCGGTTGGCTGGCTTGGGGACAGTGGCGCGAATGGCGCAATCGTCGATGGTTAAAGAAATTGCCAGCGATGGAAAGCCTTTATCAACAAATGTTGCAATGGACAGCGCAAAAAGGTTTGGGTAAGCATCCAGCACAAACACCTTTAGAATATGCCAAAGTCTCATACCAACATCATCCCCCAACAACTGCTGAGGTCATAGATGAAATTTGTCAAGCCTATGTCAGCTGGCGTTATGGTGGTCATACGCCTAATTTGATCAGACTGCGAGAAAGCTGGCAAGGTTTGAAAAAAAAGACTAGCGATCGGGCAAACTGATTAAGGACAGGACTTACGCAAAATCATGAAAAAACGTAGACGCGGAGCGGCTTGCCGCAGGCTACCGCAAAGGACGCAAAGGGCACAAAGAAATAAGATTCTCAGAGGGTTTTTGCGTAAGTCCTATAATTAAGGAAAGTTTTGAGAAATATCAGTTGACAATACAACCCGCAGCGCAAAAAGCAATAGAAGAAGCTTATTTTTGATTGAGTAATGATTCTTCTAGTAAAGCGCCTTAACCTTACAGCAATTTTCAGGTAATTAAACTATAGGGTAGGGGCGCACAGCTGTGCCCCCCTACAAAGGATTGTGGTTTAAATACATGAAAACGGTTGTAAAGTACCAAAAAGCGCCAATATCCAAACTCAACCTCGCATTTGCATCAAATTTCCTGAGGAGTAGCGACGCAATCCTTGGTAAAACACACCGATACCAACTAACAGCACTGCAATCGATCCAGCTACTGCTAATAAAGCATGAATCCAAGATAGCGATCGCAATGCCTCAATTGGTAAATAATTCACAAATCCAGCCGGAAGCAGTGTATACAGCAGTAGCTTCACTGTTCCCTCAAACAAAGTTGCTGGATAAGTACTGAAGGTAAGCATGGCATTTCGCCACTGCTGTGTTAATCCTTCGGAATTGCCCAGATAAAAGCTGAGGCTACCTATCAAAACATTAAAGCCCACGAATAATGTCGCTACTGAAACTGTCAACCCAGTAAACAACGCTAAATGCACTGCATCAGGCTTGACAAAAAACAAATAAACCCCATACCCAAACAGCAAATCTCCCCAAGATGTAGCATTCATTCGTCCCAGCAGTAAGTGTGGTAAAAGGGCACGCGGGTACAACATCCATACATCCAACTGTCCCTGCACAATCAGACTTGTTAGTTGTAAAGCATTACCAAAGACAGTATGAGCCAAACCAAACCCTGTTGCTGCCATCGCCCAGAGAGTAACTACATCTTGCACTGTCCAGCCTCGTAGCACTGGAAAGCGTGTAAAAAACAGCCCCCAAAATGTCACCCACACTAAGTTATTAATTACCATTGCCACCACTTGTGTGAGGAATGCGCCGCGATATTCTAGGTGAGCGTTCAGATTGAGCCAAATATAAGCGCCAGCTAATTTTAGGTAGGAAATTAAACGCCAGAACATTTTAACCTCCATGCGCGTGGATACGTTTCACTGCTGTGCGGTACACAAGCGCCACCAACACAGTCAGCACAACTATGGCAACTGCCTGCCGCATTAACAATTCACCAGCAAAACTCAAGTCGGGATGCACGAATAAACGTGCTGGGCCATATAAAATGCTGGCAAAGGGTAAAGCCTGTAGTATTGGCTGCCAGTTTTCTGGTAGCAGTTCCAAGGGAATCAGCATCCCGCCCAAAATCATGGTCAATCGGGAGTAAATGAGCATTAATCCGGTGGTGTTTTCCAGCCAGAAAGCTCCTAAGCCCACTAAGAAGGTTGCCAAAAAATCTAGTACAAATGCCAGTGGTAGCACCGCTACGAATAATAAAATTCCTCGGAAAGTTAAAGGAATTGTGCCAACAAACAATAATGCTACTAGGGAAGCGATCGCTACATTCAACCCAAAGCGCACTGTCCGCTCTCCCAAAGTAGTCCACAGACGATATAAAGGATAGGATAGAGGGCGGATTAGTTGTACTGCCAGCGCTCCCGTCCTTACATCCTCGTCTACCTCCAAAGCCACCTGGGGACTGGAGAGGACGATAGACTCAGTGATACCTAAATACCAAAGCATTTGAGCCAGTGTTAAACCTCCCAACTGTTCAGCATCCGTCTGAGCATAGGTGATACGCCACAGTTGTAGGAAGATGTAGAGAACGACAAACAGGAAAATTCCTCTGGAAGCAACTTCTCCAAAATAAGCTAGATTGGAGCGAGCTGCTGTCAAGCCGATCCAAGTATATTTGCTGAAACTGTTCACTAAATTATCCTAAAATCAAGGGTTTAAGACCCCTATGTATACAGGTAGTATCAGTTGAGTTGCGGTTTAAATCCCCAACTCCAACTGTGTTTAATGTGTCAATTTTCAATTGTTAAGAAGCTGCCTGATCATAAATGTGTGCAATTACCTCTTCCAGTGGCGGGTCTTCAATTGCAATATCAGCCACCGAACCAGCCTGGAGGATTCGAGTCATCACGGTTTCAATTGGTGTGATGCGGGTATTAACTTCTAGCTTGAGACTATATTCGCTAGCTTTGAGTTGTGTCACTCCTGGGAGGCTGATTTCGGCGGGGGAAGTATGGAATTTGACGCTGAGAATCTTTGAGCCAAGGTATTGGCGGCGCATTGCAGAAACTTTGTCATCGAGTACCACGTGCCCGTGATTAATTACCACTACTCGCTGGGCTACCTGTTCAATGTCGCCTGCATCGTGGCTGGTGAGAAATACCGTTACCCCTTCAGTGCGGTTCCATTCGCGGATGAGGTCGCGTAATTCCTGACGAGCAATTACATCCAGTCCAATTGTAGGTTCGTCGAGGAATAATACTTTAGGCTTATGGAGTAAACTGGCTGCTACTTCTGCTCGCATCCGCTGACCTAAAGACAACTTACGTACTGGGGTATTCCAAAACGGGCCCAGGTGAAAACGCTCAACTAGTTGGTCGCGACGTTGAATATATTCTTGCCGATTCAGATTATAGATTCGCGCTAGTAACTCCAAGGTATCGCGGGGAGGTAGGTGATACCATAATTGCGATCGCTGTCCAAACACTACCCCCATCTGGTAAGCTAATTCGCGTCGATTTCGCCAAGGATTTAATCCCAGTAACCTTGCTGTTCCAGATGAAGGTTGTAGTATGCCTGTCAGCATCTTGATTGTAGTGGACTTCCCCGCGCCATTAGGGCCAATGAAAGCGATCGCTTGACCATTTGGAACCCTTAGATTAATGCCATCTACCGCCACAATCTCTTTGTGAGTGCGGTTGCGTCCCCAACCCCTACTCAGAGTAAACGTCTTGGATAAATTTTCCAGTTCTACGGCTGCCATCACCGATGAACCTCTTCAGTTGATTATGTAATACAACTATAATACACTAGGCTAGTAGCATGATAAAACCTAAATTTTAAATAAATTGCTCTCTGGGTTCTCTTGGTATTAACCCAAATTGCGGACGTAGGAGCGTCAACGGTAACGAGTACTAGAGCGTCGCTTATTCTGATTTCTGTTAGCAGTAGCGGGGCGTTTAGCCCATTCTGAATTCTGAATTCTGAGTTCTGAATTCTGAATTCTGAATTCTTCTTAACATAGTTTGTTTTTTTCACATCGTTCTACTTATCAAGATAGGGTAGGCATTACCTTTTTATATAATGCCCACCTTACAAATATCAATTATCAGATTTTATCTGCAATTGATATACATTTTATAGTCCTATAAAAAACTGATTAGTGTTTATTTAATTCTCACATAATGAGCAGGAACCCACCGTCTACCATGTGGTGTTTTTTCCCAATGCCCAGGAATCAATTTTTGACGAATAACTGGGCGTGGAGCAACCTTAGGTTTATGAACAGTAGGTATGACAACAATTTTTGCTGCCGATGCCTGTGATGGGAAAGAAGCAACCGCCAATGGTAGAGCTAGTAACATGCCAATTAGAATACGTTTCATCCTCAAATCTCTCATTAGTTAATTTGTTGAATTTTCTACAACATTCCTAATTAATTTGCAAACATTTATTCTTTAAATAGCCTTGAAAAAAATATCTTTTTAGCTATAAAAAGTTTTGCTTGTTTAACCTATAAATTAGGAGTGCTGTATGGCTATGAGTTTAAAACATTCAATTAAGAATAGACATTGCCAAAAAGTCATTATTTGAGCGTTACTTTAGTCATAAAGGTTTTTATAAAGATACTTGTTTTGTTATGGCAGTAAACAGGCAAGAAGGAATCAAAGTGTACTGAGTTTTTTTCAAAAATCAAATACGAATCCTGTAGAACAATACTGTTCAGTTAACGAATTTATTTGTTATGGCGGTTTTCAATTGAATGGAATACACATTTTCAAATCGAATCATTGTAGGGGCGAAAGGCTTTGCGCCCCTACTGCGTGGTCTATTTACCTGAAAATTGCTGTAAGGTAGGGGGCAGGGGGAGAAAAAGCTTAACTGAACTGTATTGCTTGATAAAAAGATAAAATTCCCGGCTTTTGGTTGAAAAAGCCGGGAATCTATGACTTTAAATGCTTACAAATTAAATGGAATTCCCATATCAAAAGTTTGTCATTTGATAGACAAATCTACAAAACTAATTTTCCCAGTGTAATTAGCATCCATTTATAGCGTCCCTACCAGTTCCTTTAAGCGATCGCGTCCATCGCGGAACACAGGCCAACCATCCCCCACCAACACCGCTTCTACCTGGCAGAGTTCTGCTAACCTCCGCACAGAAGCAATGGCCTGCTGTCGATTCAGTAACTTGTCATCCGGTAATATTGTCAAACTACCTGCCTTGCGTGCCCTGACTAAATCTCCTGTAATCAACGTTGTTTCCTCCAATAATAAAGCCAGTTCGCCAGGTGTTTTAGAACCTTGGAGTTCAATCACCTTCAGTCCAGGTACAAATTCCTCACCATCAGATAACCAGCGATCGCAATGTATGGGAAAAGCGTCTTTTTCCGCTATGGGGCCGGCTATCTTAGCATAGGTTTGGTCGGCAATTTCTTTACTTGCCCTGACATGTTCAGAATTTGTCAACACAATCCAATCTACACCACCGAGAGATTGCAAATGATTCCAATCATGATTTGATAACGCTACTGGGTCAATCAAGATGTTGCCATCTGGTCGAATCCAGGCAATCCCATTGAAATCAATATTTCTTGCCGGGTTGAAAGTAGACCAGCTATAGAGATCGGGACGGTGCAAAGATTTCATGATGATTCTGGATTAGTACCTTTGATAATTGACTATTAATCTCAATAATCTCAGTATATAGGGGAGTGGCGACTGGTGATTGGGGATTGGGCGTTGGGGGTGTTGACTGATGACTGTTGACTGTTGACTTGGGAGTTATTATTCTCCCCTGCCCCTCTGCCCCTCTGCCCCATCTCCCTTGTCTCCCTTGTCTCCCTAATCTTCCCTCTCCATCTGAAATTTGAGTATACTACTATAAATCTATCGATATTATGGATTTACAGAACTTCCTGTGTAACCACAGTGCAAAATAACAGAGGTAAAGGAGTAAATGATGCCAACATGAAAAATAATCAACACAGATGGATAGTCAAAAAGCCCATCTACTAAGTCTTTCACAATCCAAAATCCAAAATCCAAAATCCAAAATAGTATTTAAGATGCAGCGCCAAAAAATTTCAGGGAAGGCAAACCAGTTTACAGAGTCGGTGATTAGAGAAATGACAAGGGTAGCACTGCAATATGGTGCGGTGAATTTAGCCCAGGGATTTCCTGATTTTGCTTGTCCTCAGGAGTTGAAGCAGGCAGCTTATGAAGCAATAGAGGCGGATGTTAATCAATATGCTATCACTTGGGGCGATCGCCCATTTCGGGAAGCGATCGCTAAAAAAGTCCACTGGTATCTTGGCTTAGATATCAATCCTGAAACTCAAATCACTGTTACTTGTGGTTCCACAGAAGCAATGGCCGCTGTGATGCTGGCTACAGTCGATCCTGGTGACGAAGTAATTGTATTTGAGCCTTATTATGAAAACTACGGGCCTGATGCAATTCTAGCTGGCGCTACACCCCGCTATGTGACCCTGCATCCTCCACATTGGACATTTGATGAAACACAGTTGCGTCAAGCTTTCAACGCCAATACCAAAGCCATTATTGTTAATACACCCCACAACCCCACCGGTAAAGTCTTCACTCGTGAAGAACTCACCCTAATTGCTGAACTTTGTCAAAAGTGGGATGTACTGGCCTTTACTGACGAAATCTATGAACACATTCTCTACGATGGCGCTCAACATATCGCCTTAGCAACCCTTCCCGGAATGGAAGAACGCACAGTTACCATTAACGGCTTATCCAAAACCTACAGCGTCACCGGTTGGCGAGTCGGTTATATTTTGGCAAACTCAGAATTGACAGCAGCCATTCGTAAAGTCCATGATTTTCTAACAGTAGGTGCCCCCGCACCATTGCAACGAGCTGGAGTTGCTGCTATGCAGCTACCACAATCTTATTATGAAGAACTAGCCAAACTCTATCAACAGAAACGAGACAACATTTTACAAATTCTAGATCGAGTTGGTATTCCCTACTTCCTTCCCAAAGGAGCCTATTATGTTCTTGCAGATATTTCCAAATTCGGCTACAAAACCGACGTTGAATTCACTTACCATTTAATTAAAGATATTGGTGTTGCTGTAGTTCCTGGTTCCAGCTTTTTTAACCAACCTGAAAAAGGACATTCATTAATTAGATTCTGTTTTAGCAAAAGACCTGAAACATTGCAAGCAGCAGGCGATAGATTGCTCAAACTCCAAACAACTCTACAATCAACACCCTAACAAAGTTTTTTCATCTTATCTTGATGTTGGATTTAATATCTAAATTTATTGAATATTCAACACCTGTAAAAACTTAGTTTAAAAGCTAAATAATCACCATAAGCAATCATATTTGAGTTTAGAAAATTTTGTTTTTATAAACTCCTAACAACACCAAATACACCAATATTTAATTTTTTTAAAAGTTATATTTTGTATTATGACTACTTACGAAAACATTTTACAAGCAATTGGTAGAACTCCATTAGTCAAATTAAACAAGATTACTGAAGGTATTCACTCAAATATTTATGCCAAAGTAGAATATCTCAATCCTGGCGGTAGTACCAAAGATAGAATTGCCTTAACCATGATTGAAGCCGCAGAAAAAACAGGTCAACTCCAACCAGGCGGTACTATTATTGAAGCCACCGCAGGCAATACTGGCGTAGGACTAGCTTTAATTGCAGCAGTGAAAAAATATCGCTGCATATTCGTTATGCCTGATAAGATGAGTCAGGATAAAATCAATTTACTCAAAGCTTATGGTGCAGAAGTTGTTGTGACTCCCACATCTGTACCCCCTGACTCGCCAGAAAGTTATAACGGTGTAGCAGAAAGACTTGCCAAAGAAATACCCAAAGCTTATAGACCAAATCAATTTGAAAACCCAAATAATCCTCTAGCACATTACTTAACTACTGGGCCAGAAATTTGGTCAGATAGTAATGGGAAAATCGATGTGTTTGTTGCTGGGATGGGAACAGGTGGTACAATTTCTGGAGTTGCCAAATATCTCAAAGAACAAAATCCAAATATTGTAATTGTTGGTGCAGACCCAGAAGGTTCAATTCTTTCCGGTGACACGCCAAAATCTTATAAAGTTGAAGGTATTGGTGAAGATTTTATTCCCAAAACTTTTAATCGACAAATAGTAGATGAAATGGTTCGAGTCAGCGATAAAGAATCATTTAATATGGCTCGTCGTTTAGCACGGGAAGAAGGCTTATTAGTAGGAGGTTCCTGTGGTACAGCAGTAGCCGCAGCATTGAAATACGCAACAAGATTAACAGAACCAAAGTATATTGTAGTGCTATTACCAGATACGGGAAGAAATTATATTAATAAAATTTACTCAGATGCCTGGATGCAGGAAAATGGATTTTGGGAAGGTACAGCAGTCAGAAGTACTAAAGTTGGAGAAATTCTGGCTCAAAAAACAGATTTTCCTTCGTTAATTGCTGTTAGTCCCCGCGACACCTTGAGCCAAGCGACAAACTATCTACAAAAATTAAATATTTCTCAACTACCAGTAATTGATAATAATCATGTAGTAGGAAGTGTCAACGAAGCTTCTTTAATGAAATTCCTTCACGATGGTATTAACTTTTCCAATCAAGAAGTTTCCGCAGTCATGGGTAAACCACTGCCAATTCTTGATGAAGAAGTTGATATTTCTGAAGCTTATCGGCTACTTTTATCTGGAACCACAGGGATTATTATTAAGCAGGGTGATGTTCCCGTTGGATTAATTACCAGAGCAGATTTAATTAGATATTGGATTAGTCAAACTCAGGAATCATGAATCAGAACTCAGAATCCAGAATTGAGAATTTAGCAGAAATAATTAGGTGGAATTTTAGACCACCTCCTATATTTTCTCAAATATTACAGTGAGTTATTCCTCCTGAATTCTGACTCCTGAATTCTGAATTCTCTTTTTATAAAGGTAAAATCATGGAATTTGAAACCAAAGCAATTCATGAGGGTCAACAATCAGACCCCCAAACAGGTGCAGTAATTGTCCCTATTTATTTGACTTCCACCTACGAACAAGAAGCTATAGGTCAACATAAAGGATATGAGTATTCACGCACAGGAAACCCTACGCGCACTGCTTTAGAAGAAGCTTTAGCTGCTCTGGAAAATGGTAAATTTGGTTTAGCATTTGCCTCTGGATTAGCTGCAACCACCACTGTATTAAGTCTGCTTAAAAATGGCGACCATATTGTTGCTGGCGATGATTTATATGGTGGTACTTATCGTTTGTTAGAAAAGGTTGTTAAAAACTGGGGTGTGACAACTACTTATGTAGATATTGATAATATCGCTGATTTTGAATCTGCAATTTTGCCAAATACTAAGTTAATTTGGATTGAAACTCCTACTAATCCTTTGTTAAAAATTATTGATATTGCAGCTTTAGCGAATATTGCCCGCAAACACAATCTGATTTTAGTAGTTGATAATACCTTTGCTAGCCCTTATTTTCAAAGACCGTTAGATTTAGGTGCTGATATTGTAGTTCATAGTACCACCAAATATTTAGGAGGGCACAGTGATATTATTGGTGGCGCAATTATCACATCCAACGAGCAATTATACAGAGAACTGAAGTTTTATCAAAATGCCATCGGAGCTATTCCTAGTCCTTTTGATAGTTGGTTAGTACTGCGAGGAATAAAAACTTTAGCTGTCAGAATGCGAGAACATGAAAAAAATGCTTTATTCTTAGCAAAATTTCTAGAAAAGCATCCTAAAGTTGAGCGAATTTATTATCCAGGATTACCTACTCACGAACAACATCAACTAGCAAAACAGCAAATGTCTGGCTTTGGGGGGATGATTAGTTTGGAATTAAAAGGCGGTTTTGCTGAGGTTGAAAGATTTGCTTCCCGACTCAAGTTATTTTTGCTGGCTGAAAGCTTGGGAGGAGTTGAGTCGCTGCTTTGTTATCCCAGCAAAATGACCCACGGTTCAATACCAGAAGCAGAACGACTTCAGCGAGGAATAAAGGATAATTTAGTCCGTCTTTCAGTGGGAATTGAACATCAGCAAGATTTACAAGCTGATTTAGAAAATGCTCTTTCTTTAAATTAGGCAGTAAGTAGCGCAGACTGGATGTAGAGATAAGGCGCAATAATTGAGTAGATAGCCCATTCCAAGTAGAGGACTATGGCTATTATTGGTGTCCACTTAAGCTCAAATCCTTATCTCACAAACGTTTTACTCCGCCCCTCAATCGTCCCCGAAGTTCGGGGATGGAAGGTTTTACGCCAGCAAAGTCGGGGTGGGGTAACGCCAAGCATGATGGTAAGTTAGTAAATTCAAAATCCGGCTTATACAAGGGTTTTACGTTAAGTTGACACCAATGTATGGCTATGCGCCCCTACGATTATCTCTACCTGATGCCAGTTGCAATGTAGCTGTCAGTTAATAAACATTTTTTTAGTTATTTGTTAAATAAAATTACATTATTTTCTCTTCAAATCCACTCCAACTTTTGATCCCCAGGCAAAGTTGATTTGCTAGATGAAACCCTAGTTTCAAGTGGGAGTATGTAAGCCTTAGTATCTATGAATTATTGAAAAAACAACACTAAATATCTGGAGAATTCATTTCAATTACCGGTAATTATATCGGGATAGTAGGCTTATAAATTGTCAAGAAAAAACCCATTGACTCATAAAAAAGTTACGACTAATGTTATAAGTAGTCCTGAGAAGGACGTTGTTAATGCATCAAAAAATCAAGAGGTATTTCCTATGATGATGATGATGACGGAAACCATGACTTCAGAAATGCAAGCTTGTATGGACGCTTGTATGAACTGTCAGAAAATGTGCATGGAAACCATGACTCACTGCATGAGCAAAAGTGGTATGCACATGGATAAAAGCATGATGAGCATGATGGGCATGATGCGTGATTGCGCTGAAATGTGCATGATGTGTATGAACATGATGATGGGCGGTTCTGAGTTCATGGAACGCACTTGTATGCTGTGTGCAGAAATGTGCGATCGCTGCGCTATGGCCTGTGAAATGATGAGCGATGACGCTAAAATGATGGAATGTGCTGCTGCTTGCCGCAAATGTGCAGAAACTTGCAGATCTATGCACATGATGACCGCGTAATTCTCCCACTCCGCAGAAGTTTGTCTGCAACCTAATATTCAAGCGCTCAGGCTCTTTGGGTCTGGGCGCTTGAAGTAAGAACCAATTGAGAATTCAGAATTCAGAATTCAGAACTCAGAATTCAGAATTTGAATAGGCTTCAAAAATCACAGCAAAGTAAATAAGCATAAAAGGCTGACTCCAGTGGGGAGATTGCAGTATGAATCCAGATGTAGAGACGTTAGAATTCCAACGTCTCTATAAGAATAGGACTCGATATCCTATCGCAGTTAAAGCATAGGTTATCCAAACCTATTTTCTATTCCTCAATAGACTTCTTGCAGAAGTAGGGAAAAGGTTTGGTATTTTCCCTTTGACCACAAGAGTCCAAAAAGCAATTGATTGCAAGAGGTCTAATATCTGTGCGTTCACTCTAGCAATTTGTAGCAGCGGGGGAAGCTGTGGAAAACCTTCCCCGAATTAAACAGTAAATTTCTTCTGCATACTTGTCTGCAAAATAGGATGAATCGGTATTGAGTCCATCTCGCCTCGCATCGTAACTCCAGGCGAATGAATCTGAACTAAAAAGCAAATTGCGAATGCAAGAATTTTGCAAAGCTGTTTTCTTCAGCCCGAATCCGTGAAGTTTTAAATCTGGACGTTCTAACTTAATGGCAGCAAGTACCGGGTACACAAGTTCTGGCTGTTCATTGCGCTTGCATATACTCCCAACGCCTACCCAAGCGTTTGGCGGCAAGATTTCACCGTACATCCTTACATGCTCGACGTATTCATCAGGCTGATAGCCTTGAAGTACTGGCATAAGGTAGAAAGCTTTTTTGATGATTCGTGTCAGAGCCTTGTATCGGTAAATGGTAAAACGCTGATGTTCTAGAAGGGTATACCCAGTTTTAGCCAAAACAAAGCTTTCACACATATAGTCTTGGGTTACGAAGCCTAAAATACGTTGGTTGTTGATTCGTAAGGTTTTACTTGCGTATCTTGGCAAGCTTCCCACTGGGTAGCCTCCACGAGAGCTAACAAGCGTAAACGCCCCACTATCAACTAAGGCGCAATAAGAAGTTCTCAGTGCAGCGTAGTCGTGCAAGGCATTAATGCTTACCATCACGGGGTAATTAGTGAGTCGCGCTGTCCAGGGCTTTGTCCCAACAAAAAAGATTTCCACAACTTCCCCCGCTGGTAGAGATAACTCCGTTTTTGTCACACCAAACCTTTAACTAACTCCCTAAACAACAACCTTGCTGCTTTGGCTGCAATTCGGTTTCTAATCAACTTCGCCGGACGACCAGACGCTTTTTCAGCATCCAGTTGACTCCCCAATTGCTGACCAATATCGTTTTTGAGGCGCGATCGCTTTGGCTCAATCCGAGTGTAAACCCACTGCCACAGGGCTTTTCTGCACAGATCAGAACCGCCAACTACTTTAGTCTTCTTACTATCACCTGACGCCACCAACGACGGGGCAGCGCCCAAGGCTTTCTGAAATCGCCGTAGTGAGAGATGCCGCTTAGTGGGCTTTTTAGAATTTCGCCCCTGGCGGATTCTTACCTCTGGTCTACCCGAAGCATCCAGGAATCCCTCAATGGGGAAAATCTGGGATATCAGCACCGAAGAAAGGCGATCGCCAAAACCAAACTTTTTAAAAACCTGACGGTAAGGTTCAAACCGGGAATCGCCAAGCAGTTCTCGCAACTCTCCCTCTATGGCGTGTTCTTCGCGTTGGAGATTACAGATACGCTTTGCATGTTGGCGAACCGTTTCYGTAATCCCCAAGCCAGCCGTTTGAGCGTAAAGACGATCGTAGCGTGTAGACTTCCTTTCACCAGCTAGCCAACCCCATAATAAAGGCACTTCACCAGATTCACCCCGAAGTGAGCGCACATGTGCCACTTCTGGGAACTGCCAAGCTAAATCCTGRCGGGCACGGTTGATGATTGGTGACTGTACRCGGTTGAGGTGAGCAAGCCTGAGTACTAATTCTCGAATTTTGACTATTGTCTGGTCACGAATTTGGACAAATCGCCGTGGTTCAGTATGGTAGTCRAAGTAGTAGCAGGCGAGTGCTAGGGCGTCAGCGTCGTCATCTTTGTCTGGTAGKSCTAGATGAYTGKCYCGGTAATTTTTTAGTTCTTTGTGCCCAATCAGACGCACTTCTACTCCGGCACGGGCTAAGTGAGTGCCCCAGAGTTTACTGTAATTGTTGCCTGTTGGCTCAATCATTGCAATGTCCGCGTCTAGCCCCAATAAGGCTTTTATTCCTTCGGCATTGGCACTAAAGCGATAAAACGGACATTCATAATAAAATTGACGTGGCTGTTCGGGCTTTTGTGTTAGCAGGCAAGCCGAAACTGAGGACTTGCTCACATCAAGTCCCAAAATTTTAATCATTCAGTTCCTCCTGGGTGGTTCAGTCGTTATGTCCCTGATGTCATGCCTGCGAATCACCCGAAGGCCCAATCAGCCTAATTCACTCTCAAGGCAATGCCGCAGCGCGAACTGCGGCGACATAGGGAGGGAACAGCACAGTCACAGTAGCCGAGCTTGCGAAACAGAAAAAGCCGTAAAGCTTGCTTCAATAGAAAAGCCCTAAGCTGCTGTGTGTATGTGTTGTACGTCTGATTTGGACTCAGACCGCGACGCGATCGCACTTGGATCGCGTTTCGCCGGCGAGTCAGTCCGGCTCATCAGGCGGCTAGAAATCATCAGCCGAGAAAATATTGGATTCATCATTATTTGATGACTTCAAAAAAGCATCATCCTTCAATAGTTCCAATATTCTTGAAGCCAAAAAAGAACGGTCATAATGAGGCAGTCCACTGGCAGAAATCGCTGCAAGTGAAGTTTGGATTTCAGGTTTAAACCTGGGATTAATGTCTAATTCGGGTAGAATTTTCAACATACATCGGGCGTATGCTCTAATTTCTTTATGGTCAAGTTTTATGTTGAGAGAATTGTGTGCAATTCTCTCAATAACAGATTGAAAACCTTTAACTTCACCGTCAAAACCAAACATTTAACACACCTTTTTTATTATTCTTCAGACTCATCCTCAAGCTCATAAAAGTAATTTTGAGCGTATTCAAGATCGGATTTAAACGAGCAAAAAGAAACATTAGCGTCTGCGTCTAGCAATGCTTGACAGCATAACAAACACATTTCTTCTGTAATTTCTTCTCTGTCCATGCCCCAACTGCCAAACGAAAAACAAAACTCTTCAGAGTCTTCTTCGTCAAAATATGCGATTGAACAATTTAGAAAATTAGGTAGCTTTGGGTATTCTCTCAACACAAATTTGTTTAGCTCTTTTATCCATACAGGCTCAGGAATATTGGTCACATCTATCTCCTAAATGAGATGGAAGGCGATCGCGTTGCCTCTTTGACGCGATCGCCTTTGATTATGCTTATTCAACTGAGTCTACATAGTGTTGCCCAGTTGCCATAGCTGATTCATATTCATCAGCCCAGCCTCTGCGATCGATTTTTTGCCACGTATTATGAGCATCACGATCGGCAGCAGACTTGGGAAAGTTCACTAATCCGGTGTAGCTCTTCAAAAGAGGATCTTCTGATTCTGCTGCACTATTAACAATAGTAAAAAGCTTTTTCTTACCAGCCATTGCTTTCCCCCTCTTCTAATATCTGTTGCAACTGCTCTTTACCCTTTGCCCATTGCCCGCCGCCCAATCGCAATACCTTTTCAATGACGTAGGTTTCACCCTTAACTTCAAGCAGTGACTTCACAGCCAGATAGAAGCCCTTGGTGATTGAAGTTGAAGGTGAAGTTGAAGTTTCCCCAGGATGGTCAGCGCTTGGCTCTTTATATAAGTGTTCTAGACTGGTTTTCAATTCCTGTTCAACTTCAGGCGGGTAAGTCGCGTCATCATCTACTGCACTATAGGCGCGATAGAGTTTTTGCTCTTGATTGGATGTGTGCAGTGCGATTTCTAGCTGCTCCAATTCTTGGTTCATAGCCATAAATGCTGACTGTCTGGCATCATCAAAAATCAAATTTCTGGATTCTTCAACGAGTCGATATGCAGCGGCTATGCTCAATCCGTAGGCGACTGTTTTGGCTAGTGGGGGCACTGGGGCGAGGGCGACAAGCCAGCTTGTCACAGCTGAGGATAGCAAGCAATTTACTTTCATCCATTGACTAACCATCGCACCACACCCCCCAGGACTACCGCTGCACTCACAGCAATTAATAATGCGTAATAGTCGGTTTCGCTCAGCTTCAGCTTTGGGCGAAAGGCATCATCAAGCAGCAGCGCCAAGATTAATCCAATTGCCACTAGCCCATAAATGAACCACATCACCCGAAACAGTGCGGCGTGAATCGACCCCAGCCACGATAAAGAACTGGAGGCGATACACCCCAGCAGGAAATAAGCTGTAAAGTGCATCGTCCTAGCCATTATTCTTTCTCTTGTTGACCGTGTATTGTTTCGTAAATTGCGTCCATCATGTCCACGAAACTTTCATACACCTTTTGACGAACTTCTTGCGGTGCTTGACGTAGATCGTTGATTCCGGGTGTTTCACCTGAATCATGCTCCTTGAGATGTTCTATGAAGTCTCCCAATAGTCCTTTGATTTGTTTAACTTGTCCCATATTTCCCCTAGTATTGAGCCTTCACTTTGGCGCGTAATTCATCAATGCGTTGCTGGGCATTGTTTTCGGCGCGGTCTAACCCCATACCCAGTTTTGCGTACTCAGGACGCATTGCATGGAGATGACGCGCTGTAGCTGCATCAGACCGTTTTTTGACGAGTTCGCTATCAGCCACACCCCTAACGTATCCCCGGTGTGCGGCATGAACTTGAGCGTCCGCGTTCTCGATTTTCTTGAGAGATTTGTAAGCACGTTTGGAGTGCCTTGCACCCTGTTGCTTAGATGTAGCAACAGTTTTGAGTGCGTCGGCTTCTTCTTTTGTGAAGTAGCGCGGATCGTGGTTGATGGGTGTGCTGCGAACTGTTGACCAGTTACCCGACTGCATTGGGTTAATGACATCCGGTGCAGTCGGGTTTAAAACCACGTCTTTGTTGATTGCGTGCCCGCCAGTGGCTAGGCTGCTGCTGTTGCTGGATTTGTTGTTGCCTTGTCCAGTTATCCGGCTTAACATTCCCATAATTGTTAACCTCTAGTTACAAGCTTTTTCTTTGACTTGTTGCAGCTGCTGTTGGTCAGCTTTGAGTTGGCGCAATTCGGTTTGGCTGGTGCTTTGATAAGTGAGCATTGCGCCGATACTTAACCCAGCTGCTGCTGCACAGGCGAGAATTACCAGCAAAGCAGGTGTGTTGCTTTGCTGGTCTGTTGGCGATGGTGCTTGGTACAATTCGCCGGTGAACGGTACAACCTTGCTTCCCTGCTGCGGCTTAGTCCTGTTCATCCTCTCCCCCTTCCAGCAGCATTGGCTGATAAGTGGGCAGCAACAAATGAGATGTACCCACGTTGAGCGCTGCGCGGATGGAAGTTGCAACAATTTCGCGCTCCTCTGGTGTTGGCTGCTCCTTCATTTGCTTGATTCGCCGCAAGACACGACCGGGAAGTTGTCGCCAGTATTCCAGTGCAAGCACTTGTGCATCAGTCTCTAGCAGCGATTCAAGTAAGTTAACTGCATCGTCTGGTGCATCGGATTCTGCATCATTGCCCGCTGCATTTTTCGATGCAGTTCGGCGCGATCGCAAAATCTCAATACCTGCTTCTGTCCACAATTTTTGTCCGTGTTCATCCATAACAAGATGCACATCCATCTGGAATACTTCAGGATGACGGCGTAACCAACTGCGAATTGTGGCTTCTTTGATTCCTGTAAGCTCTGCGGCTTCAGGAGTTGTGTACACTTGTTGTGTCATTAGCCTCTTCCTCATGGTTTTGACCCCAGCGAACTTGGGCTATCAGCGCTTCGAGAAGCCCTTTCTGGTCGGATTCTTCGAGTTGTATTTGCAATTGCACGCTGAGTTTGTAAATTTCGTCGCGGGTTTCGCCAGGTTCAAGAACGCACAGATGCGATGCAAGTCCAGAAATCAGAAAAAGTTCTCTCCGACTGATTTTCTCGAACATGCTGCCGTAGTGTTCTTGAAGCGATTCTAAGTAAGAGCCGTCTCCTGGGGTGTAACTAGTGTAGTGACCTAGTGGTTTCGACATTTTTGGGGTAAAATCTCCTTATTTTCGATTTATTTTCGATTCATAAACTATTGCTTTTTGGCGATCGCACCCTCCCAGGAGCGATCGCCTTTGTCTATTCGTCCCATTGCTCCACGGCGTCAGCGTAGACTTGCTGCCAGCCACGTCTCTCTGGGGGCTTGGCTAGGGTTTCAGCTGCATCCACGTTGTGGGGGCAGTTGGGTTTTTTCTCGTCTAGTTCGCCGAGAATCTTATGGAATTCTGTCGGGTCTGCGTAATGGGAAATGTGGGGGATACACCGAATCTTGGGCTGCTCAGTCATGATTCACCTCAATGTTTGAAGTCGCCATGAGAAAAGGCACTGCTTGTGCGCTCGGTTGATTTTTTCAAGGAAGGCACGAGCATGACTGACAAAAACCAGCCAGAGCGGCGTGGTTTTAATCCGCGTTTTTTACGGCGTTTATTTTGCTGAATAATGTTCGCTCTCTTAGACATAATGTTGTGTTGGCATTTTCAATCTGGTCATTGACTCCCCAGCAGGTCTTTACACCGCTTCATTAGCTACAGGCTGCTATCTCTGTTTGTTTGGGAGTTAGTCATCAGTTATTAGATATTGAGCATCAGTTATTACCCCAGCAGGTCTTTCCTCGGCTTAGTGCCAACAGGCTGCTATCTCTGTTCGTTTTGGGGTATTGGGCATCAGGTACAAGTGAACACCCGATAGTTACCGCATACCAGCACGCGACAGGGCGACTAGCATTGCAGCTTTACTACTGAGTGGGAAACTTAGACACAGAGAAGCTAGCCAAAATAATTGACCTACCAAAGCCAGAACGTCTGGCTAGTCTTCTGTTGTCTATGAAAGCAAGCATACTTGCTTTTTCTGGCTTATGTCAAGCACGCTTGCTTTTTGGTGAAAAATATGGCAAGAAAGAAGAAACCAGAGAATCCAGAAGATATGCCTCCTTTGCAGCGCCTGAGAGAGGCGGCTAACTTGACCCAAGCACAGTTAGCAAGCCGGATACCCGACAAGACTAGAAGCAAAACTTTGACACGACAGGTAATTAGTGGATGGGAGAGAGGTGAATATGAACCAGAATTGACGATTCCGCAAATGAAAGCCTTGTGTCGAGCTTTGGGCGTTGTCCTTGACGACCTGCCCGACGACCTGGGGCCACCGAAAACACAATCGGTTAGCTAGGGGGTATTACAGGTGAGTGAATGGATTCTCTTGGGACAAAAAAACACTCACCTGTTATCAAGTGAGTGATTCATCAATTGTTAGTTAACAAAAATCAAAATGAATAATAACAGTAAAGCCAAGAATATTCCAGATATTCAGATAAATTCTAGTGCCTTCACTAGCGCTTATTTTAACACAAAAACAAGCGAACAGGGGGTAGAAAAATGATAGCAATCCCCTATTCATACACCGAAGAGTTAGACTTCAAACCTATCGAAAATAAGCTTCTACCACAAAATATTGAAGCCGAAGAAGCAGTGTTAGGTAGTATCTTATTAGACCCTGGCGCAATCTATCGAGTTAAAGACAGATTAAGACCAGAACATTTTTACATTGGCGCACACAGAGACATTTATCAAGCGTGTCTAAAACTATGTAAAAAAGGTCAACCCACAGAGATAATACATGTTGCTAGTTGGCTATTAGAGCATGGTTTATTGGAAAGAGTTGGCGGTAGGAATAAACTCGCTACACTCTTTGACAGAACTATTACCGCCGCTAATATCGACAGCTTAGCAGAGTTAGTAATCAAAAAATCTAAGCTCAGAGAACTAATCAAAGAAGGTTACAGAATCATCAAATTAGGGTATGACGAAGACCAAGATCTAGTAGACATACTCACGATGGTTTCTAATAGAATCCAAGCAGTAACCGATACACCAGTAGCACCAACAAAAGAAGAATATCACCGATGGAAACATGACCAACTACTAGAGAAAGTAACGCACATTTACACAAGAGTAGTTGAACCATCACTTAGATTTCTCAAACTTCATGAATTAGCTAAAGAGCATTCAGTTACAGCCAATTTCTTGGAGAGTTTTTATCTTAAAAGTCTGACCGCTCAGTGTACCAAATTACTCACTTATGAAGAAGTGAAAGAATTAGCCGGTTCAACCGTTCGTGAGTGGCTGGTTAATGGATTAGTACCAAAAAGCACCACCATTTTGTTAGCCGCAGATGGTGGAGTTGGTAAAACCAAATTCACTTATGGAATAGCTAAAGTCATGATTCAGGGTACTCAGTTTGGTAAGTTTATCGCCACAGGTGAAAAACGGAAAATCCTTTATTACCAAGGTGATGAAAGTCCAGGTGATATGATGCAAGCCCTAGAATCCCTTGGATATTCTGAAAATGACATCGGCAGATACGTTAGAACCCGTTTTGGGTGGAGCGCCGAAAACATGCCAGCGCTCATTCAGGACTTACAGGAATTTCAGCCCGACTTTGTAGTAATTGACTCGCTATCTACTGCTAACAGGTACTCTATTTACCAAGAGTCGCAAATGGAGTACGCCCGGCCCATTTTGCAGATGACCGGGTTGGCTACCCAGCACAAAACCACATTTTTAATAATTCACCACACTAACCGGGAAGGGGGAGTGCGCGGCACTACTGCCATTAGAAACGCAGTCAGCGAAGTTTGGACGCTGACCAAAGACAACAGCCAAACCGCTACACCTTACGATCGCCTTTTAGAAATCAACAAATCACGCTCCAGGTCTTCGGGGAAAAAATACCGGATGCACTTCAATCCTGAAGATGTCAGCTTCACCTTCCTGGGGGAAGAACCAGACCAGGGAACAAACGTCTCGGAACAGTCAGCCAAAGATGCACTCTTAGACTTCTTCAGCAAAAACCGGAACACCAGGTTTACGGCTAAGGAATTGGCTCACACCATCGGGTACTCAGACAGTCATACTCGCAACAGTTTATCAGGGCTGGCTGCTGATGGGCTGATTTCTTACGAGCGGAGAGAGGGGTATGCCACTAAGTACTTCTTAGTTTTAGAGCCAGTGACAATCGTCCCACCTTCCCCTCCTCAGCATGAAAGTATTGCAGAATACACCAGCACCCCTCCAGCACCCCCCAGCACCCCAACCAGCACCCCCCACCAGCACCCTGAAAACTTATGTACAGAAGCCGATTCAGAGTTTGGTGATTATCTAGGTACAGAAAAAACACCTTCAAAAAAAGTTGATTTAGAAAAAAATAGTGAGAAATTTTCGCCGTCCTGCAATCAGCAAAAGCTAGAAGCAATGCCACACAACAATTCTAGGGGTGCTGATGGGGGTGCTGATGGGGGTGCTGATGGGGTGATTGTCGTTGATGATAATTGTTCATCACCCTCCCCCTCAGCAACAAAATCAGAATTACCCCTACTGCCACTGCTTCAAGAGAAAGGTGTCTATTGGAGCTTGTCATTCAAGCGAGAAGTAACAGCTTTCCTAATCTTTGATAGGCTTTCAGAGGTCAGCTGTCAGGTTCCAGGGCGAGGGACGGTTGGACTACCCTTTACAGACTTACAACCCTGCGAACAGTCTCCCCGCCACAACCTTGAGGTGGGAGACGAGGTAGTAATCTTAGAGGGCAAGCACGCGGAGACTTTCGCCATCATCACAGACATTAGAGCCGATGGCGTCTGGCTCAAATCTGGCGATCGCAAAAAGCGACTAGCAAAACCCTACTGGCCCCATCAGCTAGCAAAAGCCTGACATTATAACTCGCAACAGTACTACTCGCAAGTATCGTAAATGCCTTTCACGGGTTGCCAAAATGAACCAGAAAATGCTTGAAAGTGTTGTTATATAGTTGTTTTACGGGTTGCCAAAACTCGCGCAGCGGGGCGCCACCATCACAGACATTAGAGCCGATGGCGTCTGGCTCAAATCTGGCGATCGCAAAAAGCGACTAGCAAAACCCTACTGGCCCCATCAGCTAGCAAAAGCCTGACATTATAACTCGCAACAGTACTACTCGCAAGTATCGTAAATGCCTTTCACGGGTTGCCAAAATGAACCAGAAAATGCTTGAAAGTGTTGTTATATAGTTGTTTTACGGGTTGCCAAAACTCGCGCAGCGGGGAGTAGGGGGAGATGGGGAGACAGGGAAATGATTATGCGAGTCAAACACAAGCGCTTACATCGTATGGAAGGCCAAGTTATAGCGGTATTTCCAACAATCGAACCCCAATTTCAAATTGATTGGGGTAAAGGTCTGCTCTCTACTGAATTTGAAGAGTCACTGATTTTTATTCCCCATTCCCCATTTCCCCATGCCCAATGCCCAATGCCTAATGACTGATGACATGAAAAACGCGATCGCCCAAGTTGGTTTTTGGCGATCGCGTTAGTGATTACTGTCCTAAGGTTATTCGGCGTTGGGCGGATTGTCATAAAGTGGCGATGGCGTTTTTCATATCATCTTCACTGACCTCGATGTAAGCCGAAAGTACCTTCAAGTCAGCGTGCCCAGTAATTTTTTTAATCATCGCCAAGTTGATACCATTCTTTGCCAGGTTAGTAATGAAAGTTCGGCGGGTGGAGTGCGTTGAAACGCCTTTACCTGACAATCCAGCCTTATCAACCGCAGACCGTAAAATATCATCAGCCCATCGCAAGGTGATCGGCTTGTCACCCGTCCGGCAGGGGAATAACCACTCCACACCTGGGTCTGGCTTGTATGAAGACAATAGCTCTGCCAAAACCGGATGCACTGGCACTTGTCGATTTGACCGTTTGGCTTTAGGTTTTTGGGTGGATTTAGCTTTATCTGGAGTTTTTGGTTTAGCCTTGCGGGTTCTAGCCCGGAAATTGATATACTCCCTTGGTGTACCATCCTGGGTATAAACGTCAGCAACTCGTAGCTTGACAATCGCTCCCCAGCGTTCGCCAGTATACCAAGCTAAATCAAAAAGTAACTTGTACTTGCGGCTTATAATCTTGCTGCGGATTTTCGAGTAATCCGCATTGGTGAGAATAGCCGCTTGTCCTTCTCTATCGTTTTTCATCGACCTATTTCTCTTAGATGCCTGTTCCGGTTTAACCATTAGCAAGGGTAAAACTGGAACATTTCATTTTTCAACTATCAACTGAATTCGCCTCTATCGTATTCACGGCAAGCTTTACACGCCATCAGCAAATACTCTTGTTTTACATAAAASWGGAAGATTTACGATTTTTTAAATCAGCCATACAACGGATTTATCCACTTCACAAAAAATCTAGTTTTATGGCAGAGCCAACACTCGCTCAGGTTTTCGGTGCGAATGCTTCTCAAACATCTACTGACCTTGTTATCAAAAAGTCTGATTTAGCTGCTGTCGGTTTGACAGCATCAGCAAACAATACTGCCGAGTCTTTGTTCCTAGCTATTAACTTGAACGCCAAGCAAGGCTTGACAGAGGATAACAGAGATACAAACATTGACCAATCAGTTGCACTCACGGACGGATTCAGCCCTAGTATCACTACTAGAAATAGCGCTATCTACCTTCGCAATACTATCAGTGTTGAAGTGGACAAACTGCTAGATGGTGCAGATGTAATAGATCCAGACGATTACTAAAATGCAGACATTAACACTACAACAATTATTTGGTGTTAATGCTACTCAAACTGCTACTGAATTAATAATCAAAAAGAATGATTTAGTAGCAGTAGGGCTAACGCCACATACAAATAATCGGGCTGAACAATTAGTAGTAGCAGTTCTTTTAAAAGCGCTTGAGAATTTTCAAGGTGTAATCACGGATGAGAATAATATCCCGATTACAGACGAAAATAATTTTCCCATTGAATACGACAATAGAAACCTTTGGGAACTATTAGAAATTCTTCGGTGGGGGTTTTATATTCCTGAAGGAACTACAGACAGAATACGAAGCGAGATAATTATTCATTCATACACGCGTGAAAATTAATAWTTTCCCTGCATTAGAAACGCTTGCTAGTAATGATTTATTACTGGGATGGAATTCTGCAACAGAAACARCACGAAGCATCCCCGTCTCAACTATTACTAGTGCTAATCAAGCAAGACTCGTTAACTCTAATGCCACTGTAAGCAAGATTGACACGCTGATTGTCGATAATCGCAGCGGCAATATTACTGTTGTTATTCCAGCGATTCAATCGGGTGAAGTTGGGATAATTGATATCACTTGCATTAGCAATACCTACAAAGTTTATCTTGATTTCTCAGGCGAGAAATTTAAAGGATTTACAACACTCAGCAACCCTTATATCCAATCAGCTTATAAATCAACAAAATTGATTTATCTTGATAGTTCAACTGGATGGATTGAGATTGATAATAATCTTGTAACTTATCTTGCACCTTACCGGGCTGGAATGAAGCTTTGGCTTGAAGGTGGTAGCCTGCTTGATAAAAGTGGAAATGGCAATAATGCAACTGCTGTTACTTCTGCTCCAGCCGTGGTTGCAGGAATTGACAACAGGCAAGTTTTACGGTGGGCGGGTAGCATGAATCAAGAATTGCAAATATCTCCATTTTTATCTGGAACAACAGCAGCAACACTGTATTGTGTCTTTACCCTTAATGCCAATACACACTATAACCTTATCCGTACTAGAAATAACATTAACGATTATTGGCGGTTTGCTAATAACAGTAATGGTTACATTGGAACTTTTTTGAGCGCTAGACGAGAAGATTACCCTGCTTCAATGCCAAGTTCAGGACATCATTTAGTGTCTATTCACGCAAGTAGCACCACTTATGAAGTATTGCTAGACAACTTATCTAAAGGAGTCGTTAGCGTTGGTTATTTTGCTGGTGATCGGTTCCGCATCGGAACAAACGACATGGCTTTTACTGGGGATATCGCAGCACTATTAGTCTATCCTACTTATTACAGTAAAACCTCCACAGAACACTTAGATATTATTAGCACAATCAAAAATAATTACCCTTCATTAACTCTTGTATGACTTTTCAATGTGACGGCGAACAAAAATGCGAAGCAGGGAACATGGCAATAGTGGAAATTCAAGTAAAAAGCAACCCCTACAAAAAACTTGAAGTTGATAGTAGTACTACTCCACTTTGCGTCAAGAAAGATCCAACAGAAGTACTCGATCCGCTTAAAAAATGCTATCGATTCTCAGCAGCATCTAACGGCGTTGACACTTTTGAGCATTTCGTCTGCGCGAGAGAAGCGCATTATCAATCAGACCCTTCTCTTCAGCGAAATGGAGCATGGCTAATTGCAGACGGAGTACGTCAAAATGGCGTCGATTATTCTTACTGGTCGGGTTCTTTCGCTGGCGATACCTATACTAGGAAGTTGGAAATTGTAGATGCTGTTCAAGTATCTGCTCCTAGTTCCACGGGAGGCTGCAATTGTACTAAAACCGTTTGTAAAGTATCAATTTCTGGAGGAAGTAATTCGGAAATTCATCAAAGTGAGCATGATGAACCATGCAGCGATATCACGGTGAAAGTTGGATGTGATGGTTGTCCCGAAGGCAGCCATAAATGCACTCACAATAAATACCCTGGTTACTGTTGCGTACCTTGTAAAGAGGTGGGTAATCGCATTAAAAATATAGCTTCTAAAGTGAGGGGCTAAATGGCAGAAGTTTGCAAGGATATTGATGATGGTTTAGCGGCTTTGAATGCTGCTATTAATCGCCTGAATAAAAGATTGGATAATTTGGAACGCAAACAAAATGATTGCTGCGAAAACAAGAACAATAACAGTAACAGTAACTTAGAAAAGCGTGTTAGCCGTATTGAATCCTATATCAATGCATTACATAAGGATTTGGATGCAATYGGAAAACTAATTAAGGACATAAATAATCTCTTGGAGCCAGCTTTAATCCTGTTAGAAAAGATGGGAACCGTGGTCTTAAAAGCTGTCACTGCTGTCACTAGCGTATTTGGAGGTGGCGGTAAGTGAGTATTCCAAGCACACCAAGCACAGCCGTTTTAAAAGATAATCTTACGCACGCAGGTAAATATGTTCGCACTTTTAGTACCAGCATTAAGGGGAACTGGAATATTCCTAATGCAACAAAGGGATTGACTCAGTTTAGTTCAAAAGACTTCAGGAATCTCTCAAAACTCACAAACGCTCTGAACGAACAGAAGGGACTACTTGATGAACTCAAAGCTATCAAGAAGACTACACAGGCTGCTACCAAAGCGAAGGAAACCGCTGATGCAACAAAGAAACTCTCTGACAATCTAAAAAAGGTACAAGATATTTTATTCAGAAAATTACCTGGCAGCGACCAATTTGATAAAGCAGCAAGGATTGGGGGTATTCTTGGAATTTTGGCGGCAATTGGAACAGTAGCACTGCTGAAGTTTCAAGAATTTATTAGTGACAGGACATTTGATAACCTTGATGCTATTAGTAATGACCTTACAAAAACGAATCAGATAGCAGTTCAAAATGGTCTGAAATTAAAACAAATCCAATCAAAGATTGATAAGTTCGACCGGGAATTAGATGCAAATGCTAAAGATTTTGCCAAACTAAATAAACAGACTGAGACGATAGGACAGCAAGTAACTGCTGCCAAAAAACAGGCTAACGATGCCCTTTATGAAACCAGAGAAGGCAGAAGAATAGTTACTGGATTGGCTGAATCAGCTAGAAAACTAGCGAATGATACCTTATATGAATTTCGCCAAAACAAATTAACTGTTGAAGCCAAAATCAACGAACAGCGTATTAGTTTTGATGCAAAAATTCAGTCTATCAACGCTCAAATATCAAGGTTTAATAACACTGCATCAGAGGCTTTCCAGAAGTCTGTTAATAGCACAATCTCAAAACTGCAATCAGATTTGGCAGCAGCGCGATCGCAGTTGTCAGCAATTAAGCCAGCTACCCCAACAGATACCGCATCCATTACAGCAAACGCTGTCGCTGCTGCTAAAGCAGAGGTTAATGGCTTAAAAGCAGTCATTTCTGGATTGACTACACAAATAAATGCAGCAATGCAGCTTGGAAGCACTGCCATTAGTAGCGTTGGAAATCTTGCTCAAGGAATATCTAGTGCTAACAGTACAGCAAGTCAGGCACTCAATGAAATTAAAACCAGTGCCGCTAAAAACCTGGGCACAATGCAACAGCAATTAGATGCAAAGTTCAATGAGGTTGTCGCGCAAAACACTAAGGATTTAAAAATACGTGACTTAAGTCAATCCAATCTTTCCAAGGAATTCGATCAAAAACTAGCTGACTTTGAACGTCTAAATAAGCTATCCGGTGAAGAACGCTATCAAGCGCTGATTGAGGATAACAGGAGAACACTGGGTGGTGTAGACTTGAAACTCTCAAAACTATCCCAAGAGTTTGATAAATATTTTGAAGATTTCAAGCAGCAAAGTACAAAATCTTCTGAGCAGTTGTATGAGGAATTTATCGCTAAAAATAAATCTGATTTATCTTCAGTAAAGTCAGAAGTTGTTGCTGCACAGAAAGAAATTCAAGGTAGTAAAGCAGACATCACAAAAATTGACACGAAGTTAAAGGAACAAGCAAAAGTGAATGAGCAAGCTCTACCAAAGCTAGACCAAATACTTGATAAACTACCCTTTATTCCGGCATTAGCAGCAGCAGCAATTAGACCGGATATCCCAACAATCCCACAAATTGAACAAGCAGCGGCTACAGGTACGTGTAGAACCACCCAGTCCGGCGGGTGTATGAGGAGAGCTTTAGACGAAAGCGTAGGCAATATCAACCAAAATACCAATAACAGAATCAATGCTCTTGATATTGCTAATACTGGTGCAAACGCAGCTTTATTAATGGGTCAACAGACAATTTTACAAAGATTGGGGAATCAGCTTCCTGGTGGTATTGGGGGCAAGTTAACACGGTTTACTCAATGGTTGCAACTTGATAGAGCTTTGAATGTTTTAACGTTTACGGCAACAGTTCAAAATCATTTAATGCTTAGCAATGATATTGGACAAACCCTACTTGGTGCTTTCACAAATGTACTAACGTTGATAGGACTAAAAGATGACAATGACCAACCTTACGATATTGGGAATATTATCAACTCCACGATCGAAAATCTAGTTAAAGGAATAGTAGGCGCTGAAAACTATACTGTCATTTCAGAGGCTTGGAGCAAAGCGAATCGGATTTACCAAGCTACTAACAACGTTTTGAATAGCTTCTTAAATCTATCCCAAACTATCCTACAAGCATCTGAGATGATAGCATCAAACACGGGGAAAATTGGTAATGCCTTGAGGAAAGGTGGCATCATTCTTGAAAGTGCTTATGGCTGGATGAACCCACAGCCTAAATTTAATAGAGTCACTGGGTTTCTAGAAAAATTACAAAATGGTGCTTCTACCATTCAAATGGTCACACAAGCACCTTTAGATATAGTAAACGCTACTACCGAACTGACTACAGCCTCAACAGATTTTGTCAAAGCGATCAAGGAAGATAATAAACCTGAAAACAAAGCTACACCTACTCCAGAACCCGATGAATTAAAAGCCAAAGAGCAAGCGAGTAAAGCTGATTCTCAACCTGTCAACTTTGACTTTTCAGATTTATTTGACGGGGAGGATTAATTAATGTCACTGCCAGAAGGTTTTGATAATATTGAGCATCTCCAAAAAACTTGGAATCAAGAACACAATCGCCGGGTTGATAGATATTTCAAGGATGTTCTTGGCAATGGCGATTTATCTGGGCCAAGACCATCTTTAAAGCTGGCTTGTCGAGCTTTAGACAATGACAATATGTACGCATCTTGGATGCGTGCAAATCTTTTTTACGACATCATAGGCTATAGCCGTAAAAATCTCGCAGTTGTTTATGGCAGTAAATTCGATAGCGCCCCCCCTGTTGCTGGTCATCCCCAGTTGTTTTTGCATTTCTCACAAGATGGCGCTGCACAACCAGCCGACGAACCACTGCTTGAACATGAAAAAAGTTGCAGGCTGATGAAATTTTCTTGCTCCAGTGAAGGTGCTAAACCTGCTATCACCAAAACTGACATGATAGGAATTGCTCAGGAAATTAAAACTTTATTTTTAGATAATAAAAGAGGAATCACCTACACGTCTGGAAACAAGTCAGCAAGCTACACCGACCCAGACAATGGTTTTGCTAAAGGAAATTACCTTTTGGTCAATTCCAAGACTGACGCGGTGAACATATATTCAAAAATTTGCAATGCCATTGATGTACCTTACAAAGGCGATAGCCATATTGTCCTCAATGACCCGGACAAAGCCAGTACCACGACCGCAACGGCTGGAAAGACAACTGTTTTGGGAAAGCAGCGCAACAATAGGCGATACCGTCCTGTAGCTGTGCTGAGGTTCAGATATGCCTACATCTCACTGGGAAATCTTATACCCCCCGTATTTCTGATTGACACCACCCTTAGAAACCAGTCTTTAATAGAGTGGCTGTGAAACCTATCAGGGAAATTCGTATGAAACCTATTAGGTTTCGCCACAAAGAATAACGATAAAAATCAGCCTATATTGTTAAAAATAATCTCAGTAGGTAGGTATTCAATATGGGCTTTAGAGCGTTGCGAAGGTATGAAAGCCAAAAGGCTAGATACGATGCTTACAAAGCTTGGCAAGACAAGACCCCAGCACAAAAGAAAGCTTTGTATGATGCAATCCCCGGCATTTCTACTGGTAGAGCAAAACCAGTCCTGACGCCTGGTTTTATCATTCCTTTCAATGCCACTGGGACAATTGTTACGTATATAGAATCGTCGAAAATCCTAAACCAGACCCAGGGGACTGCGGTTGGCGCTGACGTAGCGAACGCACTCCGTACTGCATTAGCTGGGCAATTTTTTGCTACTGCCACTGGGACTACCCCTGTAATTCTTACGAACCCCAGATACAAGTTTGCCAAACTCAGCTTCACCAAAAAAGAAAATTTTGTTGCTAGAGAATCCCGGATCACTGGGGCTAGTTACAAAAAGCCATCGACAGACACGGTGTCGATGCCTTTTGGTGGCAAGACGATGACAGATGATTTTGACACGGCTGTGGCAGATATCAAAACCAAAACTAATGGTGCAAATGCTTGGAAGGCTGCTAGTACCTCCACGGTCAAACAAACCTACAAATTTACTCCAGAAGGAATCTAGTGTATAGCCCAATCGCCCAAAGAGAAGGATTCTTGTGGACTCCTGATGATGACATTGATTTACTGGCTGTGGAAATTGATATTGATGCCAGCGATGAAGAATTCGCTGGGATGATCGGCTGTAACAAAGCAGCCAGAGAATGGCTAGAAAATCGAATTTCGCTAGCTGATTACTGCGACAAGCTGCAATTGCATGGCGTAAAAAACCCGTTAGAACATGTGGGCGAGTTTTTTGATCATGTCGAGTTAATGATGTATCGAGGAGTTTAAGTGAGCAGAAATTTACAGCTAGGGATAGAGAGTAATTGGGTTTTACAATATAGTATTTCTATTCCTGCTGTACGTTATTTAAATGATTCTTCAGGGAATCCAATTTATGAAAAGATAACAGAAATAATTGTACCTGTGGTGTTTGATAAGCCTATTATTGCTGTGTCTGTCAATACTGCTATTCCTGTTGGCAAGATTTGGAAGTATGCAGGGTATTTGCGCCGCAGCTTAACAACTGGGCTAGGTGCAAGTTTTGTTGGTGACCCTGAACAGTTATTTCTAGGTAAGTTCAATTTAATAATTCTCAATGATTTGAGTATTGATTATTTTGTTTCCATCCAAGTTCCTAAATGGTTTATCAGCGCCACTATTGCTATTTACCAATACGAAGGAATAGATTCAACAACATTAGAAGATGATGTGCAAGCTATAAAAACATCGCTCGGTATTTAAGTCTAACAATGAAAATTGATATTAATAACGCTCTCACTATTATTATTGGGCTACTAACAGTAGTAGGAGCTATTTATCGATTAGCCCAAATTGAAGCCAATATTAATAGCAAAATTGACAGAGTAGAAAATAAGTTGCTATTGGCGGTCGATAATCTTAAAGACAACTTTGTGGACAGGCTTTATAGGGCAGAGAAGAAATTAGATATGCATCTAATCGAATACAAAGAGAAAAAACTCTTTGTAGATTATCGGCTCAATGGGCTGGAATCACTCATCAAGCACAAATTCGATCGACTGGCAAACTGGGTTAAGCAGATTGTTGGATTCTTGAATAAAAATTCTGGGTTCCAAATCCGAGACGACAAGTTTTAGCCACTGGGGATTCACTCTAGCAATTTACTCTTGCCGTGTTATTTTAGAGCCGACAGCCACCACCTTTATAAAATCGCGTGCGGGCAGATGGCTGTTTAGATTACTTCAAATTGTCAATTGTCACCCTGCGTTCGCCGTTCCAGCAAACGCAGGGTTTTTAAATTTTAATCTTTGGGCTACAATGCCGTGTTACACGGCAATAGAGAGATTTTGCATGAGTAAGGGCGGCAGAACTTCAACAACCTGGGAAGGCGGTAGTACTTGGCGAAGTGGAAAGACGAAATTGATTCGCGTACCAGAGGCGATCGCGGATGAAGTGATGCGCTGCGCTAGAGAGATTGATGCTGGGAAAGCCGTGTTACATGGCAATAGAGCGGATATAGTCGAAAGCGCGATCGCCGACTACATCAAAATGCGCCAGGGCAACCGCCACCCAAATCAGCATTCTAAGGGGAAGCAGCTTAATACGCGATCGCGAACCTGGGATGAATTGAGGCTATTTCGGGAATGGGTTGAGAATCAGGACAAACTGAGTAGCGACTGAGTAGCGTGTTCACCACTGAATACTATCAAGAATCCCAATAAAAACACTTAAGTTGAGTAGCAATTGAGTAGCAATAGCTATACTTAAGCTTCAAAAGCCCAGATAACAAGCATTAAAGGAAACTGGTTTAGAAATACCACCCAATTAAGAATTCGTAATTCGTAATTAAGTAGAACGGCTTGAAAAAATCAAAATATGTGAAGTAATGTAAAAAACTTGACTTAAATAGTTCGTAGTCAGGACTAACCTACGGGAATGCTCGGCGTACAGTCCTGATGAGAGGACTAAAGTCCTTACTACAAACCTTTAATTATTTACACCGTTCTACTGACTAATTCGTAATTAGGTTACGGAGGCGTTTTCTACTCCTGTGTTGAATTTTTAGTTCTGGATTCTTCTGCAATTTTTGAGAGTCTGTTAAAGGTACAACTTCAAACAAAGCGCAAATCTTAACAATAGAACGAGGATGATTTTGCCAAGCTTGGGGAAGAATAGTTTGAGCAGTTATAGCATCTGACCAAGTTAATAATCCATATCGATTCACCTTTTGAATTAAGGGCTTTAATACTCCTGTCCAAGGTCGATAGTTCCACAAAGATGATTTGCCTTCTATATCCAATAAATCGTATCCTAACAACTTTAATCTCGGATGATCTTCTGGAATTTGGTGTTTGCTAGCATCTGCAAATAATAGATAATATTGCTGATTCAATATGGGAATTGGCAGCCAATCGAGCAAGTCCCATACTTCCCCTAATGAATCTACATAAAAATTGTGCGAATAACTAAAGTGTGGATTACACCAAGGATCGATACTCCGAATTTCATAACTACCAGGCAAACCAAGACTGTTTGTGTACTCTTTATATTCGTAATTATTAAAAGATTGAATTATTCTCGTACTTAACCACATTATTTGTATTTTATAAAATCTCTAACAATGAATTTTAAGCGGTTGTTTTGTTGACTGTTAACGGTTGACAGTCAACAGTTAACAGGGATATTGTTAACAATTGAATTAGAATTGCTAAGTTAGCAAAAACTTCTAAAATTTGCTCTAACAAAGAATTTAATTGATGAATGTTAGTGTTTTTTGTAACGCATCCTACAAATATTTAATTTCGTTCAAAAATCAAAGCAGATTATTATATAAACATACAACTTCTGAACAGCAGAGTAAATTAATTTGACAAAAAATCCTACTTTTCTTACTTTTACTACTAAATATTACTGATATTGCGAGTTTTCAAGGCATTACCTTGAGGTTGTTTGAAAAATTACTAAGAATATCCAAAACAGAGATTTGGCTGCAAAAAAGCTTTCAAATCCCTGTTTCTTTGTAATTAAATAACAATAGTATACGCACTAACTTTTATTCTGGTTTATGAAGAATTTATCAAGTTATGATGAATAGTTCTAAGGAAATTCAAAATTTCTGACACGGATTAAGTGGCGATCGCCTGTTGATGAACAGCTAAAAACATGCTTTAACCTGATTTTAAGTGGATTTTTGCTGACGTTGACGCTAATTTACAGCTAGGCTGCTTGCATTTAATTTACTGTAATATCAAATACACGCAGTTGTCGGAATGCAATTAACAGTGTCATAAAGAAAAGGTGAGGAGTTAACCTGTAGGGTATAACTTACCCAAGACTTGCCTGCACCTATAGCTTCAATGGATTTATCACACTCATGACTGAACTCACCCTACGCCTACAAGAGGGAGATACCGAGACAACCATCGCAATTGACCAAGATGTATTTACAATTGGTCGTTTGCCAGAATGTAACTTGTACTTACCTTTTGCTGGGGTATCCCGCAACCACGCCAGGATTTCAAAAACGGCTGGAGGTGTGTGGACTATTGAAGATCTGGGCAGCAAAAACGGCACGCAAGTAAATAAATATCTTGTACAGTCTCCCCAAGAGTTACATCACGGCGATGTGGTTTGGCTGGGTAACGTTAGCTTGGTAGTGCTGCTGACAAATCCGGTTTCAGAATCGACATTGAAGCCAGAATATGCGGCTACTTCGGAAACTAACGAACAAAGAACAATCCTTCACAACGTCGAGCAACTACAGCAGCAATGGATTGCAGCTGAGGGTAAAGATGGTAACATCAGCAATAAAGATAAAACCATTGCCCGTCTTAAAGACTTAGTTGACATCGCCAAAAATCTCTGTGCGGCGGCGTCCATAGAAGAGATTTTTTCCCAGGTGCAACAAGTTGTATTTCGTTACCTTGATAGTATCGATCGCTTAGCATTATTAATTGATGTTAATGGTTGCGGGCACTTAGAATTAGTGAATGCTGCCACCAGAAATATTTCTCAACAAAAACATTTGCCTGCCGATGGGAGTTGGATTAGTCGTAGCATCTGCCAAAAGGTATTTGACGAGAAAGTCGTCATTCAAACCGGTGATACTCATCAGGACGAACGCTTTGCCAGCGAACAGAGTATTTTAGTCAAAGGCATTCGCAGTGCAATGGCAGTGCCTTTATGGGATGAAAATAAAGTTGTGGGCGTTCTTTATGCCGATGCTAATCTTTCTTCTTACCATTGGGCAAATGAAGGCGAGGAAGAACTGAGCTTTTTTTCAGCCTTAGCAAATCTTGTGGCTTCCAGCGTCCAACGTTGGCTACTGGTAGAGAAACTTAAAACTGAAGAAGTGATTCGTCACCGACTAGAACGGTATCATTCTCCCGCAGTGGTACATCAGTTAATATCTGTAGGCGCGTCTCCAGATGGACGTTTAGCGCCATCGGAGAGCGAAATTAGTATTTTATTTGCGGATTTAGTAGGTTTTACAGCAATTTCTGAAAGATTAACACCAACTGCGATCGCCCAATTATTAAATAATTTATTTGAAGAAATGCTCAAAGAAATATTTACTTATGGCGGCACTTTAGATAAATATATTGGCGATTGTATTATGGCATTTTTTGGCGCTCCAGAAACCCAATTAGATCACGCCGATCGCGCCGTGGCTGCTGCTAAGGGAATGCTCACTCGTCTCAAACATCTCAATGCCAATAATTTTTGGCAAGAACCCCTACAATTACGCATTGCAATTAATAGTGGTAAAGCCGTGGTTGGAGATGTTGGTAGTTCTCAGAGGGTAGACTACACAGCATTAGGCGCAACAATTAATCTTGCAGCCCGTATGGAAGGAGTTTGTCCTCCGAGTGAATGCGTGATTAGTGAGGCTACTTATGCAATGCTTTCACAACCTTCAGATTTCCAAGAAATGGGAGATTATCGTTTCAAAGGTATCGATAGATTAGTCAAAGTTTATCAAACAAAATTGCAGCCAGTATCAACAATTATTAGTCATTAGTCATTAGACTTCTTGCAAAAGTTGGGAAAAGAGGAAGGGGGGGCCCCCTCTGGGGATAAGGGGCAGGGGAAAGGGGGAAAGGTTTGCTATTTTCCCTTTCTCCGGTTGGTGAGCTTGTCGAACCATTAACATGATTCCCTTTTCCCAGAAGAGTACAAAAAACACTTTTGCAAGAAGTATAATTGGTATGACACGGGGACACCAAGAGATTTTAATCATCAGTGATTAGCAAGCGTACCAGCGCGCAAAATTTCCTCTGCGGTCAAATTCAACTCTGGAAAAGTTGGCGATTGGATGCGGTCATTGCCTCGAAATTTACTAATGCGATACTCGCCTTCTTCTAAACAGCAAACAGAAATAGTAGGTTGTTTAGGATTGCCAATAAATTCTCTACCGCCCAAAGCTGCATAATCAACAATCCAATATTCAGGAATTCCCATCTCCTCATAGTCAGCGTATTTTTTTAGATAATCATCACGCCAATTACTACTGACTACCTCAATTACTAGAGAAATTGATGCGGCTTGAGTAACAGTTGATTGTTTTTTCCACAGAGGTTCGTTAACTAAATTAGCAAGATTTAAAACTAGCACATCTGGCGAATAAGCTGATTCGTTCTCAATTGGTTTAACTAATACTGTTTTTGGTATACCACAGGGCAAATTAAGGCGACTATATTCTAAAGTAACTTTTGTAGATAAAAATACAACAATCTCTTCATGGTCACCTGTTGGTTGCGGTATTTCAACAACTACTCCATCATATAGTTCGTAACGTTTTCCTGTGTTATCTGGATATTTAGCAACGAATTCATCGAATGTAACTAGTTTGGGTAAGCCTTGAGTCATGGCTTAACTCCTCAAATTCTGAATTAAATTCTGACTTTTTCTTGATTGATATATTTTATTTCAAAAATAGTTGTGAAATTACAACACTAAGTAGTAGTTCACCACGCAAATATTGACAGGTTTAGATTGGGGAAAGGGAAAAGGTAAAAGGGGAAGGGTTTAAAGCCTTTACCCTTTTCCCCTTACCCTTTCCCCCACCTGTCAAAAAGACTTTGGCAGACTAGTAGCTACTTGTTAACTAAAAGACTACTCAACTTAAGATGTATATGTAGGGTGTCTTGTTGCCAAGCGCCGCACCTTGAATTCTGTAATTTGAGCGATGTCTATGACGATGCTTGTATCAAACATCAGGTGTAGCGATGGGTAGCCCTTTCAAGGTGCATAAAAATTCTCGACAAGAAATTCCTCAGACTGAGCTTTAAGTATAAATACACGAATAAATTGTATATATTACTTCAATTTTAATTGCGAAACTGTAATATCTAACAACCACTTCTTGAGTAAAAGACTAGAATTTTGGTGGTGGCTTCTAGAAGAGATCTGTGTAACACTAGGAAGCCAACAGTCGAGCTATTTGTTAACGGGAGGTCAGGTAATGGCGATCGCCACGATTAATCCCGCCACTGGGGAAACTATTCAAACCTTTGAGCCACTCAATGATGTAGAAATTGACGCTAAACTCGATTTGGCGAATCGGGCTTTTGAAAGCTATCGCCAGACTAGTTTTCAAAAGCGATCGCACTGGTTAGAAAAAGCTGCCGATATTTTAGAGCAAGACAAAGCGGAATTTGCCAAGTTGATGACTCTAGAAATGGGTAAACCTTTGAAAGCTGCCATCGGTGAAGTGGAAAAATGTGCCACTGTCTGTCGTTACTACGCCGAACACGCCCCTGGTTTTTTGGCTGATGTTCCTGTCAAAACCGATGCTAGCCATAGTTTTGTTCGCTATCAACCTTTAGGGGCAATTCTAGCAGTCATGCCGTGGAATTTCCCCTTCTGGCAAGTTTTCCGCTTTGCCGCCCCCGCCCTCATGGCGGGAAATGTCGGTTTACTCAAACATGCTTCCAACGTGCCGCAGTGCGCCTTGGCAATTGAAGAAATTATTCACCGGGCGGGTTTTCCAGAAGGTGTATTTCAAACTTTATTGATTGGGGCTGCTAAAGTCGCCGACTTAATGGCAGATGACCGAATCAAAGCCGCCACCTTAACAGGAAGCGAACCAGCAGGCATATCCCTCGCCATCGCCGCCGGCAAACAAATTAAAAAAACCGTTTTGGAATTGGGAGGAAGCGACCCGTTTATAGTGTTAGCAAGCGCTGATTTAGAAGCAGCAGTTGTCACAGCTACTACAGCGCGGATGTTGAATAACGGGCAATCATGTATTGCAGCCAAACGTTTTATAGTCGCAGAAGCGATCGCTGACAAATTTGAAAAATTGTTGTTAGATAAATTCGAGGCGCTGAAAGTGGGCGATCCCATGCAACCAGACACCGATATCGGGCCACTAGCAACTCCTGGCATTGTCCAGGATTTACACCAGCAAGTGCAAACCGCCACCAAAAGCGGCGGGAAAATCCTCATCGGTGGACATCCATTATCAGATCGTCCAGGAAACTTTTATCCGCCAACCATTATCATAGATATTCCGCCCGACACACCAATTGCCAAAGAAGAATTCTTCGGCCCAGTAGCCATGCTATTTCGGGTTCCAGATATCGATGCTGCCATAAAACTCGCTAATGATACCCCCTTTGGTTTGGGTGCAAGCGCTTGGACAACCGACGACCAAGAACGCCATCGCTTGATTGAAGAAATCCAAGCCGGTAGCGTATTTATCAACGGTATGGTCAAATCCGATCCCCGATTGCCCTTTGGTGGTATTAAGCGTTCTGGATATGGCAGAGAATTGAGTATCCAAGGTATACATGAATTTGTCAATGTTAAAACCGTGTGGGTGAAGTGATTACGGTTTGGGCATGGGGCATGGGGCATGGGGCATAAGCAATAGGGCAAGGACATAAGACATAGTAAATGCGGAATAGGGAATAGTAAATGGGGAAGTGGCGGACAAGGCGGACAAGAAGAAATAACCCATAACCAATGCCCAATGCCCAATGCCCAATGCCCAATGCCCAATGCCCAATGCCCAATGCCCAATGCCCAATGCCCAATATTTATTGTCGCTAGTCAGGAAATAATAATGAATACAGCAGAACTCTTGGTGCAGTGCCTAGAAAATGAAGGAGTACAATACGTTTTTGGACTTCCAGGTGAAGAAAATCTGCACGTTTTAGAAGCACTTAAACATTCTTCGATTCAATTTATTACCACTCGTCACGAACAAGGTGCGGCATTCATGGCCGATGTCTACGGACGGCTAACGGGAAAAGCCGGAGTGTGTCTTTCGACACTCGGCCCTGGGGCTACAAACTTGATGACTGGCGTAGCAGATGCCAACCTCGATGGTGCGCCTTTAGTGGCGATTACCGGTCAAGTGGGAACAGATAGAATGCACATTGAATCCCATCAATATTTAGATTTGGTGGCGATGTTTGCACCTGTAACTAAATGGAATAAGCAAATTGTCAGGCCGAGTATTACACCAGAAGTAGTGCGAAAAGCATTTAAGCGATCGCAATCGGAAAAACCTGGTGCAGTCCACATCGATTTACCAGAAAATATTGCTGCCATGCCCGTGGAAGGCAAACCTTTACGTAAGGATAATAGCGAAAAAACCTATGCTTCTTTTGCTAGCATTCGAGCAGCCGCCGCCGCAATTTCTCAAGCAGTTAACCCATTAATTTTGGTAGGAAATGGAGCAATTCGCGCTAGAGCTAGTGATGCCGTAACGCAATTTGCTACCTTACTGAATATACCTGTGGCTAATACCTTCATGGGTAAAGGCGTGATTCCCTACACACATCAATTAGCATTGTGGTCAGTGGGATTACAACAAAGAGATTTCATTACATGTGGATTTGATAATACAGATTTAGTAATAGCGATCGGCTATGATTTGATAGAATTTTCGCCTAAAAAATGGAACCGTGACGGCAAAATTCCAGTTGTGCATATAGGGTTAAATCCAGCAGAAATTGATAGCAGTTATATTCCTGATGCTGAAGTTGTGGGAGACATTTCTGATTCCCTCTATGAAATCTTAAAATTAGCAGACCGACAAGGAAAACCCGATCCCTTTGCTATTAGTTTACGAGCAGATATTCGTGCCGATTACGAACAGTACGCCCATGATGACGGATTTCCCATTAAACCGCAAAAGTTAATTTATGACTTACGGCAAGTTATGGGGCCAGATGATATCGTCATCTCTGATGTTGGCGCACATAAAATGTGGATGGCGCGTCATTATCACTGCCATAGCCCCAATACTTGTATTATTTCCAATGGCTTTGCTGCAATGGGTATTGCGATTCCTGGTGCATTAGCAGCAAAACTCGTGCATCCCAACCGCAAAATTGTTGCCGTCACCGGCGATGGTGGCTTCATGATGAACTGCCAAGAATTAGAAACCGCCTTGCGTGTCGGTACGCCCTTTGTCACTATTATTTTTAATGACGGTGGCTATGGATTAATTGAGTGGAAACAAGAAAATCAATTTGGCAAAGGAAACTCATCTTTTGTACATTTTGGCAATCCTGATTTTGTCAAATTAGCCGAAAGTATGGGTTTAAAAGGCTACCGAGTTGAATCAGCTTTAGATTTAATTCCCACACTCAAAGAAGCCCTCGCTCAAGACGTACCCGCAGTCATAGATTGTCCTGTAGACTATCGGGAGAATCGCCGCTTTAGCCAAAAAGCAGGCGAATTGAGTTGTACGGTGTGAAAAGTTAGGAGTTAAAAGTTACGAGTAAGGAGTAGGAGTTATTTATTGCTAACTCCTTACTAATTTCCACTCCTCATAATCAGATCTAAAACAGTTATCATTACTGTCAATTTCAGCTTATTTACCAATCTTGTATCTGCGTTGCTCTCCAAATTTTAAATGCCTAAGAGCTGATTCGTAAAGAAAATCTTAAGGTACTCAACTCACTACTAGGTCTGAGTTTCAGCGAATAAATGCTGTATTGACTTAAATTACTGAAACCGTTACTAGACAAGTACTTTACTTGAGTTGACAAATTAGCTCTAACACTCTTGGTTAGTTTGATGGATATACTGCTAAGCAATTTTGGTAAGCTAGATAAGCATCTGGCTAAAGAGCGATATTAACTATGTATTGATAAATAGTTGAGTTATAGCTGCTTTGTAGTTGAGTTTAAGTATCTCAAAAGAGTTAGAATATTTAGGTAGTTTTTCATTAGGAGTAATGGCGCGATCGCTGCGAGTAGCCCCAGAGTATATTAATAAAGTTAGGTCAGCACTTGGGCGCAATGGCTATCCCAGCCAGCAGTCCTTGGCTAATCAAATGGAACTTTCTTTATCCACAGTCAAAAACTTTCTCACTGGCAAACCTGTTGACTATCTGAATTTTATAGAACTTAGCAATAAGTTGAGTTTTGAGTGGCAAGACATTGCATACAAAGAACCAGAAACTCAACCGCCTAAACCTCAGCCAACTAACGGCGAAGCATCACCCTTCATCACAGGCGCACCCATCACCCAACCGCGTTATTTTTTTGGACGCGAAAAAGAATTAAAACGCTTCTTCAATTTACTCAAACGCCATCCCCTACAAAATGCTGTAATTATCGGTAAAAAGCGCAGCGGTAAAACATCCCTGCTGCACTACCTCAAAAATATCACCACCACCCCAGCACAACAGTTGCGTCCTGAGCAAAAATCTGACTGGCTACCGCATCCAGAAAATTACCGTTGGATTTTTGTAGACTTACAAGACGCACGAATGCAAAGCCGAGAAGGCTTACTCAAGTACATCCTAGAATCACTGAAGCTGCAAGTGCCAACACCTTGCGATTTAGATCGTTTCATGGATGTAGTCAGCGATAATTTGCATTCTCCCACAGTAATTTTATTGGATGAAATTGGCGTTGGCTTGCAACGTTGTCCAGAATTAGATGATAGTTTTTGGGAGAGTTTGCGATCTTTGGCGACTAATCACACAGGCGGAAATCTGGCATTTATCTTAGCTACCCCTGATTCACCAATACAACTAGCACATAACACAGGGCACAGTTCACCCTTTTTCAATATTTTTGGCTACACTGCATATCTAGGAGCATTGACTGAGATAGAAGCACGGGAATTAATAGCGAGTTCGCCCATTCCCTTCACTGATGAAGATATAGAGTGGATTTTGACACAAAGTTGCTGCTGGCCGCTATTGTTACAAATTCTATGTAGAGAAAAATTATTTAACTTAGAAGAAGCAGAGAATGATGATAATTGGCAAGAAGAAGGCTTAAGACAAATAAAGCCATTTACTGATTTATTTAGTTAAGCACTAGGATAAATCAGTATATATTAACATCTACAAGTCAACTACAAGTCAACTAGTAAGTCAGCCATAAAAAACCTTATTATAAAGATGTAGATTAGTAAACCTAATTATGCTTGGGGTTTGCACAAAAAAACTAGGAGAGTCGTCCCTCGCCTAGTGATTAGTCAAATACAGACATAACAATTGCTAAGCCAAGCTAGGCAAGGTTACTCATTCTTCATCGCTTTTGCTAGGTTGCTCCTCAATCTTAATCAGTTCGATAACAACTGGAATAAGAACAGGGTCGTTTAATTTGATGTCACCGCAAATGACACCATAAACTAGCATACTGATAATTAAAAGTCGGTAAAAGCGAGACATCGAACTCTCCTTATCGTTCAAAAGTTTTTAGACTTCTGGACTCAGCCCTTAAGGAGAGGGTTCAGAGGCAGCATAAGTGCCCGTCCCTGAGTAAGTTGGGCACTTTTGACTGTTTACCTGAATTAAAAATAGCACAGTCACTAAAAAAGTCAACTAAAAATCAACCAGAAGTTAACTAGATCTACAACTTAAATCAGCTAGCAATCTAAAACTATTAGTTTTCTTAATTACATCGCTCGTTTAAATAAGCACAGAATTATTTCCAAATAAGGATATAAAAGCCGAAATCATAAAAATCCTGTAACAAAGGTAGAGAAATAAAAAATATTGATATGACACCTACTGGGGTTACACGTAATGCCTATACTCATGCACCCCAACCCAACCCAAATTTGATACTGGGTAGCTTTCAGCTGCTATTCTGGCTTCTATTCCGTCCCATAGCATGGCGCAATCAACTCAGCCGTATTTTCTACACTCTAGATATCAACTCTAATAGAACAAGCCGCTTGCTTTCAGAATTGAGCATACAGGGGTTTCTAGTCGTTCCTTTGGTGGTAAATATAACGTTTGCTTTGGTGCTGTGGAAATTGGGAAAATCAGCAGACAACATTCCTATTTCGGCGGCGTGGGCTGTGGCTTGGACTGTATGGTGGCGTGTAGGGTTTACTTTAATTGTGTTACGTGGGAAGCAAAGCTTGACGTTGCTCTTAGAGTGGATTGTAGGATGGGGTGTGCCAGTATCAGTTATGGCTCCACACTTACTGCTAGGTGGAGTCAGTATGGCTTTGATAAGATTATTCGCCTTCGCCTTTTTCGGACGCTTCACATGGTCATGGTTTTTTGGACTAACCTTTTCAGCATTACTATTTTTAGTATTAACAGTGATTTCAAGGGTAATTTTGGGTGTGCCAGTATTGTTTGTGCCTCAGAGTATCCTATTTTTGAGTTTGGGAGTCACTATTGATTTATGGCGACCAGTGCTACTTTATCCATTGGTGACATTATGGAATATCTCGCTCTACTTACTGGATAAACTGCGTAAAGACAATAAAACTATATTGCGCTGGCATTCCGCATTTTGGGACGAGTTACAATTTATACCTTTATATGGCTTGGACATACATCTGCTCTTAGCTTTAAAGCGTAACCCAGTCGAAGGAAAAGCTGCTATTAATTACTTGACAAACAGTTACCAACGTTGGGCGGCTGAATCTGCACAACTTGAACTATATGCAACCATTTTACAAGGCTGTGCTGATGTGGAAGCAATCTGTGAAGTTCATCATAGTCTGGGAACTATCGAACCAGAGAATGAAGTTAGCCCTTTGCTACGAATCTTTAGTCGGCTCAGCGAAGATGTAGATGCTGCAATCAATCAAGCAAGTGCTTATAACCAGCGCTTACTCCTCAGAGATATTGCAGATAAATTAAATCTACAATTGCAGAATTTTACTCGTAGCAGCGACAAATACACAGTCCGTTTCCGTCCCATTATCAAAAGTTGGGGTGAGATAATCACCAACTATATAGATGAACTGGCTAAAATTACTGAACTCCGCCAAGAAATTGACTCGCCTTATATTATGGGCGTACCCCTCACACTAGAGCAAGAAATTTTCACGGGGCGTAATGACATCGGCGCACGTATCGAGCAATTACTTTTAGACCGCCGTCGTCCACCTCTGCTACTATACGGTCAGCGACGCATGGGTAAAACTTCTCTTCTCAACAATATAGGAAAGTTACTACCTAGTAACATCATCCCCATGTTTATAGATTTGCAAGGGGCACCTTCATCAGCTAGTGACGATGCAGGTTTTCTCTACAATCTCGCTAAAGAGATGGAGAAGTCAGCAAAAAAGCAAGGTTTAACTCTACCATCCCTAACCCGCGAAGTGCTAGAATCTGACCCCTTCAGTTATTTCTATGAATGGCTAGATAAAGTAGAACAGTCTCTAGGACAAAATACCGCCTTACTAGCATTAGATGAATTCGAGGTGCTAGACAACGCCATTGCTAAAGGTCGCTTTGATGAACAGGATGTTTTAGGAATGCTGCGTCACCTCATCCAACATCGTCCCCGCTTCAAGGTGTTACTGGCTGGCTCCCATACTATCGCAGAATATCAGCGCTGGGCTAGTTATCTCATTAATGTCCAAGTTGTGCATATCTCTTATCTCAAAGAAGCCGAAGCACGACAATTAATTGAACGTCCCGTCAAAGATTTTACGCTGCGCTATGAACCCAACGCCGTTGAGCGAGTACTGCAACTCACGCGCTGTCACCCGTTCTTAGTACAACTACTCTGCGCGGAAATTATTGTCCTCAAAAACGAACAAGACCCCTCTGTTCGGCGATTTGCAACCTTAGCCGATGTGGAAGCAGCGATACCAGAAGCTTTGCAAAGTGGGGGTTTTTTCTTCGCTGATATTCAAAATAACCAAGTAGATGCCACTGGACAAGCTATTCTAGGTTTTATCGCTGCTCAAGGGGAAGGAGCTATAGTCAACCGCGAAAGTTTATTACAACAGTTTTCTGATGCTGAAATTACACTTAAATTGCTGTTACAACGTGAGTTAATTGAGGAAGTTGACGACGGCTACAGCTTCCAGGTAGAGTTAATTCGTCGCTGCTTTGCCTGAATTCATCGCTTATTTGTCCAGTTGAAGACTTATCATGAGAGCTGACGCAAAGACCCAGAGAGTTTTGAATAATAACTGATTATCCAGACTTAATATCAAAGGTGCAGGTCGATGCAATAAAGGTGCAGGTCGATGCAATAAAGGTGCAGGTCGATGCATCAAAGGTGTAGGTCGATGCATCAAAGGTGCAGGTCGATGCATCAAAGGTGCAGGTCGATGCATCAAAGGTGCAGGTCGATGCATCAAAGGTGTAGGTCGATGCAACAAAGGTGTAGGTTAACGGGACTTGTGTGTAAACCGTAGCCTCTTTTAGGCTACTAAGTGAAATCCAACATCAAACGTTAACTGTTGGTTGTAAATAGATGGATCTAAATAAATATAAGATAGTTCGTCATTGCGAACAAAGTGAATCAATCGCAAAGACTGAGATTGCTTTACTTCGTACCCTTTGGGAACGCCAAGGGCGAACGCAATGACATTTTATATTTAATTTTGCCCAGCTGCTTATTAGAGTTTATTAAAACCAGCAGAACGGCGATAAAGTAACCAGATAAACAGGGGTGAACCCAGCAAGGCGGTGACGGAACCTACTGGTAGTTCTACTGCTCCTAATCTAGAGAGTAAATCTGCAAAGGTGAGTAACCATGCACCGGCAAGGGCGGAAAGTGGCAACACAAAGCGGTGGTCTGTGCCAACGAGGAGGCGGACGCCGTGAGGGACGACAAGACCGACAAATCCAATTAAGCCGCTGATGCTGACTGCACCTGCGGCTAATAATGTGGCAACACCACCGATTAAGAGGCGCGATCGCGTTAATGAAATTCCCAATCCCACAGCTAAATCATCTCCCAAAGCCAACACGTTCACCGATCGCGCCAACAAGCATCCCCCCACTAATGCAACGATGATGTAAGGACTAGCAGTGGAAATTTCTTGCCAACCCCGGCCATTCAGGCTACCAACTAACCAACTCAAAGCAATTTGAATTTGACCGTCTTCTGCTAACAGCAGCAAGGTGCTTTGCACTGCACCAAACAAAGAACTAATAGCCACACCCCCTAAAATCAATCGCTCCACTGAAATTCCTGACCCCGCACGACCGAGTAAAATTACGATGGCCGAAGTCAAGATTGCACCTATCCAAGCAGCTAGAGGGATGGCAATGGGAAATATTTGCCACACAATCATCAAAATTACAATTAACCCTGCACCCGCAGAAATTCCCAGAATAAAAGGATCGGCAAGACTATTGCGTAACATTCCTTGCAGTAATGCTCCCGACATCCCCAAAGCAGCACCGACAATCAGAGCCGCACAAATGCGCGGTAAACGCAAATCCCAGAGAATTATCTGTTTAGCCGGATCGCCTTGGTGAAGAATCGCTTGCCAAAACTCAGACAAACTCAAAGGTACTGCTCCTTGGGAAAGCGATAGCCCTAGCGTCACCACCAGTCCTATAGCCAAGAGCAAAACAGCCCAAATTACTCGGTATTCAGTGAAAATCCTCTGAAATAGTCTTTTCATATACAGGGGGTGGGGAGGTGGGGGAGACAAGGGAGATAAGGGAGACAAGGGAGACAAGGAAAATGGGTAGGGGAGAATAATAACTCCCCAGTCAATAGTCAACAGTCAACAGTCAACAGTCAACACTTAACAGTCAACACTTAACATTCAACACTCCTCACTCCCTTCTACCCATACGCACCGTTGGGGAGAAATCCTAATAGTTGCTTTAATTTTGGATCTGCTTGTTCGTAGCAGTGACTAGGCATTTGATAGTTCATAAAGGGTGCATATTTGTGTCCAACCAGTCTTTTGGCATAGGTAATCTGCGTAATGTAGCGAGTGATAGAGGAAGAGTTTCTAGAGCCTCTATGCCATACCTGATTGTTAAAACAAACGGCAGAACCCATTCCTCCTAAACAGCTGTAAATTTGGTCTTCATATCCTGAAATATTGCCGTCACATAACTTACCAAACAAATGAGATCCTGGAATGACTTGGGTGGGGCCATTTTCTTGGGTTAATACATCCGTCAGGTAGTAATTCACTGTAAATGCAAGAACATTCAAGCGAATGTTAGTTAAGGGTTTGCCATCAAGTGAAAGTGCATGGGGTGTGTCGTCTTGATGCCATGCATTTTTAGCTAATCCGTCAGTTTCTGGGGGAATTTTAAATGAGTTATTGTGAATAACATGAATTATATTAGCATTAGGAATTCCATCGTGCATTAAGTAGCCTGTTCCATTTGCCCCACCAATTAAATGTTCTGCAAATGTGACCATTGGCTCTAAGGCAAAAAGATTTAAATTTTGCTGAGAATGCTCGAACATTCGCTTCATTATTTTCTTGGATTTTTGATAATTTTTACCTTCACTTTGCTTGAGGATTTCATCTAAATCATTTTTTAGTACTTCACATTGTTCTGGTGTCAACACATTTTCAATCACCAGAAATCCGTTAGCATGGAAATACTCAATCCATTGATTTAATTGCTCTGTAGTTGGCTGTTTACCACTGAGATATTCAGACATTTTATTGCTTGACTTTTATTGATATTAATATACAAAATATACTTTTTTTAACCCATGTTTTGCAGTTTGAAGGGCAATTTGTAAAATTTGAGTATCTCAAATTCTTAAGTTATGAAAACTTACGCAACTGACAAAGGGCGATCGCTAGTAGTCTGTCCCATTAGTTCTGAGAGATAAATAAGTTTGTAGTTAGGACTTTAGTCCTTGATTTTTAAGCACTGAAGTGCTTACTACAAACTCATAAAATGATATTTTTAGTTCTCAATTCTGAACAAAAAATTCTCAACTGCTGCTAAAACTTCTGCTGGGTATTCTTCATGCAGTCCTAGAGAACCTGGAGTAATGACGCTTCTTACTCCTGGTAATGCAGTTAAAGCGTTCATTTCTTCTCGTGATTTGGTAGGGCTAGATTCTCCAATTACCACCATCAATGGTACGGTTAAAGACTGTACGAGTTGGAGAAAATCAGATTGCTGCCTTACAGCATCAAGATTACCAGTTACAAAGGCAGCAGAGGCAAATCTCGCTCCTGGTTGTTGAGTTGTCTGCCATTTCTTCTCGATGAAACTGGGTGTAAGTTTTGTCGTGTCTGTAAAGACATGACGACGGTACATAAAATTTAAGAAAGATGGGGTAGTGTTGAGTTTGTAGAGAGCTTGACCAACTACAGGCGATCGCACTAATTCTCTCACCATACCAGCTATCTGTTGACTAGCGCCCATTGTCGGTAAAGGCCCGCGCCAAGTGGGAGCTAACAACACAATTTTTGAGAACGCCGTTGGCTGTTTCACAGCTAATTTTAAAACGTAAGTAGATGCATGACCAGCCGCCATTACAGTAATTGGCGTTTTAAAAATAGCGTTAACAAAATCTTCCAGAAATTGCTGATATATTTCGGGTCGATAATCTAAACTAGGGCGAGAAGATTCCCCAAAACCAGGCCAGTCCACAGCTATAACTTGAAAATTGGGAGCTAACAACCTAGCAAGTTCGCCCATTTCCAAACGCGTCGAAACACTACTAAAAGCAGGTAACAGCAATAGCGGCGAACCTTTACCGAGGGTTTCATAAACAACGCGCAATTGCTGATTTTGCCAATTCCAAAGATATTCTTGAACTACTCCACCAAATCCGACTGCATCAGAGGTAGATAATAAATTGGTTGACATGAGATTAACTTTTCTCCTTTGTCATTTGTGATTAGTCATTAGTCATTAGTTATTAGTCATTAGTGAATAACCAATGCCCAATGCCTAATGCCTACTTATTAATTACTTACATCTAACTTACATTCCAATGCTTTTTTTTGCATTGTTTTAAAAATGTTGTAAAATCCATTGGCACGGGAAGGTGTAAGGCTAACATTTAAACCTGTTTCTTGAATAAAATCTGGGGTAAGTTGCACAATTTCTGTTGGCGTTAGTCCATTTAATCCTTCAACCAAAAGTCCTACTAATCCTTTGGTTAACTGAGAATCAGAATCGCCTTGAAAGACAACTTTACCATCATTCAAGGTTGCTGTGATATAAACTTGAGAAACGCAACCAGGAACTTTGTTATCAGGTAATTTATCAGCTTCTGGGAACTCATTGAGCTTCTGAGCATACCAGATTAGCTGTTCGTAACGTCGCTTCGGCTCAGAAGCGCGCTGAAACCGCTGAACGATTTTAGCAAGTGCAGGTGGCAAAGAATCTAGAGTTGAGGACATAACAGAAGCTAGAAATAATCGCTATCATCTTGAGTGTAAATTATCTTTCGAGCGATGCCTATGCGGGCTGCATCTATGCACGTGTAGTCTATGAACTAGTAATTTTGATGCCAAGATATTTGTAGTTTCGATGACATACACTACAGCCTTTACAATTCTTTTCTTGAAATTGTGCTGTTTGTACTCTAGTCAAATTTGAGAGTTAATCGGTGAATCAGAATCGTTCAAATGTACTACTTTGATATTAGCGTCCAAAATACGTAAGGTGGGGCAGATTATATTAAGTAGTGAAAATAAGTGTTAAATATTGATGCAAAATCAGCGATTTGATTGAATTAGCTTCGGGAATTTTCAGATTATATTTTCAATCATTAATAAATTTCAGGAGCAAATCAGGTGTTTACTTCAACGTTACTTGCTGCTGCAACCGCACCCCTGGAATGGAGTCCTTACGTTGGCTTGACCATGATTATCGCCAACATAATTGCCATTGCCTTTGGCAAATCTACCATCAAGTATCCAAATGCAGAACCAAAGCTACCATCACCCAATTTCTTTGGTGGTTTTGGCGCACCTGCTTTGTTAGCTACTACCGCCTTTGGTCATATCTTGGGAGTAGGCGCTATTTTAGGACTGCATAACTTGGGTAGACTTTAGGTTCTTGGTCAAGTTAGCTGTTATTTGATGATTTTTTTGTCTCCAGCTTTGAGCCAGATAAGTAATTTTCTGGCTCTTTTTTGATCTATTGCTGAGTTGTAAATATTCTAAGCAATAAGCTGAAAATTTTGGTTTGCTTCCATTGGCAGATGATTTAAGAATTTGGGCGTTGGATTATCACTGGGTTTTTATGTCTGGTGTTTCAGAGGGTCAGGCTCAATTAAACCCGGATAATTTTGAGGGCGAACAGGGGTTCGTCAATTTTGAGGGCGAACAGCCGTTCGCCCCTACAGACAAATGCGTCGGTATCTAGGCGTTAACAAATTTCCACTCTAATGTCTTGATGGGGGCTTTTTGTAGTGCTTGAGTGAGTTCGGCGTTGCTTTCAAATTTTATCTGCCAGAGGTAAGAAGCTTCGATGTTGACAGTGAATTTTTCATCTTGGAAAGGCCAGGGTTTAACAAAAACTGACCCATCACTGCGTTGCATGATATCATAACGTTGACCGTCAGGGCCTTTGGTAATTTCTAAAAAGCGTTCAGCAGCAGGTAATTCTTGCTTACAGAGGATCAAAGAAAGGCGATCGCACCATTGCATAAATGCGTAAGCTGCATCAACTTCTTCCTTTTCAATACCTAGTTCTTCACGCCAACGTTGTTGATTTTGAAGTTGCTCATCTAAAAGTTTGTCCAATTCTGGAGACTGACCCCGGCTAGGCTCATTTAAACGACTAATGTGCATAGAAATTAATAAAGCTACCCACCGTCCACGATAAAAAGCATTCTTAGCCAAATTAGCGGTTTTCGGGACACCTTCTTCTATATCAGTATCTGTCATCAGAGTGAAGTCTCTTGGCGCACCAGCTTTAGTCAGATTATCGTCTTCCCATTCTTTTTCTAAATCATCGTGATGAGAAATGGCTGCTAGTGTTTCATATAATCGGGCTGGAGCATCTTTACGTCGCCATTGTCCTGCTAATTGAGCTGCTAACAAAGCATGAGCGCGATGATAAATAATTTCCCAACCGTTTTGAGTTGCGTTAACAATCACAAATGAATCTCCTGCTGGACAGTTTTGATTTAGGGTTTGAATGTTAGTGTGAGTTCTGAATTCATCGGGGCGCACATTTGTGCGCCCCGTCAGGTGTGTACTATTGCAATTAATATCAGCAAATATAGGTTGGCAATTATTCAAAGCTGAATAAAAATATGCCAAAAAATATTTGCTGTTAATAGACCTCTTGCAATCAATTGCTTTTTGGACTTTTGTGGTCAAAGGGATACATGTTAAAGGGGAAAGGGAAAATACCAAACCTTTCCCCCTTTCCCCTTTCCCTTTTCCCGACTTATGCAAGAAGTCTAATCTACTTGTGTTCTAAATCCAAGCGATGGAATTAAGAGTGACTTTCTAGGGGATTTGCAATGTATTTGAATGTTGGCTCAGAATTCCAAGGGCCGCGCTCATCTTTACCATTACCGTTTGTAGATAGGTTGTAGTAAAGAGCAACAGTTTCATCTGGTTGAATATTACCAAAGAATGGATCTGTTAACTTACCCAGAGAATCTAGAGCTTTCATAAACATCTGGGTATGAGAAATTTCTCGTGTTAAAAGATGGACTAAAGTTTCTTTAGTACCTTCATCCGTTGCCAATTTAATCAACTCTTCGTAAGTCTGACGAGCGCCGGCTTCCGCTGCAATATTGGCTCTTAAATCGCGGACTACATCTCCGCCTTCATTCAAGTAACTTGCAGTCCAAGCATTACCTTGGCTATCTAGAAAATGAGGCCCTATGCCTCGTATTGCAAAGAGAGTGCTTTTATAAGCTTCTGTTTGATCGGTATTTTTGGTATGCACTTCGATGAGTTTGCCAACCATTTCTAGATGGCTAAATTCTTCGATCGCAATATCTTGGAGCATATCTTTAATTCCAGCGTTTTCCACATGGAATGATTGAACCCAATATTGCAAAGCTGCACTTAATTCTCCAGTTGCTCCACCAAATTGCTCTAAAAGTAATTGAGCAAAACGAGGGTTTGGTTCCTTAACGTTTACTACATGAATAGGATCTTTTTTGTGAAAGAACATAGATTTAAGCTTCCAAAAAATAAGTTTGACAAAACAAAAGAGATACGCTGGTTTTATTTCCTGTTAGGATTTCCCACATATATTTGGGTAAATTGACATTTCATAGCTTCTCAACTAGAAAACTACGAGAAAATTAAATACCAGTGGTCATTTGATGATTAATAACTGTCGCTTACCAATTAGGCATTACTACTTCTTCTGATTAATCCCCATAGGTAGATAGCAATAATCGCGCCAAGGACAGCTACTAAAATCCCAGGAATAGTTAACCCTGCACCAGCAGCAGTAATTTGTAGAGTTCCGGTTCTTAGCAATGTAAATAAACTTCCACCAACAAAGGCACCAATGATGCCTAAAATCATTGTGGAAAGAATTCCACCGCCTTGATAACCAGGATAAATAGCTTTAGCGATCGCACCTGCTAAAAGTCCTAAAACTACCCAAGCAATAATACTCATAATCGATAATTACCTCATCAATCTGACTTGTATATAAGTTATCAACTTTCAATTCAAAATTCTTTCTATCACATGGGATAAATGCTGAATCCAAAAGTTAGATAAAAGAGGTTGTATCGATATGACATCAAATGATATTTAACTTCGATGGCATAACATACACCATGAAAATTTTTGTCAGAAAAATGAGTTTATCAACTCCTAAATCCGGATTTCAATCTTACACCTTTGTGGATTATATAACCAGCCAATCAAAAATCACAGATTTTTTTATTTTTCGCCAAAAAATGCTGATTTTAGATGATTTATATCTATCTAAAGATGTAATTTTATTATCTAACTTTTCGGAGATGTAAAGTATAGAAAAAATTATAACCCCGATTTATTTGAAAAGCCGGGGTTCTGACAAATGTCAAATTTTACAGCGGATCTATTAGCTATTGCCTTCCAGAACTTCCAAGTAAAAAAATATTCCATAGAAGACTGTTGACTGTTAATTGTGAACCGCGAACAGTCAACAATCAACAGTCAACACTTTAACCAGAATAATTTATTTTTGGAGTTCCCTAAATGGCACGAGAGAATTTTGATTCTCGCGTTCTTGTATGAGTATCAAATATGACGGCAATATTTCTGACTAGCAATCTACCGATGTCTGTAACTTGGATGTGATTTTTTGATAAATTCACCAGTCCATCAGCTACTAGTGGTTTTAACGCTTCTAGTTCTTCAGAGAAATATTCATCAAAACTGATTTGATACTTATCTTCAATGTCTTGCTTATGTAATTGAAAATGAGACATGATAGACATAATAGCATCTCGTCTGATGATATCATTTTGAGTCAGCTTAATACCCTTACTAATAGGTAAGTTACCTGATGCAATTGTCTGATAATAATCCTTTAATTCTTTGTGATTTTGAGCATAGGCATCTTCTAGCATACTAATGGATGTAGCACCAAAACCAAAAAGTTCTGTTTCAGCGTGGGTAGTATAGCCTTGAAAATTCCGCTTGAGAGTGCCATTTTGTTGAGCGATCGCTAATTCATCATTAACTTTAGCAAAATGATCCATACCAATAAATAGATATTGGTTATTGGTCAATTCTTCAATGGTCATCTTGAGAATTTCTAGCTTTTCCTGGGCTGCTGGTAAAGCTTCTTGAGGAATATTTTTTTGCGTCGGCTTCAGCCAAGGCACATAAGCAAAATTAAACACAACAATGCGGTCAGGATCTAATTCCATCGTCTTTTGTAACGTCTCCCGAAAAGTTTCGCGAGTTTGATAAGGTAAACCATAAATTAGGTCTACATTCACACTTTCAAACTTCGCTTCCTTAATCCAACTCATGACATCAAACAACATTTCTTCGGGTTGGATCCGGTTGACAGCAACTTGAACTTGGCTATTGAAGTCTTGAATGCCAAAACTAATGCGATTAAACCCAATTTGTCTGAGAAACAGAATATAGTTTCTATCAATGTAGCGGGGATTAATTTCAATTGAGATTTCTGCTTGGGGGTCAATGTTGAAGTAACGATTGATGTTTTGCCATAAAAGTTCTACTTGGTCGCGTTCCAAATAATTAGGAGTTCCACCACCCCAGTGAATTTGCAGCACTTTTCTTTGTGAATCAATTAAGGCTGCGGTGTTTTTGATATCTTGTACCAAATACTCTAAGTAAGGTTCAGCAATTTTCTTGTTGTTAGAAATTACCGTGTTGCACCCACAAAAGTAGCAAGCACTTTGGCAAAAAGGAATATGGAAATACAAAGAAAGAGGAGTTTTTCGTTGATTCGAGGCAGCGATCGCAGCTTTAAAATCACTTTGGGTGAATGTTTCGTTCAACTCTGTAGCCGGTGGATAGCTAGTATATCTGGGTGCGCGAGTGTCATATTTTTGAATCAAATCCAAATCAAATTTGACACCAGGTAGTAGAAAAACCATTGAGTTACTTTCCAATAAATGTGTGAAGGGATGGGGGGATGAGGAGGATGGGGGAGATGGGGGAGATGGGGAGATGGGGAGATGGGGAGATGGGGGAGATAGGGGAGATGGGGGAGAT
>NZ_LAHA01000024.1 GCF_002608075.1 Nostoc linckia z4
TTGTTATTACCATCAGCTTGATATAACAGATAATAATTACCTACCGCGATGCTATTATTGATGTTAATTGTAGTTGTTGAACCGCTAGAAGCACCGGCAGCTATTGGACTGAGATAATCAGAACCTAAATATATATCATCGTTGCTTAGGGTTGTATTTGTTGAAAGATAAAACTTTGTTTGTTGATAGCCTGCACTACCCGTGCCTTGATTTTTCACTTGATAGCTGACTTCAATACTTTCRCCCACTGACCCTACRCTRGRATTAACAGCATTTTGAATTATTAGGTCTGGTTGAACAGCAGCGACAACAGCGCTTGATTTTACCAGAGACATCCTCTGTGTAGTATTTTTATTATTTTTACTACTTGTGGCTAAATCTTTATACGTTTGATTTTTGATTCCAGAAGTATTGATTAAAGAAGAAGTGTAACTACTTGCACTGGAGCTAAAGTAATTATTAGAATTATCAAATATATCAGGTACTTTTAAAGATAGATTGCTAGTTTCCAGACCAAGATTTTGATTATTAGAATTACGCTCTTTGGTAAAAAGCATCAGCAATTGCACTCCATATATTCAAGTAAATTCGCATTATGTAACCGCTCAAATCCTTTTTGTTTCAGAACTTGAGCCAGAGAAGTATTTTAGTATAAGACAGGTACTACAAATATATTTGACTAGAAAATAACATAATTAGTTAGTAATATCACATTTTGAGGTATTACAAAATTTATCTTTTCACTTCATATAAATTTGTAATACTACATTTTTTGTAGATATTAAACTCTCCAAGCAAATTTAACCTTAGTCCGGTACTGTTCTAAATTAGAAAATAATCGGGGAGAAGTAGGGGAGAAAATTGAGCGCAAATCATATCATGTCCAGTAAAAGATTTATTATTTAGACCGACGCGGGGACGCAAAGACGCGGGGACGCGGAGAAATTTTAACGACAAGTAATTAGCCGGACATGATATCACATTAAAAAGGCGAATAGAGCATAACTCTATTCGCCAAAAAGTACTCGAAAGCCACTCTGTAGATATTTATTTTTTATCTAGCCACAAGCTTTAAAGCCATTAAATCAGAACTTAGGCAGCGAATCTAGTGAATGTACTATATATTTGCTTGCTGCCGTTGATATAGTGACCAGTACAAACCTTTTTGTTGTAATAACTGTGAGTGAGTACCACGTTCAGCAATCACGCCTTGTTCTAACACCAAAATTAAATCGGCACGTTTGAGAGGAGCAAAGCGGTGAGCGATGAGAAAGACGGTACGGTTGGCAGAAATTTTTTGCAGATTTTGTAGTACTTGTTGTTCAGTTTCACTATCCAAAGCGCTGGTGGCTTCATCCAAAACTAAAATCGGTGCTTGGGAAAGAAATAACCTTGCTAGGGCGATGCGTTGTCTCTGTCCACCGGATAAAGCGGTACCGCGTTCGCCGACATTAGTTTCGTAACCGTAGGGTAATTGGCTGATGAAGTCGTGTGCTACCGCCAGCCTTGCGGCTTCTACCACTTGTTCTGCGGTAATATCAGGATTGCCGAGAGTGATATTTTCCAAAATAGAACCGTTAAATAAAAAGTCTTCTTGGAGAACTACACTAATTTGTTGTCGCAGTGATGCTAAATCGGCACTTTTAATATCAAAACCATCAATCAGAATGCGTCCTGATTCAATTTGATAAAGGCGTTGTAATAGTTTAGAAAGAGTACTTTTACCGGAACCGCTACGTCCGACAATACCAACAAATTGTCCTGGGTCGGCATTGAAAGATATTCCCCGTAAAACTGGTTCAAAGTTCGGTCGGTAGCGGAAAAATACTTGCTCGAAGCTGACTTGACCTTTCAAAGGTGGCAAAACTAAGCCAGTTCCCGGTTCTGCTTCTGGAGAGACATTGAGAATATCACCAATGCGGTCTACGGAAAGTAGAACTTGTTGGAGGTTTTGCCACAATTGCACTAAGCGTAAAAGCGGCCCTGTGACTCTACCAGACAACATTTGAAAGGCGACAAGTTGTCCGACTGTGAGCTTTTGTTCGATGACTAACTTGGCTCCAAACCAGAGAATCAACATTGTGGAAAAATTGGTGAGGAAGTCACCAAGATTGCTGCTGATGTTGGAGGTAGTAGAAGCTTTAAAACCTGTGCGAATGAAGCGAGCAAATAAGCCTTCCCAGCGATCGCGTGCTACTGGTTCGGCTGCATGGGCTTTCACTGAGTGAATGCCGGTGACTGTCTCGACTAAAAACGATTGACTATCGGCAGAACGGTTAAAAGTTTCGTTGAGCCAGTTACGCAGAATTGGTGTTGCAACTATTGTCAAGGTAGCAAATAGTGGCAATACTGCTAAGGCGACAAAGGTGAGGGGAATATTATAGTAAAACATCAATGCTAGGTACACCACAGCAAAGATGCTATCCAAAATTACAGTTAATGCTGTACCTGTGAGGAATTGCCGAATTTGTTCGAGTTCTTGGACTCGTGCTACTGTGTCTCCCACGCGCCGCGACTCAAAATAAGCCAAAGGCAAACGCATCAAATGGCGAAACAGCTGTGCTGATAAACTTAAATCCAGACGGCGGGCTGTGTGGGTAAAGATAAATAAGCGCAGAATGCCGAGTATGGACTCAAATATGGCGACAAACAGCAAAGCGATCGCCATAACATCAAGAGTCGGCAAACTCTCCTGCACCATGACTTTATCAATAACAACTTGGGTAATTAGTGGTGTTGTTAAGCCCAAAAGTTGCAAGGTAAAAGATGCTAGCAATACTTCCCCTAGCAATCCTTTATACTTCCAAACTGCTGGGGTAAACCAACTGAGGTTAAATTTTTCTTGCTGGGATATGAGTTCGACTTGCCAGAGTTGTCCGTCCCAAGATGCTTCAACTACTGACTGGGGCAAACTTTCACAAAGGCGATCGGGATTTAAAGGATTAGCGATAATTAAGCGATCGCCTTTTATTCCGTAGGCTACCACCCAAGATGGACTCTGGGCTAACTCGGTATTCCACAACAACAAAGCTGGAAATGATATTTGTCGCAAGTCACTCCAACTTACTTGTAACCGCCGCAACACTAAGCCCATCTTTTCTGCTGCTTCCACAACATTTTTTGGGCGTTGTCCTCTAAGTTGGCGTTGTACCCATTCCAGTTGCACGGAATTTTCTAGTTGTTGCGCCACCATTGTTAAACACGCAGCAGCAGTATTCCAACTGGCAACAAAAGGATAATTGGGAACAATTAAGTTGGCTGCTGGTAGTCCTTTTTGGGGTTGTAGAGGAACAGTTTCCTCGGAAGCTGGGGGTAGTGGAATTGTGGGAGAGTAGGAAAATGTCTCTTTTTCTGGTTCCCTTTCTACAGGTAAAGCTTGCCAAAATTCCTGAATTTGTGGGTGAGAAAATTCTGCCCACAGTGCTGTCTCCCAACACACTACTATCACTTCTTTACTAGCAGCTACAGCTTTAAAATCCGCAGACAGCTTTTGTAAATCGCCAAACCAATCTCCTGCTTCCAAGGCGGCTATGGATTTGCCAACACGTTCTTGAGATAGCCCGCTAGATGGGTTTCTTCCATCTCGCAAACGTACTTTACCAGCCACAATCAAGAATTGGTAACCGCTGATATCGCTTGACCAGATTTTATCCCCCAAACGATACTGACGAGCTTGAGATTCATCTCGCAATCGGGATTGCTGTTCGGGAGTCAACCAACACAGTGGTGGTTGATGCCAAGGTAAAGAAGCCAGCACTTCTAATCGTAGAGATTCATTATCCAGAATTTTTAACTCACTTGTAATTTGACTGTCAGTTTTTGAATTTTCTCTGCTAGCCATTTCTCAAACAATTCATTTTGTAGTGCTTGGTTTAGTTGAGTATCTTCTAAAGAGGCTGGCAGAAATTGTTCTACTCGAAACAAACCAAAAGGCCCTTCTCCTTGCAAAGAGGTTCCACCAACCAATTTTATTGGGCCTACCACTTGCCCAGGACTTGCGACATCAATAGCTGCCCGTAGTGTGTCCGGTAGACTTCCTCGGCTAATGAGTCCCATCATGCCATTCACAATTCGGTCATCTGCAAGTGAATATTCTCTAGCTAATTGCTCAAAGCTACCTCCTTCTTCTATTTGGATTTGTAATTCATCTGCCAATTCGCGATTATCAACAACAATCCGAGAAAGTACCACCCGATCTAAAAAAATTTTGCGTTCAATAAAATATTCTGGAAGTTTTGCTTCGGTAACTACAGCTTTCAGTTTTTCTACCTTGTAGCCAAAAGTCACTGATGTATGAAATGTTGTGTAATCTGTGTTGTTCCTCTTTAACCATTCTTGAAAACTTTGGGGGTCAGTCAACTGATTGTTGAGTCGAAAATCAATAATTGCTTGCTCAGTTACCGCTGTGCCAATCTCGATATCATCTCGCGTCCGGATTTCTTGCTCAATTACGTACTGGCGGAGAATATCCCCAATGTACTGTCCCAATTTTCCAGAGACTTGCAGGTATTTTACTGCTTCTTCAATAGAAATAGCTTGGTCATCGACTATCAAAAATGGTAAAGATTCCATGAACTAATTATGTAAAAATGGTTAAACACTCATAGGACTTTTAAATTAAATCATATAGAAATCATGTTGTCACAGATGGATTATTATGATAAAGATTTCATAAACTAAACAAAATATATTGCTAATGGAACAAGAGACGCTCTCAAGCTCTTTACGTCACCGTGCTTTCATGATTAGTAATACGCCCTTGGGAAGACACAACAGGATTGAAAATATTAGCTATGCCCTAAAAGCAAGCCAAGGGGAATTTTCTGAAAAACACTGTATCAATTTCAGCAACTAATCAGATAAGTAAGTGAAATCAACTAAAACAGGTGAAAAAATATATTGATTATTTAAGCTAATGTGCGCTGAAAAAGCATAAGTATACTAGTAGTCTGGCAACCCAAAAATGCGCTTCTTTCGGGCTGGGGAAATGGGAAGGGATTTAAAACCTTTCCCCTTTCCCGCGCCAAGTGAACTTGGCCAACCACTAGTTAACTGTTGACTGTTAACCGTTAACTGTCAACGGTCAACAGTTAACTATTTAATCAAGTCAATGTGCAACGCCAAATGCAGAACAGCTTATTTTGTGGGCTAATTGTTACAAGTGCCAATGTTTTATAACCCATGACCAATGCCCCACAACCAAGCAAATATTACGGCTGCCATCGCACCGATTAATGTATTCAAAATATTTACAACTTCGTTTGTCAGCCAGTTATATTTTGATTGCAGTGTTGCTCCAATCACGCTTTCCAAATTAGTGGCGATAAATGCTGCTAACACACACCAAGCTACACCTAATATATCAATTAAACCAACTCCCCAACCAACCAAGGCGATCGCCACAGAACCCACAACACCAGCTAAAGTTCCCTCTAAGCTTACCGCTCCTTCTGTACCGCGAGGCACTGGTTGAAGGGTGGTAATCAAAAAGGTGCTTTTACCATAAGCTTTACCAACTTCGCTGGCAGTGGTGTCAGCAAGTTTGGTACTGAAACTCGCCACATAGCCTAATAATAATAGAGATTGGAAATTAGGGATTAGGGATTGGGGACTGGGTACCAAAATTCCCCAATTGAGTAACCCTACTCCCAAGGCACACAAAGCCCCAGTTAAAGCCGAACCCCAGACGTTTTCTGGGCCTCTTGCACCAGAACGCTTTTCGGCAATTCCTTCGGCCTCTTTTTGTGCCATCCCTATGCGGGTAACGCCAGAACCAACTAAAAAATAGAACATTACCACTGCATAACCTTGCCAGCCTAAAGTTCCCCAAATTAGTATGGCCAATAACCAAGCGTGGAATAATCCAGCTGGAGTTAGCAGTTTTTTAGGAGCGATCGCAGCTAAACACAATAAAATTGTGTTTAATCCTACTCCCACCAGCCACGGATTGAGAGAATTAATTGAGGGTAACATCAGTAATTAGTCAACAGTAAGTTTATATTATTACATGTATTGCAAGTTGCTTTTTAACTTAGTTCATTGCTGACCGTTAACTGTCAACAGTCAACAGTTAACAACCAATAAAAAAGATGTACAACACCAAATGATTTTGGCAAGCGATTAATTATTAGTTTTTCCCATATAAAGTATGAACCAAACTATATTCCATCTTGCTTTTCCTGTGACTGATATTACCAAGACCAAAAAATATTATGTAGATGGCTTGGGCTGTATTCCCGGCCGGGAAAATCGCCACGCATTAATTCTCAATCTCTACGGTCATCAATTAGTAGCTCATGTTACCAAAGATATTTTGACACCCCAACAAACCATTTATCCAAGACACTTTGGACTAATTTTTACCCAAGAAGGTGATTGGCAGGATTTATTAGCAAGGGCACAACAACAGCAATTAATTTTTCGCGAAGAAAGTAAAAATCGCTTTGTTGGTTCTCCTCTTGAGCATCGTACTTTCTTTTTAGAAGACCCCTTTTATAACCTCATGGAATTTAAGTATTATCGCTACCCAGAAGCAATTTTTGAAAGTTCAGAACACACACAAATTGGCGATAGAACTTAAGAATTTAGAATTGAGCTAATAGGCTGTGCCAATATCTCTGATATGACTGCTAAAGTCTTGGAATTAGTGAGCATCCAAGAGTGTAAACCAACTCGCATAACCATTTCTTTTCCCACCAGCATTTGTGAACTTTTCGCTGGTACGATCATCAAATCGTAGGGTGTCCAGATAGATGTAAAATTTAGCTGTTTTAATATATCAACATCAGAATTCAAATCTTGGAGAAAAAGGCTGTTGGGACGCATTTGTATGCAACCAGGACGCTGGGATGCATAAGCAAGCACAGTTCCGTTATGGGGTGAAGAAATGGTAATAAACCGCTGTACCTGCTTAATTCCTCCCAAGCGTTGCACATAGTAACGGCTGACAATTCCTCCCATACTGAAGCCTACTAAATCAATTGGTTGTTCTGGTGGAAAGTTATCTTTAACATAATCGGCTATTTGGTGTGCCAATTTATCAAGACCTAAATCACCATTATTGGGTACTAAATTCAGGGCATATACAAGCCAACCTTGTTGTATTAGGTATGCCCTCATTTTCCGAAAAACTATTTCTGTGTCGCCAATTCCGTGTACTAACACAACTGGATTGCGCTGCTGATTTATAATACTCATCGATAAAATTTAGCTGAATTATCGGGTTAAGTTTTACTCAATTTTAGATTTTAAATTTTGAATTTGGGATTGCAAAGGTAAATCCATACTGTTCTACAAGCTGAAGTTACTGGTTTTCGGATGCTCGCACAGATATTTAGCAAAGGTTAAGGTTTAAAGCGTTGACTGTTGACTGTTAACTGTGAACCGTCAACAGTCTTCAAATGTAAAAAATTTAACTCAGTCCATAGATAGAGCAGCTGGCTGATTATTAGACAAAGAAATGTTAATTTTTGTGAAGCTAGCTTTCAGAATCTTGCTCTTAGTTACAGTAAAATTTAATAATTAGTTCTCAGTGTATTAGCTCGTAAGTGCTTGCAACAAAGCATTTATAGTGTAGTTTTACTACAATGTTCATTAAACACAAACCTATAGAGGTTGTCACCAGGATAGGGTGACGCAAAGCAGAAAAATGTAACATTTTGTCGTGATTGTTAACAATTACGGTCAAATTTCAAATATAAAAGGCAGGAGTAATTGTAATGGGTTTTATCAAAAATTTGATCTCAGGAATTCTTGGTTTATTAAGCGGTATTCTGGGTTTCGTTACTGGCTTATTACCGGGAAAGAAAAAAAGCAACGGCTACTTCTTAGAATTGGACGAGGCCAAGGATACTGCTAAAGAAGCAGCTAAAGAGGTAGCATCAACAGCGAAGAAAGCAGTGGAGACAGTTGCTTCAACTGCCAAAAAAGTAACGGAAACAATTACATCAGATGCACCAGCCGCATCCGAACCAGTTTCATTGAATGGAGCTAAAGCGGACACAACTAAAGCTAAGGCAAAATCGACTAAATCAACTAAAGAAGCAAAATCAACTCAAAATCCAAAACCAGCTGATGTTCAGCTAGTCCAGACTGCTCAAGGTCTACAAGTTCAACCCGGCAACAATGAAAAAGCTGCGGCGGCCAAAGTCGTTAAACAGCAGCCAACTGAAACCACCTTTGCGCCTAAATATCTAGCTCCTTCGGCTAATGGCTCTAACGGTCGTCGCCGTCCAGGGGCTAACATGAATTCTTACCTAGAACTAGCACGTCAGGTTAAAACCCCTGCTAATAATAAGTAGAGACGTTGAATTTTACGTCTCTACAAATTTGTTAAACGTGAATACGCAAGGTTAAGACGACTTTAGCAGTTGTAAGTGTAGGAACTATCCAAAGTAGGAGCGATCGCTTAATTTTCTCCACTACAGCTGCATCTTTTTGGGTTGAAGCTTGTTCATCCAACATTATCCCTGTTACCCGACCTTTTTTGATGGCGAACTCAAAGACGATTTCACCACCAAAACCTGGGGGTAAATTTATTATTTCTAGGTGTTGGGTTAAGTCAGCTATTGCCGTTTCATCCAAGCCAGTGGCGCTAAGGACTTCTAACTGGTGAGGGATGGGTGCTGCTAATTTTGGCGATGGCGGGGTTGATTCTTCTCGCTTTGTCCATCGCCTTCGTTTGAGAAAATCTGGAACCTCGTCTGCTGAAACTGGGGCTACTGCCATTGGAAATGTTATTTGACGCGCCACAGCACCAGCCGGAGGACTTGCAAATACTCCTTCGTAACTAACTGCTTCTGGCATTTCCACGGGAACTTGCATAGACACATATTGGCCTCCTGGTTCAACCCGCACGTCATCGCTAACAGCAACAAAAGCAGTGTATTGAGAAAGCAGTTGATAAGTTAAAGCTGTTTGTGTAACTGCTTCTACACCAGCTTTGGTTTCATAACTTACCATTTGATTCATCAAGTCTTTAATACAAGCACGTCCCCATAACTGAGCTACAGCCAGATTTTCCGTTTCTTCAAATGTGAGGTGAAACGTTTTTTCATAGCGTTTACCGCCCGCAGCAATGCCGGAAATTTGCAGATTACCACTGGCTTTATCTTGTTTGCGGCCAAACAAAACTAATGGTTGTTCGCAAAATAAATCAGGTGCTATTTTTGGGTAAATTACAGGCGATTCTGTATCACCTTGCCAAGAAATTTCAATATTCGTTAGTACAGGATTGTTGATTTGTTTGTAGAACTTTTCAGCAACTTCTTCTGTAGGTTCATCATGACGAATAATTCTAGATATTCCCCGGCCGATTTCGGCAATGCGATTTAATAAAAAACGATTAACTGAACTACCAGCACCGAAACTATAAAGGCGATTTGCTGGTTGGAGATGCTGTTGTACCTCTGCCAAAATTTCATTTTCGTTGCCGATGTAGCCATCGGTAAGAAGCACAACAGAACGTAATCTTCCGGTTGGTGTGGGGAATTTAATGGCTGTACGAATACCACTGAGCATTTCTGTGCCGCCAGCAGCTTGTAAATTATTAATATAAGCGATCGCTTTAGCACGATTTTCTGCTGTATTCGGTAGAGGTTTCTTTGATAACTCCCTGACTTTATCTGAAAAATCGAGAATTGTAAAAGTATCGTGGGGATTCAACCCATTAATAAATCGCCGCATTAATTCTTGGCATTTTTTTAACGGATCGCCTGATTGCGAACCAGAAGTATCTACCAAAAACACGACATCTTTGGGGACAATTTCATCAGTGGAATACTCCAAAGCTGGAATTAAATATATGGCAAAATGTCCGCCGCGATGGTCGGCTTGGGTTAATACTGTAGATTGAGTTTCTTGTCCCGAAACTTGATAGCGGAGAATTAAATCTTTGTTGGGAATTGTATCTTCTCCAGCTAATTGAATCCGCACAATTTGACTTGCATGTTCAATTTTTAATTGATGGGAAGGAGAACGCACTTGAGAAATTGGTAAACCCGCGTCAATTTCCACTATGACATTAATATCATGACGAGAACGCATTCCTTCTGGAACTACAGGCGGTGTAATCCGCGAAGCATCAGGAACTCTATCTGTGTCGCCGCTATTATCTATGCTTGTTCCCGGAATATATCTCGGCCCTACCACCATCGGGAAGACAAATTCGTAGTTTCCCGCCTCAAATTTTAAACTTTCAGTGTAACGAATTGTGACATCAATTTGTTCGCCAGGTTTGATGTTAGCCAGAGATTGCGTAAAGATGTTGTCTCGTTCTTGTTCTAAAAGTCCTGCGGTGCGTCCTTCTTGTTTTGCCTTCTCATAGATTTGTTGCGCTTCTTCACGTTTTTTAATATTACCTTTGATGGTGCGATCGCCTATTTTGATTTCCATATCATCCACCGCCGCTTCATCGGGTAACGGAAAGATATACACGGCTTCTAAAGGCTGTGTGAAGGGATTTTCAAAGCTTTGAATCACCTCAACTCGTGACAAATTACCTGCAACTTTGGCTAATACTTCTGTATGCTTGAGGGGAAAAACTAGCTTTTCTCCTTGAGGGGATTGGACATACAAACCCCCTAGCTGTTCGTTTTTAGCAGTTACTTTATTCATAAGTTTGATAACTTCTGTTGTATTGAACGTAAATCTAGACTAACCAAAGCAACAAGCAACTGTAACCTAACCACTCTTAGGAGTTTTGTTAGGATATGGGGGAGAAGTTGATAAATCCAACAATGACACCAATTCCCCAACTGTTTGCACAAGCTGAAAATGACTGGAATTTAGCAAGGTTGTGTCAAGATCTCACCTCTGCCAAACAGCAAATTTCTGGGAAAGCCAAACAACTTACACCATTGGAAATAAATTGCTTGAGGGGATTGCTTTGCGGTTATAGTCCTACTGAAATAGCTGCTGCAATGAATCGGGAAGTTAGGGGTTTACGAGTTGATTTATCTAGAGGATTGTATCGCTATATCGAAGTACTAACTAATCGACCGTCTAATACTTTAAAAGACTGGAGAGAAGTTGCTGACTGGTTAGCGAAAGCTAACTATAAAATCCGTTTTTTCGATCGTAATTCCCAAAATAATGATTCGTCACTTAAAATTGTTGATATTTCTCTTGAAGGATCTGTTAATTCCTGTGTAATTGATTTGAAAGTTCGTAATATTGGCAACCAGGTTGCGTTTTTGAAAAATGCTCAGTTTTTATTTCATCATGTTTGGGTACTAAAAAGTTGGGTTTTACCTGAAGTACAAAAATATGAACTAGCTTATCCAGCTGCACCAGCTATGTCAGTCCAGCGCAGCAGACCTGTTTTACCTAGTTTTGATTACCCAGTTACTTTACCAGCAAATTTCAATTTTGATATTCCTCTACCATTGAATTTTGTTAAAAATAACTATTTAAATACAGAAACAGAAATTATTCATCTGGAAAATATTAAAATTTCGCAATGTGTCAGTTGTAACGATGTAGATAGATTTACGTTTACTTTATTTTTGCCCAACAGCGAACAACAATTATCTAGCCAAGAACATTCACCGTATTTGATACGTACATCATATATTTATCACTTTAAAGTAGAACTTATTTATGATGAAGATAATAAATATATTCAATCTTCTGACTTAATTATTCTTTTAGAACCAAAATATCCTGAGAATATAGAAACACGAGAATTTTTGATAGAATCTGATTCTCAACTTTCCACAGAAATGAAAAAATGGAGTCAGCATAATCTAGAGTTTCTAACGGAAATCGCCAAAATAAAAAGTGTTATGAGTTCATCATTAAATTCTTTAATCAAAATAGCGGTGCGTTAGCCTACTAGCGTGTCAAAGCTAAAATGTTGCAATAAAATTTCTTGTGGGATGGGTGTCCTCACCCGTCCGGGCAGGCAGGATGCCCACCCCACAAGAGTTTACTAATGCACTATTTTAAGCTTGCCACACTAGTACTTACCTTTCACCTTACCCTTTTCCCGACTTCTCTTAGAAGTTTAATCTTTAGAGTTAAGACCGAGACGTTCTATTAGCATGGGTAAATCTTTAGCAGAGACTTGGCGGTGATTGGTTTCTACAGCGTCAACCCAAGAGATACTTTTTCCCATCGTTGAGGCAAAAAACGCCCTCGACCAGCCTTTAGCTTTTCTGGCTTTGCGAATCATCTCACCTGATGGCGATCGCAGTTGACACTGATTTTTGGTTTGGCGGTTAATTCTGTTTTGGCTTTGCGGGTTGTTTAACCGTTGTTGTGCTTCTAACGGCAAATTGAACCGCCACCGTGACATTAAAAGTTCTTGCCAAAATCCAGCCGGACGTTTGCCTTGCTTGTTCTCCAACCAATCTGGCCCAATTTCAAGTTCTATTTGCCATCCAGCTTTTTTAACAACATTCATATCAGTTTCAAAATCATCAGCTAAACAGCGACGCAGTTGGCGATCGCTTGCTGCTGCTGTAACTCGTTTTTCTCCATAGGCAATTTCTAACAGCGTTTTGCCAATCAAGCGGTTTTGTAATCCGGGTACAATTTGAAAAGTTAGCCAAATCAGGATTCTGGCAGCACCGACGTTATGCTTGCCAATACTAAAAAGCGTTTGTACGGTTTTCTTGGTAATGATGCCTGTATGGTAATAATATTCTGATTTGTTCAAAAAGTATTTTGCCCACTCGCCGGGTTTGACGGTAACAGTTAAACCAATCAATTTGCAATGGCTATCCTCTGCTTCAGCAAATTTGTGTTCCACAGAAACATTCCAAATTTGCCAATCTGTTGTTGTAAACGCCGGAATTTTATCTGTATTTAACCAAGTAATTTCTGCCAACACTTGAGCAGGTTGTCTTACCAAACTATCTAGAATCTCTAATTTTTGTGATTTGCTCAAATCACGGCGCTTTGATAAACCTGTATATTCAACCAACTGTTTATCATCAATCTCAAAAGCTTGATTCCAAGGTTGGTGAAGCTCCAGTGCTTTAGCACAGTAAATTAGATGAATAGCACCTGCTCTGGGGTCAAATTCCTCAATGGTGGTAAGAGCAGCATCTATTGTTAATGGTTGCTTTTGTGGAGAAAATCTTTCATCGCTGATATAATACTCGATTTTGCCACTACGCCCTTTATTAACAGGTTTTTCGTAACTCAAAATCGAATCAGACTTAATTTTCCAGGATAAATCTGACTTTTGTGACAAAACTTCTGCTACACCTCGCAGTACCAACGTCAATGCTGCTAATGTTGTGGAGCCATCAGGAAATAAAGAACCTGCTTTAAACCTTGGTTTTTCGGTTGTAGATTTCTGCTCTTTAAGTAGTAGTTTCAGCAGGAAAATCGCAAAGCGATCGGACTGGATACTTTCAATCTGACGAAAATTATTCCAAGTGACGAGATGTGTTTCAACCTGCTGTTGAACTTCAAAAATTTGAGTTTTAACTTGATTTTTTGTTTCAAAAAGCTGTGTTTTAACCTGCTTTTTTACGTCAACTAAACTGACTTTACTTTTTTGTTCTAAGTCAACTAAGGAATCTGCGATCGCTTCTCTTGTTTGTTTTATTGTAACCTTTATCCGATTTCGTAATGCGTCAGATAAGCGTTCCATATTGATTGTTATTGTTATCTATTGAAAGTAATTTCTGATATTTGCTATGTGCAGATTTTTGACACGCAACTTTTATTCTAAATAATTTTTGTATAAAGCACAGAAGAGAATTTCTAATTTTAACATAAAATATGATTATTTAATAAATTAATTATTAATTATCAAATCTATAAATATAATTAATCAATACTATTTACAACCAGCAAGATGTAAGGTCTAAAAATTAGTAAAACTATGATGCCAAACCTTCTATATATAAGCTTTTCAGGATTTTACATTTGCTGCTAAAAACAGGTCACAAAATTGCTAGAAACAGGTCACAGATGCATATTAAAAAGTTAAATCTTTAAAAGTTTTTGCGAAGTCTTTGCAATCTGGATAAACTAATAGACTTGTGAATTTTTAATAGTCATATGTATTTTTTTAAACTTTTATGTATACTAAAAATGAAAGCTACAAGCTTTCTAAAAAAGCACAATTAAGCTCTAACATTGATATGTTTACATGTCAATTATTCTTACGAATCATACTTATCTCTATCGTAAGAAAGAGTAGTAAGAATCCAAAGTCTTGATTGTTTACAAACTTTTGAACCTAATTATCGAAGGAGAATTTTATGAGCTTAGAAGATAAAATCAAAGCAACTGCCAAAAACATTGAAGGTAAAGCTAAAGAAATTGCAGGTCAAGTAACTGACAATCCAGAGTTAGAAGCCGAAGGCAAGCTAAAACAAGCTGAGGCTAATGTTAGCCAGTCTGTTGAAAACGCCAAAGATGAAGTGAAAAAACTGATTGACTAATCAACTTTGCTGTTTCAAGAATCCCAAATTCAGAGTTTAGAATTAGTAATAAATTCAGACTTGTCATCATTCTCAAATCTGTACCTTAGAATCGATCGTTAACTTGTAGAGTGTTAGTGTAATCGCAAGCACGCTGATTTTTTTACTAATTTTGAGGATGAATTTGATTGCAAAACAGCAATCCTCATAAATAAATATAATGTTTAGAGGATTGCTTTTTTCTTCTGTAGTCTTAATTAATTCAAATTTAATTTTGAAAAAGATTTTCTAGCTCGATAGAGCTATGAATTAGCAATATTACTCTGTTTTTGTTCGATAAGATAGTTAAGGGAAAAAAACAATGCCAAGATTGATAGGACAGCGACGATCGCCTGCTGGTTTGTATGTGCTTTCTGCGATGGTTGTCGCGATCGCCGCAGCTGGAGTACTTGAATATAAAGGTGTTTTCGATCTAGAGGATCTGGTTCAAAAAGTAAAAATTAACCTGCAAACAACTAGTTTATCTTCTAATTCTTCAACAACTCGCTTATCTAAAATAGTGCTGAGTAATAAGTATTCATAATTAATTTGTGATTTACCTGCAAACAAACTTTAGGAACTCAGCACTACCAAAGGAATCAAAGATATGCGTCGAGGAACTGATTTAATAGGAAAAATTGTTGTTGCTTACAATACCGGAGAGCGAATTGAGCGGATTCAAGACTTGATTTTTGACCAACAGAGCGATCGACTTCTCGGACTGCTTGTGGATGATGGCAGCTTGTTTCGTAGTGCCCGTGTGATTCCATTTGCTCAAGTACAAGCCATCGGTTTAAATGCTGTAATCGTACCTACCAAAGCAGCAGTTGTCAAAATTAAGAAAGTGCCAGAAATTAGAGCTATTGTCAAACGCAACAATGTGCTCAAAGGAACCCGAATCTTGACTGTAAATGGACGCGATTTGGGAACAATGATTGACCTTTATTTTGACGAACAGACAGGAGTTGTTGAAGGATACGAAGTATCCGGCGGTTTGTTTGCTGATGCTTATTCTGGACGATGCTTTGTTCCCGCTACCAACACGCTCAAAATCGGAGAGAATTTTGCATTTGTACCCGTTGAAACTGCTGAACTCATGCAAGAACAAGTGGGTGGTTTTAAAGGAGCCATTCAAACAGCTAGCAATACAATACAAGACACCACAGCGGCAGCTAATAAAAAACTTCAAGAAGTAGGTGAAATTGCGACAGAGAAGTTGCAAGAAACAACAGAGGTTGTGAGCAGACAATTGCAAGAAGCCAATCAAGCAGCAACAACATCGCTGACAAACGCAATTATCGATTCAACAGCGCAAAAAGCTTTTGTAGTTGGTCAAATTGCAGATAGAGATGTATTTGCCCCAGATGGCAGCGTGTTAGCGATGCGGGGACAAACAGTTACCAGATCGATTGCCGATGAGGCCGAACGTCTAGGCGTACTCCATCAACTTTATCGAGCCACTGGAGGAGATGTTGTAGCCGAGTTAAATCGCAAAATTCAGGAAACTGTAGACACAACTAGCAATCAATTCCAGGAAACTGTAAAACAAACAAGTGCGATCGCCGATCAAAAATTGCGACTGACAGCACGCAACACTGCCACCAACTTAATGAATGCAATTATCAATCCAGAAGAACAAAAGGCTTTGGTAATTGATAGGGTGGTTGATTACGACGTAATTTCCCCGAATGGAACATTGCTAATTGCTCAAGGACAGCCAATTACATTGGAGATTGCCGAACGAGCCGAGCATCAGGGAATACTTAACCAACTGTTCCAAGCAACAAAAGGCAGCTTAACAGCCGAGTTGAGTAACTCAACCAGCAATATTGTTGCTAGTTATTTAGTAGAACAAGCTTTGGGACGACGAGTGCATCAGTTAGTTCGGACTAATGATGGATTAGTCGTAGCTGCGCCAGGACAAATTGTTACCCAACAAGTAATTGAGCGCAGCCGCAGTTACAAGCAAGAACGGGCGCTACTCAATGCCGTTGGCTTAACCTTCATTGACGCAGTTGGTTCTAGTGCCAATCGCACACTTGCGGATACAAGCGAATTGGTGGTTGATAGTGTTGCTCGCGTACAAGAAAATGTAACTAGCTTCGTGGCAATCCTCCAAAAAAGGTTTGAACAGGTACGCCAACAGGCAATTCAAACATTAGAAGAACACCGCATCAAAGATGCTTTAGGACGTACCGTGAATCGAATCATTTTAAACAAGGATGATAGCGTGATTTTAATTCCGGGGGATATCATTACCCATCGTGCCATCGAACTTGCCCGGAAAGCTGATGTGCTAGATATCCTATTAAGCTCGGTGTACAAAAAAGAAGAACAACCTGCGATCGCTTTATTAAATCCATCACCAAAAACTAAAGTCAAAGAGCGAGAACTTACAGTGTCATCGAGTTAATTATAGTTTCAGCTACGACTCTGCCAACCCAAAAATGCGCTTCTTTCGGGCTGGGGAAAGGTAAAGGGGAAAAGGGTAAGGGATTTAAAACCTTTACCCTTTCACCTTTCCCCTTTTCCCGACTTCTGCAAGAAGTCTATTAAAAGGATGGTTTTTAGCAACTGTCGTTGGGACATTGCCACGAATTTAGAACCAATATTTGGGATATGTTCTTTCGTGCGCCAAATTATTAAATACCACAGCACAGAGTACCAAAATTATCGAACCTTCTAAGGCAGGAGTTAAAAGAAATTGCCAGGACGGTTTCGTCATCATCACAACTAATGCAACTGCTCCCGAAGGAGGGTGTAAAGTTGCAGTCAGCTGCATCATACCAATGGCTGTAGCTACCGCCATTCCCATTGCCCAAGGTTCTGAACCGAAAAGATGCAGAATAGTCAGACTAACTAATGCCGCCACAAGATTACCACCAATTACATTCCGGGGTTGAGCTAAAGGACTGTCAGGAACACCAAAGATTAATACGCTAGTAGCACCAAAGGGAGCCATCAACAAAGGAGAATTAGTTTTTACAGAAAGGTAAGCCGTTAGGGCTATGCCAATAAAACTACCGCACCAACTCCAAAATATGTGTGTGTGGTGGGGTCTATCTAAACAAAATGAACGCTTAGTTCCACGTATTTTAAAGCAGTAGTTTCTCCATTTCTCCTGAAAATTTTGATAATTGAATTTAGCTTGTTTGGGTAAATAACCTTTCATAATTTTCCAGAGCAACTACAACTAACAGTCCTCAACACAAAAAGATTCCTTGTATTTACTGCTTTAGCTCATCTTGGTCAGCAATTTAGCTATAAAATACGTAAATTCTGTTTCTTGAGAGAGTTTAAAATTAGACTCATCAGCTAAGGTTTTCGTCTGATGAAGGCCATGTTTGAGCCATAAATTAGCGTTTTATCACTCAGAAATTCAAATTCATTGATTTAAAAAATTTGGTAGCTGTAAAATGTCATGATTTTATGACATATAATTTCCAAAATATCCTTTGAAGCCGACCAAGGAAATACGAAATCTATACAAATAAGTTATTTTATTTATAAGATTTATTTATATTATTACCTGGCTTGACTTTCTGAGAAATCAGCTGTAGCTAATCTATTTATTTCACAAACGCTAATCCACTATATAAATGAAAAGCAGAGTCCCAATTAGTCTCCTCTCTACGAAATAGGTGAATGTGAGATTCAAGTTGACCCAGTATTTCTTTATGGTCTAATGCTGTATCTGCAAAGAGCGTGAAATCTGACCAAGTTTTGACCTGGGGTAGTTGCTGACCGATCCAATTTGATAAACTATTCCAATTAATTCTGATTGTATTTTGGCTAGCTTGAGGAATAATTTCTAAACCTTGCTGAAATTCATAGCTACCATCGCAAAGCCGCAGAATACAACGTCTACCGGGTAGGTGTAAATCACAAAACTGAGCATAGTCTTGTGTTTGAGTTTTTCTTTCTAGCTGACCACGAGCATCAATATCTACAACTTGTTCAAAAATAGGCAAAAGTCCTACTACTCGTGCTGTGACTTCTGACCAATCAAAGGTTAAAGAACCGAGTTGATTTGCTTGATTACGGCAAACAACAGTAGCTTTTAATTGAGATTGTGAAAAATATTTAATTTGAAATACTTGAATTTGTTGAATTGCGGTTATTGTTGTCCAAAAACAGGGAATACCAGCTTGTTGCAGCTGTTCGCCGTAAAATTTTAGTTCTCCTACTTGTCCAGTGCGGTATAATCTCCAGCCACGACTTGGTAGCGTTAACCTTGCACTGTAAGGATCTATTTGCATTATTTGAGCAAATTTTCGAGATGCTTCTGGCTTCAGTTCGTTATTAACAGGTTCTAAGATTAGTACGCCAAGTTCGGTGTTATTGGGTTCGGATTTGGCTTGAGCAATAGCACGTTGTCTTTCTTCTTGCTCAATTTCTTGCAGCCGCCGCAAACCTTGACGCGCTAGCGTCACTATTCTAGTATTTCTTGTATCTCGTAGTAGTTGTCGAAAAATTTTTTCTGCATCTTGGTAGTTTCCAGATACTTCATGCAGCCTACCGAGGTAAAATTGTACCCAAGGATGTTCTGGTGATTCTTGTTGCAGCTGTTTGAGTAATGTAGCAGCTGTTTCATAGTCTTTATTGTCAAAGGCGATCGCAACTTGCTCAATCATGTTTCAATCCACGCGAGAGAAATATCTCACGCAAAGGCGCAAAGGCGCAAAAATTTTCTGTGAGCCTGGGTGTCTCTGCGCGATCTATAACTCATTTATACTTCACAAGCTGCGGTAATCAAGGATAATGCCACTACTGGCGCTGTCACTGCTCTGAGGATACGACGACCAAGGGAAACAGGTTGAAATCCCACTGCGATGGCATTTTCAACTTCTTGTTTTGTCCATCCGCCTTCTGGCCCGGTAGCAATCACAATTGTCTGTTGTTCTGTCTTACCAAGCTCCGATCCAAGGAACCCTTGGCTCAACGCCACTTGCTTTCCGACGCAAGGCGACAGGAACGCAGTGGCTCGACTTTGCGCTTTGTCATTTGTCACTTGTTCTTTGTGTTGTAAGCAATCTTTTAAGTGCGGAAAATCACCACGAGCCACACAGATATATTGCTGAGTGTTGACTATTGATTGTTGAGTGTTGACTGATGACAAACCCGTGTTAAAAGTAACAGGTTCTAAAATAGTTGGCACGAATGAACGTTCTGATTGTTCGGCGGCTTCCCCTGCGATACGCCGCCAGCGTTCGAGTTTTTGCGGGCTGGGATGAAGCAAAGTGCGATCGCTCAACACTGGTGCAATACAAGTTACCCCTAATTCCGTACAGCAGCGCACTACTTCATCGAATCCATTACCTTTGGGTAAAGCAATTAATAGTGTAATTAATACAGGTAATTCAGTTTCTACTGTCAGTATTTCTAAAACTTGTGCTTGTTCTGCTGCTAATTGCGCCAACCACCATTTTCCTTTACCGTCCATTGCAATAAAGCGATCGCCCTCACGCAAACGCAACACCCGCCCCAGATAATGTTGCTGTTCTTTGGTAAGCAAAATTTGCTGTTGTTGGAGTTGGGAAGGTGCGATGGCAATTCTTTGCAGCTGAGACATCGGATTGAGGATTTTAGTTAAAAAACACCAATTTTTGCTACTTTAGTTTTGGCTACTGGTAAATTAAATTACTTTAAATATGTTTTAATTTTTAATTATTTTCTGGTCAAATGACTGTGTTATTAATTGTCAACAATTAATTTCTCAGCATTGAGTTATACTGCGAAGAAATTTCCTACTGCGATCGCTGTTGATTAAACTTGCTCTTTTACTCGGTAAAACAATTTAAAAGTCTTGGCTAAAACCCAATACGCTAAGTTAAGCGTTTGCTCTTTTCTTTGCAATAGCCTCTATCTTACCACTGCGCGCCTACACTAAAAAAAACTGTTAACTGTCAACAGTCAACAGTCAACAATCAACTGGTATCTTAATTTGTAAAAATTCCTGGACTCGCTGCAAATAAGTTGATGCATCTTCTAACATCGGAAAATGGGCTGTATTCGGAATCACTACAAACTCCACTTTGTCACTCAATGCTGCTGCTTGACGCCCCATCTGGGCTGGAATGATCTTGTCATACTCACCCGATATCATTAGAGTTGGCACTGTCAACTTAGCAAATTCCTGTGGCATCAACTCAGCTTGTGCCTTAGAAACTGAAGTAAAAATTGTACCTAATGCTGCATCATAATCTGCTTGGAGAAAATCTTCTAAAAAAGCCTGCCGTTCAGCATTTGGTATGGGACTATGCAGAAATCTAGCCATAAAGAATCGGTCAACAAATGGTATTTTAGCTAACCATTTGGGGCGGAATTTAACTACATAACCACCAAATTTATGAAAGGCTGTAAATGCTTTTTCGTCGTATTCAAAAACACCACTACAAGTTAAAATTCCCCGTTCTACTCGTTGAGGATAACGGTTAAAAAATAAAGTAGCAACAGAAGCACCCATTGAATGGGCATGGATATAAACACGCTGGATATGCAACGCATCTAACAAAGCTGCCAAATCATCAGCGTATTCTTCTAATTCATACGTTAACTGTTTGATTGCCTCTGATTGTTCCTGGGGTGACTCAGACTCAGCAACAGATTCGCTTGCTTGGACTATGGTTGGCTGACCGCGAGAACGTCCAAATCCTCGTAAATCGTAGAGTAAACAATCAAATTGCTCAGATAAAGCATTAGCAATACTTTGCCAATATCTAGCCGAACCAGCCCAACCGTGGATAAAAACCATCACTGGTTTAACTAAAGAATTAGATGGTTTTTTTACCCACTCATAATAATGCTCAACGCCACGAACATTAATGTAAGGCATTTGTGCTTTGTCCTCTGTCTAATGTCATTCGTCTTTTCTTACAAATTCCCCTTCACCGTCGCAAGTACGGCTAAATCGGATTTTGCACTTCATCATTAGTCACTATATCCTGGCTACATTGTTATTACTCTTTAGTTTTTGACTAATAACTAATGACTAATGACTAATGACTAATGACTAATGACCAATGACTCTTAGGCTGATTCTGGCTTTGGTAGTGAAGAAGGATGTACGATCAGTTCGGCGGTCGATCGCTTCTCTACCATCTCCCGTGTTACTGTACAACGTGTCACGTCTTTGCGAGATGGTAATTCATACATCACATCCAGCATCAATTCTTCTACAATCCCCCGCAACGCTCTAGCACCAGTTTTCCGACGGTAGGCTTCTTGAGCAATGGCTCTTAAAGCATCTGGTTTAAAGTCTAACTGGACATTATCCATCTTCAGCAGTTTTTGGTACTGCTTCACTAAGGCGCTGCGTGGTTGGGTAAGAATCGCCATTAGCGCTTCTTCATCTAGGGGATCTACCACTGCTACCATTGGCACGCGTCCGATAAATTCTGGAATCATGCCAAATTTCACTAGATCGTCCGGTTCTAGATGGCGGAGAGTGTCTGCTGCCCGTTTTTCCTTGGATTGACCTTCTCCCGGCTGCACAAAACCGATTGACTTTTTGCCGACTCTCTGGTCTACAACTTTTTCTAAACCTACGAAAGCCCCGCCACAGACAAATAAAATATTGCTGGTATCAATTTGAATGCAGTCTTGGTAAGGGTGCTTGCGTCCTCCTTGGGGTGGGACGTTGGCGATGGTTCCCTCTAACATTTTCAGCAAGGCTTGTTGCACGCCTTCGCCGGAAACATCGCGAGTAATTGAGGGATTTTCGCTCTTGCGGGCAATTTTGTCAATTTCGTCGATGTAGATGATTCCCCGTTGGGCTTCCTCCACGTCTAAATCTGCCACCTGCAACAGTCGCAACAAGATATTTTCTACATCTTCTCCCACATACCCTGCTTCCGTCAGCGTCGTGGCATCAGCGACGGCAAAGGGAACATCAAGGATTTTCGCTAGGGTTTGGGCTAAGAGAGTTTTACCGCAACCAGTAGGGCCAATTAACAAAATATTAGACTTTTGTAACTCCACTACATCATCAGTAGCAGCTTTGCCATTGGCTTTAGACTGAACGATGGCCAGCCGCTTGTAATGATTGTAAACGGCTACAGATAAGACTTTCTTGGCTTCATCTTGACCAATAACGTGTTCGTCTAGATACTTTTTAATCTCTCTTGGCTTGGGTATTTGATTAAACGAAATACTCGAAGAGCGGGTACGACGTTTTTGAGGTGGTTCCGATTTTGGTGCGGGTTGGGCTGCTGCACCATTTGTATCGAGTAACTCTTCGTCTAGTATTTCGTTACACAAGTCAACGCATTCATCGCAGATGTAGACTCCCGGCCCCGCGATTAATTTACGCACCTGCTCTTGAGACTTGCCACAAAATGAACATTTTAAATGGGAGTCGTACTTAGACATACCAGCCTCTTATTTCAGAATGGTGACGTTTTCCCCTGCTGTGGGAAGATTTTGCCTGGAAATGACCTGATCGATCAAACCGTAGTTTTTCGCCTCTTCTGCCGACATGAAAAAGTCGCGCTCGGTATCTGCTTCGATTCTTTCTAAAGGTTGACCAGTATGCTGAGATAGTAACTGATTTAGCTTCGCCTTAACGTAAAGAATTTCTCTAGCTTGAATTTCAATGTCAATGGCTTGCCCTTGAGCGCCACCAAGTGGTTGGTGAATCATTATCCGAGAATCGGGAAGAGACATACGCTTACCCGCAGTTCCCGCTGTTAACAAAAACGCTCCCATGCTCGCAGCTAATCCAAAACAAATGGTAACAACATCGGGGCGTATTTGTTGTATTGTATCATAGATAGCCATCCCTGCGTAGACAGAGCCGCCAGGGGAATTAATGTATAATTGGATGTCTTTTTCTGAGTCTTCAGCGTCTAGGAATAACAACTGAGCGACAATTGAGTTTGCAACAGCATCGTCTATTGGCGTTCCCAAAAAGATAATCCGCTCTCGCAGCAGGCGGGAGTAGATGTCGAAAGCCCTTTCTCCCATACCGGATTGTTCTACCACCATCGGCACGATGTTGTTAGGGCTGCTCAACTGGGAGTTAATGTTTATTCGACTTAAGTTGCTGATGGGATAATTTCCCGACTGCGATACAAGCATAGAAGATTTAACGATAGTTGGGACAGAGGTCTCGGCAGCTCAGGCTGCCTTGTTGACGAGTTGGGATTTTTATTTAAGCTACGTGTTAACCATTATGCCTCATATAAATTCCTCTCGTGTAACACAGTATCAAGCCCAGACCCAAATAGTGTCACTATTTCCTCAGAATTCTTTAATTTTTCTTTTGATTGTGGGGATTGGGGAGATGAGGTAGACAAGGGAGCAGGGGAGAATAATAACTCCCCAGTCAACAGTCAACACTCACCAATGCCCCATACCCTTGATATCCTTTAGCTTACCCATTCACCAGCACTTTAACTCAGAACTGATGAATTATCGATGTGAAATTTTCAGGACTCTGGTGCGGTTTCTGTGGAAGGTTCGCTGCTTTCTTCTGTTTCAGGTGCGTTGGTGTCTGCATCTGATTGTGTTGCTTCCGTTTCCTCTGCTGACGCTAAGGAACCTTCGGGTACAAGTTCAACTGAGGAGTGTTCTAAGAGCCAGTCAATGATTTTTTCGGTTAGCAGTTCATTTTCCACCATTGACCGTAGTCTTTCTTCATCAATATCTTTCTCATCTGGATACTGTTGTAAAAGTTCTGTGACTCTGGCTGTGATTTCCTCTGGTGTCAGCTCTATAGATTCGCGTTTACCCACTTCTCGTAAGGATAAAGAGCGCTTGAGGCGGTCAATTGCTTCCTGGCGCGATCGCTCCCGCAATTGAGGAATAATATCTTGAGTAAATAACTTCCTCACATCTAGTCCTTGCTGAGACAAGCGAATTGCTGTTTGAGTCAGCATTGCATCCACTTCTTTCTCTATTAACGTTGCTGGTAACTCAATTTCTACGTGCTTGAGCAGTTCCGTTAACAAAGCTTCTTGCTTATTGCTCTTGGTTTTTTCGTCGGCTTCTTTTTGGTATCGCTCTACTAGAGAGGTGCGTAATTCCTCCAAAGTTTCAAAATCACTGACTTCTTGGGCAAAGTCGTCATTTAATTCTGGTAGTTCTTTTTCTTTGAGTTCTTTAACCGTTACTGTAAAGGTTGCTGCTTTTCCTGCCAAATCTTCATTAGCATAAGGATCTGGGAACTGCGCTGAAATTTCCTTGGTTTCACCTGGATTCATGCCTACGATACCAGAGACAAAACCTGGAATAAATTTATCTTCTTGCAACTCTAGTTGAAAATCAGTTGCTTCGGCTCCGGGAATAGCTTCTGGTTCGCCTGTTTCCTCTTCACCCTCAGCTTTGGCGAACACGCCTTTAAAATCCACTACAGCAACATCACCGATTTGGGCTGCACGTCCTTCTACAGGAATCAATGTTGCCAATTCTTGACGTTGCTTGTCCAGAGTGTTGTCTACTTGCTCTGGATCGTACTTGATTTCCTCAGCTTTAGCTTGCAAATCAGTGTACTGCACCAAATTTACTTCTGGCTCAACATCAACAGCCGCTGAAAACGTCAAGGGTTTTCCAGGTTCATAATTATTAATCAAATCCTCAAAAGAGGAACGCAGTTGCGGCTGACCTATGGCTTGAATGGATTCTTGTTTAACTGCTTGCTCAATACCATCTTGAATTAGTTCTTCCAGGGCTGCTGCCTTAATTCGAGTCGTACCCAGCCTTTGTAGTAATATTGGCCGAGGCACCTTGCCTTTACGAAACCCAGGAATATTGGCAGTACTCGCTAAGTTTTTAATGACTTGTTCGTAAGTTTGCTTGGTAATTTCCGGCGTAATTTCTATTTCCAAGCCAATTTGGCTGGCGGGAAGTTTTTCCTGGGTGACTTTCATGCTTCGTCTCTAGTTTTCTGGTATTTTAAACTCCGAGTACACACAAGACGCAAGTAATCGCGTTTATGGCTTGATGTCTCTTAGGGGCAATGAGAGGATGCCACAAGGCTTCATGATATCCAAAAATGGATGGTTGTCCTGGGGCAAAGATCTAGTGTACTGCCAATGTCCAAAGACTTGATACTTTAACTTCATAACAATTAGTCATTGGGCATTGGTGACTGTTGACTGGTGACTGGGGAATAATATTCTCCCCATCTCCCCATCTCCCCATCTCCCCCACCTCCCCCACCTCCCCATTCCCACAAATCAATTGAGAACTCACGAATTAATCATCCACTGGGCTGACACCGTGATATCCTTGTTCTCAATGAGTGGTTAGTACTCTAAAGTTATAGTTGTGGTAGTTAGTCTAGCTATTGGCTTGTAATCTCGCTCAATAGCTGAATCTAGTGTTGTCCTACCTTGTCCCTTTGGGAATCTACGGTGTATTTTTAATTTTGATAATGCATTTTGCAACTAAGACCTTGAATCAATTTATAGGTACAAGACCTTTCAAAAGCTAAAGTGCAGATATACCAATATAATTACGTTAAATGCCAGTTTGTTGTATATTATGTATAGTTTAAAATAATGTAAAAATCCATCAAAAATGCTTGTAAGGTACAACAAACTTAAATGAATTGACAAAATATCTAAAAAAATAAATGTATTGGATTGATAAAGATAGATTAAATTAGAAAAAAATAGAAAAAATCTAAATTTATTCAAAATGTATTTTTAGAGTACGAATTCCATTTAAATATAAGTAAATCGACAATTGTTATCAAAAATTACACACAAACCTCTTAAAGGAGGAAGCGAGTTTGTCTAAATCTTATCGTATAGCTATTTTGGGTGCCACTGGTGCCGTGGGTACAGAGTTACTGGAATTATTAGAAAGTCGTGCTTTTCCCATTGCTGAGTTAAAGTTATTGGCATCAGAGCGGAGTGCAGGGCGATCGCTCTCGTTTAATGGTGAAAATATACCAGTAGAACCAGTGAGTGATGATGCTTTTGAAAACGTTGATATAGTACTGGCTAGTGCTGGCGGTTCCACATCTAAAGCTTGGGCACCCATCGCTGTGGAAAAGGGCGCAGTGGTAATTGATAATTCCAGTGCCTTTCGGATGAATCCAGAAGTTCCCCTAGTAGTACCAGAAGTCAATCCCCAAGCCGCAGCTAATCACCAAGGCATTATTGCTAACCCCAACTGCACAACAATTTTGATGACGGTGGCAGTATGGCCATTGCATCAAATTAAACCAGTCCAACGAATTGTAGCCTCAACTTACCAATCTGCTAGCGGTGCTGGGGCAAGAGCAATGGCAGAAGTAAAAACCCAAACCAGCGCTATACTACAAGGACAGTCGCCAGTTGCTGAAGTATTGCCCTACCCATTGGCATTTAATTTATTCCCACATAACTCGCCATTAAACGATTTGGGTTATTGTGAGGAAGAAATGAAAATGGTCAACGAAACCCGAAAGATTTTTGGCAACCAGCAAATCAGAATTACTGCTACTTGTGTACGGGTTCCCGTACTCCGGGCACACTCGGAAGCAATTAATTTAGAATTTGCAACTCCCTTTAGTGTAGAGGCAGCTAAAGAAATTCTCAATTCTGCTCCTGGAGTAAAATTGGTAGAAGATTGGGAAAATAATTATTTCCCGATGCCAATTGAAGCTACAGGTAAGGACGAAGTACTGGTGGGAAGAATTCGTCAAGATATTTCTCATCCTTGTGGCTTGGAATTATGGTTATGTGGCGACCAAATTCGCAAAGGAGCAGCCTTAAATGCAATACAAATCGCCGAATTATTAGTAGAGAAAAATCTACTCAAACCATTAGTTAGTAGTCATTAGTCATTGGTCATTGGTCATCAGTAAAGGACAAATAACAAATGACAAATAAAAAATGACATTTTAAATCAATTTGCTAATAGATTATTACAATAGAAAACCACCAAGATATAAAAATATGGGTAATTAGGAGTGATAAACAGGGTGGGAGATTTTGGCAATGTTTTAACCGCTATGATTACGCCGTTTAAGGCAGATGGTAGTGTGAACTACGATCTAGCCGCAGAACTAGCAGCGCATCTCGCCAACAATGGTACAGATACATTGGTGGTATGTGGCACAACAGGGGAATCCCCTACCCTGACTTGGGACGAGGAATACCAGTTGTTTGTGGAAGTGTTACAGGCTGTGGCAGGAAAAGCCAAGGTAATAGCAGGTTGTGGGTCAAATTCCACCAAAGAAGCGATCGCTGCTACTCAAAAAGCCGCTAAAATAGGAGTACACGGTTCCTTACAGGTTGTTCCTTATTACAACAAACCACCGCAAGCGGGATTAAAAGCACACTTTCAGGCCATAGCACAAGCCTGTCCCGACTTACCACTGTTGTTGTATAACGTCCCCGGTCGTACCGGGCAAAACCTTGAGCCAGAAACAGTTGCCCAGTTAGCTAAGGTGAGCAACATTATCGGGATAAAGGAATCTACAGGTAGCATAGATCGAGCAAGTGAAATTCGTCGCTTGACACCAAAAGAATTCCAGATCTACTCTGGTGATGATTACATGACTTTGCCGATGTTAGCGATCGGGGCAAAGGGTGTAGTAAGTGTGGCTTCTCATCTGGTAGGTAACCAACTACAGCAGATGATTCAAGCTTTTAGTGCGGGTAAAATTGAGGTAGCCAGCGAGATTCATCTCCGACTCTTCCCGTTGTTTAAAGCTTTATTTCTGACTTCAAATCCCATTCCAATTAAAAAGGCATTAAAACTTCAAGGTTGGGAGGTTGGTTCAACTCGTCCGCCGCTATGCGAAGCTGACTTGGAAGTGACTCAAAAATTAGAAATAGTTCTCAAAGAACTTAGTTTAATTTAGTCCTAATAGGCTTACTTACTAAACTATAGATACAAACTAATGACTGTAATTGTTAACAAGTTATACCATTGTGAATTTTAAATTGAGAGTTTCTTGCTTTTAAAGAGTTATGTGCATCCATTCATACCACTAAGTTTTCAAATTTAAAATTGGTATTACTATTTAAAAACTTGTGTTAGGACTAATAGATATACTATGAATCCTTTGGTGTATTGTCATTTTTATTGAATAAACAATAAAAAATCTCAATTAAAACAAGATTGCTTTGGGACTGAACTAAAAGACAACTGGGGTTGTTTGAAATACAAGATCGTTAACTATCAACTTAATTAACAAAACGTAACAAACTAAGGAGAAAATGGCTAAAAACGAAGCTAATAATTCCGCCTTGAAAATTATTCCTTTAGGCGGTTTGCATGAAATTGGAAAAAATACTTGTGTTTTCGAGTACGAAGATGAAATTGTTCTCTTGGATGCAGGATTAGCTTTTCCCACAGAGGCGATGCATGGAGTGAATATTGTTCTTCCAGATACGACCTATTTGCGGGAAAATCGCCACAAAATTAAAGGGATGATCGTTACCCACGGTCATGAAGATCATATTGGTGGGATTGCTTTTCATCTCAAGCAATTTGACATACCTGTGATCTATGGCCCAAGACTAGCAATGGCAATGCTAGAGGGTAAATTAGAAGAAGCTGGAGTACGCGATCGCACAGAATTAAAAAAAGTTTTACCCCGCGATGTCGTGCGGATTGGTAAAAACTTTTTAGTGGAATATATCCGCAATACTCACTCAATAGCTGATAGTTTCACTGTTGCCATTCATACGCCACTTGGGGTAATTATTCACACTGGTGATTTTAAAATTGACCATACGCCAGTGGATGGAGAAAAGTTTGACCTCCAACGACTAGCAGAACATGGTGAAAAAGGCGTTCTTTGTCTGCTAAGTGATTCTACTAATTCTGAAGTGCCAGGATTTACACCTTCAGAACGCTCTGTTTATCCAAATCTGGATAGAGTATTTAGTCAGGCCACTGGGCGATTGTTCGTCACTACCTTTGCTTCTAGCGTCCATCGCATCAATATGATTTTGGATTTAGCGAAGAAGCATAACCGTGTAGTGACCGTGGTCGGGCGTTCCATGCTGAACTTGATTGCTCATGCCCGTAATTTAGGTTACATCAAGTGTGAAGATAATCTGCTGCAACCGTTAAACGCAGTCCGCAACCTGCCAGATGAAAGTGTGTTGATTTTAACTACAGGTTCCCAAGGCGAACCAATGTCAGCAATGACCCGCATTGCCAATAAAGAACACCCCCACATCAAAATTCGTCAAGGCGATACAGTGGTATTCTCCGCTAACCCGATTCCCGGAAATACCATCGCCGTGGTCAACACCATAGATAAATTGATGATTCAAGGGGCAAATGTGGTTTATGGTCGGGATAAAGGAATTCACGTCTCCGGTCACGGCTGTCAGGAAGACCAAAAGTTAATGATTGCCTTAACTCAACCGAAGTTCTTTGTCCCATTCCACGGCGAACATCGAATGCTGGTGAAGCACGCCCAAACGGCTCAGAGTATGGGCATACCAGCAGAGAACATGATAGTTATTCAAAATGGTGATGTCATAGAACTGACTGAAAATTCCATTCGGGTTGCCGGTAAGGTGCCATCTGGTATTGAACTGGTAGATACCACAAGTTCTGGTATGGTAAGTGCCACAGTGCTGCAAGAACGGCAACGTATGGCAGAAGAAGGTATTGTTACCATTGCCGCCGCCATTGATTGGAATGGTAAACTTTTGGCAAAACCGGAAATTCACCTCCGGGGTGTAGTTACAAGTTTAGAGCGATCGCTCCTACAAAAATGGGTACAACAGCGCATTGAAGAAATTCTCAGTGTCCGCTGGTCAGAATTTGCAGCTACAGAAGCCGAACCAGCCGATATAGATTGGGGTGGGTTGCAAGGAACTTTAGAGCGAGAATTGCAACGTTCTATTCGCAGAGAATTGCAATGTCAACCATCTGTGACTTTGTTGATGCAAATTCCAGAGGAGCCACCTGTAAAAGTTGCCGATGGGAGAAGACGGCGGACTCGGACAGCTGCTCAGGTGGCATCTTAATAAGAATCTCACGCAAAGGCGCAAAGACGCAAAATTTTTTGGAGGGTCTTTGCGCTTTAGGCTGAGATGCAGTTTTTTATCATTGGGTTAGGGAATATCTTCAGGCATAATTTTTATCATCATTTCTTTGGTAACATTTGGAAGTTTGACAAGTCTGTTTGCTTGCTTCTCGATTGTTTTATCAAAAATATTTCTCACTAGTCTTCCATTGCCAAATTTCTTATCTCGACTTGTATGTAAATTAGTTAACTTATAAAGTAATGCCTGCTTTGATTTATCAGTGAGCTTGAAATGGTTTTGCTCACAAGTTTTTTCAAACATATTGAGTAACTCATTAGGCTTATAGTCTTCAAAGTAGAAATATTTATTAAATCTTGACTGTAATCCCGGATTAGCATCAATGAATCTAGACATTTCTTCACTGTAGCCAGCAACTATTACTACTAGCCTGTCTCTGTAGTCCTCCATTCTTTTTAGGAGAGTATCAATAGCTTCTTGTCCAAAATCATTACGCGAATTTTCTGGTTTTAGTGCGTAGGCTTCATCAATAAACAGCACACCATCTAATGCTGATTCAATAAGTTCATCTACTTTAATAGCGGTTTGCCCAACATAACCTGCTACTAGTCCCGATCTATCAGTTTCAACAAGATGGCCTTTGGAAAGTATTCCTAGCTCTTTATATATTTTACCCATTAGACGAGCGACAGTAGTTTTTCCAGTTCCAGGAGGCCCACAAAATACAGAATGTAGTGTGACAGAAATAGTAGCAAGTTTTTTTTCTTGCCGAAGTTTCTGGATTTTAAGAAAGTTGATCTGAGTGTTAATCTCATCTTTCACATTCTGCATTCCCACCAGATTATTTAGTTGTTCAAGAACGCTATCTAATCCTTGAGAACTGCAATCATTATTAATAGGACGCTTTTTTAGGTCTTTTTTTAACTGTTCTAGTTCCGCGTCAATTTCCTCATCCCACAAACTCTTATTCCAAATATTCATACTCTATAGCCTCTACAGTTAAGTAATAAGCGTCTCTATTATGCTTAAGTACAAACCAAAGAAGATTTATTTAACTTCGGCTAGACTTAGTATAAAAAAGTAAAAAATGCTAAACAAAAGTTAATAGTATAGAATATGACAATTATATTACCGTAACTCAGTTTATACAAAGTTATCTCAGATATTTAACAGACGCAAACAATAGCAACCAAAGCGATCGCGGTCAATGAACCCAGAGGTACGTTAAAAGTAAAGTAGAGAGTGTGACTGGTACTCCAAATCTGAGGTGTTCCCAGAAGGTTAATTTGTAACCTAAATCAGCAGCAGCTTCTACAACTATCAAATTGGCTACCGAACCAAATAAAGTCAAATTACCTGCCAAGGTCGAACCGGCTGCCAGTAATAGCCAATACTTGGTATCGCCTTGAGGAATCAGGGGATGGAGTAGGAGTACGGCAGGTACATTAGAAATTAAGTTAGATAAAACCACAGTTATACCTAAAAAACTCGCAGCAGAGTTAACAGCGTGGGTAAATGGTTGGAGTAAATTCAATTTCTGGGTGACTCGCGTCAAGATAAATAATCCAGAAAACATTACCAGCAGATTCCAATCCACTTTTTGTAAAATCCGCTGGGGTTTAACCCGGCGAGTAATTAGCAACAAGCTAGCAGCAACTAAAGCAGACTCAGCTAGGGGTAAGCCGATAGTAAATGCAATCAGCAACCCAGCTGTAATGACTAATGTTTTATTAAATAAAGGTTTAAAAATACGTTGGTTGGTGGTGGGTAATACTTGGCAAGCTTTGATTGAGCGTACATCTGGGTAAAGTAGCCACAGTAATCCTAGTTGAACTACCAAGCCTAAAAGGGCAACTGGAGCTAATACACGCAGAAAATCTAGGTAGGGAATGCCTGAAAAGGAGCCTATGAGGATGTTTTGCGGATTACCGCTCAGGGTAGCTACTGAGCCTATGTTAGTTGCACCAGCGATCGCTAGTAAATAAGGTATCGGATTTAAACCCAAGGTTTGAGTCAAGCTCAAAGTTAAGGGTGTAAAAATCAGCGCTAGAGTGTCATTGAGAAAAAACGCCGAAAGGATACCACTACCAAAAGTTAAGGCAATCAACAAACCTAAAGGACTGCGAGTCACACTCAGTATTACAGATAGCGATCGCCGAAAAAACCCCGCATAGGATAAGTTGGCGTTTACTACCATCATGCTCAACAGAAACACGATGGTATTAGCATCAATAGCCTGCCACGCTTGTTGTAAATTTAGAACACCTAAAGCAATTAAAAAAGCAGAACCGACTAAGGCAATGGTGGCACGGTTCATGCGTAAGCCTGGAATGTAGCCCAATGCTAACCCCAGGTAAGTTAACCCTAAGACGCCATAAGTAGCAAATTGCAGAAAAATCACTAAATATTAGCCTGATTATTCTAGTTGGGCAGACTTTGTGCGAATTAGCCTCCTACTGAAGCCTGAGCTAAATTTTTTTCTCTAGTTCTACTGTATTTAGCTAGTTATTAACACGACACAAATATCAAACAACGGGAAAATACACAGTTCAAAGCCCGCCTACCAGAATATTACTGTTATTTACACTTACAAAAAATAGTTTCAAAAACATTTCATTTTAAGTTTTGTAAATGTTAAACTAAAACCTACCCAATGAAGGATGTCTTCATTAAAATTTAAACTGTGTCAAGGTACGAACAAGATTACATTACTACACTACCGATCCCGCGAAAATTGCGGTTAACTTGACGTAGTAATAAATTAGATTCTGACTTAAGTGGCTAATTTGGGTATTACATTATATCGCAGTCAGGACACGAATATTCCGGAAATTTCGTTGCCACGTTGTATACATTCACCAGAAAGGTGAACAGCCTCAATAACATAGAGGATTAACCATGAAGGTATTTGATAATACCACAAAAAATATTTTTCTGGCAAGCTGGGTCTCAATCAATCAATCAGAGACTAGTGAAGATCGAGGAACCCAGCTAGGCCGTACTGTTTCCAAGCCCCACTGGAACATTCTTCAACCCTTAAAGCGGCTATTAGACAGCATTCAAATCCGCGATCGCCAATTAGCTCACCGATTGTGTAAACTGATTCCATCTCAGTGTCCCTTTGAGCGAGATGTCAAATTATTCGGCAAAACCCTATTTCACATTCCGCCTATGTGTAAGCTCAACCCCTTATATGAAGAAGTGGTTAGTTTACGTTTCCGAGCGTTGTGTTATCTAGCCGACGAATGTGGCGAAGATGTATCGCAGTACTGTTAATTAAGTTAGGAATTAGTTAGGAATTAGTTAGGAGTTAGGAGTTAGGAATTAGTTAGGAGTTAGGAATTAGTTAGGAGTTAGGAATTCGTTAGGAGGGAAGAGTTCAAAATAAAACTCAAAACTCTTAATTCTTAACTCCTAACTCCCAACTCCTAACTCCTAACTCCTAACTCCTAACTCCTAACTCCTAACTCCTAACTCCTAACTCCTAACTCCTAACTCCTAACTCCTCACTCCTCACTCCTCACTCTTAATTGTTTTTTGACTATTTTTTTCGCCATTTTTGAATGGCATCCTGAGCATCTTCGTAAGAAGCTGTTTCCTCTGGCACTAAAGTAGCAGTTTCAATTGCAGCATTGAGTTCTCCTTGAGCAGCGCGACGCTTGGCGAGATCTAAAATTTTCTCACTCCAATTATCGATTGATTTTTGGGCGGTATCGAAGCCTGGTTGACCTGATGGTACTTTTTTAGCAACTTCGATGGCTCGATTATAGGTAGAGGCTTGTCCCGGCTGAATTAAGGCGTTAGCTGCATCTAAAAGAGTTGTATTACTGACATACTGCTTACCTTCTAGCCGCCATAGATTAATTGCCGCTTGTGCTTTAGCATAAAGCGGTTCGTTTTTGGTGATTAATCGAGCTGCGGCAATGGCACTAGCATACTGTCTTTGCTTGGCACGACCCTCTGCTAAATCTAAAATCATCCGGCTCCAAATCTTAATATTTTCCTGAGCCTGTTCGTATAATGGCTCACCGGGTTTGATTCTCCTAGCTGTGGCGATGGCTAAGCTCAAATCACTAGCCTGAGTTTCTTGGAGCGACATTTTTGCCAAGTCTAATACTGCTTGATTGCGCTTTTGCGATTCAGAACTCAAGGATGTTTGGACGCTAGATTGATTTTTAGGTCTAACTGGTGGGGTAGTTCCAATTGTCGAGGGGCCATTTGGGAAATTCTGGAACGCCTGAGGACTATTAGCAGTAGCATTGGGCGATGTACTTGATATCTGCTTAATCCTAAAAGTTTCTTGATTACGCAGAAAAACCACTGCGATTAAGCCTGTTACTAGCAAACTGCCTCCACCCCAGAAAATAACTTGCTTCCACAAAGGGGTGTTTGAATGATTTCGTGGCAATTGGGAGACGTTAACTTGGGAGGAGTTAGGGATAAATCTTCCCTTGGTATTCATTCCTATGGAAGTTTCTGCTGGCTGGGAAGCTAAGCTGGTAGCTGACTGCTGGATTTGTTTGCCATTAGACTTTTGCACTTTAGAATTAATAGTTGTTTCTCCCCATTTACCTTGATTTTGAGGCGGGTCACCCAGGGGGGGAGCTGCAAGGGCAATGGCAAAGGATTCTTCGGGATAAATCACCGCTTCTGATTGGAAATCGCTTCCTATTGCCAATTTTGGTAAGATGACTTGGGGTTTGGATGGAATGATAATGGCAGGGTTTTGGATGGGACGCCAGTGATGCTGGCATAATTTGGGCACCACAAGGCTGAGGTAACTTTCTAAATCTGCTAAGTTGTTACCATTACCAGAACGCAAAGCTTCTAACAACGCTGCTGTAAAAAATCCGTGGCCTAGTTCGCTACTTTCGTGGGAAAACTGCTCTGGTTGACAAGAAAAAATTGTTGCAAGTTCTAATTCTTGAGCTAGTTCTATGGTTTCTTCCCCCACGGGAGCATCTGCTTGTGTACCAAAAGCGCGGTTAATATCAAGCAGTAACAATACATTTAACTGGGCCATTTGGAGACTTTGCATTAGCGATCGCAATTCTATCCCTGTCTCTGGCACGAGTTCGGGGTTACCCTCCGCCGGCATTAAGTAATCTTTGCCTTTGTAGTTGACTCCATAACCGCTAAAAAATAGCCACAGATAGTCTTGTGGTTGCCAACATGTCGCGGCCAAATCCTCAAGCAACAGCAAAATATTTTCTTTAGTGGGATAGGTGGATCTATCTCCCATTGGTGGTGAGGTATCCGTCATTAGCAGGCAATGTCCGGGGAGAAAACCTGCCTCTGCCACCAAAATATCCTTTAGTGCCTCAGCATCTGCTTGGGCACAGCTTAAAGGTTGAAATAACTGATATTGATTGATGCCAATAGCGATCGCCCAGTAATTTGCCATCGCGCTCTTTGTCGGTTATTGTTTGCTCGTCTGAAAATTGTGGTTGGCTTTATCCAAAAAACAAAGCTAACCTGATGTTTTCTAGTCTAGGTGATTCTCATCGAATCTTAAGATAAAATGTAATTTTTATTACGTTAGTTGACCGGAAAATACTTTCACCTAATTTCAATTGACAGATCGTTATTCAGGAGCTATAAGGTCATGAGCCAAATTTTTGCTCAGATACCATCATCGATCGCTTCCTTTTCATTTATTAGCCAAATTGCCAAAAAAATCCGGATAGTTCCTTTAGCATTTTTGCTCATATCTACTGTTCCTGCGTGGTTTTTCACCGAAGCGATCGCCCCTCAAGTTGTGCGAGCTTACACCGCCAGAGTTGACCTAGCCATCGATCGCCTGCCAGAAGAAAACTACGAAACCATTCTGCGACGAGCAGAAGCGGCCGCTAGAGCAGCTGCTCAGAGGAGCTTCGACCAAGATATTTTAGTAACAGATGTTTCAATCATTATCTCCGTACAAAGTTATGGAGCGATCGCACCAGTTCTAACATTAGAAGTCAGTCGCCCAGAATGGCGCAGCCGTCCGGACGCTCAAAATTGGGCAACTTACTATAAAACTGCGCGATCGCTACTGTTCTTTGAAAAATGATCGAGGGGATGAAAGAGGCAGGGGGCACAGAGATAGGGGAAAAGGTTAAAGGTTAAAGGGAAAAGGAATAAATTTAATCTTTACCCTTTTCCCCAGTTGGTGAGCTTGTCGAACCATACCCCTTTCCCCATACCCTGTTTACCCTGTTTGGCCAATGCCTTTACTTAATTCTTGGCTAAATTGGCGTCCTTGGTGTCAGTGAATGGCCTAAAATAAAAAGGTTGTCAAAAATCACTATATCTGCTGACATGGCTGTTCCTAAGAAGAAAACTTCCAAATCAAAACGAGATAAACGTCGGGCTACTTGGAGGCACAAAGCTGCTATTGAAGCTCAGAAAGCTCTATCTCTGGGCAAGTCTATTTTGACTGGACGTTCTACATTTGTTTATCCATCTGCTGAAGACGAGGAAGAAGAATCATAATTTTCCAATCAGGAAAAGCATGAACGGCATCGATAGGTTTAATGGGCAGAGTCATGGCTCAAATTTATCGCTCATGGATAAATGCTTTTTCTTGGCTTTCCTGATTGGATAATCAATTATTGATGGTCTACACAAGCTTATTAAATTGCAAAAAATTGGTAGTGAGTAATTGGGAACATCCATTACCCATTACCTATCAATTATCAGTAATGATTGGTAAGCTTATGTGGTTCCAGGTTATAGATTTTCTGGTTAAGACCGTTCATAGCTATTAGTCATTTACAAATAACCAACGACAAAGCACAAAGTCTCTAGCAATATTTTGCAGGGTGTGTCTGGTTACGTCGATAGAGAAGTGATTCGCCGTTTTCCCTAGCCTTTGGTTCTCTCATTCCCCAGGTACAGAACTCAATTAAGAGAGGACAACTGGCAAATGACAAATGATAAAAGATGACCAGATAAAGTAACTACGGAATTTCAATGTTTTTTATCCTAATCATATTCAAGGGTAAATTATCTGGCGCTGTTGACAACTCAGCACAAAATTCTGCAAATATTTTGAGAAAACTTACTTTTCTCCCATTATGTTAGGAAAATTCTTTGAGAAGCCAGGAAAAGAAAATAACGAACGCGTTCCTCCAGGTCAACATTTAGCCAAGGGTTTCCCTGTATTAACTTACGGCGCAACTCCGCAAGTTGGTATTGAAGAATGGGAATTTCGGGTTTGGGGTTTAGCAAAGCCAGCTACTTTTAATTGGTCAGACTTTATGGCGCTACCTCAACATGAGTTCACAGCGGATTTTCACTGCGTAACCCGTTGGTCTAAACTCGATGTCAAATGGACTGGGATTAAAGTAACAGATTTTATGGCTCTCATTGAGCTAGACCCAAAAGTAGCCTACATTATGGAACACTGCTATGGTGGCTACACTACAAATATTTCTATCGAAGACTTTATGCGGGAAGAAAATTTCTTTGCCTTTAAAGTTTTTGGTGAAGATCTTCCAGTTGAACATGGTGGGCCGATGCGGCTAGTCGTTCCTCATCTCTACGCCTGGAAAAGTGCTAAGTGGATTAATGGTTTAGAGTTTTTAGCCAGTGAAGAACTAGGTTTTTGGGAACGCAATGGCTACCACCACCGTGGCGAACCTTGGAAAGAGGAGCGTTATAGCAATGTATTTGGATTTTAAGAATTAGGAATTAGGAGTTAGGAGTTATGAGTGAGGAGTGAAGAATTATAAGTTTTGAGTTATGAGTGAGGAGTGAGGAATTAAGAGTTATGAGTGAGGAGTGAAGGATTATAAGTTTTGAGTGAGGAGTGAGAAGTGAGGAATTATGAGTTATGAGTCATAAGTTATGAATAATAAAGTTGTTAATTAAAAATTTCTGACTGCAAACTCCTAACTCCTAGCTAACTCCTAACTCCTAACTCATAACTCCTAACTCCTAGCTAACTCCTAACTCCTAACTCATAACTCCTCACTCATAATTCATAACTCCTCACTCATAACTCATAACTCCTAACTCCTCACTCATAACTCCTCACTCATAACCCCTCACTCCCAACTCTTTACTCATAACTTTTAACCCAAAAGTTTTTTGATGAGAGGCAATTTGTTTTTATATGGAGCATAGCGCCATTTTAAATCTAGCCAAAAGGAGTTTTGCAATACGCTTTTTTCATGAGAAAAGGTGTCAAAACTAGCTTTGCCATGATAGTTACCAATACCACTATCTCCTACTCCTCCGAAGGGTAAAGATGGGACTCCAACATGCATGATTGTATCGTTGATACAAACTCCACCTGATGAAGTTTCCTGCAAAACTCGCTTTTGGAGGTTTTTATTTTGAGAAAATAAATATAATGCTAGGGGTTTTGGTCTAGAGTTAATCAAGGCGATAACTTCTGCAATATCACTGTATTCAATTACTGGCAAAATAGGGCCAAAAATTTCTTCCTGCATTACAGAAGCTTCTAAGGAAATATTATCAATTATTGTAGGGGCGATATAACGCTCTGAAGATTTAGTTTCTCCACCGAGAATAACTTCGCCATCTTTCAGAAATTTAACCAACCTATCAAAGTGTTTTTGGCTAATAATCCTGGCATAATCAGAACTATTTGCCGGATTTTCTCCATAAAATTCTTTGAGGCATTTTTCGATACCATTGATTAAATCTTTTTTGATTTTTTTATCTACTAATAGATAGTCAGGGGCGATACATGTTTGCCCAGCATTAATAAATTTGCCCCAAGTAATTCGTCTGACAGTGTGTTCGAGATTAATGTCTGTATCGACAATACAAGGACTTTTACCACCCAATTCTAAAGTAACTGGTGTGAGATGTTTTGCCGCTGCTGTCATGACAATTTTGCCCACGGCTGTGCCACCAGTAAAAAATATATGGTCAAATTTTTCTGCTAGTAGTTTTTCACTGACTTCTATACCTCCTTCCACTGCTGTAATATAAGGTTGCGGGAAATATTTACTAATAATTTTATTAACAATACTAGAAGTGTAGGAAGCAATTTCTGAAGGTTTAATAATTGCACAATTTCCAGCGGCGATCGCACCTACTAGAGGTGAAATAGCTAACTGAAATGGATAGTTCCAAGGGGTGATAATTAAGATAACTCCCAGTGGTTCTGGATAAATGCGGGCTGAATATGAAAAAAAATCTAAGGAAACTGGTGCTTTTTTCGGTTTTGCCCAAGTTTTGATATGTTTGATGGCATAATCAATTTCTTTAACGACGGCAATTTCTGTTAGATAAGTCTCTACTACTGGTTTATGTAAATCTGCTTCTAATGCCTCGATTATTTCTTGTGTGTGTTCAATGATTCCTTGCTTAAGTTTTTGCAGTTGTTCAATGCGAAAATTTATATCTTTAGTTTTGCCTGTTTGAAAAAACTCTCGCTGATTTTGGATAATTTTGCCAATGTTGGATAATTCAGTGGTCATCATTTTTTATGCTATGAAAAACGATTTATTTCGGTCTATTGCTTGCTGTCTTTGTATATTTATGGTTCCACGGCACAGCTATGTTATCTGACACAAAACTTGTATGAGAAACAATTTCAAACAATTACCAAATTGATTATGTTTTTTGCGGTAGAAGTACCACAAATTTACTACCTTTACCCAACTCAGAATTCAGCAAAATAATACCTTGATGTGCCTCAACAATTCGTCGGGAAAGATACAATCCTAAGCCACTACCAGAACTTTTGTGAGTGCCTTGGCGAAATCTTTCAAAAATGGTAGTTTGTTCTTCCGGAGGAATGCCAGGGCCAGTATCGGCTATTTCAATCCTAATGTAGTCAGAAAATATAGATTGGCTATTTTTACCAAATTGGTTTTCACAAGTCAAACGAATACTTACTGAACCTGAGTCAGTAAATTTGATTGCATTGCCGATAAGATTAGTAAATAAACGATGTAATTCTAAGCGATCGCCTATTATTGTATTTGCCTTTAACTCCTCAGCCAATTCCAAATTGAGCGACAGTTTTTTATCTTGAATTAAGGGGGTCAATTCTCCAGCTACTTCCTCTAGTAACTGTGCTAAATTCACAGGCTGCAATGTCAAAGTTTTCCGACCGGCTTCAAAGCGATAAACTTCCAATAAGGTATTGACCATAGAAAGCAAGTTAATATTGCTTCGAGCCATGATAGCAATTACTTCCTGCATTTGCGGCGATAATGCTCCTAAAGCACCTTGTTGAAATAGCATTAACATGCGATCGGCTGCTACTAAAGGAGTGCGTAAGTCGTGGGCGAGACGGGAGACAAAATCCTCTCGCTGGCGCGCAATTTCATCGCGTTCATCCATACTGTGCTTCAAACGCAAAAGCGATCGCACTCTTGCTAATAATTCATCCACTGTCACTGGTTTACGGATAAAATCATCAGCACCCAAGTCTAATCCGTGGGCAACATTGGGCGCATCGTGGGCAGTGATTAGCAGTATGGGAATATATTGCGATAACTTAATATCTCCCCGAATATGCTTAGTAACTTCGTATCCATCCATACCTGGCATCATCAAATCTAGAAGCACTAAGTCACAAGGAGATGCTTGTAATTGTGCCAACGCCGAAATACCATTTTCTGCGGTGCTAATGGTGTAACCTTCTTCCTCCAAAATAGTTTTGATTAGAAATACATTATCAGGAGAGTCATCAACAACCAGAATTTTATCAGAGCGAGAAGATTGTAAAGTCATGTCAAAGCTAGGTATGAGGTGCAAATTTTTGTTAATTTGACTGTACTTGTAACAATTTGTCTGGCAATTCCTTTAATTAACCTCCCGCTTAAGAGATATTATTTACTCACGGCTTGGTATTTACGGAGTTTATAATTTGCTGTTAAGTTAAACTGGGCTGGATTTTTGGCAAAAAAAATAATTCACTAATAAAATTATGGCTGGTAAAATTTGAAATTTGAATACGGTAGATGCTATAAATCGATAGGTAATATTTGATATAGTAACTAGCACCGGAAACTAAAAACGAAATTGTGTAGTCAAGCAATCGCTCGACTACGTAATTTGTATTGATTGAGTATTAATTTATGTTAACGGATTTTTAATATTTAAGTTCGTTAGTTGAGATTTTTCTTTCATTACTTTGGTGAAAGAGTGCTAAATCTTGTAGTTGTTGATGATGACGAAATTTTTGTCCGGGTCTGTAATAGACTTCTAAGAGAAGTGGGGAAAAGGGTAAGGGGTAAAGGGGAAAGGGCAAATAAAAACCCTTTTCCCTTTCCCCCTCTTGCAAAAGTTACTTTTACCAGAGGTCTAATGAAAATATTACCCAACAGGGACAATAGTTAACATTACCTTAAATATAAACGTCGTCCAAGGGTGTTTATCACCAGTCTGAAACATCCTTGGACGCGCTTATGTGACTTTTATAGATGCTTTGCAGCCACGCTGTCTAATAATTTACTGAATTCAATTACTAGTTTATTTGTCAGGCTTCTGGTAGTCAAAATAAAACCATTGACCACCTTCCACATCTTGAAACAGATCGTTCACCTTGCCTATCTTTTTTTCATCCTTTAGTTGATCCTCTAGTAGATCAATCCCTTTATCACCCTCTTTTGCTGGCGGGACATACAGATCTAATTTTTTCACTGTCTTTAAGTCAGCAAATAATTCTTTCAAATCAACATATAGTGGATATAAAGCCCTACTTGATTCAAAGAAATAGCGCTTGTTTCCATGATCTGCAACAGTGCGCCAGAGTGTAGAGGAAAGGAATGGGTTATCATCTATTGCCTTAACACTTAAAGGCGTTGACATATTACGAATCAACGAAAAAGCTCTAGCAAGACCTTCGTGTTTTGACCACTCTTCTAACCATATTTTGTAAGACTTTTCGTCACCTGAAATTCTTTGAGTCTCATCAATAAATGGTCTCGAATTTTCTTTAAACTTAGGATCTTGCTTGTCATAGACTTTTTCGATTCTATCGCTGTAGAATGAGGCGCGGAGAAATCGAATATCAGAGCCATTCATTGGCGGATTCATCTCTTTTTTTGAATTATCTTTTTTCAGTCCATCCCAACTAAATACTTCATTTTTAATTCCCCAATCAAAGTCTCCATTTTCTGTTTGAAAACTCTTTAAAAGTTCTAATTGCTTGTCATATAGGTTGTTAGTCAACACACTAATCGTTTGTTTGTCTTCAGTTTCATTCTTCTTTGGAACGTAGTAAACTACTAATTTATAATTTGGAGATAGATCGTCATTTTCGCCCTCCACATATTGTAAGACTGCCGACTCTCCCTTAGCATCTGAAAGGGACAAATGTATGACTATAGGTTTGAGATATACATTAAACTCCTTGGAGCCTGTGTCTAATTTTGCGACAGCTAGCTCAGACGTGACAATAAAAAATGGCTCCTGCTTTAATCCCTCTACAGCATCTTTGACAGTTGCGTATCTGTCTAGTACATACTGTGCCAAGCCACTAATCGGTAAACGTGGTTTATTCTCATAGTCATTATGCTTGTAGCAAGCTTGTGGTAGAAAAAGGAGATTGGCAACTAAGCCCTCCTCGTTTATGCCATCAGTTGTAGCCTTTCCGTAGTTACATACAACCAGGCTCTTATACTTAGATGTCCATGTAAACGGTTTACCCTCATCATTTTCACCAGCACCTGTGCGATCGCTACCTTCAGGTGATGCCCATAAGCTTGTAGCCATATTTGCATCAGACCAATCCATAGAACGCACGGTAAAGATTGATTTTGTTTCTTGGTTAGCAACATAGATTGCACGGGTACAACCGAGTAATACCAGTGGTATTAATCCCAAGTGCAAATCATCGATCGAATTGCTCAATGCTTGATGAATGTTAAAAGATTCCTGTGTGAAATTGCAGCCTACTAGTGCGGCGATTCCAACAAATAGAAACGGTATAGTTAATGAAAAACTTTTGAGGTAACGTTTCATTGGTTTATTTGTGTGTGTGTAAATTAATTGCAGAACTTTACAAGTTATAATGCTTTTTGCATTTCTCAAAACCTGATAAAACCTAGATTCAAAAGTTTCACACCTTATGAAAATTTTAACTATCATAAATGTGCGAATGATAGTCTAGGTATAAGTTTATGAAAAATGCTAAAAGCACGAATTGTGAGAAATGCTAGCTAAGTTTTCGTGTTTTCTTAGTACTATTCGGATATATCCGAATGGTAGATATGAAAGCTGTTTTATATTTGATTTACATAGTCAATAAAACGTACTGAAAATTTGACTACGCAAATTAAATAAGTTTTAGCTTTGGATTGAGGTGTTGTTGGATTTTGTACAGACTAACTTTGACAGATTACAAATATTCTGGATATTTGTCAAGTTAAAAGCCATGCTTTAGCTGTATTTCTGCACAAAAAAATAGTATGCTTGTAGCGATTACAAAATATGTGTCCTCGATCGCACAAATTATATGTTGATAAACACTTGCAAATTAAACAACTTCATGTATAGATTCTGAGGAGAGCTTGCGGTGTTACCAAAAGGCAATAGGCAACAGGCAATAGGCAACAGGCAACAGGGAAAGTAAAAAGGCAACAGGCAATAGGCAATAGGCAACAGGGAAAGTAAAAAGGCAATAGGCAATAGGAAAGAAAGTCTGCTGGTGTCTGGATTTTACTGTCAATTTATGTTCTAAACTATGCTTCGACTGCTATAAAACCCAATTTTCAAAAAACGAAGGGTTTCAAAGTAGACGCGGTTTAAATATAATCAGCTAGATGCCTAGCTAGCAGACTCAAATGCTTAGTTCAAGCTTGTTAAAATCTGCTATCAAAGGAGAAACTCCAGTTATTTTAGGAGTGCTGTTTGGCAAAAGAGAGATGCTGGTATCATAAATATCTTGCCTTGAATTTATAAATACAGTTATAAATTGTTACTAGTTCATATTCAGTAAAATATAGATTTTAGCTTTCGTCTAGATTATTACTAAGCAATTCAATATAAGATCTAAAACTTAAAATCCCAAATCAACATGCCAGACCTAACTCCTAATTCTAGTTTTAGTTTGACACTACGCTTGCAGATTCCCAATCGCGTGGGAATGTTGGCGTCGGTAACCCAAGCGATCGCCACCACTGGCGGTAATCTCGGTCAAATTGATTTAATCGAGCAAACCCGCAAAGAGTCTACCCGCGATATTACCGTTGATGCAGCTAGTACCGAACACGCTGAAACAATTGTGCAAGCAGTTAAAGCACTGCCTGATATTAAGTTATTGAGCGTCTACGATCGCACCTTTAATTTGCATCGTGGTGGCAAAATCAGCATTGCTAGCCGAATTCCCTTAAAAAGTGTGTCAGATTTAGCAATGGCTTACACCCCAGGAGTCGGTAGAATTTGTACAGCGATCGCTCAAGATCCAGAAGAAGTTTACAAGTTAACCATAAAACAAAATACTGTTGCCATTGTTACAGATGGTAGTGCAGTTTTAGGTCTGGGAAATCTCGGCCCGGCGGCGGCTTTGCCCGTCATGGAAGGCAAAGCCATGCTATTCAAAGAATTCGCCGGACTGGATGCTTTTCCCATCTGCCTTGCCACCCAAAATACAGACGAGATTATCCAGGCAGTGAAAAATATTGCTCCGGTATTTGGCGGCGTGAATTTAGAAGATATTGCTGCGCCACGTTGTTTTGAAATTGAGGCGAGATTGCGACAAGAATTAGATATTCCGGTTTTTCATGACGACCAACACGGTACCGCAATTGTCACCTTAGCAGCCTTGTTTAATGCCTTGAAGTTAGTACACAAAACAATCGGAGAAATCCGCATTGTGATTAACGGTGCAGGAGCAGCCGGAGTTGCCATTGCCCGCTTACTCAAGAAAGCCGGAGCAGATAAAATCTGGATGTGCGACTCCAAAGGAATTATCTCCACCAGTCGTACAGACCTCACAGAAGAAAAACTCGAATTTGCCGTCAAAGCTCAAGGTACTTTAGCAGGTGCAATGCAAGGAGCAGACGTATTTATTGGAGTCAGCGTACCGGGAGTTTTGACACCGGAAATGGTGCAATCGATGGCAAAAGACCCAATTGTGTTTGCAATGGCCAATCCCATTCCCGAAATTCAGCCAGAATTAATTCACAAACATGTCGCTGTCATCGCCACTGGTCGCAGTGATTACCCGAATCAAATTAATAACGTTTTAGCCTTTCCGGGAGTATTCCGTGGTGCTTTAGATTGTCGGGCACAGGCAATTACCACCACAATGTACCTAGAAGCCGCAACTGCCATCGCTTCTTTGGTAAATCCTTCAGACTTGAATCGGGAACACATTATTCCTTCAGTGTTCGATCCACGTGTTGTGACTGCGGTTGCTGGTGCTGTGCAAAGCGCCGCGCGTCAAGAAGGTATTGCTCGGAATTAGAGGGAGTGGGGAGTGAGGAGTGGGGGAGATGGGGAGATGGGGAGGTAGGGGGCAGGGGAGAATGATAACTCGCCAGTCAACAGTCAACAGTCATCAGTCCCCAGTCCCCATACCCAATGCCCAATAGCGAAGATTATTTATCTGTTTCTAATGAAGTACCAAGTTGGAGATGAGTTTTTCCAAAGACTACCACTGATTTTGGCAGGGCCAATTCTCAAACATACTGAACCGCAATCAGTAACAGTATGGGTGGCGCTCAAACAGGCTTGTGAGGTAGAACTCAAAGTTTATGGCACAACAAATGATGGTGAAATGCTGGGAGAATGCTTATTCCAGGGCGATCGCTCTACTGTTGCTTTGGGTAAGTATCTTCATGTAGTTGCTGTCACGGCTCGGTCTACAGTTGGACATCGTCTAACTAGCGATCGCATTTATGCCTATGATTTGCAGTTCACCACCGCTAACCAGACTCGGCAAACGCTACAACAAGCATTATGCTCAAGCTCATATCCTACGGCTAGTATCAGCTACTTTGAGCATCAAAAACCAACTTTTACTTTACCATCCTGCCGCCTCCAAGATTTGCAAATTGTCCATGCTTCCTGTCGTAAACCTCATGGTTCTGGGTTTGATGCCCTACCAATTCTTGATAGTCTTATAGAGGCATCTGCAAATCAAGTCCAGCTGCGTCCTCAACAGCTATTCCTGACTGGAGATCAAATTTATGGTGACGATGTAGCAGATCCATCGCTGTGGGTTGCTACTACTCTTGGGGATGCTCTGCTGGGTTGGGAGGAACAATTACCTGTAGCTGGGGTTTACTGTACCCCCAAAGAATTGCCCCCCGGAGAAAGAGCTAAAGTTGCTACCAATGAAGCCGGCTTGACCGCAGGATTACATAATAAATCCGGAAAAGTTGCCAGTCATCTGCTGAGTTTGGGTGAATATTACGCTACTTACTTGTTAACATGGTCACCAGTGTGCTGGCCAGTTGTATTTCCTAAAGGACGCCAAGTAACAAGCGATCGCCGAGCAATCAAAAATTGGAATCAGGCTGTCAAAGATTTACGACAATTCATTTATACCCTGGGGAAAGTGCGCCGCGCCCTTGCGAATATTCCCACGTACACTATCTTTGATGACCATGATGTTAGTGATGACTGGAATTTGAACCAAGCTTGGTGTTTGCGAGTCTTGGGGCGTCCCTTAGGACGGCGAGTGGTGCAAAATGCGCTGTTAGCTTATAGCATCTTTCAAGCATGGGGCAATACACCAGAACAATTTGCACAAGGTCAACCAGGAGAAAAACTACTGGCTGCGGCACAAGCTTTGTCAGCTAATGCAGGAAAAGATACACAGGCTGATGAAGCGATCGCTCGTTATGTTGGTATGCCTGCCATCGATACCCACACGGATTTACCTGTTTTAGTCCGAGACAATTCAGTGTTTATTTTATCGCGGCATTCTGAAACACTTACTTGGAATTACATAGTTAAGAGCGATTGTCATGAAGTGATTGTTTTGGATACGCGCACTTGGCGGGGTTACCCAGCCGATCAAAAAGCCATCGCCCCACCGATGCTGCTATGTCCAAAAGCTTTTGAGCAACAACTAGTTTTACCTTTACGAAAAATCGCTGAAGATACTCACAATCAAACCACATTTGTAATTGCACCCACTAATGTATTTGGTTCGCAAGTGATTGATTGGATTCATCATTGGAATTTACAACAAGAGAAAGTTTTTTCCACCGATGTTGGTGATGCTTGGAACATCAATGTTGAAGCATTGGGTAAATTTCTCAATACTTTATTTGAGCAACGTCAACAAGTGATTATTTTATCTGGAGATATTCATTATAGTTTTGCGGCTCGCTTGTCTTATGCACGTATTCATGGTGATTCTTCATCGGTTTTAGTACAGTTAACTTCTAGTGCTCTAAAGAATGAAGAAGCACTAACAAAGCTCATTCATACACGAATGAAACATTGGTTATTACCAGAAAAACTACGATATTGGATTGGATGGATGAATCCAGCCAACATGGTAGAAATTGCTGGAAAAAAATTACACAGCGATACCTTCACTGCCAAACGCTACCACAAAAATCGGCTGCACCAACAACAGCAATTAACTGGCCCTGACTGGTATTGTGTCCTGGAATGGATGATTCGCCAAAGCGCTCAAACTTCTGAATGTACAGCAGATTTATCATCATTCATCGCTCCTTGGAAACGAGCGAAAAATTCCCAAATCCGATATTTACAACCTCTAATGTTTTGGAAATCTCGCTGGTTCCAAGAAGGGCAAGAAGTAGTTGGATTAAATAACTTAAGTTTGGTGAAGTTTGAGTTACCAAATGCTAGTAGTGATTACCAAATTATTCAAGATTCCTACTGGTTTTGTTCTTGGTATCCAACCAAAATTGTTTACAGCCGTTTTCAAACTCAGTTAACGCCTAATCAAGAATTATTGGGGGATTTTAAATTTTAGATTTTAGATTTTGGATTTTGGATTGACTAACGCCAGATCGATCCAAAATTGGACTTAGATAAGCTAATCATCATTCAAATTGCATCTTTGTGTCCCCGCGTCCCCGTGTCCCCGTGTCCCCGCGTCCCCGCATCCCCGCATCTTTACTAATGAGTTATGCAATTTAAAAGCGCATCAGCTGATTAATTCTCTAAATTCCATCCCACAGCTGCTGCTACTTGTTGAGCTAATTCTAAGGGATTGAAGGGTTTAGCGATCGCACCATTCATTCCTATTTGAGCATAGCGACGGCGATCGGAAGCCTGGATTTTAGCAGTTAATAAAATTACCGGAATTGCCTTGGTTAGGGGATTTGCTTGTAATTTTTCAAAGGTGGCAATACCATCCATATCTGGCATCATTACATCCAATAAAATCGCATCTGGCTGGTAAGTTTCGGCTTTAATTATACCCTCCTTACCAGAACCAGCTGTCTCCACTTTCCAACCTGCCACTGTTTCTAAGCAAATCTTGGCAACTTCTTGAATATACTGTTCGTTATCAACCACTAGAATTCGCTTCATTGGTATCATCGCTATCCTCTTTTCGGTTGTGAGTAACTCGTTGAAGCAACTCCATCACCCGTTGTTCAAATCCCTCAGTAGTCACACGCCCCTTGGTCAAAAATTCTGTATGCCCTAACTTCAGTCGATTGTGTTCGGATTCATCCAAATCCTTAGCTGAGTATACTAGCACAGGAGTATTACACAGATGATTATGCTGTTGTAGCCAATCCACCACTGCAAAACCATCACTCTCTGGCAAGATTAAATCAAGAATCATTAAGTCAGGATTCACTTCTTGACTCAGTCGGATGGCTTCCCGTCCAGTTTTGGCTAAAAAGGTTTCAATTTTGTGCTTTTCAAATAAAGTGATCAGCAGTTGAGCTAAATCGGTATCGTCTTCAACAATCAAAACACGGATTCCCTGGGGAGATTCTGCTAACACTTGTCTGACTGACTCTAATAGATGGTTGTCTGCAAATGTTTTATTTACTGAATGTAATTGGTTGCTTTTATCTCTTTTTGCAGAAGTCCTAATTAACGGCAGAGTAATGTAAAAAGTGCTACCTTGTCCTAATACACTTTCAGCCCAAATACGTCCACCATGCTGTTGCATAATGCTTTTACAAATTGCTAAGCCCAAACCAGTACCGTCATGATTGCGGGAATCAGAAGAGTCAACTTGTTGAAACCGCTCAAAGATACTCTCAAGTTTGTCAGCTGGAATACCGCGTCCAGCGTCTTTGACTTTTAACAAAACTTCGTCACCTTGTTGTTGGACTTGTAAGCAAACTGTAGACCCAGGAGAGGAAAATTTAATGGCATTACTTAATAAGTTGGTTAAAGTTTGAACAATGCGATCGCAATCTGCCCATACTTGACCAGAGACATCGGAAATCACTAGCTTTACTCCTGCTTTATCAGCTAAAGGCTGCATGACATTTACTGCTTCAGTGATGATGTCAACGATATTGCAGATTGCTCGTTCCATTTTCGTCTTACCCGACTCAATGCGTTCAATATCGAGGATGTCATTGATTAAGCGTACTAAACGTTCAGTGCTATCAGTAGCAATTTGCAACAAGCGTTTTCCCTGTTCTGAGTCCGTTGGTAACAAACCACTAGCTAGCATTCCCAGAGAACCATGAATTGAAGTTAAAGGGGTGCGTAGTTCATGGCTGACAACAGAGATAAACTCATCTTTCATCCGTTCGATTTGCTTGCGCTCAGTTACATCACGTAATATAACTGTGTAAAATATTTCTTCATTCATATCGATTTTGGAGATGGAAGCCTCAGCTGGAAATTCAGTGCCATCCTTGCGGCGACCATATATTTCCCGGCGTTCTCCCATACGGCGGGCAAGATTAGGAGATTTCCCAAAGTCCATCACATGCTGATGATGTACGTCGTAAAAGCGCGATGGCAACAGTAAGTCAAGCTTTTGTCCAATTACTTCCTGGGCAGAGTAGCCAAAAATTTTCTCTGCTCCTTGATTAAACAATGTGATGCATTGAAAACCATTGATAGAAATAATTGCATCATCCGCGATGTCTAAAATTCGGGCAAATCGAGCTTGAGAAAAACGTAATTCTTCCTGTGTCCGCTGAAGTTCATCCAGTTGTGACTGCAACTGTTGATTCAGGGTAATTAACTCAGCAGTGCGTTCTGCTACTCTCAATTCCAGTTCGTTGATGGCTTGGAGATTGGGGACTGTTGACAGATACTGGGGAAGTTGTAGTAATTCTTTTCCCTCTGCTCGCCATCTTTGTTTTTTCCCTGCTTCATTGCTTTGGGCTACGCGTTGCAGCAATTTTACCCGTTCTAAACGATTAACAATTCTGGTTACTAATTCTGGCCCGATAATGGGCTTGCTCACAAAGTCATCAGCACCAATGCTAAATACTTCATTGACTATTTCGGCATCGTTATGCACTGTGAGAAAGAGGATTGGTAACTCACTCCAGCGTGAATCGTTGCGTACTATCTGACAAAGTTCAATACCATTAATGAATGGTAGTTCCACATCTAAAACCAGTAAATCTGGTGCAACTGCTTCCAAGGTTTGCCAAAACTGACGCGGATCTTCAAGAGCAATGGCTTTGAGTCCCCAAGGAGTAAGTAAGCTTTGCAAAAATGCTTGAATTTGGGGATCGTCGTCCACAATCAATACTTTGGTTTCTGTGTTGGAGGGATTTAGTGCCGTCTGGGTTGCGGTGTCTAATAGCTGTGTAGTTGTTGGTGCAGATTTGAGCGCTGCATTTTTTTCTTGAATTTCCCGACGCAAAAATTTTACCCAAGTTTGGAGGTTGTTGATTTGAGACGTACTCAAAGTTTGACCACAACTGAGTAACAACTCGATATTCCGCGCCCATTTTGAGCTAAGAGTCAAGCCAAAAGTACCCAACGAACCTGCCAAGGTATGCGCTTCTTTAGCTGCAAGGCTTTGAAGTTCAGGTTTGAGATTATTTTGGCATAAAGCAGCGATCGCTTGCTCCAACACCTTTACCTGCTCCTCCACCCGTCCTTGATAACGTTGCCAAATTTCGGCAACTTGCATTAGTGTTTGCTGTTGTGGTTGGGCATTGGGCATTGGGCATTGGGCATTGGCTCCAGCTTTCTCCCTTGTCTCCCCTACCTCTTCCAGTGGTTTCAAACGATAACCGATACCATAAACTGTTTCAATGAAGTCGCTGGGCGCTCCTACGGCTTTGAGTTTGTGTCGTAATCCTTTGATATGGGTGCGAACAGCTTCTTCTTGTGGAGTATCTTCATAAGACCAAAGATGTTCTAATATCATGCCGCAGCTAAACACTCGCTGAGTATTTCGCAAGAATAGTTCTAAGAGAGAATACTCTTTTGGGGTGAGTGGCAACAGATTTCCTGCATAATTAACTTCACAGCTGCTAGGGTCTAAGCGCAAATTACCACGCTCTAGAATGGGTTGCAAGGTTATGCTTCCACGACGCAATAACGCCCTGACGCGAGCAACTAATTCTTCTTGGTCAAAGGGTTTAACTACATAATCATCTGCCCCTGCATCTAATCCGATGGCTTTTTCATGACCGCTATCACACCCTGTCAATAATAATATTGGCACTTGCAGACCATGAGACCGAATCTGTCGGCAAAGGCTAATGCCATCCAACTTGGGCAACATGACATCTAAGAGGATTAAATCAAAATCACAAGTTTGAATGAAATCCCAAGCAATGTCACCATCAGCTGCAACTTCAACAGCATAGTTTTGGTTAGTCAAAACTGAGGTGAGTAAATAGGCATTTAATTCATCATCTTCTACAATTAAAATTTTCATTTTAAATGCTTTTCAAATAGAACAAGTAACCAGCAAAATTTAAATCACGACTTGCAAGTAAAAAAATATTCCATAGTATACTGTTGACTGTTGACTGTTAACAGTCAACGCTGTAAGTTTCCATAGCAAAATAATTAATATCAACGTTGAATTTTAAAGCATTTTCTAGAAATTTGCTCTTTTAGGTCAATACTCATTCATAAATATCAATATTGATTGATTTTTACTTGAATCTTTTCCACTTGCTTGGCAAGCTGCAAATACAATACCTACAATGAATGTTTCCTTAAGGTTAACTTCATCATCACCTCTGGATTCTTCTACTGTAATTCTATTTTAAAAAATACCTGATTAAGCAGGGGCATACCCTACAGTGTATTTCTCTAGTGCCAAAATTTTGAGGTTTGGTGATTGTCTATGGTGAAAATAAATTGGTGAAAGAGCGAAATTCAACACCAAAATCATCTTTAATCTACAGTTTGAAGTCGTTCAACCCCAGGTAGGAATTATTGATTAAGTATTCATCTTAATTGCATACAAGTATATATCTTATGGTAGATGACAGACGAAAAAAAATAAATTTCATCTTCAAATTACTTAACCAGCTTTGAAGTCATAAAACTCTGAATACGCTACAACAGAAAAAAGCCTCTGCTAAACCTGTGAAAAAAAGAGTAACCCTCACCTTCCCTAAACGTGCCGTACAAATGCCAGTAACCTACGTACTGGCTAAAGAGTTTAATGTCGCTGCCAATATTATCCGCGCCCAAGTTGCCCCCAATCAAATTGGCAAATTGGTATTAGAACTATCGGGAGACATCGATCAATTAGATGCGGCCATCGAATGGATGCGATCGCGCCATGTTAATGTTTCTCATTCCTTAGGGGAAATTGCCATCGATCCAGATGTGTGTGTCCACTGTGGCTTATGTACTGGGGTTTGTCCTACAGAAGCCCTCAGTCTCAGCCCAGAGACATATAAGTTAACCTTCACGCGATCGCGTTGTATTGTTTGCGAACAATGTATTCCCACCTGTCCCGTACAAGCAATTTCTACCAACCTTTAACAATCTGACATCAGCGATCGTATATTTTTTTGTGTTGGCTGTTGACAGTTGACGGTTGACAGTTAACAGTCAATAATACCCGACTGATTTATTCTGACTCCTAAATTCTGATTTCTGAATTCTTCTTCAATCCCTTCCTCCACAACTAAGTTCACAAATCAAATAAGATCGCTACTCAAACCAAACACATCTCCTATGACACCGCCATCACCAACCAATCTAGTTTTTGCCGGCGAGTCATAAACCACTAGTAGCGAAGGTATGCCGATGACATCCTGAAAAAGTGTAATTCCTTCAGCACGATCTTCTCGATTTCCATAGGGAATATCTCTGACAAAATCTGGATTAATGAAGGCATTTTGTTGCAGATTTACAGCATTTTTCCAGCGATAAACTTGTATGGCCCCATCTAAATCCATTGTTGGGCCGGCTAAAATTAACAAGTCTTGTCCATCTAGGCACAAATCCCGAATTCCCAAACCGTTTAACCAAATGAAATACTTTTTATATAGTTCCTGGGTTTCTCCAATTTGCTTTAATTTCATCAGTCCAGGACTAGAATCTTCTAATTCGATTTCCACTACCATAGCCCAACCCCGCAATACAGGGCCGCGCAAACCAAGAAAAATACGGTTTTGATAAGCGACAATGCCTTCAATATCAAAGCCATTATCTTTCCCTGGAATTGCTGCTTTGATAAATGACCCTAAATGAGAGTCTTCTAGCAAAGCTGCCATCAGTAAGTTACCTTGACTAGTAACCTCTAACTTAGCAGCATTTAACTGCACATCTGGCTTTTGGGGGTGTGGGCAAGATGAGAATAACTTGCCGTCTATTAAAGGAATCCGTCCTAAGAGGTAACGGTTGGGTTCTGATTCAATTTTTGCTAATCTTTTAAGGTTTTTTGTATCAATTTTGTCAGGTTTTGGTTTTTTGCGTTTGTAGCTGTGAGAACCAACAAACCATAAGTAATAATCGCTGTAAGCGAGTCCTTCTATATCAATTTCTTGGTCTTCTGGTGCAGGCAAACTGATAAATTCTGCTACTCTAAATTGTTGATGGTCTGTAAATTTATCAGCATCAACTAAAGATAAACGTTCAATTGTTGAACTTTCATCTGACCCCAACCATAAATACCTCTGATGTGTTAATACCACCGCCGACAACTCTTGTCTGTGTTCTTGAAAATTATCTACAAAAGTCAATAAAACTTGATTAAGCAGTTGTGAGTTTGACATTTTCAACCATCTACAGAGTTGCAACAATATCCATTTTGTTACTATAATATAAGACTTAACATCAAATAAATAATCTCAAAATGTTTATTAATATCAAATCATATATAGGAATCCGCTTTGATTTCTGAAATTATTTGTGTGGTGCGCGTTCGCGCAGCGCAAGCGCGATAGGGAGGGAACAGGGAATAGGCAAGAAAGAATCAAAGTGTACTGAGTTTTTTCAAAAATCAAGGACGAATCCCATAGCACTCAATCCTATTTCAGTTGTGAAAAATATTGGTGTTAATTATTGACTGTTGACTGTTAACTGTCAAAGGTTAACAATCAACAACCCTAACACATAATATTTCACAAATTATTTGGCATTGCTATAGGAAACTTGGCTATTTATACTTATGATAGATATTTTTATAGACGATAAAACGACTTATATCTATCGAAAGTATAATAACAATCTCCTAGCATTTTTTAATAAAAATATTAAAAGCAGGTACAAGTTTTTAACTAATGTTATTATGCAATAACCTGATTAGGTATCTCATTAAGATTAATTATGAAATTAGCCACACAACCCACAATAAAAACTCTAGGAGACTACGCCTACCAAGCGATTCAAAAACACTTTAAGAAAACCTTGAAGTGGGAAAAATCAGTAAAGAAAGATGAAGATCCAGAAGCACTCCATCAAATGCGAGTGGGAATGCGTCGTCTACGCACAGCTGTAACGAGGTTTGGGATAGCCATAGATTTGCCCAAACCAGTAAGCGATAAAAATATTGGAAAAATAGCTCGTCGTCTTGGTAGTCTCAGAGATTTAGACGTACTCAAAGAAAGTTTGGAAAATAATTACAAACCAAATTTACCTCGTAAAGAACAAGGCTCATTGCAAACAGCTTTTGAAGCCTTGGCCAAACAACGGGAAGACGTACTTTCAAACGTGCAAAAAACTTTAAAGGATGAGCCTTATAAGTCTTTGAAAGAAGGATTAGAAAAGTGGTTAGATAAACCCAATTATCACCCTTTAGCATCAGTTACCATTCAGCAAGTACTACCAGATTTACTTTTACCTGAAGTGAGTAATTTTTTACTGCATCCGGGTTGGTTAATTGGCACTGAATTTGTGGAATCAGAGGTAAGAATCAAGAAAAATTGGGAACGGGAAAAAATAGAACAACAATTGACAACCGAAGGTGAAGTTCTACATAGTTTGCGAAAAGAAGCTAAACGTATACGCTACCAAATGGAATTATTTACTGAACTATATGGCGAGTCTTACGCCGCTTACATTACAGAAGTCAAAAATATGCAAGAAATTTTGGGTACGATGCAAGATAGCGTCGTTTTAGGTGAGTGGCTTGGAGATATCTTCAAGTCAGAAATTCAAACTCAGCTACCTACCCTTGTTAATTTATTAACTGAAAATCGTTACCAGTCTTGGCAGCAGTGGCAACCCTTACAAGAAAGATATCTCAAAACTGAAACTAGGCATAGCTTTCATTTAACAATACTGCACCCACTTTCGGGAGTAATATAGCAGGGAATAGGGAATAGGCAATAGGCAATAGGCAATAGGCAAAAAAAGTCTATTAGTGTTGGGGTTTTAGATCGGGTTATGTCCTAAACTGGGCTTCAACTGCGATACAGCGGATTTCAAGTTAGTGAAAGGCACAAATTATGTCTAGTAGTCAGGTATAATTTTTGACTTCTGAATTCTGAATTCTGAATTCTGACTTCTGAATTCTGACTTCTGACTTCTGAATTCTGACTTCTGACTTCTGAATTCTGACTTCTGACTTCTGACTTCTGACTTCTACTGTAGTTTTTGTTAACCAAAATTGGACTAACGAGTAGACAATTGAATAGGAGCCTCTAGGGATAAAACATAAACACTGCTTTGGGGAATCTGGACAATGCGGGTATTTTCAGCAGAACGTAAGCCAGAAATTAATCCAACGGCGCTTCCTAACATTGCTCCCCGGTCAAACTGGTCGGGATCGCCTTGGCTGATAAAGCCTAAGGTGCTTCCACCAATCCTACCCCAAACAGAGCCATTTTCAACAGCTTTGTCATTAGCTCGCATGTGGGTAATGGTAGTACCGGGAATCATTTGACTTGATGCTTTGATTGAAACAATTCGACCTTTGACAACTAATGATTGGGCAATAATTTTTGCGCCGCCATCAGTGGGTTTGAGAATAATAGTTACAGGAGTATTTTCTGGGGCTACAACATTACCTAAACTATCTTGAATGGGGCTAGCTAAAGGAACAGTAAGGGGATAATCCTTTTTTTGTCCCACATCTACGGTGACAGAGGCTGGAAATGAAACAATAATTGCTGTGTCTTGAGGAATGTTAATTTCTTGAGACACTGCTTGGGTTGTTTGTAGCGGCTGAATGGTTACTGGTTGGGCGGTAGCTGGGAGAAGGATAGAACCGAACACAGACATAGAACAAGCGAGACTCAAGAATATTTGTGTTTTCATAACAGTTTTCCTTTAATGTGAGCGTGGTTTTGAGGATTGAATTCCTTCACTCAATCAATAGGTTTGGGGTTATGGATTTATGCAGTAGTCTGTCAACCCAAAAATGTTAGGTGGAGGTTGGGTAAAGGTTAAAGGGTAAAGGGTAAAGGGGAAAGGGTAAAGGGGAAAGGTTTTAAATCCCTTACCCTTTTCCCCTTTCCCTTTCCCCAGCCCTCACTCAGCAAAGTTAACTTGTCAGACTACTAGTAGTTTTATGGAGAGATGGAAAATAAACAGAACTAATGAAAATTAGTACATATAAACTATTGAATAACTATTAAATAAATAAGTAGGTTTTTATAGAAATTATTGAGAATTAATAGTATTAGTTAAAAGTGGTGGCAGAAACATATCTCATACTAAGTAGCAGTCCAAGATAGTAATTGGAGTAGGGAGTGGGGAGTGAGAATATTCTGTTTGAATGCAACTGCGTATCAATTCAATAAATAGATTTGTTCAAAGATTGTTTACCATCCATCGATACAAGGAGAATGTATGATTTCTCAAGTCAACTCCCAAGCGGTGAAAATATTGGAAGTCGCAGACGATCCGCGCCTTTCTAGGGAAACGAAGGCATTTTTGGAAGTGTTGAATTCAGGTGGTGTACCTTTAGAGACATTACCTCCCCTGGAAGCGCGTCAAGTACTGGTGGATGCACAGGTTTCTGTTCAAGTAGACCTTTCAGGCATTGAAGAGTCTGAAAAAACCATTGCTGCTGAGGGTTATTCCATTACGCTCAATATCGTGCGACCTGTAGGTGTCAAAGGTATATTGCCTGTTTTCATCTTTATTCATGGCGGCGGTTGGGTGCTGGGCGATTATCCAACACATAAGCGTATGGTTCGCGATCTCGTTGTGCTTTCAGGTTTTGCAGGTGTTTTTGTCAACTACACTCGAACTCCAGATGCTCAATATCCACAAGCTATTAATGAAATCTACGCTGCTACCAAATGGGTCGCTGAGCATGGTGAAGAGATTGGTGTTGATGGTAAGAATCTGGCAATAGTTGGAAACAGTGTCGGCGGTAATATGTCGGCGGTAACGACTTTGATGGCGAAGGCAAAAGGCGGCCCCCACATTAAGTTGCAAATCCTGATGTGGCCGATTGTAGACGCTAATTTTGAAACAAATTCTTATCAGCAATTTGGCGAGAAACGTTTCTTGACTTCATCTTTGATGAAGTGGATGTATGACATGTACATCGCTGACCCAGAAAAACGCAAAGACATCTATGCCTCTCCCCTACAAGCTACCGTTGAGCAACTCAAAGGATTACCTCCAGCGTTAATTCAGCTTGCAGAAAGCGATATCTTGCATGATGAAGGTGAAGCCTATGGGCGCAAGCTCGATGAAGCTGGGGTAAACGTGACAACTGTGCGATACAACGGTATGATTCATGACTTCGGACTATTGAATGGTTTAGCCGAGCTTCCAGCAACACGTTCTCTTTTTGTGCAGGCGGCTGCTGAACTCAAGAAACATCTGCAATAGGCAACGATTGTCTCTTTGGCGTTGCTAATCAGATGTATGAAAACCATTTGCGTGATGTGATGTGAAAATTTTTTGTAAAGACGTTGCATTGCAACGTCTGTACATCTGGATTTATAGTTATTTACCAAGAAACTGCTGAAAACCAATTGGAAATAGTCAAAACACGTGGTGATTTAGTTCGTCTCAATGGTGAAAAAGTCAAACTCATTGGGCGTTATATATCAAGAACTTGGAAACCTGATGGAAAATTTACGGGAATTCCAGGTTTTCAAGGTATTTATATAAAAGCCCGTATCATACTTGAGGATGGCATGGAAGTCAGTATTTTTCCATCTTGGAATAAACAATCGTTGCGATCGCCAGAGGAAACAGAAAAATATAATCATCAAATGGTTGAAGCCGTTGGAGTGGTTCAGTTTGAAGGCACACTAACTCCAAATTCCCAAATCCGCGAATCTTACATTAACTTAACCCAATTAGGGCTATACCTATAAGAAGGGGGCGTTGCACATTGGTGTCAACTTAAGCTGTTGTGCGAGGATAGCAAATCGCAATATTTATTGTTATAAATTCTTCAGCAGAGTACTCGTATTTTCCACAAATTTGGTGTATTGTGTTTATTCTGTCCAATTGTTCAGTACTAAACTGTATCACAGTATCCTAATGAGTCTGGTTGAACCTTGTTGCAAGGCGATATCAGCTTCTCTAAGAATGAACACTCAAATTCTCTTTTTTTATGACCACTTTTCCAAACCTTTCCGAATATATGAAAATCATCAAAAAATCTGAAAAGCTAACTCTCAAGAAGATGAAGGAAATGGAAGAAGCTGAAGAACAGATTCTTCAAGGCCAAACTGCTGATTTTTCCGAACCTGTGCTTGAAGAGGAACCACTCGTGACTCCGGAATACCCACTTTTTAGTGCTGAATATAAAGAGCCTAATTATATTCCAGTACGTGACAATCCTTTAGTTCAATCTGTGGGAAACTCAGGCTGGCAAGCTTCTGATATTTGGCGGGAGATCAGGGTAGATAGTTTTTATAATGAATAGATAGGTAAATCTCTACTGATAGAGCCTGCATTATCAGAAATAAAGCGTTGCTAATTTCATGTATGAGAATGATTCTGTGATATTTAAACCCAAATATAGAGATTAGCGGTTGCTAGTATCTATATTTGGGTTCATATCGTAATTAAATCATATCATAAATCATCGATTTTTAATTGCTCTTTCTTAGTAAAAGCCATTGCAATTCCTTTTTCGTAGTAAGCAGCTTCATTAATAAAAACAGGCCAAACAGTGGATTCTCCTTGATACACAATTGTTTTGTTATCAAAAGTGAGAAACATCGGATCTCCTGGATTCAAGGCTTGGTAATCTTTATCTTGCAACTGTGGATGAATCATGCAAAAGATTGTGCCATCATCTTTTTTTGGGTAGTCTATAACAGATAAGTGATGATAGAGGGTTAATGCTTCCTTAGTTGTGAAAATCTGACCTTGATTAAATTGTTCGATGTAATCTAGAACTCCATGAATCAGTTCCTCTGTTTGTTGGAACAATTTTGCTTTTAAAATACCTTGGGCTATGGGGCCAACTTCAATGGCAAAGCCTAATTCACACAGAGAATTCACAAATGGATTTTCTGCAATTGATTCAAAAGCACAGTAATAAATATTAACTAAAGGATTAATTTCACTTAAATAAGCAGCCAATTTTAAGTTAAAGGGATGAGTGTTGACTAAAATAATTGTCAGACCCATGTTAGATGTTGTGCTGTGTAAGTCTAATATGAAATCTGCTTGTTTGTCGCCTTTTGTTGCTAGGCGATTTTTAATTGATTTGGCTTGTAATTCTTCGTAACCATTGAGATTTGGATTTTGTAAATCTTTTCTGAGAAAACAGCGGTTTAAATCCTTATCTATATATCGCCTTGCTGCTGCAAAAGCTTGGGGATTTGCTAACAGAGTAACTGTTTCAAAACTTGGTCTAGTAATCAATTCGGGAAACTGGGCAAATTTTTTGATTAAATAAGCCCCTGTAAACTCATTACCATGAGTTCCACCGACAATAGCAACTCGATTAATTTGGTTCACCATTGCACCAACTTTGTTATGCAGCCATCGGGGTATTTTTTTCAACAGAATTCAGGAGTCAGAATTCAGAATTCAGAGTAACTTATAACGCATTTGCTTTGCTGATGCGATCGCGATTATGTGGTTGATTTAGATAGGACATATCAGGGCCATCGGGAATGATTCCACCGGGGTTGAGTGGAAACAAGTTACCGTAGTAGTCGCGTTTTACTGTTTCTACATCGCAGGTGTCAGCAACACCAGGAAGCTGATATAAATCTCTGAGGTAAGCTCCCAGATTTTCGTAGTCTCGAATGCGTCGGCGATTACACTTAAACAAGCTGTAATAAACGCTATCAAAGCGAAATAACGTGGTAAATAAACGCACATCTGCAAGTGTGAGATTGTCACCGCACAGATATCGATGAGTTTGCAATGCAATCTCAATTTCATCAAGAGTTGCAAATAGTTCGTTACAGGCTTGGTTATACGCTTCTTGGCTTTGAGCAAAGCCACAGCGATACACGCCGTTATTTACCGCGTGGTAAATTTTCTCATTCCACCAGTCAATTTTTTCTTTGAGTTCTTCTGGATAAAGATTTAATGTGGGATTATCAGCGAACTCGTTCATTTGAGAGTTGAGCATAACAATAATTTCTGAACTCTCATTATTAACGATGGTTTGGGTTTGATTATCCCAGAGGATGGGAACAGTAACGCGCCCACTGTAACCCGGTTCTGCTCGTTGATAAAATTCAACTAAGGTACGACAACCTTGTTCTTCTTCGTTGAATATCCAACCGCCTTCAATGGGAGAAGGAGAAACGATACATACTGATATTACCGCTTGGAGTTTTTTGAGCGATCGCACTACTAAAGTTCGGTGTGCCCAAGGACAACCCAACCCAACATAAAGTCTATAACGTCCGGCTGCCGGTTGGTAAGGATTCCCCTCTTCTGTACCGATGAAGTTGCGAAATTGGCTACTTGGACGAATGTATGCTCCCGATTTATTGGTGGGAGCAAGCTTTGACATCATTATCCGCCAAAGGGTCGTCCAAACAAACATTCCCAGCCAAATAATCAGTTTTGGCGGAAGGGAACGGCCTTTCTTTTTGGGGAGAGTTTTATTCTCATTTATTGTTGAGTTGCTCATGGCGACAATCTAGCTTTGAGAGCGATGGACGTTACACTCGATCTACCATGCAAATTTTAGTGGTTAGGTTTCTACTGGTCTGTCCCATTAGTTTTGATGAGTTTGTAGTAAGCACTTCAGTGCTTAAAAATCAAGGACTAAAGTCCTTACTACGAACATTTTTTACTACAAAATTAATGTGACAGGCCACTACTCTTACAATTTACCTTAAGAAAACTCCAAAAAATAAATTATTCCGCTTGGGGTCGTTGACGGTTGACACTCAGCAGTCAACAGTCAACAGTTAACAATCTTCTGTGGAATATTTTTTTACTTGGAAGTCCCTAAGATTGTGACACAAAACGCCAGTCTCTTAGACCATTTCAAACTCTAACTGATGACTGTTGAGAAAATCATGGGTGAAATGATCTACCACATTTGTATCAGCCAGTTCTAAATTGTAAAAATCCACAGTTTCATGCTCAAAATATGGCCCAGCGTGCCAAGTTCCTTGATGTAATTTGATAAAACAATTGCCAGGAATGCGGAAAGCAGCAATTTTTTCTAAAATTGGTTGATTTAAATCATTATTTGGCGGACAAACTGCAATTAACCAATCTTTGCCTTCCAAAGAACCCAAACATTGAGTACATTGTAGGTGGCGAGTAATTTTATGAAATCTTCGCCCCCTTTTATTCAACCGCATGATATAAAATCGCGGAGTTCCATTTTGCAGGTTTAATTGAGCATCTTCGGTATCATAAGCTTTGCCATCTTGACTCGCCAAGATTACTTGTCCATAAAGCGAAAAGTTTTCCGGCGTTATCCATTGCGCCTGTAATTGTTGTAGTGTTTGCGAACTACTCATAATCAAAATTTTTTTCAAATACGTATATTATAAGAATTCAGAATTCAGGAGTCAGAATTCAGGAGTCAGAATTCAGGAGTCAGAATTCAGGAGTCAGAATTCAGGATTCAGAATTCAGGAGTCAGAATTCAGGAGTCAGAATTCAGGAGTCAGAATGGTCTAGGTTACATTCGCTACGCTCACAGAATCAATTAATTAAGCCGTAGAACAAAATCAAAAACGCCTACAAAGATGATTGATTTTTCACTCATTCTGAATTCTGAGTTCTGAATTCTGAATTCTGAGTTCTGAATTCTGTCCCAAAAACAATCTTAGCTAGCTAGATAACTGCGTACTTGTTCCTTTTGACGCCTGAGAAGACTGAGAGCTTTTTGTTCTATCTGACGTACCCGTTCTCGGCTAATGCCCATGCGATCGCCAATTTGTGCTAAAGAAAGTTCATGTCCATCTGTGAGGCCAAAACGCAAGGTTAATATTTCTCGCTGTTGGGGAGATAGCTTTGATAATAAGTTTTGTAAATCTTGATGCAAGGATTCTTCGGCGGCGTAGTCTTCTGGAGACAGTCCGTCATCTTGCAATATGTCTTGTAATTCTGTATCCTGCTGTTCCCCCACTCGCGCTTCTAGGGAAAAGGGCTGACGCGCTAAAAATAAACACTCACGAATTTGACTTGGTGTCAATGACAAGGCTTCGGCAATTTCGGCTGTGCTGGGAACGCGACCTAATTGTTGAGATAATTCACGCTGTACCCGCTTAATTTTATTCAGTTTTTCAAAGATGTGAATTGGTAGTCTAATTGTACGTCCTTGTTGAGCGATCGCTCGTGTGATTCCTTGACGAATCCACCAATAAGCATAGGTTGAAAACTTATAACCAAGAGCCGGATCGAATTTATCTACTCCCCGTTCTAAACCCAAAGTTCCTTCTTGGATTAAATCCATAAATTCCAAGTTGCGGTGCTGATATTTTTTCGCCACAGCTACTACTAACCTCAGGTTAGCTTGAATCATTTTCTGCTTGGCTTGCTGCCCTTGACTTAGCTGTTGCTGCAACTCTTCAACACTCAAGTTCGCTTTGTCTGCCCATTCTTGCAAGGTGGGTTGATGGTTTAGTTTCACAGCCAATTCTTCCTTAGCCGCTAATAAATTCATCATCTGCTGCACTTGTTGGGCAAAAATAACCTCTTGCTCGCGAGTCAACAAATCTACACGTCCGATTTCTTGCAGATAAATACGCACAATATCATCTGTAGTTCGAGCTTTTTTATCTGCAACTAAGCTTTTTTTCTGCGTTTTTTGTACTTCGGGTTGTGGAGATGTTAAGTTGCTCATGGTTATTCACTCCTATGTAACCTAATGAATTTATTGGTATCAAGTCTAGATACCCAGACTCATAGCCCTTTTACACCGCTAATCTATCCATTGGCAAGACTAATCAATTTTTGTCTTTGATAAATTAGAAGTTAATTATTCAAAATAATCAACCCCTAATCAACTTATTTCAAGATATTAACATCTTTAATATCTAAAAATCAATTACCAAAAGTATTATTTGCATATAGGAATCCTATTTCAGTTTTGAAACATATTGGTGTTGACTGTTGACTGTTGACTGTTAACGGTTGACAGTCAAGGACTCTAACATATAACATCTCAGCAATTATTTGGGATTGCTATATATTTTTTGTGAGTCACACTTACTTATCGCTCGATGTTTGCATATTGTCAAGTTTATTCAACACAAAACAATTTTTTGCCTCTAACTTCTGATTAAATTATTTAATTAAATAATCAATAATTAAGTTAAACTTAATTCACCTTCAGATAGAATCTGAGCAGATGGTGTTTGGTTTACTGTTAATCAAGGATTACCAAATAAACACCCGCATCCGCTCATCTTCATTCAAATTGCATCTTTGCATCTTTCTAGAGAGTGGAATTGTGCAATTTCAAAGGGCCTTGTACCAAATTGCACGCAGATATCTGCATAGCGTCTGGTATTATAAATGTAATGGTTAGTGACGACATTTTTTAGCCTAAAAGTAGTAACAGTGGTCACATTAACATCAAGAATAATAGTTGGCAAGATAGGAGCAGGGGTGTAACCCATTACCAATTACGAATTATCTCGTTCTCAACAACTGCACAAACGTGTTACTCACCGTATTGTCTTTGGTGTCGGCGGCGTATTGAATCAATTTTTCCCGCAGTTGCTTGGCTTGCATCTAAGGGAAGTAAGGTTGCAAGCAGGAAGTAAATGTCACAAAATCAGCGATCGCCCATTCTATCTATTAAGGGAGACGCTGCGCTACCAAGCCTCTTAACCCATCCAACGCACTGGCTCCTGTTGACTGTAATATTGATACACATACAACAACTTGTACGGGCGAACGGCTGTTCGCCCTCGCCCCTACCTTACGCAACGGCTGTACCCTGCGCGAAGGCAGACCCTATTTAAGACTTTTCACTTTATAAATGACACAAATACAAGTGTAAGGGCGAACAGCCGCTCTACAGGTTATTGTATGTGTATTAATAAGTAGCTCAACCTAAAAAAACGTCATACGTAGATGTCAATAAATAAATGTAGTAGCATGACAAGTCTTAAATGTTGCAATAGATTTTATTGTGGGATGGGTGTCCTCACCCGTCCAGGCGGGCAAGATGCCCACCCCACAAGAATTTATTAATGCACTATTTTAGTCTAGACACGCCACTACCATTGTTTTATGTTTAATTAAGTTGACCTACTTATTTTGGTGAATTGGTATTAAGGCGGGGTAAACTTTTTAAATACAACAAAGAAGCGTAACCCAACACATACCTGGGTTACGCTTAATTTTTGTGTCTTGAATTTGCTGTTCAATTTAAATCGTCAATATAAAACCGTTGAATATCAAATTGACAAAATTATCACCTAAGAGCCTCACTTGAATTCCTCCAGTGATTGCTATCATATCTGCCTCAAATAGTTTGGGTTCTTTCATGTGGTTGTCAGGTTGTAAGTCGGTAATTTTGATTCTGGACATATTTTTCTTTAGATTTTTTTGAAATCTAGGAGAATTTTCCTTTGAATAACTACCAATCTCATCAACCAAAAGTTAGAAAATTTACTATTTATATGCTTTTTAAATAGACATTATTAGGATTGCTGTGTAGGAATCTAACTTGATTCATGAGCAAAAATCTTTGGAACAGATGAATAGGCTGTAGCGGCGTACAGCTGTACGCCCTTAACCATCTATTTGTATTAGGTATTTTGTGAAATGGTATAAAATGTTGACTACAAACCTATCCAGAACAAGCTGCTAGCTATTGAGGGACAATAAACCCATATTTTTTGAGTATATCTTTAGCTTGAGGGCCAGATAAAAACTGGACAAATTCCTTGGCAGCAGTAGGATTTTTACTGCTTTTGACCACAGCGATGGGATAGACTATCGGTGAGTGAAACTTATCATCAGCAGCAACTACAACTTTTACCTTATTGGAAATTTTGGCATCAGTGGCATAAACTAGACCGGCTTCGGCGTTACCAGTTTCTACGGCTGCTAAGACTTGACGGACATTATTAGCAAAGACTAATTTGGGTTTGAGGCGATCGTAAAGTTGCAATTTCTTTAAAACTTGCTCACCGTATTGCCCTGCGGGTACGCTTCTGGGTTCACCGATCGCAATTTTTTTAATCTTGGCATCTGTTAAATCATAAAAGCTATTGATGCCCACAACATCCTGAGCTACTACCAAAACCAGACGGTTATTTGCTAAATTGGTACGCGTCCCTGCTAAAAGCAATCCTTTTTGTTCTAAAGCATCTACTTGTTTTTTACCTGCCGAAATAAAAATATCTGCTGGCGCACCTTGCTCAATTTGTTGCTGCAAAGCACCAGAAGCCCCAAAATTATAAGTAATATTCACATTTGATTTACTTTGTTGGTACACAGGCTTAATTTCTTCCAGCGCATCTTTTAAGCTAGCAGCGGCTGACACAAGTATGTTGTTTGACTGGGCGACTACACGAGAAGGAGTAACTAGTGGTAAAATAATTGCTAGCAATAAACCAGCAATTGCTATACCCAAAAAGCCAAGAATTTGTCTTCTTTTCATGGAAAAAGCACTTTAGAGGTTTTTTTCATCAAATTGATGCTAGCTAGAATACTACCAAAAATACCAAAATTTACCCAACTATATCGGTAAAATTTTTGTATCAGATGTTCATCGACACACCCCGCCAAATCTTCAAAACCCTATATTTCTCGTTGAGGTGTGTCGATACCTTACAGGACAAGGGTTTGAGGTGTGTGTTTGACTTAATTTTTCACAAGATATATAGTCTTTTTCAGAGGTGTGTCGATTTGGCGGCTGAAAGCCTTGCGGGGCAAAGCCTCCTGAACGAACTCTTTACCGATTCCCTCAAATCGGAATTAATGGAAACCTTTTGGTTGCTGCACTGTTTCCACAGTTATGTCTCTGCTTTACCGATTCCCTCAAATCGGAATTAATGGAAACCCCTAGGCCGCAAGCGCCTAGTAATACCCTCAACCCGCTTTACCGATTCCCTCAAATCGGAATTAATGGAAACATTAGAGCTGAGTAGACCGCGTCAATATGACCGGCCACTTTACCGATTCCCTCAAATCGGAATTAATGGAAACTCAAGCATATCAAAATCTGAAACTAAGACTACTTTATGACGACTTTACCGATTCCCTGAAATCGGAATTAATGGAAACAATTTTGCTACGAATTGACCGCATGTAAAATCTGCTTTACCGATTCCCTGAAATCGGAATTAATGGAAACGTTTTCTACTCCACTGGTCTCTTTTGTGTCCTTCCCTTTACCGATTCCTTGAAATCGGAATTAATGGAAACAATCAAGAACAAACTTTCCTTCCGCATTTTTCCCTAGAACTTTACCGATTCCCTGAAATCGGAATTAATGGAAACTGAACTTCCTTCAAAGTCGGGTTTTCAACCAATACTTTACCGATTCCCTGAAATCGGAATTAATGGAAACTTGTCACTGTTGACGACAGCGCTCAACCAGTTAGGCCCTTTACCAATTCCCTGAAATCGGAATTAATGGAAACTTCTTGCTGTTGAGATGCGGTGCAACATCATAACTTGTAGCCGCCTTAGCAAGGAATCCCCATAAAGCAAGAATCCCACGGCTTTTTGTTAAACTCAGCAAGAGCGATAGTTTAATAGCCGTGGGATTTTCAGTTATGCCTTCTCCATTTCCTGGTATGAATCCCTATTTGGAACATCCTTCTCTGTAGACAGGAATTCATCATACAACAACTCAAGAAAATACGAATTACGAATTACGAATTACAAATTATTAGCCATCTCTAATAACTGTGCTTCGGTTAGCTGGTTAACTCCCAATGAAATGGCTTTTTCTAACTTAGAACCGGCATCTTCTCCTACTACTAAATAATCTGTTTTTTTACTCACAGAATCAGTCACTTTTCCGCCGGCTTTTTGAATCAATGTCTTGGCTTCATCGCGTTTTAGAGTTGGCAATGTACCCGTAATTACGAAAGTTTTTCCAGCAAACTTTTCATTAATATTATTAACTGTTTCTGTTGATTCTGTGGCAGTAAATTGCAATTCTTTTGCTTGCAAGCGTTCTATCAATGTTTGGTTGGCATCAATGCGAAACCACTGATAAACAGATTGAGCAATTTCAGCGCCAATACCATAAATACCTTCAATATCTGATTGTTTTGCGGCTGCTAATTCTTCTACGGTGGCATATTTTTGAGTCAACAGTTGGGCATTCACACTACCTACATGACGGATGCCTAAACCATACAATACCCTTGACCAAGGTTGGTTTTTTGATTGAGCGATCGCATCGATCAATTTTTCTGCCGATTTTTTGCCCATTCTTTCCAAATCATATAATCTTTCTTCTGTCAACTCATATAAATCGGCAACGGAATGCACCAAACCTTTATCAACGAGTTGGTATACCAACTTTTCACCCATACCTTTAATATCCAAAGCATCACGGCTTACCCAATGTTCGATGGAACCTTTGAGAATGGCTGCACAGGAAGCATTGACGCAGCGAGTCACAGCCTCACCTGATTCTCGCACCACCGGTTGACCGCATACTGGGCAATGGGTAGGCATAATAAAGGGTTCGGTGTCAGCAGGGCGGAGTTCTTTGAGTACTCTAACTACTTCTGGGATGATTTCTCCGGCTTTGCGGACAATTACAGTGTCACCGATGCGGATATCTAATTGAGCAATGCGATCGCTATTATGTAAAGTAGCGCGGGAAACCGTCGTCCCCGCCAGTTGTACGGGACGCATCTGGGCTAACGGCGTTAACGCCCCAGTTCTCCCCACATTCACAGCTATATTTTCCACACGGGTGGGTGCTTCTTCGGCGGGATATTTCAAAGCCACCGCCCAACGGGGAAATTTCTGGGTAAAGCCTAGTTGTTCTTGGAGTTTAAAAGCATCCAACTTTACCACTACGCCATCAGTCATGTAAGGTAAATTCAGCCGTTCGGTATCCCAGTATTCATAATATTCTGCTACTTCTTCTAAGGAAGCACACAATTTATGGTTAGGGTTGACTCGAAAACCCATTTTTTCTAACAATTCCAACGCTTCCCATTGGGTATTGGCAATACTGGCGTCATCTCTACCGGGAATGTGCAAGGTGTAAGCAAAAAAATCTAGTCGCCGCTTAGCGACAATGCGCGAGTCTAGTTGTCTGAGAGTACCAGCCGCAGCATTCCTAGGATTAGCAAATAATTGTTCCCCTGCTTTTTGCCTTTCTTCGTTGATTTGTTTAAATACTTCCAACGGCAAAAAAGCCTCACCTCTAACTTCCACCCTTTCTAAAATTTCTAAACCTTCAAAATTCAACCGTAGCGGAATTGAGCGAATTGTCCGTACATTTTGGGTGATATCTTCACCCATCACCCCATCACCCCTAGTTGCACCCCTGACTAAAATGCCATTTTGGTATGTCAAAGCCAAGGCAGAACCATCAATTTTTAATTCACTGACATATTTTACTGAGTCTAGTTTCGGTACTTGTCGCCGCCAACGTTGTTCCCAAGCTTGCAATTCACTGATGTTAAAGGCATTTTCCAAACTATACAGGGGAATGTTGTGGCGCACCGAAGTAAACTGAGTCGCCGGTTTCTCACCCACCCGCTGAGTGGGACTATCTGGTGTGGTTAATTCTGGATGCTGAATTTCTAGTTGTTGTAATTCTCGATATAACTGGTCATAAACTGCATCCTCCATTATGGGAGCATCCAAGACGTAATAAGCATAGCTGGCTTGTTGTAATAATTGGCGCAGTTCTTCTGTGCGCTTTGCTAGAGTTTGAATTTGTGTCATCAGATTTTTGTAAAAAACTACGAATAAAACTTAAAGACGATAAAACCTGCCATAAGCAGGTTGTGGATGCATAACCTTAGACTGATAGTCGAGTAGCCCTGGCTGGAAACAAAAACGTCTACTTTTATAGGGTACTAAATTTAATACCAATAGTCCCATTCATGGATACAGTTAATACCGTCCTAGATTAAGTCCGTCAAGTCTCACGAATATCTTTACAAAAGATTCATTTTAGGCAACTAATCCTGATGAAAGTGTCATAATTGAAGAATGTGCTGTTCAAGCTTGAAATATTCCCCTAATTACTATCTGTCTTCATCTCCCAGAAATTTTTACACTAGACAAATAAATACTACAACTTGTATTATAAAATTAGTTTCGACTACAAATACTACAATGTTATCCACCATCAGGAAATTCTCTTTAACCATTGATACCATGATGCATCGTCAACCAAGCAAGGGTTCGGGGACAGGATTTGGCGCGTCTGTTTTTGAGGAAAGGTATCGGTTATTGGTGGGTCAATATGCCAGTGAAAGCATAATTAGAGCCATCGCTCTAGCGCTCAATTCACATGGAATTTTTCACAGCGGGAGGTGCAACTGTCTCATAGCACCCATAATCAGGCAAAACGTATCAACTACCTGACCCCCGCTTTTGACAACCAAAAGTGGGGGTTATTTTTTTGAGGAGCCTTTTACACATGCAAGTCCAGCAGCAAACTCAGCAACCACACATACTACAAAATTCGGTGGTGGTCTTTTCCAAAAACTACCTACCATTAGCACGTATCAACATCAAACGAGCAATAGTACTGTTAGTTACTGGTCAAGCAGAATCATTGGATTTTGGCAGTACAAAGCAGTGGGAAGTTCGTTCGCCTAGTGTTGTACTACAAGTTCCGGAACATATTCGTTTGACAACGGGTAATCCAGAACGACACTGGAAAGTACCACCTGTAAATCGTCGTGAAGTACTAAAGCGCGATAACCACACTTGTCAATACTGTGGTAGCAGCAAGCGTTTAACCCTCGACCATGTGATACCTCGTTCCAAGGGTGGACAACACAGCTGGGATAACGTTGTCACAGCTTGCGAAAAGTGTAACTCAACCAAAAGCGATCGCTTACCTCATGAAGCTTCTATGGTACTCAAAACCAAGCCCAAAGCTCCAATTCATCCCGCCGTCGCCTTTGCAGAACATTTTTGGAGCGTACAACGGCTGAATGAAAATGAGTAATAAGGGAATTCCAGGTAAAAAAATATTCTACAGAAGATTGTTGATTGTTGACTGTGAACCGTCAACGCTTTCACTGGAATAGTTTATTTTCTGGAGTTCCTAAATTAATGCGCGCTAAAAAAGCATAACTACACTGGGGTGGTTGTTGACAGTTAACTGTTAACTGTCAACAGTCAACAATTTAGCTAACAAATCTTCTTGAGATAGTGCCGCAGCATTGCGAAATTTTTCATTTGCTTGCACAACTAGTTTTGATTAACGAACCGCCAAGAGCGCCAAGGACGCAAAGAATAAATTAAAGAGAAACTTTGTGTAAATTGTGAATTTATATCTATTTCTAGTAACCCATAACGCTCAATATCCTATTGATATTACATTCTTCCTTTGCGCTCTTTGCGTCCTTGGCGGTTCGTTTACTTATTACTTCTTCACTTAACAAATTACTATGCAACTTCTTGTAACTGTGCAGATTTACTATTAATTCCCATCCAAATTTGTTCTTCTGGCGACAATTGATATAATTGTTGTTGAAACCAATCTTCAAATTTTTCTTGCAACAATCTTTGGCGCATAAAATCATCTAACTGTGCAGAAATTATTTTTTCAACACGGACAATTGAACTTTTCTACTCTCAGCTTTCGGGTTGCTAAAAGTTCTAATTGTTCTTGATTTAAACAATAACGTAAGCACCAATCTTGTCTTGTTTCTTGGGTTGTCAAATTCCAATGCTGATAAAATTGCTCTAGGGCATGAGATGTTTCGGCTGGTGTGCAGGTGATTGGTGCGATCGCCTAAAATAAAAACAAGAGTAGAGGTGAGAGCGATGGTTTCCCAAATCGAATCTTCTGCACCTGCGGAGATTATCTATCCAGAATCCGATGGTCAGCCAATGGCAAATAATACAGAACACTTTGAAATTATTGTGCTGATTAAAGGTAATTTAGATATTCTCTTTGCAGAGGAACCAAATGTTTTCATCGCCGGCGATTTATTTTGGTATCCCATTGAAGGCAATAATAAGATTAAATATGCACCCGATGTAATGGTTGCCATTGGTCGCCCAAAAGGTCGTCGTTCCTCTTATAAACAGTGGGAAGAAGCAAACCAACCGCCCCAAGTAGTATTTGAAATCCTCTCGCCAGTGAACACATCAGTAGAAATGGCCCGGAAGCTGCTGTTCTACAATCAATATGGTGTAGAGGAATACTATCTATACAATCCAGAAAATAATGAACTACAAGTTTGGTTACGGGGTGAATACGGTTTAGACTCAGTAGATTTCGATCAAAAATGGATTAGTCCGCGCTTGCAAATTACCTTTGATGTCTCTGGCGAAAACTGGCAACTTTCCTACCCAAATGGTCAGCCTTTCATAACATTTCTGCAATTAATGGCACAGTCTCAAGTTGCACAACAACAAGCCCAAGTTGCACAACAACAAGCCCAAGTTGCACAACAAAAATTGCAACAAGCAGTACCGAGACTACTGAGTATAGGATTAAATAGAGAACAAGTAGCCGATGCTTTAGGATTGACTATAGAAGATGTAGAAGCGATCGCTATGAACCTGTAACTTGAAAAGAGAGTGTTGACTGTTAACTGTCAATGGCGAACAGCCTAGCAATTTTATGTAGAACCGCACAACTCCAAAAACTTTGCGTTATTCTGCGTTAAAAAATATACAATTATGATACTAACAGATTTGATACCACCGCTCTAATTCTTATATCTGTGTCAGAATTTTTCTTAAATGTCTTATCTGTCCTTGCATCTTGGGTTTATTACTGCAAAATAGAAGAGATTGGTAAAAATTATTTCTTTCTCATAAATTTGCCAAAAAACTTGTAAAACACTGTAAATCTAACTAAGCTAGATTACTGAATTAATTCATGAACTTAACACTTTCAGAACAGTACGAATTTGTACCGCGTTTCTTTCGTCTGGCGATCGCAAATATTCTTTCCAATCTGATGATACCTCTAGCAGGTTTAATCAGTGTGGCTTTTTTGGGTCATTTGAAAGAAATCGACGCCTTGGCGGGGGTTTCCATTGCGAATATTTTATTTGGCCTCGTCTATTTGATTCTTGAATTCTTACGCATGGGAACCACTGGGTTAACAGCTCAAGCTGTGGGAGCAGACGATGGAGAGGCTGTGCTGCTAGTGGGACTACGCAATGGCTTAATCGGCTTGGTTTTGGGTATTGCTGTAGTAGCTTTGCAGTATCCTTTACGAGAAATAGGTTTTTCGGTTTTGAGTGGTGATGCGGCCATCAAAATTGCCGGTATCGAATATTATAATGCTCGGATTTGGGGAGCGCCTGCTGTTTTACTCAACTTTGTTCTCATCGGTTGGCTGTTGGGACGAGAGGAAAATGCTAAGGTTTTGATACTTTCAGCTATTGGTAACGCAGCCAATATAATTTTAGATTACATATTTATTATTCAATGGGGTTGGAACAGTACGGGGGCTGGAGCATCTCAAGCATGTAGTCAATATTTAATGTTGTTTATTGGCATCATCTTAGCTAGTCAAAAAGTTCAGTGGCAAGAAATACGAGCAGTGCTTCCACAAATTATGGATTTGTCTGCTTTGAAAAATACTTTATCTCTCAATAGAGATATTATGCTGAGAACTATCACTGAAGTGTCTGTCTTTGCATTTTTTAGTAATTTAAGTGCCATGATGGGTACGATAATTTTTACCCAAAATTCTTTATTGGGTCAAATCACACAGCTAAATGTTTACTTAACTAATGGACTGGGATTTGCTACAGAAACTTTAAGTGGAAACTTTAAAGGTAGTGAATCAAAAGGAAAGTTTCTACCTTTACTAAGAGTTTCAGTTGCAAGTAGTTTGTTTATTGGACTGAGTATAGCAACAATTTGTATTTTCTTCCCTCAACCACTGTTTGGAATATTAACAAACCACACTGAAATTACGGCAAATATTGATAATTATATTTGGTGCTTATGTTTCATCCTGGCATTCAATTCAGTTGCTTCAATGCTCGAAGGATATTTCTTAGGTTTAGCAGAAGGTAAAATTGTTCGTAACGTCAGCTTTATCGCTACATTTTTTGGATTTGTCCCATCAGCTATAGCAGGTTGGTATTTCCAAAATAACTATATTTTGTGGCTTTCAATCATATTATTTATGTTTGCCAAAATGCTGACAATGCTAGTTTATTTACCAAAATCTTTGAGCTTTGATGCTGAAGTTGATTCGCCTTCTCTGACAGCCGTTGAAAATTAAAGGAGAATTCAGAACTCAGAATTCAGAATTCAGTATGTGTAGGGTGTGTTATTGCGAAGCATAACGCACCATCTGATATCATGTACCCTTGATTATGCAATAGGCAATAGGGTTATAAAAGAGTAAAATGTACGAAATTTTGTTCAAAAATCAAATAAAGTTCCCAGATTAAGGTTATTAACATTCAACAGTCAACAGTCAACTATTTTTATAATAATTAAAAGCTTAAAAAATAAAGATAATTTCTATAAAATTATTTCTTTACCATATACTAAATCAAGTTGATGAAATTGTAATAAAAATGAGAGAACCACCAGGGGCAGACATAATTATTATCAACAGTCAGCAGAAAGTTTTACTTGTACTTCGAGACAACAAAAGCTCTATTCCTTTTCCTAACACTTGGGCATTGTTGGGAGGATTTATCGAAGAAAATGAATCTCCAGAAGCAACGATTCGCAGAGAATTAGTTGAGGAAATGGAATTAGAATTAGGCGAGATTAAATTTTTTAAGTCTTATTTTTGGCAAGAGTGTGACGAACATATTTTTTGGACACGCCTCGATTTAGATATTTCCCAAATCACACTGCATGAAGGTCAAAAGTTAGCATACTTTAGTCGAGAAGAAATCAATCAACTTGAATTTGCCTCTCACTACGATCGCATTTTGGTTGATTTTTATGATTTTTTGGGAAAAAATTTAGAATTAAGTATTGGTTAAAGATGATGAAAAGTTCAGTTGAAGAAAAATTAAAAAATACATTACCAAAAGATATTGCTGAGGGGTTAGAGCAGGCTTTAAATTATTTACCTGGAGGAAAAACAGCAAAAATAGAAAAACCGGAGTCTGAAGGATTATTTAACCATATTTTATTCATTACAATAGCAGGCGATCGCTACGTTTTTCGTGCCAGACGAGATGTTTCCACTGAAGCCGGTGATGCTTATATGCAGTATATGTATGAAGCTACTGGTTTTATTCAAAATGGCGGTTCCTTTAAACTGAGAAATATTGCTGATGAAGTTGATTTTCTCCAACGGGCTTTAGCTGCTGGCTTACCAGTTCCCAAATTAATCCATGCAACTGAAGATTGGATGTTAATTGAATATGTCACAGGCAAAACCTTATGTGAGTTTTTAGAAGCAGGAGAAGTAAAATTTCTGCCAAAGATTTTGCAGGAAATGAATTTAGCTCACAGACAAGGAATCATTTATGCCGACCGTTGGGGCGGTAATGAAATGATTGATGACGAAGGAAACGTGCGAATGATTGATTTTGATATTGAATGGTTTTATCAAGGCGGTAATGACGGCACTCTTGAAGCATTAGAAATGGCATGGACTATTTTTAATGCCATGAGGGTGACAAGCAGACGCGATGATTTATTAAAAATCGTAGAAATTGAAGTTTTACCTGCAATCAAAGCCTGGGGCTATGACATCGCCAAGATGAAAAAGTTCATTGAAGGTTTATGCAACTTTTATCTCGATCCCAATAAGCCAAGTAACGCTTGGTCTTTACCAAACAGTTTGTATATTTCAATGCCAGAACCAGCAAATCGTTTAGTGGCGATGTTTGCTGAAGCTAATTAACATCTACAGCATATTTTACGTAGAGAGACGTTATGTATAACGTCTCTACATCTGCAATTTAAATTAGGGCGTTGCTGATTTAATTTATAAAAACAATTGATTGTACATAATATAAAAATCCTTGTAGAGACGTTGCATTGCAACGTCTCTACATTGCATTGCAACGTCTCTACATTGCATTACAACGTCTCTACATTGCATTGCAACGTCTCTACTTAAAGTTAATTTCCTTCATCACTTTCACGTTATAGTAACGAGAATCTGTGAGAGAATTGGGGAGTTGATTAGCTTTAAATGCTGAAGCTAAATCTTGAATTGCATTTTCCACTGTATGTGAAGGTACAAATCCCAATTCTTGCTTGATTTTCTCTGAGGAAATATGGTAAGAACGTGTATCATTTGTGGGTGTAGTAACAATTTGTACAGATTCTCCCACAACCTCACGAGTCATCTCTGCAATTTCTGTGACTGTATAATTTTCATATCCCACATTGAAAATTTTACCGTCGATCGCTTCATCAGGCCATTGCAGAGAGTTGAGATAAAGTTGCGCCATATCTTGAATATGCAGACTTGGCCGCTTATTATCACCACCAAAAACTGTAATTTTACCGTTATTGATAGCTTGGTTTGTAAAAATATTGACTACTAAATCTAGTCGCTGGCGAGGAGAGTAACCGCATATTGAAGCTGGACGAACTATGAAAGTCACGAATCCTGGTTCTCGCTTACTTAGTAAGACTTCTTCGCATAAAGCCTTATAACGAGAATAATCTGTTAAAGGCATTAGCGGCAATTCTTCCGTGACATTTTCTGTTTCTTTAATACCGTAGACGCTAGCAGAAGAAGCATAGATAAATCGCTTAACTCCCGAATCTTTTGCCACATCTACCAAATCGAAAAAGGCATCGTAATTAATAGAACGTCCTAAATCTGGGTCTAATTCAAAACTCGGATCGTTGGAAATGCAAGCTAGATGAATAACTGCATCGCATCCCGGCATAATTTTTTCTAGAAGTTGGCGATCGCGGATATCGCCTTCAATCTCTTCTAAGTTAGGATTATCTTTAACACCAGCTAATACATCTTTGCCATAAAGATACAAATCCAGCACCTTCACTGCATATCCAGCTTGTAAAAGCTTAGGAACTAAAATAGCCCCCACATAACCAGCGCCACCAGTCACTAAAACTTGTTTAATTGAACTCATAAATTAGCTCCTTGATAATTTTTGGAAGAAGAATTCAGAAGTCAGAATTCAGAAGTCAGAATTCAGAATTCAGAACTCAGAATTCAGAATTAATACAAAATTTAGTAAATACATAAAGTTCACATCTGACTCCCAACTCCTAACTTCTAACTCCCAACTCCCAACTCCCAACTCCTCATTCCCAACTCCCAACTCCCAACTCCTCACTCCTAACTCCTAACTCCTCACTCCTAACTCCTAACTCCTAACTCCTAACTCCTGACTCCTGACTCCTGAATTCTGACTCCTGAATTCTGACTCCTGAATTCTGACCCCTGACTTCTATCTTCCTAAAATGTGCAGATTGTTTTGGCAAACTTGAGTAAGCGCGCTTTTTCTACAGGCTTTTCGTTACCTAAAATATTTGCAGCGATCGCTCCTGCTAAATTTCCTAAAAACGATCCCAAGCGCAAAGGTAAATCTAATTTGGCGCTCATACTAGCTAAAGCAAAAAAGGCATCTCCCGCCCCTGTGGTGTCTTTGACTTGTTGTGTCATGGCTGGGGTAAGTTGCATTTCTCCGTTGGCTTGAATTGCCAAAGAACCCGCAGCCGCCAAAGTTAACCAACCTTGTTGCGCCCCTAAATGATATTGCAAACGTTTTAATAACTCTTCCCGATTTCCGTGGCGGTTAGAAAAGGCGAGACGAATTTCTTGTTCGTCTATACAAAAACTATCGGCTCGTTGATATTTACTAATCAAGTTGTAACCGTAATTAGCACTGTTGGTTTGACAATTCAAGGCAAGGAATGGTGCTTGGTTTTGAATCAATTCAATAGCCGATGCATCAATCAATCCATGACCATAATCTGCCAAAATTACTAAATCACAATTTTTGAGCAACTTTTCCCAAGAATCCAATAATTTTTGACGTTCTTCGGGTATCAATCCCTCTTCATTCATGGAGTTAATCGCAAATAGTTGCGTATAACCTTTGTTTGTTCCCTGTTGTTCGATATAACGACGCTTGGTGACAGTGGAATAATTTTCTGCACACTGTAAATTTAGATGCAGGGAACCATTTATATGATTGGCGATTAAGCGATGTACATCTGGTTCGCCACCGATGGCGCTAGCTAAAGTTACAGACTTAGCAAAACTGGATAGGTGACGAGCAATGGCAAAGACTCCTCCCAAATGCTGTTCTTTTTTCACAAAGCGAGTCGCAGGCGCTCTACCTTTGGAAGTTAAACCTTGCACAGTGCAATGAACAAATTCATCAATAATAATATCGCCAAGTACTAAAACATTGAGATGCTGCATTGCATCTACAGCATTTGTAATTTGCTCAAAACTATACTGCTGACTAAAATCGCTGGCGTAATTTTTTAATTCTGAAGGAAGAACATCAAGATAATTATTAATTAACCGCGTTGAACTAAAAGTAATTTCTTGGGTATAGCGAATGTCACCGCCATAAGCTCTAACTTGGGCAATTTCTTTGTCAATGTTGTGGGTTACATCTTTTTCGGTTTGTGCGTATTCGTCTCCCTTGCAATAAATATGGGGACGCACTTTTTCAATTACTTCTAAAGCTGTTACCGCCGGAGTTAAAATCACATAATCAACACAAGCTAAAGCAGCGATGGAACTTAAACGCAATTCATCAGAAAATATTGGTCTTCCTGGCCCTCGGTTAATGTAGGGAGTTGCAGTTAAAGAAACTACTAACAAATCTCCCATTGCTTTGGCTGCTTGCAGGTGAGCAATGTGTCCGGGGTGCAGCAAATCAAATACACCATTGCAAAGAACTATTTTGCGCCCCTGTTGTCGGTAGACAGCAAACACTTCTGCACAGGTTTCAAAGTCAAGGCTTTTTTCAGTATTGATTGCTAGTTTCATGGAATCCTAAATTTGATGGTAATTACATTCAGCTAATTTGTGTCGAAGTTACATCAGCTTAAGATGCTTGAATTTCATGAAAACTCAGATAGTTATTTGCATCTCTACTAGGTAAAGCACCTTTGACTAAGCCATCTATAATGCAGTGACAAATACATAAATGCATGATTTCTGCAAAACCATAAGACATAGTTGGTACATAAAAATTCAGATGTCCCAACTGACGCAAAGGATTATTAGGTTGGAAGGCTGAAAGGGTAATTACATGACAACTCATTTCCATTGCTTGGCGAACACCAGCGAGGATATTTTCTGATTGTCCAGAGCTACTAATTGCAAATAAAATATCTCCTGACTGAGCAAATGTAGAAATTGGTTTGCTGAAGACTTGCTCGTAACCAAAGTCATTACTAATGCAGGTAACTAAAGCACTATCATTAAAAGCGATCGCTGGAATATTACCATTGCGCCAAAAATCAATGGCTTGATGGCTAGCTACAGTAGCACTACCTCCATTTCCAATGAAAATAACTTTTCGCTGCTCTTGATGTTGCCGATTGATTAAATCAGCAGCTAGGTTAATCCCCTGAGAATTTGTGAAAGATTTTCCTTGGGAATCTGTTACCTGAAATTTTTCTCCAAGATTAGCTAATTGATGAAAGTAATCAGTAGAAAAGGAGTATAGTTGCTGCTGTACTGAAGGCATTGATTTTACCTAAAAATTACATTTCTGAGCAATACTTTTTTATTTTTTATCAAAATAAAAAAGATTTTCTATAGTTAGTTTATTTTTTAATAAAAATTAAACTACTTTTTCACAAGCAAATAATAAAATTAATTTTTTATCCATTTTTGAATTTACACAAATATTTAACATTCTCAATTGATGCCAAACTATAGGAATCCGCTTTGATTCGGATAATTTATCTGTGTGGTGGGTGTTCTCGCAGCGCAAACGCGATAGGCAGGGAACAGGGTCGGGGAACAGGAAAGAAGGGAGGTAGAGAGTATTGATTTTTGAAAAAATCAAATAGGAGTCCTATATTGAAATCTCAATAATTATTTATTGCACAGTAAATTTCAATGTTGTTAAATCAGACAAATTTCGTTAAATAACAAGTCACAAAGCTTGTTTCATACGCTGAGACTGTAGGAATTTCATGTATCTTCAGCTCATGTTACGCTCAAAAAAAGCAAACTTCAAAGATCGCATCTACCAAAAGATTTATTGTAATCATTAATTTTTTTTATATGATTGTGTGAGTTTGGTAGTGTTTCCGGATGGTACAAAATTGACTTTAATGCAGAAACTGAATGAAGAACTTTATAATCTTCGGATGCCAGAAGGGCTAAAAAATTAGTGCTTTAATACTATCTTATGTTTGCTTTGAAAATGCAATAGCAAATTCGGACAGTTAAGCGGACAGTTAAGCAGACAGTTAAGACAGTTAAGACAGTTAAGCGGACAGTTAAGACAGTTAAGACAGTTAAAAAAGGACACTATATTAAAATAAACAAGAAAATCGATATGATACAAAGTTTGTTTAAAAATGTAAACATTTTGTAATAACAGTTGTGTTTGACAGATATATATATACAGGTATAATGATGACTTAAAACATAAAAATAAGTTAAAAAACTCATTATTTTGCAGTTTTGTCCACTAGGCTTTTAAATGAGATAAAATTTTTCGCCTTGTTTGCTAATTAAATTTGAGAATTGTTACTGAATTTAAAGATGGATGTGAATAGAATGGGCAGTGTCTTCATTCAGGAGTAATAGTGGCTAAATTTTTGTTTGTCACCGACTTAGATAACACCTTAGTCGGTGACGATGTAGCTTTAAATAAATTAAATCAATGGTTAAGCAAGCAGCGTCAAAGTTACGGCACAGTTATTGCCTATACTACAGGGCGATCGCTACCCCTTTATCAAGAATTAATTGCCCAAAAAAAACTATTAGAACCTGATGTATTAATGCTGGCTGTTGGTACAGAAATTTATTATCCAGATAGCAATAACTTTGATGATGCATGGCAAGGAAAAATTTCTCAAGGTTGGAATCGAGAAATAATAGTAGAGGTAGCCAAACGATTTCCTTGCCTTGTCCTCCAACCTCCCACACAACAGACTGCCTTCAAAGTTACCTATTACACCAACCAAGAGGGGTTATACGTCACGCTCCCTCATTTAAATGCAATTCTCCAAAATCAAGGCTTGGCAGTGCAAATGATAGATTCCTATGATGGCGGATTTTTAGACATATTGCCTGCATCCGCTAATAAAGCTTCAGCCGCTATTTTTGTACAACAATGTTTAGGCTTTACCGATGAACAAACTGTGATTTGTGGAGATTCAGGCAACGATTTGTCTATGTTTCAAAATATGCTTTGTCCCGCCATTATCGTCGGTAATGCCCGATTGGAAATATTAAATTGGCATAAAAATTCACCACCAGGGAAACGCTACCTAGCAAAAAGTAATTTTGCAGCTGGAATTTTAGAAGGATTAGAACACTTTGGATTTTTGAAACGCAACTAAAGAGGGTTTTTTAGTCATGATTAATGCAAATAACGAACCAATAGTTCTTGTATCCACAGCAGATAATAATTATGCCATAGCATTGGCCGTTACAATCAAGTCAGCGATTGTCAATCTCAAAAATAAACGTCGAGTAGTACTGTATGTACTGAATGGAGATATTACACAAGCCAATAAAGACAAAATCCTCAAATCCCTTGACCCAGAACAAGTAGAAATTTTTTGGTTAAAGCCAGATGAAACGCTACTTTCCAATATGAAATTGGATGAAAATTATAACACCCTTGCTATTTACTACAGACTTTTCATTCCTCAACTTATTCCCCAACATTTTGATAAAGCAATTTATCTAGACAGTGATATTGTAGTCCTGGGAGATTTAGAAGAATTATGGAATATTGATGTTCAAGATACCTATGTATTTGCAGCTCAAGATATTTGGAAGCGATATATCAGAAATGCTAAAGGTTTGAGAAACTATGAGGAAACAGGAATTTCTCCAGACCATAAATACTTTAATGCTGGAGTTTTAATTATTAATTTGGAAAAATGGCGAACTGACAATATAGGTGCAAAGGCTATAGAATACCTGGAAAAAAATAAAGAATACATACGCTTGCACGACCAAGACGGACTAAATGCGGTGCTTGCAGGTCAATGGAAAGAACTAGATCCAACATGGAATCAAATGCAAGCAATACACGAATACTCATCATGGACAGAAAGTCCCTACACAGAAGAGGTTTATAATCGAGCGCTTCATAATCCTAATATTGTCCACTTTGCAACTTTTCCTAAACCTTGGCAAGAAAATTGTAAACACCCAAAACAAGATTTATTTTTTGAATATCTAAATTTAACAGCTTGGAATTCTCCTGTTTTAGTAAATAGCCATAGTTGAGATAGCAAGGAACTGGGGACTGGTGACTTGGTAAAAAGTCTTTTGATATCTAAGTTTTATTGTTTGTTAATGAACCACCTTGACTTTCCTATTCCCTATTCCCTATTCCCTGTTCCCTGTTCCCTATTCCCTATAAATATAATAAATACTACTTAATCTATGCAGATTAATACACCTGATTGGGTCAAACACGCAGTTTTCTACCAAATATTTCCTGACCGTTTTGCTCGAAGTGTTCCACCACACCAAAGTTGGTTACTGGATGTACCCTTGGAAGATTGGAATGCTGCGCCTACATTTAACGGTTATAAGGGAGGAAATCTTTGGGGAATAATTGAAAAACTAGATTATTTACAAGATTTAGGGATTAATGCGATTTACCTCAATCCCGTTTTTACTTCTGCAAGTAATCATCGCTATCATACCCTTGATTATTATCAAATCGATCCCTTATTAGGTGGCGAGGAAGCATTTATAAATCTCCTCAACGAAGTTCATCGCCGTAATCTGAAACTTGTCTTAGATGGAACTTTTAATCATGCCAGCAGGGGCTTTTATTTTTTCAATGATATTTTAGAAAATGGTCAAAATTCCCCTTGGTTTGATTGGTTCAAAATCGAAGGTTGGCCTATTTCACCCTATGATGAATCTCGTCCTGCTAATTATGCTTCGTGGTGTGGTTTTCGTGCTTTACCAGAGTTGAACACTAATAATTCAGGAGTGCGCGAATATATTATGCAAGTAGGCGAATATTGGATTAAACGGGGTGCAGATGGTTGGCGTTTAGACTCAGCAGATTACATCAAAACACCAGGGTTTTGGCAAGAATTCCGCGAACGAGTAAAGGCTATTAATCCCCAAGCTTATATTGTTGGAGAAATTCCAATGGAGGCCACTGAATGGTTAGATGGGACACAATTTGATGGCATTTCAAGTTTGCCTTTTCTTAACGCTACCACAGCTTTTATTGTGGGCGATCGCCAAGTCAAAGGTCATTTAGAATTGTATGCACCACCACCACCTTCCGATGCTATTGAATATGGGAACCAAATTAATGAATTATTGCAACGGTATCCTTGGGAAATTCAATTAACCCAACTCAACGGTATTAACAATCACGATACCGCCAGATTAATTGATGTTGCCGGTGGCGATCGCCCCAGTTTATATTTATCAACATTACTATTATTGACTTTCCCCGGCGCACCTTGTATTTATTATGGCGATGAAGTTGGTTTGACTGGTGGTTATGACCCTGATTGTCGCAAAGGTTTTCCAGATCAACAACATTGGGATCGAGATATTCTAGAGTTTCATCGGCAATTAATTAAACTGCGTCTTTCTCATACAGCATTGCGAATTGGGCAATATCAAACTTTATATGCCCAAGGACAAGTTTACATTTTTGCGCGGATTTTAGAACAAGAAGTATTTGTGATTGCGATTAATGCTGGAAATGAAATAGCAAAAGTTAGTATTCAGCCTTCATTATCATCGTCACCTCAGCAAATATTATTCACCTATGGTTCTGGTGCAGCAAATTGGAGTCAGGAAACTACACAAACCAGTCTGAATTTTACACTTGCACCCCGCAGTGGATTAATTCTCGGTTAACTTGTAAAAAATTGGAAAAATTTTTCATTTTGTATTCAATATATGAACAAAAAACCAAAAATTCTATTTATTTATAGTTTAGTTTTTATCATTGTTTTATTTTTTACGGCTGGATTAATTAATCTTATTTTGCCTTCCTCTAAAACTCCTCCAACTCTTGGTGATGTCAGTGTGAAGTTAGAGTATTTCGCCGACCATAAAGATGATTACGATGTGATTTTTTTGGGCCCTAGTACCACATATCTACAAGTTATTCCCAAAGTATTTGATGAATCACTATCAGCAAATGGTAATAGCGTCAAGTCTTTCAATCTGGGAATTCTGTCAGCAAATGTAGCCGAAATGGATTTTTATTTGCAAAAAATATTAGCATTAAAACCAGCAAAATTAAAATGGATATTTTTAGATTGTTTAGTTAACTCCTTCGTGGAGGAAGAACCAACTTTATCTAGAAATGTTTATTGGCATACTCCTACTAAAACCATAGAAAATTTTCAATTAATTGCTGAATCAACCCTACCTTGGAAAATCAAAATTAGTGCCTTTTATGCAAATTTCATCAGCTTTTTGCATCGATGGCTAGGAATTGGTTATTTTTCTAATTTTTGGCATCAAAGTTCCGAAGCATTACCAGCAGGAATATCCAGTGATAAATTGCTACAGGAAGCTGGATATTATGCCAACGATTGGATGAAAAATAGTGAGGCTGAGAAAAAAGTTTTCTATTCAAAGTTAGAAAGTTACCAACAAAAGTTAACACAAGCAAAATTAGGAATTATCGATCCAGAAAATACATATCCAGAAAAATCCTATGCATTGAAAATCATTAAAAGACTTGTTTCTAGAATTGATGATTTAGAAAAAAATAGCAATATTCAAGTTGAGCCTATATTTTTAATTCCTCCAGCATTAGACAGTGTTATTGAACATTCTCCGATTCTAGAAGCTGTGAATCTAGGATATATTTCAACACTATTTGCATTTAATAATCCCAATAGTTTTGCTAGTTTGTATGAAGTTTCTCGTCGGAGTGATGAAAGGCATTTAAATTACCAAGGTTCTCAAGAATTTTCACGCACTTTGGCAGAAAAATTTTCTCAGCATCTAAAGTTAGCTTCCAAGGAAACATATAATCAACCCTTTCTATCTCAAAGCCAGAATTGAAAGTTAATTAACATACCAGAATAAATATGGTTTTTACAGAATTTCGTTTTATCTTTTTTTTCCTGATAATTTTCTGTGTTTACTGGGGTTTGCAGAACAACAATCATCGCAAATTCTGGTTGCTCATCTGTAGTTATATTTTTTATGGTGCTTGGGATTGGCGCTTTCTTTTCTTACTTTTACTCTCCACAGTGGTTGATTACTTTGTAGGTTTGATGCTGTCTAGACCACAGATCAATCATGCAACAGCAGCACCAGAAATTCCAACACAGGAAGTAGTAGAAAATCCAGAAACTAAGAAAAACTCATTTTCTTGGAATGCGCTGCTAACTAAACCACTGCATCACAAGGAACCACAAATATGGTTATTAGTCAGCTTAGTTGTAAATCTAGGATTATTAGGATTTTTTAAATACTATAACTTTTTCACTGACTCAGCCGCTAATTTATTAAATTTTTTGGGTTTATCTGTTAATATAAAAACCCTGGAAATCATTCTGCCAGCAGGAATTAGTTTTTACACATTTCAAACCCTCAGCTATTCTATTGATGTGTATTTGGGTAAACTTAAACCTGTTAAAAATTTTTGGGATTTTGCTTTATTTGTAACTTTTTTCCCTCAGTTAGTTGCAGGGCCGATTGTGCGTGCATCTGATTTTTTACCCCAACTGGTAAAGGCGAAAAATTTCAACGATGTGAATTTCCGGGGGTGTTTAACGCTTTTTTTGGTGGGATATTTTAAGAAAGCTTGTATTTCAGATAATATCTCTCCCTTAGTAGACCAGTATTTTACAAGTCCAGAAAATTATACTTTCTTGAGTTGTTGGGTTGCTGTTATCTCTTTCGTCATACAAATATATTGCGATTTTTCTGGCTATTCAGATATGGCGATCGCCAGTGCAGGTTTGTTAGGATACAAACTACCTTTAAACTTTAGATTCCCCTACTTTGCCAATAATATTACTGAATTGTGGCAACGTTGGCACATTACCCTCTTCACTTGGCTGCGAGACTATATTTATAGTCCTTTGATGAAAATGCGACCAAGAGAACAACGCACAGAAATCTTTAGGTCAAGAAATCTTCTCATTTTAATGCTTTTTTCTGGACTGTGGCATGGTGCAGCTTGGCATTTTGTTGCTTGGGGAGGATTGAATGGCATTGCTTTAATTGTTCACAAACAATGGTCATCCTGGATTGCTCCCTATAAGCGATTATTGCCACTAAGAAATATGCTAGGCATTCCCCTGACATTCTATTGGTTTTGTGCCTCTGCAATCTTTTTTCGCAGTAATGATATCAGCAGTGCAATGCAAATTGAAAAATCTTTTCTATTTCTCAATTCTCCAGGTTCAGAAAACTTAAACATTCAAATTGGTTGGGTTTTTATACCTTTAGCAATTATGCATTGGGCTGCTTATAAAAATTGGTTAGCTGACTGGTTTCAGAAAATACCTCAATGGAGTTTTGTCGTTTTTTATGGAGTGTTGGTTGCAATCATATTGAGGTTTATCGCAATAACTCCCCACCCCTTTGTTTATTTTCAATTTTAGCTCAAAGTCAAAGCATTTCAATTTTAGATGATGAACGAACGGGGAAAAGATGCAGATGAAATCTCATAATTCATTACTGTTAGCAACTGACCTAGATGGCACTTTTTTAGGTGGTTCTAATCAAGAGCGATCGCAATTTTATCAATATATTCACGAACAACGCCATCGCATTCTTTTAATCTATGTCACTGGCAGAGAACTTGACCGCGTTAGCGAATTATATGAAGATCCAAATATTCCCCAACCCGATTACATTATTGCCGATGTGGGAACTACAATTGTACACGGCCAAACCTTCGAGCCAATTTCTGTTTTGCAAAACTGGGTAGCGCAAACTTGGGGAAATGCTAACGAACAAATCAAAGCTTTATTAGCCAATGAACCAGGATTAGAATTACAGTCTGTTAATCCTGACTATCGTGTATCCTACTACTATGAACCTGAATCATTGCAACCCCAAACTATCCAAAAAGTAATTGACGCTGGATTTGATACTATCCTTTCCTATGACATCAGACTAAATTACCATTATTTTGATGTCATGCCAAAAGGCGTTTCTAAAGGCCCCACACTCGTGAGATTTTTAACAGAAATGAGTTTTAATCCTGATGACACAGTTACTTGTGGAGATACTCTCAACGATTTCTCATTATTTGAGACGGGTTTAAAGGGTATTGCTGTAGGAAATTCCGAACCTAAATTAGTGGAGAAAATTCAAACAATGGAGAACGTTTATTATAGTCCCTATCCTGGGGTGATGGGTATTTGGGATGGTCTTAAGGTCTATGGCAAAGATTAAAAATAATTAAATAATTTCTGGGATTTTTCGGAATGTTAAAATCGTCTCTTAATGTCAAGGAAGTATCTAATACGATACGTGGCTATATGCCCGTATTGAATGGATATCGTGGCATAGCGATTTTGTTAGTTTTTCTGCGTCATTGTATTTACGAACCTGCTGCTGAACGCGTTAACTTTGTAGAAAAAATTTACACAAAGTTAATGTTTTTAGGTTGGTGTGGAGTCGATGCTTTTTTTGTTCTTTCTGGGTTTCTGATTACAGGAATCCTCCTTGATAGCCGCGAAAAACCGAATTATTTCAAAAATTTCTATGCCAGACGAATGCTCAGAATATTTCCTGCTTACTATGTTTTCTTGAGCATTTTTTTAGGAATAATACATCCACTGATTCGGAGTTATGAATCTCTAAATCATATAGATAGTAGCCAAATTTGGTATTGGTATTACCTACAAAACTGGTACATGATATTTCGAGGAGACTTTCTGATTGGGCCAATCAGCCATCTTTGGAGTTTAGCTATTGAAGAACAATTCTATCTTATCTGTCCGGCGTTGATTTATTTTTTGCCTCGCAGGCTCTTAAACTGGTTTTTTGGAACAGTGATTTTCTTTGCGGTCTTTTTTCGCAGTTGGTTGTTATTAACTCATCCTTTAACTGATAACCTTTTTAGTAGTATCTTCGTTAATCCTGTCTGTCGTGTGGATGCCCTAGCGATAGGTTCTTTGATAGCCTTGTGGATGCGTTCAGATAGAATACTTCCTCGGCTATTATCGATTTCGCCAATACTTCTGATTGTGAGTGCTATTAGTTTGGGCATTATAGAAATCACTCAAGGAGGACTTGATACATTAAATCCACTGCTTGAATCAATCGGCTTTTCTATACTAGCTATCTTCTTTGGTTCGCTGTTAATTTTGTTAGTCATACAATCAGAAAATAGCCTTTTAGTCAAATGTCTAAGTTGGTCGCCGCTACAAGGATTAGGTACTATTAGCTACGGGTTTTACATTTATCATTTTCCTATATTGTGGATATTTTGTGACAGGATTTATGAATATATGGGTGACTCTTTTATCGTGGGACATTTAGCTACTGTGTTATTTTGTGGAGTGTTGACATTATCTGTCTCACTTGTCAGCTGGTATTGTTTAGAGCAACCTATCCTTCGTCTCAAGACTTATTTTTCATCAAACCCGGAAAATAACTTGAGTTCTGGTGTTAATGCTTGAAAAATGATTGCCACAATCCTAAATCTCAAATCCAAAATAATATAAAGTACAAAAATCAATGACTGTAACAAAACTCCGTTTTCCCATTGACTTAGATGCTTACAAACCGTTGAAATTAGACCCGACTAATTCAACTTTGACGAATCAACAACGAGAAACGTTGAAGGCTAATATTCAAATTTGTCGAGATACTATTGTTTTCTTTACTTCCATAGCAGCAGCAAAAAATGTAGGCGGTCATACAGGAGGAGCTTATGATACAGTCCCCGAAGTGATGATTTTAGATGCTTTCTTTCGGGGATCGGCAGATAAATTTGTGCCGATTTTCTTTGATGAAGCAGGACACAGAGTCGCCACACAATATTTAATGGCTACTTTACATGGGGATCTTGATGTGGAAGAATTGCTGCATTATCGGGAACCCTATTCTAAACTGCTTGCTCATCCAGAACGGGGACGCACTCCTGGGGTGAAATTTAGCGCCGGGAGATTAGGACATTTATGGCCTTATGTAAATGGAGTAGCGATCGCCAATCCGCAACAAGTAGTATTTTGTTTGGGATCGGATGGTTCCCAGCAAGAAGGAAACAACGCCGAAGCCGCACGTTTAGCCGTGGCCAAAAATCTCAACGTCAAAATCATCATTGACGATAACAATTCCACCTGTAGCGGCTATCCTTCAGATTATTTACCAGGCTATGATGTCAGTCAAACTTTAGCCGGACACGGACTAACTGTACTCACAGGACAAGGCGAAGATTTAGATGATTTGTATAGTCGTTTGTGTCAAGCAGCCACCACAAACGGCCCCATAGCCGTGGTGAACAAACGTCAGATGTCTCCTGGTATTGCTGGGGTAGAAGGTACGCCATTGGGTCATGATGCATTATCCCCTGATTTGGCGATCGCATATCTGGAAACTCGCGGACACACTCAAGCTGCTAATTACCTGAAAAAAATTGTTCCACTCACAGGAACCTACACTTATACAGGTTCTAGCAGCAAAACTCGCCATATCTTCGATGCTACGATTGTTTCCATTCTCAGTGGCATGACTCCAACCGAACGCCAAGAAAAGGTAATGTGCATCGACAGCGACTTGGGAGAATCTTGTGGGATCAACAGAATTCAAAAAGCCTATCCAGAGATTTTCTATCACGGCGGCATCATGGAGCGCGGAAACTTCGCCGCCGCAGCGGGGTTTGGTATGGAAAAGGGAAAACAGGGCATTTTCAGCACCTACAGCGCCTTTTTAGAAATGTGCATTTCCGAAATCACAATGGCGCGATTGAATAAATCCAACGTTCTGTGCCAATTTTCCCATAGCGGTATCGATGAATTAGCAGATAACACCTGCCATTTTGGCTTAAATAACATGTTTGCAGACAACGGTTTAGAAGATGGCTACCAAACCCGTCTGTATTACCCAGCCGATGGCGGACAAATGAAAGCTTGCGTCGAAACCATATTTCATCAACCTGGTTTAAGGTTTCTCTTTTCCAGTCGTTCCGCAGTTCCCGATATCCTCGATACTGAGGGTAAACCTTTATTTGGAGAAGACTATACCTTTGTTCCCGGCAAAGATGATGTCATACGTGAAGGAACAGCAGGTTACATCGTCAGTTTTGGTGAAGTCCTTTATCGTGCCCTGAATGTAGTAGAAAACCTCAAACAACAAGGCATCGATGTCGGGTTAATTAACAAGTCAACCTTAAATATGGTCGATGAAGAGATTATAGCCAAGATTGGTTCCACACCATTTGTCTTGGTTGTAGAATCATTAAACCGTCGCACAGGTTTAGGAATTCGCTTTGGTTCCTGGTTACTAGAAAGAGGTTTGTCTCCCAAGTATGCATACATGGGTACTCATCAAGAAGGATGTAGCGGAGTATGGGAACAATTACCCCATCAAGGTATTGATGTCATTGGCATTATGAATCAAGTCAAGAAACTGCTTGCTTAGATATTAAAAGTCTTGCTCTAATAAGACATGCAAGAACCACCCATCATGTGAATTAGACGCTAAAACCCTTGATTTCTCGTTGTAAAGACGTTGCATTGCAACGTCTTTACTATTGTTGACCGTTAACAGTCAACAGTCAACGCTTTAACCAAAATAATTTATTTTCTCAAATTCCCTAATTAGTATCACTTTTGACGAAGAACAATGCTGTACGCGGGCCAATTTCAATCCCACGTCGTTGGGCAGAACCCCATTGAGTAACCTGCTTGGCAGCATCAACACATATTTGGAATTTGTACTGTAACTCGTTGTAGCAACCGGCAGCTAAACCCGGTATTTTTGCCTGAGGGACATTAAATTTTTCCCCACTTTTATTGATAATGGCTAATCCCCGATCTCCACGCTCGATAAACAGCAAATTGGGACTATTTGCACCAGTGGCTATTTCATTACCATTGCGGAAGTATTGGGGCTGTGTCAGCAACTTTTGATGGAATTGAACGCCTGCAACAACGGTGGGATTGAAGGCATCAAAATTCAAAATCAAGGGTGTCCCTTCTTTAATCGCCAAAACGTAAGCAGTTGCTAATGGTAAATCGCCAGAATCAAATTTCCAATTGTCAAACTGTCCTGGTGCCCAGGTATCATGATTGCGAGAAAAGGTAACAGCCTCGTTACCTGGTAAAGCACGCTTGGTATCTGATGGATTAACTAAAGAGCGCAAGTCACCCCCATACTTGAAGGCATCTTTTAAAGTATTTACCAGTTGAAAATCTGTGACTTTAGGAAAAACTGAAATATACTTCCTACTCTCGTCATATGATTGACCGATGACCTCACCATAGTAAAACTTATCCTTGGGGACAACGCTGAGTATCTTCGCCATATCCCCACGAGGAATGTGCTTAGCAGCATCAAAACGCAAACCATCAATGCCAAGCCCAAACAGAGTTGTCATATACTTCTGAGCATTCTGTTGTACATAAGGCAAATCTGTCCTCAGGTCGGGTAATCCCTCTTTGATGCTATTTTGATCGCATAACCAACGATTTTCAACTTGTACGGGATCGTTATAGTTATCGATGCATTTGGCCTCATGAAAGTATTCAACTTTCTGGTAGATAGGATAAGCTTGCGGGAAAGGCGCTACAGTTTCATAAAACTTGTACTTAGCCATGTGATTTAAAACTACATCGGCAATGACTTTCATACCGCTTTTGTGAGCCGCACCAATCAAATCCTTTAAGTCTTTTTCGGTTCCTAAATGTCCCCCCAGTACATAATCCAATGGTTGATACTGCATGTACCACTCTTTGTCTGAAGTACAAGCATTGTCACCGCGTGGGGCTGTTTTATTTGCAGGCGAAATTTGAATATGGGTATATCCTGCTTCTTGAATTTTGGGCAGTTTGGTTTTGACATCGGCAAAACATTCATCGAAGGCATGATATATAACATCTGCTTTAGCAGGAGCCACTTCTGATGTTATGCCAGTCGTTACAGCAATGAGTCCGACACGAACCAAATTTATAAAATATTTGCTCGATATTTGGTGTTTCATGAAGATTTATAAGTAAGTAGATATTTCCAATAATTAATTCTGCGTTGTCCCAAATCCTGAACACAGCCTACACCCTGACATCATATAATATACCTCTTGCAATCAATTGCTTTTTGGACTCTTGTGGTCAAAGGGAAAAGGTGAGCCAGCGCGGTCTTGGGGGTTTCCCCCATGAGCGACTGGCGAACCCCGAAGGGGTTAATGGTTCGACAAGCTCACCAACCGGGGAAAGGGAAAATACCAAACCTTTCCCCCTTTACCCTTCCCCTTTTCCCGACTTATGTAAGAAGTCTAATGTCCGGTTAATCAAAGTGAATAAAAATGTTTGCTTGTAGTGTTCGCGTAGCGTCTCGCAGAGAGGACTTCAGTCCTCAAACTAGTTGTCTATCCCATTAGTTCTGAGAGATAAATAAGTTTGTAGTTAGGACTTTAGTCCTTGATTTTTAAGCACTGAAGTGCTTACTACAAACTCATCAAAATTAATGGGACAGACTACTAGGTAGAAAACTCTAATTGATGTGCAGTGCCATCATCAATAAAACTTTGTTCGCCAACGCCGACTAATTCCACAATGATTTCACGCTTTGGAGGTGAAAATTCACCTTCTCTAGGTTCAATCTTAACAATGGTTCGTTGTTCTTGTGAATTAACGCGGTAAGTTGTTGTGCAAAAGGCTGCTGTTTTGTATTCAAATGTGTGACCGTCATCTTCATAAAGGGTAAACTCACCTACGCCTTTCCAAATCCGTAGCCTGATCTGGTCTATGGGACGTTCATCTACATATTGCATGACTGGTATCATGGGGATAATCGAGCCAGCACGGACGTACAATGGCATTTGTTCAAGTGGTGCGTGTGCCAATATGTGGGTTGGGCCTGTGAAAGCTTCACCACTCCACCAGTCATACCAGTGGCCTTCAGGTAAATATACAGCACGATATTGAACGCCGGGACGACAAATTGGTGCTGCTAGTAATGATGAACCAAGCATTACTTGGTCTGCGAGACTGAAAGTTTGGGGATCGTTGGGAAAATGATAAAGTAGGGGACGCAGAATTGGTGCGCCTGTGGTTGCAGCTTCCCAGAAAAGGGTGTAGATGTACGGTAGTAGTCGGTAGCGGAGTTGAATGTACTCACGGCAAATTTTTTCAACGCGATCGCCAAATGCCCAAGGTTCATGCTGTGCTGTGGTCAATGCTGAATGTCCCCGCATGAAGGGGTAAAGCATTCCTAGCTGCATCCAACGAGTAAATAGTTCCGGTGTGGCATTCCCCGCAAAGCCTCCAATATCACTACCCACAAAGGCAATGCCCGACAACCCCAAGTTGCAAAGCATTGGTATGGACATTTCTAAGTGTTCCCACAGAGATTGATTGTCTCCAGTCCATACTGCTGACCAACGCTGAATCCCCGCGAATCCGGAACGCGTCAAGAAAAATGTGCGTTCTGTGGGACGGGATTTGACAACTGCCTCATAAGATGCTTGTGCCATCATTAACCCATACACATTATGGGTTTCAGCGTGGTTAGTTTTTTCATCACCAGAACCCTGTGCTGTATTGAGGGGAAAGTCTATTTTGCGACCAGGGTCACCGAATGGGCGATCGTCTAGTGTGGGTTCATTCATGTCATTCCAAATGCCCGCAATACCAATATCAGTTAGGCTTTTTAGCAAACCTCCCCACCAATCTCGGACTTCTTTCCGTAAGTAATCAGGAAACACAGCTTTGTCAGGCCAAACATAACCGTGAAATAACTGACCATTGGTTTTACGGACAAAATAATCGTTCTTGAATCCCTCATCGAAGACTTTGTAATCTGCCTCTGGATCGTACTTCACCCCAGGTTCAACAATTGTCGCTACTTTAAAGCCATTTTCCTTGAGATTTTGGATTAATTCTTGAGGATTTGCAAATCGCTTGGGACTCCAGGTAAAAACCCGGTAGCCGTTCATATAATCGATATCTAAATGGATAACATCACAGGGAATTTGCCGTTGCCGAAATTCCTGCGCCACTTTCTGTACTATATCCTGTGATTCATAACTCCAGCGACACTGGTGGTAACCTAACGCCCATCGGGGTGGTAAGGGCATCCGTCCGGTTAGCTGGGTGTAGGTCTGGATAATTTTTGCTGGTTCCGGCCCATATATTATGTAGTAATCGAGTTCGCTTCCTTGAGTTTCCATCCGCCAAACTCCAGGCTGCTGGGCACCCAAATCGAATCGGCTCCAAAAAGTAGTATTGAAAAACAGCCCGTAGCCTAAACCCGGACGCAAGGCGATGAAAAAAGGAATCGCCTGATACATACTGTCTGTCAAGATCCCAAAATCGATCGCATCAGTTGTCCAATTAGTTCTCACTTTCGATCGCTGATCTAGCAAGCCAGTAGGTTCACCAAATCCATAGAAATGTTCGTCGGTTTCTATCCGTTTCCACCCAGCAATAGTACCAGTCCGCCACCCCATACCGATGTCTGCATCTTCGGCAAAAAGCTCTCCTGCTGAGTCGAAGCACTGGATACGAAAAGGATCGCGGGAGACCACAATAGACATTTGCTCGGTTGTAATTTCTATAGTCTCTGCTTTTTCTCGTACCTCAAACGGCACTTTAGACCATTCTTCATCCGCCTGTGCCACCGCCCACGATCGCCTGGGTAAAAATTCACCCGTTGGTGTCATTCTTACCCGAATTAAGTTCGGTGCTAAGATACTAATTTTTACACAGGGAATGCCGCATTTGAAGAGGATATGGCGATCGTCTTGTTTTATTGATTGTACTGCTCCTAGAATTGACCAAGCCGGTTCTTTTGTATGCAGTTGTCCAAAGTATTGCGGCATAATCCCTGATTTTAAAATAACTACTTTTCCCAATCGAGAATTACATAAATTACTGCCAAAAAGCTTGTATCTTCGGGCATACGACAGATGGACAGCACTGATGCAACTGTATATTATGCTTTCGTGATTTGGTGGGGAAAGGGGAAAGGGGG
>NZ_LAHA01000124.1 GCF_002608075.1 Nostoc linckia z4
AAAGCACGGTCTGCCATTTCTTCGCTACCCCAAATAGAGCGTATGCCCGTTATCAGGGATATGAATGTAGCAGCCAAAAGCAAAGCGGATTTTTTAGTCATTACCAGTGTGGTTTTTTGATTGGGATTTGTCCCCAAAGGCTAGTTGAACCGCCATTAGGCAAGTACACGTCTGTATATTCTTGTGCATCCAGTTCATACGGCTCTGATGTGATATGATTCTCAAATTCGGCACTTGGTAATGGGTCTGCCTGCGCTATCTCCATTTGAAGGAATTTACCCTGCACTACATCACCGTTGCTGTCTTTCAGATAACCGCATATCAGTTTAAAACGGCTGTCGTTCTCTGCCAATTCCTTTGCTGTCCATGCGTTTGTAAAAGTTTCGCCTGCTATTACTAGCGGTATGTCGTTCTTCGATTCAATAGGGAAAAATACCCGTTTGTTTGACATTGTTCTGATTTATGATTGTTTAGTAAAAAATTATGTCCAATACTAGCTTTACATTTTGCGGATCGGGCGCTAATATTGTAGGCAACCCCGAAAGCAAATTAGTAGAAAGCAATGTCAATGTTGCAGTGTTTGTTTGATTGATAATGAAACTAGCACTATTTGATGTAAGGGTGGTAACTGAAACTTGCGGTGAATTGCTTGTAGTGGCTCCTACTCTATATCCTGTTACTGCTTTAATCTTAAACGCTGTAGCACCTATATTGCTCATTAGGGTCGCAAAACTGATTGTAGGTGTTGCTGTCGATATGGTAAATGTATCTGTCATGGGCATACCATTTGAAGATATTAGCCCGTTCTTATCGTAAACCCTTGTCTTGCCTGATGCAGTTGCAGCAGCATTCCAGTTGTTTACATTGGTATATGTTATGGCCTTTACTGTTGCGCTTACCGTTGGGTCTGATTCTGTTATTGTAACTGCTCCCGTTTGTCCGTTAACACTAGATACAGGCGCGGTTTGCAAATACCTTCCATCGGATTGCGTTTTAGTATAGTAATTACCGAACTGGCTATTTGTAGCCGCTTGGTTATTGTTGATAGTAGTTTTCATTGCATTAATACTATCAGCCGCTACACTGGTTTTCATAAAGGTGGCATCGGCTGCATCCTTAGTATATACCGTTGTGCTAGTCGATGATGCCTTTATAGTGTTGTTGGGATCGTTGTTGTCTACCCATAATATTTTTGCCGTATTGCTCATTGTTACAGGCGCGGCATTGGTAGCGTTTACCCTGGTTGCTGATTGTGCCGAACCCAATAACGTACCTAAGAAAATGTAAGCCGTAAAGATGTATTTCATGGTTATAGATTTTAAAGGATTACAAATTTATCGTCACCTATGTACAGGAACTTTGCCGTTTCGTGTTCCGATAATAGCACATAGTTTGATTGCCCGTTAATAGTGCCGCTATTGTCTACGTTTACTGTAATGGTATTATTAGCGTGCGTTTTGACCACATAGAACATTTTACCCACCATTATTTCATCTGTTGGCAGTGTAGATGTGTTGCTATTTGAACTTGTATCTACAAGTATCACTTTGGCGTACTTTGGAACGCTGTAAGTGGTGTCGGCTGTGCTTTGAACGTATATAGTTGCCTGTGGATTAGCAGAGTTTGCAAGAGCTTCCCCAAATCCTGCGCGATCTACATTTAAAAAGCCATATACAGACATTAATTCTGAATGCGGGTCAGGATAGTTAGCCTGTAAGTAGGTTAGTATTTCTAACCTATCCGAGGGGCTTTTACTTTCCAAAATCATCATTAATTCGTAACCTGTCATAGTGATATATTTTGTTTTTATAAACCGTATGTATAATCTATTAATGCTCTCCAAGTAATATTAGTAGCAGCCAAGCCTTGTACATATACTTCAACGTTAGTACCTACTACCCGTGCTGATATGGTAACGCCATTTAAGGGTGCATCAGAAACCTGTGAGCCTACATTTACAAATCCGTTATTACTCACTGTTCCTGATGAATTTCTATATAAAAACGAGCGTATATAACGCGAGTAGCTATTACCGCTTTTACCTGTTACATCCATAAAAAAAGTTACAAAATCCCCATTATTAGGCAACGACATAGTATATATGGGTGTTATAGTAGCATCTGTTGTAGTTACATTAGCTTTAACAAGCGTTTTAAGCCCAAGTTTCACACTATCCAAACTAGGCTTTACCCTCTGTGCTAATGTATCAGCAAGACCAACAATAGTACTTTGCGCCTGTGTACCTGCATGGTTTGCGCGGTTGCGGTCGGCGGTGCTGGCATTATCGACATACGTTTTTACCGCATTCTGTGAAGGGTAAAGCAGGTTGGATGACCCTAAAGACGTGTTTGTGCTTTTATTGGCTAAATCTTCTGCATTCAAATATGTTCTTATATCAGCCACGTCACGCGTTTCTATTTCGCCGTTTGTAGACGCACCTTTTGATATTACAGGAAGTTCAAAGGCATCCGCTGTAGTAACATAGTCTTTCAATACAAGTTGGTCGTTAAGTACCAGTTTCCCGCTCATGGTATCGCCTGTCTTTGATACCTTGTTATTTATTCTGCTAGACAATGATGTAGTATCTACGCCATTTATGGTAGTTTTCTCCCAAATGCCTGTAGTTTCATTCCTTACAATGGCTTTATAACCGCCTGTGGTGTAATCGCTTGCAGTAGCCTTTATTTTAAGGTTATTGGTAATTTGGAAGCTATCTGCTAAGTTTCCTTCTCTCTTTAACGATACTATCGGGGCTACCTGTGAAGTATGCGCATTACCATTGATAAGATTGTATTTCGCATCTACTTGACCATTTCTTAAACCTAAAATATGTCCTCCAGTTGCATTACCTGAAAGTACAGTCATTGCGGTTTTATCTACGCCGCCTGAATTGTACCTGAATACTGTTTGGTTAAGTCCTGAACTAATATAGGTACCGCCGTTTACTTGTAGTCTATAATCGCCGCTATCCGCTTTGTTTATCCAAACTTCGCCGTCTGCTTCCAGGTTGTTAGTATGTATGTCACGCCTTGAAAAGATGCCCCATTTTTTGTTATTAGCCATAAAGTCAGAACGTGCCTTACTTGAATCAATACCCGTTAAGTAGTTTTCGCCATTGGGGGCGATGAACATACCATTGCGTAAATAATTTGGAGTACCATTGTTCTGAAATATACCCCATGCACCTTTCATAGGTCTATCCAGGTCATTATTTGACAGGTATATAGCAGCATTACCTGTATCTGCAATGTTGTCAATGTCTGATAATCGCCAACCTATCAGGTAGTCAACATCAAGATTAGACGACCCTGTAAGATTCATCAAATCTATCTGCCTGAACTTGGCAGATGTCGCCGCGCCTAATCCCATTCCGAAATATGCTGCTGCATATGGGATAGTACCGGATGACCCGTTTTGCGCCCCTATAGTGCTTGAAAATCCAATTGTTGTTGGGTGGGATGGGATTGTACCTGTGCCCCATGCTTGGGTATTGGCTGACCCCACTTGAGCATTAATGCTAATACCCCTTATTCCTGCGGCTGCACTGGATGAAGTTGTACGGGCAACCCTATTGAGTATGTTTATTGTAGTAGGCGCTGCTGCTACTGGATTGACTGAATCTTTGCTAATAACTAATGTAAAGCCATTAGCAATAGCTGCATTAGAAATAGTATCACCTAACACCAATACACGTCCGTTGATCGTCCCTTTTGTTCTAAATCCTGAATCCTGAATAGGAACGCGCGTAGCCCTTAGAAATTTAGACAAGCTATCTGTAAGCTGTTCTGTTGTGACACCGCCACCGCTGCCACCCTCAACCAAAATCACATTACCTGCCGCATCCGTACTTAACACCTGATTAGCTGCATTTTTCAGTCCGCCAAATATTACTTTGCCATCCATTCGCACACCCGCGCCTCTTATTTTGGTTGTATCCTCGGGGCGTGTAGCACCTATTTGTGTTGTGCCTTGCCCGTATGTAAATAAGGGCATAAATGCCAGTATGTATAGTAAATATCTCATGCTAAAAATATAGTCTTATTGTTACGTCTGACAATCCCTCTATTATGGGGCTTATTATCGTATCGTCTACCTGTGTAAAGTTCGCAGGGTTAAGGAATGCCGTTTCATAAGATAAGCCTTTTATTTCCTTGCCTTGTATTCTGGCATCCTGTATTGTGTCTGAACCATCGGCAATAACATCAATGTAGCGCAAAAAGCCCTGTGCGCCTGAAAGGTCTATCTTTCTTGTTTCGTATTCCCCACCGCCAACAGGAACGGCTACGGGGATAAATGAGCCATCAGGGAAACTATCGCCTTCCAGTAGCTCTAATTCTTGTATTTCCATATTTGAAATGCCTTGTATGTTAATTGGATTGCCCAAATGATCGGTAATAGCTTCGCCATCGTCTGTTATTAGGTATGCTACCTCTACATCTTCACCCCGCCAAATAAATATGCACCCACCGCATAATGATGCTAATACAGCCATATTAATCAGTTTGAACTACCCATCCTGCTGCGAGCATTTTATTTTTAGCCAAAATACCGTTACCACTCGGCGGTGCTGGGGGTGTTTGGTTTTTAATAAATATGTTCTTTGCGGGTGTGGGGTAAGTAAGTTTATTGGATAATACCACTAATATGTTATTGACATTCGCAACTGGCAGCGCATTTGCTCCGAAGTTCACCGCCCTTAGTACGCTCCATTTTAATGTGCCGTTTAAGTTCAGTGAGGTAAAGTCATAATCGTCCATATTGCAGCTAATGATCTGCATTTGCTCCAATACCATGTAGGCATCTTTTACCCAATCAGTATTGATGGTAACGCCTGAAAAATCAGCGTAGAATATAAACAACTCCTTTAGCTTGTAAGCATTGCCATACCCAACAAGGTTTTTAAGCACCGAATAATCAGCCCCGCCGTTGGGGTTAAATGGTGGCTGAAACTTTAGCCCCGTGCCCTCTATTGGTGTGCCTGCTACATTGTTTGGCGCCCACCAAAATGTTGCCGTGTATGTATTTTCTGCTGAATAGGTGTGTTGCTCAATATGGTAAGATGAATTAAAACCAAAGTTATTTGCTACCATAGGCGAACCATCCCCCCAATCCACCGCGCAATAAAACYSCCTGTGCTGGAACCTGTATTGCTGTGAAGCCGAAAAGGTTTCGACAGTCATTTCTATTTTCTTGGTGGCTATTACGTTCTCATTAGAGACGCGGTAGTTTTCCCCTTGTCCATTGGTGTAACGTAATGATGTACCCGACCTGCTGAATGTTCCCTTTAACCCCTGCTGTAGCTTTAGGCCTGCATTTAAATCAGCCGCGAAACCGTCAATATCTCCGTCACTCTCAAATACACGGGCATCAGGTACAACCGCAATACGGCTAAAACCGTCCTCCATGACGTTAAAAAAAACATTGAAAGGGTAAGGGCGATCAAACAACACAATCGTATCTGTACCAACGTAGGTAATACCCTGGTTTAGTTCAGCATCCCTTACCGTTACACTAGCCTGATACAACGGCGTAATGCCGTCCCTTGTAGGCAGTTCTATTTCTTCGTTGGTAATGAATGTTTGGGTATTTACGCAAAACTTATCGCAGGCCAATATATAGTTGAGCGCGTTTACTTCAAAGTCTGTTAAGTTCTCAAAATAGAACTCATACAGATTATAGGCATAAGACGTTACTTTTACCATCCTTTGCGCCTGTGAGATAAAATCCGATTCTTCGCGTTTTGGCTCAATGGCTCCAATCTTAAATGGGAATCTACGCCCGAAACCTGTGCTATGCTGCTCAAATAGTGTTTCTAATCGGTTGGTATCGCATGTGTATTCCAGACGCTCCGTACCCTCGTGTTCTTCTTTGAGGTCTATTACTTCACTCCTGAAAGCGGCTGTATTGATACCAYCGTAATCAATCTCTATTGCTACGCGGTAAAGACCCTCGTCATTTTCGTCGAAGTAGTCCGAAAACCTGAAATTGTACTGTAGGGTATTGTAGGCTACTGTATTGCCCTTATTGTCGTAGCCCTTATAAACACCTTTGTCAATATAAGAAACGTCTAAAACAAAGATGCTATTGCCCTCGCAGTCGGTTATACTGGCATTTACGTCAATGGCTGCTGCTGTAGTGTGAAACTGCAATACAATACCATCCCCAAGTGCTACTTTTTGCGTATATTTTTTACGCATGTAGTTTTGCTGATAAGGCAACCTGTTACTTAGGGTATCATGCCCCAAGAAAATATCATCGCCCATTACTTCATCGTTTACCTCAATCGCAGGGACTAAGGTAAGAC
>NZ_LAHA01000025.1 GCF_002608075.1 Nostoc linckia z4
CTTTCCCTTTACCCTTCTGCTGTTCCCGACTTCTTGAAGAAGTCGGGGTTCCTTTCCCTTTACCCTTCTGCTGTTCCCGACTTCTTGAAGAAGTCGGGGTTCTTAGCCGTCAGTATCCATTGAAAATCGCTGGATATTAGCCCAAATCAAAAAGCAAGATTTCGCCGCCGATATTGCTGCCAATTTCTAGCTGTTCTTCGCCGTTGATTTGTACGCCATCACCGGCTCTGAGTTCTTCACCATTTAAGGTAACTATACCTTGGGCTACTTGTAACCAGGCATAGCGACCAGGTTTGACGTGATAATTCACAACATCACCTGACTCTAAAACAGAGGCGTATAAATCAACATCTTGGTGAATCGTCACAGCACCATCGCGCCCATCTTTAGCAGCAATTAAGCGTAATTGACCGCGCTTTTCTTCGATGGGAAAAGCTTTTTGTTCGTATCTTGGTGTCAAACCTTCTTCGTCAGGAAGAATCCAGATTTGTAGTAGGTGCAGTGGTTCAGTGGGGGAAGGATTAAACTCGCTGTGGCTGATTCCAGTACCAGCACTCATGATTTGGGCATCGCCAGGACGAATTACTGAGCCTGTACCCAAGCTGTCTTTATGTTCTACAGCACCTTCTAAGACGTAGGTGAGAATTTCCATATCCCGATGACCGTGGGTAGGAAATCCAGCTCCAGGGGCGATGCGGTCGTCGTTGATGACTCGCAGAGAACGAAATCCCATGCGGTTGGGATCGTAAAAACTACCAAAGGAAAATGTGTGATAACTGTCCAGCCAGCCTGTTTGAGCGTGACCGCGGGCATTGCGATCGTGAATTAGATGAGCAATTGTATTTTTAGACATAGATTTACTCCGTTGTTAATTGTTTTTAGCTAAGAATTTAGAATGGGCTACGTCCTGCTGCCCTAATAGAATTGAGAATTCTGAATTGATGAGGGTTGCATAACAAAAATTATGAATAATTTTTATTTACTCAACCTAATTTTCAACTATTTAAATAGTAAAGTATATACATATAAATGAAAAGTACGCACTTAAAAGTGCCATAGTTACCAAAAAGATACTATGAAATTTTAGAGTTATTTTTAATTCAATACAGTTGTTTTATTACTAGAAAAAATGAAAATATTTGTAACTTAGTTTATCGTAGAACTGAAAATTATAAAGGCGAACAGCCGTTCGCCCGTATTGTTATGATTTTCAATTATTTTTTATATAAATAACATGAATAGAATTTATGCAAGTACTATTTTGTCAGGTGTTTAAATTTGTATCAGGGACTTCTAAGTAAAAAATATTCCACGGAATGCTGTTAACCATCAACGACCCCAAGCGCAATAATTTATTTTTTGGAGTTACCTAAATAATATGGTGCGTTACAACTTCTGTGTAACGCACCGTATTAGTTGAGATTTACTGTTCCCTAATTGAAAAAGTGCTTACTTGACACCAGCTGCTGTTTTTTGAGTTTTAGTAGCACCTGCGCTGCCATTTTCTGCCTTAATTTCTGCTACTTGTAGATGAGCTTCTAAGAACCACAGACGTTTGTCAATGGTGCGGGAAATTTCAGTGTAAAGATCGGCGGTATCAGCATCACCTAACTCATCGGTTTTAGCGATCGCTTCTCTGATATGTTTCGCGTAAGGTGCAAAACGATCTGCTAAAGCTGTTACATGGTCTTTACCATCCAAAATATCAAAGGGATATTCTGGCAAAATGGAATTATTCGCAGCAGCACGCGCTGTTCCTACGGCATATCCACCCAAAGCGGTGACGCGTTCTGCAACCATATCAACATATTCTTCCAATTCCCCAGCTATTTCATCAAATAATTCGTGTAACTGGTAGAAATCAGTGCCTTTAACATTCCAATGCGCTTGCTTTGCTTGGGTTTTTAAATCCAAAGTAGCTGCTAGAGTTTTGTTGAGAATAACTACAATTTGTACTCGTGCTTCCGCAGGAATATCAATGCGGGTAGGGTACAGACGTGATGATAGGGTGTTGTCGCTCATGATTTTAACTTAACTGCCTTTTACATTTAACTTTACAGATTTTACTTGGGAAAGGGAAACTCTCTGACGATAGATTGAATTCAAGCTTGAATGTGTTAATGTTTGTAAATGATACAATTTTGCATCGAATAAATTAAGATTTTGGGATTAAAGTCATTAATCGTTACTCATCAGTGAATAATAAATCACTAACGGACTTCCAAGTAATAAGAATATTCCATTCCTGTTGTTGACTGTTGACGGTTAACGGTTGACGGTTAACAGTCAACAATCAATGACATAAAGCAGAATAATTTACTTTTTGGAGTTGCCCAACGAAATAATGGCTAGTGTCATTAGATCCGATGGTTATCTATGGCATTAAATGTACCACCAAAAAGGCGATCGCGAATTACATCACTGTACAAAAATTCATGGGGAAAACCCAAATCAATTTGACTCACTTCGTTTAAACGCTGCAAATGTTCTGGGGACAGAGTCACATCCAAAGAACCTAAATTATCTTGAAACTGAGTTAATTTACGTACACCAACGACAGGAATTATTACTCCAGTTTGAGCGCGTAACCAAGCTAATGCTACCTGTGATGGTGTGTGTCCAATTTCCGCTGCAACTTGAGTAACAACTTCTGCGATCGCTAAACTTTTTTCGGGAATAGTTCCCAAGGCCGAATTTCCTAACCTTCCTGATTCGCCACTTTTTTGAGATGATTTATTATACTTACCTGTGAGGACGCCACCGCCCAATGGTGACCAAGGTGTTACTGCTAAATCGAAAGCTTTAGCCATCGGTAGTAAATCGCGTTCTGGTGTGCGCTGGATTAAACTATACTCAATTTGTAGGGCAACAAATGGCGTCCATCCTTGATATTGAGCGATGGTATTTGCTTGGGAAACAATCCAAGCGGGTGCATCAGAAATGCCAATATAAAGTACTTTACCTTGGCGGACTACATCATCAAGCGATCGCAATACTTCTTCAATGGGTGTGGTAAAGTCCCAAGCGTGTAACCAAAATAAGTCAATATAGTCAGTATTCAACCGCTTCAGGCTACCTTCTAAAGATTGGATTAAATTCTTGCGATGATTCCCGCTACCATTGGGGTCGCCCTTTTTTTCGTTCATCCGCAAAGGAAAGGAATATTTCGTCGCAACTACAAAGCGTTCCCGGTCTTTGGCGATGAATTCACCAACAATTTTTTCACTGCTACCATCAGTGTAACCATTGGCAGTATCAATAAAATTGCCTCCTGCTTCCACAAAAGCATCAAAGACTCTAGCGCTTTCGTCTTTGGAAGCACCCCAACCCCAATCTTCACCAAAGGTCATAGTTCCCAAGCAGAGTTCCGAGACTCTTAACCCGCTTTTGCCCAAGAGTTTGTATCTCATGAATATTTTCTCAATCAGTTGTTTGTTGACTGTTAACTGTTGACTGTTGACTGCAAAGACTTTGAACAGGAAAGAATCCCCAATGTCTGATTCCCGACCTCAAAAAATAATATCGTTGCGTAAGTCCTGTTCCTTATTTCTTTGCGAGGGCAGTCGCTCATGGGGAGCCACTGCGTTGGAGTGGTTAAGAGGCTTGTACCCCTCCTCTTAAGCAAGCTACGCACAGCGGCGACCACAGGAGAAGCAAGTGGCGTGGAAACCCCCAAGACCGCGCTGCCTCTCCTTTGCGGTAGCCTGCGGTAAGCCGCTACTTTGTGAAAATATATCTAATGCTCAATAACACACTATCCCAACTAAGTGTAGCATTGTAACATCATTACAGCAGGTTACGTTTTCCTATTATGAAGATACTGGTGCTAAACGCTGGTTCGAGTAGCCAAAAGAGTTGTCTGTATGAAATTGCAGATGAGGCTCTCCCCACCCAAGCACCCAAACCTGTTTGGGAAGGGAAAGTCAACTGGACTCAAGACCACGGTGTGGCAGAAATTGAGGTGAAAACTGCTATAGGTGCAACAGTGGAAAATTCTATTTCTGGTGAATCTCCAGAAGCGCACCTCGCTTACATGCTCAACACACTCACCGATGGTGCTACCAAAGTAATTAATCAATTATCAGAAATCGATTTGGTGGGACATCGCGTAGTACATGGCGGACAAAATTACCGAGAAAGTGTGGTAATTACTGAGGATGTCAAAAAGGCGATCGCCAATCTGTCTAACCTAGCTCCAGAACACAATCCCGCTGCTTTAGCCGGGATAAAAGCCATTGAAAATATCTTAGGAAAAGTCATACAAATAGCAGTATTTGATACTGCTTTTCATCGCACTATCCCTGATGCCGCAGCAATTTATCCCGGCCCCTATGAATGGGTAGAGCAAGGTATCCGCCGCTATGGATTTCATGGTATCAGTCATCAATACTGTTCTGGTCGTGCTGCCCAGATTCTCGGCAAAGATTTAGCATCTCTACGATTAATTACTTGTCATCTCGGTAATGGTTGCTCTTTAGCCGCCATTAAAAACAGTCGCAGTATTGATACTACTATGGGATTCACCCCTTTGGAAGGGTTGATGATGGGTAGCCGTTCTGGTTCAATCGATCCAGGGATTTTGATTCACCTGTTACGCTACTGTAATTACTCTGTAGAAAAATTAAATGATGTTTTAAATAAAGCTTCTGGCTTAAGAGGAATTTCGGGCGTATCTAGTGATATGCGCCAAGTGAGAAAAGCGATCGCCCAAAACAATACCCGCGCTCAACTAGCATGGGATATGTATGTGCATCGCTTGTGTTCTAACATTGGTGCAATGCTCGCCAGTTTGGGGGGATTAGATGCTTTGGTGTTCACCGCAGGTGTGGGTGAAAACTCTCCAGGAATTCGTCAAGCCGCCTGTGACGCTTTTGGATTTTTAGGATTAAAAATAGACCAGGAAAAAAATCAACAGCAGCCAGTTGACGAAGATATTGCCACACCCGATTCAGCAGTGAGAGTATTAGTAATACATACTCAAGAAGATTGGGCGATCGCTCAACAATGTTGGCAGTTACAGCAAAATTCAAATCTACTAGACTTCTAAGAGAAGTGGGGAAAAGGGTAAGGGGTAAAGGGGTAAAGGCAAATAAAAACCCTTTCCCCTTTACCCCTTACCCTTTCCCCAATAAAGATGTATCCCTTTCACCACAAGAGTGCAAAAAGCAATTGATTGCAAGAGGTCTAGGGTAAATTGCTAACTTTTGCCTGTTCAAAATAGCCATACACAACTTGAGACACTTGACGAATAAAATCTCTTGCTCTCAAATCGTTATTTGGTCTTTTCACAAAAATTCCTGCCAAGTAACGCTTACCTGAAGGCGTTTGAATAATACCCGCATCACCTAATACAAAACGCAAAGTTCCTGTTTTATGAGCGATTTTTGCACCAGAACCTAAACCAGATGGTAGCAATTTTCTATTGTGACAGCCATACATGATACCTAGCACTTGAGACTTACTTTTATCAGAAAGTAGCTGATTACTTACCATCAAAGCAGAAAGTTTTACTAAGTCTTTGGCGCTAGTTTTATTAGTTCCATTAAAGTCCCCCAACATCCGATGCAAAGCAGTACTTTGCAGCCCCCAACTCCGAAACCTTTGATTCAATTTAGGAATTCCGCCTAAGCGAGCAATAATCATATTTGTGGCAGTATTATCACTGATGGTCATCATCATAGTTGCAGTTTTTAAAACACTAAATTTGCTTCCCACCCGCTTATACTGCATACTACCAGAACCGCCAACAACATATTTACGCTGCATGACGAGAGTTTCGTTGAGATTAATTCTTCCTGCGTCTACTTCTTGAAATAAAGCAATCAAAATCGGGTACTTGATTGTACTAGCTGCCGCAAAAGCTTTGTTACCGTTAACACTAATATAGTCTCCTGTTTCTAAGTCCATAAAAAAGATTCCAGGAGTCAGGAATTTATAGCGAGAAACTAATTTATTAATTGGAGTTTTTAGTTCTGATATCTCATGTCCTAAAGGAACTATACCAGTAAATTGAGGCTTATTTGTTGGAGTAATAACATCGCTGGGAACTGGAGGAACAAATTTCAGTGGTGGTAATGTTAAATTAGATTGATTTTTACTCCAGTCATAGACAGAATAACTTCGATCGCTGCTAGGATTTGCTTTTACTGGCGATGAAAGCATAAAAAGACTGATGAGGCTAAGAGAAAACCAGCGTAGTTTCATGTATTATTACTAGTTTTAATATTTACTTACAAGAATTATCCAGTAAGAAAAATAAAATCAGGACATGCAAGATGATAGTCAATAAAACATCCAATGTCAACATTTATAAATAAAGACTCGAAAATAATTTCATCGATATAAATGACAGCTTGGTTGATTTAATTTAGAGTAATTTAAATAACATTTTTTGCCAAAATAGCTTTAAAATTTAATACCCGTAGTAGAAATATTGACAAATTATTTGTGTATCAACTCAAAAATAAGGGCATGGGGGAGACAGTGCGGTCTTGGGGTCTCCCCAAGTAGAGCAACTGCCGTCATGGGGCATCGGGGATTTTCTCTTGGTCAATGTCCTATTCGCAACCTCAACAAATAATCTCGCTGCGTAAGTCCTGATATTCCATAGAAGACTGTTAACTGTTGACAGTCAGCAGTCAACAGTCAACTACCTAAAGAAGTACTACTCAAATAAACATTATGTTTGAATAAACAACGTTATGGCTTGTGATAGTCGATACCAAAACAGCATAATTACTGGCTGTTATAATAGAAGAAGCTGAGATTATGTCAAATCAAAATTGCAAGCAGTTATTTACGGATAAGAGTGCAATTCATAATTTTTCCTTCAGTAAGACCACCATTCTACACACTTTTGAAAACTGTATGAATCATTCATTAATAGTTAAACCAGGGCTACTACTTTTTATCCTGACAATAGGATTTGTGAGTTATTCTCCTGTACAAGCAGGAATCACAGAAACGACATCTGAAAATCAAAAGCAGCTTAAACAACAATCTTCTCAACAACTGTGGCAACAATTTCGACAGCAACAAGACCGAGTCAGATTACAACAACAACAGCGAATTGAACAATTTCGCCTCCAAAACCAATTCAGACAACAACGGTTGGGAGAATCTACCACAATGGATAGACTAAGACAACAACAAAGAATGGAAATGGATAGATTTAAACTTCAACAACAATTTAAACAACAGCAGTAAAAGTGATGTTGTCTAAATTGTTGATTAAGGAACTTCCAAGTAAAAAATATTTGATAGAAGACTGTTAACGGTTGATGGTTGACATTTAACCGTTAACAGTCAACATTTAAAACAATTCAAAATTTATAGGACTTACGCAACTGGCATATTATTTTAAGTTTGTAGTAAGGACTTTAGTCCTCTAATAAGGACTGAAGTCCTTACTACAAGCAAAAAAAATTGATTTTTTGTGACACTTGCGTAAGTCCTGATTTAAAATTATCAATTTCCACGAATAATTAGGATCGGCACAGAGTACTCAGCCAATACCGTTCGGATAAGCAGTATGAACTTCCCTTGTGGTGTAGGAAAAGGTTAAGGAGTAAGGGGTAAAGGATGTATTTGAAACCTTTCCCCTTTCCCCTTTCCCCTTTCCCCCTTCCCCAAACCGTATTCAGTAGTCAGCGATCCTTTGAATTGGGGGCTACTTCGATACAGGACTTACCTAGCTGGCAGAGTGCGATCGCTATCTTATAGTACATATATACTGCATGAAATTGGCGTACACAGAACCCATCGCTGAAATTAGTAGCAGTAATTCCCTGTGTCAAGTATTCTTCAAATCATGAGAGAATGAGTTAAAGATTAATAAAATAAATCTTGTAGTTGATGAGATTGATTAAACTTAACCATTGCCAGTACTTGTTAAGTTATTATTGCCCTCTCGACAAGTTACAAATATTAACTTCTAAATTATGAACTTATTTGGTGTCAAACCTTTGCAGTTATCACGCCGCAATTTTTTACAAATATCTGGAGTTTCCGGAGTCAGTTTTCTCCTTGGTGGCTGTGGAACACCAATATTTGAAGATGTTGTGGGTAAACTTTCTGAACCAGTCAATCAAAAGGTAGAAAAGTTAATCTTTCAACCACAAAAGCTTGTACGAGAATTTTCCATTCATGAAATTGAACCAGAAGCATTAATAGTTAATAGCTTTAGATATAATCCCATTATTGATTTAGAAAAGTATCGTTTAATTGTAGATGGTGAGGTGAATAATCCTCTCAGCCTGAGTATGGCAGAAATTCAAGCTTTGCCGCTGACATCTATGATTATTCGCCATGTTTGTGTGGAAGGTTGGGCTGCGATCGTTCAATGGGGTGGTGTACGTTTGCAAGAAATTATTGCTCTTGCTCAACCCAAGCCCAATATCCAATACGCTTACTTTAAATCAGCTGATGGCTATTACGAAAGTTGGGATATTGCTTCAGTGTTGCATCCCCAAACTTTATTAGCTTACCAAAAAAACGGTGAGACTTTGCCAGTAGAAAATGGTGCGCCTCTGCGTTTAGCTTCACCAATTAAATTAGGCTACAAACAAAGTAAATGGGTGATTCAAATTACACTGACTAATTATTTATCCCCTTTTAAAGGCTATTGGGAGGATCAAGGTTACGAATGGTTTGCAGGAATTTAAACACTTGTAAATTTCAGTAGCAACTGGCACATTTGCTGATTGGTCGATACATAAAAAATGTGATTTTGAAAATTTGAATATTAGTATTTTGAAATTTTAAAATATGAACTTTTTTGATAAATTGAATCGAAATATTTTGCAAAATCAAAGTCTCCTATTTGTAGGACTCGATCCTAATCCAGAGATGATGCCTACTCGTTATGAATCTGAAGATATCATTGCTGGTTTGGGTGAGTGGTTAGAATTTATTATTTCTCAAACCTCCGATTTTGTTTGTGCTTATAAACCGACACTTGGCTTTTATGAAGCGCTGGGTATTCCCGGTTTACAACTACTGCAAAAAACTTTAACAGCTATTCCATCTCACATCCCAGTTATTTTAGATGCTAAACACAGTGACTTAAATACCAGTAACATTTTTGCTCGTACTGTGTTTACAGAATGGCAAGTAGATGCAATCACTCTCAGTCCCTATACAGGACAAGATCATGTAGTACCTTTTTTGGTCTATCCTGATAAAGCTGTGTTTATTTTATGTTGCACTTCTAATCCAGGAGCAGAAGCTTTACAGCAGTATCCCACAAAGGAATCGCCTCTTTATTTACAGATAGTTAAAGAATCAAAAAATTGGGGAACTCCAGAACAATTGGGATTGGAAGTAGGAACTACAAATTCTGAAGTTTTGGCAACTATTCGAGGAATTGCTCCTGAAAGAATAATTATGGCCCGTAGTATTTGGGCGGAGGGAGCAAACCTGAGGCAAATTTTAGAAGCTGGCTTAAATACTAACGGTGATGGTTTGCTGATTCCTGTTCCTCAAGATATGCTGGGAAGCCCACAATTATCTCAGGAAATCCAATCTTTACATACAGAAATTAATCAAATCAAAACTGAAATTATTCACGAAAATTCTACTTGTTCTGTGTGGTTTTCTGATGTTTGTTTGCTAAATCAACATCCCCAACAAAATTTGATTTTACAACTTTATGATATTGGCTGTATTATGTTTGGTAATTTTGTCCAAGCATCAGGAGCCGTATTTCCTTATTACATCGATTTACGCAAAATTATTTCCAACCCCCAGGTTTTCAATCAAGTTCTCACTGCTTATGAGGAGATTTTGAAGAACCTCAATTTTGATAGATTAGCAGGTATTCCCTATGGTTCTTTGCCAACCGCAACTGGTTTGGCTTTACGCCTTAATTGTCCGATGATTTTTCCTCGCAAAGAAGTAAAAGCTCACGGAACTAGAAGAGTAATTGAGGGTAATTTTCATCCTGGTGAAATCGTTGTGGTAGTTGATGATATTCTCATCAGTGGCAAAAGTGTGATGGAAGGAGCAGAAAAACTAGAATCAGCAGGATTAAATGTGAATGACATTGTAGTATTTATCGACCACGAACAAGGCGTAAAAGATAGATTACAGCAAAATGGTTATCGCGGCCATGCAGTTTTAACTATTTCGGAGATTACCAATACTTTATATCAAGCAGGAAGGATAAATGATGAGCAATTTTTAGCTTTTAATGAAAGTTAAAATTGGAGTAACAACTAGAATGAGGGGGATGGGGAAAGATTTTGTTGTTTTACCAAATTGATTAAATATGAATTTTTCGCTCAGTCAACTACTTAGATGGTTAATTTTAACGCTGCTATTTCCTATAGTTTTTCTCAATTTTTGGTTAGCATCTCGGCTTTTTCAAAGTTTGCAACCTGTAGTAACAATTCTTTTATTGGCTACTTTGCTGGCATTTATTTTAAACTTCCCTGTTTCAATTTTGCAAAGGCAAGGTGTTAAGCGTAATTATGCGGTAGCTTTAGTTTTTATCATCGCAACAGTAGTTTTTATAGCTTTAGGTATTATTTTATTACCTATTGTTTTAGAACAATTTAATGAGATGGTTAAAGTTTTGCCTCAATGGATTGATTCTAGCGAAGAAAAATTAGAGATTTTAAGTCACTGGTTTTCTAGTCATAAATTAAATGTAAATTTCAGACAAGTATTCACAAAAGTTACCGACCAATTACCCAATGAATTAGAGTTTATTTCAGATAAACTTTTAAGTATTATTATTGATACAATTGATAATATATCTGAAGCACTAATTATTGTAGTGCTGGCTTTTTATCTATTGTTAGACGGGCCGAGGATTTGGGAGGGATTATTTAATAGATTACCTGGAAGTTTTGCTCCCAAAGTCAGCCAGTCGATTCAGCTAAATTTCCAAAATTACTTGATTGGTCAAGGAACTTTGGCTTTACTGATGGGATTTTCAGAAACATTGGTATTTTTAGTTTTTCAAGTCCAATTTGCTTTGCTATTTGGTTTGGGGGTTGGACTTTTGAGCTTAATTCCCTTTGGTGATGTGGTTAGTCTTGTTGTCATAACTTTAATCATCGCTTCACATAACTTTTGGTTAGCAGTGAAAGTTTTCGTGCTAGCTGTGGTAATTGACCAGTTCATCGATCAAGCGATCGCTCCTCGTCTTTTAGGTAAATTTACTGGCATCAGACCAATATGGGTATTAATTGCTTTGCTTGTGGGTACTAATATTGGTGGAGTTGTAGGGTTGTTAATCGCTGTACCTGTAGCTGGTTTTATTAAAGATGCAGCAGAAGGTTTTTCAAAAGCTGGTGATTTTGAAAATGCTGTGGAAGCTAAACCGCCATCAGAATTGTTAGCAGAAGAATCAATATCGCAATAAATGGCGCACAGAAGAAAGCGCAAAAAGTCTAATTAAAATGTCTTAGTTTTCTCTGTCCCTATTTTTATATTTGCTTATTTTTCCGTCTTCAATTGTTCGCGTTGCTTACCATATTCTCGTAACTGTCTCAAAAGATTTTCTTGGGACGAGTTAGGGATAGATGGACTAGGAATTACTTGAGAATTGTTGCTATTCTCAAAAGTGGGAGGTTGATTCACTGCATAAACCTGTGGATTTTTCTGAGGTTCAATATTTGGTAAAGGCGACTTGAAAAGCGGTTTTTCATCGGATATTTGCTCTGGAATTACTACTGGGGTACGAATTACATTATTTGGTTTGTTGACAACAGTTTTGACGGAATCTAGAGTAGTAGCAACCTGCACTTGTTGTTGCATGTTTTGTGTAGAAGAGACTAAACTACTTAGACCATTTACGAGTTGGCGGAGATTTTGGCGGAAAGTAGGATCGCCGGTCAATTCATCTAAATCAGAGGTAATTTTTTGGGTGTTTTCAAAAGTTACCCTTGCTGAATCTAAAGTTTGTTGCAATACGACAATATTCTTCGGATCGTTTAAGGTTTTAGTAGCATCACGTAAATTAGCTGAAGCTTGTGCTGCGTTGTTGGAAAGGGCTTCTAAATTGTTGAGTAATTCTCCTTGAGTGAAGCGATTGACAGCTGGCGATAAACTACTAACCGTCACCCGTAATTGATTGCTAGTTTCAGTAATATTGTTCAGTGCAGTAACTAGTGAAGAACGATTTGTGGTCAACAAACTATCTAGATTCTTCAGCAATCGATTCGCTTGAATTGCAGTTGTCCCAAATTCATTTACTGTTTCAGTGGTAGATACATTCAGTTGATTAGTGGCGCGTTGCACTGAATTAGCCGTGGCTGAAAATGTATTTAATTGTTGTCGCAAACTTTTAGTTAAACCCCTTAAATCTTGACTTAAATCTGTAAAACTAGTTGCTGCAACTGTAGTAGCTTCTAAAACCCCATTGACATTTTTATAAAATTTGGGATTGTTGTATACATTGGTGAGTTCAGTTGAACTACGAATGAGTTCATCAACACTAATACCAACTTGACCTTTTAAGCGAGAGCCATTACAAACTATCAGACTCGAATCACAATTTTTATCTAAAGGTTTAGCGATGGTAACTCCAGTGGGAAGCGTTGTTTTGGGTGTAATATCAATAATACTTTCGCTAATTAATCCGCTTTGATTAGCTTCTATCACTACATTCCGGGGAATAATTAAGTCTCTTTGAACAATTTGAATCTCTACATCAATGACATTTGCTCCTGGTTTAATCCGGGAAATATTTCCTACCTTAACGCCACGATAGCGGACTGTCGTTCCCTTTTGCATTCCCCCAGCGTTAGCAAATTCGATAATAGCTTTGTATGTACCGCTAGTGGCATTTAATCTATTTATCCATAGTAAGAGTATTCCAAATACTCCTAGCCCCAATAACAGTAACAATCCCACAGAACCTTCCCTAAATGTTCGCCCAGACGCGAAGCGGCTTGTCATCAAACCTCGCATTTTTCCCTCCGTCAAATAATTAGTTAGTTATAAATTAAGAGTTAGGAGTTAGGAGTTAAGGGTTAGGAGTTAGGGGTTAGGAGTTAGGAGTTAGGGGTTAGGGGTTAGGAGTTAGGGGGTAGGAGTTAGGAGTTATGGTTTAGGAGTTAGGAGTTTGGAGTTTGGAGTTAGGGGTTTGGAGTTTGGAGTTGAATTTAACTTTTAATTTTTAACTCTTAACTTTTCACTCCTAACTATTCCTAACTCTTCACTCCTAACTATTCCTAACTCTTCACTCCTAACTCTTCACTCTTAACTTTTCATTACTAACTCTTGATTCTTAACTCTTGATTCTTAACTCTTGATTCCTAACTCTTCATTCTTAACTCTTCACTCCTAATTTTTTAACCTACGACCTGAATCGGCCCTTTGACACTTCCACTAATAAATTGCTCGATCAAAGGATTTTCTGTACTGTATACTTCACTAACTGTACCCTGCCACTGTACTTTACCTTCATACAGAAATATAAGTCTATCAGTTGTACGGCGTATAGTGCTATCTTGGTGAGTAACAACAACATAAGTGCTACAAACTCCATGCGTACATTGCAAACGGCGGATTAAATCTTCTATTACTGTGGAAGCAATGGGATCGAGTCCGGCTGTTGGTTCGTCATAGAGTAAAACTTCTGCACCTTCTGTAGGATTATCAGGGTTAGCCATAATTGCACGGGCAAAACTGACTCGTTTTCGCATTCCTCCGGAAAGTTCTGATGGATAAAGGTCACTGATTCCTGACAAGCCTACCATTTCTAATTTTTCTTTGACCAAATCTCGAATGCGCGATCGCGGTAACTTGGAATTTTGATAAAGTAAAAATCCCACGTTCTCCTCCACTGTCAGCGAATCAAATAACGCCGCCTGTTGAAACACCATACCAATTCCAACAGACTCGGTACCATCTTCAATCAAACCCTTTCGTCGCACTCCTTGAACATAAATTTCTCCTGTATCGGGAGCCAGTAAACCTGCGATTACCCGTAAAATTGTCGATTTACCAGTCCCCGATGGGCCAATAATTCCTAGTGCTTCTCCTCGGTAAATTGTTAAATCTACATTATCTAGAACTTTATGGTTACCAAAGGACTTAGAAACACTTTTGAGTTCAATTAATGGTTCAGTCATTGGTCATTAGTTATTAGTCATTGGTTATTAGTTATTAGCCATTAAGGAAGCAGATTGCATTGTAAGTCAATGTATATATAATCTCAAATTTCCGATGAAAAATGCTCTGACAAATTACAAAGGACAAATATGCTCGATAGTGATGTCATAGTTACTGACAGGGGATTGTGTACTATATCATCGGTATATGATTAGTATTTTAATTAGCAAACTTTATTTTTTTAGCACAATATTCAGTTAAAAGCTTTAACATCGCAAAATACCTCAATATACCTCTTGCAAAAGCTACTTTTGCAAGAGGGGGAAAGGGAAAAGGTTAAAGGGAAAAGGGTTTTTATTTGCCCTTTACCCCTTACCCTTTTCCCCACTTCTCTTAGAAGTCTCATGTCAGCTTGACTGAAATCCCCTAGTAGTTGACTCGGCGATGGTAAACATCGACTCAGACGCTAGTTTTCTATGGACATCAGTAAATTAATTAGGACTTACGCAACGCCGATATTGTCATTGCGACCGAAACGGAGTGTAGGGAAGCAATCCCAGCGTCAGGGGGGATTACTTCTCTCTCGCTCGTAATGACGGAATTACGTTATTTTTGCGTAAGTCCTGTTAATGATTTAACTGAAACATCAAGCACAGACTAAATGCCCCATTAATGCTAAAAGCGCCCTTGTATCATCGAAATCTTGAGTTGCCGTCTGGCAAAAATATTCACTAACATTGGAAAAAATACTGATAAAAATTAACTTAGAGATAATGACTATCCCCTCAGAACAGTTTGCAAGTGATAATTCCTCTGGTATATGTCCAGAAGCGCTGGAATATATGCTTAGGGCAAATCAGGGTAGCGTTCCAGCCTATGGTAATGATGAATGGACTCAAAAAGCCACAGATTATTTTCGAGAACTTTTTGAAATTGACTGTGAAGTATTTTTTGCCTTTAACGGTACAGCAGCAAATTCTTTATCTTTAGCGGCACTTTGTCAGTCATATCATAGTGTTATTTGTCATGAAACAGCGCACATTGAAACTGATGAATGCGGCGCGCCGGAATTTGCTTCTAACGGTTCTAAACTGCTACTTGCTCAAGGAAAAAATGGTAAGTTAACATCACAAGCTATAGAAGCAATTGTCACTCGACGTAATGATATTCATTATCCCAAGCCTAAAGTTATTAGTCTCACACAATCAACTGAATTAGGAACTTTATATTCTATTGAAGAACTTCTGCAAATTCAAGAAGTTGCTAAAAAGTATAATTTAAAAATCCACATGGATGGCGCTCGTTTTGCCAATGCAGTGGCCGCAATGAATAAAAGCCCTGCTGAAATTAGTTGGAAATCTGGCGTGGATGTATTGTGTTTCTGTGGTACTAAGAATGGAATGGCATTAGGTGAAGCGATTATTTTCTTCAATAAAGCATTAGCAGAAGATTTTGATTATCGGTGCAAGCAAGCAGGTCAATTAGCTTCAAAAATGCGGTTTATCTCGGCTCCTTGGTTGGGTTTATTGGAAACTGGTGCTTGGCTCAAAAATGCTAGACATGCCAATCAATGTGCCGAATATTTAGAAAATCAGCTATTAAATATAGAAGGCGTTGATTTGATGTTTCCCAGAGAAGCTAATGCAGTATTTGTCAAATTACCCGAACAAGTTATTCACAGTTTAAAAGCCAAAAATTGGCAATTTTATACATTTATTGGTGTGGGAGGAGCGCGTTTTGTATGTTCTTGGAATACCACTCAATCCAGAATTGATGAGTTGATTGATGATATTAAGAATGCAATGGTTTAGGAAAACACTAAACGATACAATAAAATGTGATGATAATTTTTGAAAACAGCAATGGTTCAAGCAACGGAATATCTTTACATTGTTAGAGATAATCAGATTTTGGGTGGTGAACCTATTATCAAAGGAACTCGTACACCTGTAAGAGCAATTGTTGAAACTTGGCGTATGGGTGTCGCCCCGGAAGAAATTCCCATAGGAATGCCCCATCTGACCTTGGCACAAGTATTTAGTGCATTGAGTTATTATAGCGATCGCCAAGAGGAAATTAATGATTACATCAAACGTAACAGAATTCCTGATGAGTTAATTGACCCATTGGTTAGAGATTTGTGAATACCCTTTTTATTCGCTTGTACTTAGATGAAGATGTCAATGTTTTGGTGGCAAACTTGATCCGAGCAAGAGGTTTTGATATTATCGCAGCACGGGATGTAGCACAACTTCATGCTAGCGATGCAGAACAACTTGCTTATGCTGTAAGCCAAACAAGAACGTTAGTTACTCACAACCGAACTGATTTTGAAGAACTTGTACAGACTTACTTTGCATCAGAGCAGACGCACTATGGTGTAATTTTTGCTGTTCGCCGTTCACCTCAAGAAATTGCACAAAGGTTGTTAGTTATTCTAAATCAAGTAACAGCAGAGGAAATGCAAAATCAGGTAAGGTATATATAGTTTTTTGTTTCCTGTTAGTGCAGTAGCTTTGCACTAATCATTAAACTGGACGACAACCAGACAAAATATCGTGCATTTTGACTACTTGTCCAATGACTGCGATCGCTGGCGCACCAAATCCAGTTTCTTCCACTTGCTGGACAATTGTCTTTAATGTGCCAATTAATTCTTCTTGTTCTGGGCGCGTACCCCAGCGTACCAAAGCAATGGGCGTTTCTAAACTTAACCCAGCCTGAGTTAATTCTTCCACAATATAAGGTAAATTGTGAATTCCCATATAAATCACAACAGTTTCCGAACCGTGGGCGATCGCACTCCAATTTACTAAGGGTTTATATTTACCCGTCGCTTCATGTCCAGTTACAAATGTTACCGAAGAACTATATAGTCTATGGGTTAATGGGATACCTGCATAGGCAGCAGCCGCAATCCCCGAAGTAATACCGGGCACAACCTCCACTGAAATCCCAGCATTGACTAATTCTGCCATTTCTTCGCCACCACGACCAAAAATAAAGGGGTCGCCACCCTTTAGCCGCACTACTATGGCACAATCTTGAGCTTTATCAATTAGCAGTTGAGTGGTTTCTTCTTGCAACAGCGAATGTTTTCCCCTGCGCTTACCAGCGTTAATTTGCTCGGCTAGAGGATTAATCATTGCTAGAATTGCTGGACTTACCAAAGCATCATAGATAACTACATCTGCACATTCTAATAAACCTTTCGCCTTGAGAGTTATTAGTCCTGGATCTCCTGGCCCCGCACCTACTAAATAAACTTTTCCCAAATATTTGTTCCTCTCTTTGACTGTGGGGTTCATTTGTCTGTTAAATCCCAAATTAAATCGGCTAATTCTGCACTTGCTCCTAGAGGTTGTGCCAAGTGAAAAGTTACTGCCGAAAATTGTAATTTTAGCGTTTCTACTGAGGCGGCGATCGCATCGGTTATTCCACCTGCGAATAAAAAATATGGCAAAATTGCAATTTCCCGATAACCAGCAGCAACCAACTCTTTCACCCGTGATTCTAAACTACCAGCTACAGACCAGTAAGCAACCACCGCTCCCAAATTCGCCGCCATTGCTTCCACTGGTTTTTGAGAATCAGGGCGACGGCTACCATGAGATAAGAGAATCCATGCTTGTGCTTCTATCTTAGCAACTTGGTGCCAGAGCAATTTTTTCAAATCTGGGTGAGAACCCAAGTATGGTTGCAATTCAATCGTGATATCTTCACCAGTGGACTGTTGCGCTAAAGCTACTTCAGCAGGAATATCCGTCATCACATGCACTCCTGGCAGCAGAAAGAGCGGTACAATCTTGAGGCGATGGTGATTTGCAGAAACTTTATCAAAGCCAAAAGCAGTCTTAGCAAATTCTTGAATCTGTTGGTGTAGAGGCTTTTGAGTCATTTCCAAAGCAGCTATACCTACTAGATGTTCGCCACTTGTTTGATTGTGATTCTTTTCTAATTTCTGACACACCAGCCTTGCAAGTTCCTGCATAGCAATTTCTGGACGGCGATCGCGACTTCCGTGAGATACCAACAGATATGCAGATGACATAGGCAAGGTTAAACTTTCAGCGAGCAGTTTTCATATTTTACGTGAAGGACTGGGTGTTGTGATGATTGTTGGTAGTTGAGTGTTGACGGTTGACGGTTGACTGATGAATTATTTTCCTTGTCTCCCTTGTCTCCCTTGTCTCCCTTATCCCCAGTCCCCAAATTCTACCTCACCAGGAACTAGCGATCGCCATCACTAACATACATCTTCTCTATCTTGCCTATTGCTGTTCCGCAGTAAAAGTATAAAATTGATCGAAAGCTCCCACCGTTTCAAATTTGTAAGCAGGTACCCAAGAACTGACCTTTAAATCTGTGCGGTAGACACTAAAAAAAATGTAATTTTGCCGTTCTGTGGTTCTATTAATAATTTCCTGCATTTGCGGGTTAGCTCGATCCACTAACTTCTCGCAATTAAAACGAATTAAATTTTCTATGAAGTTCGTAGTTTTTTTACATACATCGGTTTTTAAGTAGCTTGCCAACCGTTGCACTGCATATTCTTCATAGGCAACTTGACTCGGATTAGTCTTCGCCATTGTCACTCCTAAGGCGGCTAGTCCTGCTGCTGCTCCAGTATACGCGATGATGGTTAACGGTTTCATGTTTCCTAAGTGAAAGTCATTATAAATGTTAAATTCCAGAGACTCTAAATGCAATTCATCCGTTCCAAAAATAAAAACTCTGGATCGTTTCCTGAGATAAGTGCTATAATCAGTAAATGAATGGCGAGCGTAGCCAAGTGGTTAAGGCAGTGGTTTGTGGTACCACCATTCGTGGGTTCGAGTCCCATCGTTCGCCCTTATCATTATTTATAGACTTAAAAGTTCAGCAAAACTGAACCAGGATATACATTAATGTAGTTTATAAGTAATTATATGTATATAAGCAAATTTACTTGCTTAAGTAGAATCAGGTAATGTGAAGTTTTTGGAAAACTCCCTTATCTATTAACGGCCTGACTCAACAAATCCAATTCATCATCGCAATCCATCGCCTGAAATTAATACTCTGTCAAACTTTACTAACTGACGGTTCGCGTCAAGAAAGATGATTTGCTTGTGCTAAATCCTTGGAGGAGCATTGAGATTCTGACTATCCAATAATTTTTGGCAAAAAATTAGGAATCATCCTTTAAGGAAAAAGACGGCTTTTATTTACTAAATAACCCAAAATTATACTGTAAACATAAAATTCCCGACTTCTATAAGAAATGGGGAATTTTAATTGTAAGAATTGTGTTTTGGAAAGGAATTTCAATTGTTAAAAAAGACCTAAAAGAATGATGAAAGTCAAACCACAAAAGGCAAGCAAAGAAATAATCATAATGTTGCCTACACTGTGGTCAGAAGATGTTAAGTTGTGTGTATTGTCTGCCATATAATCGACCTGATTGAAAAATCTTGATGATGAAATTATAACTAAACTGAATTAAGATGAGTGGAGCTAAAATCAAAAGTTGATTTTAATTCATCTAAGTTTAACTTCAGATTAAGGTTGAAGCGAAAAAAATAACTTTTGTTTCAGGTTTTTGAAGAATATAGTTATAGCAATGGCAGAATTCATAACTCACAGACAATTTATTACGAATTGGAAATTATAATAAGAGTTGGTTCGCCAATGATTGTATCAGTTATTTAACAACATCTGTCAAAAGAAAGAACAATAGTATTCCTTTGGTGAGAGCCAAAAATACTGAGTAATAGATACTTTAAGTAAAGTACAAGATGATTTCAGTGCTGCTGAAAAGTAGATACTCGTAGATACACAGGTAATATAGTTTATCTGTGTGATTTTGTATTTGTTTCTACGCAGTTAGACAAAAGTACTGAAAGTTAAATGCAAACATCGTCATCCACTGGAGTTACCATGTCTGAATTGCTGCAAGCAGTCTTAGATAGTGAAGAAAAAAATGATTTGCGTTCCTTTATTAGTGAATTACGCCAACAAGAAAAGAAGTACTTGCTGCGAAATGACATACTCAATGTATACGCTGAATATTGTTCCAAGTACCAGAAACCTGAGGCATTTTACACTACATCTGACTTAAGTAAACTCATTTACTACACTCAGGAAATTATTCAAGAGGACTCAAACTTCTGTTTCATTATTCGTTCTAAAATTGCCAGTCAAGAAGTCTATTGGTTAACGTCCGACTTGAGTGTTGAGCCGATGACGGTGCAGGATTTACTCGATTTACGCGATCGCCTGGTGAACAAATATCATCCCAGCGACGGCGACCTGCTAGAGTTGGATTTCGGCCCGTTTTATGATTACACCCCAGTTATCCGCGACCCGAAAAATATTGGTAAGGGGGTACAATTTCTCAACCGCTATCTCTCTAGCAAAATATTTCAAGACTCCAAACAATTGCTAGAAAGCTTGTTGAATTTCTTGCGTTTACACCAATACAACGGCGTACAATTGCTGGTAAACGATCGCATCCAATCCCAGCAGCAACTTTCCGACCAAGTTAAGAAAGCCATAAACTTTGTTAGCGATCGCCCCGATGATGAACCCTACGAAAAATTCCGTTTCCAGTTGCAAATAATGGGTTTTGAACCGGGTTGGGGTAATACCGCAGCCCGCGTGCGAGACACTCTAAATATTCTCGATGAATTAATTGATTCTCCCGATCCCCAGACCCTAGAAGCCTTCATTTCTCGCGTTCCAATGATTTTTAGAATCGTCCTGGTGTCAGCCCACGGATGGTTCGGACAAGAAGGCGTTTTGGGGCGTCCTGATACTGGCGGTCAAGTGGTTTACGTCCTTGACCAAGCAAAAAGTCTAGAAAAACAATTGCAAGAAGATGTTTTTCTAGCTGGCTTAGAAGGATTGAACGTCCAGCCAAAAGTGATTATTCTTAGCCGCTTGATTCCTAATAGTGATGGTACTCTTTGTAATCAACGGCTAGAAAAAGTTTATGGCACAGAAAATGCTTGGATTTTGCGAGTCCCTCTGCGGGAATTTAATCCAAATATGACTCAAAACTGGATTTCCCGGTTTGAGTTTTGGCCTTATCTGGAAACTTTCGCCATTGACTCTGAAAGAGAACTACGGGCAGAATTTCATGGTAGACCAGACTTAATAGTTGGTAACTATACTGATGGAAATTTAGTAGCATTTTTGTTGGCGCGACGGATGAAAGTCACGCAGTGTAATATTGCCCATGCTTTGGAAAAATCTAAATACTTGTTTAGTAACCTTTACTGGCAAGATTTAGAAGATAAATATCATTTTTCCTTGCAATTTACAGCCGACTTAATTGCCATGAACGCTGCCAATTTTGTGATTAGCAGCACCTACCAAGAAATTGTGGGAACTACTGATAGTGTGGGACAGTACGAATCTTATAAATGCTTCACCATGCCGGAGTTATACCATGTAACCAATGGCATTGAATTATTCAGTCCCAAATTTAATGTTGTACCGCCTGGAGTCAACGAAAATTACTATTTTCCCTACACTCGGACTCAAGATAGAGTAGAAAGCGATCGCCAGCGCCTTGCTGAAATGCTTTTTACCTTAGATGACCCAGGCCAAATTTTTGGCAAACTTGACGATCCTCACAAGCGTCCTCTGTTTTCAATGGCGCGTCTTGACCGCATCAAAAACCTCACAGGCTTAGCTGAATGCTTTGGTCAAAGTAAAGAATTACAAGAACATTGCAACTTAATTTTAGTGGCTGGTAAGTTGCGTGTAGAAGAATCCGAAGACAACGAAGAACGAGATGAAATTGTCAAACTTTACCGCATAATTGACGAATACAATCTCCACGGAAAAATTCGCTGGTTGGGTGTGCGCTTGTCCAAAACTGATTCTGGTGAAATTTACCGAGTGATTGCCGACCACCAAGGAATTTTTGTCCAACCAGCTTTATTTGAAGCTTTCGGTTTAACAATTTTAGAGGCGATGGTTTCAGGATTACCGACCTTCGCTACACAGTTTGGCGGGCCGCTAGAAATTATTCAAAACAAAGTTAATGGATTCTACATTAACCCGACAAATTTAGAGGAAACAGCAACAATAATTGTGGACTTTATCACTAAGTGCGAACAAAATTCACATTATTGGAATGAAATTTCCCAGCGAGCCATTGACCGAGTTTACAGTACCTATACTTGGAAAATTCACACCACCAAGCTGTTATCACTAGCACGGATTTATGGCTTTTGGAACTTTACTTCTAAGGAAAATCGAGAAGATTTGTTGCGCTATATAGAGGCTCTATTCTATTTAATTTACAAGCCAAGAGCGCAACAGTTATTGGAGCAGCATAAGTACCGATAATTTAGTTAGGAGTGAGGATTGAGGAGTGAAGAGTTAAAAACCTATGAAGAATGAAAATTTTATAACTCCTAACTCCCAACTCTCAACTCTTAACTAAATTGTTAGCGCGCGCCAAGTTCGCTGACCTACGACTCCATCCACTGCTAAGTTCCGCTGGTTTTGAAATGCTTTGACAGCAGTTTCCGTCAGCGCCCCAAAGATTCCATCAACTCTAACGGTATATCCGTTAGAGACCAAAAGCCGTTGTAAAGCTCTGACAGCCACACCAGAACTACCAAAATAAAGAGTTGGTAGAGGCTGTGTACTATATTTATCAAATTTTCCCCCAGACTTTGCAGGGTTTTTCCCTACCGATTGAGAATATTTCTGAGGCTGTACTAAACCACCAGAACCTGGGAACTGATTCTTATTGTCAATTTTTTGAACTGTATGTTCTTTTTCTAGCGCGATCCCTCTTAAAGAAGCCTGCAAATTTGCATCTGTTTGTATGAATTCAGGTGGTGTGACTTGAGCAGTTGTTTCTAATTGACTGCCTTTTGACTGGTTAATGTCATGTTCCATCTGAAATAATTGCTGTTCTGGCAAATTAGGCCCAGATGCTTGTCTTGCTGTTAAAACGCCCGTCATCATCAGGCCAATTTCAGTCATTGTCGTTCATTTTAGTTAAACCAATATTTCTTTTAACAAACAACAGTACAGCTGTCCGGGATACTGGATACTGTTGCAATAAAAAAATCAACTAGTGATTTTTTGACATACAGCAGATTTAAAGTAAAGTGAATTACACAAAGATGTGTCTAGTAGCCAACTAGAAAGCGTGTTTTAGTTTCCAATTTTGAATACCAAATTCTCAATTCTGCTATATGTAATATTTTTTCTACCTCCCATTTTGCCTAATTAGACTAATATCATTAGTCTTTGTGCTTTTTTTATCTTTGATTCAGCTATCAACTTGTAAGATATCTTGTCTAAATCAATGGTTTAGACAATAACATACTATGCGATCGTATGGGAATGCGATCGCACAAATTTGTCTAGTCATCTTTGGCTGACGCTTGGTATGCTGATGCAGCCTTATCATATTTATCCTGCAAGCAAAAATACTACTGGATTTTCAGAGTTAATTTTTTGAAGATTCATTGGTGTAGTATTTGGCAACAATGATAAGCTCTCGAACCCAATAATTTGTCTTCCTTTGGAGAGGATTATCTACTTTTTATCGTTCAATATTATCTTGATGGATACATGGTGCTTGTTGCAGTATTATTTAGTTTTAGCAACTTTACTTATGATTAGAGCTTTGCGTAAATTCATCATCAATTGAAGGTTAAAAATTCAACGCAAAGCCATGTAAAACCTTATCCAAGCAGACGTTTTCAGGAATTAAAGAAACATTGTACTGAGGATACTCATCTGTAAATATGGCAAAACATGTTACCTTTTTTCATCTTTCCACAAAGCAATACCGCCTAATAAACCAGTGATATTGGGGATCAGCTTTACATTTAAAGGTAACTGAAAATTCACTTTTACGGCTTCGCCACCGCCAATATATAGATAATCATAATTAAACAAATGTTGCAAAGATGCGATGGCTTTTTGTAAACGCTTATTCCATTTTTTATCACCAATTTTTTCTAACTCTGCCCGTCCTAGTTGTTCTTCAAAAGTCTTTCCTTTGCGAAATGGATGATGTCCCATTTCCATATTCGGCACCAGCTTTCCATCCACAAACAAAGCCGAACCAAACCCCGTACCCAAAGTAATCACCAATTCTACACCTTTACCTGCGATCGCCCCAAGCCCTTGCATATCTGCATCATTAATTACTCGTGCAGGCTTGTTTAAGCGTTTTAGTAATGCTGTTTCCAAATCAAACCCAATCCAATCTGGATGCAAATTTACCGCTGTTTCCGTAACTCCACAGCGCACCACACCGGGAAAACCCACAGAAACCCGATGAAACTCACCCTGCGCCGCCGCTAACACAGCAATCGCATTAATTACAACCTCAGGCGTAGCAGGTTGTGGCGTATCTAAACGTCCTCTTTCAGTTATTGGCTTTCCTGTAATATCCAAAACTATCGCCTTAACTCCACTACCACCAATATCAACTGACAATGTACGAATCGATCCATTTTCTTCAACCATTGAGTTACATCCCTGTCACAGCTTGTTATTTCGTTATTATGCTTTGGTACATCTGGTAATATCCGGATATTTGGAGAGTCTTCATTATTGATGGGGCATGGGTATGGAAAGAGGGAAAAGGTTAAAGGTTAAAGGGAAAAAAATTAAAAAAGTCGGAAGTCAAAAGCGCAGTTTTGTAACGGGGATTTAGACCCCGCACGCCTAACTTTTCGCCTTAAAAGGCGAGGTTTTAGACCCGATTGTTTTGATAAATTTAATCTTTCCCCTTTTCCCCTTACCCTTTTCCCTTTACCCTTTCCCCTTTCCCCTTTCCCCTTTCCCCTTTTCCCTTTCCCCATGCCCCATGCCCCATGCCCCATACCCTAAAATATAAACATTTCAGTAATATGCACAGCTTCATCCCTCCACAACGATTTTTCCCCTATCTGAGTTGGACTGATATCCAGGCAATGCCAAATAAGGAAAATGTGGTTATTATCCAACCAGTAGGGGCAATTGAACAACATGGCCCCCACTTGCCATTAATTGTAGATGCTGCTATTGGTGTGGGGGTACTGGGTAAAGCATTGGAAAAACTCGATCCTAGTATTCCGGCTTATGCTTTACCAACCCTCTATTACGGCAAATCTAACGAACACTGGCACTTTCCCGGCACAATTACCCTCAGCACGGCAACTCTAACGGCAATCATTATGGAAGTGGGAGAAAGTATCTACCGTGCTGGGTTTAGAAAATTAGTGTTAATGAACTCCCACGGCGGACAACCCCAAGTTATGCAAATGGCGGCGCGGGATTTGCACGTCCAGTATGATGATTTTATGGTATTTCCCCTGTTTACTTGGCGCGTGCCTAATATTACTAAAGAATTATTGACACCGAAAGAAGCAGCGCTGGGAATGCACGCTGGAGATGCCGAAACTAGTATTATGTTATCACTGTTGCCGGAACGAGTGCAGCTAGAAAAAGCCGTTGCAGAGTATCCACCAGAACCAACAGAAAGTACTTTACTGAGTTGGGAGGGCAAGTTACCTGTGGCTTGGGTAACGCGAGATATCAGTGAAAGTGGAGTGATTGGTGACGCTACAACCGCAACTAAAGAAAAAGGCGATCGCATTCTCGAATCTGTGGCTAACGGTTGGGTACAAGTTATTCAAGATATTTACGCTTTTCAACAACCAAAAGTTCAAGGTTTATAGATGCGGCACAGCATCCATAACATTAGTCTGTTGACTGTTGACTGTTGAGAGTCAACAGTCAACACCGATATTTTTCACAACTCAAATAGGATTGCTATAGTAGTACTAGCGTAGCTAGTTAAAATCTGTCAGATAGTTAAGTTGCTATTGAAAATTTTATCAGAAACAGAATTATGACGGCCTTTGAACCTCAAAGCATCCGCTCTTATAACCAAGAAGATGTACAACAAATTCTACAGCTAGCGATCGCTCGTCAAGCTGATGATAAAGACAAAGAATTTTCCTACGAACAAGTATTAGAAATTGCTGCTGAGTTAGAAATTTCACCTGAGTCTTTAAAATTAGCAGAACGCGATTGGTTATTGCAACAAAGCCAAAGCCAACAACGAAAAGCTTTTGACGCTTACCGCAAGAGAAGATTTCAAAAACGTCTAGGCAATTATGCAATATTCAATGGCTTTTTGATACTGATAGATTTTATCACTGGTGGCGGAATTTCTTGGTCGCTGTACATTTTACTATTCTGCGGATTGCCAGTAGGGCTTGATGTCTGGAATACCTTTCAAATTAAAGGCGAAGAATATGAAATTGCATTCCAGAAGTGGAACCGCAAGCATCAAATTAAGAAAACCATCAGTACAGTTTTGAATAAATGGTTTAAAGCATTCCAGACTTATTAGATATCGAAAAATTCGGTGATGAAACATTACTGGTAGTCTGACAACTCAACAATGCTTGGTGAGGTGTGGGTAAAGGGGAAGGGGAAAAGGGTAAGAAATTTAAAACCTTTCCCCTTTCCCCTTTCCCCTTTCCCCTTTAAAAAGCCAAATTCACTTGGTGAACTACTAGTCTATTAGTTCAATCTTTGTGCCAAGTTGAAGAACTCATGTGAGGTCATCGGTGTTTTGCCAAGTTTCAGCTATCTTCACGTAAAAAATCTATGAGTGAAAGTAGCGTAAACCTCTGCTGAAGGTATCAGCTAATTTAAAAAGCCCTGAAAAATTCAAGGCTTTGCTTTTATAGGGTTTATTAAATGCCAGCTAAAAATCTTTGCCGGCGGTTTTCTATACACATAATTATGGCTCAAGAGGTTGGTAAAAAATAGGGGATAACTACCCAATTTCTACCCAATTTTATCTGGGTATTCCCTTAATATTTTCTTTAGATTTCACCACGCCTCTATTGATACTAAGTTGCACTCAAAGATTGATATTGTTGACTGTTGACGGTTAACTGTGAACTGTCAACGGTCAACGCTTCAACCTGTTGTTTATTTTTTACTGTGGGTCGGAAATACCATAGTGTTGTGCCTGCATATTCCACAGCGTGGTATATTCGCCTCCATGCTGTAAAAGTTCCTGATGGGTACCATCTTCAATTAAACATCCAGCTTTGAGAACTAAGATGCGGTGAGCCATCCGCACTGAAGCTAATCTGTGGGTGATGAGAATAGTGGTTTTGCCCTCAGCTAACTCCATAAATCGCAGATAAAGATCGTATTCGCTGCGGGGATCGAGTGCGGCTGTAGGCTCATCTAAAAGTAGTAATTGGGCTTGTTGGCGGACAAAAGCACGAGCGAGAGCTAACTTTTGCCATTGACCTCCAGAAAGTTCAGTTCCGCCAAACTGCTTACCCAGTGGCGTATCTTCCTTTGCGGGGAAATGCTCGACTAATTTGGCGATATCAGCTTTTTCAACCGCGTACTTTAAAATATCTGGAGACTCCAAAGCCGCTAGGTTGCCTAAAGCGATATTTTCTCCCAAAGTCAGGGCATAATGTCCAAAATCCTGAAAAACTCCAGCAATTTGCTGCCGCCATTGTTCCAAATTGAAATTTTTCAGGTCTATACCATCCACTAGAATCCTTCCTATGGTTGGATCGTATAGTCTGGTCAATAGCTTAACTAGAGTAGTTTTACCTGCTCCATTTTCCCCTACGATCGCTACCGTTTGCCCAGAGTAAAGGGTAAAAGAAATATCCTTGAGAGCTAACCGACCATCTGGGTAGTAAAAGTCAACTTTCTCAAAAGTAATACCTGAGCGAATGGGAGTTGGTATTTTTTCTCCAGGTATGCTCAATGGCATGGGAATTGGGCTATGGAGAAAATTGAAAAATTTCTCCATGTAGAGAACATTCTCAAACAAATCCAGCCAATTACCAACAAATCCTTCTAGATTATTTTGGAAGTAAGTCAATGACTGTACAAAAAGAAGTACGCTTCCTGGGGTGAAATCTCCTTTAAAAGCCTTATTTACCACCCAGTAAAAGGCAAAACCATTTCCTAAAGTACTCAAAATAGCTAAATTAGATGACCAAAATGCTTGCTTGCCCCTCAGATAACGCATAGATTGATGTAAAGACTCGAATGCTTGCAGGTAACGCTCCATAAAAAACGAACCTAGCTTAAATAACCTGATTTCTTTAGCATAGGTGTCCGTGAGCATCACTGAAGTGTAATATTGCATTCTCCGAGCATGAGGACTGTTTTCAAATAAAGTTAGCCAAATAGCTCTACCATACTGGGAAGAAACCACTATTTGAGGTATAGTTGCTATCCCAATTACCAGTGGTATCCAAAAAGCTAGGGGTGCTAGTAGTCCAACAATAACAATCAAAGTTACCAAAGAGCGACCTAATTCAACCAAATTATTCAGCAAATTCAACGGCTTATAGTTAATTTGTTCTTGCAGAAGTTGTAGCTCATCATAAAATTGAGAATCTTCAAAACGGCTCAAGTCTGGAAAAGAATCAGCTTTATGCATTAATAATAAGCTGATATGAGCAGTTAACTTATCATTGAGATTTCCTTGAAGTGCGAATATCCAAGGATACAAAAGTGTTTGTAATAATAAAGCTGCCACCCATGCTGCTACTAAAGGTAACAACATAGCATTACCTAATTCTTTGCCGGATGTTAATGCTGTTGCTACAGTATCCACCACTAGTTTAGTAATCCAAACACTGATAGCAGGAAGAATCCCCTGTAACAAAGTGACAGCAACCAAGACAAGCATTTCTTTAGGTGCTGCTGTCCATAACAAAGGTAGAGAACGAAATAAAACTCTAGTGTACTCCTTAAACCCAACTCTGAAATCGCTCATGAATTCAACCTGATTTTTATTAAGATACTTCTTTAATTTTCAACAATTATTGTTGTTCAAGAATCTCCTGTTTATAATCGTAGTATGGTTATTTTTATTCAGGCGATCGCACTAATATCAAGTCTACAATCCAAACCTGATAATATATTGAGTTCCAGCTAATCTGATGAGATAATCTTCTGCGTATAATCGGAGTATTACTACTTGACTAAAGTCGTATTCATAAATGAATAGAGTCACATTTTTACTGGAGGTAATCTGATTATTGAAAAATCGACTTTAACTCTCAAATTATTTCATATTCAAGATTTTTTTAATTTAATGACACACTATGGTAGTTTTTTTTAGTGTTATCAAGACTTAATTTCATCTGGCTTAGTTCAGAATGAAATTGTTATCTATAGTACAATATACCTCTTGAGAAAGAATAAAAAGCTCTAGAAACAGATATTGTTATAAGAATTAAAGGCTCACAAAAAGACTATTAGTTAATACAGTTCACTTAAGATTCGCTCCTCCCGAACCCTCCTGAAAAAGGAGAGAACTAAGCCCCCCAACTCCCCGTTCATTGGGGTATTTTATGGAGCTACATGCTGTTAATTGAACAGTATTGCACTATTGGTTGGTGACGTTAATTACAGCAAAATTTTGAACAAAATTAAGCGTTGTTCAATGTTCTGGTCATTTATTCCAACTCACTTGTTGAAATACCTATGCAACGGTGAAAATTTTGTTGACTCAAAAAAATCATCAAAGTTTTTTCCGTAATGGAATGCAGATTTACAGACCAATCAAAGAATTGAAGTTCAAAGGATTAAGGAATCATGCTTGCACAAAAAACACTAACTCAACCAACACTAGAAATGCGTTTAATAGATAAAGCAGACAAACTAGAACAACTTCTGTTGTCTGATGAGGAAATAGCAGCTTTAGAAAAATTCGCAACCTCAGGAGTATTTGACTCTACGATTCAACAAAGATGGTTTGCTAGTTGTGGCGGATGTGGTGGATGTGGCGGATGTAGACCTTGTGGTGGATGTAGACCTTGTGGTGGATGCATACCATGTGGCGGATGTAGACCTTGTGCTGGATGTAGACCTTGTGGTGGATGTGGTGGATGTAGATTTCGCGATCAAAAAACACTATCTGGTGTCATAGAAGACACTGATGAAGTCGGATTTGGGTACTAAGGGACTTCCAAATAAAAAAATATTCTCTAGAAGGTTGTTGACTGTTGACTGTTAACTGTGAACCGTTAACAATCAATGACTTGCAGCGGAATAATTTGTTTTTTGGAGTTCCCTAATTCAGTTCATCACACCATTAAAAGGTGATGGAATTTTGTGTTGACTGTTGACGGTTAACAGTCATCAGTCAACAGTTAACAACCTTGTGAAAAAGCCTATGAAATTAAACGACGATCGCCGCCTGCGTCTACTAGAACATATCATTGTTGGCGTTATGCCGCCAGATTGTCATGACGAAGAAACCATGATATTCAAGACCACGCGGCGAACACTAGCAGTGAAAGGTCAAGCATTGCACGACGTGGAAAGGATTATTTTACCTTTATTAGACGGCTCCAGAACAATAGGAGAAATACGTGCTACCGTCGGCGAAAAGTTGACAGATTCTTCATTAAATCAATGTTTAGAGTTTTTGATGGACAATCGTTTAGTAGAAGAGTTTTTGGAAGATACAGTTGATGATTTAGATAGTCGTGCTTATTTACTCCCTCAAATCGGTCTTTATCATGAACTCGGCTTTGAGCAAAAGGATGTCCAGAAGTACTTAACCAAGGCTAGAATTGCCGTTTTTGGACTTGCAGGTTCAGGGCTAGTAACAGCAATGAATCTAGCTAGTGCTGGTATTGGTTTTCTACGTCTATGCGATGATACCTCTACAGTGGTATCCGATTCCTCGATGATGTCAGGCTTGGTATTTAATCAAATCGGTGCTTTTCGAGGTGTGGAAGCAGCTCGACAAATCGAGGCGATGGTAGGAGTCACCAGAACTGAAGTTGTCACAGATCCTTTAACTAACGACGAAACAATCAATGCTTTACTTGATGACGTTGACCTCGTTATTGTCGCCACCGATGCAGTATCAGTCAATCTAGCCTATCGCTTGAACAGACTATGCCTGAAAATGCAGCGTGCATTACTACCAGGCGGTGCTGCTGGTGTTGAAGGAACTATCGGCCCCTTGGTTTTTTCTCAGGATGGCCCTTGCTATTTGTGCTATCGAATGCGGGCTATGGCCTGTGCCAAACTTCCGGAAGCAGAGTTAGCAATCGAACAGTTTCTCAACCGAGAACGCCGTACTCAACCAAGACTACGAGAAAACTTGCCCATAGGCCAGATGTTAGTTGGTAGTTACCTAGCTCTGGAAGCAGTCAAAATATTACTCGGTCTACCCATCGCCACTGACGGAAAATTATTGCACCTCGATTTAATCGGCACAAAACTAACTCACAACGTTGTCTTAAAAAAACCTGGTTGTCCTCATTGTTCGGGGCAATCATAACAACTGACATATTGATTAGGAGGGGAATGGGGCAAACAGGGCATGGGGAAAGGGAAAGGGGTAAAGGGGAAAGATTAAATTGATTCCTTTTCCCTTTAACCTTTAACCTTTTCCCCTGCTCCCCTCCTTCTACTCCCTACTTCCAAACTAGGAGAGAACACAGTGAATGCAGTAGCAGCTAGTCCACGGTGGCGCGATTTAGTCAGCCCGCATACTGGAATTATCCGAGCTTTAGATAGGTTCGGTAAGCCTTATACAGAGTTTGAGTTGCCGGTTTTGTGGCAAGCTGAATTAGCAAATTTTCAGCTTCGCAAACAGCAAGATGATTTACGCTACGGTGTAGGCAGGGGGATGACTGATGAACAAGCAATTTTCGGCGCTGTTGGGGAAGCTATAGAACGGTACTGTGGTAGCATATTTGACGATCGCCAGATTGTTGTTAGTAGCTACAAAGAATTAGATAATGATGCCATCGTCCCTCCTCTAGCTTTTTTCTCGTTTTCTGATAAACAATACTCTGACCCCACTTTTCCCTTTGCAGCTTTCAATGGCGCAATGCAGACTTCGTGGATTGCTGCCCTTTCTCTGCTAACTAATCAACAGGTTTTAGTTCCAGCCTCTCTGGTTTATTTTCATTGGTATAGCGATTTTCCAGGGGATTATATTTTACCCGTAAGTTCTAACGGTATGGCTAGCGGGCCTACTCTTGAATTTGCTGCCTACAGTGGCTTGTGCGAATTAATAGAGCGGGATGCTTTTATGATTACATGGTTAAATCGGTTACCTGCTCCACGGATTTATTTCGACCATCGACCGGGAATTGAGACCGAAATTGCCCGCCACTATGGGAGATTTGGAATTGAGTTAGTTACCTTCGATTTGACTACTGATATTAAAGTCCCAGTTGTGATGGCCATGTTAATCGATAGTTCCGGCAAAACTCCCGCCGTCGCCACCGGTTTAGGATGCCATCTTGACGGGCCAACGGCGCTTCGTAAAGCGATTTTTGAAGTTTGCCAATGCCGCTTTGGTGACATAGAACGTATGAGGGGCGGCGCTGGGGCTAATCTTAAGCAATATACTGATATTAAATCTTTGGACGATCACAGTGCTTTTTTCTATAGTACCGCTCGGCTGGGTGAGTTGGACTTCTTATTTCACCACGACCAACAGCTAAAAGTTGAAAATTTACCAACTTACCCATCTCAACCAGAGATAGAGAAATTGCGATCGCTCATTGTCAACTTACATTCAGCTGGCGTTGAACCTTATTTAGTTGAGATTACAACCCCTGATATCAGGACTCTTGGTTTTCGAGTAGTCCGGACATTGGCCAGTGGACTAGTCCCCATATACTTCGGCTACGGACAAGAACCACTGGGTACTAGACGTTTGTTCGAGGTTCCAGAAAAACTGGGTTACACCGGACAACGTACTGAAGACACTCTAAATCCCTGTCCGCATCCTATGGCTTAAGTTGACGGTTCACGGTCAACAGTCAACCGTCAACACTCAACTACCATTCCATTGTTTATTTTTTGGAGTTCCCTGAAAGCAATGTATACAGATAAAGAACCTTTGGAGCTAGCTCTTCTTTATCATTTGAACTCTCCAGTACCTAAGAGTTATGTCAAGCGCGTTTCTGCTACTCAACTGCGGTATATGCCGGAGGCTCCTTTTCTTGAACTTCCACAAGCACCGCGCAATAATCAGCTAATTGAGCTTTTGGAACAACGTTCTTCTGTGCGATCGTTTGATAACAAGGTAATGCCACTCGTCTTATTGGCTCAACTGCTTGATGCTGGATGCGGGATCAACGGTGTGCGCCAAGTAGAGGGTCAATTCTTTGAAGGTCGCAACTCTCCTTCTGCGGGTGGACTTTACCCGATGGAAATTTTTGTATCTACACAAGCAGTAGAAGATTTGGCTGCTGGGTTATATCACTATGAGCCACGCGGTCACGGTTTACATCGAGTTAGCGATGCAGTACCAACAGATTTTGTAGAAGCCTTATTACACCAGCATTACGTTGTGAATGCCAATGCTTTATTTGTGTTCACATCTGTTTTTATGCGATCGATGTGTAAATACGGTGCCCGCGGCTACCGCTTTGCTTTATTGGAAGCTGGTCATCAAGCTGAAAATATATGTTTAATGGCTGTGCAATTAGGTCTTGGCAGTCTTTGTATCGGCGGATTCCATGATATGAGTCTGAACACCATTTTGGGCATTGACGGCAAGCATCATGCTGCACTTTACTGTGTTGCAGTTGGTAGTTATAGCAAGGAACTGGGGACTGGTGACTACTAGTCTGGCAAGTCAACTTTGCTGGATGAGGTCTGGGGAAAGGGAAAGGGGAAAAGGGTAAGGGATTTAAAACCTTTCCCCTTTCCCCTTTCCCCTTTAAAGAGCTAAGTTGATTTGCCGAACTACTAGGGCGTGTCAATCGCTTATGTGGTAAATCTGCACAATATTCCCCAACCTTTTGAGGTGGCTCTTCATCTTCACCTTGAAATTTTTGAAACCTAGATATAGCAAGCTTTTTCAGCCGTTATTTCTGCACTTGCAAGGATCTCGGCTCTATGCCAATTGCCACCACAGAATCCAAGTACCCCCTTGTTTTTTAGGCTCATATATGCAAATCTCATATATACTACGGTAAAGCTACTGACTTACCGTATAAAACAACCTAGATGCAAAATCAACTTTTAGCACCCATTGAGAAGGGTTCTGGAAAGCTATGACTGAGCCACGCTACGGGATTTGGATACCTGTTTACGGCAACTGCGGCGTGATGAACCATCCTCTTGAACCTCGAGATGCTAGTTACTTACGAGCCAAGAATTTAATTCAGTTGGCCCAAAGGTGTGGATTTAGCACAACTTTAATAGCACAACATATCATCAATCCCAGAAACCAAGAACTTGACCAACTAGAAACCTGGACAGCAGCAGCCGCACTTGCAGAAGCGACAACTTCTATTGAGATTATTGCAGCTGTGAAACCATTACTATTCCATCCAGCCGTCTTAGCAAAGATGGCTTTAGGTATTGATGCAATCAGTCGAGGTCGTTTTGCGATTAACCTAGTCAGTGCTTGGTTTAGACCAGAAATGGAAAAAGCAGGAATAAACTTCTTGAAACATGATGAGCGTTATCGCTATTCTGATGAATGGATTAGCGTCGTCAAAGCTCTGTGGAGTGGAGAAGAAGTTAATTTTCAGGGAAATTATTTTCAGATCAAAGACTTAAGGTTTAGTCCGTCATCCATAGCCAAACCACATCCGCGTATTTATGTGGGTGGAGAGTCAGAACCAGCACAAGAACTAGCAGCAAAACAAGCACATACATTTTTCCTCAACGGTCGTCCAATTGAAGTTATCCGCGAAACCATCGCTCAGGTTCATCAAAAAGCTAGCTCTCGTTCTCAACCTTTAGGTTTTGCCATGTCGGCTTTCGTGATTGCTCGACCAACAGACGCAGAAGCAGAAACAGAATATCAAAACCTCAGAGCAATGGTACTAGCACAAGACGATCGCTCAGAACTCCTCAAAGGAGTAGATTCAGAAGTAGTCATGTTTAAAAATATGGCTAAATACCCAGGTGTAGGGAGCAATGGCGGAACTGCGGCTGGCTTAGTTGGAAGCTATGACACTGTGGCTCATCGGATTGCTGAATTTACCAAAGTAGGAATTGGTATGTTCATGCTGCAATTCCAGCCCTTTGCCACAGAAATCGAGCGTTTTGCTGCGGAGATTATACCAAGAGTGCGGGGGTTAACAGTAGAAAGTGCAGCGATCGCCAGCTAAAAGAGAGAAGAAATCAGGATATAGGGGTTGAGTTATACCCCATAGCCTAAAAGTTCTTCAGATTGAATTTTGAAATTGGAACAAAGCGACGTGACAGCAATACTTACTCGTCCCACTTTCTAAAAATAGCAGAAAAACAATGACTCAAATTGAAGAAAAAGTTATAAATTCCACCTTCAAATTTTCATCTCCTGTAACTGCCAATTCTCCTGAACTACAAGCCCTGTTTGATTTTATTGCTTTGGGAGCAAGTGAGCGCGATCGCGATCGCATCTTGCCTTTTGATGTAGTTGATTTAATCCGGCGTTCCCGGTTGGGTGCATTGCGAGTCCCCGTTGCTGAAGGTGGCGGTGGTACCACGGCGCGGGAATTATTCGAGGTGGTGATTAAGTTAGGCGATGCTGACCCAAATGTGGCTCACATTATACGGAATCATTTTTCTGTCACAGAGCGAATTTTGCGTTCTCAACGCACCGAAAGAAATCGTCGCTGGCTAAAAGCCGTGGCTGATGGGGCAATTATTGGACTTGCTTCCACCGAATTAGAAGTTAAACGAGCTGGCGGTGGTCAAGTTGTGAATACAAAATTAACACCCGATGGTAATGGCTATCGTCTGAATGGGACGAAGTATTACAGCACCGGCAGTCTTTATGCAGACTTGATTTTTGTACGTGTACTAGTACCCGACGGCACTACAGCGTTCATCCTCATTCCTACAAACCGCGAGGGAATTGAGCTTGTAGATGACTGGGATGGCTTTGGGCAAAGGCTTACAGGCACAGGAACGACTAACTTCACTAATGTCCGCGTAGAGGCAGAAGAAGTGATTTTTGAGACAGATACAGATAAAGATTATCTGCCATACAATATCGTTCCGCAATTATTCTTGACGGCAATCAACGCTGGCATTATTCGTAGCGTGCTGCGTGATGCCACAACTTTAGTCCATAATCGTCCTCGGACTTTCTACCATGCGGTATCTGAGCAAGCAGCAGATGACCCCATCTTGCAGCAAACCATCGGACAAATTTCGGCTAATGCCTTTGCAGCAGAAGCGATCGTTTTAGCCGCCGCCGATGGACTCGATCGCTTGCCTGCCGCTAAAGCCCAAGGTGAAGAAGCAGAAACGGCTGTAGCGTTAGAAACTTCTTTGAATGCAGCCAAAGCCAAATTAATTGTTGATGATTTAGCGTTACGTTCAGCCACCTTACTATTTGAAGTCGGCGGGGCTTCGACAACGAAGAAAAGCTCTAATTTTGACCGTCATTGGCGCAACGCCCGTACTTTATCCTCACATAATCCCAATCACTTTAAGGCGCGTGCAATTGGCGATTACGAGATAAATGGTACGCCGTTACCGCAGAGAGGATTCTTTTAAGGGGTTTAAGGTGTAGGGGAAAGAAGTACTTACGCACAAGTATGAAAAAAACGAACCGCATAGACGCGGTAGCGGCTTCCCGCAGGGTAGGACGCATTCGCGCAGCGTCTCGTCAGAGAAGGACACGAAGTTATAAGAGTTTGAGAGAGATATTACGTAAGTCCTAATTAATATCTCTCTTTAAACCTCTTCCCTACACCCTCACACTCTTATACCCCCACACCCTTTCTTAACAAGACTTTTATTTGTGAAATTTAACTATGAGCGTAATTGATACCACTGCTGTCAGAACGGAGATAAAAACAATCACTTCTCCCGCAGACTATCCCGATAGCCCATTATCTCAAGCTCTCAAACAGCCTGTGTTACTAGGGTTATTCTTACCAATTCATCACGGTGGCTGGAGTTCATCACATTTGCCGCGCACCACCGATTGGTCGTTTGACTATAATGCCAAGCTGACCCAAAAGGCTGAGGAACTGGGTTTTGACCTCGTTTTTGGTTATTCTACATGGCAACCCAAGGGTGGACAGGGGCCGACTCGCACGGAAGCGGGTTTAGATGCTTTCATTGCAACAGCTTCTCTAGCTGGGATGACTTCGCGGATTCTCTTAATTTCCACCATTCACGTTCTTTATGGGCCTTGGCATCCCATTCATTTAGCTAAATTTGGGGCAACACTTGACCATATTTCTCAAGGTCGCTGGGGAATTAACGTTGTCACTGGACATCGGGCTTATGAACATGAATTGTTTGGCTGGAGTCAAATTGAACACGATCGCCGTTATGAAATGGCTGATGAATTTGTCACTGTTTTAAAGAGACTTTGGTCGGAAACAGAGAATTTTTCTTACCAGAGTCAAAAAAGTTCTTGGCAATTCAAAGATGCTTACATTAGCCCTCGTCCGCTTTATGGCCGCCCCATCCTAGTTAACGCCACTGGTTCAGATGCGGGTATCGATTTTGCAGGTCGTCATTCTGATATTGTGTTTATCACCAGTCCGGCTGGCGGAGATATAGATAGTGCTTTGTCATCTTTACCCGCCCACACAGAACGTGTAAAACAATCTGCCATCGCCCAAGGTAGACAAGTCCGCACACTTCTAAATCCGTTGATTGTTTTGCGAGAAACCGAAAAAGAGGCAGAAGCATACGCCCAAGCCATTGTTGACCAGGCTGATTATGAATCAATTGCGGGACGTTCCCGTGTTAGCAGCGATGCACACGCTTGGAGAGGGCATAAAAAAGGAAATCTGCGTCATGATGTTGGCAGTGCTATCGGCGGTAATGTGCAACTAATCGGTTCACCAGAACAAATTACCGAACAACTTTTGCAACTGCATCAAGCTGGTGTTGATGGTTTTCAAATAGCCTTCTACGATTTCGAGCCTGATTTAGATTTATTCGGTAAGCGCGTTTTACCACTGCTAAAACAAGCTGGTCTGAGAATTTAATTCTTCAGCCCCTAAACCCTTACACTCTTTTCAAAAGATGCAAGGACAAGAACTACTACAAATTTATACTAACTACGCTAAGTCGATGGAATTAAAGTAGTTAATAGTTGTGATTACAGATAAACCTGCCTAAACTCCTAAAAATTGATATCAAGGAGTCAATTATGGTCAATTCTTTACAAGAACACCGCTTTTCATACAAACAGAAATATCATATTGATAAGAAATTGGCGATCGCAGCTTCTTTTTTGGGACTACTCGCTTGTAGTTGCAGCCAACAAACAGCTACCAATGTTTCAGCTAAGTCAGATACCACCTCAAATACTGTTAGTACCAAAACTACAGAGAAAAACAATGTCATTCGCTTGGGCTACCAAAAAGGTGGAATTATTCCCCTAGCCCGTCAAAGAGGTGAGTTAGAACGTCAGTTAATAGCACAAAATATTAAAGTTGAATGGATTGGGCCATTTGACCGTTGCGCCACACTGTTAAGTTCTCTCAATGGTAATCGAGCCGATATTGGTGGGTGTGGTGATATTCCTTCCATTTCTGGAATTGCTGCTGGACAACCTCTTTGTATTGGTTCTGTACAGCGTCCAAGACCTAATTCTTTGGGGAACGCCATCTTAGTTAGAGGTAATTCTCCTATTCAGAAACCTGCTGATTTAGTCGGGAAAAAAGTAGCTGTTAATCAAGGTGGTGCAGGCGAATATCTGTTATTAAAAGTTTTGGAAAAAGAAAATATTCCTAAAGAAAAAGTCCAGCGAGTTTATTTATCACCGAATGATGCCGCACCTGCTTTATATCAAGGTTCTGTTGATGCTTGGGCTGTTTGGGAACCTTATATTTCTATTGCCGAATTAGAACATAAAGCCAGAAGAATTACTACTACACACCCTGCTCCTACCTACGGCATTCTAATTGTTCGTAGTGATGCAGCTAAAGAAAATCCTGTAGCTGTAAAAGTTGCTCTGACTGCTTTAAGTGAAGATGGTGAATGGCTAAATCAAAATACTAGTGCTGCATCAGATTTTTTGGTGAAAGAGTTAAAACTTTCTGATGCAGTAGCCAAGCAAGTTACTAAAAATCGCGGCCCTGAGTCTTACGTATTTCCTAATGGTGAAGATGTCGCCAATCTTCAAAAAACAGCTGACTGGTTACTAGAGCAAAAAATTATTCCTCAAAAAGTAGATATTGCTGCATCTGTGTGTCCGTTAGGAACTACTGCTTCTAGGTGAAGGTAGAGGGACAAGGAGGACAGTGAAGAACCGGATTTGTTGGAGTAGTTGAATACCTTTTTTTAACGCCAAGCTACGCGGAGAGTTTCTCAGAAAATTTTATCTTTTTATACCTAAAAATTAACGTGTCTACCAATTGGTTGCGGCAGAATTTTATCTTGTCTCTGGTTTGCTTGTTAGCTTTAGCAACAACGGCTTGCTCAAAGGTTAAGTCTACCAGTCCAGCAACGATCGCTGCTAATCCTACTCCATCTGACATTGCGGCGACGAATACAACTCAATTACGTGTTGCCAAGTATAAGGGCGGTTGGGACTTAAATTTAAAGTCAGCTGGACTCGATGATTTCCCTTACCAAACTCAATTTACCGAGTTTACTGGCGGTAATTTGATGGTACAAGCTATTAATGCTGGTGCAATTGACTTAGCTTCGGCTAGTGAAATTCCGCCGATTTTTGCGATTGAATCAAAAGCATCTGTCAAAATCATCGCCACTCTTAAAGGGCCAACGGTTGGTCAAGTTGTACTTGTACCCAAGAACTCAACAGCCAAAACCATCGCTGATCTTAAGGGTAAAAAAGTCGGTTACGTTAAAGCCACAACTGCCCACTACTTCCTCATTAAGATGTTGGAAAAAGTAGGGTTGACGATGAAGGATATCAATGCAATTCCTTTGTCGATACCCGATGGACTTTCTGCTTTTCGTAAAGGTGAACTAGATGCTTGGGCTACCTATGGTTACTCTATCCCCCAAGCGCAAAAAGAAGGGGCGCGGGTGCTGGAATCAGCACAAGATATTTTAAGCGGTAACTTTGTGATTATTGCTTCACCGAATGCAATCGCCGAGCCACAAAAAAAAGTGGCAATTGCGGATTTCTTATGTCGGTTAAAGAAAGCCCAAAATTGGCGTGAATCTAACCTCAAACAATGGTCAAAGACCTATGCAAGCGCCATTAATGTTGATGAAGGCATTGTTTATCAAGATGCCCAGCAAGGCCAAAAACAGCGTCGTCAAGAAATACTTCCGGTTTCTGATGAAGCTATTGCTTCTCAACAACAGGTTGCTGATACCTTTTTTCAAGCGGGTGTAATTCCCTCGAAAGTTGATGTCAAACAACTTTGGGTTAATAGTTTTAATGAAGATATCGCCAAATGCCAATAAAATTAATCAATAAAATGAACCATTAAACTAAACTCCTACATCTTTACCCCCCTTAGATTCCGTTTGCCGTCAGGAGTCAAAAGCTAAATGTCAAAATCACCTATTTTAGAAGCGTCTAGGGCGTGTCATCAATTAGGTAATTGGTTTTTTCAAGTCGTTCTACTTCAAAGGTGAAAAAGCTATTTGGGTGAAGCCATTTTTTCGCTGGCAATGATGTGTAAATCGATGTTTTTCAGCAAGCGCACCAATTTTTGGGTTAAAGAGCCTTTGAGGAGTATTTGCCAGCGCGATCGCTGACTTTCTCCAATTACAATTTGCGTAATTCGATATTTTTCTGCGGTTTCGGCGATGGCATTAGCTACGTTACTACTAGTGACTCGAATAAAACTGCCTTCAAATTCTTTACACAATTTTTCACAATTATGAATGTGTAAACTTTCCTCTTTGGTAAGAAAGCGTTCTGGATCGGCAACAAATAAAGTATACAATGGTGCATTCATATAGTTAGCCAGTCTTGCACCACGGCGTAATAGTTGCAATGAATTTGGATAAGTAGATACACATACTAATACCCGTTCGTGAATGTTACAAAATTGACCATTAGGTGTGGTGGCAATGGCATCTTCTTCTACGTTGTCTGCCACTTCTCGCAAAGCTAACTCGCGCAAAGCAATTAAGTTGCGACGTTGAAAAAAGTTATCGAGGGATTGTTGGATTTTTTCCGGTGCGTAAATCTTGCCTTCTAATAATCGTTCTTGTAGCGTTTCCGGCGTCACATCCACTACCACCACTTCATCTGCTTCATCCAGAATCCTGTCGGGAACCCGTTCGCGCACCACCACTCCGGTAATTCTCGCTACCAAGTCGTTGAGGCTTTCCAGATGTTGGACATTCATTGTCGAGTAAACATCGATACCCGCTGCCAAGACTATTTCTACATCTTCGTAGCGTTTTTCTCGTGGACAACCAGGGACATTGGTATGGGCAAGTTCATCGATTAAGACTAATTGGGGCGATCGCTTTAAAATAGCATCTGTATCCATATCCGTTAAGGTCAACCCACCGCGAGGATATTGCTTGCGGGGCACAATTTCTAATCCGTCTGCCTTTTCTGCTGTCTCCTTACGTCCGTGGGTTTCCAAAAGTCCCACAACAACATCAATACCTTCTTGTTTGAGCGCGTGTCCCTCTTCCAGCATCCGGTAGGTTTTCCCTACCCCAGGAGCCATACCAATAAAGATTTTATGCTTCCCCCGCCGTGGCGGATAAAGCGAGTAACTTACAGAATTGAAAGGTAGATTTTCAGGGAACTCAGTGTTATCTGACATCTGACTTTTAGGAGATGGGGGAGATGGGGGAGATGGGGAGATGGGGATGGGGAGATGGGGAGATGGGGGAGATAGGGGAGATGGGGAGATGGGGGAGATGGGGAGATGGGGAGATGGGGGAGATAGGGGACAAAAATTGCTACCTTGTCCCCCTTGTCTCCCTTGTCTCCATGCCCCATGCCCCATGCCCCATGCCCCATGCCCAATGCCCCATGCCCAATGCCCCATGACCAATTTACTAATTTTGCTGACGATTAAGATCTTGCAGGTCGAGAGCATAATTTAATCTCAGGACGTTGACGCCTGGTTCGCCAAAAATCCATAAAAATCTGTCGTCAGTATACTTATTAATTAGACGTAAAATTTCGTCTTCTGCGACTCCACGGGCACGAGCTACTCGTTCTAATTGCTGGCGTGCTGCTTTGAAGGAAATATGGGGATCTAAACCAGAACCAGAGGTGTAAATAATATCAGCGATCGGTTGCAGATTTTCGTCTCGCAATTGATTTGACTGCTCTACAATCCGATTCAGTAGCTCTGGATTACTGGGAGCAAGATTGCTGGCTCCAGATATGCCAGTCGGTCTGGCTTTTCTTCCTTGGCTGTATCTCACTATACTGGGCCGAGAATGGAAATATCGCTCAGAGGTGAAAGTTTGACCAATCAAAGCTGAACCAATTGGTTCGTTATTTAAATTCAGCATAATACTGCCGTTAGCTTGGTAGGGGAAGAAAACTTGACCCACTACAAGGATTACCAGAGGATAAACCAGCGCAGTCAACAACCAAAGCATGAGAGTGATGAAAATTGCTCTGATTGTTTCTCGAATAATAGCCATAATAAATTTTCTACTTGCTCCTAAAATTAACTTTTAATTTTTAATTTTTAATTCTTTTACCAAATAGAATGCTGTCAACAGCATAAATTATTGTGAGAACTACCACATTCAACCACAGCATTCTAAAAATAGCGAGTGTTAGATGTTAGAGAACTCCTATAAATAAAAACTAGTGCTTGAAGTTGGTGGCTGATGACTGATGACTGTTGACTGGTGACTGATGACTGATGACTGATGACTGATGACTAGACTTATTGCATAAGTCGGGAAAAGGGTAAGGGGAAAGGGGGAAAGGTTTTGTGTTTTCCCTTTCCCCTTTAACCTTTACCCTTTTCCCATCTTTTCTTCCAGCATCTGTACTTTTGCTGTTATTAAGCTAAGCCAACAACTGTAATCAGCATATCTATCAACTTAATGGCGATAAATGGCGCAATTACTCCACCTAAACCATAAATTAAGATGTTGCGTTGCAATAGTTGATTAGCTGTTAGAGGTTTAAACTGCACACCCCTCAATGCTAGGGGAATCAAAGCTGGAATAATCAAAGCATTATAAATCAGTGCCGATAACACAGCAGAATTTGGGCTGGTTAAATTCATAATATTTAGACTTTGGAGGTTAGCAGCCACAAAGATTACTGGAATAATCGCAAAGTATTTAGCAACATCATTAGCGATGGAAAATGTGGTCAATGCGCCGCGAGTAATCAGCAATTGTTTACCAATGCTGACAATATCGATTAATTTTGTGGGATCGGAGTCCAAATCTACCATGTTGGCGGCTTCTTTTGCGGCTTGGGTTCCTGTGTTCATTGCCACGCCGACGTTTGCTTGAGCTAATGCGGGAGCATCGTTAGTTCCGTCTCCTGTCATGGCGACTATTTTGCCTGCTGTTTGTTCTTGTTGAATGACGTTGATTTTGTCTTCTGGTGTGGCTTCGGCGATGAAGTCATCCACTCCGGCTTCTTTGGCAATGACGGAAGCTGTAATTCGGTTATCCCCTGTTAGCATGACGGTGCGAACTCCCATACGGCGGAGTGCAAGAAAGCGATCGCGGATACCAGGTTTTACAATATCTTTCAGATAAATAACTCCGTAGATTTCGTTATCTAAGCTCACTGCTAGGGGTGTACCTCCTAACAATGAAACCCGTTCGTAGGCTGCATCTAATTCTGGAGTATCGCGTCCGTTGCGGGAACGAACAAATCCTTTAATGGCTCCCACTGCTCCCTTCCTGGCTTCGTGTCCACCGGGTAAGTTTGTACCACTCATGCGTGTTTTCGCAGAAAAATCAACTCCTTGGGCTTGACTAGAGTCAAAATCAAATCTTGCGCCTAACTTTTCCGCGAGTCGCACAATGGATTTGCCTTCTGGGGTATCATCAAATACACTAGCTGCCCAGGCAACACTGGCGATTTCCGCCATCGTATGATCGTTGATGGGGATAAATTCCTCTGCCAAACGGTTGCCAAGGGTAATTGTACCCGTCTTATCGAGAACCAGAGTGTTGACATCACCAGAAGCTTCTACCGCTCGTCCTGAGGTGGCAATGACGTTAAATTGCGCGACTCGATCCATACCGGCAATGCCGATGGTACTCAGTAACCCACCGATGGTGGTGGGGATCAATGCCACTAATAGGGCAATCAAAACTGGGACGCTAACAGGACTATCGACATAGTAGGCAAGTGCGGGCAAAGTCGCCACAACAAACAAAAATATTAAGCTGAGAACAGCCAATAATACCGTCAAAGCAATTTCATTTGGTGTTTTGCTGCGTTGCGCGCCTTCCACTAAGGCAATCATCCGGTCAATAAAGCCTTTACCTGGGTCAGATGTAATGCGGATAATCAATTCATCGGAGATAATTCGCGTTCCACCTGTGACGGAACTGGCAACATCAGAACCCGATTCTTTTAATACTGGTGCGGATTCCCCAGTAATTGCCGATTCATCCACAGAGGCCACCCCCATGATTACTTCACCATCAGCGGGTATAATATCGCCAGCAACTACGTAGATGGTATCACCTTGTTGCAGGCTGGTGGATGAAACTTCACTCACTGTGCCATCAGCAGCGAGTTTTTTAGCAATCGTCTCTGATTTTGTAGACCGCAAGGCATCAGCTTGAGCTTTTCCTCGTCCTTCGGCTATGGCTTCCGCAAAATTGGCAAACCAAACTGTAAAAAATAAAATCCCTGATAACAAACCATTAAACAGTTGCGGGTTCTTTTGGTTAGTTGGGCCAAATAAGTTGGGATCGACGGTTACCAATATAGTGACCATCGTCCCCACCCAAACCAAAAACATCACTGGATTTTTAATTGCATACTTAGGGTTGAGTTTAATAAAAGCATCTCGCACTGCCCTTAAGTACAACCACTTAGTATTTACTCTAGCTTTTTTACGTGCTTGGCGGCGATCGCCAGGACGAGAATTTGGGCGTCTAGCTTTAGAGGTAGTTGCCGCTTTATTCATAAACTTAAAAATGAGGAGTTGGGAGTTAGGAGTTAGGAGTTAGGAGTTATTAACTCCTAACTGAATCTAGCTACCAGAGGCTAGTTGCAAACCTTCGGCTATGGGCCCTAAAGCTAGAACCGGAAAGAAAGTCAAGACTCCCAAAATCAGGGTTACTCCAGCAGCGATGCCCATAAATACCCAAGAATCAGTTCTGAGGGTACCGGGAGTTTCTTGTACTTGTTGTTTACCAGACATGCCGTCTGCTAACAGGAGGATGGCAAACATGGGGATGTAGCGTCCTACTATCAAGCTAACTAAAGTACTTGTATTCCACCAAAGGCTATTATCTTTCAATCCTTCCAAGCCAGAACCATTGTTTGCCCCGGCTGAGGCAAATTCATAAACTACTTGGGAAATGCCGTGATATCCAGGATTGCTAATTCCAGATAGGGAAATTGGATAAGCTAAGGCAATGGCGCTGGGAATTAAAACTACAATTGGGTGAATTAACAGCACTAGACTGGCAAGGACAATTTCTCGTTTCTCGATTTTGCGCCCTAAAAATTCTGGGGTGCGTCCCACCATTAACCCAGTGAGAAAAACGGTGAGAATTAAGTAAATAAATAAGTAAGCTGTTCCAGTTCCTTGACCACCCCAGATAACTTGGATAAATAAGTTAAAAAGAGTGGAAAATATGCCCTGTGGCATTAGGGAATCATGCATTCCGTTCACAGCACCACACATGGTGGCGGTGGTCATCACTGCCCACAATGCCGTTTGCGCCCAACCAAATCTAACTTCCTTACCCTCTAAACTCGGCTGTTCTAATCCAATGGTTCTGTTTACCAGGGGATTTCCTTGCAGTTCTCCGATGGCTGTAACTCCAACCAAAAATACAAAAACCGCAAACACCATCCAAAAAAGCAACCATGCTTGTTTGATGTTATTAGCAAACACGCCATAAGTGTAAATCAAGGCTGCTGGGATGGCAATCATGGCGATCGCTTCAATTAAATTAGAAGCACCATTGGGATTTTCAAAGGGATGGGCAGAATTTGTGCCAAAAAAGCCACCGCCATTTTCCCCCAACATTTTAATGGCCTCAAAGGATGCTACCGGGCCTCTGGCAATGTACTGGGTTCCTCCTTCTAAGGTTGTCACATCCATCGTCTTAGCTAATGTTTGCGGTACACCTACTAAAACTAAGGCGATGGCGGCAACAATTGATATTGGTAGTAATATTCGCGTAATGGCACGGATAAGATCTACGTAAAAGTTACCTAGTCGTCTGCCAGTCAACCCCCGAATAAAAGCAATTCCCACCGCTAAGCCGGTGGCTGCGGAGGCAAACATTAAAAAGCCTAAAGCGGATACCTGACTAAAATAACTTAAGGTCGTCTCACCAGCATAGTGTTGCTGGTCGGTATTCGTTAAAAAGGAAATTGTCGTGTGCAGCAATATATCCCAATTCGGCCTACCAAAACCATTAGGATTCCAAGGTAAAAATTTCTGAAAATACAGCAGTAAATACACTGAAATACCCATTATCAGATTTGTGCATATTACAGCCCGGATATACTGCCAGCCCGTCATATCATCTTTTGTGCGGACACCCGATAGTACATATATACTTCGCTCTATTGGGTTCATTAAGAAATCAAGTAGCGTTCTTTCTCCCAAGAAAACACGTGCTATGTATCTTCCAAACACCGGAGTAATCGCTACAACTATACACAGCGTTAAGGCGATTTGCAAAAAACCTTGTCCCATATATTTTGCGCTCTATATAAATTAAGTGCTATCAAGCTAACCTCTAAAAATAACAGATTAACTGTTGGTTCTCTGATTGCCTGTGGCTTGGCGATATTTTATAGCAGTATGCTTTGATTTTTGAAGTTATTTGTTTAAAGAGGTATTAGACTTTTTGCATAAGTCGGGAAAAGGGGAAGGGTAAAGGGGGAAAGGTTTGGTATTTTCCCTTTCCCCAATAAAGATGTATCCCTTTGACCACAAGAGTCCAAAAAGCACTTTTGCACTCTTACTCCATGAGCTGCGCTCACAAGGAACAATGAAAATGATGTTGGAACGATTTTGCGTTGTTTCAGCCTCTATTTTCAAGGCAGGTCGCGCTGACACTCCCCTGCCTGACTAAGTATCGCTAGCCAGCGGCAACGCCTAACGGCGAACGCTCACTTAGTTGTAAAGGCAGGGGATTTTTGCGTAAGTCCTAATTTTATGTTAAGAATATTGAATTTTTACTGTTTTGATTTATTAAAAAATCTCAGGGGTGACTTATGGTGTAGCGTAACGCACTTAAATCGTTAAACGGTGCGTTAGCCTTTGGCGTAACACGCCACTACTGGACTGACACAGCTAAAATAGTGCATTGTTATATTGAAATAAGCATGATGAATTTTTGAGGTTAATCAAAATGACACAAGAATTAATAGACCTCAGAACTTGTATCTTAGAAGGACGTTATGCAGATGCCTTGGCAATCGTAGATGAATTAGAGGGCATGAGTAAACAAGCTATTCTGCGTAATATACAGGCTTATTTAAGAATTTTATTAATTCATTTAATTAAAAACCAACTAGAGCAGAGATTAACAAATTCTTGGGTAGCTTCTATTCGCAATTCAGTTTTAGAAATTAAAAAACTTAATCTCAAAGAAAATAAAAAGTCTTATTATCTAAATTTAGAAGAATGGGATACTCATCTAGAAGATGAAATAGAAGTAGCTGTGCGTGATGCCAGTGTGGAAGTAATGAATGGAATATATAATGAATTTCAACTGACTGAAATGGTAGATAGAAAACAAATTATTCAGGCTGCTTTGAAATTTTTGACATTAACTTATTCTTATTCAGCTAAAGAATTACCAGCAGTTGTGGCTGAAACCTTAACTGAGTTACCAGGTGGAGAAGATTGGAAAGTCGGTAGGCAGTGAAAAATGACACAGGAATTAATCGACTTGAGAACTTGTTGAAAACTTGTATTTTAGAAGGACGAATCAGGCGATCGCTGTTGATTTATCAGTGTAAGTTACTCAAAATACTAAAGTAGTAAATATAGTCAATATTCCGGTATGCTGATTGCCAAAGTGTAGTATTTATTTTATATTACTCTACGGATACGCAAACAAAGAAGTTTTCGCCAATTCAAGGTAGAGATATGAGAGAAATAACTCGCCGCAAATTTATCGCCACAGCCACCTTGGCGACGGGTTTTGCCTTGGCAGTGCAACCGATTTCTGCCGGAGTCATCACCACTGATACCAAGGGATTAACAGCCGGTGCAGTGAAAATTCCTGTCAAGGATGGCGAAATTCCTGCCTATAGAGCAGTACCCGCCACTGGTGAAAATTTCCCAATTGTTTTAGTAATTCAAGAAATCTTTGGCGTACACGAACACATTCAAGATATTACTCGCCGCTTCGCCAAGTTGGGGTATTTAGCCATTGCTCCGGAATTGTTTGTTCGTCAAGGTGATGTTTCAAAATTAAGCAATATCGACGAAATTCGCTCTATTGTTGCCAAAGTACCAGATACCCAAGTGTTATCTGACCTCGACGCCACAGTAGACTGGGCTGTGAAATCAGCTAAGGGTAATGCCGATAAATTGGGAATTACAGGCTTCTGTTGGGGAGGGCGCATCACTTGGCTGTACGCTGCACACAATCCCAAGGTGAAAGCGGGTGTAGCATGGTACGGGCGACTCGTAGGTGATGCTACTAAACTTCAGCCCCAGTACCCCATTGATATTGCATCAAAACTTACAGTTCCCGTTCTCGGACTTTATGGCGGCCAGGATACGGGTATTCCTTTAGATACAGTAGAGCAAATGCGCGATCGCCTCAAGTCAAGCAGTAGCAAATCTGAAATCATTGTCTACCCAGACGCACCCCACGCCTTTTTTGCCGATTATCGTCCTTCCTACCGCGAAAAAGAAGCAAAGGAAGGCTGGCAGCGCCTTTTGGCTTGGTTCAAGGAAAATGGAGTGCAATAAGCTACAAGATATTAGACAAGAGCGTAAAAGTGCTTTTTGGACTTTGGGAAAAGGGAAAAGGTTAATGGTTCGACAAGCTCACCAACCGGGGAAAGGGAAAATACCAAACCTTTCCCCCTTGCCCCCTTTCCACCTTTCACCGGGTGAGCGAAAAAAGGTGTGGGGAGTGTGGGGAGTGTGGGGAGTGTGGAGGGTAATTTTTTGGATACTTAGCTAGAAATCCCACACAAAATTTCGTTCACCCCCTTTCACCCTTCCCCTTTCCCCCTTCCCCTTTCCCCTTTCCCCCTTCCCCTTTCCCCTTTCCCCCTCTTCCCCGACTTCTCTTAGAAGTCTATTTGTTCACTAAATCCGTTTTTTAACCAATTCTGGAATTTGAGACCAAAATTTGGGTCGCGTCCAATAACTGTTGCTAAAGTTCCGGTTTGACGCCAACTTTTTCCTGGTGGTGCTTGTCTACCTGCAATGTAGCCAATTACAGGTTTATCAATAGCCTCGGCAATGTACCGCGCTGCGGCTTCTTCACTACCACCACCTGGTTGACCTACTAAAACAATGGCTTCTGTAGTTTCATCCTCGTCCAGAATTTGTAGCCATTGCAAAAATGAGGAACCAACAATAGCATCACTACCAATGCTGACACTAATGGACTGTCCCAAACCAGCTTTTGTTAATTCGTAGGCGACTTCGTAGGTCAAGGTACTGCTGCGACTGACGATCCCCACTGGGCCCGGTGTATAAAATTCGCTGGGTTGAGTTCCTAAGAGAATTTTTCCTGGTACAACGATCCCCGGACTATTGGGCCCGACAACCAAAGTTTCGCAAGCTTCGGCTTTGCGGAGTAATTGCACCATATCTAAAGGTGGCACGCCAGCGGTAATGATAATAATTTGGCTAATGTGAGATGCGATCGCTTCCAATGCCGCATCTAAAACCTCATAGGGATTTACACAGATAATTGTTGTGTCAATTGTGCCAAATTGCTCTACTACTTCCTCTACTAAGTCAAATACTGGTAGTTCGTGGAGTTCCTGTCCACCGCATCCAGGATTAACACCAGCTACCAAATTTGTGCCGTAGGCTTTCATTTGTGCAACATGAGTGCCTGATATAAATTCACAAAAGCCTTGAATTAAGACTTTACTCTCTGGCGTTAAGTTCATAATCAATTACCGTAAGCTTGGCAAGCCAGTGAGTTGAGCCACTGGGCATAAAAGGATATGTGTACAATATTGTCTCGATGGGTTTTTCTAAATTTACTTACTTTTAGCGTTACATTTTCAATTCATCTCCAACATGAAAAATTAATATTAATTCAAGCAAACAAAAATTATTCTCAGTCTCGGAACTTTGGATATGAGAAAACCTGAACTCTAATTTTTCATGTCAATTGTTGATTTATCAATGGAATCAATTGAAAATCTCTTATCCAAAATTCCCAGACCTCTGATTTTTGCCTTTGGTCAATCCCAAATCTCAAATTTCAAATTGTCTGACTATTTCTTTTTATGCCGTTGCATAATTGCGGGATGATTTGAGAATTTGCATCAAGACATAATTCCCGTGTCTCCGCGTCTCCGTGTCTCCGCGTCTCCGTGTCTCCGTGTCTCCATGCCTCCGTGTCTCCGTGTCTCCGTGTCTCCGTGTCAGCCTAAATCATCCCATTATTCAGCAACGCGCTTTTTATTAGTGGGTTTGGCAAGACGAACTGCAACTTCCACTGCCTCATCTAAATTTTCTACCACAATCAGGGCATTGCTGTGAGTTTCCAGTGTTGCTAAATAATTTTTAGCTTCATTCCACTCAGAACCAGCAAGGCGGACAACTAATGTGGGAACATTCACATCCCGCGGAATTTTACTACCGTTAGAACGGACAATTTTTAATTTGAGTTCGTTATTGTCTTGCTCGACAAATTTAGCGATAATTTCGGCTAGTTGCTGTGGCTGAGGAATACTACCCAGGAAATTAATTAGTATAACTTGGATGCTTTTATCAGCGGCCAAAATTTTCAAACCAGTTTCTAGGCGATCGCCAAATGTAGTTGGAGTAGTATCTGTAAGAAAAGCATGGCGTAGATTCAAACAAACCCCCGGTTTACCGCCAGCATTAGCAACTAAATCCAAAGTTGCCATTACTGAACCAGTACCATTACCTAAAATACCGATTTTCCCCTGCATTTGCACGCCATCCCAGTCGCCCAAAATACCGTTAATTTCAGTACTTGGATGACGACTGATGATTTTTGCTGCCATTTCCGTCAGATCTGGATGACGCTTGATGGCTCGTTCGTTCACCCTGACTTTACCATTAAGAGCCATCACTTCACCATCAGCATTCACCGCTAAGGGATTAATTTCAACTAAATCCAGGTCTTTTTGCACAAATAGCTGGTACATCTTCTGGAGAACGCTGCTTACTGATTGCATCAGCTTTCCCTGCAAACCCATTTTCAAAGCTAGTCGCCTAGCATAAAATGGCGAAAATTCTTGTTCGACCACCACATGATGCATTTTTTCCCCAGCGGATTCCCAATCGATGTTTGCTTCTTTGCAACCTAAAAGTACAGGTCGGCAAACAGCGGTGTCTAAAACCACCGCCAGATAAAATTCTTGGTTGGCGTCGTATTGGGATTCTGCTAGTACAACCTCTGGCAACTCGCCCCATATCGGTAAACTAAAGATATTTTGGGCAGCAGCGATGGCGTCGATTGTTGTTTCGGCAAACCTGACTCCACCTGCTTTTGCTCGTTCTGCCCCATGTACTTGGGATTTCAGGACAATTGGAAAACCAATTTTTAAACGTTTTAAATCTGTGGGATGGTCAATTCGTTGTGAAGGCAATACAGGAATGCCTATCTTCCCAAACCATTCTTTAACTTGGTACTCTAATAAATCCATTGATACACCTTATCTTGAGACTTTACCAGCTTTTGATGATTGCTGTCTAAATATTTGGCAGCACCTTTATTACATATTGGCAGCTATAAAAACTTATTTTTCACGTATCAATTTTATCGAATTCAGCAAATGAGGCAAATTAATTTCTCTAGCTACAATACTTAATTAATCTCCTCAGTAGACTTTTCGGCATAGAAGATAACTAGTATTCCTGTCAAAAGCCTATAACATAGCAACATTTCCTTAACCTGTGGATAATTTTGTCACAATTGCTCCACAACTATAATTTTCTCGAAGAGTAGCTATTGTGAATTTAATTGCCACAAAATTATCCAGTGAAAATACTCAAAAATATTATTATTCCCATTTTTTTACAGAAAATATATACCTGTGGATAGATTATCTAATCTTGTATCTACTAACTCCAAAATGTAGCACTACGAACAATTACTAATATTTTAATTTTTGGTGAAAACTTAGAATTTGTGTTAGAAAGTTGTTCGATTAGATTTTCAGCCTGTGGTTGCTTAAACTGTGCATCTTTATTCAAAAAACCCAAACAGTTGATTTGACCTCCTTAAAGATAATCAAAACAATATAGAAATCAGTACGAAAGCTCTATGAAAGTAGCAGTTCAACAGGAAGATTTACAGCTTTTAGCCAAAACTTTGCAGGAACAATTGCTTGTAGAAGTTCCATTGGCTGGAGTCTTTCAAGTTAAGTGTGCCGTCAATAAAGACGAGCTAATGATTTTAACTCAACACCCATCCGGTGTAACAGTTGATGCCGAGACTATCTTTGCAGTTATTGAAGATGCACTTCAGTCTTTAGCACCCTACAGAGAGCAACGAGTACAATGTTTCCTGAGAGTTTTTGGCGAACAACTTCCTTATGCCAAACGTTTTCTCACTCTCAAGCACAAGACAAAATCCAACGATGGAGATTTGGGCATTTGGACATCTGAGGGAATAAGGGGAATCAAGGAAGATGAGGAAGAGGAGGAAGTAGGGAAAGATGAGGAAGCGATATCTTCCTTTTCATCCTTTTCCCCCTCATCCCCCTCATCAGCTTTGACCTATTTTCCATCCTCAGACGAAACTGAAGAGGAGGAAGTATTTGACCCATTTGCAGATGCACCGAGTTTACCGACTTCAAAGCCAACACGTCGAATTAAACCCATTTTCTTTGGTGTGGCGTTGGTGGGAATTGTGGTTTTAGGTGTTGGTGGTTATTTACTGACTCGTCCTTGTGTGATGTCTGAGTGTAAAGAAATACAAATAGCCCAGCAATTAAAAACAGAATCTCCCCAATTAATCCGTCGCGCCAAGTCAGAAAAAGATTTAATCGCAGTGCATCAACGGTTAACTGACGCTACCACAGCCTTGAATGTAATTCCTAGTTGGTCACCTCGTTACCAAACATCAGAAGAACTCAAAGTAAGTTTGTCTGGACGAGCCGAAAAAATCAGCCAGGTAGTTAAGGCTTTGCAAACAGCATCTTTGGCGGCAGAAAAAATTAAAGCTCCCGCACGTACTTTAGAAGAAATACAAGCTAGGCAACATTTATGGCGACAGGCCATTGCACCACTAGAGGCCGTAACTTCCAACAACGAACTTTATCCGTTAATACAAGCAAAATTATTTAGTTATCGTATTAGTTTACACACTATTAATCAGCAGATACAAACTGAAGAAAAATGGCTGAAAAAACTAGCAGCAGCAAAAGATGTAGCTAATACAGCCGCAAGTCGTCAAGCTAGTGCTAAATCATTAAAGGATTGGCAAAAAGTCCAGTCTAACTGGCAAGTAGTGATTAATGCCTTGAGGGTGATTCCCCAAACTAGCCCTGCCTATGAAGAAGCCCAAAAGTTGTTATTAGAGTATAAACCTAAGTTAGTCACAGCACGCGATCGCACCACAAAAGAACAATTAGCTGCCAGAACTTACCAACAAGCTGTTAGCACCGCCAACCAAGCCAAAGTTTATCAACAACAAAATCAATGGCAAGCAGCAGCAACATACTGGGAGCAGGCTTTGGAAACTGCGAAAAAAGTTTCCCAAGATAGCTTATATTACACTCAAGCTCAGTCGTTAATCGAACCCTACTCAACATCCCTCAAACAAGCGCAAGAAAAACTACAAGTAGTTAGTGATTTGCAACAAACCCGCACTGACTTAGAGAAAACCTGTGTTAATGGAATTCGGATTTGCACCTTTAGTATGGAGGATGCAGGAATTATTGTCCGGTTAACCCCTGAGTATGACCAATTAAGGCAAAATACTTCGGTTAATCCTGAATCTGAGAATTCAAATACTGCTATCGATCTCACCAATCACTTGCAAGTCTTACAGGAAGCCTTGGCTGTAATTAGTGACAATGCCAACTTGTCCCTTTCCCTTTATGATTCTCAAGGTCAGGTAATTTATACGCGGACATTGGGAGGGTAGCAGTTCACTAGATAATTAACTTTGTAAAGAAGTCACATTCATATCCTCATTCAATCTGCGAATCAGCCGTGATAACTCACGAATGATATTCACCGCAATATCTGGAGTTTCTTCAATGGCATCATATAATTGCTCTTGCGTTAATTCTAGAAATTCACAAGGTTCTAGAGTCGTGGCGCTGGCGGAACGGGGTTGAGTATCAAATACTGCCATTTCACCAAAGTATTTTCCCTGTTCTACCTCTGCCAGCTGTTTGTTTCCAATATGTACTTTAACTCGACCCGACACCACAATATAAAGCGATCGCCCTTCTTCTCCTTGCCTGAAAATTGTGTAATTAGCTGGAAATGACAGTTCATTCATCACTGAAGTCAGCCGCACAATAAAATCGTCTCGCAATTCCTTAAAAATTGGGACTCGCCGGACAAATAATAGACGGTCAACACTAGTTAGCATAATTACGAGTTAAAAATAAGAATTTAGAATTCAGAATTTAGAATTCAGAATTGAGGAATTAGAGCAAAGAAATGGGAGATTTATACCCGCCACTAATTGTAGTCCACTAAATTGAAAATTTGATGTGGTGCTTGAGGAGTTATTCATTGAAAGCAACGGCTGAGACTTCCAATTCTCAAAAGACTGTTGACCTTTGACGGTTCACAGTCAACAGTCATCTGTTAGCGGCCCATTCTGAATTCTGAATCCTGACTCCTGAATTCTCTTTTAATCACTTTAATTTATCATTTTAAAAAACAAGAGTATTTGCTCTTATTCGGTCAAAAGTCATAATATTGACTGCATGAACTCCCAAGGTACCTTGCTGAGAAAAAAAATCACCAATTTGATTGGAGGCGTAGTTTACCACCGTAAGCATCGCTTTTAAAAGTTGGACAATTGGCTGTTGTCTGGCGAACTTCTATTAGTTGTTAGTTGTCGCGAGAAAAAACAGTCAAACAATATCCTGAACTGTCATCACATCGAAAAGCAAAGTCAGGATTTGAGGACAAACAGCATTGAATCTTTGTGAGTAATGACTATGAGTTGGCTAATTAGTACAGTACTTATTGGAATATCTGTAGCTTTTGCAACTACTTTTGACGACAATTTATATTTGACGGCTTTCTTCGGAAAAGTCAACCGCACCTTTCGCCCCAAGCATATTGTTATCGGTGAATTTGTAGGATTTACTGCATTAGTGCTTGCTAGCCTCCCTGGTTTCTTCGGCGGTTTGATTATTCCTAGTACCTGGATTGGTTTACTAGGTTTACTTCCCATCGCCATCGGTATTAGTAATTTCATCAGCCGAGAAGATGATGGAGAGATAGTACAAGATGTGTCAATTAACTTACCCTCTCCTGGTAAATCTGGGCGGCAGAAGAAATCATTGTTGGCAATTATCCGCGATCCCCAAACTTATCGTGTTTCAGCAGTTACCATTGCTAACGGTGGAAATAACATTGGAATATATGTACCGTTGTTCGCTACTACCAATCTTCCAAGCTTGGGCGTAATTTTATGTGTTTGTTATCTAACAGTTGCGACGTGGTGTTTATTGTCTTACAACCTGACCCGTAATCCTCTGATGGCACCTATTTTAACTCGCTATGGTCGAAAAATCTTCCCCTTTGTCTTAATTTGGCTGGGATTGTCTATTTTGATTAAAAGTGAAAGCTATCGACTTTTACCTAGTTTGGCAATGCTTTCTCACTCAGCATGAGGCGATATTTTGGATTTGAGATTTTGGGTGTTGCATAATTACGGGATGATTTGAGAATTTGCATCAAGACATAATCCCCGTGTCTCCGTGTCCCCGCCTCCCCGCGTCTCTAATCCCCTTCCCACACTGGAGGTTTTCTAATCACTTGAATTTATGCTTTTAAATAAAAATAATATTTGCTCTTATCAATTAGCTTATCTAAAGTGAACATAAAGCACATTATTTATGGCTCTTACAAAAGCAAATCTAACATCGCAAACGATCGCAGGAAGGAAACTAATGAATAAATCAAATTCTCAAAAATTAACTCAGTGGCTTGTAACTGCCTTATTTGTAGTAGTTGTAGCAACATTTTCACTGTTCAATCAGCCCACTGCTCAAGCTCAAACAATAACACCATCAGAACCAGCTTTAGAATCAACCCCAGTAACACCTCCAGCTGCATCACCAGTATTAGAACCAACTCCAGCAATACCTCCAGTTGTAGTACCAGTACAATCTGTAGCCGCAAACGTTAGACGTTTGTTAACAACTAAAGAATGTGTCGGATGTAATTTAATTGGTGCAGTTCTCAAGGATGCAAACCTGCAAGCAGCAAATTTGCAAGGTGCGAACTTACAAAAAGCAGATTTTGAAAGAGCGAACTTACAGCAAACAAACCTACAAGGAGCAAACTTGCAAGGAGCAGATTTAGGTAAGGCAAATATCGCAGGAGCAAACTTAACAGGAGCCAACCTATTTGATGCAGACCTAGAAAAGGCTAGCTTCTTGGGAGCAAACCTCCAAGCAGCAAACTTGCAAAACGCAGACTTGGAAAAGACAAATCTCACAAATGCAAACATCCAAGGAGCCAACTTGATGGGAGTTGATTTGCAAGACGCCATCAGACCAGAAGGATTTATGGCTTACTAATGCAAAATAAATTTTAGCTGCCAATGTCATTAAACTAGTAGTTCGCCAAGTCAACTTAGCGGGGGAAAGGGGAAAGGTTTTAAATCCCTTACCCTTTTCCCCTTCCCCTTTACCCAGACCTCACCAAGTATTGTTGAGTTGCCAGACTACTAGTCTAAATAATCGTTAATCCCCTCAGTTTTTACCGAGGGGATTATTGGTTTAAAAGTTCCAATTCCCATATCCATCAACCTTGAGTATTGTAAAACTTCGCGCAATATGTAGACAAATCTAGTCATAAATTGTCATTCATCAGCTGTTAGGCAGCTAATAAATAGGAAATTAGCACACCTAACTTCAGAGAATTAGCATAAATTTATTGACTGGAGTCTGGAGAAATGTGAGTTAGTATATATGAGCAGATATCATGTAATTTTGGTCAGCTAGTCTATGCAGTTGGTCGAACGGCATATCATTCAACGAAATCATCCCCACTATCAGGAGATAGATCAGTTATGTTTTGCAGCCAAAAACCTCTAYAATTACGCTAACTTCCACATCCGTCAAAGCTTTATTTGGGAGCAAAAATATCTCGATTACAATTGTTTAGCTAAACAATTAAAATCTACAGAACCATATCTTGCAATACCAGCGAAAGTCGCTCAACAAGTATTATTAGGATTACACCGGAACTGGTTAAGTTTTTTTGCAGGTATTAAAGCTTATACATCAGATAAATCTAAGTTTTTCGGAAGACCGAAATTACCTAAATATAAACAAAAAGACAAAGGGAGACATTTATTAGTTTACACAGCCCAGTCTGTGAGTAAACCAAAAATGAAAGCTGGGTTGATTCATTTGTCAAAAACACAGATTTATATTCCTACTCAGGTAGAATATGTACATCTCAATCAAGTGAGGATTGTGCCAAAAATTGACCACTATGTAGTAGAAGTTGTGTATGAAAAAGAGGAGTTAGATTATGGTTTAGACTCGAATGTGATAGCAGCGATTGATTTAGGGATAGATAACTTAGCAACCTTAACATCTAACCAGCCTGGATTTTTTCCAGTTCTGGTTTCGGGGCGGATTATCAAGTCAATTAATCGTTATTACAATCGACGATTTGCGAATTTACAATCTTTACTACCAAGCGCTCAAAAAACCTCTAAACAACTGCGGATTTTAACTAAAAAACGGAATTTTCGAGTAGATGATTATCTGCATAAAGCCAGTCGGTTAGTTATTGACCACTTGGTAAAGCATGGGATTGGGACTTTAGTAATTGGTCAAAATCCCTTGTGGAAGCAGAATGCTAATTTGGGCAGAAAAAATAATCAAAACTTTGTTTGTATTCCCCATGCTCGATTTGTGCAGCAGTTGAGTTATAAAGCTAAATTAGTGGGAATTAAGGTGTTGATTTCTGAGGAGTCTTACACGAGTGTGKCTTCTTTTTTAGATCGAGATCCGATTCCTGTTTATGGAGAAGCTAACTCAAAAGATGTTAAATTTAGTGGTCGAAGAATCAGCACGAAGTTGTATAGAGCAGGTAATGGTTTATTGATTCATGCTGATGTGAATGGTAGTTTGAATATTTTAAGAAAAGTAGTCCCGACAGCGTTTAGTCTAGGGATAGAGGGCGTTGTAGTTCGCCCTGTGGGGGTTATTCCCGGCGCACAAAGGGCATGAGATATTTGTCTATGCTTTTTGGAACTATTGTCTAATTCCATTCGGTTGGCAGTGATTGGTTTAACTAAAACTCTCAGCCAAGAATTGGGTAGCGATGGAATTCGCGTCAACAGCATTTTACCCGGTTGGACGTATACAGAACGAGTTGAAGAATTAATCAACGCTCAAATTAGTAAAAGTGGCCAAACAAAAGAAGCAGAAATCGCCAAAATCAATAGTAAAGTTCCTTTAGGTCGCATGGGGACGCCAGAAGAATTTGCCAATGTTGCAGTATTTTTGAGTTCGCCAGCAGCCTCATTTGTGAACGGAGTCATGCTGCAAGTAGACGGCGGAATTATTCAAGGAACATTTTGAGGAGTATTACACAAATATTAAATATTTGCGTTGTGATATCAAGTTAGGGCGATCGGGTATTATTAAGACTTCCGCTACATTAGAGAATATTTAAAACCTTGTTTCTCTGTGCTTTGTTCCAAACAAAGATTTTTGGCTTTGACGATAGAGTTAGGGTTTTAAAAAGATTTAATGTCAGAAAAATTTTCTCTATTCAAAGAAATAAAATAGCGTTCATAAAAGCAATACATTAATATTCAATTTTTAGGGATTTTTTTAAAATCAGATAAATTACCATCACATTTATGAAAATTTTCTTAACGCAAACGCAAACAAAAAATGTGATTCAGGTATATTCCAATAGATAACAGATACTTTACCGCCACTTTTTACAAAGTGGTGATATCTTTCGTTTGAGGTGAGTTTTCTGCTAGACAATTGAACAGTTTTATTTAATTTTTTTGGGAGTTAATTACAATCTCATGGCAAACCTTTGGATTATAGGTGGATCGGGTAATGATAGCCTTGTTGGTGGTTCTGATGGCGATCGCCTTGACGGACTTGATGGCAATGATATTTTGCGTGGCGGCAATGGCGATGATAACAATCTATTCCGTTATTTTCCAGCAGTAGATGAGTTTGCCAATGGTGGGTTATACGGTGGTAACGGCAATGACCAGTTGTTTGGTGAAGTTGGTAATGATTGGCTATTTGGTGAAGCCGATAATGACACCCTTAACGGCGGCGATGGCGATGATTATCTCAACGGTGGCACTGGAATCAACAGTATTATCGGTGGTGCTGGCAACGACGCAATCGCTTTGGACTTCAGTGCAGCCACCACTGGCATCACAATTAATTATACTGTGACCACCAATGGTACTGTTTCTAATGGTTCAACCTTCCGCGAAATCGAGAGTGTAGGCATTAAAACAGGCAGTGGTAATGACAACATTGTTGTTAGTGCAACGACCTTGAGCAACTTGATTCGCACTAGTGTTGGTAATGACACCATCATTTCCGGTGCTGGGTCTGACCGCCTTGAAGGTGGTGATGGCAATGATATTCTGCGTGGCGGCAATGGCGATGATAACAATCTATTCCAGAAATTTGCGGGGGCAGATGAGTTTGCCAATGGTGGGTTATACGGTGGTAACGGCAATGACCAGTTGTTTGGTGAAGTTGGTAATGATTGGCTATTTGGTGAAGCCGATAATGACACCCTTAACGGCGGCGATGGCGATGATTATCTCAACGGTGGGAATGGTAATGATACCTTAACAGGAGGTGCTGGCACAGATAGATTTGTCTTTGATACTGGATTAGCTTTCACTACTAATTTTATTGGAAGCGATCGCATCACCGATTTTATCAGCAGCACAGACAAAATTGTATTAGATAAAACAACTTTTACTGCTCTCATCAGTAACGCCGGTGCAAATATAAACAGCAGTGAATTTGCTGTCATCAACGAAGCAGTTAATGGAGGAAGCCTTGCAGGAACTAGCGTTGCGAAGATTGTGTTTAACCGATTTAATGGTGACCTGTTCTATAACCAAGATGGTACAACAGCAGGATTAGGCTCTGGTGGACTTTTTGCAACCTTGGCTGGGGTATCTTCCTTAACTACTAACGATTTGCAGATCGTAGCTTAACTAAACATTGAGCAGAAATAGCCAAAATTAATGCCAAAATTCCTTGAAGTTGGATTGGGACACCAGAAGAGTTTGCCGATGTTATGTCATGTCCGGTTAATTAAACTGAATAAAAAAATGTTTGTTCGTAGTGTTCGCGTAGCTTGCTTAAGAGGAGGGGTACACTATAAACTTTTTATTATGAGTGATTTGGCGGACATGATATTAAAGTATTTTTGAGTTCGCCAGCAGCCTCATTTGTGAACGGAGTCATGCTGCAAGTAGACGGCGGAATTATTCAAGGAACATTTTGAGGTGTTGTCAAAACATTGAATTATTCCTTGGCGATCGCTATCATCAATGGCGATTTCTGTAAAATTCGCGGCGGTGTACTCTGCAATCGTACTCCGCCAAAATTTTTGAGCCACTGTATTTGCGCTAATTTGATAAATCTCCCACTTTCCACAAAATCTGTCGAAAACTTGAAAAGCAACTAGTTTACCAATTCCTTGTTGCCTATATTTTCGCAAAATAAAAAACTCTGCAATGGAATATTGATTCTCTGGTATGTATGTGAATTGATTCACTAAAACAAATCCAGCAAGCTGTTTGCCTACTCGTACAATGAACGGATAGCGATCGCCTTCAATCCAGTAATAATCGAGATAAGGGTATCCAAAGTAACCATGCTCGTTGAGGTCTCGATGTTCAAACTCTGAAAAGTCATACTGATAAAGCTCCATCATCCGTTGGATGAGTGGTTTGTCATCGATTACAGCAGATAACACCTTTACATACATAATCTATCGACCAAAAACAATATTTCTTAATCATATTCAACAATAGTCATACAAGTGTCTACAAAGTTCTTTTGGCATTAGCACATAAGATGAAACACACTATCTGCAATAATAAAAGCAGTGGGTGTTGGCTGTTGACTGTTGGCAGTTAACAGTCAACAGTTAACAGTTAACAACTTTAAGCCGAATAATTTATTTTTTGGAGTTCCCCAATATCACTATCAATTCAAATATTTATAACAGTAATTCCTGCACTAAAGTCAATTTTTATTATAGAATTTCCCAGACATAATATCAACTTAACTTGTATTTTTGATAAAAACTGTGTATATTAAAATGCACTCCGAAGCAGAATAGCACAAATTCCGAGAAAACTCCATGCACAACCATCAATTGTTTAATGCTAATATCGAGAGCGATCGCGTTCTCTTAACTCCCAATGAAATTAAATCAAGATTACCATTAACTGAGTTAGCGGAACAAACAGTTTTAAGATATAGAGAAGAAATAGAAAATATTTTAGATTTTCGCGATCGCCGAAAATTCATCGTAGTTGGGCCATGTTCAATTCACGATCCCAAAGCAGCGATGGAATATTCCCAAAAGTTGAAAAAATTGGCGCAGCAAGTCGAAGATAAACTGCTATTAATTATGCGAGTTTATTTTGAAAAACCAAGAACAACCGTAGGTTGGAAAGGATTAATTAACGACCCAGAAATGGATGATTCTTTTCATGTAGAAAATGGTTTATTAATTGCAAGAGAGCTATTATTAAAAATTACAGAATTGGGACTACCTGCTGGTACAGAAGCCCTAGATCCAATTATTCCTCAATACATTAGCGAACTGATTACATGGTCTGCCATAGGCGCACGCACCACCGAATCGCAAACTCATCGGGAAATGGCCAGTGGACTTTCCATGCCTGTGGGTTTTAAAAACGGTACCGACGGCAATATTCAAGTCGCTTTGAATGCCCTACAATCAGCTAGAAACCCTCATAATTTTTTGGGTATTAATCAAAACGGACAAGTCAGCGTCTTTCAAACTAAAGGTAATGCCTACGGCCACGTCATTTTAAGAGGTGGTAATCAGCCAAACTTTGATGCAGCCAGCGTCAGTCTGGTAGAAAAAAAATTAAAAGAAGCAAATTTACCACCAAGAATTGTCATCGATTGTAGCCACGGCAATACTAATAAAGACTACAAATTACAACCTGCCGTCTTAGAAAATATTATTGAGCAAATATTGAAGGGCAATACATCAATAGTTGGCATGATGCTGGAATCGAATATCTATGAAGGCAATCAACCAATTACTGGAAAAAAAGCAGAATTAAAATATGGCGTTTCTGTAACTGACAAATGTATTAACTGGGAAGAAACAGAGAAAATTATTTTGGCTGCTTACGAAAAATTGAAGTAACTTGTTTGCCAGACTATAATATCAATTCAGTATTCCAAAATTGTCTTAGTTGAGGCAAAAAAAAGATGGGAGCATGAAGAAAATATTTCTTTATCCTCCCATCTTTTTTATACATTTTGTAATCCGATAGTTTCTAATTTTTTCTGCTCGCATTAAACAACGACAAAATGGTTGTTAGTTAATGCCAACCCAGCAGATAATTGTGCAAATTGTACTTGAGCAAAAGTACCTGCACTGCCATCCTGGTCAAAGAACAATGCACCTGTAGTCGAGTTGTAAATAAATCTTTGAACGTTAGTGGTTGCAGATGCACCGATTCTAAATTGATTAGCTTGTAGTACAAGTACATCTGCTGATAAACCGCCACCAAAACCAGCGGCTGATACCCGAATCATTTCATTAGCAGTGTTGAAATCATAAATTTTGTCAACACCTTCATTAAAACTATTAAAAGCAAAGATATCAGTACCAGCTCCCCCATAAAGACTATCACTACCTTTGCCTCCTACGAGGGTATCATTGCCATTTCCACCTTTGAGGGTGTTCTTACCAGTAGCACCAGAAGCCAGGAGATAATCATTGCCATCGTCACCATTCAGTAGGTTATTACCTGTTGAATAGTTAACAATCAAGAAATCACCACCAGCACCACCGTTGAGCGTGTTATTCCCAGAGGAGTCAAATCTGGTGTTGTTAGTGTAGTCGAACTCAGCAGAGACAGAGAGATAATCATTGCCATCGCCCCCGTTGAGCAGGTTTTTACCTGTTGAATAGTTAGCACTCAAGCTATCGTTACCTGCGCCACCGTTGAGAGTGCTATTGCCAGAGTTAGGAACGCTATAGGCAAATTCATCACGATAATAAACTAAGTAGCCAGAGGCGGTAAGAGAATCATTGCCATCACCTCCATTGAACAGGTTATTACCTGTTGAATTAGAGCCAGCATTCAAGAAATCATCACCTTCACCGCCAATTATCGTATCATTACCATTCCAACCCGCTTCGAGTTCATCGTTGCCATTGCTACCCACAATATTGTCATTGTAGCCTGTACCCGTGATATTTAATCGTTCGATATTCTTGTAGTTAACCCGATTTATGCCCGCCGTAATCGAGCCAATGTTAGTAGTGGGATTGAAAGCTGAAGTGATTCCTCCATTGGCATAAGAGTAATTGATGTACAAGATATCGTTGTTGCCTCTTCCTCCATCTACCGTTTGAGTCACTAAAGAGGATAGGGCAGGAACATCATATAAGTATAGAGCGCTCAAGCCGAAGGAGTCATTGCCATCTCCTCCATCGAGAAAGTTATTACCTGTTGAATATCTAGCATTAAAGTAATCATCACCAGCACCACCCTTAAGAGTGCTATTGCCAGATATCGTGGCACTATCGATATCTTTATTTACGTAGAGAGAATCATTGCCATCACCTCCTATAAGCAGATTATCCCCTGTTGAATCATTAGCACTTAAGTAATCATCACCAGCGCCACCATTTAAAGCGTTATCACCTGTTGAATCATCAACAACCAAGAAATCATCACCATTGCCACCGTTAAGAGTGTTATTACCTGATGTGCGATAATAAGTTACTCCGTAGTCGTTGCCAAAGCCAGAAGTGGAAAGATAATCATTACCATCGCCTCCAAAGAGCAGATTTTTGCCCTGTGAATACCTCGCAAATAAGTAATCGTCACCAATGCTACCGTTGAGGGTATTATTGCCGAGTGAATAGTCAAGATTCAATACATCGTTGTCACTACCACCGTCTAGAGTGTTATTGCCCGAATCTCCAACAAGAGTGTCATTCCCGACACCACCAATGAGAGTATCATTACCCGCGCCACCCCGCAGCAAGTCATTGCCACTTAAGCCGTCAATTTTGTCATTACCCCCCTGACCATTGATTACATCATCTGAGTTGTCTAAACCTGTAATGTTATTATCAAGGTCATTGAGAAAGGTGACTGTGTTCTTGATGCCGATGGTTGTTTCAGTGGAGTTGGCATCCAAAACATTAAAGCTATCGGTAATGGTATTTTCTTCTCCACTAAAAAGGATATTACCAATGGCTGGTCTTGTTGCAGAAGCTTTGAGATTATCTAAATCTTCTAATTTGAAGTTTTGCAAGATGACTTTTGTGCTAGCCACTCCATCAAAGGTAATTTCTAAGTTTGTGCCATTCTGGGTGAGCAACATATTTCGCGCAGTCCAGTCAGCACCACTGAATTGAATGGTATCAACTTCGGCAATGACCCCTGTTGTTGGGTTTGTGCCTTTCCCCACACCACCAAAATCAGTGATTGTATCAGTGCCATCATCGGAGTAGTAAATAAATATATCCTTGCCACCGCCACCAGTTAAGGTGTCATTGGCTTTGTCTCCTGTGATGATGTCGTTTCCAAGTTTACCGTTAATTGTATCTGCACTCAGGGTGCCCACCAGGGTATCGTTACCAATAGTTCCGTTGATATTTGCCATAATTTTTTCCTACCTGAATCGATTTTTGAAGTAATTTAAACTCTTAATTGTGAGTGCTATTTGAGCGCATAAAAATCCGTAAAAAGCTCATATTTTCGATTTACTTAGTATCTTGAAAGTTAGTAATTTTTCGATTGTTCACAGTATACTGCCCCTACACAACGATCGCAGTAAGGCGAATGGCTAATCATGTAATTTTATCCAAGGTAAGGTTTCATAATTACATTGATGCTAGCAATACGAGTTGCTATTTCAGGCATTTCACATTCCGATAATTTACAATTTTCTCTATTTAAATTAATAGAGCTTTAATCAGATTAAACAACTACAAAATTGTTGTTAGTTAATGACAAGCCGCTAGATAATTGTGCAAATTGTACTTGAGCAAATGCACCTGCGTTACCATCTTGGTCGAAGAATAATGCACCTGTAGTTGAGTTATAAATAAACCTTTGAGTGCCACTGGTTGCAGATGCACCGATTCTAAATTGATTAGCTTTGAGTATGCCTGCTGATAAACCGCCACCAAAACCAGCAGCTGATACTCGAATCACTTCATTAGTAGTGTTGAAATCAGAAATTCTGTCAACACCTTCATTGAAACTATTCAAAACGAAAGTATCAATACCACTTCCTCCAATTAGGCTATCATTACCCTTGCCGCCTGTGAAGGTATCATTGCCATTTCCACCTTTGAGGGTGTTTTTACCAGAAGCGCCAGAGGCAGAAAGAATATCATTACCATCGCCACCATCCAAAAGATTATCGCCTTTTGAATCATCAACAATCAAGGAATCGCTACCAGCACCACCATTGAGAGTGTTATTGCCTGAGGCGATGTAAAGATTTCTCTGTTCCGGGTAAGCGTAGGGTTCATAGTAGTCAGAGCCAAAGAGATAATCATTGCCATCGCCACCATTGAGTAGGTTATTGCCAAATGAAATGCCAGTATCCAAAGTATCATTACCAGCACCACCATCAAGGGTGTGATTACCAGTAGTATAATTGCCGAGTTCTCTTCCGCCAAAGTCTGGCTCTGCGCCAGACGCAGAGAGAAGATCGTTACCATCGCCTCCATTTAATATGCTACCGTCTCCTCCTGCATAGTCAGCATTCAAGGTATCATCACCTGTACCACCGTTGAGAGTGTTATTGCCACTAGCCTGAAAGATACCAAGAAAATCATTGCCAGTACCACCATTGAGCAAATTATCGCCTGTTGAGTTATCAGCACTTAACCTATCATCACCAGCGCCACCGTTGAGGGTGTTATTGCCAGAGGTGCGATAGTCTCCATAGTAGCTACTGTAAGAACCAGAGACTGTTAGAGAATCATTACCACTACCACCATCTAGTAGGTTATTGCCAGATGAATACTGAGCAAGTAACTCATCATTACCAATGCCACCCTTGAGAGTGTTATTGCCTGATGCAAAATAGAATGTATCAAAGCCCAAGTTTTGGAACTCTCTGTAGCCAGAGGCAGAGAGAAAATCATTGCCATCACCTCCATCAAGTAAATTATTACCTGTTGAAAACTCAGTTATTGAAGAGTCATTACTTAAATAATCGTCACCAATTCCACCAATGAGAGTATTATTGCCTGCACCACCCCGCAGCAAGTCGTTGCCACTCTTGCCATCAATTTTGTCATTACCCCCCTGACCATTAATGACATCATTTGAATCATCTAAACCAATAATGTCGTTGGCAAGGTCATTGAGGAAGGTTACAGTATTCTTGATGCCGATGGTCGTGTCAGTAGAGTTAGCATCCAGAACATTAAAACTATCGGTGATGGTAGTTTGCCCATCAAAAATAATATTACCAATGGCTGGTCTGGTACCAGAAGCTTTGAGATTATCTAAGTTTTCTAGTTTGAAGTTTTTCAAAATGACTTTTGTACCAGTCACTCCTTGAAACGTAATTTCCAAGTTTGCACCATTCTGGGTGAGTAGCAAATTTCGAGCAGTTAAACCCACGCCTTGGAATTTGATGGTATCAACTTCTGCAATAACTCCTGCTGTTGGGTTTGTGCCTTTGCCCACTCCACCAAAATCAGTTATGGTATCAGTGCCTTCGTCTAAGTAGGTATTGGAATCATAGTTGTAAACAAATTTATCCTTGCCACCGCCACCAGTTAGGGTGTCGTTGCCCTTATTAGATATGATGATATCGTTGCCAGCTTTGCCATTAATTGTATCTTGGCTGTCAGTACCAACTAGCGTATCATTACCAATGGTTCCAATGATATTTACCATAACTTTTTCGTACTTGAATCAATGTTTTGCAGTCAATTAAGTTTTCGCTGAAGTTGCTGCTTTGGATATACTTGATGCCACCTTTAAGGTTTAGCAATTTTTTCGGAAGTTTTATATTTGGAATCCTTTGCAGGCAGCACTGAACAAAATATTTAAGCTATCTAAGTCTTAGGCGCTATACAAATCTATAAATGTGTCCATTGGAATAAATCTCTATTGCAGGCTTTTTCCAATCATCATTTATGAGCAATAACTCAGGCTTAACCTGAACTCAGACATTGCTCAACAAATATTGAACGGTGCAGCTAGAGTATTAAAAATGACACTTCATTTATGGTTTTTTGTCAATGCGTAAGTCCTACTAGCCTCAAAACAGGACAACAGCTATTTATGCTATTGTTATCCGTTATCGTGGTGGATGGGTGGATATCTAGCTGAAAAAAATAGGAAACAAACTTTCAGAAATACAGGGATAAAACATTCATCATTATTAATATACAGAATATTTACTGAATAATTGATTTTTAAAGAAATATCTTTACATATTTGAAAAAAATATTTACTTATAATTATCTAGTGAGATTATTTTTTATATACTCTTAATATTTTCCTAGCGAATTATTTACATTCACAACCACACAAATACTTTCAAAAAAGAAATTAAAAAATAATATAGTAATCCCAAATAATTTGTGAAATATTACCTGTTAGAGTTGTTGAACGTTAACTGTTGACTGTCAACAGTCAACAGTTAACACCGATATTGTTCGCAACTGAAATAGGATTGCAATTTGCTCTACCTCGATTGATAGAGCCTTAATCAAAGTTAAACAACTACAAAATTGTTGTTAGTTAATGACAAGCTGCTAGATAATTGTGCAAATTGTACTTGAGCAAATCCACCTGCGCTACCATCTCGGTCAAAGAACAATGCACCTGTAGCCGAGTTATAAATGAATCTTTGTGTGCTAGTAGTTGCAGATGCACCGATTCTAAACTGGTTAGCTTTGAGTACACCTGCTGATAAACCGCCACCAAAACCAGTAGCCGATATCCGAATCGTTTCATTAGTGACATTTAAATCAGAAATTCTATCAACACCTTCATTGAAACTATTGAAGACAAAGGTATCAACGCCATTTCCTCCAATTAGGCTATCATTGCCATTGCCACCCGTAAGGATATCGTTACCATTTCCACCTTTGAGAATGTTTTTACCAGTGGCATTAGAGGCTGTGAGAATATCATTACCATCCCCACCATCCAAGAGGTTATCGCCTGTTGAACCACCAGCATTTAAGGTATCGTTACCAACACCACCCCTGAGAGTGTTATTACCTAAAGAACGAGATTCGTAATTATATAAATAACTGCCAGCGTAGTTACCGTACTCGTCGTAGTAGTTAACGTTACTAGAATCATTGTAACCAGAGATGTTGAGAAAATCATTGCCATCTCCTGCATCAAGTAGATTATTGCCTGTTGAACCACTAGCACTCAAGCTATCATCACCAGCCCCACCGTTGAGGGTATTATTACCTGAGGAACGAGAATCGTATTCCTGGCTAGAAGTGCGAGGATCGTAAGCGTCTGATGAGCTTTTCAATTCGTAGTAACCAGAGACAGAGATAAAATCGTTACCATCCCCTCCAGAAAGCAGGTTATTCCCTGTCGAACCACTAGCGCTTAACCAATCCCGATCAGCCCCACCATCAAGGGTGTTTTGACCAGATGACTCTGAGTAGTAGTCGTAGTTATAGCTAATGGATTGATAGTAGCCAAAGACGGAGAGGGTGTCACTACCATCGCTTCCACACAGTAGGTTATTGCCTTTTGAACCACTAGCACTCAAGCTATCATCACCAACACCACCGTTGAGGGTGTTATTGCCGTCTGAGCGAGAGTCGTATTGGTAGCCAGTGTATTCTATTGTGTAATACCCAGAGACCGAAAGAGAATCATCATTATTGTCTCCAAAGAGTAGGTTATTACCTGCATTACCAACGAGAGTATCATTGCCAGTACCCCCAATGAGAGTATCATTGCCAGTACCACCCCGCAGCAAGTCATTGCCACTTAAGCCGTTGATGAAATCATTACCTCCTTGACCATTGACCACATCATCTGAGTTGTCTAAAGCTGTAATGTTGTTGTCCAAGTCGTTAAAGAAGGTGACTGTGTTTTTAATGCCGATGCTCGTATCAGTGGAGTTTGCATCTAGGACATTAAAACTATCGGTGATGCTAGTTTGTCCATCAAAGATAATATTGCCAATGGCTGGTCTACTACCAGAAGCTTTGAGGTTATCCAAGTCTTCTAATTTGAAGTTTTGTAGAATAACTTTTGTAATAGATAGCGGAGGAAAATATACACCTTCAAATGAGATTTCTAGACTGTTACCATTCTGTGTCAGCAGTAAATTTTGTGGAGTTAACCCATACCCTTGAAATTTGAGGGTATCAACTTCGGCAATAACATCTGGTGTTGGGTTTGTGCCTTTACCCACTCCAACAAAATCACTAATAGTAACAATTCCATCATCCAAATTAACAACAAATTTATCGTTACCACCGCCACCTGTTAAGTAGTCATACCCTTTGTTCCCTGTAATAATGTCGTTACCAGTTTTACCATTAATCGTGTCAAAGCTGTTAGTACCTAGTAGGGTATCGTTACTGTTAGTTCCAATGATATACGCCATAGCTTTTTCCTGCCTGAATTGATTTTTGGAAGAAATGAAATTCTTTATTTTTAGTACTGTTGGGGAACGGCAAACAAAGCCGCAATTTAAGAGTTTAAACACGCTCAAATTTGATTCTTAAAGATTAAGAATTTTTGATGATTATTCTCCTTGTAATTGAATTGTTATTACTTTTTGAAGTGCATAACTTCAAAAATATTGAGTAGAAACCAAGGTTCAAATTTATTCAGAGCAAAGAAAATACATAACGATGCCCAAAACAGTTTGAAACTTTGATTGTTGACTGTTGACTGTCAACTGTTAACACTCAATGGTCAACAGCAGCAAGAATTCGCAAATGATTTGCGACTGCTATATATATTTGAGTTATTTTTCTTACTATTTTTGTCTAAGTTCCGTTACTGCATTCTACAAATTAATCAGTGTATGGATTGAAAAAAATAGTTTCAAGATGATTTTAATCATCCTTTCTCAATTGCATAGGTAACTATAAAAGTCCGATTTGATTTATGAAAAAATTTAAGTATCTGTAGGATCTTTGATGCCATAGCCTAACGCACCTAAATCTTTAACTGGTACGTTAACCTTTGACATAAAGCACCTATGTGTATTTCTCAAAATCAAATATGAGTCCTATATTTACCAAACACATCACTGAAAAAGAGTTAAAAATCAACCTTGAATGACTCAAACCTACAGACTATAATTTAGTGGCTTTGTCAATGAGTAATTATTACTAGCTCCAAAACACAACAACAGATACTTATGCTCTTGTTATGGGTTATGTTCGTGGGTATTTAGCTGAAAAAAAATAAGACACAAAATGCAGGGTATAAATAAACCGAACAAGGCATTAAAATAATCGGTTCATCATTAATATACAGAATATTTACTAATTAATTAATTGCTCAAACAATATCTTTACATATTTTAAAGATGATTTGTAGATAATTCTCTATCAAGAGAATTTTTTATATCTCCTTAATATTTACGTTACTAATTCTTTATATTAAGTCAAGGATAAATATTTTAAATAATGATAGAAGGATAAATATTTTATTTTGAATAACAGCGATATCTACGGCTATAGATTTGATAAATAATCAAAATCGATAATAAATTATATCCTCAGGAGGATTTTAAAATTGCATAGATGAGTAAAGTGTGAGTTGCCATTTAAAACATCTTGCATTACTAGCATTTGCAATTTTCTTTACTTAGCCAGACTTATAATAGGCAACAGGTAATAAGGAAAGAAAGTCTCTTGGTATCTAATATGGTTCGGTTAAAGGGGAAAGGGGAAAGGGAAAAGGGAAAAGGTTTCAAATACATCCTTTACCCTTTTAATATTATATCGGGTGTAATTGTTGATGATGTTAATTTATCGGGTGGAAATGGTGATGATACTTTAATCAATACTGATATTATTAATGTTAGCGATCGCTCTCTAATTATAGGTACACAATACGCTGACAATTTCACCATTTAATTTCAATAAATACACCCAGAAATTATTTTTAATTTCTGGGTGTTATTTCCTAATTAAACAACTACAAAATTGTTGTTAGTTAATGACAAGCCGCTAGATAATTGTGCAAATTGTACTTGAGCAAATGCGCCTGCGTTACCATCTTGGTCGAAGAATAATGCACCTGTAGTTGAGTTATAAATAAACCTTTGAGTGCCACTGGTTGCAGATGTACCGATTCTAAATTGATTAGCTTTGAGTATGCCTGCTGATAAACCGCCACCAAAACCAGCAGCTGATACTCGAATTACTTCATTAGTAGTGTTGAAATCAGAAATTCTGTCAACACCTTCATTGAAACTATTGAAAACGAAGGTATCAATACCACTTCCTCCAATTAGGCTATCATTACCCTTGCCGCCTGTGAGGGTATCATTTCCATTTCCACCTTTGAGGGTGTTCTTACCAGTGGCATTAGAGGCTATGAGAATATCATTGCCATCCCCACCATCTAAGAGATTATTGCCTGATGAATACTCAATATTTAAGTAATCGTTATCAGCGCCACCGTTGAGAGTGTTGTTGCCTGATGTGACATAATATGCATTTAAATCGGAGAGACCGTCAAAGCCAGATCCAAAGAGAGAATCATTACCACTCCCTCCATTCAAAAGATTATTGCCTGTTGATAAGTTCACAATTATGGAGTCGTTGCCAGCGCCGCCGTTGAGTGTGTTGTTACCTAAGGCGCTATTTAATCCATTGTAGTAATCCCAGTAGCCAGAAGCAGAGAGACGATCGCTACCATCGCCACCATCAAGCAGATTATCGTTAGCTGAACCGTTAACACTTAAGGTATCGTCACCGATACCACCGTTAAGGGTGTTATTCCCAGAGGTGCGCTCGATGCCGTATCTGGTGCTATCGCTAGAAGCACTCAAATAATCATTACCATCGCCACCATTGAGTAGGTTATCGCCTGTTGAAGCCTGAACATTCAAAACATCATTCCCAATGCCTCCATCAAGTGAGTTAGTGCCTGATGAATAGTCAGCATACAAGTAATCATCACCAGCGCCACCAGTGAGGGTGTTATTACCGGAAGCGCCAATAACGTCGTAGTATTGGAACCCAGAAACAGAGAGAAAATCATTGCCATCTTCACCGTTGAGGAGGTTATCGCCTGATGAATATTTAGCATTCAATGTATCGTTACCAGCACCACCGTTGAGGGTGTTGTTCCCTAAAGCACCTATAGTATAATAGTACTGTTCGCTAGTGGCAGAGAGAAAATCATTACCATTGCCTCCATTGAGTAAGTTATTACCTGATGAATAATTAGCGAACAAAGAATCGTTACCAACGCCACCGTTAAGAGTGTTATTGCCTAAGGCATAGTTAATATTTTCGTAATCAATGGAAGAACCAGAAGCAAAAAGGGAATCATTGCCATCGCCACCATCAAGTAAGTTATTGCCAGTATCACCAACGAGAGTATCGTTGCCAGCACCACCAATGAGAGTATCGTTCCCAACACCACCCCGCAACAAATCATCACCGCTTAAACCGTTGATTTTGTCATTGCCCCCCTGACCATTAATCACATCATTTGAGTTGTCTAAACCAGTAATATTGTTGGCAAGGTCATTGAGAAAGGTGACTGTATTTTTGATGCCGATGGTTGTTTCTGTTGAGTTAGCATCCAGAACATTAAAACTATCAACAATGGTGGTTTGTCCATCAAAAATAATATTGCCAATGGCTGGCGTACTTCCAGAAGCTTTCAAATTTTCCAAGTCTTCTAACTTGAAATTGTTCAAGATGATTTTTGTACCAGTTAACCCTTCAAAGGTGATTTCCAAGTTTGTGCCATTTTGGGTGAGTAACAGATTTCGTGCAGTCAAACCAGCACCAACAAATTTGATGGTATCAACTTGGGCAATAACACCTGGTGTCGGGTTTGTGCCTTTACCCACTCCACCAAAATCTGTAATTGTATCAATGCCATCACCCAAGTTGTAAACAAATCTATCCTTACCACCGCCACCTGTGAGTGTGTCATTGTCTGCGTTACCTGTTATCGTGTCGTTGCCAAGCTTACCGTTAATGGTGTCGGCGCTGGTGGTACCCAGTAGAGTCTCGTTACCGTTGGTTCCAATGATATTTGCCATAACTTTCTCCTACTTGAATCGATTGTTGAAGTAATTTCATCTCTCGGTTGTTAGTGCTGTTTTGGCGCACAAAAATTTCTCGAAAGTTGATGCTTTCGATATACTGGATATCACCCTTGAGGGGTAGCAATTTTTCGGAAAGTTTTACGTCTTCAATGGTTTGCAGATAGCACTTATCTAAATACTTTGGAGTATCTAAGCCTTAGGCACTGTAAAAATTTATGAGGCTGTGTATTGAGTAATAATGATGGCTTCAGGCTTTTTTTAATCAATCAAACCTCAGCATCTCTCGAAAAACATCAAAAAATTAAAGCTTTAATGTCTAATACACGCTTCATGTAGGTTTTTTTGTCAATGCGTAATTATTCCTAACTTAAAAATATTGAACTTTGACCCAGGATAGACAAATAATTTGCATCCGGTTGTTGTAGGCGATCGCTCTTGACGATCTCACTGAAAAATAGGAAACATCTAAATAACATCTTACTAACAAAATACAGAATATTTACGTAGATTTTGGAAATTTATAGAAATATCTTTGCATATTCTTCATATTGTTTGGTTTCACCATCAAAAATGGATGTAAAGTTACGGATTAATATCATGTTCGGGTGAAGACTTATCATTAGGACTGACGCGGGGACGCAAAGACGCGGGGACAAGGGAGAAATTGTAACAATAACTGATTATCCGAACTTGATATGAGTCCTATGTAGTATAACAGTTGCCAGGTGGATTACGGCATAAACCAACGGTCAAATTCTGACATCAAAAGACTTTTGAGTCTATTGGTCTAACCTTGTTCCACCTGGCAATTAAGGGATTTTGGATTTTTAGCTACTGGTTAGTTATGTGCGATCGCTAATTTACAATCAAACAACCACAAAATTGTTGTTGCTTAAGGATAACCCAGTAGTAACTAAAGCAAATTGTACCTGAGTAAAAGTACCTGCACTGCCATCTTGGTCAAAGAACAATGCACCTGTAGTCGAGTTATAAATAAACCTTTGAGTACTTGTGGTTGCAGATGTACCGATTGTAAACTGATTGGCTTTGAGTACACCTGCTGATAAACCGCCACCAAAACCAAGAGCCGATACTTGAATTATTTCATTAGTGGCGTTAAAGTCAGAAATGCGATCGATGCCTTGATTGAAACTATCGAAAACAAAGGTATCAATACCACTTCCTCCAGTTAGGCTATCATTACCGTTGCCACCCGTGAGGGTATCATTACCAGTACCACCTTTGAGGGTATTATTCCCGAACGCGCCAAAGGCAAAGATATAATCATTGCCATTGCCTCCATCTACAAAGTTATTGCCTGTTGAATACTCAACAATCAAGCGGTCATCACCAGCGCCACCAAAAACTGTATCATTACCAGCATAGTTACCATTGAGGGTATCATTTCCATTGCTGCCCACAATTAAGTCATCGTACTCTGTACCTGTGATATTTAATTGTTCGATATTCTTATAGCTAACCACTTTCCCATCCACGGAAATATTACCAGCATTGGTAGTGGTATTGAAAGCTGAAGTGATTCCTTCAGTAGTACCGTAGTATTCGATTGCCAACAAATCTTTACCTGTGCCGCCATCTATAGTATTATTACTTCCATTGTCGATAGAGGCATTGTCATAAAAGAGGCTAAACTTATCGTCACCAACGCCGCCGTTAAGGGTATTATTCCCAATGGAGTTATAGATGAACAACAAATCATTGCCATCATCTCCATTGAGTAGGTTTTTGCCTGAAGAATAGTCAGCACTCAAAGTATCGTTACCAGCACCACCATTAAGGGTGTTATTTCCACTAGTGCTAAGTATAGGTGAGATAAATACACCAGAAGCAGAGATCCTGTCATTGCCATCGCCACCATTAAGTAGATTATTACCTGATGAAAGGTCAGCATTCAAGAAATCATCACCATTACCACCAATGAGTGTGTTATTTCCAGATGACACAGACCCGACGAAGCCACCTGAGGCTGAGAGATAGTCATTACCATCGCCACCATCAAGCAGATTATTGCCTGATGAAGCCTCTACATCCAAGTTATCGTCACCTGCACCACCGTTGAGTGTGTTATTGCCTGAAGCGCTGGAGATAGGTGAGTTATCATCCAATTGGCGAGAGGATACGAGAAAATCGTTACCATCGCCTCCATTCAGTAAGTTATCGCCTTCTGAAAGTAAAATATCTAACTTATCGTTACCCAGACCACCATTGAGGGTGTTATTGCCTGTTGAATATTTAGCATTTAAGTTATCGTTATCAGCGTCACCATTTAGCAGATGATTACCACTTGAAAAGTCAACATTCAAGAAATCCTTACCAGTACCACCGTTGAGGGTATCATTACCACTACCACCAATGAGAGTATCATTGCCCGCATCACCTTGGAGTAGGTTATTACCAGTACCACCGTTGAGACTATCATTACCACTACCGCCAACAAGAGTATCATTCCCCGCACCGCCAATAAGAGTATCGTTGCCAGTACCACCCCGCAGCAAGTCATTGCCGCTTTTGCCATCGATTTTGTCATTACCTCCTTGACCATTCACCACATCATCTGAGTCATCTAAAGCGGTAATGTTGTTGGCAAGGTCATTAAGGAAGGTGACTGTATTCTTGATGCCGATGGTTGTTTCTGTGGAGTTGGCATCCAGAACATTAAAACTATCAATGATGCTTGTTTGTCCATTAAAGATAATATTAGCGATCGCTGGTCTTGTTCCAGAAGCTTTCAAGTTATCCAAGTCTTCTAATTTGAAGTTTTTCAAGACGACTTTCGCGCCAGCTACCCCTTCAAAAGTAATTTCCAAATTTGTGCCATTCTGAGTCAGCAACAAATTTCTAGCAGTCAATCCAGCACCAACAAATTTAATTGTATCAACTTCGGCAATAACCCCTGCTGTTGGGTTTGTGCCTTTACCCACGCCACCAAAATCTGTAATCGTATCAATACCGTCACCCAAGTTGTAAACAAATATATCCTTGCCACCGCCACCTGTGAGTGTGTCGTTGCCAAGTTTACCGTTAATCGTGTCAGCACTGGTGGTACCCAGTAGAGTATCGTTACCGTTAGTTCCAATGATATTTGCCATGATTTTATTCCTACTTGAATCAAATTTTTGACTTTCTTGTGTTTGTGCTATTTGAACGCGCAAATAATTCACCAAAATTTCGCGTTTTTGGCATACTTTTATGTCACCCTTGAGGGTCACTCATTTTTTAGAAAATTCTCGTTGTTTTGACTTGTAAGTATTACTTATTCAAATATAGGAATCAGATTTGATTGGGAGAACTACTCGTAGAGATAGGGTTGAGGGAACGGGGAATAGGTAAAAAATCATACGAGCGTACCTAGCTTCACACAAATCAAATGTGAATCCTATATATGCCTTTGTTTTGAGCGATCGCCTTTGGTATCTAGCTGAAAAATAGGGAATTGAGGTAAGAGGGAATAAAGAGACTAATTTTTAGCAAGGTTGCAATAAGCCGTCAATCAAGTAATATACAAAAGATTTACTGAGCTATCGACACTCTCAATAAATAACTTTACATAATTTGCCAAAATTTTACTGATTAATATATGTTAAGAAAAAAATATTATTTATTATTAACATTTTTTAGTCTTTAGATATTAGGACTTACGCAACGCCGATACAGCAGATTGCAGGTTCATGAAGTACAGTAGCAACAGTCTGTAAACCAGTTTTTTAGATGTTTAGTTTAGGATTAATCAAATCAAGAGCCGTTGCAATAAGAATATCAACCATTTTTGTTGTGGTTGGAGAAAATTGACGTACACCGTTTTTCATCTATTTGAACCACAATCCCTGCTAGGGGCGAACGGTTGTTCGCCCTACAACGTGGTTTATTTACCTGAAAATTGCTGTATGCGAACTAGATGTTGAACAGCTTATTAGTCTTAAACAACTACAAAATTTTCGTTGGTTAAAGATAAGCCAGCAGATAGTCGCGCAAATTGTACTTGAGCAAACCCGCCTGCATTGCCATCTTGGTCAAAGAACAATGCACCTGTGGTGGAATTATAAATAAATCGTTGAGCGCTAGTGTTTGCAGATGTTCCAATTCTCAACTGACTTGTTTGAAGTACACCTGCTGATAAACCGCCGCCAAAACCAACAGCCGATACCTGAATTATTTCATTAGTAGCGTTAAAGTCAGAAATGCGATCGATGCCTTGATTGAAACTATTGAAAGTAAAGGTATCAATACCAGCTCCTCCAGTTAGGCTATCATCACCACTGCCACCTGTAAGGATATCATCTCCGTTACCACCGTTGAGGGTGTTTTTACCAGTGGCACCAAAGGTATTGAAAATATCGTTGCCATCGCCACCATTAACTAAATTATTACCTGATGAATAACTAATATCAAAGTAATCGTTACCAGCACCACCGTTGAGAGTGTTATTACCAAAACAGGCTATTGCAGAAAAATAATCAATGCCATTGCTTCCAGATACTAGGTTATTACCTGTTGAATAGTCAATCACAAAATCATTGTAGCTAGCACCACCAGCAAGGGTGTTATTACCAGAACTATAAGCTACATACAACAGATTATAAAAACCGTCGCCTCCATCAAGGAAATTATCGCCTGTTGAATAAACACCATATAACCAATCATCACCAGCGCCCCCATTCAATAAGTTGCTACCTTGTGAATAGTCAACACTCAAGGTATCGTTACCGGCACCACCGTTGAGGGTATTATCGCCTAAGGTTTGATAATAGACTTCGTAATCTTCATCGAACTCGTAGCCAGATGCAGTGAGATAATCATCGCCATCACCGCCATTTAATAGGTTGTCGCCTTCTGAATAGTCAACATTCAAGGTATCCTTGCCACTGCCACCGTTGAGGGTATTATTACCTGTGGTAATGTAATACGCTCCTCCGTAGCCATAGGTATAACCAGAACCGGAGAGATAATCATTGCCATCGTCTCCATTTAACAGGTTAGCGCCTCTTGAATAGTCAACCTTCAAGGTGTCGTCACCAAGGCCACCGTTGAGGGTATTATTGCCTGAATTGTTATCAAATCTATAACCCTCTACACCAGAGGCAGTGAGAGAATCATTACCATCGCCTCCAGAAAGCAGATTATTACCTGTGTTAATCCCAGTCCTTAAGGTATCGTTACCAGCACCTCCGATGAGGGTGTTATTACCGTCGGCAATGTTGAGCCAGAAATAATCGTTGCCGGCTCCTCCATCTAGGAGATTATCACCTGTTACAAAGATAGCCTTCAAAGTATCGTCACCAATGCCACCTTTGAGGGTGTTATTACCACTAACCACAGCACTGTAATAGTCGCCAGAAACAGAAAGCTCATCATTGCCATCGCCACCATCTAGTAGGTTATTACCTGCTGAATAGTCTGCAATCAACAAATCGTTACCAGCACCGCCTTTGAGGGTGTTATTACCAGATACCACTTCTCCGTAGTAGTCACCTAAAGCCGAGAGAGTATCGTTGCCATCGCCGCCATCTAGGATATTATTGCCACTTGAAGAGTCAACATTCACCAAATCGTTACCACTACCACCGTTAAGGGTATCATTGCCTGCACCACCTACCAGGGAGTCATTACCAGCGCCACCTACCAGGGAGTCATTGTCGGCGTTACCAATGAGAGTGTCATTGCCCAAACCACCAATGAGAGTATCATTGCCCGTTCCACCCCTCAAAAGGTCGTTACCACTTAACCCATCGATTTTATCGTTACCCCCTTGACCATTAATCACATCATCTGAGTTATTTAAACCGATAATATTGTTAGCAAGGTCGTTGAGGAAAGTAACTGTGTTTTTGATGCCGATGGTTGTTTCTGTTGAGTTAGCATCAAGAACGTTAAAACTATCAATGATGCTTGTTTGTCCATCAAAGATAATATTCGCAATGGCTGGTCTTGTACCAGAAGCTTTGAGATTATCCAAGTCTTCTAGTTTGAAGTTCTTCAAGACAATTTTTGTATCATCCACCCCTTCAAAGGTGATTTCTAAATTTGTACCGTTCTGTGTCAGCAATAAATTTCGAGCAGTCAAGCCAGCGCCTTGGAATTTGATGGTATCGACTTCAGCAATAACTCCTGGGGTTGGATTTGTTCCTTTACCCACTCCACCAAAATCTGTAATCGTATCAATGCCGTCACCCAAGTTATAAACAAATTTGTCGTTGCCACCGCCACCAGTTAAGGTATCATTGCCCAGTTTGGCTGTGATGATATCGTTACCAGCTTTACCGTTAATTGTATCTGCGCTTGAAGTGCCCAGTAGCGTATCATTACCAATGGTTCCAATAATATTTGCCATAAATTTTTCCTGCCTAAATCTTTTTTAACTGGAATTATCAACTTGTGATACTATTTTTCAGCATCAAAAAATCACCGAAAATTCAATCATTTCGGTATAGATGGGAGGAGGATTAGCAATTGTTCTAATCATCTCCTTGTTAACTAGCTTGTAAATAAGCTGTTCCACATAAAAATTGCACATTAACTAGCCGCCGCCTGTTGACAATTAACAGTCAACAATCAACGGCCATCACAACTAACTATGCTTTTTTAGCGTGCATCAGCTTAGCAACTATCCAATCTATTTGGGATTATTTAAGTTCAGCTATTTGAGTGCAAGTTAATCTCTTTATAGGGAACATATAAATAAGACTATACTAATTAAATACTGAATATTTACTTAGATGTCTATATTTCAACAAATATCTTTGCACATTCTTCACATTATTTTACATCGACAAAATTTATGTAAAAACCCTGAAATGAAAGTGATGTTATCAACACATAAAATCTCAGAACTTCTGGTAGTCTTCTGCAACAAATGTCAATAATGCTAGTTTTCAACATCTAGCTGAAAAAGGAAAGTAGGAAGTAAATTAGAAAAGTTTTGTCCATAAGCTTGTAACTGGGGAGTTGAACTGAGAAAAAAATGTTTTCATGCTATGGTTGTGCGATCGCTCCCACAAACATCTAGCTTGAAAATTAGCAAACAGTCTACAGATAAAAACAAACAAGCAAAGAAATTTTCTGACTTTGCTTATCAAGTATTACCTGTGGGTGTTTAACTTTGAGAATATACAATATTTAAGTAACACCATACTAACTAAATACTGAATATTTACTTACATGTCTATGCCTAAAAGCATATCTTTGCATACTCTTCATATTATTCATTGAAAAAAGGATATCTTTAAGTACTGATGTTTCACAGGATTAGGTATTGAAGCCTTCAGATTTCGTCAATCTTGCTAAACAGATAAATTTACCAAGCCTGGAATTCCTTGTGGGACAAAGAGCATTGTTTATTTCAATCAAGGTTTACTTATCTTTTTGTCTTCTTCATACTCTTGTGACGGAGGCGGTGAGTAAAAATACATATTAATTGAGTTGGCGATCGCTGATGTTAAGTCAGCATCATGAATAATCGTTAGAATGTGGATAAAATTGTAACCGCAGATATCATAAAATATAGCTAACAATACTTGCAAACTATTGGTATACATGCTGCAAACATTTACTTAGACAATCTTGTGACGCAATCTTGGATTATTTAGCTTAAAAAAGCTAAAACAAAAGAAAATATCTGAAATATAGAGTTAAATGCCCAAATTTTAGCTAATTTAACAGGCGTTGCTGAATCAGAGTATGAATTGACATTTTTGATATAACTAAACAACCATTCTTTGCGTGAGACTAATTCATACTTTCAATCAGCAACGCCAAATTTTTTAAATCATGGAACCCTAATTAACCCTAAACAACTACAAAATTGAAGTTGGTTAGTGACAACCCACTAGATAGTTGTGCAAATTGTACCTGAGTAAATCCACCTGCACTACCATCCTGGTCAAAGAACAATCCACCTGTAGTGGAGTTATAAATAAATCGCTCAGTGCTAGTGGTTGCAGATGTTCCGATAGTAAACTGACTTGTCTGAAGCACGCCTGCTGATAAGCCACCACCAAAACCAGCAGCTGATACCCGAATCAGTTCATTAGTAGCGTTGAAGTCACTAATACTATCTACGCCTTCATTGAAACTATTGAAAACAAAGGTATCAATACCGCCATTGCCCAAAATGAAATCATTACCGTTACCACCTATGAAAATATCATTGCCTTCTCCTCCGTTGAGATTGTCATCGCCATCGCCACCATTGAGGGTGTTCTTACCAGAGGCACCAAAGGTAGTCAGAAAATCATTGCCATCACCACCAGAAAGTAGGTTATTGCTTGTTGAAATCTCAGCAAATATCAAATCATCACCAACGCCACCATTGAGGGTGTTTTTACCAGAGGCTTCAATGGCAAACAGAAAATCATTGCCACTGCCTCCATCCAACAGATTATTGCCTGTTGAACGCTCAGCATTCAAGTTATCATCACCAGCCCCACCTTTGAGGATGTTATTGCCTGAACTTCTAAAGAAAGAAGTGATTCCAGAGTTGTAGTCGAAAGTACTGTAGGCAGAGACAGAGAGAAAATCGTTGCCATCACCTCCATCCAGGAGATTATTACCTGTTGAATAGTTGGCACTCAAGTTATCGTTACCAGCCCCACCTTTGAGGGTGTTATTGCCTGAGGACGGACTTCCTATGTTGTAGTAGTTACTGAAAGGATCGTAGTAGTAGTAGGCAGAGGCAGAGATCGCATCATTGCCATCTCCACCATCCAGCAGATTATCGCCATTTGAAGAAATAGCACTCAAGCTATCGTTACCAATGCCACCTTTGAGGGAGTTATCGCCTGTGGAATAATCAACATTTAAAGTATCGTTACCTGTACCGCCGATAATCGTATCGTTGCCACTATTACCACCATAAAGCACATCGTTGCCATTGCTCCCCACAATGTTGTCATCGTAGGCTGTACCTCTAACTTCTAATCGTTCAATATTCCTGTAGCTAACTTGATTGTTACCTGCTTTAATTGAACCATTTGTCGTAGTGATTCCGACGTTAGAACTGCTGTAATCGATGTTTAAGTAATCATTACCCGTTCCTCCTTCTACCGTTTGAGTCACTAAGGAAGAAGGGGCTGTAAATGGGGCGCTTAAAAAAAAGGAATCATCCCCATCTCCTCCACTGAGGGTGTTTGTACCCTGAACTCTAAAGGCGAAGAAGGTATCGCTCCCATCTCCGCCTGAAACAGTATTATTAGCAGTAGAGAAGCTAATTTCAAGGGTGTCAGTCCCCGCATCCCCACTGAGGGTGTTATTTCCAGAGGAAAAGGAAACATTTAAAATATCAGACCCAGTTCCGCCTTTGAGGATATTGTTTCCAGTAGAAAAGGAAGCATTCAGTTCATCATTACCGGAACCACCATCTAGAGTGTCGTTACTTCCATTGCCAAATATATTATCATTACCTGATAAACCTTGAATCAGGTCATCACTCGTTGTGCCACTTAGGAAATCATTTCCACTGGTACCATTGATATTTGCCATGATTTTTTACCTACCTAAATCAATTTGTTGAGTAACTGAAATTGCCAATTTGGAGTTAGTAGTGTTTGAGAGCAAAATGAACTAGCCGAAATTCGACGCACAGAATTCAATTGGAGAATTCTGACTACTAACTTCTGAATTCTTTATTGTTAAACCACATGAATTTTAAAACTGAAAGTTTGTAACGAGGGTATAGTATTCAGCTTGGGCTGTAATTTTGAGTTTTACACCCATTACAAAAATCTACGGTTTTAAAAATAGACATGATTTATCTAGCTATTTAGGACAATTGAAGTCTTAAATAGCGGAAAAGTTTATACAGCATAATCTAAAAAAAGTTTAAGATAACGCTTATAAGACATCAAACTTAGCAGAGTCAGGAATCACAATTCAGACAGACTCCATATCTGATTTTGAGTCTTCGATCGCTTCTTTGACTTAGTTACAAAATGCTGCATTGATTTGCGTTTTACCTATGGATAAATAAGACCCGCTGTCTTGAGAATAGGGAACCGTTGACAGGGAATCGAGAAAATATTTGCCAGCCCTTGCTAGGAGCTATTGTCGATACGTTTTTAGCTTGAAAACAGGGAACATCTAAATAAGCTGATAATAATTAAATACTAAACATTCAAATGAATGTCTATACTCAAAAACATATCTTTGCATACTCTTTATATTATTGGTTAAAAACTTACTATTTTTATAGTAAATAAGGTATTTTTTATACTTTGATAGTAGATAAATTACTCTGAAAAAATTATAGAAAATGTATTTTATTTTTCTCTTATCAGAGATATGAAAGGCTGCAAAAAATTAGGTGCAGCTGAATAAATCATATCCTCTTTTCTCCGAGACGCTTCGCGAACGCGTATACGCACAATAGAAATTAAAAAGCGGCAATATACCATCGCTTTGGTTGATTAAGCTGACTGTATCAAGCAATCAAATGCGAGGTGCTATGTTCAACACCTCGCATTCTGAGAATTTATTCTTGTGCTGTTGTACTAACTGATGTAACCGTAATTACAATTAAACAACCTGAAAATTGAAGTTGGTTAGTGACAAATCAGTAGATAGTTGTGCAAATTGTACCTGAGTAAATCCGCCTGCATTACCATCTCGGTCAAAGAACAATGCACCTGTAGTCGAGTTATAAATAAATCGCTGGCTACTTGTGGTTGCAGACGCTCCGATAGTAAACCGACCAGATGGGAGTATTCCAGAAAATAGATCTGGTGATAATCCACCACCAAAACCAACAGCAGATACCCGAATCACGTCATTATTGGTGTCGAAATCATAAATGGTATCTATGCCTTCATTGAAACTATTGAAAGCAAAGGTATCATCACCACCTTCTCCATAGAGGCTGTCATTTCCTTCGCCACCGATGAGGTAGTCATTGCCATTACCACCTTTGAGGGTGTTCTTACCAGTGGCAAGAGAAGCTGTGAGAGTATCATTACCATCACCACCATTCAATAGATTATCGCCTGATGAATAGCTAATATTTAAGTAATCGTTACCAGTGCCACCGTCGAGCGTGTTCTGACCTGATGTGACATAAAAAATATCTGGGAAGTAATAATCGTTCTCTATGCCAGATGCAAAAAGAGAATCATTACCACTACCTCCATTTAGAAGGTTATTGCCTGTTGATAAGTCAACATTTAAGTAATCGTCACCAGCGCCACCTTCGAGCGTGTTCTGACCTGATGTGAAAAATACAATATCTGGGAGGTCGTTATCGTTCTCTACGCCAGAACTGGAGAGAGAATCATTACCACTGCCTCCATTTAGAAGGTTGTTGCCTGTTGATAAGTCACTGCTCAATTTATCATTACCATCGCCACCATTGAGTACGTTATCGCCACTTGAACGGCCAACGCTCAAATTATCGTTACCAATGCCTCCATCAAGCAAGTTATTGCCTTGTGAATACTCAACATCCAAGCCATCATTACCAGCCCCACCATTGAGGGTGTTATTGCCTGAAGAGCCAAAGGGAAAGCCCTCGAAGAACACGTAGAGAGAGAAATAATCATTGCCATCGCCGCCAGATAGCAGGCTATTGCCAGAGAAGTCGGGGCCCTCGCTTTCATCAAAAATCAAGTAATCGTCACCAGCCCCACCATTGATGGTGTCATTACCCAAACCACCAACAAGAGTATCATTTCCCACATCACCTTGCAGCAAGTCGTTACCAGTGCCACCGATGAGGCTATCATTGCCGATACCGCCAACAAGAATATCATTGCCCGCACCACCAATGAGAGTATCGTTACCCGTACCACCCCGCAGCAAATCGTCGCCACTCTTGCCATCAATTTTGTCATTACCTCCCTGACCATTCACCACATCACTTGAGTTGTCTAAACCCGTAATGTTATTGTCTAGGTCATTGAGGAAGGTGACTATGTTGGCAGTGCCGACACTTGTTTGAGTAGAGTTGGCATCAAGAACATTAAAACTATCAATGATGCTACTTTGCCCATCAAAGATAATATTACCGATGGCTGGTTTACCTCCAGAAGCTTTGGAGTTTTCCAAGTCTTCTAGTTTGAAGTTTTTCAAGATGACTTTTGTACCAGCTACACCTACAAAGGTGATTTCCAAATCAGTGCCATTCTGTGTGAGTACAAGCTTTTGTGCTGTCAAGCCAGAGCCTTGAAATTTGATAGTATCAACTTCAGCAATAACTCCTGCTGTTGGGTTTGTACCTTTACCTACGCCACCAAAATCAGCGATTGTATCAATACCGTCACCCAAGTTATAAACAAATTTATCCTTGCCACCGCCACCAGTGAGCGTGTCATTGCCCTTTTTGGCTGTGATGGTGTCGTTGCCTGCTTTGCCGTTAATTGTATCTGCACTGTTGCTTCCTAGTAGGGTATCGTTACCGTTGGTTCCAATGATATTTGGCATACTTTTACTTTCCTGAATGCATTTTTGGGAGTAATTTCAGTTGTCAATAATCGAGTTAGTGCTGTTTGACTGCACAAAATTTTTGCCAAAAGTTGACGCTTTCGGCAGAGTTAATTTTGCCGTTGAGAGTTAGCAATTTTTACCCAAGATTTACTCTGAGCAATCAGCTGTCGCGCTTTTAATGCAGCACATCATTTCACGTTGGCTGTTAATGGTTGACAGTTAAGCGTCAGTAGCCAATCGCATGAGTGACTATGCAATTTAAAAGCGTAATAGCTGATTTATTGAACTATCTCTGACTATCTAAGTCTTAAGCACTGTACAAATCTCTTTTGCCCTGTATTCAGATATAAAACAATTAGTTTGAAGTTGATTTCATTCATCCTGCATCGCTAGCTCAGGTAAGCATTTACCATAGGCATCGCTGAAAAACAGTTGAAAAATCAATCTAGAATGCGCTCAACACGAAATGTAATAAATTGCTTGCTTTGTCAATGCTTAAGCCTTACTAGCTTAATGGGGCTGCGGACTAGGAAAGAAATATTTTTATACCCTCCTTGTGCAATCGATCCCATGAACATCTAGTCTCCACATAGAAAACATTTAAATAACCCCTTAATACATAAATAACGAATATTTACTTGAATGTCCAGACTTTAGTAAATATTTTTGTAAACTTTTTGTAGGTTTTAGTAATACACATTTTAAATATGTACATAATTCCTAAATATAGTATTTTTGATTTTGACAGGAAAATAATTTTATGAGAGTATTAAGCAGATGCCAAAAGGATGGATAAAAATATTTTGCTTAGGAATTACTGTTGGAAAAATAAGTAAGTCGGCATCAGTAATTATCGTTGGGATCGGGTAATAGGGAATAGAAAATAGGCGAGTATATTTTTCTTGATATAGTTGGATTTGATTGTGCTGACTTACTTAGAGAGTCGGTAGTGGAAAATAGTGCAGGCAACCTTTTTGGTTGTGGAATTTTCTAGTGATTGACTATTATAAAAATAAAATCAGTCCGTAGCATTATCTTGTGCCCAAATCAAAACCGCTTGGGATAAATAAAATAGGACTTACGCAACTGGCATATTATTTTAAGTTTGTAGTAAGGACTTTAGTCCTCTAATAAGGACTGAAGTCCTTACTACAAGCAAAAAAAATTGATTTTTTGTGACACTTGCGTAAGTCCTGTAAAATTACAAATGCAGATATGATTAAATTTAGCGAACAACACTTGCAAATTATTCGCAGCCATGCTGAAAACATCTACCCAGAAGAATGCTGTGGTATAATTTTAGGCCATCTGACTAATGAAGGCAAAATTACAGTAGAAGTAATGCCAACAGAAAATGCCTGGAATACAGAGGCGAGTGCTGAATTTTCAGGCGAAGGCACAGTGGAAAGTAAAAAACGGCAATATACGATCGCACCATTAGTAATGTTACAAGCACAAAAACAAGCACGCGATCGCTCTTTGAGTATTATCGGCATTTTTCACTCCCACCCAGACCACCCTGCCATACCTTCGGAATGCGATCGCTTGTACGCTTGGCAAGGATACTCGTATATAATAGTTTCCGTCCAAAACGGTAAAGCAACAGAAGTGCGAAGCTGGAGTCTTGATGATACTCATCAGTTCCAAGCACAGACCATTGAAAATATAATTTAACGGCTTAATTTCGATACAGATATCATTTTTCGATAGGATTAATATTCCCGCTCTTGCATAAGACAACGGCTATGTTAAATCCGAATCCGGATTTAGCAAAAACACTTTAACGGCTAATAAGCTTATGGAGTACAATGCTTACTATAGTAAATTACTAGAAAATTACTATCATGTATAGCAAGCAAGAAAGTAGCAAACAAGCAGACATAAGACTGGGAATGGATAAAGGCTCTCTAAGATTGCAATTTAGTAGCCGCGTTTCACAACAGTTTTATGGAAAGAAACAAAAATATATAGGTTTAGGTAGGCACGACTCAGACGAAAACAGGAAGTGGGCGGATGGAATTATTAGGCGAATACAGGAAGACATCGATTATCAAAACGGTGCTAACTTTGACCCCAGTTTAAAAAAATACCTTGAACTCAAAAGTAATGTCATAAATCTTCCTGGTAGCTTGACGGTTCCTACACTTCGAGAATTATGGCAAGAGTACGTAGATTGGAAGGTTGACACTAAGCAGATATCGGCTGGTACGTTAATAGGGAGATATGAACAAAATTTTGGCTATCTATTAGCCGATTATCTCAATAAACCGTTGACTGAAGAGTTAGCCCAATCAATAATAGACGATTTGTGTGCCAGACGTACCAATTCTGATTCTATTGGTAAACTATTTAGTGCTTTAAGCTCTATGTCACAAAGGGCAATAAATGAAGACAAGATAAAGAAAGATTTTTTTGCAGAAATCAAAAAGTTTTACAAGCCACCAAAAAAATCAAAGCAATTACAAGAAGAAGAAGACCGTAGAGCGTACACGATTGAAGAGAGAGATTTAATAATTGATTCATTCTACTCATCAACAAAACAGTCATTCAGGCAATTAGCAGAATTAATTGAGTTTCTGTTTCTTACTGGTTGTCGCCCTGGAGAAGCTTTTGCACTTCAATGGAAACATATCGACTTAGATAAAGGATGGATACGCTTTGAGGATGCTTACAGTTCTGTTAGCAAAGAGATTAAAAATACTAAAACTAATGTTATACGTATTTTTAAAATTAAAAGTAAATCACGACTAACACGACTAATCGAAAGAATGAAAAGCTCGAACAAAAATATTTCTGCCGAAGATTTAGTATTTACTAAAATGAATGGGAAGCGTGTCTCGTTGGATACATTAGCGGGAGTTTGGTATAAAAAATTTAGTGAAGGAAGGACATACAATGGAATTGTTACTGGGCTAGCTGAAGATGGCAAAATAAGCTGTTACCTTAAACCTTATTCAACTAGGCATACATTTATTAGTATTCAAGCTAATAATGGTACAGATTTAGCGTTAATAGCTGATGTTTGCGGCACGAGCGTAGATAAAATCATGAAGCATTATTTACAGCCAGACAAGCAAAGAGAGTTAGCGGACATCTAACTGTAACCATGTACTTCATTTACCTCAAAAACGCTGTACTTCAAGATAAGAGCGAATAAGTCTCTTGATTTGAAACAGTTAGAGTAATACTCCAAGTAATAATAAACCCTCTAAGAATCAACATCCTAGAGGGTATTTTTTGCTTGCCAGTTTTAAGCTTATGCTTCTATCTCTCTATCTTCCTGTAGTTATTGGATAACTTGTTAGATAACTTTCAACTACTAGGAAACATCCAACTTGATGTTTTCAAATACCTTGACAAATATTTCCTCAGTCAGTCACAAGTGGCTGAGGCAATTGGGGTACACCCATTTTACGTATCACGTTTTTTGGGTTCAGAAGAGGTAAAAGCCTTGCTGGGTGAAGATTATACGGATCACAAAATTGCCATAGAAAGGAATGGCAACGGCAAGCGGGGCGGTAGTCAAGTCAAAGTTATCCCCGTTAGACTCGCTGTTAAATTTTGGTCATCTCAAGCATATAAAGGCAACACTATAGCCACAAGAGAGAAAGTTTTTGCTGCTGCTGATAAACTATTTGCTCAAGGAGAAATAGTCACGAAAGAAAAGGTTAGAAAGGAAGTAAAAGGTGGTTCACATAGCACTATTAGTAAATATTTCAGGGAATGGAAGGAACAGGAAGATAATGAGATTCCAGTAAAAACTTATCCGATGGCAGAGTCTATAAAAAAGACGTATGACGAGATGAGAGACATTCATTGGAATGCTTTTTGTACAAGATATGAGCAAATAACTGATAATCAAATAATTGCTGAATTAGAAGAAGAAAACAACACCCTTCGAGAGAGGTTAGAGGTAACAGAAGAAGATTCTATTCGGTTGAAACAGTTACAAGAGCTTTACAACAAAGCTATAGAGCAACAAAGACAAGATGCTGCTGAGATACGAGAACTAAGAAATTACGTTGACCGTATAGGATGAGGAATAACAAATGACAGCTAAAGTATTAAGTACCGAACAACTTGAAAAACTTCAGGAAATTAAAAAACGGTTAGCTGAATTACAACAAAGAAGTGATGAGAGAATTACAGCAATGGAAAGTGCATTGCTAAATAAATAGTTATACTGTTAATAATCCAAGTGTAACTATTAAAATAAAACCCTTCCTGACAATATAAGGAAGGGTTTTTAATTGATAAATGTTGATTTTAGAATTTATTTATTTTTCCCTTTCTTCTCATCAAGTGCTTTCTGAATAGCTTCCCTGCAAAACTCTGGTGGGTCATCCTGTTGCTGCACTTCCTCTTTCATTGATTTAGTAATGCGTAAATTTAATCTTTCAGTCAATGGTTCTTCTCTGTCTGTGGTGAACGGTCTTAGATTCTCTGGCTTGCCTTTGTTCTTGGTCATTTGTGTAGAAATATAAATAATGCTATTCTCCACATGCCTACCAGTGGAGAATGTTAAATCGGTGAGTAACAAGTTTCTCAGGCTTACAGACTCACCGATACCACTTTTTTGGAATGGTAACTCTATGTTTACACGTTCAGAACTCGAAATAAAGACTGTACCTGAATTACGCGATATGTGCCGTAGATACGGTGTTCGCCCTACTGGTAGTCCAGCACTCAAGGGAAGCTACATCACTTCTCTGATGTCTTTTGCGATTATCGCTATCAAACAGATGGAAGAGGGGCGCGGATTAAGGTTACCTTCACTCGCTTCTATTCAGGTGATAGAGTCAGCGATAGATGAAATGAATACGCCTACAGATGAGCAAGCAGGGTTGATTAAAATCTCAATGGAAGGGAGAAGGATGAATTACCCGGAGGGAGCAACGCGATTTTGTGAGGTCGGGTAAAAACCAAGCGTTCGCTAAAACTGACATTTGTGCATGAAGTAATTTTGTTTACAGTTAATATACGTAATCATACGATAAATCATCTTGATGAGATATCTCAAAAAGATTGCTAGTAAGTTATTTGACGATTATTTCCAAATATATCTACGATAAGTCTTTAATACTCAGTATCAATTATGGCAAACAATAAATTGAATACAGAATTAAAGTATAAAATTTATCAGGAAGTTTGGGGTTTGATAAACGAATTAAAGATAGAATCACAAAAACTATCCCAACTTTTGGCTATCCATTGACAACGGAGGTGCAACATAATTTCTGCGTTATCTTGAAGCCAAAACTTACTATTACCTTTCATCCGTAAATTAACAACTTGGCGAATTAAACTTTCAACCGCGCCACTACCAAGAGGAAGTTTTCTAAAGGCAACAGAATTATAGTTTAAAAGCCTGCGTCGGTAAGCTTTCAAAATATAATTTCGCTCTCGTAACAAATTTTTTAGACGCTCTCCAGTTGCTCCTAGAATAAATTCGTCCATATTTCTGATTAAATTTAGTGTTTGACCTTTTTTTAAAGTTTTTCGGGCATTGATAAACCATTTTTGTCGTTCATTATTTGTGCTAAATGCAGCATCAGCAAAATCTTGTAAATGCGATGCGGCGTGATAAAAATCTAAGATTTGATAGGTTTCGGGTGGACAGTTTAACTTTTTTAGTAAAGGAGGAATGTGTATCCATATCCACTCTGCACCATCAGCAATTAATAAAACTTGTTTAGCTTGACTAATCCCTAAATTAACCAAGTACATTTCTAATATTTGTAAAAATCCTTCAAAACCTGAATATGTTCCATCATTAGTAATGGGAATTTCTCCATTCCTGATTTTTTCACCTTTGTCATTCACTACATAAATTGTTAATAACTTTGGCTCTACCCATTCTCCTGTAAAGCCTAAGCGATTAGTCTTCACCTTACGCCTTCCCTTGTTGTTAATCCTAATCCTGGTACGACCACCATCTACAGCGATGACAACACGTTGGTCTTTCAGAATACTAGTTGTAGGTAAATTGCCTAAAGCTAAACTTGTTATTTTCGATTGACGTAAATTTATGCCAATTTTACCAAAGTAATACGTTAGCCGTTCTATACGTTTTAGGCTGATATTTATACCCCAATCAATTAATGTTGTTCGTGCTGCCTCAAACGAGCCTGAAATTGCACCATATTTAGCAATTGTTGAGAAAACATTAGGTGTTAATCCTTCGGTCATTCCCAAATATCTTAAAAATGGACAAAATCCTTCATGTGAAGATTTATTATTATTCTTCGATTGAGTTTGACGTTCAACTACATACGGTAGTTTTAAATTTACTTTCACATTTCCAATTGTTAATATTTGTCGTTCTTTGCAACCATGCTTTTTTGTGCTTGCTTGCCACCATCCCCGCGTCTGCTGCTCTGCTTTATCCAAAAAATCTTGAGATTTTGACAGATTATGGAGCAACAACGCTGTACATTCTCCTGCCAAAGTTAAGGCTAAGTCTCTAATTTTTTGCTCACGTTCTCTGAAAATCCGTCCATCCCATTCTGAGATATTCGTTAGTTCTAAAAGTTTCGTAACTTTTCAAAGAAAGTTTTCCAATGATTTGCTTAAATCGAAGGTAGAATATATACTATTTTTCATTCAGCGTAGGCACTCCCCGTTTTGATGTCAGATATCAAAACCTTTACTAATTGGGAATCCTACCTTTTTTTGTCCCAAAAAACGATTCATATTTATATTGAGAATAAAAATAAAATTTTACCAGTATTAGTACTGTTTGTAATGTTATAAATATTTATAGCGTACTGAAGCAAATTTTTAGCGATCGCTTGTTTTTCTCCGACCTCACGAAATCGCGTTGCTCCCTAGTAGGATTGGTTTTCAGTCCTCATCATCAATTTATATCCCGTTTTCAACCCATTCATTTGTCAACTGCTTCCTTAATTACTTTAGGCATTTATTTTTCGATTTCTCAAAGTACTGGTGTTTCTTCAT
>NZ_LAHA01000026.1 GCF_002608075.1 Nostoc linckia z4
TAAGGGGAAGGGGGAAAGGGGAAGGGGGAAGGGGGAAAGGGGAAGGTTTTTAATCCCTTAGCGTTTACCCAGCATTTTTGGGTTGGGAGACCACTAGGTGTGATGGATACTTAAGTATCATGAGAATACAGTCTAAGTTAGCAAAAATCAGGCAATTAGCACACTATTCCATCCCGTAATAGGCGACGGCTTTATGTAAAAAACTCCATCCACATAAATGTGATAGTGTAAAATAATAAAATACGATACTTACACGTACTTACCTTATTCTGCTTGAGGTTTCCTAGCAACAAGTACTGGAAAAGAATTTGTGCCACTTCAGTTTGGAATTTGGTCTCCCGTCTGTGGGGGATGGTAGCGAACCATTGACCTTACCTAAATTAACATTATTATGAATAAGCGTAAGCTTGAAGATATTACCCTTAATCACATCAAAATTTTACAAGCAGTAGATGAATGTGGCAGCTTCTCCAAGGCAGCACAAAAACTAGGGTATAGTCAAGGATTGATTAGCAAAAAGGTAAAGCAAACCGAGGATTATTTTGGTGTAACTCTCCTCAATCGTTCTCCAGGCTCTGTATCCTTGACTAATAAGGGTAAGAAATTAATTTCTCAAACAATTAATATCGTCAAAACTGTAGAAAATCTCCGAGAAGAATTTCAAGCAACATTTAGTGCTGACGGTGAAGATTTAATATTAGGGGCTACTAGTTTAATCTTAGAAGTCTGGCTCAAACAGCATTTGCAACGATTTCAGCTTTGTTTTCCAGGTAGAAATATCAAAGCAATCGCTGTACAGCGTAGCAGATTTTTTACTGATTTTAAACTTCTAAAAATGGATCTCTTACTCAACAGTTGTTCTGGATATAAGCAAGAACACCACTGTACTAGATTAACAACTCACAAAATGTTGTTAGTCTCATTTGGCGGACATGAATCTTTCAATGGGCATCATTTAGTTAAAATAAATGATATTTATTTCGATAATATTGTACTTTTAGATGAAGTGCATCAGCAACTTGCTAAAAATGTATTTTTAATTGATAAATTAAATTCTGTGCAACAGCTAAAAAATTATGATGAATTACTAAATTATGCTGCAATCAATCAAAAATTAACAATCTTACCAGATTTTTGTCAAGCTGATATCATATCTAAATATCAGGCAATGTTTTTGCCTATTGAAGATATTCATGAATATGGCATTTATATTCATGTTCCTCGCTGGAGTGAATTGTTAATATCTGCTGAGAGTTTGGTGAGAAGTTTCCGACTTGATAGAGACAACTTAGAAAGTTTGCCCAATGTAAATATAATCATAGCTACCTGTAATACCAAAGAAAAAAATGTCTTGAAGGTTGGAATTCAGAGTGATTCCATTGGACAATTTGTAGCTGGATATGTGACTAAGTATATTTTTGATTTACAAAAATCATCTGCATTACTGGAACAGCCTATATTTAAAAATATTGAAATTAATCGCAATTTTGATTTACAAATTCTCCCATTTACCTCTGGAGAACAGATGAATCGACAAATGAAACGGAGAGAACTAGATATTTGTATTTTAGATGATATTTCTCTTTTGAATAACGGTAGTCAATTTTTTGATGATTTCAGTTTTGGTTCTAAATTAATTGGCATTGCTTCCTATAATCTTTTGGGACAGGATATTAATATTGTGATTCATAAGGATGCAACGATAAATACTATTCAGGATCTCAAAGGAAAAAAGATTTCTACCTTATTTGGTTCTCACGCTCATAGATTCATTATTACTCTATTTGACCTCTATAATATGGATGTCAATCAAGATTGTAGATTAGTGGATGAAAATCCTCGTGAAGCTAGCAAAAGTCTAGCAGATAAAACTATAGATGCCTACGTATGTTGTTACACTTTTGCATCTATTCTAGAAGGATATGCTTTTGTTAAAAAGCTATCTTTCGCTCAAACAATTAGTTTAAATATTCCATCCATTAGAGGAATTGTTTGTCGTTCACAATTCATTAAAGAAAACCCTAAACTGGTGATTGCTTATTTACATGATTTACTAGTTGCTAACTATTGGTTTCACTCATCCCAAATTCAAGCAATAGATTTATTAAGTAAAGTCATGAATGTGAAAGAGTCACAGATAAATCAATTTTTTAATCCTGTATTTGGTAATCGCATCGATCCGACACTTAAACCCCAATGGTCTTGGTTGCTGAAAACTTTAAATCGTAGGTTGGAAGGAAAATATGGAATTTCACTTTTTGATGTGGATTTTTGGATAGATGATTATTTTTTGCGACTTGTCTACAACCTGCTGAATTTGGATTACCATTTTCATCAGGTTTCCTTTTCTAGTGAGTTCTCAAGTAGCTATTTTTTAGAAGAACAGTTTAGCAGATATATGAAAGTTCTCTATAATAATTACGATGTCTCCATCAAAGATGATAATACCAATGCAAATGCATATTAATTGCCATAACAAGGGACTGGAGACGGGCTGAAAAATCTTGTTTTGTCTAAGTTTTATCAGTTGCGATCGCAATCTTAAACTTCATCCAAGTTGAGAAGTAGACTTTTTCAAAAAGGAACGGGGAAGAGTTTAGGATTTGTAAATAAAATAAAACCCGATTTTCAAAAAACTAAAGATTTTAAAGTAGAAGCGGTTTATATCATCGTCTATAAATCATTTCATCAATCATATCTAATATATGTGGTTCTATAATTTGATCGAATTTCCTAGCGAATAATTTTTCTGATTGCTTAATGTTTTCAAAATCATTTGTTCCTAAAATTCGGGGATGGAGTGCGTTAATATTTTCCCAATCTATATACCTTAAGTGGTCGTTAATTATTTTGTCTTGAAATGTGGAATTTAAAATAAGTATTTGATAAAAAATTTCATCTGTTATATGAGTGTAATTAAAACGATTAACAAACTTAGGGTTTTGTTTGACAAAATTATCTATATACTTTATGCATTCTCCGGTTAAACACCAAAATGCAGAACCTCCATAAAGAGTAAAGCCTTCAAAAAAATTACGTTTTTTAGGCAAAAAGGAAATCAAAAATGAATATATAAAAGAGTGAGTAACAGATTTAAATTCACGCTTTTCCGGAATAGCAATATACTGATTACCCCAACGAATATACCAATACTCTATTCTTCTTAAACCGCCTCCTTCCCATTTATTACAAGGTAATGGGAAATATTCTATAAATTCTTTACCTTTATTTTGTTCGAGAAACTTTTTAATATGTGTATTTGATTTAATTGGATAATCTTGACCGGATAAATGTATAACATAATCAAAGTCTATACCCGTTTTAGCTATTGATTTTATCCCCTCAAGACTAGCTCTCACAGCATCAAAACTTCCCCATCCTGAATTGAATCTTTTGAGAAAAAAAACATTGGGAAAATCTTTTAATAGGGTAACTACCTGATGATATATTTTCGCTTCTACTTTTTTATCTATGTGTATAAAAAATGAAACATCTTCTGTATTAAGTCGATGAATCAGACGCTTTAATTGTTCGGGATATTTATGAGCTAAGATAATGTATGCAATTTTCATAGATTGGCTAGTATAATTGTGCATTTAGAAGCCAAAATACTTGATTTTTATACTCTTACCTCAGGATTATTTAATATTTTACTCATCTTAGTAACAGGGACAATTATCCCATTTCTCAAATAATGAGGCGCTCTTTGAATTGTAGTAAATCCCAGTTTTAAATAAAATCCTTCTGCATACAGACTCGCAGTTGTAATTACTTTATCTATACCTCCATCCCTAGCTAGATAACAAAAATGTTCAACTAAAGTACGTCCAATACCTTGACCTTGATATTTTGGATGGACGTATAACCCAATCAGTTCATCAACAACAAAACTGGTAAAACCCATAACAATATCTCCCTCCACCGCAACCCATAAAGACTCCAATTTCATATTTTTTAAAATATTTGAAGCATCAGGCTGGTTGCGATTGTTACGCCAAGCTAAAAGTTCTTTTTCTGTATAAAAAGTTGCTGGTAGAGCTTTGATAGCAGCAATATGAATTGCACTCAGCACCCACCCATCTTTTTCCTCAGCACGTCTTAGAGAGATTTTAGTGGCGTTCATCGTTTTCAGACTGCACTTAGATGACATGCCTTTGAGAATATCAAGTCCACTCAAAATATAAACTCAGGTAAATTTATCGTTAGAATATATAATATATTTCAATGTACACTAAATCTATCGACAAACCGTATATTATGGTTAAAGCAACAAAACAATCAAACCAAAAAGCAAATTCAGGAATAATCAAGAGATAATTTGTAAAATTTGCTGAATTTTGTTGTCTTTATTTAAATATCTTGTCGAAGCTTGCTTTTAAGGGCATTTATGAAGCTACAAGAAATTGAAAAATAAAAAGGAGTGAATGTGATCAACGCCATACAAATTAACGAAACCTTGACAACCACAGGACAAGTTATCCCAAAACAGCTTGAGCAAGCTAAACAAGAAGGTTTTAAGTCAATTTTAAATCTGCGATCGCCTGATGAGTTGGGATTTTCCCATGATGAGCAACGAGTAGCTGAAACACTAGGGTTGTACTATGCCAATGTGCCACTGAAACTAGAAGCGCTAAATGAAGAATTAATTACTAAAATACTGACAACACTCGAACAAATTCCTAAGCCAGCAGTTGTTCATTGTGCAGCAGGGATGCGATCCACTGGAATTGCATTATTGAGTGTCGCAATCAAAGAAGGATTAACACCAGAGCAAATCTTATCAAAAGCTCGTAATGTAGGCTTCGGGTTTTTTGAACACGCTGGTGTTAGTCCTCGATTGAAACAATTGTTTGTGGATTATGTTAACAAACATACGAAAGTAGCAGTAACAGTTAGTGATGGTTTTTTAACAATCAACAATCAACAGTTAAGAGTTAAAAGTTAACAGCTAACACTCAACAGTATCCAGGCGTCTTCAATTCCATCTCTAGAGTAAATGGGTTTTGCCGACGCCTTTTGATACGCTAATTGTCTGTAGTATCTGATACTAAAGCTAAAAATTCTATATTATACTGGCAAGTTTTATAAAGGTAAAAAAATTATCATCTCAAATATCTATGAAATCGTAGTTTAAAGCTGGTTTTGCTTTATAAATTTTAAATTTTTTTAATATTCGTTATACAAACAAATGACAGTATTTTTACTGTTGTTAAATACATTAATACTTACTTAATATGTAGCACAATATTTTTTTAGAATCTCAAGCATTGTGAAATCTCTCCTACAAACTTACTTAGAACAAGAAATCTGGATACTAATACGAGAAAAGTGGTATTTTGCTACAATTATCGGAGTTTGGGATGATTTGTTATGGTTTAAACATAGAACTTATAACAAAGATACAGAGGAAGATACTCTCTGGGAAATGGTTGTAAAAATCAGTGAAGTAATTGCAATTGATAAAGTTCAGTCTGTGATTAGTAGAAAGCCAGACGTGTTAATGTCACGTTTAGTAGAAACTGACCAAGGCATAACCGATCATCATTAGTTAATACATATAGCAATCCTATTTCAGTTGTGAACAATATAGGTGTTGACTGTTAACTGTCAACAACCCTAACAGGTAATATTTCACAAATTATTTGGGATTGCTGTAGAACTTCTATTTGATTGATGAATTTACTGATTTTTGGACAATAGTGAGTAGGGAAGAGAACAATTTCATTCCCTATTTCCTATTGCCTTATTTAAAAAAAATTAGATGTTTTATATACAAGATAATTGAGAATAATTTGAATAAAGTCTTGTCTTACAGTTACTTAATAAATCCTAAACAAAGTTATTATAAATAGATCGTGAATAGTCTATACTATTAATTTTATTATCATGGTAGCTGATTGAATGGTTCACAGCTTCATATGTATTATCTCCTCCTTGAGGATTAATTCCTACAGAGTCAGTGATATTGACTATATGAAAACTAGCAGGATAAAAGCCTCCCAGAATAGCTTCTAATTTCTCTAGGGTCAGCTTGTGAAAAAATTCCTTGATTTGCTTATCAAGCAAGGTATAAATTACAATTTTAGCCATTATTTTAATTTGATTCTCTAGAGAATTTAAATTTATTATATGTCAAAGGATCTTTACGAAAGGAATAGTATCCGATTTTTTCAGACTTAAAACCTATTTTTTGGTCGAAAATTCTTCTTGATATTTAGTCATTTGTGTTTCTCAGGACAAAGCGCCAAGTCTTTCTTCAAGAGGTACGGTCTAAAAATAATCTGCTAAACTATCTAAAATTTAAAATTATCCCAGCTGTTAGCCCAGGGTAATAAGTAAGTATGAGTGAAGCCTTATTTTGTATCGAAAATCTACGAGTTGCTTATCCTCAACGAAGTGAAGAAGCACCAAGCTGGGCGGTTGATGATGTATCTTTCACTCTGCAACGCGGAGAAAAAATGGGATTGGTGGGGGAGTCTGGTTGCGGTAAGTCAACTATCGGACGCGCGGTAATGCGATTACTACCACCTTCTAGTCGCGTTGAGGGACGAGTGACATTTGAGGGACAGTCAGTTTTTGACTTGAATCCTAATCAGTTGCGGAAATTTCGCGGGGAAGCCATCGCTTTAATTTTTCAAGATCCGATGACGCGCCTCGATCCCTTGATGACTATTGGTAAGCATTGTTTGGAAACTTTGCAAGCACATTCACCAGAATTATCAGCAGCGCAAGCCAAAGAAAAAGCACTTGCAACATTGGCAAAAGTAAATATCCCCGCGAGTCGCTGGAATCAGTATCCTCATGAATTTAGCGGCGGAATGCGCCAACGGGTAGCCATCGCTTTAGCTTTACTTCTCAGTCCCAAGTTAATTGTTGCAGACGAACCCACCACAAGCTTAGATGTTACCGTTTCCGCGCAGATATTACAGGAATTAACTCGGCTGTGCAGTGAAGAAAACATGGGATTACTGCTGATTTCTCACGATTTAGCAATGGTAGCTGAGTATTGCGATCGCATTGGCGTTATGTACCACGGGAAAATGGTGGAAATGGGTTCGACGCAAGCTGTCTTTAGACAACCACAACACGAATACACTCAATCCCTCCTCAAAGCAGCTTTACATATTCAATCAGTGGATGAAATAGAGACTGGGGAATGGGGAATAGAAAGCGGGGAAGAAAAAAAATTAGCAAATATTAAAGAAAAGTCACCGATTTTGAGTGTCACAGACCTCAAACAATATTACACTATAGAACCTAATTTTATTGAAAGACTGTTTAACAGACAATCAGAGACAATTAAAGCGGTAGATGGGATTAATTTGGATCTTTATCCGGGAGAAATTCTCGGTTTAGTTGGTGAATCAGGTTGTGGTAAAAGCACATTATCAAGGACAATTTTGCAACTCATTCGTCCTACTGCTGGCAAAGTTGAGTTTTTAGGACAGGATTTAACTAAACTTTCGCCTCCAGAAATTCGTTCTTCACGGCGACAAATACAAATGGTGTTTCAAGATCCCCATGCTTGTCTCAATCCAGCAATGACAGTGGGACAAAGTATAGCCGATCCTTTATTTATTCATCATCTTGCTGATTCTGTAAAGGCAAAATCACAAGTTTTGTGGATGTTAGAAAAAGTTGGCTTAACACCACCAGAAGTTTATTATGAACGTTATCCCTCAGATTTGTCTGGAGGACAACAACAAAGAGTAGCGATCGCTCGTGCTTTGATTACTCACCCGAAACTGGTGATTTGCGATGAACCGGTGAGTATGTTAGATGCTAGCGTGCAGTCACAAGTCCTAGATTTGATGTTGCAATTAAAAGAAGAATTTGAATTAACTTATCTGTTCATCACTCATGACCTTTGGTTAGCCAGATTTTTGTGCGATCGCATTGCCGTAATGAACGGCGGTAAAATTGTTGAACTCGGCGAAACCAAAAAGATTTTTGCCAGTCCTCAGCACCCCTATACCAAAACCTTACTAGCTGCTGCTCCATTGTTAGCACGCACTTAAGGATTTGATCGTAATGGAGAAAGTAGGGCATTGGCCAAGAAAAAATTCCCAATGCCCTGCTTGCCCAATTCCCAACCTCAACAAATAATCTCGCTACCTCACCCTGAAACAGTTGATATGGATTGCAAAAGTTCTTCGAGACGGTTTAGAGTCTGACGCAGTCCCACTTCCATACCTGATTGCAGATGTCCGTCCCGTTGTTCCTTGGACTGGTGTTGGATATGGATGTGTAATATTGTTTTTCCCTCCTCTTCGGTGAGAGTCAGTGTGTTCAAACTATCGCTGTTGGGAACTGGTTCGTAGCGTTCGGTGGATACTAATCTTTCTGGTGGAACAATCTCACGATATTCTCCTGAGAACCCGTGGTCATTACCGTTGCTGGAGTCATGCAAGACATAGCGCCAGCTGCCTCCCACGCGTAGGTCGATTTCGCAGACGGTCATTGTCATGGTGCTGCAACCTCCAAACCAGCGTTTAACATGTTCTGGTTGAGTCCATACCTCAAATACCAAGCGGCGCGGGGCATTGAGGATGCGAGTTATGAAGATTTCCCGATCCGATGGTAAGGTGAGTGTGAAACCATTGTGCTGCTGTTCGATTTGTTGGGCCAGGAATTCGTCGAGGCAATCAAAGGTGGAGTTCCAGCCGGCAACAACACCCATCTCTTCATGCTTGCGGCGATCGCTAGCAGATTCATGCACAATCTCTAGTGTGAGTTTGGTCTTACCATCCAAATCCTCAAATATTGCTGTCATCACGATTCCCTGTGGTAGTTCAACGTTGATGACTTGTTCAAACCCTTCATCAAATTCATCTGTGCTGACAATCCTTTCTGGAGGCACAATTTCGCGGAAAACACCTTTGACGGGGTACTCCGTGCCATCTGGGCCAGTCATAACGTAGCGCGATCGCCCCCCCGGACGAAAATCCAGTTCAGTGACGCGGGTTGTGAAGCCTTTTGGCCCCCACCATTGTGCAATGTGTTTTGGCTCTGTCCATGCCTTAAATACAAGTTCTCGTGGTGCGTTGAAGACACGAGTAATAACAATCTTGCGTTCAGATTCACTGGAAGCAAAGTCATTTTGTTTCAACATGATGTTTCTCCTTAACAATGGAACCATCGCACATTAAGATTCGCGATCGGACTTGTTTTCCTCTGCTTGCAATTCCTGTAGATATTCGTCTAAACGATCTAAATTCTGTTCCCAAAACTGGCGATATTCCTCGATCCAATCTGCTATGTCCTTAAGCGGTTCTGCCTCTAACCGACAAGGACGCCATTGAGCCTCTCGACTCCGTACAATCAATCCAGCACGTTCTAGCACCTTGAGATGTTTAGAAATGGCAGGTAGGCTCATCTCAAAGGGTCGGGCTAGTTCAGTCACCGATGCTTCGCCTTTAGCAAGATGAGCTAAAATTGCCCGCCTGGTTGGGTCGGCGAGGGCAGCAAAGGTAAGGCTCAAGCGATCGCTGGACATTTAAGATGGAAGTATTTAACCACTCAGTTAATTAACTACTAGGTTAAATGTACTAGTCAAAGATGTCAAGAGCTAATTTTTAACAAGGGGTAAGGGGTAAAGGATGTATTTGAAACCTTTCCCCTTTCCCCTTTCCCCTTTAACCCCTTCGGGGTTCGCCAGTCGCTCATGGGGGAAACCCCCAAGACCGCGCTGGCTCACCTTTTCCCAAAACCAAATTCCGAGTTGAAAATGCACAAAGCGAGCAGTATTGAATCAACTCCCACTTTTCGGATGTCAAATTGCTACGGTATGCTTTAGTCATTTGCTCACAAGGTGCTGTTATTTACAAATATCAGCAACAGCTTTGTAAACTTTATGACAATAGCCCTCACTTTTAAATATGAAACTTATTCTCCAAGGGTGCAGTGTAATTTTTTCAGTATTGGCAACAGTAATTTTAACTACTCCTGGGCTAGCAGAAATCGTTAAGATTAACCTGTTGCAACTTAACGATATTTACGAAATTACTCCTGTGGAAAGTGGAACACGTGGGGGTTTGGCGCGTGTTGCAACCTTACGACAACAACTTTATCAGGAGAATCCCCGCACCTACACTATGTTAGCTGGAGATACTCTTAGCCCTTCTGCTTTAGGAACTGCCAAAATTAACGGTATACCTCTGGCTGGTCAGCAAATGGTAGCTGTAATGAACGCTTTGGGGCTTAACTATGCGACTTTTGGCAATCACGAATTTGACCTACCAGAAGACCTGTTCTATCAAAGATTGCAAGAATCTCGATTTCGTTGGGTTTCCAGTAATGTATCTGATAGCACAGGGCAACCCTTCAAAGGTGTTCCCCGCGAAATTGTATTCAATGTTAAAGGTGATGGCGGGGCTGTGGTGAGGGTAGGATTAATTGCTGTTACCCTTGATAGCAATCAGCCAAAGTATGTCAGTTACACCGATCCGATTGCAACAGCCAAACAGCAGGTTAGTAAACTCAAGGGTAAAGTAGATATTATAGTTGCTCTTACCCATCTATCTATTGAAGATGACCGCAAATTAGCCGAAACTATACCAGAAATAGACATAATTCTGGGTGGTCACGAGCATGAAAATATTCAGCAATGGCGGGGTCGAGATTTTACACCGATTTTTAAAGCAGATGCTAATGCACGTACAGTTTATGTCCACCAATTGAGTTACGATTCAATCAAAAGAAGCCTTGCAATAAATTCCCGACTCGTACCGATTACCGAGCAAATTCCTGACGAACCAAAAACCGCAAAGATAGTCCAAGAATGGCTAAAGCGAGGTTATCAAGCATTTCGCGCCAACGGTTTTGAACCAAATCAGCAAATTGCTCAACTAACATTTCCTTTAGATGGTCTAGAATCTAGTGTCCGCAATCAATCCACAAAACTCACAGAATTAATTGCCCAGTCAATGTTAAAGGAAATACCTGATGCAGACTTAGCCGTATTTAATAGCGGTTCAATTCGAGTGGATGATGTGATTTTGCCAGGTTCAATTACCCAGTACGATGTAATTCGGATACTACCTTTTGGCGGTAAAGTTGTTGCAGTAGAAATAAATGGTGCGCTTTTGCAAAGAGTATTAGAGCGAGGACAAGCTAATAAAGGAACCGGTGGTTATCTGCAAACAGCTAAAGTTACTCAACAAGCAAATTCAAAAAATTGGTTGATTCAAGGCCAACCTCTTGACCTGAAACGCACGTACAAAATTGCTATCAATGACTTTTTAATCAGTGGTAAAGAACAAGGATTAGACTTCTTAAATCTTCAACAACCGGGAATTAAACTGATTGCCGAAAAACGAGATATTCGTTTTGTGCTGATTGACCAGTTAAAGCTGCAAAAATAGCGGGGAAAAGGGGAAAGGTTTGAAATCCCTTACCTTTTATCCCTTCCCCCTTGCCCAGCCCGAAAGAAGCGCATTTTTGGGTTGGCAGAGTACTAAAGATTATAATAGTATCCTATTCTTATCAAAACTTTACAGTGCATTTCATCTAAACGAGGTACACAGCTGCGGGCAGGATGCCGACCCCCATAAGATTTGTAATATGTAAGACGTGTACTTGTCTCTGCTTTACTTGGAGAAGACTACCCTAATCTGATGGCGATCGAGTTACGATCTTGTCACAGTTGATTTTTAATCTGAGAAGTCCTATTCCAGAATTTTCTGGTTAAAATAGTATATCTGTTCTACTCACAATCTAAATCCACACTCCTAAAAACCCATATACTTAGAGGCTCTAATGGCTATCAATACCGATACTTCTGGCAAGCAAAAAGCATTAAATATAGTACTCAACCAGATTGAGCGTAGCTTCGGTAAAGGAGCAATCATGCGTCTGGGAGATGCTACCCGGATGCGGGTAGAGACAATTTCCAGTGGGGCGCTAACCTTGGATTTGGCATTGGGAGGCGGTTTACCCAAGGGACGGGTAATTGAGATTTACGGGCCGGAAAGTTCCGGGAAAACCACAGTAGCCTTACATGCGATCGCCGAAGTACAAAAAGAAGGTGGTATCGCTGCCTTTGTTGATGCCGAACATGCCCTTGACCCCACCTACGCGGCGGCATTGGGTGTAGATATTGAAAATTTGCTGGTTTCTCAACCTGATACAGGAGAAGCCGCTTTGGAAATTGTCGATCAGCTGGTTCGTTCTGCTGCGGTTGATATTGTAGTTATTGACTCGGTGGCTGCATTAGTTCCCCGCGCTGAAATTGAAGGCGATATGGGTGATGCTCACGTTGGTCTTCAGGCAAGGTTGATGAGTCAAGCTTTACGTAAAATCACTGGTAATATTGGTAAATCAGGTTGCACAGTTATTTTCATCAACCAGTTGCGGCAAAAAATCGGTGTTACCTACGGAAGCCCAGAAACCACAACTGGCGGTAACGCATTGAAGTTTTATGCTTCCGTGCGCTTGGATATTCGCCGGATTCAAACCTTGAAAAAAGGTACAGATGAATTTGGTAACCGCGTCAAAGTCAAAGTTGCCAAAAATAAAGTAGCGCCGCCTTTTAGAATAGCGGAATTTGACATTATTTTTGGTAAAGGTGTTTCTACTTTGGGTTGCATTGTGGATTTGGCAGAAGAAACTGGCATCATTATCCGCAAAGGAGCTTGGTACAGCTACAACGGCGATAATATCTCCCAAGGACGAGACAACGCCATTAAATATCTAGAAGAAAAGCCAGAATTTGCTGAACAAATCAAGCAATTAGTACGGGAAAAGCTAGATAAAGGTGCTGTTGTTTCTGCTAACTCTGTCTCAAAGTCCAATGAAGATGAAGAAGAAGAAATCGAATTAGACGAAGAAGAATAAGCTCACCTCACCGCTCAAAAGGGGATGTAATTTTGTGTTGACTGTTGACTATTGATGGTTAACAGTCATAAATTGACTAGTGGTCTGTCCCAAAAGTTTTGAAAGGTTCGTAGTAAGCACTTTAGTGCTTAAAAATCAAGGACTAAAATCCTGACTACGAACATTTTTTCATTACAAAATTAATGCGATAGACCACTAGTAGTTCGCCAAGTAAACTTAGCGGGGTAAAGGGGAAAGGGGAAAGGGGAAAGGTTTTAAATCCCTTACCCTTTTCCCCTTTCCCTTTCCCCAGCCCTCACCTAGCAAAGTTGACTTGCCAGACTACTAGTATTAGCGTGACAAGGCTAAAATGTTGCAATAAAGATGATAAAAGCAGACAAAGAAAATGGGACGTGGACGAAGGGACAAGATCCGCCCAAGTGCAGAACAAAGACAAAACTTAGAAACAATTAGCCGCAATAGTCATGCAGCAGCGAAAAAAATTCTCTATGCACGAGTACTGTTGATGTCGGATGAGGGTGAATATGGGATCGGGTGAACGAAATTTTGTGTGGGATTTCTAGCTAAGTATCCAAAAAATTACCCTCCACACTTCCCACACTCCCCACACTTCCCACACTTCCCACACTCCCCACACCTTTTTTCGCTCACCCTATGGGATCTTCGTTGGAATGACCAACAGATAGGGGCAGCATTAGGATTGCATTGTTTTTTCAAAAATGCTCAATCAAAACCAAACACCCCTATTAGACGCCTTAAAAGCCAATGCAACACGCTCTCATGCTGCTTTTTACATGCCTGGACACAAGCAAGGCAAGGGCATCTCTCAACCGTTAGCTGATTTACTTGGTAAAGCCGTCTTCCGTGCTGACTTAACGGAATTAGCAGATTTAGATAATCTTTCTACACCCCAAGGGGTAATTCAAGAAGCGCAACAATTAGCAGCCGAAGCATTTGGCGCTTCCCAAACATGGTTTTTGGTTAACGGTTCTACCTGTGGAATTGAAGCGGCAATTCTCGCTACCTGTGGTAATGGCGATAAAATTATTTTGCCTAGAAATGTGCATTCTTCTGCCATCGCCGGCTTAATTCTCTCTGGTGCTTATCCAGTTTTTCTCAATCCCGAATACGATTCAGTTTTAGATATTGCCCATAGCATTACACCAACTGCTGTAGAATCTGCACTGCAACAACATCCCGACGCTAAAGCAGTGTTGACAGTCTACCCTACATATTACGGTGTTTGCGGAGATTTAAATGCGATCGCCAATATTACCCATCAACATAATATTCCTCTAATTGTAGATGAAGCACACGGCGCACACTTTAGCTTTCATCCCCAATTGCCCACTCCAGCTTTAGCCGCAGGTGCAGATTTAACTGTACAATCCATCCATAAGGTGCTTGGTGCCATGACACAGGCATCGATGTTGCACGTTCAAGGTAATAGGATAGATAGCGATCGCATTAGTAAAGCTTTGCAGCTCCTACAGTCTACCAGTCCCAGTTATATACTTTTAGCTTCTCTAGATGCAGCGCGTCAGCAAATGGCACTCCACGGAAAACTGCTGATGTCTCAAACTTTGCAACTTGCCCAGGAAGCCAGAACCAAAATCAGCGAAATTCCTGGCTTATCTGTTTTGGAAATGCCTCAATTGGGTGTAACTCCTGGTTTTGTGGCTTTAGATAAAACGCGATTAACTGTCACTGTTTCTAATTTAGGTTTAACCGGATTTGCAGCAGATGATGTTTTAGATGAAAAATTTGCTGTTACTGCGGAATTTCCCTCCCAACAACACCTGACTTTTATTATTACTATGGGCAACAACACGGCTGATATTCAGCAATTAATCCAAGGTTTTACTGCTCTTGCTCAAGAATATCGCCGAACCAATGCCTCTGTTAAAAATTATATTTGGCAAGATTTTTCCCCAACCGCCGCGAGTAATTTGTATTTGTCTCCCCGTGAAGCTTTTTTTGCTGCCAGTGAAACATTACCTTTAGCAAAAACTTGCCACCGTATTTGTACTGAAATTGTCTGTCCCTATCCTCCGGGAATTCCCGTATTAATGCCAGGAGAACTCATCACCAAATCGGTTCTTGATTATTTGCAACAAATCCAAGCGATGGGAGGATTTATCAGCGGTTGCCATGACACTAGTCTGAAAACTTTAAAAGTTGTTCAATAATGTCATATTTTTGTCATATTTAAAAAATCATCATCCCTAAATTGATAAATTAGAAAATTTCAATTTTATAACTTTACAAAATCAAGCAACTTGGAGACTTAAAAATCCAAAGAATCCATTGCCACTATTACCTGTGAACCTTTAAAAATCAACATTCAACCAACATCTATTCTTATTTATTTTTTTATTTATTGCGGCTTTAAAATTCTTTTAGTCAACAGTAAATATGCGGTTGATGTAATAATTTCAGTGAAAAAATACAGTGATGATGGTAGCTATAAAACTTCAATGAAACTCACCATTAAACTAATGTCGTCTTTGATTTCTACTTTTAGGATGATGTTAATAATTCCAAAATTAGAAAATGAACTCAAAAACCTATTATGTTTGGCAACGAGTAGCAGTTCCCATTGCAGTTACTTTGGCACTGGGTATTTCTGCAAAAGCAAATGCAGTTGAGTTGGGCGCTGCTTCTGATTACAATGTGTTTGTTTTGGGAGACATCACTCAAAAATATACAGATATTGAAGGAAAGCTAGCTGCTGGCGGTAACGTGAATTTTGTTGGCGGACTGGGAAGCAGACTTGCTAACAATAGCGGTAATGTAGTCGTAGCCGGACAAAACTTAACTCTCAGCAACGGTCAAGTTTACCACGGTAATGCTGTTTATGGAGGCACGGCCAATGTTTCCAGTAACGTGGGATTTCCCCAAGGAACTCTTAGTAAAGGTAATCCCATTGACTTTAATGCAGCAGGAGAAGAATTGCGATCGCTATCGCAATATTTAGCAACTTTAACTCCCACCGGTCAAACAACGGTACAACCTTGGGGTGCTATCAACCTCAGTGGAACCGGCACGGCCTTCAATGTTTTTAATCTTTCAGGAACGGATGTCTCCAAAACAAACTATTTTGAAATCAAGGGAGATGCAAATTCAACCATCCTTGTGAATATCAGCGGTAAGGATGTATCACTGCAAAACTTCGGCTTTAACATCCTGGGCACAGATAAACAAAAGGTAATTTACAATTTCTATGAAGCTACTAACCTCACTGCCAGTGGTATTGGCATTCAAGGTAGTATTCTCGCTCCTTTGGCGAATTTCAACTTCAATAACGGTCAAGTTAACGGTAACGTAGTGGTAGCTTCCTTAACTGGAAATGGCGAGTCGCACAACTATCTATTTAATGGGGATTTGCCAAGTGTCCCAAAAACCGAGACTTATTACAATCCGCCCAATACCACAAACAACAATAATCCTCCCACTCCTACTTCAGTTCCAGAACCTGCCAATTTGCCAGGTTTAGGATTAATTGCTTTAGGATTTGGTATCTTTCGCCACAAACGCAATCCAACAACTTGCTTAAAATAATCCCAAATTTTTGGCAGCATAGCGCATGAAGCGAACTTATTTACATATTTTCGCTCATGCGCTATTTCCTTGTCCCCACCTTCTACAATAAAAATAGATTTATTGAGATTTGTATAGTTGGGGAAAAGCTGTCATGGCTCCCGCCGTTTTAATTCAAAATTTGCAAAAATCCTACGGCACGGTGGTTGCCGTTAAGGATGTTTCTTTTCAGGTAGAGTCAGGAGAAATCTTTGGTTTACTTGGCCCCAACGGTGCTGGCAAAACTACCACCTTACGTGCCTTGTGTACCCTCACCACGCCTGATGCTGGCAAAATCGAAGTATCTGGTATCTCTGTATTAGACAATCCCAGAGTAGCAAGACAAAAATTAGGCTATGTAGCTCAGGAAGTCGCCATAGATAAAGTGTTGACTGGACGAGAATTACTGCAATTGCAAGCAGCACTTTATCACATCCCAGGCGCACTAGCCAAACAGCGTATTGAAACAGTATTGGATTTACTCGGTTTACAAGAATACGCCAACAAAAAAACCGGAACCTACTCTGGCGGCTTACGCAAGCGCCTTGACTTAGCGGCTGGCTTACTCCACGCACCGGATGTTTTAGTCTTAGATGAACCAACCGTAGGGCTTGACATAGAAAGCCGTTTTGTGGTATGGGATTTCTTAAGGAAATTACGCGCCTCTGGGACGACGGTAGTAATTACCAGCCATTATTTAGAAGAGATTGACGCCCTAGCCGATCGCGTGGCAATTATCGATCGCGGCGTTGTAATTGCGGCTGGGACACCTTCCCAATTGAAAGATCAAGTAGGTGGCGATCGCATCACCTTGCGAATTCAGGAGTTTTCTCCCATTGAAGAAGCCCAAAAAGCTAAAAACCTCCTCCAATCTTTGCCCTTCGTCCAAGAAGTCATCATCAACAGCGCTCAAGGTAATTCACTCAACTTGGTGGTGACTCCCCAAAATGACGTTCTCATCAACATCCAGCAAACTTTAAATAACGCCGGCTTGCCCATATTTGGCATCGCCCAATCTCGCCCCAGCCTTGACGACGTTTACCTCGCCGCCACAGGACGCACCCTGATGGATGCCGAACTAGCAGCGATCGCCACCCGCGATCCCAAAGCTGAGAAAAAGCAGAATATGAGGTAGGGAATGGGGAGAGCAGGGAAAAGGTTAAAGGGAAAAGGGAAAAGGGGTAAATCTAACCTTTCCTCTTTACCCAATGCCCAATGCCCGATGCCTGATGCCCAATCCAAAATCCAAAATCCAAAATCCAAAATTCTTATGAGTGTTACCCCTAAATCTGATATCAATTGGCAACCGCTAGCATCACCCCAAGCTGATGCTAAATCCGATTCTAATTTTTTCGGTGAATTGGTACAAGAGACGCTGGCTTTAACTCGTCGCTTGTTTATTCAATTGCAACGTCGTCCTTCGACATTAGTTGCTGGAATTATTCAGCCGGTGATGTGGTTGGTATTGTTTGGTGCATTATTCCAAAATGCACCAAAAGGTTTATTTGGCAGTACGACAAATTACGGTCAATTTTTGGCTGCTGGAGTAATTGTGTTTACAGCCTTTGCTGGAGCGCTAAATGCTGGTTTGCCTGTAATGTTTGACCGCGAGTTCGGCTTTTTGAATCGTTTGCTGGTAGCACCGTTGGCATCGCGGTTTTCCATTGTCTTTGCTTCGGCAATTTTCATCATCAGCCAAAGTTTATTGCAAGCAGCCGTGATTGTAGGTGCAGCAGCGTTTTTAGGCGCGGGAATACCTGATGCAGCTGGTTTAGGTGCGATCGCTTTAATTGTTTTTCTGCTGGCTTTGGGCGTGACAGCGATTTCTCTGGGCTTGGCTTTTGCTTTACCCGGTCACATTGAACTAATTGCGGTAATTTTTGTCACTAACCTACCATTATTATTTGCTAGTACCGCTTTGGCTCCTTTATCTTTCATGCCTCAATGGTTGCAGGTTGTAGCAACTCTAAATCCCCTCAGCTATGCCATCGAACCCATTCGCTATTTGTATCTCCACAGTAGTTGGGCTTTAGATAGTGTAGTTATGCAAGCTCCTTGGGGTAATGTTACCTTTGGAGGGGCATTATTGGTGTTGTTTGGTTTTGCTGTTGTTGCCTTAGTTAGCATTCAGCCGCAATTAAGACGGACTCTTGCTTAAGATATAAGAGAGCAATTTTGAGTCAAAAACCATGAAAAAACCATTTTTACAAATTACTAGACTCTTCTTGGCTACCGCAGCAGGAATTAGCTTTGCTCCTTTACTGATAGCTGAACCTAGTTTGGCTCAGTTGAGTCCAGCAGATGCTTTTCCTAGTAACAGTACCACAGACCAAAATACCGATCCCTTCTCCCGCTCGAACTCAGATAATTTCAATATGTTCGATCTGATTCACCGAGCAAACTTCGGAACTCTCAACTGGAATTCTCAACAACAGAACGAACAACTAGATTCAAGCGCAGCAGCTTTTCGAGCTAGACAACAACAGTTGCTTCAATGTCGTCAACAAGGGCAAGCCACAACCGCAGGATCGCCATCGGTTGCATTAGCGTCGCCGACATCATCAACTGAACCACCAACAGCACCAAGGAACCAACAACAAGCACTCCAATGCCCACAAGCACAGCAAACAACACCAAAATTACCTTCTGGTAACTGAATTCAAATCAATAACCCCAACTCCAAAAGCTTGGGGTTGGGGTCAGACCTTTTTGCCTATTGCCTATTGCCTGCTGTGTGAGGCAAAAAACTACAGCCCAAGTGCAGCTAAAACATCTTCAGCGTGGGTTGTTGTATTTACACTGGCGTCAACATGAGTAATTTTGCCGTCTGGCCCAATTACGTAGGTGACGCGCTTGGCGTAACCACCGCCATCCACATCAAAAGCTTTGATGAGGGATTTATCGGTGTCAGCCAGTAGAGGAAAATTCAAATTATATTTTTGGGTGAATGCCTGATGAGAAACTTCATCATCTGCACTAACTCCCAGAACTACAACATCTTGACTTTGATATTTAGATTGGGCGTCCCGGAAACTACAAGCTTGTTTGGTGCAGCCTGGAGTGTCATCTTTGGGGTAAAAATACAAAACAACCGTCTTACCAGCAAAATCAGATAAAGAAACTGTATTGCCGTTTGTATCTTTGGCGGTAAATGCAGGTGCATCCGTACCAACTGCTAGAGGCATAATAAACCTTTCCTGTTTCAGATTGTTGATGCACTTGAGATTTTACAATAATTTATAATAACTAAATATATTTACTAAAAAATAACATAACTATACTTTAGTTAACTCAATTCTCCTGAGTTCGGCTAACAGATACAAAAATATATATTCTGAAATTAATTTTTATTCAAAGAAAAATTTATACCCATACACAATGCCTACTGTTGATTTCCGCAACCCCAAAACTTTTGTTTATCCTGCCATTACAATCGAAAGGGCGGAGCGATCGCTAATATGTTCGCCCTTTAATCCATCTTTATTTGAAGCCATGCGGCATCAGAGTATATCCTTGAGTGCCATCGCCCTAGAAAATGGATTTAATCAAGGTTATACTCAGCGTCCTTTATCAGAATTAACATGTGACGACGCTTTGGGTTGGCTGATTCAAGTGGGTGTATTGCGGCGAGAAGTCGATGGTCAGGGAATTACCGATAGTTTTCGCCTCACTCCCTTGGGACATCAGTTGATAGAACAACATCAAGGTAAAAATTGGCGTTCTCCTTCATGGCGCGATCGCTTATACAATATCGTGACTCGTTGGTTCCGTTTACCCTTGTAGAACAAAACAACTAAAGAGTTAAGATTAGCGAATCAAAGGGAACAATAGTATACGGAAACATGACACCCGTTCATAAAGTCTTTACAATGTGGTGGGGCATTGGGCATGGGGCATGGGGCATTGGGCATGGGGCATGGGAAAAGGGAAAGGGGTAAGGGGGAAAGGTTAAATTTATCCCTTTTCCCTTTACCCTTTAACCTTTACCCTTTAACCTTTCCCCTTTCCCCTAACTCCTCAGTCCCCATGCCCCTAAAATTTCACCTTATATATTAATAAAAACCTGATAGTGACTATGAAATCAATTATGGTGGTGGGGACAACATCCCACGCAGGGAAATCACTCTTAAGTGCAGCTATTTGTCGAATTTTATCGCGGCGTGGTTGGCGAGTAGCTCCCTTTAAAGGTCAAAATATGGCTTTAAATGCTTATGTCACTGCCAGTGGAGGAGAAATTGGCTATGCCCAAGCAGTGCAAGCTTGGGCGGCGGGAGTTGTACCTTGGGTGGAAATGAACCCGATTTTACTGAAACCCCAAGGGGATATGACTTCGCAAGTAATTATCAAAGGTAGACCAGTGGGTAAAGTCGCTGCCGCAGATTACTATGAACAATATTTTGACCTGGGGTGGCGGGCTATTGAAGAATCGCTACAGCATTTGGGAACAGAATTTGACTTGCTGGTTTGTGAAGGTGCTGGTAGTCCAGCGGAAATTAACCTCAAGCACCGCGATTTAACGAATATGCGGGTAGCAAAATATTTGAATGCGCCAACTCTACTGGTAGTTGATATTGACAGGGGTGGCGCTTTTGCCCATGTGGTAGGCACTTTAGAATTATTGGAACCGGATGAACGGGCTTTAATTAAAGGTGTAGTAATTAATAAGTTTCGAGGACAGCGATCGCTTCTAGAACCTGGAATAAAATGGTTGGAAGAACGCACCGGTATTCCCGTTGTTGGCGTTATACCCTACTTACAAGAAGTATTTCCGGCGGAAGATTCCCTTGATTTGCTAGAACGTCAATCAACCAAAGTTCAAGCAGATCTCAACATAGCAGTTATTCGTTTACCCAGAATTGCCAACTTCACTGATTTTGACCCTCTAGAATCTGAAAGCTCCGTTTCAGTAAAATTTATTAGTCCCAAGCAAGATTTAGGACATCCAGATGCAGTAATAATCCCAGGTACAAAGACCACAATTGCTGATTTGCTACTACTGCAAAAAAGCGGTATGGCAGAAGCAATTCAACATTATGCCGCTTCTGGGGGAACAGTTTTAGGCATCTGTGGCGGGTATCAAATGCTGGGACAAATCATAGCCGACCCAGAAGGAATAGAAGGACAAGCTGGTAGATATCAAGGGTTAAATCTTTTACCAATTAGAACTGTAATTACAGGACAAAAAATTGCCCGCCAGCGACAAGTTAGCTCGAATTATCCCCAGTTGGGCTTGCCAGTCAATGGCTTTGAGATTCATCAAGGGCGATCGCGCATTGAACAGCAAGGAATAGATAGTCAATCATACCATGCGCTATTTGACGATATTAACTTAGGATTAGTAGATAATTGTCAGTCAGTCTGGGGTACTTACCTCCACGGAATTTTTGATAACGGCCCTTGGCGACGGGCTTGGTTAAATCGCCTCCGTCAACAACGGGGTTTAAAATCTCTGCCCACTGGTGTTGCTAACTACCGGGAACAACGAGAGCAAATTTTAGATTCTCTAGCTAGTGAAGTTGAAAACCATTTAGACTTAACTCCGTTTTTGTCTTAAGCTAGAATGCTTTGAAATGTCATTGGTCATTGGTCATTTGCTTTAGACAAAGGATAAATGACAAATGACACGCCCTAAATCAAAAGCGTAAGATTAATGATTGTTCGTGTCCGATTTCTACCAGATGATGTCACAGTAGACGCCGAAGTGGGAGAAGCCCTCTTGGATGTAGCAGACCGGGCTGGAGTATTTATTCCTACTGGTTGTTTGATGGGGTCTTGTTACGCTTGCACTGTGGAATTAGAAGATGGAGAAAACATCCGCGCCTGTATCACAGCGATACCACCACGCGAAGAATTAACGATTAATTTGTTTAGCGACCCAAGTTGGTAATGTTGCTTTGCATTGAAAATCACTGGTAAGCTATGGAGATATTAGAGAACAACATGGCACGGCCACCCATACATCCTGGAAAAATTCTTGCTGATGAACTTCATGAGTTGCAGATAAGCGCAAGTGAGTTAGCACGTATCCTTCATGTACCAACAAACCGCATTACTGAAATAATTAATGGTGAACGGGCTATTACCGCTGACACCGCATTACGGTTAGGGGAATGGTTTGGTACTGGTGCCGAGTTGTGGATTAATTTACAAAAGAATTATGAGCTTAGGCTAGCTGAACAAAAAATCGGTAAAGAAATTCAAGCAACTATTTCTCCCCGAATATTATCTGAATTCAAACAAGTCAACGCATAAACAAAAATTTAATCAATGATTAGGTTTTTGGTGTTTAGAGAATTTTTGTATTTAAAGAAAATCTATAATACAAGCATTTTGGCGTCTAATCCTGCTTAATTTGCGGTATCAATCTCAAGTTATTATGGTATTAAGACTGTTTTTAAGTACTATTACTGATTTTTTATATTTCTCAAATCTGTATAGTTTATCCTATCAATTTTATTTATGAACAAGTAAAAATATGAAAGCACAGAGAGTACTAGAAAAAGAGATACTTGAACTATTAAATGAGGATGTATATCAGGTTGAATATGTTATTACTTTAATAGAAATGCACTGTTCAGCGCAAAGTAGAAAATGTCATGAAAATGGGATATCAGGAGATAAATTCCAGGATTTCCGTTACTGGAGCGCTTATGCTCAAGGTATAGCAGACCTCAAAATAAAACAACAAAACTATATCCCATCTTCAACAAAAGAATAAGAGTCAGCAGTAAAGCCTACTACAACCTTAAAAAATCCAAATCTTTCTATTAGGCAGTAAGAAATTTTTACACTTTATTTCCTACTGCCTGTTTTTTCTTGCTATATCAATTTCCTTTAATATTTAAGGCGTATTGTCTAAACCTTTCCAAATCTGCTTGAATTGTCGATTCAACTATCCGTCCCAAAAATAAGTTATCCATAATTTTGCCAATAATGCCAGGGATAGCATAGGAAATAGTCATTTTGACGATAGTACTATTATGGCGATCGTAAAAACGAATCGCTCCCTGATTCGGCAACCCATCAATGGATTCCCATTGAATAATTTGGTTGGGAATTACTTTCAAAATTCGAGATTTCCAAGTAAATTCCAAACCATTACTACTCAATTTCCACAGAGATATATCTGGATTATCTGGCGGAATCTTCACTGAATCAATCCACTTCATCCATCGCGGCATTTGTTCTAAATCAGACCAGAGGCTCCATACTAAATCTATGGGAGCTTCTACTTCTATTTGCACAGTATGTTCTAACCAATCTGACATGATTTTTTATTCCTTGGCGTCTACTGTTTGACAAAAGCCAGTGGGTGTCTATGTCAATTTTTCAAAGTCTCCAAAATCACTTTTGCTGCACGCCGTCCAGAAATGGTAGCACCTTCCATACTGTCAATGTAATCTTGCTGCGTGTAACTTCCTGCAAGGAAGAAATTATGCACTGGGGTTTTTTGGTTGGGACGATACACATCCATTCCTGGTGCTTCTCGATAAAGAGACTGAGCAAGTTTTACCACGCTGTACCAAGTCATATTTAACTCCCGCGATGAGGGAAAAAGTTCGTGGACTTGCTTGAGGACATGTTGAGCGATCGCTTCATTACTTTGTCCAATAAAGGGATCTCCTGGTGTCAGTACTAACTGTAATAAAGATCCCTGTCCTGGGCGATAATAATCGGCAGGGCTAGTCAACGCTAAATCCGCAAAACAAGAAAAGTCTGCATCGGCTGTGTAAAGTAAATTATCTATTCCAGCCGCTTGATTTAACTGTTTACGGTTTTCTGCATCCTTGAGTTCTGTCACCCACCCATCGAAGCGTAATTGCACTGTTGCCACTGGCACTGCATCGAGTTTGTAAATATTGTCAAATTCTGACCATTTACGCCATTTTTGGGGTAGGATTCGCTGAATACCTGGAACATCACAGGCAAATACATAAGCATCAGCAGTGATAGTTTCTACTGTATCACCTTGGGCTACTATTATGCCTGTAACGCTTGTTTGTTCGTCTGTTTCTGTAAACTGAATTTCCCGCACTTGCCGACGGGTATAAACTTTAGTGCCTCTAGCTTCCAAATATTCCAGAATCGGCTTGTGCAAATACTCAGCTGGGGAACCTTCGAGCATTCGCAGCACTGAAGCTTCAGTTCTGACTGCAAATAACTGGAATATTGTTAACATACAACGGGCAGAAATGTTTTCGCAATCAATAAATCCCAATGCGTAAGCGATGGGATTCCACATACGTTTGATGCTACCGTTACTGCCACCATGACTGCGGAACCAATCGGCAAAGCTAATTTTATCCAAATTGCGGATGGTTTTCATCGCCCCATTAAAGTCAACTAAGCCGCGAACTATCGGACTAGTACCCAAGGCGATCGCATTTTGCAATTTATCCTGCAATGATAATTGAGAAGTAGTAAAAAATGCTTTTAATCCATTAAAAGGCGCACCTGTAATAAAGCGAAAATCTAAAGCACCAGTCCCGCCTCCTTTGTTAACAAAAGTGTGGGTATGCTCTTTGAGGCGTAAGTTTTCTAACCCCCCCACTTTCTTCATCAAATCAAATAATTGGTAGTAGCACCCAAAAAATACATGCAACCCCATTTCTAAATGGTTGCCATCTCCATCAACCCAACTGCCAACTTTACCACCCACAAACGGACGAGACTCAAAAATCTGTACTTCACAACCAGCATCGGCTAGATCCACTGCGGTTGCTAGCCCAGCCAGTCCCGCACCTACAATTGCAACACGCATTCCGTCGTTCCTTTTCAGTTTCTTTACAGATTGTAACTGGGTTGGCGTCGGAATTTGCTACTTAATATCAACTCACCACCATATTCAGGCTAGGCGATGTCAATACTAAAAGATTTTTGATTACTCCTTTTAGTCTCAGCAAATGACCAGACGCGAGAAAAACGCGCCTGTATCGATTAGACAAACTTTTGTCCATTGCAGTGGACTCAAAAAAGGATCGCGGTTATTTTTTTGGTGGCAAAACAGCTATCTGGTAAGTCGTAAAAGCACTTTCTTACCTATTTCCATCTTTGCCTTCGTCAGACATAGGCAAACTTCTAATCAGTTCGCGAATGACATCAGTTGCAGGTCTACCTGTTTGCTGACAATATTTTTCTAGTTTTTCTGCTTCCTGTGTTGCAAGGTTAACAGTTATACGTTTTACGGCCCATTTTTTATTTGTCATTATCATGCTATTTGCTGTATATTTACACCATCGAAAAAGGTCTAACTAAAGAGGAAAACGATAAGATTACCAGAGTTTGTGTCATGAAACAAGTAATACCATTAATATTAAGATTGTTGGTTTTGTCAAAGGTTTCATCATTTTCTAAACAAATCAAAAAACTACAGTTTTTGTTACCATTGTGACAGCATAAAAAGCACATACTTGCTTTTTGAAATAAAAACTCCAGTAACAGCATGAGTAAACCCTGACCGTGAGATTTTCAATAGTGAATTTGAGATATCTACTATTGACTCAATCAAGATTTCCAAAGCTATTTTCCAGGCAAAGCATTTGAGGTTGTGTTTTAGCCAAGTTTATCCAATGTCCTTGGAGAGAACATCTGGTGTGACACCTGAGACTCCAGCTAGAGAATCATTTTGGTGGCTCAATGCTGACCTTGATGTTGGTTGCAATGGTATATATAACTAGCGAAAGCTTACTCAAAAAATAGGTAAATAAGCGATCGCTCTAGACCAAACGCCCATTTACACTGATGACTGTAACTAATCACCTAATATTTACTTCCAGCTTTATAGGTTTTGGTTTTTGGTCATCGAACTGATTTATTTGTTCGGTGAATTTTGTAGTTAAAAAATCTGCGGTGTAAATATCCCAGATTTGCTGATAAATTTTAACAACATTATCTGTAATATTACACAGATTAATTAGCTATCAAAATGTGATGTTATTTGAGTGTTGTCTCTAATAATATTTTAGTTTTGTTTCATCCTTTTACATTAACTCCCCGTAAAGATACGATGAATTTTTGGATATTTTTTCTCTTCCCTCTAACGATATAATTTGCTGACAGAACAACAAATTATTTTTGTCTTTGTTATTTTCATCTATCTGAAGGTATTAGAAATTGTTTGTAGGCAATTATTTTCTTACATATTGGTGGGTGAGTAAATTTTTGGTCATAATCAAACTAAAATAAAAATGATAGCCAAAAAAAATGATGAGAAAATAAATCATTATTTAAAAGTAAGTATACTTATAAACAACGATTTTACATTTCATATCTCTTTTTCGGTATTGTGCCTATTATAGCTGTAATATACGCACTTTAAGTAATCTTTATTTAGACAAAAATCCTATTTGATATTCTTTATAAGAAATATATAATCGTGGGCTTTTGCTTAATAATATCGATACATAATTAAGATATTCAGATCGAAACATATAAAAAAGATTTCCATATTTACAGTCATCAGCTATGGTAATCCTAAATGAGTTATTAAAGTACTCATGAAAATAGAGAAAAGGGAATAAGCAACAGGCAAGAGAAAAAATAATTGACAAATTTACTATATATTCACAAATGATATAGGATTACTATAGGTTTAATTCAACGAAAGACTATTTATAAATAGTGTTGATTAAAATAACTAGGTCAACTTAATTAAACATAAAATGATAGCAACGCACCTCAATTGATATAGTAGAATCTATCAAGGTGCGTTAGCCTACGCCACAACACACCCGACATTTATTTACATCCACATCTTAGGTTTTTTTACGTTGAGCTACTTATCATCAACTAATTTAAAAACCCATAAGTAAGTCGGTATGAATATTTATCATTAGGACTTACGCAACGCCGATATTGTCATTGCGACCGAAACGCAGTGTAGGGAAGCAATCCCAGCGTCAGGGGGGATTACTTCTCTACGAGACGCTGTGCGTAGCTTGCTTCTGTGTAGGAGTACGCTATCGCTCGTAATGACCCAATTACGTTATTTTTGCGTAAGTCCCGATCGTTAAAATCAGGCAGTAGGGAGTAGAAAGTAGGGTCACGACTTTCCATTCTTGTATCGCTTTGTTAGGTTGAAACCCCGTCCCTTATCGGCGGCAAAGCTTTTCCCACTCCCGACTCCCGATACTCTACTTCACTTTTATGGCCAAAAGTGCAACTATTCAAATTTAAGTTCAGGCATGAGTTGAAGAGTGCCAATGCCCAAATCTTTAGGTGAGAGCGATCGCGCTTCAAACAAAGCCATCATATCTCGTAATTGAGGATTGCCGCGGGAAGCTCCAGTGAGTCCTTTGGCAATGATTAAACCGCAGTATCCCTTTGTATTTTTACAACGCTGATTCCATTTTTTCCGGGCTTCTACATGAATTGGATCTTCATCCAAAAATTCGCCAAAGAGGAATAATTCGCCATTTTGAGTTTGCAATAAACCCAGGTCGTAGCGATCGCCATCAAACGGGTCGGCACCTGGATTAAAGCAAATTGCTTTGAGTCCACCTGCTGCTTCAATTCTTTCAATTACAGTTTTAGCCTTGGGTCGAGAAGTTTGAATTAAAATCACCGGTAAACCATCGCCCACTTGTTTGATTTCACCAGCCTTATGATAGTTGACACCTTTATGCAGATACTCCAACATCTCCCAGGAGACCACACCTAAACTGAGGAAAGAATCTTCGGGAATCAAATCATCTTGTAACGAGCGAAAGTTTCCAGAGCCAAGATTGTCAAATTCTTCATCCTCAACACCAAAGCCAGCCATTTCTTCTAATTCTGCTGCTAACTCTGGCATGGTAGAGACTGTCACAGCCACAGATTTAGTTGATTCTTCAGATTGTGGGGGAGAAATGCGATAGCGACGGCTAAGGGAAGGGAAGGTTTCAGAATGCAACTGGCGTCGGTGGTCGCGAAGAAAGCGGCTCAAGCTTTCAATGGCAACATAAATTACCAATGCTTCCTCATCATACAAAACAGAACGCAGTCCTTCTAAAGGGTGGATATTACCGAAAGTGGGGTCAATATCTGAAAGTGGCAAATCTGCCAAATCATCGATATCATCCTCATCTTCGTCGATTTCGTCAGCACTTTCAAAAGTGAGAAACAAACAATCTTGTTTGAGAAAAGCTTCTTCTAGACGTTCTTTTGATTCTTCATCTTTTAAAACTGCCGCTCGAAACCGCTTGAGAGATTCTTCTGAACGATAAAATAAAATCCCATACTCCATTCCCAGCATTCCCATAATGGAAGCGTAGAGCGTACCAACATCCCACTTATTAATTTCTATTGATAGAATTTGTTGTTCTTCCAAAAATTCCCAAGGTGCAGCTTGCCAAATTGCAAAAGCTTTCTCTCGCAAAATTTGTGCGTATTGTGGAGGTAAGTCGGGGGTTTGACTATCCAGGATATCAGCGAACCCGCGAAACAACTCGTCAATTAAAGGTAATTCTGGTGCGTAATCAATGGCGATATCCAAATCTTGTAGCACCCCTCGCAGGTAAAATTGGATTTCGCGGTCTTTGACTACAATTCGTTGGGGTCTGGCGGGTTTTGCCGGACTGTGGGGATGTTCCATTGCTCGCATCAAAGTGCGAACTATTGCTTCCGGGCCGATATCTGAAGCTACCACATCCATACCCCGGACAATACCTTGGGAGTAATCTACCCAAAGAATGCATTCTCCCTTAGCTTCTGAGTCTGAATGCTGGCTTGGTGACGATAACGGACGACGATCGCCCTCCCATACAGAAGGAATTTGAGTTAATTTCTTCAACCGACGACTGGTAGAGCGATTAAAACTTGTCATAGAGTAACTTAATCAAAAGAAGCAATTTAGGAAGTAAACTTTTGGGGATGGCTAGCCTCGGATTGAATTTTCATGGCTGCATCACAAGAGTGGTCGCATCTGTGGCTGCCAAAAGGCTTGAACTCCAAAAATACAAATCGGTAAGATACAGTGAGTCTCTCAATTCTAGAATAAAAATCTTTCGCCGCTTTTGACGGAGTGTTTACAATTTGGCACTTAGCGGCATCTATGCCGCTAGAATGGATACAAAAACACCAAGGGTGATCCAGAGGCAATAACAAGCCTACACAGGTGACACTTGGAATAATTAAGGAGTTGAAAAGCAAATGACACAAGCAACTCAGGCACAACAACGCGGAATTCTGCTGAGCGAAGCCGCATTGCGCCAGGTAAAATTTCTCCAGGAAAGGCAAGGCAAAGACTTATGCCTGCGGGTAGGAGTACGTCAAGGTGGCTGCTCTGGGATGTCTTACATGATGGACTTTGAAGACGCCAGTAAGATCGGCCCTCAGGATGAAGTTTTCGATTATGATGGCTTCCAAATTGTTTGCGATCGCAAAAGTCTATTATATCTCTACGGCTTAATGCTCGATTACAGCGATGCCATGATTGGCGGCGGCTTCCAATTCACTAACCCCAATGCTAGCCAAACTTGCGGTTGCGGTAAGTCATTCGGGGTGTAATATTGTTTAGTTGTCATTTGTCCTCTCTTACAAAGTTCTGTTCGCGCTTCGCGTTGCCGTAGGCATCGCCGTAAGTCGGTGCACAGACTTTGCGCTTTGTCCAAAGCAAATGACCAATGACCAATGACTAATGAATATTGACTAATTTAGTATGACTCAAACAGTTGAATCCCTGTTTGACACAGGTTTAGAACGTTATAAAGCTGGAGAACCAGTAGAATCTTTAATTCCTGTGTTTAAAGAAGTGTGCGATCGCGCTCCCAGAACTAGTTCAGCTTGGATTTGTTTAGCGTGGTTATATCTACTCAACAACAAACCCAACCTGGCTTACAAAGCTGCAAACAAAGCAGTCAAGTTAAATCCACAAGACCCACAAGGGAGGATTAATCTTGCTCTAGCAATGCTGGAAACAGGTCAAAAAGGTTTGAGGGAACACATAGACTTTGCACAACAATTAATTTTTGTCAACCAAGAATGGGCTGATGAAATAAAAAATAGTATTGAAGACGGTTTAACTAGGAAACCAGACTGGGAGAATTTGAGAAAAGTGAAAAAATGGCTGTTTGAAGAATAGAGAATGGGGCATGGGGCATGGTGAGGCAGGAGTAGAATAACTTTCAACTGTGAATTCCTCAGTCATCAGTGAACACGTCCAATGCCCTGTTTGGCTAATGCCCAATGCCCAATGCCCAATGCCCAATACCCAATACCCAATACCCAATGCCCAATGCCCCAATCCCATCATGAAAGATAAGTTGTTAAATTGGCTAAACCTGATTTTAGTAGCAGATGTGTTTTTAGTTTTGTTTGGCTTTGGTTGGTTAGCGATCGCGGCGGTTGGCGATGCTGCGGGAGTCAACCTGGGTTTAGATTTATGGCATCAATTATGGCAACCCTTATTTAACCCGGCAATTGGTATCCTGATGGGTGGTGCCATCCTCAGCGCTATTATCAATTGGGTGTCTAAAAAATTTTTCTCTTCTAGTCAATAATCAGCAATTGGGTATGGGAGACAAGGGGGAAAAGGAAGACAAGGAAGACAAGGAAGACAAGGAGCAATCTTTCTCCTTATCTCCCTTGTCTACCCCCTCTCCCTCATCTCCCCATCTTTGCATCTCCCCAGTCCCCAATCCCTATAAAACAATTTCTTTGAGTGCTGCTTTTAAATTAGGATAACGGTACTCGAAACCTGTTTCTACGGTGCGCTTGGGTAAGACTTTTTGACCTTCTAAAACTACTATTGCGCCGTCTCCTAAAAGGGCTTCGATGGCAAAACCAGGAACGGGTAACCAAGAAGGACGATGCATCACTTCTCCTAAAGAATGGCTTAATTCTGTCATCCGTACTGGGTTAGGGGCTGTGGCATTATACACACCTTCGATTTCTGGTTTGGTTAAAGCTTGGAGAATCAGGTTAACTAAGTCGTCTACGTGAATCCAAGAGAACCACTGACGACCGCTACCAATGGGGCCGCCAGCAAACAGTTTAAATGGTGGAATCATTTTAGCCAAAGCACCGCCATTGCCTAAAACAATACCGAAACGCAGAATTACTAAGCGCACACCAGCTTCTTTTACCTTTTTAGCTTCTGCTTCCCAGGCTTGACAGACTTCGGCGAGAAAATCGTTACCAGATAAACTTGTTTCATCAAAGCTAGCGGTTTCGCTAGTACCGTAGTAACCAATAGCCGAAGCATTAACTAACACAGTTGGTTTTGGATTAGCACTGGTTATTGCTTCCACGATTTTTTGTGTGCCTAACTTGCGACTATTGAGGATTTCTTGTTTGCGTTCTGGTGTCCAGCGTCCCTCGCCGATGGGTTCTCCTGCTAAATTAACTACCGCATCACAAAGGGAGATGGCACTTTGCCAAGAACCAGATTGAGTCGGGGTATAAGCAACAATTTCCAGATTACGGAAAGCCCCAGATGGAAAAACTTTTTGAGCAAAAGTGGTATTCCGAGTTAACACCAGTATTGTGTGGCCTTCCTGGTGGAGTCGTTGTATCAAACGACTACCAACAAATCCTGTTGCTCCAGTAATTGCTACTTTCATTTTTTACCTCTGCCAAAGCCTTATTTTAAAGTTTTTTATCAAATTTTAAGTTTAGGTTACAAGGCAGCAAAGTAAGAGAACTCCAAAAAATAAATTATTCTGGTTCAGGTTGTTGACTGTTGACCGTCAACAGTAGCAATGGAATATTTTTTTACTTGCATTTAATTGAAAGTCCCTTGTCTCCCCTTCCCGTTATCCTCTTGGGTCACATGCTTGAGTATTATAAGATGGACAGAGTGTTGCAAGGCATGGGGCTATTATGGGTCGCTATACCTGTTCATTTCTTGTTTCTGTTCCTAGTGACCATCTCCAGCCGTTACTTGTAGAACTTCTACAGGACTGTCAGTTGGATGTTCAATACCAGACAAGCGATTATATTATCGCTCGTGAGTTTCCTGGTAGTGTTCCTTTTTCTAAATTAGTCACAGTGGAAGTACTGATTGATAAATCAAAAAGTACTGAAACAGAAACCAGGATGAGTATTGTGATTAAAAATGAAGAATTGCCACTGCAAGTGGATAATTACTGCCGACAAATGTTTGAATTCATCAAGCAGGCGATCGAAGGTAGCCGTCATTGGCATTTGATTGAAATTCTTGCTGGATAACTTTTGATGCTAATTATTAATTTTCCCACAGCATAAAGCTGTGGGATTCCCAAAGTTTTATTGATTGGCTCTCCACTAAATGTGTCTGTAATTCAATCTCCCAAATCTTCTAAATCCTCAGTCATACCGGGGTTTATTAATGTAATATCGTACTCACTTGAGTCCGTTTGCCCTAAACGCTGAGTGTTTCTTAAGAGGTAATAAATGGCACGTACTTGAGGGCCAAAAACGATCTCGTCTTCATTTTTTAGATCGTGGGCTGGCATCTTGCGTCCATTAATCATCAAACCGTTGGAACTAGGCTTTCCCTTGGCATCGCCATCTACTATTCGGTAATAGTAGCTATGACTGTTATGCTCTCGTGGCAACCTCACTAATGTGGCATGACGGCGGGAGACAAACTGCGACATCAAGCGGATATTACATTCGCGGTCTCTACCAATAGAATAGACGGGCTGCTCTAAAGAAAATTCCTTGCGACCTTGATCGTCTTCAATAATCAGTAGATGGTTTTCATTGATTTCTGCTGCCATTGACAAATCGTTGCTAAAATCAGTGGAACTTTTATCAATCAAGATTTGTTTAGTATCGTATCCTACCATTCTCACGCACCGTAGTTTGTGGTGGCAATTTCAATCAGCTTTAAAACTGCATAATACCTTGAAAGAGTAGAACATGGTTGTTCTACTCCTCATTAGTCATTAGACTTCTAAGAGAAGTCGGAAAAAGGTGAAAAGGTTTGGTATTTTCCCTTTCCCCTTTAACCTTTTCCCTTTTCCCTTTTCCCACAAGAGTGCTTTTACGGATGATGAGCTAAGCGCCTTAGTAATATTGAATTTGTAACGACGCTAACAGAACTGAAAGCCATTAACGCAGCAGCACCCGATGGATGAAGAACAAAACCGAAACTAGGGAGTAAAACACCTGCTGCTAATGGAATACCAACAGTATTATATGCAAAAGCCCAGAACAGATTTTGGCGAATTTTGTTGAAGGTGGCGCGACTGAGTTGAATAGATTCGACGACATCGTTTAGACGATCGCGCATCAGCACAATTTCAGCAGTTTCCATTGCCACATCTGTCCCAGAGTATAAAGCAATTCCGACATCGGCTTGTGATAAAGCTGGAGCATCGTTGATGCCATCACCAACCATTGCTACACAAGAGTGGGGAGTGGGGAATGTGGAGTAGGGAGTGAGGAGTGAGGAGTGAGGAGTGAGGAGTGAGGAGTTTTTCTGGTCTCCATGTCCCCTTGTCCCCGTGTCCCCTTGTCCCCGCGTCCCCGTGTCTCCTTTTCCCCTTGTCCCCGTGTCCCCGTGTCCCCTTGTCCCCGTGTCTCCATGTCCCCGTGTCCCTTCTAACTGAAGAGCCTGTATTGCAGCGGCTTTTTTAGCGGGGGGGACACCTGCGATGACATCGGGGCTATCTAATCCTAATTCTTTGGCTATGGCGTTGGCTGCCTCTGGGCGATCGCCACTGAGCAGCATTACTCGTAAGCCCATGTGACGTAATTTATCTACGGTGGTTTTGGCATCTGGTCTGAGACCATCGCAAACAGCAATTAGTCCGGCTAAAGTTCCTCCAACTGCCACGAAAACCACTGTTTTACCTGCTGTTGCCCAATCCTCTGCTAACTGTTGTGCAGTGTCACTCATGGCAATCCCATGCCAACTCAACCAATGGGAATTACCCAACAGCACAACTGTGCCTTCTACCACTGCTGATACCCCTAGTCCTGGTTCTGTGTGAAAGTCCACAGCCTCTGGAATTGATAACTCTTGGCGCTGTGCTTCTTGCTGAATCGCTTTTGCTAAGGGATGGTGAGTACCGCTTTCTACGGCTGCGGCTAGTTGGATTAGGGATTGGGGATTTCCAGTGTCTAGTTCTTCAATTAATACACAATCTGTGACTACGGGTTTACCTGTGGTCAATGTGCCGGTTTTATCAAAAACTATGGTGTTTAGCTGGTGTACTTTTTGTAAAACGTCGCCGCCTTTGATTAACAGACCGCGTTCAGCCCCCATACCAGTACCGACAAGAATGGCTGTTGGTGTGGCGAGTCCCAAAGCGCAGGGACAAGCCACTACCATAACGGCGATCGCTAGCTTTAAGCTAATTAATAAGGGGGAGTGGGTAGAGACGTGATTCATCGCCTCTGTAGTCAGTGGGGAGTGGTGAGCCATTTCCATACCACCGGACATGATGACATCAGGCCAGATGTGAGTGCCAAAAAAGTACCAAAAGATGAATGTTAATACAGATGCTGTCAATACACCGTAGGTAAAATAACCTGCTACTGTATCCGCTAGTTTTTGTACTGGGGCTTTGCGGGTTTGGGCAGCTTCTACCAGGGCAACAATTTGAGCTAAAGTTGTATCGCTACCGACACGTGTTGCTTGAATAGCGATCGCTCCTGATTGATTGATTGTCCCGCCTGTTACTAAATCTCCCGGCTGCTTGCTCACTGGTACTGCTTCCCCAGTCAGCATCGACTCATCTACTGTTGTTTGACCAGCTACCACTTCACCATCAACGGGGATCTTATCACCAGGCAGCACCTGTAACCATTCCCCAACTCGCACGTGTTCGGCGGGAATTTCTACACTGGCCGATCCGACTCCTGTTTTTTCTGGATTGGGAATTAACCGCGCTAACAATGGCTGGAGTGCCAGCAATTTCCTAAATGCGGCGGCGGCCCTACCCCTAGCTTGTTGCTCTAATGTCCTTCCTAATAAAATAAAGCCCAGCATCATTACTGGTTCGTCAAAAAAGCACTCCCAACCCATTTGGGGAAAAAGCAACGCGATTAAACTGGCAATGTAAGCTGTTATGGTTCCCAATCCCACTAGGGTGTTCATGTTAGGTGCGTTTCGCCGCCACCCCAACCAACCATCAACTAAAATCACGCGGCCAGGAATGAGTATGGCGATGGTCGCCAGTCCACAGTGGAACCAGATGTTATTCAATATTGGCAATGCTGAACCGCCAATATTACCAAAATGTCCACTTGCCGACAACACCAGCAACAGTGCAGCAATCAGCAACTGTCTCAGTGAAGAGTGCATTTGTTGGCGTTGTCGTTCTGCTTGGTCTGTTAATTTAGATGTCTCCCCTGCTAGCGTACCGCCAGCTTTTCGCGCTTGAGTGGGGAATCCTACAGTGGTTAATTGCTTTGCCAGTGCATCCGCATCTACCGTACCTGCTTCTGACTCTATAACTGCTACCTCTGTCGCTAAGTTCACACAGGCACTTTTGACTCCCGGATACTGGGTTAACTGTTTTTCTACTGCTTTCACACACCCAGCACACATCATACCTTGGACATCTAGAATAACTTTTTCTAGAATTGGCGCAAATTCTCGGTCTACCTTAGTTTTGGGAACAAGTTGCATGGCAAGTGTTTAGATTCGCTACGAAAATTCAACGCTTGACTAAAAAGCGTCTCTAATTCGAGCGTAGGCGAAATATGGAACTACGACTTAACGTCAACCATATTAAATTTATTAATTTATCCTAGCGTGCTGGGGGTCAATCACGTCGCCAGCGTAAATAAGTCACATAAATGATAGCAGCAACTTGTATTGGCATCAGGACAATAAGGCTTTTCCAAAAATTGTCAATTTCTAAATTAGACATGGCACTGAAATAGCCAAAGCCTAATAACAATAAGACTATCCAGATTAGATGTTTACGTTTAATAGTTAGCACACAGTAACAAATTGTCAAATTATAACTTTCATACTTTTAGCTGTTGACAGTTCACAGTTAACTGTCAACAGTCAATAGACAAATATTTGCTGCGTTAAATACGGAAAAGTTTATGTAATTTCACACAGTAAGTCAAGTGTAAAATATCAGTTTCTCAACTTTGTAAAAGTTAAGAACTGGACTTTTCCAAAAGGGAACCGAAAACCCGAAATAGATAGGAGTTGAGGATTTGGAAATAAAAGCCTATTTTCAAAAAACTAAGGGTTTCAAAGTAGACACGGTTTAGAACCAACCCTGCTTATTCACAAAGTAGGTGTTTACAAATTGTTCAGGGGATTTATTCAAGTAAATCATGCCTTCTATTAAACCTACAAGTTGCATAACCAATAAGGCAACGCCGTAGGTAAAAGAACCGCCAACTATGGAAACAACCAACATGATAAAGCCTTCTGGGGCATATCCAAGAATAAACTTATGAACGCCAAATCCTCCCAGGATAATGCCACAGTAGCCAGCTAAAAGTTGTTTGGTAGGATGGCTAGGATTGAGATTTGCCATATGAGTGCTGCTCCTTAATTAAGTGAGGTATAAAAATAAAGTCTTTATTGTAATAAAAGGAGTAAAAGTAAATATATTTGCTAAACAAATATATTATTAATTTTACAAATATGAATAAACACCAACAACGAGAACCACAATTACCATGCTTCTAGCCTGAAAAAGACCTTGGCAAGATCGGACATGAAATGTCTTCAAAATTTGTAGCTCGTTGTGGGCTGTTGCTGGATTTAATTGCAAATCCTGGTGCAGCAATTGTGCTTTATTCTCAATGGAAATTAAGCTTAATCATCAAAAACAACTGCTATGCACACCACTTTTTACAAATCCATCAGTATTATTTCCGGAGTTTTTTACGACGGCAGCAATCACGAATATTGGTTATGTAGCTAGTACAAATCCGAGATTGTAACTCCTGTTTAGTTATCAATCACTACTTGCACAAGTGCATACAAGATTTGTAATCTAATTCATTACAGACACAAATGACTCTCCAAGCCAACTAAAATCTCGAAAATGGCTAAAATCACCTCTATGAGAATAAATGCTTAGCTTGATAGTTTGTAGTCTATGTTCAGAGCATTATTTAATTTGCTTTTGCCTTTGTTTAGCTTTTAGCGAGTATTTATGCTTACAACCAATTATAACCAGTAAATCGTTGCTATCTATGCAGATAAAATCAGATATTTTCATTTTTCGCAACCGTATGTTTATTGTGTTATTTACTACCTAATATAAAGAGGCTTAATAATGTCCCGCTATTCCAGAGACTGTGGAGGAGTATGGGAGCGAGGAGATTGCGCGATCGCGTGTAGACTACACCCAAGACAATACCCAATGCGGTGAGTGGTAGAATTTCTGATAGGCTCAGATGAGCGATGGCAAACAGCAAGCTACTAACAAGAATTGATGCCCAGACTGGTAAATAACGAGTCAGAGAGGGTAACAAAAAGCCGCGAAATAGAAGTTCTTCAAAAAATGGAGCAGCGATGGCCGCTGTAAAGAAAAACATACCAAGTGCTACAGTATCTTGGCTTTCCAGGGCTAATTGCAATAGAGGATTGCTACCACCCTGTCCTTGCCAAAGTTGTTGATTAATTAAAGATACGACGACAACTATGGGTAAAGCAGCACAATAGCCCCCCAGTCCCCACAAAAACCACTTATCTTGAAAACGGAAGCGAAACCAGAATTCTGGTAATGGAAAAAAGCGTTTAATAGAGAAATACAGTACTAACAAAGCTCCTGATGCTACCAGTACATAACTAACTAAAACCGAAAAAGCCTGGAGTCGCACATCAGTGAAGGGACGCGGAATAGGAAGCAGCGATATTAGCGCGGGTACAAAAAGTTGTCCCATGAAGAAAAAGCCGACGACAAAAACCTGCAAAACCGTTTCTACATCCCAAGGCGTTGACCAAGCTAAATCAGCATTTTGGGCTAATAAAGAAGCTTTGCCTTTGAGTAAGCGTTGAGCAAACAAGAAAATTAACAGTATTAAACCGATTAATGCCGCCAGAGTGGGAATAGTACCAATAATTGCCAACTTCAATACTGCACTAGTAGCCGCTTGTTGTTGTGCAGCTTGAACTGCGGATAGAGCTTCTTGGCGCTGCTGGAGTTGATATAGCCGAACCAAAGCAGTAGAGCTAAACCAACCTTCTAAGTTCTTTTGAATCGGTTGTTGAGCATTGGGGAGCAAGCGGGGAGGACTACTCCACAACCCACTTAATACAGCAGCAGTTTGTCCGAATTCTGGATTGATATCTGAGCGCTTTTGTAATTCGCTCCAAGTTTTAAGGGCTGCATCTGTCTGTCCTTGCTCGGCTTGTAAAATTCCCAGTCGCAGGTCTAATTCAGCTAGTAATTTTTGTAGTTCCTGAAAAGACTTTTGTAACTGTTGCTGCTGTGCTTGCTGAGAAGTTTTATTAGTAGGAGAAACATCTGGCAGAGGTTTAGGAGGTGTGGGAGCGATTTCCGATTGAGAGCGCAACTGTGCAAGTTTGTCGTTAACTTTGTCCAAATTAGTTTGAACAGATTGACGCGCTTCTTGATACTGCTTTGTAGCGCTTTCTAAGGGTTGGTCGCCAAGTATCGCGCCTCGAATGGACTGAAGATTGTCATCGCTAGTATTTTCTGATTGTAAAGCTTGGGCTTGTAGAGCGATATTAGTTTGGTACAGTTCTAAGCGGCTTTGAAACTGGGGTTCTTGCCAACTACCAAATAAAGACAAAACAGCCAATAGAACTGCCATTGGCGTCATAATGAAAACTAAAATTAACCGCTTGAGTGTCATCTACACCTCTTTTACCGTACTCAGTGCTGAGTTAAGAGTTAGGAGTTAAGAGTTAGGAGTTAAGAGTTATTGTTTCCACACTCCCTATTTCCCTTATCCCTGCGTCTGTTCTCTTTACGTCTCCTTGGGAATTATCGCAAGAAAAAGTCAGAGGTGGATAGATATTATCAATATTATGAGTCTGCGATGTCTACGACGGGCTACGCCTACGCACCCATCATGTTAAATTACAACCCATTGCACTGCTTACCCTCCGCCGAGGATTTGCCTGATTCTGACGATGAACCTGTGGATAATCAACTACAACACTTGATTCCTGGCTTGCTAGAAGCCATCTTAGCTTGGCTGTGGGCAAACCGCATGGATTGGTTTTTCGGTGTTGATATGGGGATTTATTACGATCCCGAACTGCCTCCAATTGTCCCAGATGGGTTTTTAAGCTTGGGAGTAGAGCGAGTTTTTGATGAAAACTTGCGTTTAAGTTATGTATTGTGGGAAGAAAATGTGATGCCAATTATGGCATTAGAAGTTGTTTCTCACAGACGGCGTGGAGAATACACCAGCAAAAAGAAACTTTATGCTGAGATGGAAATTTTATATTATGTTGTTTACAACCCCGAACGCCGCAGAAAACCACCTTTAGAGGTTTACCGTTTTGTAAATGGCGAATATGTATTGCAACCTGGAAATCCGGTTTGGTTACCAGAAATAAATTTAGCAATTGGCTACGAACGGGGAATTTATCAAGGAATTACGCGGGATTGGTTGTATTGGTATGACGCGCAACAAGTTAGATATTTGACACCAGAAGAACGCGCTACTGCTGCTGAACAACGCGCTCAAAGATTGGCAGAAGAATTACGAAGATTGGGGATAGATCCAGATGCTTTGAGTTGATTTGGTGAGGGGGCGATCGCTCTGTTTATACTCTTACTAATAACTAATTCTATAATGTCACTCATGAATGGTTAAAGTAATTCAACGTGAGATAATAAGTAGATAGTCATAATTAAATCTAAGATGTCATTGCGAGCGAAGCGAAGCAATCCCAGAGACTTTGCGATTGCTTCGCTTCGCTCTCTACGAGACGCTACGCGAACGCAATGACAGAACATATTATATTTATTTATGTCCATCTACTTACAAGCGTTTAAATATTTCTATTTTGCCATTGTTTAGGATTGCGTTTGACATGGTAGCAAGCAATTACAGTGATAACATTTTCTTCTACAACATAAATAACACCATAGGGAAACCTACGTATTAATGCTCGTCGTGCTTGCCGATACACCACAGGATAAGCTAAAGGGTTACGACCGATTAAAGCTAAACAGCTATCAATTGCACGTACAAATTCCGAACCTAATCCAGAATCGCGTTGCTCGTACCATTCAAAAGCATCTTGAATATCTAATTCTGCTTCTGGACTAATTATTAACTGATAGCTCATTCAGATAAACCTAGTCTTTGCTTGACTGATTGCCAGCTTGAACCTCGGTTTGGGTCTTGGCGATGCATTTCCAAACGTCTATCTAATTCTTGTTTTTGCTCATCGCTGAGAGGAACTTCATCTGGTGTGGCAAGAATACTGTCCCATAAATCTTCGGCAAGTTGTATACGTTCTGATACACTGAGTTCAGAAATATCTACTTTTAATATCGGGTGCATCGTGATTGTTAATTTATTTGCTCAATCTAGTTTTATCTTAAATGATAAATTACTTATTTTTTTCAATATAGTAAAGCATTAGGTTTAATAACTAACCTATTCTATCCTGTACCCAAGCACGAAATAATTTCAGCAAAGCAATTTCACCCATACTTTTACTTTGTTCAATAAATCTGCTTATATCACTCACTGAAACTATAGGAAAGGCAATACTAAGCTTAGATTCAATATATTGTCCTTCTACCAATTGATAAAATTTTAAATCTTGTCCGTTATACCTCCAAAGTTCATTTACGCCCAGTGCTGCATAAATGTCAAATTTGTTAACTGAACTGCTAGTAATATCAATCTCAATTGCTAAATCAGGTGGCGGATCTGTTTCTAAATTTAGCTTTTGCTTACCTCTAATAGCTGCTTCATTCTGGATATAATAACAAGTATCTGGTTCTATTCCTTTTTTTGCTATTTTTCGTTTCAATGTTGTTGAACCAGCACTTCTGACTTCAATATCTAATTCTTCAGCTAAAGCAATGATAAAATTACCAAAATTGCTTTTAGGATTTTCATGCTCAAACAGTGGTGTCATAATTTCTAAAGTGCCGCAGTCATAAGCAAAGCGAGAACCTCTATCTTCCCCTGTCTCTCTGAGCAAGGCTTCAAAGGTTTCCCAACTAATGTTATATAGGACTGTTCTTTGTTCGGCAGGAAGTGACTCAACAAGCATATTAAAATACTTCTTCTGTCAGGATGCTAGATAAAATTCCTAAAATTTTACCTATGTCACTAATATAATGTTCGCCTAAGTCAATTTCAACTACTTGCCCAATTAGCTTTAAAAATTTCCAGTTGGTTCCAGTGGTGACAGTACCATAAATTGTTTTAATGTTATTTCCTTCACGTTCATTAAACAATTTAGCTGCTAACATCTCTGCTACGCACTGACCTAATCGTGCATTGATATTTTCTTTTTTAGCTTCTACAATTGTTATAATTGGCGCATTGAGAATTAAGAGTTCTGGCGAACGGCTAATAATAAAGTCGCAATTTCCATTTAATCCCTGTGGTGCATCTACAGTAAAATCGATACCCGAAAATAAACTTATTTGATTATTTAAAGATTTTCTTATAGCAATTAAAATTGGCGCAATAATCATTTCGGAACGAGATTTTTCTGTATTACTTGCTAAAGCTAAAGGAATATTTTCTTGTAATATTTCTGCAAGTAATGGAAAGCACTCTATTGGTGGGATAGATGCAAATATATCAATTTTGTCAGAAATGATTAAATCGAAGGTTTTTCTAACTTTATCAAGAGTAAAGTCACTGTAAGACATTTTAAATACTCCTGTAATTAATCCAGGTAGTGAAATTGTGCCAAATATTATTACTTAATAATTGACACAATCAGTATCTAAACATTGTCTACCGTTAACTAGAGAATTCAGCAAAAAACTCTAAAGTTTCCTTGAGTGCTTTGATAAAAACATCAATTTCCTCACGGGTATTGTAGAACGATAAACTGGCGCGTGCGCTTGCGGGAATTCCTAAGTAGCGGTGTAATGGTTGAGTGCAATGGTGTCCAGAACGAATGGCAATGCCTTCTTGATCTAATAATGTAGATAAGTCGTTGGCGTGGACTCCTGCGGCGGTAAATGTCGCTAAGGCGGCTCTACCTTCTCCTTGAGCATTTGGTTTGGGGCCGTAAATTCTAATTTGCGGAATTTGCTCTAATTGTTGGAACAAATAAGCTGTTAATTCTGCTTCGTAGGCGTGGATTTTATCCATGCCAATACTACTAAGATAATCTACAGCCGCACCAAGAGCGATCGCTTCCCCAATTGCAGGCGTACCAGCTTCAAATTTGTGGGGTAATTCTGCATAGGTGGAATGGTCTAAATACACCTCTGCAATCATTTCGCCACCACCAAAAAATGGCGGCATTGATTGTAATAATTCCAACTTGCCATACAAAAATCCGATGCCAGTTGGAGCGCACATTTTATGACCGGAAGCCACTAACCAATCACAATCTATTTCTTGGACATTAATGGGAAAATGGGGTACACTTTGACAAGCATCGACTAAGAATTTCGCACCGTATCTGTGAGCAATACTAGCAATTTCCTGCACTGGATTAATACAACCCAAAGCATTAGAAATATGCACTACTGACACCAGTTTTGTCTTTTGGGAAATCAGCTTTTTAAACTGTTCTAAATCAAAAGTTTCTTCTGGTGTCAGTTCGACAAATTTCAACACCGCGCCAGTTTTTTGTGCCACCAATTGCCAAGGCACAATATTACTGTGGTGTTCCATCACTGAGAGAATAATTTCATCTCCCGGTTGTAAATTATTCATTCCCCAACTGTAGGCGACTAAATTAATCGCCTCACTAGCGTTGCGGGTGTAGACAATTTCTTGACGGGATGCTGCATTAATAAATTTAGCAACTTTATCTCGTGCAGCTTCATAAGCATCGGTAGCCTTAGCACTCAAAGTATGAGCGCCACGATGCACATTAGCATTATATTGCTCGTAATAATCCCGTAGGGTATTTAATACCAGCAAAGGCTTTTGCGATGTTGCAGCATTATCGAGATAAACTAGGGTTTTCTCATTGACTTCCTGATGCAAAATCGGGAAATCAGCGCGAACTTTATCGGCAAGGGTTTTAGTAGTGGTGAAAGTCATTGGTAGATTCAAGCAATTTTGGATTTTAGATTTTAGATTTTAGATTGGAGAATTTCAGCTAAAATCTAAAATTCGCCTTGGGATTGAAACTTTTTTAAATCTTGGATTTTGAATGTTCAATCCAAAATCCAAAATTGGGTCAAGATTCAAGCGAGATTGACTTAAGATTATTAACTGTGCTTAACAGGTTTTCTCGGAGAGAGGGAACGGGTATTTGGTTGATAATTTCAGCGGCGAAGGCGTTAATTAACAATTTGCGGGCATCATTTTCATCGATTCCCCGACTTTGGAGGTAGAAGATTTCATCGTCCTCTAATTGACTGACGGTAGCACCGTGAGCGCATTTGACGTTATCCGCAGTAATTTCTAATTGGGGTTTAGTATCGACTCTGGCTTTTGATGATAGCAGCAAATTGCGATTTAGCTGGGCTGCATCTGTCAGCTGCGCCGGTTTGGGAACAAAAACTTTACCATTGAACACTGCATGAGCGCGATCGCCAACAATACACTTATGCAACTGTTTACTTGTACCATAAGGATAATTCAGAGCGATCGCACTGTGAGTATCCGCCAATTGCTTGCCAGAAATCATCGTCAACCCATTGAGAGTAGTTTGGGTTTGTTCGCCAGTTTGCAAAACTTCCAAATTGTGCCGCGATAATTTTGCACCAAAAGTTATGGCATGACAAGTATATCGACTATCACGGGACTGAGCGATCGCAGTTTTCCCAATATGAAAAACCTCTGCACCTTCTCGCTCAACCCTAGTGTGACTCACCTGGGCATTTTCACCAACCCAAATTTCCGTCACCGCATTAGTAAATCTCTCCTTCTCTGTGTCCTCTGCGCCTTTGCGGTTCGTATACTCTTCTACCAAAGTCACCTGCGAACCACCTTCCGCCACCACCAAACAACGCGGCTGTGAAATCGTCGCACTCTCACCCGTAACCGCAACAAACACTAGATGAATTGGCGTCTCAACTACCACATTCTTCTTCACCCAAACCACTGCTGCATCAGTGATTCCAGCAGTATTCAGAGCCGTAAAAACCTCTTGCGCTCCCTCAGCTTGAGCTAAATACTGTTGTACGGCTTCCTGTTGAGCCACAGATAACCCAGCCAAATTACTCACCACTACTCCAGGGGGTAAATCTTTGACTGCGGATAACTCCGACGCATAAACGCCATTCACAAAAACCAAACGACTGTTAGCCGTTTCTTTTAAAATCTCTGGTAAAGACGTTACATGTAACGTTTCTACATTAAATTGCACTTGTCGCAGAGAAGATAAATCAGTAAAGCGCCATTCTTCTTCGCGGGTGTTAGGAATAGTAGAGTGGCGTACCACGTTAGCTGCGCTTTCACGTAGACTTTGCAACCACCCTTCTGTTTTGGATGCGGTTACTTGATTTAACAAGTTAATTAAATACGCATCTTTATCCAACAGAGTCGCTGTCAAACTCACTGCATCCGAGTTAGGAATTGAGCTAGGAGAAACTTGAATCGTCATTAGACACCCACCTCGGCTGCGAATTCTGCCAGCACCCAGTCATAACCGCGAGACTCCAATTCTAGTGCCAATTCTTTACCGCCACTGGTGAGAATCCGTCCGTTTGCCATCACATGGACAAAATCTGGCACAATATAATCGAGTAACCGTTGGTAGTGGGTAATCAAAATCGTGGAATTTTCTGGACTTGCCAGTTGATTTACGCCATTAGCCACAATTCTCAGCGCGTCAATATCCAAACCCGAATCAGTTTCATCCAAAATTGCCAACTTCGGTTCTAACAGCGCCATTTGCAGAATTTCATTCCGCTTTTTCTCACCACCAGAAAACCCTTCATTCAAACTCCGATCTAGGAAAGCGGCATTCATTTTTACCACTTCCAGCTTTTCCTCAATTAAATCATCAAAATCAAAGGCGTCTATTTCTTCTAAACCCTGTGCTTTGCGCCGGGAATTGTATGCCACCCGCAAGAAATCCAAATTGCTGACACCAGGAATTTCCAACGGATATTGGAAAGCCAAAAACACACCACTTCTTGCTCTTTCCTCTGGTTCCAACTCCAGCAGATTTTGTCCTTGGAAAATCACCTCACCGCCAGTCACCTCATACGCCGGGTGTCCAGCCAACACCTTAGAAAAGGTACTCTTACCAGAACCATTGGGCCCCATGATCGCATGAATTTCACCCGATCGCACCTCCAAATTCACACCCTTTAAAATTGGTGTGCCATCAACATTAGCCGTCAGATTCCTTACTGACAGCACAACTTCGCTATTTTCAATAATCATCTTTTCTCCCTTCTCTTTCTTCTCTTTCTTCTCTTTCTTCTCTTTCTTTGCGCCCTTTGCGTCCTTTGCGGTTCGTTAATTCCAATTGCAAATCTAGACGCCTAGCATAGGTAAAGAAAAATCGAACCACAGAGGACGCAGAGAACACGGAGAAATAAGAGTTAGAGAGTTTTTTTGCATAAATTCTGGCATAGACAAACAAACACTGATGTATCTGTGTTCATCTGTCTATTTTTGCTTCCACTTATCCAACACTGCCTTCCAACTTCAAACTCAACAACTTATCAGCTTCCACAGCAAATTCCATTGGTAACTGATTGAAAACATCCTTACAGAAGCCGCTAATCATCATCGAAATTGCATCTTCTGAAGAAATGCCCCGTTGAGCGAAGTAAAATAACTGGTCTTCCCCAATCTTTGAAGTAGAAGCTTCATGTTCTACCTTGGCAGTATTATTTTGCACCTGGATATAAGGGAAAGTATTGGCGTGGGCATTATCCCCAATCAGCATAGAGTCGCATTGAGAATAGTTTCTCGCTCCTTTCGCAGTTGGATTTACCTTCACCAAACCACGGTAACTATTACTCGATTTACCTGCGGATATTCCCTTAGAAATAATTGTACTGCGGGTATTCTTACCTACGTGAACCATCTTTGTACCCGTGTCGGCTTGCTGCATATTATTTGTCAGCGCCACAGAGTAGAATTCACCCACAGAGTTATCACCCACCAACACACAGCTAGGATATTTCCAAGTAATTGCCGAACCTGTTTCTACTTGAGTCCAGGAAATCTTGGAATTTACGCCCTGACACAAACCGCGCTTAGTGACAAAGTTATAAATACCGCCTTTACCGTTGGCATCCCCAGCGTACCAGTTTTGGACGGTGGAATATTTAATTTCGGCGTTGTCCAGGGCGACGAGTTCCACCACTGCGGCGTGCAGCTGGTTGCTATCATACATTGGCGCGGTACAACCTTCGAGGTAGGAAACGTAGCTACCTTCTTCGGCGACAATCAAAGTCCGCTCAAATTGTCCCGTGTCTCCGGAGTTGATGCGGAAGTAGGTAGACAGTTCCATCGGACATTTAACGCCTTTGGGAATATAGACAAAGGAACCATCGCTAAATACCGCAGAATTGAGGGCGGCAAAATAATTGTCAGCTATGGGAACGACACTACCCAGGTATTTTTTTACGAGTTCTGGGTGTTCCTGCAACGCTTCGGAAATCGAGCAGAAAATCACGCCGTCTTTGGCTAGCTTTTCTTTAAATGTAGTGGCAACAGAAACGCTATCAAAAATCGCATCCACAGCCACATTGGCCAGTCGCTTTTGTTCCGATAAAGGAATACCCAACTTTTCAAAGGTTTCCAGCAGCGTTGGATCTACTTCTTCCAAGCTGTTGAGTTTTTCTTTCTTGCGTTTTGGCGCTGAGTAATAAATAATATCTTGATAATTAATGGGCGGATACTTGACGTTCGGCCAAGTTGGTTCTGTCATTTTTTGCCACTGGCGATAAGCCTTCAGGCGAAATTCCAACATGAACTCTGGCTCGTTTTTCTTCGCCGAAATCAAGCGGATAACATCCTCGTCTAATCCACGGGGGATAGTATCCGTCTCAATGTCGGTGACAAAGCCGTACTTGTAAGGTTGGTTGACTAAGGTTTTGACAGTGGCACTCATCGCTAATAATCTCTCGTGTTCAGTTCAATCTCTTTAAGGATGGGAGACAAGATATTGCCGATTCCCATATCGCGTTACGGAGTGGTTACACGGCTGCTAGAATGGTAGTGGAGACTAAAACAACATAGCTATTGTTTTATGTATCTCCATTTTACGCTAAATTAACAACAACAATGTTGTCAAAGTCAAATTTCAAAAGAAATTTTTGGGACGTTCCCGCAGCGTCTGACATCAGAAGATGGCGACTATCAACCAGTCCTCAACCAAGCAAGAGATCCTAGAGTACCTGCACAAGCACGAAAAAGCAACAGCCATTGAGCTAGCTGAAGTTTTAGACGTTAGCAAGCAAGCGATTCGCCGTCACCTGAAAGATTTGGAGACGGAGGAGCTAGTTTTGTTTTCCATATCAGAACAAGCCGGCATGGGGCGTCCGCAGCACGTTTATCAACTAAGTCGTCAAGGACGCGATCGCTTGCATCGAACAATTAGCGATCGCTTTGGTGACGCCAGTGGTAATTTTGCTGTTTCATTGCTGGATACCTTAGCAGAAACCGTAGGACACGACCAATTTAAAACGATTTTACAAAAACAGTGGGAGCGTAAAGCACAAGAATATCGCGATCGCGTGGGTAACGGTTCCCTAAAAGAACGCGTAGCCAACTTAGTAGAGTTGAGAAAAGCTGAAGGTTTTATGGCAGAGTATCACTCTGTTGATGTGCATGACTCCTCTAGAAGTGAAAGCTTCATATTATTAGAACATAACTGCGCCATTTCCAACGTTGCTGAATCTTTCCCCACAATTTGCGGTCATGAATTACAAATGTTTGCAGCCGTATTACCAGACTGTACTGTAGAACGCACCCACTGGATTATCAACGGCGAACACCGTTGCGGTTATTTGGTACAAGCTTGTAATTAGTCATTGGTAATTAGTCATTAGTCATTGGTTATGAATTATTCTGCCTTGTCTCCCTTGTCTCCCTCATCTCCCCATACCCAATACCCCATGCCCAACAAAATAAATTTGAGATAGCATTTTATGGATGTAGCACCACAGCAACCGTCAACGCAATTTTTAACACTGGAGGAGTCAGCACAAGTAGACGCGGCTTTGTTATCTTCCCCAGAAAAATTTTTAACCAGATTAACAGTTTCATCACTTAAACTTTTAAAATACATTGCTCAAGAATACGGTGTTGCTATTGAAGACTTGACAGCACAACAAGTAATTGCTTGGTTTGAAAAAGATGGAAAAATTCGCCGCGAGCAAGGAATTGAAGCTTCATTTTTGAAGTGGTAATTGTGGTCACAAAGTCGAAATTAAAAAAAAATAACCATACACAATATCCCGCTTATAAAAAACAGAAATGTTTCTTATAAGCGGGATATTCATCAACAAGATAAGTAGAAGGACTAAATTAAATCTAATATCATGTCCGGTAAATTACTTGTGATATGTCATTGCGAGTGCAACGAAGTGGAACGACGCAATCGCAAGGATTCTGCGATTACTTCACTTCGCTATCGCTACGTACCCTGTAATGACAAGCATTTAGCCGGACTTGATATAACTCGATCTCGCCGGGTTTCGACACTTCGACACGCTCAGTGCATCGCTGCGCTCAACCCTCTTGGAATAAGCTTACCTGACATTGAGCGGAGTCGAAATGCGTCTTCTAAATAATTGTGTCCACCTACTTATATCTTGGCAACTGTACCTAAAGGCTATTTATGGAAGTGAGAAATTTGAAATTATATACTCACCCATCCTGTCAACTGTCAACAACCAACACGAAAAGATGACAAATCAAATGCTGTTGGCAGCTTATCTATTTATTTTTGTGACTCTGGCGTCCTGCTTTAGAATGTTGTTCTGATGTGCCTCCTTGGGTTCCCTTTTCTTGAGTATCGGAATCTTCATTATCTCGATTACGATTGCCTTTGTGGGAACTCTTGCCTCCTTCACGGCCGATTTCAGCCATGTGTTCTCTATCCTGACTTACAGCTTCACCACCTTTGTGTCCAGCTTCACGAGCTTCTTCAGGTGTAAATTCATGGGCGGTACCCTTCTCATGGGCAGCTTGTCCGCCTTTGCTTGCTATTTCGCGTTGCTTATCTTCATCCATCGAGGCAAAACCACGCTTGCTTGTATCTGACATAACAATACTCCTTGTTACTAATTAAGGCTTTGACTTTTTCAGCCAATCAAAACCTAAAATCGGTTTTCCATTACATCTATTGGCTCCCTCTATTTAGCTACTGAAATCAGCTATCTTCATGAACCTTAGGAAATAAAAAATAAAAACTTTTCCTCAACTTTTGACGTAGAACTAAAGTTGTTAGTTGATATTAGAGTCTATAGCTAAAATACAGTTTAATACTACCAAATAATAAACTTGATATTGGCTGGCTTATTAATACAAAATATTAGATTATGATAATTTTTGATAAAATAAAAATACTAAATTTTATCTTCAACCTTATAGTTATATTTGTGTTAATAACATTGCTTATAGTTAGTTGTAATTATGAAAATAGAATCATTAGAAATTCTGGCAATAATAATCAAATAAATAAGGAAACAAACACGATGAAATTAGAAAGTAGCGCTTTTAAATCTAATGAATTAATTCCTGCTAAATACACTTGTGATGGGAAAGATATTTCTCCACCTCTCCTTTGGGATGAAATTCCCATAGGAACGCAAACCATAGCATTGATTGTTGACGATCCTGATGCACCAGGACGAATATTTGTTCATTGGCTTGTTTACAATATTCCAAATACAACTCATCAACTAACAGAGCATACTCCAACTGTAAAAACTCTACCCAATGGTGCAGTACAGGGTAAAAATGATTTTGGTAAGTTTGGTTACGGCGGCCCTTGTCCACCAAGTGGCATCCATCGTTACTTTTTTAAACTTTATGCTTTAGATAAAAGCTTAGATTTAGCCATAGGGGCTACAAAAAACCAAATTTTAGCAGCAATGGAAGGTCATATTTTGGCAAGCGCAGAATTGATTGGAAGATACAAACGCCAGTCTTAATGAAGAATACAGAATACAGAATTCAGAATTCAGAATTCAGAATCAATTAATGTGTTGTGTCTGCGGGAAGGGATGGGGTAGTTCCGACTTATACCGATTGAAAAAATCTTTGGGCCCTTACGATACCTCTGTCTCATTCTTTTTTTAATGATTACTCTTGAATTGTGTTTTGATAAACAAAAAGCACCTTCAAAAAAGGTGCTTTTAAAAGAATGCGATAAATATTAGAAATTGGCGAAGGGCTAATTTTTTAAGGATTGTAATTGTTAGTCCGAGGACTGCGAGCGCCACTTACAGATCCCATCATTGCAGCCACTAAACCCAACAAGGAACCAAACACAAACCACCACAATCCCGAACGTACATTAGCTGCAATGTCGCGAGCTTCTTGAGCTGTTACGTTTGTTCGTGGCAAATTAGGAGTGCCAACTTGGTTTATGACTTGTGCGGCGTTGGAAGCAGCAACACCAAAAGCACCAGATACTCCACTTGCAAGTAACCAAGAACTAGCTGCCAAAGTAGTTGCCCAAAGAATTGCCCCGTTAAGAAGAGCTGTATTCCGGTTCATTGGCCCGCAAGCGCGAGCTGTCACCCAACCGCCAGTAAATAAAGAAATTAATAAAGCAATAGTTGACCAAAGCCCCGCACTACCAGCAGCATTGGGGGCTATTGACCTGGGCGCACCTGAACCTTCAACTGTACCTGCTGCAACAGCACCAATTATGGCGCTCAAAATTAATTGAGTAGCTAAAGCAATTAACAAACCAGCAAGAATTGGCCCCCAGCGAACAAGATCGTGATATTCCACTACCCGGCCTGCTACCGCAGGCTCAGTAGAAATAACTTCATTGCCTGTTCGATTTACGTATGACATAGCTTATATTCTCCAGTGCTGTTTCAGCAAAGTTTTTGTTCAGGTATATTTATGTTGTATGCTTCAAATTAAATAACTAAATTATCTGCTTTAATATCTATCAATAGAAATAACTAATATGTCTATCTTTAGTTATAAAAAAGAGACTTTATTTAATAGGTTGTAATCCAATTTAACTGGAATTAAATTTTGTGAATAATTACTCATCAAATGTGGATGTAAAAATTTTTAAAATATGGCAAGGGACTGGGGACTGGCGACTGGGGACTGAGTAAAAAGTCTCTTTATGTCTAAGTTTTATCGTCTGTTAATGTCCTAATCACCTTGGGTCTTGTTATGAAATTTAAAATAAAACCCAACTATAAATTTTCTTATGAACTAGCCTAGTTGTATCTGCAATTAGGCTAAATACAAAACTTTATGAAAATTATCACAAATAGAAATAAAAATTAACGTATTCTCACAGCAGTACCTGTGGCGGTAATCAGCATTAAAACTCCTGACTGATCGACATTGATGGTGCCAGTATCAATTTCTATACCGATTACAGCATTTGCTCCTAAGCGTTGCGCTCGTTGTTCTAATTCATCTAAGGCTTTGCGTTGACCCTGCTCAAATAAACGCTCGTAACTACCGGTGCGTCCACCAACAATATCCCGAATCCCTGCTAAAAAATCTCGCAAAAAATTGCTTCCATAAACAACTTCTGCTGTCACAATACCTAAATATGATTCGATAACGGCTCCTTGAATCACATCAGTAGTAGTTATAATCATCGATTACCCTCATGAATATACATCAATATTATATCTAGAAAAATAGGCAAAAACGAATAGGGAACAATGAATGAAAAAGAAGTATTTTATCGATATTTGTGGGATTTTCTTGTAATTAATTGTCTTGAAAATAAAAAGTAGAGAGTAGGGGGAACCAATCATTTTCAGGTTTGGTTGTGGGATGTTCTGGTGATTGACTGCTTTGATATTTGCAGTCATTTGTGTAGTAAGATAATTGGGAATAAATAATTTGGTATTTGAATTTGCTCCCTGGAGGAGTAGGTAAAGATACAATTAATCTCTGCTCTAATTGCTCTTTTTAACTAGGTGGATATCATTTAATTAGGGATTCCAAGTAATTTATACTTAGACAACTAAAGTGTGTTATGGACAAGTTTGATATATATACTTTGTAGAGAATTTTACAAAAGCGATCGCCACTCCACTTGAGAGTATTGTCTAATTAGAAATAAAATTTTTAGGAACATTTTGTTTGTTGGATCGATCTTACCGTGTAATGACTAAAAAACTATCCAAATACCTGGATATTGGTCTACTAAAGTTAGTATCAAGGAATCAAGTTTGAGAAAAATTAGATACAGATTCAGTAAATTTTTCCACAAAATAACAAACTACTATGAATGTTTTAGTCTCTGCCAATATTTAGTACATCCCCAATCAAAGGTTAGTTGCAATATTTATGTAATAAGTGTAAGCACTGAGGAAAACTGTAACTTTTGTTATTTCAATGATTGATATGCAGAAGAATTTACTTTACTGATTAAGAGCTTACACAGCACCAATCAGTAAAAACTCTGTTATCTCGCGTTGATTGTAAAGGAAAGAGCAAATGAACAATTAATGTCCAAATCAATGCGAAAAAATACAGTTTTCAAAAGTCCACATTTTTGTTTTAATGTACAAGAAAAAAGTCCTCTAAAATTTCAGGAAATTTACTGTGTACAAGCCAACATCATTTGTGTTTAGTGTGCTGTTACTAGGATGTTTTGCTTTTACTACGCCTACGCCAGTACAGGCTCAGGTGTTAGTGGCGCAAAATAAAAACCCAGAATTAAAGCAATTACTAGAAGAAGGGCGGAGGTTAGTTGATACAGGTGATTATGGAGGCGCGATCGCAGCTTATCAACAAGCAGCTAGCCTAGATCCCAAGAATGCTAAGATTCATTCAGGTATTGGTTATTTATACGCTCAACAAGGAAATTATCAAGCGGCATTAACGGCTTATCGTAAGGCGATCGCCATCAACCCTAACAATAGTGATTTTTATTACGCTGTCGGTTACATCAAAGCTAATTTGGGAGACACTGTAGGGGCAAAAGAAGGTTACCGTCGTGCCATACAGTTGAACCGTAATAATGTTAACGCCTACTTAGGCTTAGCTGTAACTCAATCTCGGCTTGGAGATTATACTGCTGCTAGCTGGGCATACGAACAAGCACTTAGTTTAGATAGAAATAATGCCCAAACGTATGAATTAATGGGTTCTATGTATAAACAGCGACGGCAAGCTAAACAAGCCAACACTGCACTCCAAAAAGCCCGCGACTTGTATAAGCGCCGCAATGACTTAGATGGTGTGGACAGAGTGGAAGCCATGCTGCGCCAGTTAGGAGGATGAAATTAATCTAACTGGCGTCCAGTTAATTCCACAAAAATGTCTTCCAGATTCGAGGGACGCACCATCATTCCAGTTTTATCAGGCTGTTGATTCAAGTAAATATTTGCTGCTTCTAACGAAGGGAAAAACAAATATTCTAAAGATAAGGCACTGTCACTTCCTACTTCCGATAAACTTAATTGCTTCATCACCAAACCTTCACCGTAAGTAGAACGCAGTTCTTTTAGGGTTCCTAAAGAAATTAGTTTGCCGCCATCCATAATACCGATGCGTCCTGGTTTGGCGGAACCAAAAGCATCGCAGAGAAATTCGACCTCATCCATATAATGAGTCGTTAGTAGCATCGTCATCCCCTGCTTATTCAAATCTCGAATAATTTCCCAAAGGCGTCGCCTAGTTTGGGGGTCTAGTCCTACCGTTGGTTCATCCAAAAACAACATTTGCGGCTGATGCAATAATGCTCTTGCTATCTGCAATCGTCGTTTCATACCCCCAGACAAGGTTTTGACCAAATCATGACGTTTTTCCGTGAGTTCAACATATTCCAACCATTGATTAATTAATTGTTGTCGCTGCGGGTTGCTAATATGATGTAGCCTCCCATGCAGTTCCATATTTTCCCAAACAGTTAAATCGTTATCTACACTGACTTGCTGCAAGACTACGCCAATACTTTGTTTTGCCAACATTGATTGGTTGACCACATCATAGCCGTTGATTTCTATCCGTCCTTTGGTGGGTTTGGTTAGTGTAGTCAGCATCCGAATGGTGGTGGATTTTCCTGCGCCATTGGGGCCTAGTAGAGCAAATATTTCTCCTGCTTCAATTTCAAATGACAAATCATTAACTACAGGCACGTTGTTGTAAAACTTGTAGACATTTTCTAATAAGACAGCAGCAGTCATGGTAATTTTGCCCCGATTAAAAATTTCAAATCACCGCAATCAGAATTGAGAATTCAGAAATAGAATAGGCTCTGTGCCTAGATACCAGATATACAGCATTTTTCAGGTATATGAACTACATCGGTAGGGGCATAATACCAATTCGCAATGAACTTCGCCTCCCCGCTTGCATAACTGTACAGACAAACGAGCTAACGCTAAAGTAGCAAATTTAGTCGCAAAAATAACAAATGCGAGCGCAAAAATAAAAATGTGACCGCAAAAATAACAAATGCGAGCGCAAAAATAATAAATGCGAGCGCAAAAATAATAAATGCGACCGCGAAAATAAAAATGCGACCGCGAAAATAAAAATGCGACCGCAAAAATAACAAATGCGAGCGCGAAAATAATACCTATTCAAAAAATATTTGCGACAGATACCCCACCCGCTTGTCAAGGGGAGGGGTCTTGTCTATGTGTCGCATTCTTTTTGCGAGATTGCCGTTCGTGGATTTTAGATCCCCGACTTCTTGAAAAAGTCGGGGATCTGGGCACAAATGAAAACTTATCTCTGTATCCTCTGCGTCTGGAGTTGTCAAACCTCAGAGAACAGCGAGTTAATGGTGCAAGCGTCATTAACCCACCCTCGTAAATTGGCGAAGGTATTGTTTAATACAATAGAATTTATTGGAATAATTGGAATAAGCTTTGCATTAAATTTATTAATGTATTTCAATTTCCACATCTTAAATAGATATACAAATGAACAATTGTTTGAAAATTACCTTTGATAGCAGAAAAACAGCATTAGCGATTCGAGTTAATCAGCCAGCAGAATTGCCAAATGCTTTACAGGAAATAGGACTGAGTGATTCTCGTCCTGTTTTAGTGGTGGTGGGGGGTGCAAGTAATATCAGTGAAACAGACTTTCTCCGCATCCAACGGTTGTTTGTGGAAGTTTTAGCCCCCATTGCTGAAACTTTGGGCGCTTATGTGGTCGATGGGGGTACGGATGTGGGGGTTATGCGATTAATAGGTACGGCTCGTTCTCAGATAGGTGCTAAGTTTGCTTTGGTTGGCGTCACACCCACAGGTAAAGTTGCTTTACCAAATAAATTAGAAACGGATGCTAATTTAACGCCCTTAGAGCCAAATCACACTCATTTTGTGCTAATTCCTGGTAGTAATTGGGGCGATGAATCTCCTTGGATATCTAATGTCGCAACGGTGTTGGCTGGGAACGCACCTTCGGTGACAGTGCTTTTGAACGGTGGCGAAATTACCTTTCAAGATGCCTTTTGTAGCGTTAATACTGGTAGGTTAGTTGTAGTGATTGGTGGTAGTGGTAGAACCGCAGATATACTTGCTAGTGCTTTGGCTGGAAACCCAACGGACGATCGCGCCCAAGAGTTAGCAAAATCTGGTAAATTCCAGTGTATCAACTTAATCGACATAGAAAGGCGAGTTGATGACTTAGGGGAAATAATTAAGGGTTTGCTTGCTACCAAGGAGTAAATAATGGCGAAAAAAGATGCTTATCAAGAATTTTTAAAGGAAGATTTTAAGAAATTATTTGCCGGGATGAAGTTAACTGATGTCCAAAAACATTTTTTGGAATCGCGCTGGTTAGAGCAAGTACTGTGGATGGAAGGTAAGGCGAATCTGGCACGCGATCGCTATTATTTTTTACGGTTAACAACTATCATTGGTGGCATCATTCTTCCGGCATTAGTCAGTTTAAATATTAATACTATTTCCCCCGACAGTAAAACCACAAGAAATTTAATTGTTGGTTCAACTTTTGTGATTAGTCAATTAGTTGCTATTAGTGCTGCCATTGAAGAATTCTTTCATTATGGAGAACGCTGGCGACACTATCGCCGTACAGTGGAATCTTTGAAAACCCAAGGATGGCAATTTTCACAGTTGGCGGGCCCTTATCGTGATTATACAACTCACCTACAAGCATTTAATTTGTTTGCTGGTCAGGTAGAAGATATTATTCAGCGAGATGTGGAAGTATATGCCACTCAAGTTGTACTAGAGAAGAAAGAAGAAAAGCAGAATCAAGAAAACTATATTTTCACGCAAAATGCACAAATAACTAATGTTGAAGAAAAGAAAGAAGAATAAGCTGTCATGAGTATTTAACTTAGCACTATAGTTTTTGTTGGTTGTTGGTTGTTGACGGTTGACGGTTGACAGTTAAATAAACTCCCCCCTGTTAAAGAAAAACAAGGGGAGAGCGAAAACTAAAGTCCGGTAGGGTAATCGGGCTATTTAAGTTTTTATTATTTCTGAACTTTATCTTATTCCTCCTGAAGATAGAGAAAAATCTCTTATAAATTCTATGTTGGTAGCATTTGAAAAAAATTCCCCATTTTTGTTTAAAAATGGGGGAACGTGGAGTTAAAGTTCGTCAGGTGATCGGAATATCTGTTTATTTTGTCCTGATAATCTCTTTCTCAATTCCTCCGCAAGATAGATAAATAATGAATCAATATACTGATGGATGTATTCTTCAACACTTTAATACCAAAGAATACCTCTTTTATTCGCTTTCAGAAAAAAAGGCACAAAAGCTATGCTCCTCAAAACTTCACTTTCTTACACTTGTCGTGGATCTTCATCAGGTGGATGCCAACCACCTTTGATCCACAGACGACGCACTTTGATAATAGACCCTTCGTTGTGGCGTTCATCATTGAGGTCTAAACGATTACAAGTAGCTCGTCCTATGGAAGTAATGCCAACAATTTTTAGACCATCTGCTGACCAAATAAAGTGGTCATACCATTTTTGCTGCCGTGGATTAAACAGAGGTACAATTTCTCCTGTATTCGGATCGATTCCAGTTATAAAGTTATCGCGATATCCATTACAACGCTGGCAAGCTAATCCTAAGTTATTGTGGTCATCTGAGCCACCAAGAGACTGAGGCATAATATGGTCAATAGAAAATAAAGCGGCACTTGCTTCTTCTGAAGAATGACAGTATTCGCAAAGAAACTTAGCTCTTTCTCTGACGAATTTTTTAGTAGCATCATTAACTGTCATGACTCAGAAATGATTTTGGCATTGAGCAAGGTAAAAATTCTATCGAGTTCCAATATGCCTGACAATTCAGCCTCTTCTTCTGAAGTTAGCAATCCGGCTTTTTTCTTCTGTGAGAGTTCTTCAAGTCGAGACTGTAATTCTTCAGTAAATTTAAATAAATATATATCCCTAACTTTACTGAGTTTGATTCCAGAATCTACCCAGAATGAGGGTTGAACCATCATTTGAGTAATCATAAGCTGTATGTCTCGTTTAATTGAGCAGAATGCTGGTATTCTAACAGCAAATCTCACAAAATTAGCATTAGTTTGAATCTGGGTTGGTTAACTTAATACATTTTAGATTTAGCATGAAGCGTTGAGAGAGGTGGGGATGTGGAGTGAAATTTTCTCCCCATCTCCCTCAAAGAACGAGTTGAAGTTTTTTTAGCTACCCTTGGGTACAGAATCTCCAGGGCCAGCTGTGACAATTACCAAATTTTGTGGCTGAATTAAATCCTGAATTACTTGTTTGATTTGAGCCATAGTAACTGCTTGAATTTGTTGGGGGAATTCTCGAATTTCTGTTTTTGAAAGTCCTAAGACAGCATTATCTAAAATGATGCTAGATACGTTACTTGGATTAGCTAAATCCACAGGGTAACTGTTAGTAATTGAGCGTTTTGCTGTGTTTAATTCAGCTTCAGTTACTCCTTGTTCGCGTAATTGTTTGAGTAAAGCAACTGTACTGGCGATCGCTTTTTGGGCATCTCCGGGAGCAGTCTGCATTTGAATCAAGAAGGGGCCGGGATTGACTCCAGCAGCAAAAGCACTGTAAATACCATAGGTTAAACCCTGGCGATCGCGCACTTCCGTACCCAAGCGACTCGATAAGGTATCGCCACCTAAAATTTGATTCAGCACCAATGCTGCATAGAAACGCTTGTCTTTCCTAGAAATACCGTTGTAACCGATGTAAGTTACAGCTTCAGCTTTACCGGGAATTACTTGGTTTAATTGTGTCGAGGTTTGTGGTAATGGTACTGAGGGAACTTTCAGAACAGGTGGCTTTCCAGTGGCTTCCCATTTACCAAATTCTTGATTTAACAATGCTTTTGCCTTCACTGCATCGAAGTCTCCCACTAAGGCGATGGTTGTGGTATCTGGTCGGTAATGTGTCTGATAGAACCTAAGCAAATCATCACGAGTAATACTTTTTAAACTTTCTTCCGTGGGGAAACTGTGGAATGGATGGTTTTCGGGGTAAACTGCCTGTTGAAATACCCGTCTTCCCAAACCGTTGGGGTCATCTAACTGGACTTTGAGACTTGTTAGCGCCCTTTGGCGGCTGAGTTCTAACTGGTCGGCGGGGAATGTGGCATTTTTTAAGACATCTGCCAGAGTTTGAATTAATATAGGCAGGTTTGTTGACAAGCCCTCACCAGTGATGTTTACGCCTTCGCGGCTAGCACTGAAGTTTAAACCCACTCCTTGGTCTTCTAAGGTTTTTGCAAGGGTGAGAGCATTTTGGGTCTGGGTTCCATTCATTAAGTTGATTGCAGTTAGATTTGCTAATCCAGATTTTTGATTGCTGTCAAACTCAGTACCAGCATCAATTTGACCGCTGAGATTAATGGTTGGAACATTGCGATCGCTCAATAACAGAACTCGCAAACCATTATTCAAGGTAAACTCTTCTGGAAGCGATTGTTTTTTGGAATCTGTTGTTGATTCAGCTGGTGGCAGATATTTAGCTAGTTCTGCGGGATCTACTGGTTTACCAGGGCTGAAATTTTCCACTGTGCGCCCAGAACCAGCGCTGGAAGTTCCTGGTTGACCATCTGGTTGGGTCGGCTCAAAATAGCCGATGGTTAGTTTAGCGGGATTCAGGTAAGTTTTTGCTGCTTTTTGTATCTGGTCTGGGGTGACTTTAGCGATCGCAGCGAGATACTTTTCAATAAAATGATAATCTCCGGCTACAGTTTGGTTATAGCCTAGTAGGTTGGCCTGACTGGTGATGTCCTGGTTACCCAATATATATGAGGCTTGGAGTTGCGTCTTAGCTCGCTTCAACTCTTCTGGGCTAACTGGCTGCTGTTGGAATTTTGTCAAAGTTTCCTCAAGTACCTGGGCAATTTTGCTTAATTCTTGGCCAGGAGCCGCCGTAGCATCAATTTGATACCAACCTGGTTCGATGAGTTCCACAGCACCACCACTAACTGAACTAGCGAGTCCAGTTTCTACCAAAGCCTGGTAAAGCTTAGAACTACGTCCACCTGTGAGGACAGCATCCATTACGTCAATTGCTGGCACATCAGGATGCTTGATATCTGGGAGAGGATACAGTGCTTGTAGTAATGCTGCACTTCCAGGTTGCTTGAGGACAATGGGTGCTTTTTTATTAGCAGGAGTAGCCGGGGAAGCATCAGCAACAGAGGAAGATGTCAAGAAATTATCCAGCGCTTTGCTTGCGCCATCAAGCACCTCATCTTGTTTTGCTTGTGGCGATACCTTACCAAAAGTTTCCTTCACAACTTTCAGCACAGGTTGTGTAGCAAAATCCCCGGTAATCACCAAGGTGGAATTTTCTGGACTGTAGTATTTTTGGTAATAATTCCGTACCTGCTCCACCGTGAATTTCTCGACATCAGCCTTTGTACCTCCCACGGGTAAACCATAGGCTCGACTGGGGAAAGCATTCCGCATGACTTCCCGATTTAAACGATACTCAGGTGAATTTTCGTAGCCTTGTAATTCAGAGATTACTACTCGCTTTTCACTTGTGAGTTGCTCAGGATTAATTAAAGCATTTTTCATGCGATCGGCTTCTAGTGTCAGCAATGCTTCGAGTCTGTCTCGCTGCACTGTGCCAAAATAGGCTGTTTCGTCATAACTGGTAAAGGCATTGAATTGGCTACCCAAGGCACTAAACAACCGTCCAAACTGCACTGGACGGTCGGTTGTACCTTTAAACATCAAATGTTCTAGCTGGTGGGAAATACCATTTTCTCCCTTAACTTCGTTGCGGGAACCGACTTTATACCAAACCTGCACGCTCACCACGGGAGCGGTATGAACTTCTTTGGTTAGTACGGTTAAACCATTATCCAATACCGTTTTTTGCACTCCTTGGGTGAATGAGAGTGCAGATACGGGTGCGGTGGCTGTTGGTGTTGCAGCAATGGTAAAGTTGCCCGAAAACGGCACCAAGGTGAGGAGAAGACTCAGAAAAAATCCAATAAGCATGTATGCACGTCGCTTCATAAGCAGTGGGAAATAAAGAGTGCTTGACAAAATACAATCAGGACTTACGCAAAATTATGAAAAACGAACCGCAAAGGACGCATAGACGCGGAGCGGCTTCCCGCAGGGTAGGACACAAAGAAGTAAGAGTTTCAGAGAGTTTTTGCGTAAGTCCTAACATTTTCAGAAGAAATACCAAGTTTTAACAAAGTTCAACAACCTCTAATTTTTAATTTTGGATTTCGGTAAGCAAAAACCAGGAAGTAAATCAGCGTCCTATTGCCAAAGATTTTTCTACCTATCGTTCGAGCTTTATAAACTAGTAATTATTTCATCCTAATTCATGTCTCAAGTTCCCATCCTGCTGGAAACACCACGGTTAGTGTTACGTGGATTTCAGGATAGCGACATAGCGACGTTCTTATCCTATCGCTCCGATCCCCAAGTGGCGAAGTATCAAAGTTGGGATACACCTTACTCAGAAGTTGAAGCGTTGAAATTTATACAATTAATGAAGCAGTCAACACCAGGCGTATTGGGCGAGTGGTATCAGGTGGCCATTGAACTGAAGGATACAGGCGAAATGATTGGCGACTGCGCCTTTTGCATTTTAGCTGATGACGGACGGCAGGCGGAAATTGGCTTCACGCTAATGCGATCGCACCAAGGTAAAGGCTATGCAACTGAGGCTGTAACCAAGTTACTCGAATATTTATTTACAGAATACAAACTGCATCGTGTACGTGCAAACTGCGATCGTGCAAACATCGCATCCGCTAAACTTTTAAAGCGAGTTGGTATGAGGCGCGAAGGACACTTTATCAAAAGTTTGTGGTTTAAAGGCGACTGGGTAGATGAACTATGGTTCGCTATTTTGCGCGGTGAATGGCGACAATGAAGTTATCAAAAAACTAGTTACACTGATTCTTATGGAACGCGAAACTCTAACAATCCGTTTTCCATCTGACCTCCTTGCCAAAGCCAGAAAACTCAAGCAAGACAACGAATCATTTAATGATTTAATAGTTGAGGCTTTAGAAAATGAGGTGCGACGCCGCCGGGGATGGGCTGCTCATCAACGAATTATCGCCCGCAGCGAAACTGTCAAAGCCAAAACAGGAATACAACCAGCCTCTACAGATTTGATTCGCAATTTTAGAGAAGATGCAGGACGACGTGACTAAAGTTTTATCCCTTAATTACCGTTTAATTTGTTGAGGAAAGTTAGGAACTAACAACGATCGCTCTAATTCACCTTGCTCGTTATAAAACTTCATTTCACCTTGTTCGTTACATAACCATACTTCCACAGCTTGAGCTTCTAAATACAAATTTTTTTTAAATTCCATTTCTTCCCAAGTGTTACTACTGGATTTAACTTCTACACAAATTTCTGGTGCAATAGACGCTGATATTTCATTTTCAATTTGAGTAAAACGTTCCTCTGAACACCAGACAACATCAGCAACTTTCACACTGTCTGATGTGTTAATAGCACATTCTGGCATTACTTCTCCTGTATGCAATAAAGATTCTAATAAACGTTGGATTCTGCCTTGATAAAAAGAATGTTTAATTTTTACTGGACTCATTACGATTTGACCCCATTTATTTAATTCGATTTTGAAGGGTAAATCTTGTAATTGTTTGTTCTCGCAAACTTCTTCCCATCTCATAGTTAATATTTAGCTAGAGTGATTAATTTAATTTTAACTGAACTATTAATTAATACTTGTTACAGATAAAATCTCACGCAAAGGCGAACCAGTGCGTTGGGCGGTGCCGACTTGTACTCCTTCGGAGAACCCGCAAGGTAGCAACTGGCGGCGCAAAGTCGCCAAGAAAAAACTTTGCGCCTTTGGGATTATGTTTTTTTAAACTTCAACATCTAAAGTACGCACCAAAAAAGCCCATTTATCGGCGGCTTCCTCGATAATTTTAGCTGTGGGTTTACCTGCTCCATGCCCTGCCTTAGTTTCAATTCTAATTAGCACTGGCGCATCACCTGTGTGATTTGCTTGCAAAGCTGCGGCAAATTTGAAACTATGAGCAGGGACAACGCGGTCGTCGTGGTCGGCTGTGGTTATCAAGGTTGCAGGGTAAGCTGTGTCTGGTTTGAGATTGTGCAATGGTGAATAAGCATACAACGCAGGAAATTCTTCTGGATTATCTGGGGAACCATATTCAGCAGTCCAAGCCCAGCCGATGGTAAATTTGTGGAATCGCAACATATCCATAACGCCGACTGCTGGTAAAGCTGCACCAAATAAATCGGGACGCTGGGTCATACAAGCACCCACTAATAAACCGCCGTTACTTCCACCTGCGATCGCCAGTTTATCAGTTCTAGTATACTTGTTAGCAATTAACCACTCAGCTGCGGCAATAAAATCATCGAAGACATTCTGTTTTTTCTCCTTCATTCCCGCTTCATGCCATTCTTCACCATACTCGCCACCACCGCGTAAATTCGCCATTGCATACACACCACCAATCTCCATCCACACCAACAAACTCACAGAAAAACCAGGTGTCATGGAAGCATTAAAACCACCATAAGCATAAAGATAAGTCGGGTTATTCCCATCCAATTTAATGCCTTTTTTGTGAGTGATAAACATTGGCACTTTAGTACCATCTTTGCTATCATAAAAAACTTGTTTTGTCTCGTAATCATCAGGATTAAAATCTACCTTTGGTGCGCGGAAAACCTCGCTTTTTCCAGTTACCATATCGTAGCGATAAATAGTCCCTGGTATGGTAAAGCTAGTAAAATTATAAAAAGTTTCAGTATCGTAACGCTTACCACCAAAGCCACCCACCGAACCAAGTCCCGGTAATTCTACCTCCCGGATAATTTTACCTTGAAGGTCAAAAATTTTAATTTGGCTGTGAGCATCTTTTAAATAATCAGCAACCAATTGGTTATTGAGAATGCTAACACTTTCCAAAGTTTCTGCTGACTGGGGAATAATTTCTTGCCAATCTTCTCGTGCAGGCTTTTTGGTATCAATGGCAATTAATCTTCCCCGTGGAGCGTTTAAATTTGTGCGAAAATAAAAGACGCTTCCATCATTATCAATAAAGCTGTAATCTGCCTCAAATTCGTTAATTAATTCTACAACTTCAGCATTGGGATTAGTCAAATCTTTGTAGAATAGTAAATTTTTGGAATCAGTTCCCGACCAAACAGAAATTATGAGATAGCGTCCATCTTCAGTGACACCGCCACTAAAACCCCATTCTTTTTGGTCGGGGCGATGGTAAATTAATGTATCTTCTGACTGGGGTTTACCTAATTGATGATAGTAAAGTTTTTGATAAAAATTAACATCTTCTAATTGAGTTTTTTCATTCGGTTCATCGTAGCGACTATAGAAAAAACCTTCACCATCATGTGTCCAAGATGCACCAGAAAACTTAATCCATTTCAAATGGTCTTGTAAATCTTCTCCAGTTTCAATATCACGGACTTTCCACTCTTGCCAATCAGAACCAGATGTAGATATACCGTATGCTAAAAGTTTACCATCCTCGCTAATGGATAATCCCGAAAGCGCAACAGTACCATCTTCTGAGAATTTATTCGGGTCGAGTAAAATTCTAGGTTCAGCATCCAGAGATTTTAGCGTGTAGAGGACACTTTGATTTTGCAACCCATCATTTTTAAAATAAAAGTATTGTTCGCCTTCTTTAAAAGGAATACTATATTTTTCATAATCCCATAGTTTCGTCAGGCGTTGTTTAATTGTTTCCCTAGCCGGAATTTCACCCAAATAGCCAAAAGTAACTTGATTTTGTGATTCAATCCAAGCCCTTGTTTCTGGGGAATCAGGATTTTCTAACCAACGGTAGGGATCTGTAACCACAGTACCGTGATAACTATCGATTTGATTACTCTTGTGACTGGATGGATAAGTGAGGGGTTTTTCAGAGTACATAATATCAGATTAAAAATACTATTTTACATATTACAAACATACATTGCAGATTTGGAGTATATACTAGGTACAACATTTCATGAATTCGTAGCGAATTCTCTGCGCCCCTACCCTACGGAAAAAAGAAGCGCCTATACGTTTAAATTTCAACCCGCAATTCGCTACAATCTTATGCAAAGCTGTACTAAGCTAGTGTGCGTCCAAGTTGCAGATTATTTGCTTAAGCCCGTCATGAGCCATAGTCCTTCGTTCTTTGCTAATGACAAATGAAGTGATTGTGCAATTGACCAAAAACAAAAAAGATACAAACCCCATTATTTATTTATGGGTATCTGGAATTTTGAATTTTGAGTACTTCGGCTGCGCTCAGTACAAGTTTTGAATTTTGAATTCGGAGCCAAGCGACGTGACTGTTTTGACTTTAAACTTACCAGCTAATCTCCAGTTTACAGATGAAGAATTTGAACAGATTATTGCTGTAAACCAAGATTTACGTTTAGAATTAACATCTCATGGAGAACTAGTAATCATGCCACCCACAGGAGGAGAAACGGGTAATCGTAATTTTGATTTATTAGGACAACTTTGGTTTTGGAATAGCAAAAATAATTTAGGTAAAGCTTTCGATTCTTCCACTGGTTTTAAACTTCCTAATGGTGCAACTCGCTCTCCTGATGCTTCGTGGATAAGAAGAGAAAAATGGGATGCTCTCACACCACAACAAAGAAAAAAATTTCTCCCATTGTGTCCAGATTTTGCCGTAGAACTAATTTCTGAAACTGACGATCTAGAAGATACTCGAACTAAGATGCAAGAATACTTAGCAAATGGCTTACAATTGGGTTGGTTAATTAATCCTAAAGATAAACAAGTCGAAATTTATCGTTCTAATCAAATACCTGAAGTTTTACAATTTCCCACAAGTTTATCTGGTGAAGATGTTCTCCCTGGTTTTATTTTAAATCTACAAATAATTTTTACATAATCATTAGACTTCTAAGAGAAGTCGGGAAAAGGTGAAACGGGGAAAGGTTTGGTATTTTCCCTTTCCCCAATAAAGATGTATCCCTTTTCCCACAAGAGTGCAAAAAGCAATAGACCTCTTACAAAAGTTACTTTTGCAAGAGGGGGGAAAGGGAAAAGGTTAAAGGGAAAAGGGTTTTTATTTGCCCTTTGCCCTTTACCCCTTACCCTTTACCCCAATTCTCTTAGAAGTCTAATGAAAGCAAGAGGTCTATTCTCAAACAAAAAGCCCCGTCAAAAGCCGGGGCGATACGTGCTATTTTCACCTTTAGAACAATTGTACTATATATGAGATAAAAAGTAAAACCTCAGACCGTGTAAATACTGTGAATTACGAGCTTGAAAATAAAAGCTAGCTTAAAAATAGCGAGTAATACCAATTTAGCAAAATCTTGATACACACCCAAGAACTTGTAGGGGCGAACAACCGTTCGCCCTTACACCTACCTGGATTTGTATCATTCCTAGATATATGGATTTCTGAATTTACGCATTATGTGGATTAGACGCTAAAACCCTTGATTTACCGTTGTAGAGACGTTGCACTGCAACGTCTCTAGAGGGCTGATTTAACTAACGAGTTTCTCTCCTTTAAGCATCCGCGATGCGGCTTCTAGTAGCGCTTCTTCAAGATAAGGCTTAGTAAAGTAGCCACTTGCGCCTAGTTGCACTGCCATTTGTCTGTGCTTGTCTGCACCTCGTGAAGTGAGCATCGCAATGGGTAGGTGGTTGAGGTTGGAATCTTTCTGAATGCGAGAGAGTAACTCCAGACCATCGCAACGGGGCATTTCAATGTCGCAAAATACGATATCGCAAGGCAGACCGGAGCGGAGTTTATCCCAAGCTTCCTGACCGTCACGCGCTTGTTCTACGCGATAACCTGCTTTGTTGAAGGTCAGAGACAGTAATTCTCGCACTGTGATTGAGTCATCAACAATTAGCACTGTCGGGTCAATCTTGGTAGCTGGGGTGTCTGTGGAACTAGCTTTTTGTTGCCAAGAACTACCACCAATTTGTGTAGAAATTCGTCCTTGGAAGATGTCAATGATTTCTAACACGTCAGCGATGGGCATAATCCGACCATCACCGAGAACTGTGGCTCCAGCTACACCAATGGGTTTAGGTGCTGGCCCTTCAAATTGCTTAATTACGATTTCTTGTTCGCTCAACACCAAATCAATTTGTAGGGCAATTAGAGTATTTGCCGATCGCACCACAACCACAGAAACCATATCATCATCTCGGTTACCGCCATACACGTTACCGCGACTAATTTGGCGATTAAAGGTTAAGAGTTCTTTTAAAGGTCGGAATGGTAGCAGGGTATCGCGCCAAGAAATAAACGATTGTCCGTTGGCGTTATGCTGAATATTTTTCATTGGGATGTCGAGGGTATCTTCTACCCCGTCCATCGGGAAGGCGATTCTGGCTCTATCAGAGACACAACACAGAGCTTTACAAATACTCAAAGTCAGTGGCAAACGAATTGTGAAAGTGGTTCCCTTGCCAATTGCAGAATCGGTGTTCACTGTACCGCGAATTTCGCTAATGGCAGAACGCACCACATCCATACCCACACCGCGACCAGAAATTTCGTCTGCCTGGTCTTTGATGCTAAAACCAGACTGGAATAGTAGGTCGTAGACTTCCAGGCGAGACATGGTTTTTGCCTGAGCTTCCGTAATCATACCAATTTTGATTGCCTTGGCTTTAACCCGTGCGGGATCGATACCTGCGCCGTCATCCCCTACAGAAATCACAGTTTGGTTACCTTGGTGGAAGGCACGGATAGTAATAATTCCCACAGGTGGTTTACCAGCCGCTTGCCTTTGTTCTGGGGTTTCAATACCGTGAGCGATCGCATTATTGAGCATGTGAGTTAATGGATCGCTAAGATGATCTAAAATCATCTTGTCAATTAAAGTATCGCCACCTTCAATTACCAACTCCACTTGTTTGCCACACTTGATGGCGTTGTCGCGCACACCCCGCCGCCAGCGATCGATAGTTTGGGCAAAGGGCACCATTCGCGCTCTTGTGAGTCCCTCTTGTAGCTGGGTGGTTACCTGGCGGAATTGCCTTGCGACTCGTTCGGTTTCTTCGGTGACAAAATCAATGTCACTAGCAGACTCACGCACTCGGACAATGCGCTCAATCATCTGCTGGGAGAGTGTGTGGAAGGGAGTAAAGCGATCCATTTCTAGCTCGCTAAAACCTCTGTCGGAATTAGAGTCTTGGGAATTGACACCAGATTCTTTGGCTTTGCGTCCGGCTAACAAAGAAGCTTCCAAAAGCGATCGCTCATATAACTCTTGCATCCTCGCTCCCACATCCGAGAGTTGTTGCACCTGAATTAACAAGTTATCCAATGATTGTCGCAACCGTTCGTGATCCTGCTCTAAGGTGTTGCGATTTACCACCAACTCCCCAACTAAATTGCTCATATCATCCAGTTGCTTAACTGGAACTTTCATGGTTTCTTCAAATCTGGCAGTACGACGAGTAGAGGGACGTGGAGTTTTAGTGGTGTTGGGTTTTGTTAGTGCTGAGTGTGATATGGTTTGATCTGCTTCTGCCAGCAACTTTTCTAAATCGCTAAATTCATCTACCCTTGGTGCTGGAGGCGGAGTTTTTGCTGGGACTGGTTGAGTTAAGGGCTGGTGTTGGCGTAGTTTGTCGGAGACATCCCTAGATACAGCCCCTTGATTATTATCTGTACCTAGCAATTCTTCTAGGGCAGCAAAATCCACTTCTGGCATTTCCTGAGTTTTCTCAAGAGGTGCTATTTTCTCTCCTAATAATGCTTCCAAGTTGGCAAATTCATCTTCTGAAGTAACTTCTTCAACCGTTTGTGTTTGTATCAATTCTTCAGTTACGGCAACAGCATTTTCTGACTCTAACACTGGTGCAGCTTCAGATGTCTTTGCTAAATTTAATAAATTCGCTTCTCGGTTGCTATCTGTTTCTCCAGTTTCAGAAATAATTGTTTTTGTTAATTCATTGGTTGCTAGATTTTCTGCTGATGCTAATAAATCATTTATAAAACCGATTTCTGGATTTTCTAAATTTTTGTTTTCTGCAAATTCAACGGTAGTTTCTAAATTATTATTTTCAGTATCTAAAACTTCTGAGCCGATGTCGAATAAAGTTGAATTTTCTAAAGTTGAGAGTTCAGCCACCACATCATCTGTAGTTTCCATTTGCATGTAGGTGGAATCATCAACGACTACATCCTCAAACAGCAGTTGGGGATTTTCTGCAAAGGAGCCGAACAAATCATCTGTTTGTCCTGGGGATAATTCTGGAGTTGAGAGTTCAGCCACTACATTATCTGGAGTTTCCATTTGAATGTAAGTGGAATCATCAACGGCTACATCCTCAAACAGCAGTTGGGGATTTTCTTCAAAGGAGCCGAACAAATCATCTGTTTGTCCTGGGGATAATTCTGGAGTTGAGAGTTCAGCCACTACATTATCTGGAGTTTCCATTTGAATGTAAGTGGAATCATCAACGGCTACATCCTCAAACAGCAGTTGGGGATTTTCTGCAAAGGAGCCGAACAAATCATCTGTTTGTCCTGGGGATAATTCTGGAGTTGAGAGTTCAGCCACTACATCATCTGGAGTTTCCATTTGAATGTAGGTGGAATCATCAACGGCTACATCCTCAAACAGTAGTTGGGGATTTTCTGCAAAGGAGCCGAACAAATCATCTGTTTGTCCTGGGGATAATTCTGGAGTTGAGAGTTCAGCCACTACATCATCTGGAGTTTCCATTTGAATGTAGGTGGAATCATCAACGGCTACATCCTCAAACAGTAGTTGGGGATTTTCTTCAAAGGAGCCGAACAAATCATCTGTTTGTCCTGGGGATAATTCTGGAGTTGAGAGTTCAGCCACTACATCATCTGGAGTTTCCATTTGAATGTAGGTGGAATCATCAACGGCTACATCCTCAAACAGCAGTTGGGAATTTTCCTCCAATGGTTCTAAATCTGAAGATTTTTGAGTAGCATCAACAGCAGATATCTCTGACAACTGATTAGTAAACTCTGGAATGAAATCAACAGTTTCTGGCTGTTGCAATGAACTGTGAATTTCCTCGTCTCTGGAATCCGATGCAAACAACGGGGCTGATTCTTCTAGTATTCCTACTTCGTTAATTTCAGGGAGAATAGTTGAATTAATTAATTTTGATTCTTCAAATAAATCATCACCGACTTCTGATGATAATGTTAAATCCAGATGAAAATCTTCTATATCAAAATCATCTATAGCAGCAGATTGGGAATTTTGATTATCAATAAAAATATCATCATTACTAGCAGTAAATAAATTTTCTTCTAATAAATTTTCTAAATTTGTTTCAACCAAATATTCCAGTTCTGCTTGTGATTTTTCTTCTGTATTTTCCTGGCTCCAGAAGTTACTCAAATCATCTTCTACTGGAGAAAACTCAGATGTATCTATTGAGGTTATATCGAATAAATCACCAATTTCAGAATCGTTATTTGGTGTTACTGGATGTTCTCCTGGCTCACCAAATAAATTATCTAAAGATAAATCTGTTGTTTGAGACAATTCTACATAGTCATTGGGGGTAATTTCTTCTACCCAATTTTTATTTTCAGTTTCTAAAAATAAGTTATTAAAAGTGTTATCTTGGTTGCTGGATAGTTCTATACTTGCAAAAGTATCATTTTCAGGTTGAGTTACTTCCCCTGGTATCAATAGTTCAGGTTCGTCTAGTGTCAGTGATAATAAATCTGCAACTACATCGTTATCATCATCAATAGTATTTGGAACAATGTCTGGATTTTTTTGTTCCGTCAATTCTGATAAAATAGCTTCCGAATCTGCATCTAAATTAAAATCTAGTTCATTGATATCACTCAACTCTAGATTCGTAACAGGTATTTGTTGATTTCGCAGTTCAGAATTTTCTTTGTCTAGGAAATTGTCACCAAATAACAACGATAAATCTTCTGTTTTAGCAGTGGTTGTAGTCTGCTGCTCATTACTGGTATCCTCATCAAATGAAAGTAAATCTGATAAGTCACCATCAGAATCTTCCGGTTCATTGTTGTTGAAATTAATTCCCAATTCATCGGTAGAAGTAATTTCTAAAGTTTCTTCTTGATGCCAAGGTTCGTCTAAATCAGGAGTCTCGCCTTCAAATAAATCAGCAAGGGTATTTAACTCGGCTATCCCTACCTCTGGGCCGTTGGGGTCAAGATTCTTACTGATTGGATGTACTTCCTCATGTGGAGTGAAACTAAAGCTAGTCTCAATTCCATGATTTGGTGATGTTTGTTGTAATTCTTCTACATTCAGTTGTTCAATTGGCTCAGAGAAATTAGTGATAAATTCTTGGGCGTCCTCAGTTTCTTGAGCGTTTGACTTTGCTGGAGACTGTTCGCTCACTAAATCAGAAGTAATTTCTGACAACTCAATTTCTGCAAAGGTCAACAGTGCTTTTAGTTGTTCGCTAATTGCAATTTCAGCTTCTTTACCTTGGAGAACTAATTCTTGGGCTTGCTTGATTTCGGTGATGACGATTTTTGCTAAAGTCAGGTAGGTATTTTCGGGATTAGCGATCGCATTAGCCGCAGCTTGACACAAACTACACCAGTTGGATAAATTCCAACTTTCACCAAGTTTAACTAACTGATGACAGCATTCCTGGAGATTTTGCCGAGTTGAAGATGTTGTTGTCTGCTTGAATAGTTGCAACATTTCCCGCAGTGTTTGTAGCACTTGGGTTTGAAAGTCACTCCAATCACGGTTTTCTTTGCTGCTGGCGGTAGATAAAACTTCTTGTGGTGCTACAGCAAAAGATATTTCTGATTCCTGATGCCCTTCTTCTGTCAAATTAGGAATATCTCGCCGCAGGAAAAGTTCTGTCAGTGTGGAAACATTCTCTACAGAACTTCCTTGTTCCCTTGCAGATGAACCAGCTGCTCCACTATTTCCTTGTTCTACAAGTTGTTCTAGATGCTCATTGAGCCACTGAAACACAGGTTCGGTTTCTGACATCAATGTATTAGCTGTTTCTTCAGAAAGACCATAAGGGCCGCTCAAATGTTCTAACAGCGCTTTCAGGGTATCAGATACACCAAGGAATAAAGACTCTAACTTTTCGTCAACCTGAACCGGATGTTCTTTAAGAACTTTGAAACAATCTTCCAGACGGTGGGAGGTATGCTGGATGCTAGTCAATCCAAGCATTGCTGCTCCTCCTTTGATGGAGTGAGCCGCCCGGAAGACTTCGCTAATCATTTCCGGGTCGTTAAGGGTACTCTCTAGATTCAGCAACCCCTGTTCAATTGTATTCAGGTGATCCCTGGCTTCTTCAATAAAGTAACCCAAAATCCGCTGTTGTTGTTCCGGCAGCATAGCAAAAGTTATGAGTTGTGAGTTGTGAGTTATGAGTTATGAGTTATGAGTTATGAGTTGTGAGTTGTGAGTTATGAGTTGTGAGTTGTGATTTTTATTTTTAACTCCTGACTCCTAACTTGATTCCAAGTTATAGTTTTTATTTTTAACTCCTCACTCCTAACTCCTAACTTTTTTACCTACTTTCAAGGGTTTCCACTCGGAAACGTTCCACGGAGGCGATTAAGTCGCGGGATACACCTACCAGGTGTTGTAGGGCACCAGAAACTCGCTGTGCTTCTTGGGATGTTTCTTGGGCTGTAAGTTCTACTGATTGCATTACATGGGCGACGGCGCGGGATGTCTCCGTTTGTTCCACAGTATCGCTAGTAATAGAACGCACTAATATATCGATGCGATTTGCCACTTGAATGATATTTTCTAGCGATCGCTTGGCTTCTTCTGCCAGTTTTGTGCCTTTAATTACTTGTTGTGTGCCTTCTTCCATCGCAGTCATTACGGAGCCTGTTTCGCTTTGGATTTGCATCACAATTTGTTCAATTTCCTTCAAGGATTTAGCAGATTTGTCTGCTAACTGGCGCACTTCATCTGCTACAATTGCAAACCCGCGTCCGGCTTCTCCCGCCCTTGCCGCTTCAATACTGGCGTTGAGTGCTAGTAGGTTTGTTCTGGAAGCAATCTGAGAAATCAACGCCACAATTTTAGAAATTTCTTGGGAAGATTCCGCCAGCCGCTTCACTTTGCGAGTTGTTTCGGCAACAGTTTCGCGAATTTCCAAAATCCCTGCCACAGTATTTTCTACTGCTTCGCCACCCTTGAGAGCGATGGTGCTGGCATCGCGGGCGACGGTTTCAGCTTCCCGCGCCGCCTCTGCTACCCGCTGAATCGAGTCGGTCATTACCTGTACAGAATTCAGCGTTACAGCCAATTCTTCTGCTTGGCGCAAAGCATCACTAGACAAGGCTCTAGCAAAGGTTTCGGAGTTGGTTGCACCTTTTGTCACTTCCTTGGCTGCCACTTTTACCTGTTGGACGATATCCCGCAGGTTTTGAATTGTCAGGTTAAAGGCGTCAGCTACGGCTCCCAGTACGTCTGCTGTGACTTCAGCTTGCACCGTTAAATCGCCTCTAGCAGCTCCTTCCACATCGTCCAACAACCGAATCACCTGGCGTTGGAGATTTTCCTTGGCTTCCTCTTGTTCGTCGGCTTTGCGTTGGGCTTCATTTGTGGTGGTGAAAATAATTCGCGCCATTTCATTAAAGCCACTGGCTAAATGCCCCAATTCATCTTCCGAATACACCGTGGCTTGAGCATTCAGATTTCCCTGACTTACAGCATCAAACTGAGCTTGCAAATCCTTGGTTGTACGCCGAATTTGCTTGAGTGTAAGATTTCCCATGAAACCTGCGGTGGCAAAACCAGTCAGCCCAGCTGCTAGTGCCATTGCCCAACCTGTATTCCGCACGCTTTCTCTTTGTTGGGGAACAGAAAAGGTTGTGGCTACAAAGCTGACTGTGGCTACAACTAGTGCTGAGGCAATACCCACAGTTCCAGCAATTAACCATTGTTTTCTTTGGATGGGAGCATTTTCTAATGGTGCTAACCAGCCTTGCTCGACGCTGACACTGGGTTCTGCCTTGGAGACCTCCGGTTGGGTAAAGGCTGGAACTGGTTCGTGGGAACCAGTGATGGTAAATAGTTCCTCTTCCCGATCTGCTGTAGTACTTGGAAAAGCATCCAAGATTTGAGCGCGTCCAGTATTACCGGTTTCTGCTGTGGCAGAATGCATTGCCACATCAACAAAATCAGCATCTCCTTCAATGAGGTCAAAACCTGGAATATTGCCTAAATCATCAAATTCCTCAAAGTCATCTAAAAATTCTATATTGCTCTTAGAATTTTCTCGATTCATTATATTGTTTGACTCTTCATCCGAGTCAAAGCTTTCTGAACCAAAGGCAGACTCAAAGGCCTGGATATCAAAACTTTCATCGTCATCAAAGCTGTTTTTATCTAAGAATTCAAGTGATTTAAACTGCTTTTTATCTGCAATAAAATTATCTTCTCCAGATGAATAATTATCAGAAAAATTTGGTGGGGCTTTTGATTCTGTGTCTAAATCTCTTTGTGCCAACGAATTGTTTGATTTGTGGTTTGATGAATTATCTTGAGTATTATATTCTAAGTTATTGGTTGTCAGCCGATTGTTCGGTTGTTTGTCAGCAATCAATACAGTTTCATCTGCAAAATGAGGCTGTTCGAGTTCTAAACTATCAATACTAGAATCTTCCGGTTGGGAATCGCTCAAAAACTCAGCAAAATTATTGTTATCGGTACTAATATTTGAGGTAGAGTTTGAGGAGTAGTGACGATCGTTAATCGCTAAATTTTCGTTAGTAGAATTTATTTCATTTTCTGTAAAATGATTATTCACTAATGATTCTTCGAGACCTTGTTGGAAGCTATCTTCTTCCCAAAAAGCAGGTAAATCTAATTCTGTTTCTTCCTTGTCGCTGTCGCTATTTGCCTCTTGTGCTGCTAATTCTTCATTTAAAGCAAAAGGGTCTTCGCCAAAAGTTATAGAAGAATCTGATATATCTTCTGTGGCAACGGTGCCTTCTGTGGGTATATCGAATGGATTGTTGGAAGAATTATCTTCAACTGTATTCACACTTTGTTGAGCATCACCAAAAAAGTTTAAATCCAGATTTTGGCTGTCAAATTCTTCACTAGCAGACAAATCTTCCAATTGTTCTTCGCTATATGCCAGGGCATCGGACATCTCTAGAGAATTGATTTGTTCTTGTCTAGCGGATGTATCAAGCTGGCCCCCAAACGACTCTAGATATTGATTAATATTTTCAATTCCATTATTGGCAAAACCAATAATTTCTGGGTCGTTAGTCAAGTCTAATACATGTTGATATTCTTGTTTTGCAACATCGTACTGCTGCAAAACATAGTAGATGTGACCCCTTAATAAATGGGAGTTTGGGTCATCTGGTAAACTTTGCACCACTTGGTCAACTAAAGTGGCAGCAACGTCATAATTCCTTTGAACATAGGCGGTCATCGCCTGTTGATATGTTGGCTCGCGATCGTCAATACTTGCTGACATTTCCTCCTCCAATTTCATCCTGCCCATCGCGCACTCCGTAATATAGCCGTTTGATCGAGCAGTCGTAGACACTGATTATTTTTAGCACCTAATACCCACTCGCCACGTAAAAAAGGAGCCATAGTATCTGGAACACTATTTGGTGGCATGAGATTTTGGACATCCAGCCAGTCCATACCACCGATTTCCTCCACTGCTAAACCCACTATTGTGTCTTGTTCTTCAATGGCAATTACTGGAATTTCAGCTTTATCAGTGTTTAATGCACTTGGTTCACCTAAAAATTGACCCAAATCAGCCACCCAAATAACTCGACCTCGTAAATTTAGAGTACCCAAAAGTAAAGGAGAAGCATTAGGAATCGGGGTGATTCTATCAGGACTTAGTTCGATTACTTCCCGAATGCCAGTTGCTTGTAGTGCAAACTCCTGATGCGAGGGAATGTAAAACCTCAGATGTAACTCACCTTCAGGACTTTCTACTTGTAATTCTGGTCGAAAATGATCTTGACCGCTGCCACTTAAAAAGTCCGGTTTGCTGACCATATTGCTTTTATCCTTATCCTCGCAGCAGTTGTTTGACTGTTCCTACCAACTCTGTTGGTTGAAAGGGTTTGGCAATGTAGGCGTCTGCACCTTGTTTCATTCCCCAATAGCGATCGAATTCTTCGCCTTTGGAAGAACACATAACCACAGGGACATTTTGGGTTTTGGGATCGGATTTTAACCGCCGACAAACTTCGTAGCCGTTCATTCGGGGCATGACAATATCCAACACCACTAAATCCGGAGGTGCTACTTGAATTGCCTCCAATGCTTCTAATCCGTCACTGGCATGGGTGACTGTTAGTCCAGTTGCTTTCAGGAGGTCTGTGATCATCTCCCTTTGCGCGATACTGTCTTCGACAATCAGAACTGTACTCATAAGTGTCTATCTACCTCCTGATGTAACGTTCCTATTTGGAACATTCCCTGATTCCCCCGCAAGTATTAACTGTATAAATTAAATTTAGCTTTTCACTAATTTCCTGGATATTGAGGTTTCACTGGGTTGGCTCATTCTGTGATAACATCTTTTACCTCATCTTTTAGTAGATCCACAAGTCTTCGATCTTTTTATATTTTGGATTTTGGATTTTAGATTTTAGATTGTTCAATCCAAAATCTAAAATCTAAAATTCTTGTACCCCATACCCAATGCCCATTTTCATCAGTTATTGATATATTTCCCTACAACCATAAGTAATTCATTGTCTGTAAATGGCTTTGTTAAATAATCTGTTGCGCCGACCATGCTAGCTTTGACTCGATCGATAAATCCATCTTTACCAGTAAGCATGACAATCGGTGTCAGCCGAAATGCTGTTGAGTGTCGCAGCATGGCGCAAACTTCGTATCCTTCCAATTCCGACATGGCAATATCACATAAAATTAAATCCGGTTGAAGTTGAAAAACCAGACTTATTGCCTCTAAAGGATTAGTCAGAACGATCGCTTCATAACCTTGTGCTTGTAGGATGGAATTTATAGTCTCACCGATGGCGATCGCATCGTCAATACATACTATCCGCCCTCTGCTTTTTTGATTCAAGTCTGAATTTTCTATGTGAATCTCCGGTTGGTTACTCGCTGAATATACTAACTGAAGCCAACTTTGTTGTACGTATGGATATATTGCCTTAGCCACTGTCAAAATGTCTCTGTTGAGATAACGAGCCAGTTGACGCAGGGAGCTTTTACCATCAGCCCAATGTTGTAGCTTATTGACGGTTGCTGCTGGTAGTGACGAGTGTGTGTGAACTTTGTCAGATAATACCAGTAATTGTTCTGGAGACTGAATGTGTGGATAAAGTTGCTTCCACTCTTGCACTTGCTTGGTAATTTTGGTTACAAAGGGAGCAATATCAAAAGTATTTAGTTGCGGGGCAAGTGCCGTACCTTGACGGAAAATGAAGTTACCTTGATGTAAGCTCAGTAGGTCAAATAGGGTTTCATGTACCAAACCCTGGATAATGCTAGCAGCTATTTTGGGGCTGATGATATTTTGTTCCAAGAGTGCCCAAATATACGCATATTCTGGTGCGTCAGTTGATGAGAGAGAAGCAATTTGTTTGTCAGCAAGTCGCATCTCAACTCGGTAATGACGTAAATAATCGCTAATCCTCGATAAACTACTTTCTCCTTGTTGACAATAGATGATTTGACCATTGAGGAAAAAAACGAACCAAGACTGTTGTTTGAGAAGATATTTACTAGCTTTGTCTGTAGCAGATTTGTGGTTATGGTAGTAGCTATGAGCTTCTACCCATAGTTGCCCAGTTCGTTGTCCCAACTCAATTAGTTGCAAAATACTGCAAATATCAATTTCATTTAAATTTCCCTGCATTGAGTTAAAAAATACTCCTGATGGTGGCGTTTACGTCGTTTCTGAGTTGTGTATGTCAATCAATTTTGGATTTTGGGTTTTAGATTTTGGATTGTGGATTGAAATAGATCGCTTTGGGTGGGGACTTGGATTTGTAAAGGAGCTACTGTAGTGGAAGGGTTTTCGGACTTCAGGAGACTTCGATCCACTGACATCGAAGCATATAGCTTGTTTGTAACACTTCGTGGAAGCAAGCTAGGTGTGGCGTTCCGTAGTTAAGGAGTACTGAGGTAATTTTTAATCTCAAATCTAAAATCTCAAATCTAAAATCGACACAGCTATAAACCTTAATCTTTCGTAATACATTTAGACAAAGTTAGTGTTAACACGGAAGTCATCATCACTGTCATCAGTACAAAATATAAAGGCGCGGTCAAGTCGCTTCTATAAGGGACTTCCAAGTAAAAAAATATTCCATAGAAGATTGTTGACTGTTAACTGTCAACAGTCAAAGCATTAACTGGAATAATCTATTTTTTGGACTTCTTTAAGTATCAAGACGTAACATCTCGCGTTTATAAATAGTTTTTTTGTCTGTTTTGCCCTCCTCGACTTTGGTTAAGTGAGACAACTAAACAGAATTATTTCAGGTATATCCCAAAACACGAACTTTAAGTGCATCAATAAGGACTAACAGTGTGCTGTATTTAGCAGAAGTACAAAAACAGAAAGGTGGTTTACTCAGTGGTGGTGGTAAAACCGAACTGAAACTACTAGCTTGTCAGCGAACTGACCAGAATTGGAGTACTGTGTCGGAAGAAGTGATTGCTGCTGAGGAAGCAAGCAAATTAAATGATGGCGCTTTAGTGCTGGCTGAACTGAATCCGAATCGTCAAGTACAACGGATTCAAGAAGCAGGGCGGCCGCTAGTGAATATTTTGCAGAATTTTTCTCGCCAATTGGAAAAATTTAAGCTCAAGGAAGATGAAATCGATCAGTGGAAACAGTCGCTGACGTTTCAGGCGCAAGAGTTGAATCGGCGTGAAATGGAAATGGAAGCACGCTTAGAACAGTTGCAAAACATGGAAGATGAGTTGCAACAATTGGAGCAGCAAAAACAAGAAGTTGATACATCTCGTAGCGACATTGAACGCTTACAAGGGGAAATTGAGCGCAACCGTCAGGAATTGGAAGGTGCTTGGGAGCATTTGCGGGGCGAGCAACGTCGCTTAGAAGAGCGTCAAGCAGATTTCAAACAAGGGACAGTTTTGGATGAGGAACAAAGTCGGGCGATGAGTGAGTTACTCAATCGCTTATCAAGTCGCGTTGTTCCCACAGAAACAGTAAAACAACACCTTGATGTTGGTTTTGAATTGATAGAAAAGCAGCAAGCTATTCTAAGTCCCCACTGGGAACAACTCCAGCAACAAAAAACTGCTATTGTTCAACAACATGAAGAAGTTGAGCGTTTGTCACAAATATTTAGCGATCGCCAAAATGCATGGCAACAAGGACAAAATTCCCTAGTCCAGCAAACAGCGCAATTGCAAATCAGTACAGCAGAGCTTAAGAGCAAACAAGAGTATATTCAAATACTAAAAGAACAGTTACGCAATCAAGAAGATTTATATCAGCAAATTCACACTTTAGCTGCAACATCTGGTGATGTGGTTCTCGGCCAGCCAGTTGATGTAGAAGCTTTACAGAAAATGCCTTTAGATGAACTACAAAAGATAGTCCAAGACTTAGAGTATAAATTACAAATAGATGCAAGTTTTGTTCACGAACAAGAACAAGAACTGAAATATAAGCAAGAAACTATAGAAGAACTGCAAAATAAATTAAACCAAGCATCTGACCAAGACCACATCAATTTAGAACTGGAACTCAGGGATGAAAACGACCACTATCAGATGTTAAATTCCAGTTTAGTGGGACAACGCCGTAATATGATACAGCGGCAGAACTTTCTCAAACAACATCAAAATATATTGCTACGGCGACAAGGACATACTGTTGCTGACGAAAAAGAAGGTAATCAAATTAATTTAGAGCCAATTCTGTTACGAATTGAAACCCAGAGACAACAACATTCACAGGAAATCCAAAAATTAGAACGTGAAATTGAGCAGATGCGTGCTGGTATCGATTTAGCTCAAGGAATGATTGACAATCAAACCCACGATTTAGAGGAGAAGCAGCAAGAACTCAAAGCGATCGAGGAAAACTTGTTGTCTCTGAGAACAGCAACAGCTCAATGTCGTGGTCGAGTCAATCTTTATGAAGAAGCACTACAACCAATTCAAGATTGTCTAGATAGTTTACGGCAAAAGCTCCAAGGAATTGGAGAATCTTTAGATAAATTCCAGGAAACTGGCGAGCATCAGTTACAGGCCATTACTCAGATCCGCCAAACTCTCCAAAGTTTGATATCTCAACCAGAATTGTTAGCTTCTTGAAAAGTCAGTTGACTGTTCGCGGTTGACACTGAACAGTGAGAGATTTTTTTATTTGGAAATTCCTAAGAATAACTTGAGCTATTAGCCTTGAACTTTAGTTCAAGGCGAGTGACTAGGCATTCTGCTGTGCAGCAAGCCTGACAGCTGCTACATCAACATTGAGTTGTTGAGCAATCTCTTCTACACTCATCCCTGTTTTTAGTAACAGGGGGACGGTAACTTTCAGTATTTCAGCTTCCCGTTCTTCCCGACCCTCAGCTTTTGCTTCTTGGTAAACTCTTGTTTCCTGTAAAGTCAATCCCAGCATAGCTTCTACTTCCTCTCTACTCAAGGTCGAAAACTTATAAACAGCAATTGTGGTAATAATATCTATGATTTCGTTTTTCGGCAGTGCGTCTGTTGACTCTAATTGTACCCGCTGAATTAATTGCTTTGCTTGTTGTGCGATCGCTTTCTCTGAGGCGATTGTCAACTGCATTAAATTGATGCCTATTGGCTGCTGATTAAAACTGCCTAACTCATCCAAATAAATACGCTGCACTTGGTCGCTGTTTAAAAATATTCGATGAGTTCTGGTATCGCTTGGTTCCAAATTGCGTGACGGAAAAATTACCACACAATACCAGTCGTCATATTGAGACTGATTCCGGTTCAAATACATCATTGACTCAGTAAAGAAGCGATGATAAAGAGCTTCGTCCTTCTGAAATTGAACTTCTGCAAAAAAGATAATTCTGGATGTTGCACCATCTGGAGGTAAAAAGACCCCATCAATGCGAAAGGCTGTTTCTTTCACCTCAACGGACTCAAATCGATAGTTCTTTGCCTGCTCAGGACGGTAATCTATCAGTTCAAAAAGCAATCCAGGAAAGCGTTTAAAAAGTTGGTAATAAATTGAGTCACGTTTCACTAATAAAATCCAAAAAGAACAACACTAACAACTTCTTGTTTTAAGCTAGCAGCTTGTTGCAAAGTTTGGCGGTAGATAATCAATAATGTTTTGAAGTAGTAAAAATTTTCTCGTCAGGAATAATTTAGGTTATGTGGGAACCAGACAATCAATCGTTATTAATACTTCTCATAACATTAATTACACCATGTTTATTGGGAGGAGCATTTGCTGGCATAGCTACTCTAATTATCATAAGGAAAACCAATTTATTTATTGAAACATTTAGATTATTAATTGGAGCTATAGGAGGTTGTGAAGGTTCATTAATCTTGAATATTTATTATCTTAAAGACAAAAATCCAAATCAAGTACTTAAAACAGTTATTGATTATCATCAAGAAACTCCTGGATTCTTTGCTTTGGGTATATCGAGTATATTGGGTATAATAGGTGCAAGTATAGCTATATTTATGATGAGAAAGGTATTTCGCTGGCGTTCATAAATCTTGACTATACGCTCCGACAAAATTGTGGTTACCGAACTGCTGAAGAGTCTTGGTTATAATCGTTACTATACTGAGATAGTTCCTAACTCCTAACTATTTCAAACAGATCCAATCGCCTTGTACTTGAGCGATCGCACCTCCAGGAAATGGATCGGTTTGCGATCGATTTGGTGCTGTAATCAAAGCCGTTAATTTTTCAATATGCTCAAAACCAGGTGCATCAGCTAGTACTTCCTGCAACACCTGACGCATCACTCGACGTTGCAACGCCAATGGTGCTTTCTGCAACACCCGACGATTTAACCGAAGAGGAACGGTATTTTCTTCATGCCCAATGCCCAATGCCCCATGCCCAATGCCCCATTCCATCGCCTCTTCCCGCAATTTTTGAGCAGCTTTTTCTAAATATTCCACTTCTGCTTGTAGAAGTTCTGCTGTTTGGGCTAAGGCTGATTCTACTTGGGGATTGAAATTTTGGCGCAAATATGGTATTAGTTCTTGGCGGATGCGATTGCGGGCGTATTTTAAATCTTGATTAGTGGAATCTTCCCAAACTGGTAGTTGAAAATCTTGGCAAAATTGTTGTGTTTGTGGGCGAGTAATTTCTAAAAGTGGACGCACTATCATAATGCCTGTAGTTAGGGGACGTTGCCAAGTCAGGGCTTGCAAGCCATCAGCACCAGTACCGCGAACTAAGTTGTAGAGGAGAGTTTCGGCGCGATCGCTTGCCGTGTGTCCTGTAACTATATATTGATAATTATGTTTTTGGGCGATCGCACTTAAAGCTTGATATCGCCAATCCCGTGCAGCAGCTTCACTATTTATCGGTTCCTTGGCTGTTTCTAAATAAAAAGATATACCCCAACTTTGAGCTAAGTTTTCGACGTGATGAGCATTAGCTTGGGAGTCAGAACGCCAGCAATGATCGCAGTGAGCAATACCTAAATTCCATGCCCATTTGGATTTTAAATCTAAAAGTAATTTTATTAAACACAAAGAATCTTGTCCGCCGGAGACAGCGACTAATAGTCTTTGCTGACGCTCAAATAAATGACGCGATTTAATAGTGCGATGTATTTTTGCATGTAGAGGAGTCCATACCATTTTTAGAACTTCTCATAGTTTTTGGATTTGACTTGCAGCCACAACTTGTTTAACAGTTAACGCTAGTTCGGGGAAAGTAGTAGAAATAATACGGTCATTGCCCGTAAACTTTTGTACTTGGTATTGACCCTCAACTAATTGGTAAACAAAAATCGTGGGGAGTTTGGGATTACCGAGATAAGCGCGAGAAGCGATCGCTAAATAATCTACAATCCAATACTCAGGAATACCCAGTCGTTGATACTCATCTAGCTTGTCAACGTAATCATCATCCCAGTTGGTTGAGGTGACTTCTACAGCAAGTTGAATCGGCTTAATCAGCGCCCCGTAAGCTAAAACATTACTGTTCCACAGTGATGCACTAACTACGCTCACATCTGGATTTCTGCCTTGTTCTTGCCCAGCATCAGTAAACGTCCTAATAATGATATCTTTGTCAGCAATATATTCAAGTCTCAAGCGTCTAATTTCATCATTGAAAGCAAGCATTAAAAACCTTGCCACATTCTTATGCGCTCTGGTTGCCTCTATTGGTATAATCTCTCCATCTATTAGTTCGTAAATGCCACCATCAGGGTATTGCTCTAGAAACTCTTCAAAAGTTAGTTTTTTAACTGGAGTTTGAACCATATTGTTCACCTGCTAAAAAGGGACTGAAAGTAATTGATAATGATGCTTCTACATTGCTAATACCGTTTCAAATCTTAACTTTTTTTCAACGCAAAGGTACGCGGAGGTTAACGCAAAGGTACGCGGAGGTTTTCTAAAGAGAATTTAGGTAACACAAAATAAATAATTTAGAAATCCTCTCTGCGCCTCTGCGCCTCTGCGTGAGATAAAAATACTATATAAATTCCCAGATAACCTTATGGCAGAAATTCAAATCGGAATCGAAGGCGAAGACGCACCAACAGCTGCCGCAGCATTGCTAGAAATCCCCGGAATATCGGGAACCTACGAAGTACAAACCCAAAAAGAGGGGACTTTAGCGGCTATTGCTACCATTGTTGGCATTGTTGGTGGTGCTGCGGCTTTAGCTGAACAAATCCGCAAATGGTATCAAGAATGGCATAAATCCCATCCAGGAAAGCAATTTGATGTGGTAATTCTTGACCCTGACACTGGCAGCCGGATTTTTCTCGAAGAAGCTACTATAGAGGAAATCACGGAAATCCTCAAATCTCTCAGCAAATAAAGTGCAAACTATCCGCATTCAACTTCGGGAAAGTACGCAAGAAACAGTTGAACTCAGGTATTGGCTACCTCAACAAAAGCACTATGAATCTCGTCGTCTGCAATTAGCAGAAATCGCTAATTTGCTTCAGCAAGGCGAACGAGATTACTATAAACTGCTGCCCAATTTACCAGGAATCGGGCAGCAGTTATTTTTTTGGTTGGATGGGGATGGACGCTGGTTGAGTCGGGGAATTGCTAACTGTCGCGGTGAGGGGTTGGTAATTGCCATTGATACCGGGCAAAAATTGGCACATCTCCCTTGGGAAGTGTTGCATGATGGTGAGGATTTTTTGGTGAAGCGGGTTAATCCAGTGGTGTTACCTCTGCGCTGGATTGAGAAAGAAACGGAAGCGTTTGCTGTGGAAGCACGACAATTGCGAGTATTGTTTATGGCAACCGATCCGGAAGATGTGGAACCAAAGTTAGAGTTTGAACAAGAAGAAGCGAGAATTCTAGCAGATACGCGAGATTTTAATTTAGATTTGCGGGTGGAAGAAAGCGGTTGCGTTAGCGAGTTGGGTAAGGTGTGGAGTCGCTATTTTAATGACTTTGATGTGTTTCACCTCACAGGACATGCGTCAATTACTTCTGAAGTGGAAAAGAACCCCACCCCCAACCCCTCCCCGCAAGCGAGGAGGGGAGAAGATTTAGAGCCGAATACGCCTTATTTTATTACGGAGACGGAAATCGGGGAACGCCACGAAACCACAGCCGCAGAACTGGCGGAAGTCTTCCGGTTTCGTTTTCCCAAATTGGTGTTTTTGTCTGGGTGTCGGACTGGACAAGCACCAGATAAAGGGGCTGTGCCTTCAATGGCTGAGGCGCTTATCGAACAAGGGGCGAGGGCGGTTTTAAGTTGGGGGCGGCCTGTGGAAGATCGGACAGCGACAGCCGCCGCCGCGCACCTCTACGGCAAATTGGCAGCCGGATATGAATTAGCCCAAGCACTCGCTAGCACTTACCAGCAGTTGTTTAAACAGAATGTGCGTGACTGGCATTTGTTACGGTTATATGTCCAGGGAGAATGTCCGGGTGCGTTGGTGGATGTGTTGGGAGATTTGCCACCCTCAGCGCCGGAACCTGCTTACGAACAGTTTTTAGACCCCGATACCCAACAGGTGCGGGTGGCGAAACCCTCTGAGTTTGTTGGGAGACGGCGGACTTTGCAACGCTGTCTCAAAGCTATTCGCACTTCATTAGGGGTACTAATTCACGGACTGGGGGGTGTGGGTAAGAGTACTGTGACGGCGCGACTTCTGGAAAGGATGGTTGGCTATCACAGGCTGGTGAACTTTCGGCAACTGGATGAGGATAAATTGCTGAAAACCCTTGCCGAACAATGTACCTCGGAACGGGGGCATGAAATTCTCAATGGCAAGTTACCCTTGATGCAGCGCCTCACCAAGTTTTTCACTGAAGGACTCAATACCAAAGAACAGCGTTTCGTGTTTGTGCTGGATGACTTTGAGGCTAATTTGGAATTACGAAATGGGGTTTATGTCTTGCAACCACAAGTTGTGGATGTACTGCTGGCGTTGCTGAAGGCGATGCAAAATTCCCAACTTCCCCACAAGGTAATTATTACCTGTCGCTACAATTTCACACTGTCGGAACTGAATCATCGTCTGTACCGCGAACCTCTGGCGGCTTTGGGTGGGGCAGATTTAATTAAAAAGTATAATCGTCTGGATTCGTTTAATGGCAGTTGGCAATTTCAGCCAGATTTGCCCGAACGTGCCAAAAAAGCAGCTGATGGAAATCCTCGGCTGTTGGAATGGTTAGATAAGATTTTGCAAAATTCCCCGAAGTCGCCGGAAGCCGAGAGGGGAGTTGAGATGATTCTGCAAAAAATGCTAGATAGGGTAAAGGAATTTCGTGAGGATATTTTGGTACAGGAATTGCTGAAGCAGCAAACTCCAGCTTTGCGTCAAATGCTGGGGAAGTTGTTGGTGTATGAGTTACCTGTTCCTCTAGCTGCTATTGACCCGATTTGTGAGGATATCTCAAGTTGGGAAAGTCATATTCAACGCGCTGAAATTTTGGGTTTGTTGGAAGTTACCCTCACCAACAACACAGAGAGGTTGTATCGTGTTCCCCGGATTTTGTCACCGTTGCTAGAGTTTCCAGAAAACCCCAAGGGTGAAGAGTTGTATAAACAATCTGCACAAATTTTGTATCGTCTGTGGTGGGAGGCGGAAAGTTCTACGGAAGCACAAAAGTTAGAAATTCATCGCTTGGCGTTGTTGGGAAAGGATGGAGAAATTGCTGTAAAAATAGCTAGTTCATTGGCGAACCGCTTGTCCCGTCAAGGTCGATTTCGGGAAGCAATATACCTATGCAAATCAACCTTAGAAATTACTCAAAACCATAGTGTTCTTAAACGAATGGGTGTTTGTGAACACCAAATGGGTGAGGTTGAGCGAGCATTAAACTATTACGAACAAGCTTTAAATCTTTGTCCCGCAGAAGACGAACAAGAATTAGCATCAATTTATTATTATTTAGGGATACTGAAAGCCAACAAAGGGGAAGTGGATGATGCGATCGCACTCTACAATCAAGTCCTTGAAATTGATGAACGCATTGGAGATGTCCAAGGCAAAGCGGCGACGTTGCACAATCTGGCAGGTATCTACGCCGACAAAGGGGAAATGGATGAAGCGATCGCACTCTACAATCAGTCTTTGGAAATATTTGAACGCATTGGAGATGTCCAAGGCAAAGCGACGACGTTGCAAAATCTGGGAATTATCTACGCCAGCAAAGGGGAAGTGGATGAAGCGATCGCACTCTACAATCAGTCTTTGGAAATAAATGAACGCATTGGTAATGTCCAAGGCAAAGCAGCGACGTTGCACTGTCTGGGAATTATCTACGCCAGCAAAGGAGAAGTGGATGAAGCGATCGCACTCTACAATCAGTCTTTGGAAATAAAAGAACGCATTGGAGATGTCAAAGACAAAGCGGCGACGTTGAACAATCTGGCAGTTATCTACGCCAACAAAGGGGAAGTGGATAAAGCGATCGCACTCTACAATCAGTCTTTGGAAATATTTGAACGCATTGGAGATGTCAAAGACAAAGCGGCGACGTTGAACAATCTGGCAGTTATCTACGCCAACAAAGGGGAAGTGGATAAAGCGATCGCACTCTACAATCAGTCTTTGGAAATATTTGAACGCATTGGTGATGTCCAAGGCAAAGCGGCGATGTTGCATAACATAGCAAATATCTACGCCAACAAAGGGGAAGTGGAGCAAGCGATCACACTTTTCAATCAGTGCTTAGAAGTTTTTGAACGTATTGGTGATGCTTATTGGAAAGCACTAACGTTGCATAAAATAGCAAATATCTACGCCAACAAAGGGGAAGTGGAGCAAGCGATCACACTTTTCAATCAGTCTTTGGAAATAACAGAACGCATTGGAAATGTCAAAGACAAAGCGGCGACGTTGAACAATCTGGGATATCTCTACGCCATCAAAGGGGAAGTTAATCAAGCGATCGCACTTTTCAATCAATCTTTGGAAATAACTGAACGCATTGGGGATGTCCAAACCAAAGCAGTGACGTTGCAATGTCTGGAATATCTACGCCAACAAAGGGGAAGTGGATGAAGCGATCGCACTTTTCAATCAGTCTTTGGAAATATCTGAACGCATCGGTGATGTCCAAACCAAAGCGGTGATGTTGCACGAACTGGCAGATATATACGCCAACAAAGGGAAAGTTGATGAAGCGATCGCACTTTTCAATCAGTCTTTGGAACTAAAAGAACTCATTGGTGATCTCCGAGGAAAAGCAGCGACGTTGTACCAACTAGCAATTTTCTACACAAAGCAAGGAAATATCGAAAAAGCGATCGCACTTTTCAATCAGTCTTTGGAAATAACTGAACGTATTGGAAATGTCCAAGGTAAAGCGGCGACATTGCACAATTTAGCAAGTATCTATGCCGATAAAGGGGAAGTTGATCAAGCGATCGCACTTTTCAATCAGTCTTTGGAAATATTTGAACGCATTGGAAATGTCCAAGGCAAAGTGGTGACGTTGAACCAACTGGGAATTCTCTACGCCGACAAAGGGGATGTGGATCAAGCGATTACACTCTACAATCAGTATTCGGAAATAACTGAACGCATTGGTGATGTTCAAGGCAAAGCAGCGACCTTGAACAATCTGGGAATGCTCTACACCAGCAAAGGGGAAGTGAATCAAGCGATCGCACTCTTGAAGCAATCTTTGGAAATAACTGAACGCATTGGTAATGTCCAAGGTAAAGCAGTGACCTTGAACAATCTGGGAATGATCTACGCCAACAAAGGGGAAGTGGATGAAGCGATCGCACTCTACAATCAGTCTTTGGAAATAAAAGAACGCATTGGTGATATCCAAGGCAAAGCGGAGACATTGCACAATCTGGGATATGTCTACGCCAACAAAGGGGAAGTGGATCAAGCGATCGCACTCTACAATGAGTCTTTGGAAATAAATGAACGCATTGGTAATGTCCAAGGCAAAGCGGCGACGTTGCACCTACTGGGAATTCTCTACGCTAATAAAGGGGAAGTGGATTAAGCGATCGCACTTTTCAATCAGTCTTTGGAAATATTTGAACGCATTGGTTATGTCCAAGGCAAATGCAGTATCTTAATTAATGAACCAATTTTCTATGTTTATACCATCAAAATCTTGAAAATCTGCTACATTATTCGTTACTAAAATCAAATTATTTGTAACTGCAATACTCGCAATTTGCCCATCAATAAATCCAGTATTTTTACCAATTTTTGATAATCTAGCTCTTTCCTGAGCATGATATTGTGAAGATTTTAGATCGTAATCAAATAAAGGGATTTCTGCTAAAATCACGTTGTTGATATAATCCTCTATATCTTGACGTTTTTTAGAAATAGGAAGACGGAAACAACCATATAACATTTCATGGATAACTAGGATAGCTGTGGCTGTTTCTTGTCTATATAACCTGAGCTTTTCCATTACTTTCTCGTTGGGATGAGGTCGTTTAGCCTCTGACAAAATATTAGTATCTAGTAAATAATTTAAACTCATAAATTAACTTCTCTTCCTGGTGATTTATCCCGTAGATTTTCAAAAGTCTCATCATCAATACTTTCTAAATCAACCCTTTGTCTAAAGTCTTGTAAAGCTGACCAAAAATCAGTAATGTCTTTACTTTCTCTTAAATTTTTTTGATGCTCGGATATAGAAAATGGTTTTTTAACTGATAATTTATATTTGAGAAATTGAATAAAATCTAAAACTTCTTGCTGTTTATCTGGTGGTAATTCTCGGAATGTTTGTAGAACTGTTTGTTCAATAGTCATAGTTTTACTTCTGCTAGATGAGATATGATTACATTATAAGAAAATTGCTGTAATGAGGCTTTAATATTCGTGGATGAGTCTTTGAACTCGATTTTAGATTAAATCAGGATCTATGCCGAGCGTAGGCGCAGCCCAACCTAGGCATCGCTAACGAGAAAAATATTTAAATGTTGGGACTCTACAACAAATCTAAAAATTGTTCTAAGTTTATCCGAGCTTGTTTTAATATCTTAGCCAGTGTAGTACGTTTGACTGGTCGATGGGCAGGAACAGTCAATTTCAAAACTTCATCCGGCATTTGTTTTTGCAGTCTAATGTGACTACCTCTTTGACGTATAACCGTCCATCCATCTCGCTCTAAAGCTGTAATAATCTCAACGTATGACAAACTGGGAACTCTAGTCACAAAACCAATTCCTTCACTATGGCTCCCTGTTCAATTATCAATTCTTCTTCCAGTGGTTCCAAGTAAAGTTGTATCGCTTCTCGAATATTTTCTACCGCTTCATCAACAGTTTCGCCTTCACTAATACATCCTGGAAGTGTAGGAACGAAAACTGTATAACCACCTTCATCGCTTGGTTCTAATACTACTTTTATATTCATAGATTACTTGATTTTCTATTAGTGTGGACTTTGTTAATGTAGCAGAATATTTTTAAATTAAATCAGGATCTATGCCGAGCGATCGCAACAGTTCTGCTAAGAATTGAGTTTTTTGTTCTGCTTGCTGAGCTTTTTGTTCTGCAAATTTTTCCTTTTCTTCTGGTGTTAAAAACCGTTGCCCTTGTTGGTTATACCAATACATCCACTCCCGTGGTATGCCTAAATAAGTTCCTCGTTCGATGCCAATTACCAAACCAATTTCTGGTAGCCAAACAGGATTACCATCTTGAAATTCATAAGCATTATTAACTAATTTATAAACTTCTAAACGTGAATTTTCGTCACGAAATGGGTTGTAAATTACATAATACAAAAACCCCAATCTTGCGTACTCTGCCTTTTTGGTTGAATACTCACCGCGATCTATGTGAGAAACTACCTCAAGTACTAATATCGGTAGTTTCTTTTCTTCCCAAAGCACATAACTGGGGCGGAGGTTTTCATCATAAAATCGCTCAACGCCCAAGCTCAAAAACCCATCTGGGACTATTGCTGGTAAATTTGGATCGTAATAAATACCCATACGAATACCAAAAAACCAATCCATGCTATCTGCCCAAGCCATTGCTAATACGCTTCTGAGTAAATCGGGAATTGATTTTTGTAATTGATTATCTACTGGGGTATCGTCAGAGTCAGGTAGTTCTTTTGAAGAGGGCAAACGAACTGATAGCTCGTAATTTACCATGATGGATTTACCGTTCCTCAGTTATTAGTACATCTTTATTTTATTAATTAATTTTGATACGAACTCAGCACGTCCTATTATTATTTGTAAACATCAAGAGGCAAAGAACCCCGACTTATTTAATAAATCAGGGTTCTTTTGCTAATTGGATATTAATTTTCTACTTGTTTGAGCTTTTGAAAAATTTCATCAAGTGGTGATTCAGAACCCTCAGGACAAAATTCTAAAGCCAGTCTCACCTTTCCTTTTTTCCATCCCTGAGTGCTAAATTGTAAAACTTCACAATTTAATCCTTGAGTATACAAATCTGCTTCATTGGTATTTTCTGCGCCAATATAATCCTTAATTGCAGCAATCAAATCACGAACTTTAAAAGTTTTAGCAATGTTTAACTTATTAAAAGTGTCTGGTTCTATAGACACAACTTCATCGTGATTTAGTATCTCAAATCCATCTATCATAAAAATCTCCTGTGACTAAATCTATCTTTTCCAAAGATTTAGCAGCACATCCGAAATAAAATGATGATTTTGTAGATTTGGTGGCTGTAATCTGCTTTGCTTGATGACTACAGCCACCACTGATATTTTTGACAACTGAAATAGGATTGCTATATTTTGGCGAGTTTTTTAGAAAAACCAACCGTAAGAATGTAAGCCTTTACCCAAAAGATTTACACCCAGATAGCAAACCCAAACAACCACAAAGCCAGTAGCAGCTAAAATTGCTGGACGACGGCCTTGCCAACCACGAGTAATTCTGGCATGGAGGTAGGCGGCGAAAACTAACCAAGTGATTAACGCCCAAGTTTCTTTAGGATCCCAACTCCAATAAGAACCCCAGGCTTCATTAGCCCAAACGCCACCAGCAATAATGCCAATTGTCAGCAGGGGAAATCCTAGTCCGATAATGCGATAGCTAATGTTATCAAGGGTTTCAGCAAGGCTAAGGCGTTGGGGTGAAAGGGGTTCGGAATCTGGGATTTCAGATTTGGGATTTGCGACTGGGGTTGTTGTGACTAAACCCAAAACAGCAGTGTTAGCGTTACCGTTACCATTGCTACTGCTTTCAAAGCGAGCAAAGCCGTTATTTTCTACAGGGGGTGCTGCTGGCTCAGAAATCAGTTCACCTGCTTTGTGTAAGCGGTAGCCGTTGCTGCGATAGCCACCAGTACCAACAGAACTGCCTTGTAGTTGGATGTTTTGGCCGCGAGTCACAATTAGAAAAGCGATCGCCAACAATGAACCTACCATCAAAGCGGCATAACTCAACATCATAACGCTGACATGCATCATCAGCCAATTTGACTTCAAAGCAGGTACCAAAGGCTCCGACATTTGCATTTGGGCTGGTAATGTCAGGGTAGCAAAAGCCACAATTCCCATTGCCACAGGAGCTGTAGCAACTCCAACCAAGCGGCTACGGCTAGTACTTTCAGCAATTAGATGAATTGTAGTAATTCCCCAAGTTAAGAAAAACAAAGATTCATACAAATTGCTGAGGGGAAAATAACCCGCTTCTATCCATCGTGCCCCTAATAGTGTAGCCATACACAAATTAGCGATCGCCATCCCAGCTGTCCCCAAAGCGGCTAGATAAGGCAGATTCGGAAAAGCCGCTCCTCCCCAATACACCAGCATCGTCAGGAATAAAACGGCAAAGGACGCATTGTCCAGCCAGTTCTGGAGTACAACCAGATTCATAAAGTCTTCTCTCCGTGGATTCTTTAAAATATCAATTCTGACTGTTCTGATCCTATCTGCTTAATGGGGAATGGGGAATGGGGCATTGGGCAAAACCCTTCGGGTAGGGAAAAGGCAAAAGGGGAAGGGGAAAAGAGAAAGAAAAAACCTTTAACCTTTACCCCAACCCCAATGCCGAGTTAAAAATGCAAAACGCAAGCAGTATTGGAGGGATCTTTCCTTTACCCTTTCCCCTTTCCCCTTTCCCCTTTCCCCCTTCCCCTTTCCCCTTTCCCCCTTCCCCCTTCCCCTATCCACCCACTTTTTTAAGTGCTATGAAAATGTCATAACGATTACTACGACTGTCGCTGACGGCAGATGTCATACCAATTGAGCGTGTTGCGTTTAACAAAGTTTGTTGATTGGGAATCAAAGTTGGTAAGGGAAAATTTTTCGCGGTTCGTTCTACATCCAGGTAAAATTGACCGTTTGTCGGATTCAGTTGTGTTGGAACTGTTTGCTGGAAGGGCAGAGTATTAGCTAGTGTGTTGTTGGGTTTGGGAAGAATTTTATCAGTGATGGGAGCGCCCACTACAAAAAAGGCGATGTTTTCATCTAACCAGCCGTGGGTGGCTGTTAGCGTACCATAGGGTGATATCCAATTAACAACAGGTTGATTTGCCACTTTCCCTGGTTGGATTTGGAATTGGTATTGATTTGACATTACTTCATCAAGTTTACTGATGGATGCTTCTGCTGATTTGCGCTCGCTTGTCTGTACCATGAACAGTAAACCGACACGAAAATTATCTGGTGAACCTTGTTTTGGTGTATTGGGAATCAGTGATAAAGAAAACTCGCCTTTCATCCAACTGAGTAAATCTTTATCTAAATCGAGGTCGGTAATAGATTTTACACCATTCCGCAGTTGTTCTGGTGCGATCGGTGAAAGGGGATTTCCTTGGGATGTTAAAACATATTCTGCCCACGATCGCTGCAAATTTCCGCCAGAAAGCATCATTAAGGTTTCTGCTGGTACGCGGCTTTGCATCCCCCCGGCTTTGTTTTCCACTGCTAACACTCGTTGACTATTAGGGTTGAGCCAAGAAACAGCTTTTAAGCGAATTCCTTCTGGCTCTAAGGTCATTGTTGCCCCTAAACCTTGGTTATTTTGCAGTTGAGCTAAAACTTGAGCAGGTAAAGGACGGTTTGGAGAAGCTGCGGCTATTTTGGCTGCTGTTGGTATGTTGACGTAAAATTGAGCAAAAGGTTGGTTATTGGCGATTTTCGGAAAATTTTCGGCAAACCCCCCTGTGTTCACCAGGGATGTTTGATTTTTGTAGGCATCAATGGTTCTTTCTGTGGCTTTAGGACTATCAGTTATCACCAAGAAACGTCCATCTAACAAGGCTGCCGAAAAGTTTTCTCCTGATTGTCCCTGATTTTGTTTAATGGCAATTCCTTGATAAGTGCGGTCAACCCATTGGCCTTGTTTGAGACTTTTGGGTTGTGCGAAGATGGTTTTTGCTATTTCTGGGTTTTTGACTGGCAATACCATTACCATCGACTGCTGATCCCCAGTTACATCTGCATCGGTGGTAACTGGTTTAGGGACAGATTTATTCGTTGTTTGTGGTGCGAGAATGGCAATTGTAATGTTATTGCCTACCCAAGGAGCAATATCTTTCTGGAAGTCGTAACCATTATTGGTGAGAAAGCGATCGCGCCACTGCACTAAATTTTTATCTAGTTCTCCTTGCGTTTCTTTTGTCCCCAACTCCCGTAATTTCTGCCATTGTTGGGGATCTGTTGTTAAGGAAACCGCAAACAAAGCATCACCAGGAATAATATTTGCACCTACTAGCAAATCATTCCAAGATGGTTGTCTTTGTAACCAGTATGCTGCACTGCCCGCAGCAATTAATAACCCAGCAGACGATAGCGTCAGCACCAAAGACGGTTTCTGATTTTTCTTCATGGGAACAGACACAAGAGGCGGTGCCATTGAAACCTAATACCTTATACTTGCAAACTCATTACTCACTTGATTGCTTCAGTCAATCAATTTTGGATTGTAAATTTTAGACTTCGACTCCGCTCAGTCGAACGATTTTGGATTGACCCCGACTACTCTAGGTAGGAGTTTGAGGATTTTAAGTTTTGGATTTGTTCCACACACAAGGCATGGAGCATAAACCACAATAATCTCAAATCAGCACGGTCAACCAAAAAGTTTCTCGTTATTTAGGGTAGCCAAGTCGATAAATTTTTCCACCCTGGACATAGATTGTATTTCCGTAATCAATTTTCGTACTGTTTCAAAAACGCTGTTTTAGTGGTTAGTTACCTTTTTTAACACGCTTTGTTGAATTTCGCAGAACGCTTCCTTGAAACGGATGCCTTTGCGAAAGTTTTCGATACTTCAATTCGTTATTTCAGGCACTTCGAGGATATAACTAAGTTGACAAAGCTGCAAGTCATTAGCAAATTGCACTTCCTGATAATTACACAACTGCTATCTGTGGTTTTAACTTTATCTAACTTAGAATAATTCAGTATTCAGTAACTTGTATCGGTTACCGATGTTAGAATCCAAATATGTTATTGAATTATAATTTTCGTTAACTTGTATTATTTAAATCTCAAACGAATGTTATTTTTGCTGAGAACTAACTGCTAATTTTTGGAAATCAAAAATCAAATAATAGGGCTTACGCAAGCACTATTTTGTCATTGCCACCGGAACGTAGTATTGGGCAGCAATCCCAGAGTTTTTGGCGATTACTTCTCTACGAGACGCTTCGCCAACGCGTAGCTTGCTTCTCTGTGGAGTACGCTTTGCTCGTAATAACCTAAAATCGTAGTTATTGCGTAAGTCCTGAATAATTAAAAATCAATCTGGGAATTTGCAATATTTTAGTAGAGACACAAAATTCTGCGTTTCTACTACAAATTACCCAAATTGTCGCCTTTTCGCGACTATACCTCAGCATTCACACCACTTAACTGCATAGGGCCCAAATATTTCGTTAAATAAGGCGAAAAAACTTCATAAATCAAGGTAAGCGGCTGTCCGTGATGCCAGAATAGATAGTGGCGACCCCAAAAAGGCCCGTTGACGTTAAAACCTGACTGTAGCGCTGGAGAGTAACCGTAATAAATACCTCGCACATCGCGATACAACTCTGTGCGGAGACGAGCTAAACTAGCCCAAATAGGTAATGAGCGATTTTGCAAATACTCATCTACATGGCTGGCTTCCCACCAAGAAGTCGCATAGGCCAATCGCTGACCAGAAGCAGTACGTAGCCATACCTGTCGCCGTAATCGCGGCCCTGGTACAGCTTGGATTAAATCAGGAGCATTATCCAAGTCCATACCAATCAATGACATATCAATGACATCTACTTCTGTAGGCTCGCCTGTCAGCAATTCTAAGTGACGTGTTGGCGAACCATCCCCCAAAAGTAGTAGCTGCCAAGCTGGTGCAAGCTGAGTGTGAGGCAAACTTTTTTGAATTACTTCCTCCCCTCCTTGCCAAATCGGAGTCAAGCGATGCCAAGCCCCTGGCAGTGTTAAGTTGTTCGTTGGCGTAAAAGTAATAGTCAATGTTTTTTACAAAACTTCACCTATCTCTATAAAAGCATAAAAAACAATAGAGTCATTAGTCATTAGTCATTAGTCATTGGGTATGGGGTATGTTGACTGTTGACTGGTGACTTATGAGTGGGAAGTTATTATTCTCCCCTGACCCTCTGCCCTCTTACGATTTAAGGGTCAAAAACCTCAGGTGTTTCAATCCTTTGGCTATTGACCCTTGATTAATAAATTCAAAATGCGGATGGCGAGACTCGAACTCGCAAGGCAAAGCCACACGCACCTCAAGCGTGCGCGTATACCAATTCCGCCACATCCGCGCATGTTGTCTGAATATAGACTATAGCACAAGAAAATAATTATAGTAAGATGAGTTCTCAATTTCAGTGTACGGTTTCATAAATTTCCTCAAGGCGGTATCTGGCTGACAGAAATGTAGCAGATGCACAAGTGATATTAAAAGGGTTAGAGCTACTGTTAAGAGGCACAATGAGGGACAAAAGGTGTCGTTTATCAGGTGACGCCTTTTGAGGGAAAAACTAATTCGGGAAACTTGCCAAGATTAGCAACGGCAATGTTGTTAATCTAGTTAAGCCTCCTAGAGGCAGCAAGCCCAATTCTTGACTTTGGTGAAGATGAAGGTTGGAAATCTCCTGTCATAATTTGAAATAACGCGAAAGCGTTGTTGCACATCAGATGGGAGAAAATGTCAATCTACTGGTACTAATATCGAAACTCCAAAATGAAGTTTGACAAAATATTAATTGCCAATCGGGGAGAAATCGCGCTTCGCATTCTCCGCGCCTGTGAAGAAATGGGAATTGCGACAGTTGCGGTTCACTCCAGTGTTGACCGTAATGCTCTCCACGTTCAACTTGCTGATGAAGCGGTTTGCATTGGCGAACCTGCTAGCAGTAAGAGTTATTTGAATATTCCCAATATCATTGCTGCTGCATTGACCCGCAACGCCACTGCCATTCATCCAGGTTATGGGTTTTTGGCTGAAAATGCTAAATTTGCAGAAATCTGTGCTGCCCATGACATTGCCTTTATCGGCCCAACTCCTGAAGCTATCAGGCTGATGGGGGATAAATCCACTGCCAAAGAAACCATGCAAAAAGCTGGAGTTCCCACAGTACCCGGTAGTAATGGGTTGGTAGAATCCGAGCAAGAGGGATTACAACTCGCTAAGGATATCGGCTATCCAGTGATGATTAAAGCCACAGCAGGTGGCGGTGGCCGGGGTATGCGCTTGGTGCGTTCTGAAGACGAATTTGTCAAACTTTTCCTAGCAGCCCAAGGAGAAGCAGGAGCAGCTTTTGGTAATTCTGGCGTTTACATAGAAAAATTTATTGAACGTCCTCGGCACATAGAATTTCAAGTTTTGGCAGATAACTACGGCAATGTCATCCACTTGGGGGAACGAGATTGCTCTATTCAGCGCCGGAATCAAAAGTTACTGGAAGAGGCTCCGAGTCCAGCTCTTGACCCAGACTTGCGCGAGAAAATGGGACAAGCTGCTGTGAAAGCGGCCCAATTTATTAACTACACTGGGGCGGGCACCATCGAGTTTCTCTTGGATAGATTCGGTAAATTTTACTTTATGGAAATGAACACCCGGATTCAAGTAGAACATCCTGTAACAGAGATGATTACTGGAGTAGACTTAGTTGCCGAACAAATCCGGGTTGCCCAAGGGGAAAGACTAAAGCTTACCCAAGACCAAGTAGTTTTACGAGGTCATGCCATTGAATGTCGAATTAATGCTGAAGACCCAGATCATGATTTTCGCCCATCTCCGGGGAGGATCAGCGGCTATCTTCCTCCTGGAGGCCCTGGTGTTCGCATTGATTCCCACGTTTACACAGATTACCAAATTCCCCCTTATTACGATTCTTTGATTGGCAAGTTAATTGTTTGGGGGTCAGATCGTCCTACTGCTATTAACCGTATGAAACGCGCCCTACGGGAATGTGCCATTACTGGATTACCCACTACTATCGGATTCCACCAGAAAATCATGGAAACTCCACAGTTTTTGCAGGGTAATGTGTATACAAATTTTGTGCAGGAGATGAACGGGTAGGGGATTGGGGAGATGGCAATGCCTTGGGGAAAGGGGAAAGGGAAAAGGGAAAAGGAGGGATCTTTCTTTGCCCCTTGCGCTATGCCCTTTGCCCCATGCCCTGTGCCCCAAATCTAATTCACATGAGCCAGCATAGTTAATAATCCTTGCTGGCCTAGGAGAATTTCTCGCACCAGGCTAAAAATACCAACCCAAATGATGGGGGTAATGTCCACTCCGCCGATGGGTGGCACGAGTTTTCGTAAAGGGATTAAAAATGGTTCAGTGGGCCAAGCTATTAGATTAAAGGGCAAACGATTGAGATCGACTTGTGGATACCAAGTGAGAATAATCCGAAATATAAATAAAAATGTCATCAGCCCTAATAGGGGGCCGAGAATCCAAGCGGTCAAGTCAACACCAGTCATGGGTTTAAACAGCTATCTCGTCAATAAACAAAACACTTGGGCGCACGGCAAGCCGCGCTTCGCTAACACCAGCAAATTTGAAGCTTTGTAAAGCACTCTCATTACAATTTTATTTCAATAGAGAGCAACTGGGCACTGAATTTACTGAGCATTACTTGAGAAATAACAATTTTCGACTTTAGCAGTTGCCACCTAGAGGCTTCTCAAGAAAGTACTACACTATTAAAATTAGTGATGAAGTGTGTAAAAAAAGGTTGAGAAGTATGACGCCCGCTTTAGCAAATTTTCTTTGGAGTCTCTTTTGGGGTGCTGCAATTGTTGTGATCCCCGTTACAGGCGCTCTGATTTTCATTAGCCAAAAAGATAAAATTCAGCGTTCATAATCCTTCGGATTGTCGAATAGGCTCTCACAAAGGATTATTTCTCAGCTATTTACTTCAATCATTGCATCAAAAGCGCCAGTTTTTGCGATTGGGAGACTTGTAGCTGAGAAAACATTTTTTCAGTTTTCGGTGAACAGCTTCAGAGCTTCTTAGTCAGAAGCTTTGAAGCTTCAATATTATGATGACTAATTAGAGTAGTGATTTTAATTGTGACTCGCTAACATAGATTTGATATTGGGAAAACAGCAATGATAAATTTTGGGCTGAACTCAGCCAGTATTCTGGCTCAGGTAAATTTTGGGGCGAACTCAGCCAGTATTCTAGGAATTTTCCTGGCTGTGGCTGGGGCAGCACTGTATTTTCTCCGCACTGTCCGCCCGGAACTGTCACGAGATCAAGATATCTTTTTTGCAGCAGTCGGGTTGTTGTGCGGCTTTATTCTCATCTTCCAAGGATGGCGACTAGACCCGATTCTCCAATTTGGTCAATTGCTTTTAGTTGGCACAACTGTGTTTTTTGCGGTTGAAAGTATTCGACTACGAAGTATAGCCACCCAGCAAGCGAAGCGCAACACTCCCATTGTCGATGATGAGCGAGAGGTAAGCGGAAATTATCAGTACAAGCGCAATCGCAAAAACTATGAAGCTCAGATGGATGCAGACTTAGAGCCGCTGCCTTATGAGGACGAGGAAGAACGGCCCGTGCGTCCTAGAATTCGCGCTAGCAGAGATGACATTTCAACTCGTGATGACTACTACGAGGATCAACCCCCCCGTCGTTCAGAACGTCGCAACAGCAACAATAATGAAAGGCAAAATCCAAGCGATAGAACCCGGCGGCGTAGTTCTGGGCGTCCAGTGAGTCGTCCTTCTCAAAGCTTTGAAGATGAAAATTGGGGTTCTTCATCCAGAGAAGTTGATGATTGGGAAAGTTCTGGTGATGAAGTGAGAAAACCCTCTCGCCGTGGTAGTAATGGGCCCCAGCGACCAGAAAGCCGCGAGGATGATGTTGCTCCCAGACCAAGAAGGCGGCGTCCAGCCAACGATTCGGCTCCTCGAAGACCCCGCGAAGATGATGATGCGATCCCAACTGAATATGTACCATACAACCCGATTGAAAAGCCTAATGAAGGGCCAAATAATTCAACGGATTTTGATGACGATGTTTAAAAGAACTGGTGTGAGGTAGATTTAGGGGCAATGGAAAACACTTGAGGTGAAAAATTTAACGCCTAGATTGTGGCTCCAAAGACCAATTCATTGGAGCCTGGTTTTTGGTTTTACAAGTTTGCTTGTATCTTGTGGTTCTAACGATATTCCCATAGGGCCTACTTCCCTCAACAGTCGCTACACCGAGGAGCAACCTGCTTTGAGTGGAAATGGCCGTCTTTTAGCGTTTGTATCAAATCGCAATGGCAATCAGCAGCTACTGGTGTACGATTTGGAAAGGCAAATGTTTATTTCTACACCAGGGATAAACCGACAGGAAACCATTGCTGAAAGTCCTAGCTTGAGCTACACAGGGCGTTACATCGCTTATATTACTAGCGACCAAGGTAGACCAGTAGTGGCACTTTACGATCGCGCCGTCCAACAGTCGCAAATCCTCACCCCAATCTATCGCGGTTGGGTCAGAAAGCCCAATATTAGCCCAGATGGACGTTATGTTGTTTTTGAAAGCGCCAGCCGGGGCCAGTGGGATATTGAAGTCCTAGACCGGGGGCCGAATGTAGAGTTAGATATTCCGAATGGTGCAACTGTGACGCCTCCGTAGAGAATGGGGAGTGGGGAGGTGGGGAGATTGGGAGATTGGGAGATTGGGAGTTAGGAGTTAGGAGTTAGGAGTTAGGAGTTAGGAAACTCTTGACAAATTACTAATGACTAATGACTAATGACAATTATGATTAAACGTATTCTTTTTATCCCTGCATTTCTCTGCTTAAGTTTGTTGACTGGGTGTTTTGGCTACCCTCGGATTTTAAGTTATCCCTTCGATCCAGGGGGGCGAGGCCTTAATAGTTTTTCTTCGGAGTTAGACCCGCAAATCTCTGGGAGATATATTGTTTTTGTTAGCGATCGCCGGGGTAGCCAAGATGTTTATATGTTTGATACGCTAACTCGCGATTTGGTTGATTTGCCTGGTTTAAATTCCTTTGATACCATCACTAATCATCCCAGTGTTTCCCAAGATGGTCGTTTTATTGTGTTTGCAGCTAGTCGCCAAGGGCGATCGGCTATTTTTCTCTACGACCGCGAAACACGCCAATCACGCAATTTAACTTCTAACCTCCAAGCAGAAGTCCGCAACCCCACAATTAGCGCTGATGGCAATCGAATTGCTTTTGAGTCCAGTAACAACGGCCAGTGGGATGTTTTAGTATATGACCGTTATGGAAGACCGTTGAATATACCGCAGGAACCGCGTTAAAAAATGGGCATTGGGCATTGGGCATTGGGCATTGGGAATGGGGAAAGGGAAAGGGGGAAAGGGAAAGGGGGAAAGGTTAAATTTATCCCTTTACCCTTTAACCTTTACCCTTTTCCCTTGCCCCTCATCCCCTATGCCCCATTCCCTCTTCTTCTTGCACAGATTCAATGAGCGATCGCACTTGTTGTGTTCCTTGGGAAGGTTCAAATGATAAGGGGAATTTACCTCTAGATAACATCCGCAATCCTAAGGGAGCGAGGCTGAGTAGTCCTTTGAGGTCGCGAAAATAATTACCTACTACTTGTAAGCCAAATTGACGTTCGTCAATCCAGCCACCTTGTTTGACTAAATCGATTAATACTTTGCGGTGGCGAATTGAACGGCTGTCACTGGCTTGTTTTTCGGCAAGAATTTCTTGTTTAATTTTGGTGATTTGTTCTAGGGGTGCAACTTCCATTGGACAAACACTATCGCAGTACAAACAACGGGTACAACCCCACACGCCTTTAGTATCTTCGTTGTAACTTGCTAAGCGATTTTCGGTGTTGCTATCTCGTGAGTCTGCTACCATGCGATAAGCTTTGGCAAGGGCATGGGGGCCAACGAAATCTGGATTTACTTCGCGGGCGTTGCACTCGGAGTAACAAGCACCGCACATAATACAGTTACCAGTTTGATCGAGGCGCGATCGCTCTTCGGGTGTTTGCAAAAATTCTCTTTCTGGTATTTGTCTAGCTGCGGTACTAACGTAAGGAGCAACTGCTTCTAGATTGTTCCAGAAACTGCTCATATCTACAACTAAATCCTTAATCACTGGCATGTTGCCCAAAGGAGCGATGGTGATTTCGGCAACGGCATTTACTTTGCTTTGGGATGATGCTATTTGTTGTAATCTGGCAAGTTCACTGCCGACATTTTCTTTACAAGCTAAAGCGGAACGGCCGTTAATTCGCATAGCACAGCTGCCACAAATGGTATTGCGGCAATTTTTACGAAATGCTAAAGTTCCATCTTGCTCCCACTTAATATGATTGAGGCAATCGAGGATTGTATTACCTGGTTGAGCCTCCACGACATAGGTTTGCACAATAGGAGAGGAATTTTGCTGCTGTCGAATCACCTTAAAAATAACTTCCATTGCTTCTAACCAAAATTTTAAAATTGCTTCACCAGCCTTAAAAATCATCAGTCAAGGCAGCTAGTGGCTAAAAGTAAGCCATATTCTTTTTACCCTGAATTTTAAGCCTGATGTTAATAAGCTGACGATAAAAGAGTAACTGATTCTAGTTTCAGGATAACGATTAAACTTTTACTTGTAGCACTGCCATACAACAGTACTAAATGAGTTGTAAACAAATCTACTCCCTATTATCTGCCTATATGAGTAGTTTATAAATCAAATAGGATTGCTATGAAACACATTTGTGCCCTGTTTTGAGCTAAAACACCAAAATTGTCATTCCTGGTTTGCATTTAATTTATCTGTTTGGAAGTGTCAAGCAAAAGTGGTTTCCCTAAAGAGTGAGTGTTGTTCATCTCCTACCTAGCGATAATATCCAAATTAAATACATGTCAAGTTGTATCAGAGCAACTGGTTATCAAAATCTGTTAAGCACTGGCAAAGCCAGAATCTTTTGATTATATAGAAGTGTGAAAGCGCACGCTCAACATTATGTTGGTGAAAATTGAGGGCTAAGCATATGTTAAGAGATTTATTCTTCCCATAGACAGACGTGGAGAATCCTCTGACCACTTTTTACTTGACGGTAATAAACCCAGAAAAATTTTTCAGGACTTTCAAAAAAAAGTTCTTGCACCGGAAAACCCAGATACGTGAGAGTTTTTGCTTTTTGCTTCCTCTGAATCAAAAAATCTTGCACTTCACTCATTGGTCAAAACTCCTCGTCTCAATTAGATCAATTTTTATAAAAGCCATAGGACAATGCTCGTGCTTGCAATCAAGGGGAAGAAAAATCGTCACTGGTTTTTTCTGACTGAAGTCCAGTGATTTAAATAAAAATTTACCAGCAACTTTAATTCAAAATTAAACAAGTATTTTGCTATTATTAGTCCATGCTAGTATTTAATATAAAATTACGAAGTAACAAAACCAGAATCAATAGCCCCATCAAGGTGGCTACTACTGCTTTGTTGATTCGTATTGTAGAGACGTGAATTTTCTTGTCTCTACTTTTAAGGCAAAAGGGTGTATACCCATAGGACTCTATTGAAATACTATGCTGTCCTCAGCTTTTGAGTATGAGTAGAGAAATCTCTACAACTCAAAGGTAAGAAAGGCAAGTACTAAAAGTGAAAAACCTGCTATTTCTTGGATCTACGACATATTTGTAGTAGAACCTAGCCGTTTTGTAAAGGTGGCTGAAAATTACACCCCTACAGTAGCGCCAAAAGAGAAAATAGTTTCCTTTCTAATGGCGAATAATGGTTAAAACTACCGTAAAATCACCAAAATTGATCTCTTTGGTAACTATGACCTCTAATAGGTTGTAAACAACCATAATAGAAGTGCTTTTGGCTCCGTTCAGCAGGAATTCACCCGTTACACTAAAGTCCTAAGTAGCTTTATGCGAATGCTAAAAAGTCGAATACTGGCATGAAACTACATCGTTTATCAATTTGGAGAGAGTAAGGAAAAATTGAGCATAATGACTGAAACTGCAACCGCGCCATTAACCGGAAAAGCGTTACTTGCTAAAGTAAAAGAACTTTCCACTTTACCACGCCGAGAAAGAGCTAAGCAGTGCGGCTATTACACTGTTACTAAGAATAATCAAGTTCGCGTCAATCTCACTGATTTTTATGATGCTTTGCTATCAGCTAGGGGAATTCCTCTTAGTCCTGAAGCACCAAAAGATGGTCGTGGTCGCGAACCGACGTATCGCGTTAGTGTCCATCAAAATGGCCAAATTGTCATTGGTGCTACCTATACCAAAGCAATGGGCTTAAAGCCTGGAGATGAGTTTGAAATTAGGTTGGGATACAAGCATATTCACTTGATTCAACTTGGTGAAAGTGATAAAAAACTCACCTCACCAGATTTAGACTCTGACGACGAATCAGACGAAGATTTAGACGAGGAAGAGTAAATAAAGCTGGTGGTAGGGATAAGTTTCAGGTGAATACTTGACGACTTGTCCTTACCTCAACAACAAACTGGTAGCCCTGTTGAGAGAATTTTGTCGAGTTAAAAAATACGATTAGACCACTTGCCGGAGTTAGTAAGTTTGGTAGAGTCTTGATTAATCAACAGGAAATCTATAGTGCAAGAAGTCTATCGTGTTTTTTTGTTTGTGTTGACAAATTTTTTTGAGCTTTCGGTCAACGCCTTACTGGCATTTATGGAAAATGCACCTGCACTAGTTGTAGCGATCGCATTCCTAATTTGCTGGATAGGGTGTTGGTTACCATTGGTAACAATATTAGGAATCTTGCTCAATTGGCAACCTACAAAATTTTTGCAGCCAGAGCAAAAGATACCTTTGTTGGTGTCACTTTACATATTAGCTCCCCTGGTTCTCTGGGGAGTTAGTTCGTTAGTCAATAGGTCTTTTTTAGATTACGGTTTTGTTGTCAATCTCTCAATTGTCAAGTCTTTAGCAATCGGTTTCGGCTTGGGAGTGCTAAGCCTAGTTGTTGTATTTATCGGCGAATTTGGGTTAGGTTGGTGTTCTTTTGAAAACTCCAATCTTAAGTTAGTACTACCAATATTGCTACCGATTTTCTCCATCGCTTTGTTCGTGGGTGGAATAGAAGAGTTAATTTTTCGCGGTTTTTTCTTGACTGAATTATTGCAGGATTATCCAGTTTGGTTGGCAGCAATCATTTCTAGCTTGATTTTTGCTGTGTTACATTTGGTTTGGGAGCAACGGGAAACTGCACCCCAACTCCCTGGATTGTGGTTGATGGGAATGGTGTTAGTGTTGGCGCGATTTGCCGATGGTGGTAATTTGGGTTTAGCTTGGGGATTGCACGCCGGATGGGTGTGGGCGATCGCTACCATAGATACAGCAGAACTGATAACTTACACTGGTAAAGTGTCTGACTGGTTCACAGGTAAGAACAAAAAACCTCTAGCTGGTTTGGCGGGAATTATTTGTCTACTGGGAACTGGTATTATGATTTGGTTTTTATCCAAATATTTTTAGCTAGGCATACAAAATTCTAAAGACGCGATAAATCGCCGTCTTTTGTTTTTAGGACTTACGCAAAAGTATGAAGAAATTAACCGCAAAGGACGCATTCGCGCAGCGTCTCGTCAGAGAAGGGCACGAAGGTATAAGAGTTTGAGAGAGTTCTTGCGTAAGTCCTAGTTTTAATTGGGAACTGAATAGCTAACTAATAACACCTAATACAAATTCACCTTGATTCACAGCTTGATTAGTTGCAACATCATAAACTAATCCATCTTGTTCGGCACAGACATCAATCAAAGTCGGTAGCTGACTTTCTTTATTAAAACTGAGAATTTTATAGAGCTTTTCTCCCGCTTTAACAGTACTACCTAATTGGATTCTTGATTGAATCATACCACCAGCGATCGCATAATATTTTTTCCTGTTGCCACTAGATACAAAATTCATATCCTGAGTTTTAGTATCAGATGAAAAATTGGGAATTTTTAATACACCTTTTTGTGCTAAATAATTTTTTACACCCCGTACACCTTTAGCAACTGAATCAAGGTTCATTTGCATTCCTGCTCCCAATTCTAGCGTCCAAGCTTCGATATCAAATTTAATTTCTCTACCCAAATCTTGAAAACAAGCTTCCAGTGCTAGCCAAGGTTTGATAAACGCTTCATCAAAAGCATCACCATCATATTTATCGAGTAAAATTCCCAAATCAAGTAGGAAGTATTTAGCACTTTCTTCGCGATTTCGGAAGTAATAAATGTAGTCTAAACCCTGATTATTAGAGCTATGCAAATCAATTAAATAATCTGCGTCTAAACTGATACTTTGTAATTTGTAGCGAAAAAGCTCAGTATAGGCCACAGAACTAAAAGAATTAATTTTTTCTAAATTTTTTGCGAATTGTTGCTTAATTATAGTTAGATAATTTTGTCGAACGACCTCTAGATCATTATGAAGTTGAGATTTAGTAAAAGCTACTAAATCATCAGCTTCTTTCTCGTAATCCCAAAATATGCGATTCCAGTCTTTAGCTTCGTAAACGCAGTAACGCCCAGGAGAAAAATGTTGAGCGCGTTCGTTTGTACCCATTGGATTACAAACGGGAACAAGCCAAATTTCTCCAGTTAAATGTGTATCATTTATTGTTAATAAAAACTCAATTAGCTGCTGTATCACAGCATTACCAGCGATTTCTGCACCGTGCAAATTAGATTGGATGTAAACCTTTTTACCTGGTTGAGCGCCGATGAATTTGTATAGTTGTAAAAAAAGGCGATCGCCCGAAGCCATTTGACGTAAAGGAATAGTTTCAATAACTGGAAACATATAGGACTCCTATTTGATTGGGTGAAAAAAACTCAGTACAGTTTTTATTCCCTGTTCCTTACACGAGTAATATCATGTCCGCTTGATTACTTATTAAACCTGAAAAACCCCAAAGAGCCAAAGCTACGCTTTGTCTCCCCTCCCCGAAGTTCGGGGAGGGGATTAAGGGGTGGGGTGCAATGGCTGTGGGAATCATGACTAATTATGCGGATATGATATAAGTTCAGAAATTAAATCGGATTGCTATAAAATAATTCAGTATCTATTTTTCATTCAAGAATTGCGGTTTTAATCTTCTTACAGATATTCACCCAAGCTCGATCCTCCTGTCCAGAGTTCAGGCTGTTTAAAGGTTGATTGGGAGGGTGCGCTGATTGATACTTTTCAATTTCTGTTTCTTCATAGCCGCTATAAGTCAAAGGTATCCAAATAATAGTAAGCCCTTCAGCTTCAGCCGCATCTAATAATGGCGGTAACTCATTATCGGCAATAAAATCTGATGCTAAAAAATCGGGACTAACTAACAATACTGCCACTTTTGCTGCTGCTAAAGCTTTTTCAATTTCTTCGCGCCACTTTGCACCAGGACAAATTTTAGTATCGTCCCAGACAACAAAAGTTTGGTTACGAATCATTGGTTTGAGGTGTTTTTGAAGTTTGGTAAGCCACTGTTGATCTTGATGACTATAGCTAATGAAAACTTGATTTCTAGTTATAGGTTCGGACATAGGAATTTGGGGGTTGTGGGAAGTGGATAGAACATCATCAATAAGTCTTTGGATATCTACCATACGAAAGCTATTTTGACATTGAATTTTGTAATTCTGCGCTTCCAGAGATTTGTACAATACATCTCGGCTATAAAAATGAGGCGTTTGACTATCATTACAGCTTTCACAGTTACAAGGAACAAGTGTTTGATATTGCAGACGTTCGTAAGATTTATGGATTTTTTCTAGTTCATGAATAATCACTGCTAGCAATTCTTTCTTGCGTTTTCCTGCTACGCGAATTTTAATTTCTCGTTGATAGTAATATTCAATCACTTCGGCACGGGTTTGGTCTTTAGTAAGAACAATACCTGTTTTCCAAACGAGGGTTTGTTGTTCGATTATAGAATGCATTTCGACGATAAATCGGGTAATAATTCCTTTTGGCATGAAGTCATATTTATACCGCAAAATTAAGTTATTAGATTCATTCCAACTGAAATCAGGTTGATTGACAGAGAGTAATTGAGGTGCAATATAATTATTAAGACGATTAGGTATTTCATAACACAATTTAAATTTCATCATTAACCGCAAGAGTTCTGCCTGCATATCAGTATATTTTTCTTCATCCCAAATATTGGCTAAATCACTGCGGTTAAATTGACCCATGTTTTGAATGACTTGTGGATTATCTAACACTTTGTAAACGGCATCTGTACCCCAAGTAGGTTTGAGGATCACAGTTTTTCTTAATAAGTCATCATCTTGGAAGTGAAGACATACACCTAAATCATGTAAATAGTCACTGAGTTGGAGTTTATCTTCCCGTTTAGTAAAACCATATTCTTGACAGATTTTCAGATATTCTTCCAAGCTAATATATTCGCGGGAATCTCGTTCTAAAGCTTCCCGTACTTTAACCCAGGTTTTCGGTAGTTCTGTTCCTACATGGGGTAGGTTACTAATATAATGTTTAATTTCTTTTAATATTTCTGGCAGACCGCGATTGGTGGCAAGGTTTGTAGTAAGTGTTTTTTGAAAATTTTTAAAATCGCGTCGCAACTCCCGCTCGTTTACTTCCCGTTTGCGGTCTTGTTTTTCATTTTTTACAATTAGTAAAGGACTATTATCGCTCAGTAATTCAACGACATTTAACCAGTAATAAAAATCTGTGTCTTCTTTGCGAGTATCAGCAACTACAGCATAAAGAGAGCGTTTTGTAAGAAAAAATTGGTGAGTAGCATGGTAAATTTCTTGACCACCAAAGTCCCAAATGTTGACCTGAAATTCTCTATTATTATCAAGCAAGAATTTCCATTGAATAACATCAATGCCTTCTGTGGTATTTTCATCTTGTTGTAATCTATATTTTTGGTTAGGAATTTTTTTGGCTAGTGTAGTTTTACCTGCACCAGCTTCTCCGACAATGAGTAATTTAGCTTCGTAAAGGCGATCGGTTTCTTGTTGCTGACGGTAAAAGTTCAGTATTGCTTTCAATCCTTTACTTTCGATTTCTGGTGGTAGTGATTCTAGATTATTGTTGCTAAGTTCAAGTATGTCGAGGTTGGAGAGTTGACTAATTTCTGGTGGCAGCGTCTTCAGTTGATTGTTGCTGAGGTCAAGCACACTGAGATTGCTAAGTAGACCAATCTCTGCTGGCAGCGTCTTCAGTTGATTGGAGTTGAGCAAAAGCTCCCTAAACTTAGAGAGTTGAAAAATCTCTGCTGGCAGTGTCGTTAGTTGATTATTGCTGAGGAAAAGCTTGCTGAGGTTGGAGAGTAGACCAATCTCTGCTGGCAGGTTCGTCAGTTGATTGGATCTCAAATCAAACTCGCTGAGTTTGGAGAGTAGGCCAATCTCTGCTGGCAGGTTCTTCAGTTGATTGGATCTCAGGTCAAGCGTGGTGAGGTTGAAGAGTAGACCAATCTCTGCTAGCAGAGTTGTCAATTGATTAGAGTCGAGCAAAAGCACATTCAGCTTGGTAAGTTGACCAATGTTTGTTGGCAGCGTCGTCAGTTCATTGTTGCTGAGAAAAAGTTTGTTGAGTTTGGAGAGTTTACCAATATTTGCTGGTAGTGTTGTCAGTAGATTGGATCTCAGGTCAAACTCGCTAAGTTTGGAGAGTTGACCAATATTTGCTGGTAGTGTTGTCAATTGATTGGAACTCAAGTCAAGCACGCATAGATTGGAGAGTAGACCAATCTCTGCTGGCAGCTTTGTTAGCTGATTGGATCTCAAGTCAAGTTTGCTGAGGTTGGAGAGTTGACCAATCTCTGCTGGCAGCTTTGTCAGTTGATTCTTACTTAGATAAAGCACACTGAAGTTGGAGAGTAGACCAATTTTTGCTGGTAGCGTTGTTAGTTGGTTGGATCTCAGGTCAAGTACGCTGAGATTAGAGAGTTGACCAATCTCTGCTGGCAGCATCGTCAATTTATTGTTGCTGAGAAAAAGTTTGTTGAGTTTGGAGAGTTGACCAATTTCTGCTGGTAGCGTTGTCAGTTGATTGTTGCTGAGAAAAAGTTTGCTGAGGTTAGAGAGTTGACCAATCTCTGCTGGTAGCGTTGTCAGTAAATTGGATCTCAGGTCAAGCTCGCTAAGATTGATAAGTTGACCAATCTCTGCTGGTAGTGTTATTAAATATTTGCCAGAAAGATCTAATTCTGTCACCTTGTCTTTGGCAGCTTGTTCAATAATTTGCAGCAGTTCTTCGTTAGTCATTTGGGGTTTTAGAAAGATGATGCCTGACGACAAGTTTCTGCTTGGACGCGCAGCAGAGAAATTGAGCTAATTAATAATGTAGCCTGTATCAAGGATTGCATTAGCGCGTAAGCATAGCCCGTTGTAAATATCGCCGACTCCTGCGTGTCTAAACTCAACCTCAAAACCTCATCATTGCACCTTTTATCCTCGACGTTGCACCTTTTATCCTCGACGTTGCACCTTTTATCCTCGACGTTGCACCTTTTATCCTCGACGTTGCACCTTTTATCCTCGACGTTGCACCTTTTATCCTCGACGTTGCACCTTTTATCCTCGACGTTGCRCCTTTTATCCTCGACGTTGCACCTTTTATCCTCGAAGTTGCACCTTTTTATACAAACCGTCGAGCAAAAAAAGCGTTGGCGCAGTCCGCCGCAAGCATCGCCTGTTGTTGAAGATGCGATCGCTAGTAGTTTTACTGCTTTGTATATTTACAGAAACCAATGCTCCCAGTTAGATATAGAGCCGCTTATATTAGATTTGCCATCGCAACTAGCCTTAAAACAGCGATGTCTCCAACACGCTACACGTAAATTTAATAAATCAAAGAGGATTACTATATATGCCTTACGACATGACTCTGTGTCCTGGAGAAAATTGCCCAATCAAACAAAATTGTTACCGTTTTACACGCGAAATTCTCGGTCGTCAGAATTTTTTTGGACAAGCTCCCTATAATTTCACTACTAATTCTTGCAAAGATTTTATTAGTAATCGCCCAGATGAAAATAAAATCCGTTTTAGAGCTTATGAAATCTGGCAACAAAGCGGCTATCCAGATGATAAGTCTGTTGAACATTGGCTACAAGCTGAAAAGGAGTTGATATAGCAATCCTATTTGAGTTGTGAAAAATATTGGTGTTGACTGTTGACCGGTCAACTTAAGCTCAAACTCTTGCCCCACAATTGTTTTACCCCACCCCCTCCCCTTGGCAAGATACAGCTGGCGAATTAGGTCTGACACCATTTCACTTTATCAATGATACAAATACAAGGGTAAGGGCGTACAGCCGTTCGCCCCTACAGGTTACTGTATATGTATCAATATTTTGGTGAATTAATCTGACACCCCTCATTGATTTTTCGTCATTCCACCCGATGTAGAGACGTAGCATTGCTACGTCTCTACAAACCAATTTGTGGCTTTGCTCCTGAATTCTGAATTCTGAATTCTAAATTCTGATTTCTCAAGTCCTTCCAACCAAACTAGCCACTACTGTCGCTAATTCAGCCGGCTCAACTGGTTTCGGCAAATGTAGCTGATAACCTTCTTGAATGGCTCGCATTCTGTCCTCAGCTCTTGCATAAGCTGTCAATGCGGCGGCGGGAATATTTCTTCCTAGTTCTGGAGATTGCGATCGCAGTTTGCGAATCAATGAGTAACCATCTTCTTGGGGCATACCAATGTCGCTAACTAATACATCTGGTTTCCACTCTTGAATTATTTGCAATGCTTCTTGAACTGATGCTACTGCTCGAACTTCTGCTTGACACTGTTCCAGTACTATGGTAACAAATTCACGGGTATCAAGTTGGTCATCTACAACCAGTACCCGCACGCCAAGGAGGGAGGGGGAAACAGCAGCACGGGGATAAAGTGGTGGAGGAATTGAGGGGTTGAGGGGCTGACTCTTGAGGAGTGGTAGCTTGATTGTAAATGTTGCACCTTGTTGTTCGCCGGGGCTATGAGCGTGGATGCTACCACCGTGCAATTCTACCAAGTGACGCACGATGGCTAGTCCCAGTCCTAATCCTCCATAGGTTCTGGTGCTAGAACTATCGGCTTGACGAAAACGTTCAAAGACGTAAGGCAGAAAATCTGCACTAATGCCAATTCCTGTATCAATTACTTGAATTTGGGCGTATTTGTCGGTTGTCTGTTGTAAGCCGGGGGTTTGCCCTGGACATTTAATGTCATTGACTACAGACAATCGCACCTCTACCCGTCCGCCTGGGGATGTGAATTTAATAGCGTTGGATAGCAAATTCCAGATAATTTGTTGCAAGCGGTCAAAATCACCTGAAACTAAGAATCCTGAATCTTCGGCTTGGAATTTGCAGTTTAAATGTTGATTATCTATTTGTTTTGATGGGGTTTCTAAGGAAGAAACAACGGAAAATTGCAAATTGATTTCCTTAGATTGGGCGGCTAAGCTAACGGTATCTAGGCTGGACTCAATTACGGACACCAAATTACAAGTACGGACATTGAGGCGTAATTTGCCTCTATTCATCCGCGATATATCTAGCAAGTCTTCAATTAGCTGGGTTTGGGCTTTAGCGTTGCGCTCAATTGTTTCCATACCTTTAGCAATTTGGCCTTCGCTGAGCTTGCTGCGTTGCAATAGTTGTGCCCAACCAAGGATGGCATTGAGGGGCGATCGCAATTCGTGGGATAATATGCCCAGAAACTCATCTTTCATGCGATTCGCTTGTTGTAACTGCTCTGTTTGCTGCTGCAAAGATGCAATTAAACTGGCTCTCTCCATTGCGATCGCTATTTGGTCGCAAACTGCCTGCATCATTCCCTTTTGATTCTCGGTGAAACTCAGCCGAGTCCGACTACCAAAGGAAAGAGTACCAAACAGCCTTCCCTGTGCTATCAAAGGGTAACAGTAATAAGCAGTGATGCCTAAAGAACGAATTAATTCTGTTTTCGGGTCTGTTGATTGCTGCACATTCTCTATTGGTATTGGGAAGCGTTGCTGGGCTACAGTACCACAAACTGCTTCGCCAAATGCCAACCACTCAATTTCCTTGGCTACTTCTGGGGGAATGCCGGCGTAAGATTCCAACCGCATTCCTTGAGAGTCATCCTCAATCAAATAGTTGAAGTAAACATCTAAACCAATTTGCTCTTTTAGTTTTCGGAAAACACTATCAATTAATACCACTGGTTGCTGGCTTGAGAGCAAGTCGTTGGCTGTGTCAAAAAGCAACTTTAACCTTTGGTAACTCAAGGAAAGCGCTTTTTCTGCCTGCTTGAGGTTGCTAATATCTTGGAACACTAAAACACAGATAGCTGGATGACCGTGCATCGCTGGTAAGGTATCGGCAAATATCAATAAAGAGCGGACACCAGAGCTAGTATGCCAGTCCACCTCCAAGCCATCGAGACGTTCCCCAAGGGCTACCCGCACTCCGGGCATTTGCTCGTTGGGAATGCGATTTCCTGCGGCATCAGTGTAGTGGTAGACTGTATGATATTCTGCGGCTGGTACGTTTTTAGGAAATTCACCTCCAGCTAATTCATTAGCAGAGCGATTGGCGAAAATTACCCGTGCTGTTCCTGGTTCAATAAACAACATCGGTTTTGGCATCAGATTTAACACATCTTCCAGCCATTTTTGCTGATTGCGGAGTACTTCTTCTGCCTGCTTGCGTTCTGTAATATCCAAAAATGCCCCAACGCACCCTCTAGTCTTTCCATCTTCGTCAAACAAAGGTGCAACATGCTCTAAAAGATTGACTATTTTTCCGGTTTCATGTATTATATCTACCTCAAAATCTAAAACTTCCACGCCATGAGCAGCAGAGTACTGCATGGGAAGTTCTTCTGGTAATAATTCCCTTCCTTGGCGGTAAGTTTTAAAGTTAGTCGGTTTTTCAATCAAGGGAGCGCTGAGGGAAGCATTTGTATTTGGCGATATGCCTAACTGCTTAGCAAAAGCAGGGTTGACCTTGATATTTTGGCATTCTCGATCCTCAGCAATGCCGATACCAATGGGAATTACCTCTAGCAAAGTTTGTAATTCACTGATGCGGTGCTGTAAATCCTTATTTAATTTTAAGATTTGTTCCTTGGCTTGTTTTTGTTCGCTGATATCGCGAGTTACAGTGGCCAGGGCAATTGGTTGACCGGTGTTATTCTCTGTAACAATGAAGATATTGCAATCAACTGGTATCGCTTCACCTGTTTGTAGATGTCGGAAGCGGAATTCTCCTTGCCAACGGCCTTGCGATCGCACAGTGGGCAATATACATTGTTGAAAATGATTTTTGTCTGCGGGCATGACGTAATCTAACACGGTCTTTTGCTTGACTTGTTCTAAGCTTGCAAGCCCCACCAACTTTTGACCGGCATCATTTATATAAAGTAATTGTCCCTCAAGTGTGGCAATACCAATAAAATCAGAGCTATTTTCTACTAACGATACAAATTTTTGTTGTTCTGCTTCTGCTTGCTTGCGTTCGCTCAAATCAAGGATAAACGCTACTGACTCTTCCCGTTTTTCTCCCAACAGTACGTAACCAACTAAAACCGGAATTCGGCTACCATCTTTGCGGAGGTATTCTTTCTGATATGGCGTACAAGCACCTTTAGGGTTTTTCTTAGCTTCAGCTATACCTTCTTGGTCTAAGTGTCGATGTTCTAAAGGTGTGATTTGACTCCAACTTAAGTTCCCTGCTAACAAATCTTCCCGCGTGTAATTAGTTATCCTCAAATATTCGTCATTTGCCTGATAGATCCCGCCATAAATATCAGCAAAAACTATGCCGATAACGTTAGCATCCACAAAGCTTGCCAGTTTATCTTCGTAGGCTTTGAGTGCTTCTTGGATACGTATACGTAGACTATCGGAGATATCCCGTTGATGGCTGAGGTGTTCAATAACCCTTGCACTTTGCCAAATCAAAACCGTAAAAATTACAATCAAGGCAATGGCAAATACTGATATTGCAAAAGCTGGGTCGTATTTTTCTGCCCGTTGACCTTCAAGAATCACCCACCCTAATATAAAAGGTACTGCGATCGCCGCAACCAATAACCTACGTGCAAGTAAGCCGCCATAGTTATCACTTGTAACTACTCTCATTAACCCCTGTTCTGGCCGCGCCCACAAAATACCTACACTTAGAATGTTGAACAACACCGCTGTGTGTAATGCCATTGATGTTGTATAAGGGGCAATACCATAAAGAACTTTGACTTTGTAGGCATACCCAATTAGCGCTTGAAAGGAAATCAAAGTACTTATCAAAGCCAGAATTTGGGCGTACCAATAACTGCGGTGATTTTTGCCATAAATCAGAAACTGTAAGGCGACACTAACCAGTAAAAAATTCACTGTGGTGTTCATCCCCATTCGCCCTGGATATGATGTCGTTAAACTAGTCGGCGAGTCACGAAATACCAACTCGTCAATACCACAATTCCAGCCGAAGAGATATTGACAAAGTGTGAGTCCAGCAATTGTGGTCACAGCTATTGCACAAACTTTGGCAACTAACAGACTAGGGAAGTACAGGTAATTTTTAACTGTTCTTTCCCCTGTTGTTCTTGTTCTCCTTGCTGTAATTAACAGCCACAGAGACATTCCAGACCAGATAAAGCACAGCGCTGTGTTGAATTTCATTGTCGCCGGACTACCAGGAAAACCACCCTTGAGAACATTAATTCCCAGCCACCAACCAACTATTACCAAAATACCAACCAAAACGGCTATCGCACTTGCGATTTTTGCCACAAATGAACTTGCAGGAAATTTAAAGATATCTTGCAGCCGCAAGCGGTTAATCTTTAACATTGAGTGTTCTCTAACCGCATCTATCTAGCGTTATAAATTACCGTATTTCTTACGGGCTAATCATTTATGTCCATTGTATTTTATGCTACCCCTTTAGTTACTTTTCATCTACCCCTATGCATATTTTTTGTTGCAGAATTTAGAGTCACAAATCAAAGTACTTCAAAAATCAGGCTATATAACGACAATCAGTAGTCATCGTTTTGAAAGTGCTGTTGCCCATCTATTTACAAATTCTACAATCACTCCAGACATTAGAGTTGTCCACAGTGATTTTTACCTGCAATTTTCCCACTTTCCCATCGTACTTTTGGCTGGATGAGATGGAGGCTGAAAATTACAGAATAATTTAATTTTTTTCTAGAAATATATATTCTTTTCATACTTGCATCTTCAATAAAGTATATTTTTTTGTCTGTCATCCTGGAGATGCAATGTTTATCAAAAATAGTCTAAGCTTACCGAAGAATCAGCTGGAATGTAAACTTTAATTTAATTTTCGCTACCAAGTATTAAAAATATAAATAAATACAAGCAAAACAGCAAAAATCACCATATCTTTTGTGATTTTTCAGTTTTGATTTTCCGATCAGCCTGAGTTTAATAAAGGCATTTCCGGCAGATAAATTAGACCTGAGACTCTACAAAAAATGCAAAACGACTCTGGTAAAACTATTTCTATTTGGATGACAAGCGCAAAAATTCCACAACAACCAGCGCTTACGGAAAATACTTATGCAGATGTGTGCATCGTGGGTGCTGGGATTGCGGGCATGTCAACTGCTTATATTTTAGCCCGCCAAGGTAAGTCTGTGATCGTACTGGATGATGGCCTAATTGGTGGCGGTCAAACTGCACGCACAACAGCACACCTATCAAATGTGCTAACCGAACGTTACTACGAACTTGAGGAAATACACGGTAAAGAAGGCGCAAAACTGATAGCCGAAAGTCATACAACAGCAATTAATACTATAGAGGCGATCGCCACCCAAGAAAATATTAACTGTGATTTTGAGCGGCTTGATGGTTATTTATTTTCACCAGACCCCAATTCATCAGATGAAATTCAGCAGGAATTAGAAGCTGCACAGCGAGTGGGACTCACTAATGTAGAAATAGTCAACAAAGCACCATTAACTGATTTTGATACAGGAGTATGTCTACGCTTTCCCCAACAAGGACAATTCGACCCTCTCAAGTATCTTGCTGGACTGGCAAAAGCCATTGAACGCCGTGGTGGTAGAATTTTTACCAACACTCATGTAGAAAAAATCAAAGGTGGTTTACCCGCCCGCGTGGAAACCAGCAATGGTCACATTGTCACAGCCGAAGCTGTAGTAGTAGCAACCAATTCACCCATCAGTAATTTAGCTACTATGCACTTTAAGCAAGCTGCATATATGACTTTTGTCATCGGTCTGAAAGTACCTCGTAATGCTGTTTACAAAGCCCTTTATTGGGATACCCCCGATCCTTACCACTACGTAAGATTAGATCGACTCGATTCTGAATATGATGTATTAATAGTTGGCGGTGAAGACCACAAAACCGGGCAAGCTAACGATGCCAATGACCGCTATGCCAGACTCCAAATATGGGCGCAAGAACGCTTTCCAATGGCACAAGAGGTTTTATATCGTTGGTCGGGTCAGGTGATGAATTCTGATGATGGTATTGCTTACATAGGCAAAAACCCCTTTGACGAACAAAACGTTTACATCGTCACTGGTGATACAGGTATAGGCATGACCCACGGTACAATTGCAGGTATATTGTTAACTGATTTGATTTTAGGACGAACAAATACCTGGGCGCAGCTTTACGAACCGTCACGGGTGAGACTTGGCACAGTCAGTGATTTCATCTCTGAAAATCTCAACGTTGCTAGCCAATATTTAAATTGGTTGACACCAGGAGATGTTGATTCTGTAGAAAAAATCCCTGCCGGTACAGGTGCGGTGGTGCGGCGTGGTTTGACAAAAGTTGCAGCTTATCGAGACGAAAACGGTAAACTACAGGAACATTCGGCAATCTGTACTCACCTCAATTGTATCGTCGCCTGGAATTCCTCAGAAAAGACCTGGGATTGTCCCTGTCACGGTTCGCGGTTTGATACTCATGGAAAAGTAATTAATGGCCCAGCCATTAATGGGTTGGCATCAGTGGAAGACAAATAAAAAGGTCACATTAGACCTCTTGCTTTCATTGCTTTTTGGACTCTTGTGGGAAAAGGGAAAAGGTTCAAGGGGAAAGGGAAAATACCAAACCTTTCCCCCTTTCCCCTTCCCCTTTTCCCTACTTATGCAAGAAGTCTATTGAATATTCATATCATGTCCGCCTAATCACTTGTCAAAAAAATCTCCGTGTCTGGCGAAGCTGCACTCTGACTTTTCTTTGTGTCAGTCCTAATAATCAGTCTTGAACTCGACACGATAGACATATCCGAAAATCAATCAATGTAGAGACGTAGCAATACTACGTCTCTACAGGGTTTCGGGTAACTTTTTTATTCTTATCTCATAAATACGCACTAACTTTGAGTATAAAAAGTCGATTTTTTTGGCGATCGCTCCTGTATGACTTCCAAGTTAAATTAACACTATTTAGCTTAATTCAACCTTTAGGCATCAATTTTGCTAATTAAAATTGTTTTTGTAAACAATTAAACATTCAGTATATTTGAGTTTGCGTAATTAATTTTGGTCTGTTTAATTTATAGTCTTATTTTATCGTTCATTCACCGCTAGCAATTTGTGTTTACTTATATCATTTACGACTCAATAATATAGCTGTTTAAAAAAGATACAGTGCGATGTCAACAGTTTTGAGTGGGATTAATTTCTATATCATATACTCTTGATACTCTCAAGCTGTGGTAAAGCAAAATAGTTATTTATACTAAATTAATTGTATTAATAAATACAGTTTTATTTATCAATTGCTTGTAAGTATTTATAAATAAAACTAATTAATTAGAAGGATAAAGAATGCTGAGCCTGATGCCACAACATAGTACTCGTTTTTTTTATGGTGACGCTACTGCATATCTAATTGAAAAAAATAAAGGAGTAAGTTGACGTATCAAAGGTGTACAAACACAAAAAACTTTTGTAGCGATTCTCACTTAATCTTTTAGTGCTTAGGATGATTGTTTATATTTACCCTCAAAACTTCATAATAGCTATATACACCCACACCTGAACCTTTTTTGTAACCAAAAACCTATATACTAGACTAGACTTTGATAAATTTGAGAGTTTCGTTAATTGCAACACCAAAAACTATTAATTTTCAAATGAAATACTAGCCTATCTTATAGTCTATAGTTTTTAAAGTTTAGTCAAAACTATATCCAGTATCATCAAAAAACTGCAAACTTCATGTGGTGTAAAAATCAAGCGGGGAGTGAAAACATGAATTTACGTAGAGATGCTCTGCAAATCCTCAAAGATACTAGTCGAACTTTTTATATTCCAATTAGTCTTTTACCGCCAGGATTGCAAGAAGCAGTAGCATCAGCATATTTGTGTATGCGTGCTATTGATGAAATTGAAGATCATCAAGAACTAGACAACCCTACTAAGGCAAAACTCTTACGTACAATCAGTTTAACACTACAGGCTGGAGTTGATGGCTTCCCACTAGACGCTTTTTTTGCAGGATCTAGTGAATATGAAAGTTCCTTAGAAGAAGTTACTCTCAGGATTCGAGAATGGTCGCTACTAGCGCCTGAAACCATTGCACCTCGAATTTGGGATGGTACTGCTGCAATGGCAGACCGGATGGCTTATTGGGTAGAAATGGACTGGAAAATTGACACTGAATCTGATTTAGACCGTTATACCTTTGGGGTTGCAGGTGCAGTGGGATTATTACTTTCAGACTTATGGACTTGGTACGATGGAACACAAACAAATCGTACACAAGCCGTTGGGTTTGGCCGGGGTTTACAAGCAGTTAATATTTTACGCAATCATACTGAAGATCTCAGACGCGGAGTAGACTTTTTTCCAGAAGGTTGGAATGCTGCAAATATGCAAGAGTATGCGCGGCGCAATCTCGCTTTGGCAGAAGCTTACACCAAAAATCTTCCCACAGGCCCAGCCCTAGACTTTTGCCAAATTCCCTTGACTTTGGCACATGGAACCCTTGATGCCCTAGCCAATGGTAAGGAAAAACTCAGCCGCAGTGATGTTTTAGCACTTCTCGAACAGCTCATTGGTGTAAACATGAAAGCTAGCTAGTAGTTTCTTCAGGGCTGATGGAGTGGATTTACAGTAGCTTTTAGGCTCCAAAACCCAAGGGGTTTAAAGCCCCGTATAGTCCCCGTCCCTTAAGGACGGGTTCTTAATAAAATGAGATATTCTCAAATACAAATTAGTATAAAGTAATTCAAGTATTATGTGCAAATATAGGTATAATAAACTATTTGGTTTTGGCGATCGCTGTACGTAATCCTATCTAAACTTTAGAAACTCTTCAAAGGATTTCCAGCAAAAATTACCTGGCAAGCGCTGATTGAGATCTCAATAATTAAAGGAGAGTATAAAAAACTCTCAATGATTCTTCGTGCAGCGAGTTGACAGTGCATGAGCTACTGCTTAAATCCTACCTGTCGCAATCCGGAAAATTTGGTAAATAGTCAGAGGTGTCAGTCTTGTGGCTCACGACTACTGTTGCGCGATCGCTATCAGGTAGTCAAGCCATTAGGCCAAGGTGGCTTTGGAGCAACTTTTCTAGCCCAGGATCGAGTCTTACCAGGAGAACCTAGTTGTGTAATCAAACAACTACGCCCCTCTGGCAACTCGCCACATGTTTTACAGATGGCCAGAGAACTTTTTGAGCGAGAAGCCAAAACTCTAGGTAAGATTGGCAATCATCCCCAAGTACCACGATTGCTCGACTATTTTGAAGAACACGAACAATTTTACTTAATTCAAGAATATATCAGTGGTGATACCTTACAGGAAGAGGTGAAACTCAATGGTGTGTTAACCGAAACTGGAGTCAAGCAATTCTTGAGTGAGGTTTTGCCATTGCTGCAATACATCCACGAGCAAAAGGTAATTCACCGAGATATTAAGCCAGCTAACTTAATTCGCCGTAGTCAAGATGCCAGAATGGTACTCATTGACTTTGGCGCAGTCAAAAATCAAGTTACCCAAGCTGCGGCAAATCAATCAGGACAGACGGCCTTGACTGCATATGCTATTGGAACTCCAGGTTTTGCACCTCCAGAACAAATGGCCATGCGTCCAGTCTATGCCAGTGATATTTACGCACTAGGGGTGACATGTATTTATTTGCTAACTAGTAAAACTCCTAAAGATTTAGATTACAATCCCACAACTGGTGAAATGATGTGGGAACAGCTTGTACAAGTGAGTGACCACTTGACCAACGTATTGCGGAAAATGTTAGAGGTATCAGTACGTAATCGTTATCAGTCAGCAGCAGACGTTCTCAGAGCTTTAGATATAGAACCATACTTAGACAGCTTAGCACAAGGATTACTGACTAAATCTCCCGATACTGGAGTTAAAGGTCGAACATACAACCGGATAGAAGATTCTGCTATTTTATGTAGCAATCCTTCTGCGGCCGTCACTAGTGCAGGAGGAGTAGCACAGGTAGCAGCAGCAATTCGCGCTAGACGAGCCAAAGCCGAAGCAGCTGGAATCGGCAAATCAATGACTTTCCCTAGCAGCAGTACTAATGCTTCCCCAATTCCTAATTCTAAAGTCGAGCGCAAGTTAGATACCCAAAGTTTACTAACAGCTTACATGAAAGGAAGACGAGATTTTGCCCTACACAACTTAAGTTTGCTCAACCTGCAAGGTGTTGATTTATCAGGAACAAATTTTCATTCCGCTCAATTACAAAAAACCAATCTCCAGGGAGCTAACCTCCACAATAGTGACTTTGGTAGAGCCAGTCTCACTAGAGCTAATCTCAAAGATGCCAATTTGAGCAAAGCATACTTTAACCACACAGATCTAGAAGGGGCAGATCTACGAGGCGCAGACCTGAGTCATGCTTATCTCACCAATGCCAATCTCCGAGGAGCTAATTTATGTGGTGCCAATCTCACAAATGCCAAAATTTCTGATGAACAGTTAGCACTAGCAAAAACAAATTGGATGACCGTACGCCCCAATGGAAAACGAGGCTTATTGTGATTTCGGTGATTGGGAATTGAGGATTATTAATCCGGTGTCACACCACCCTTCTCAAAGCAGGCAAAGAGGGGATTGAGGGTAGGGTAAAACGGCTGTAGCACAAGCGTTTGAGCTTAAGTTGACACCAATGGGTCACGGCTCTTCACTACAATTCCCTACTCCCTGTTATCGTTGACGGTTCACAGTCAACTGAAATGCCTGACAGCTTACAGCCAATACGGTTCGGATAAGCAGTATGAACTTCCCTTGTGGTCTGGGAAAAGGTTAAGGGGAAAAGGGTAAAGGATGTATTTGAAACCTTTCCCCTTTTCCCTTTTCCCTTTTCCCTTTCCCCTTTTCCCTTTCCCCTTTCCCCTTTTCCCTTTCCCCTTTTCCCTTTCCCCTTTCCCCTTTCCCCTTTTCCCTTTCCCCTTTCCCCTTTCCCCTTTCCCCTTTTCCCTTTCCCCTTTCCCCAAACCGTATTGAGCTGACAGCAGTTTACAAGCAAGTAAAATACACAAAAGACACATTAAATCTTGTGAGATACCCTGACCACCCTTGTATATCTCATTTAGATGGAATATGCTGTAAGTTCTACCTAGAAATGATATTTTTAACGTATTTTTACGTAGAATTTTTTCAAATAAAAATCTACGTAAAACTGCGTAATTATGGCAGCAATCTTTATAAAATCTTTATCATTTTTATCTGTTAAAAATAACAAAGGATTATTTACAATAAAAAATAAACCCTCACATAATTTTTTATTAAAGATAGCCATAATTTTTATGACCGTAAACAACAGGGAATTTCATACATAAAATTTGTCAAATTTAACCTTCTTAAGCCATTGAAATTCTAAAATGGTAGCTGAATTTAAAAAACAATTATCCCTGATTGTAGGCTGGAGCAGAATATTCACAACCGAAATCAGGTTATACAAGGTTTATATATGATGGCTGACTTTGCACAAACGGAAATAGAACGGAGATTAACCTTATATCAAGTATTTCTCAAGATATACGAACACCACAGCGGTCTTTTAGAGGAGATTCTTCAGCTAGAAAACCTATATCAACCATCGTCGAAGAAGTTGAAAGCATATTATGTAAACGGAATAGTCGATACTACTGCCGTTTATTTAATAACTAATTTGTGCGACAATCAGACCCAAAGTTTACGACAACCACAACGGATCTGGACAATAGGTCGTGGTCGCAGCAGTGGGATTTGTGTTGCTGATAGTTATATGTCTCGTCGCCACGCTGCGATTCAATATATTGATGGGGAAGGCTTCTACTTGATTGATTTTAATAGTACTAATGGCTCATTTGTGAATGAGCGACTTGCTGTTGAACCCATCAAACTTAAAGATGGCGATCGCATTCGTTTGGGTAGCATGACTTTAAGCTTTTTTATCCAAAATAAGTGCTGTGTTCTACCAACTGTAGCAATGGAGTTATTGATGCAGTTGACGAATCGTAAGAGTGATAACAAACCAGAAATGCTGACTTATCGTGGCGATCGACAAAAACTTTTAATTGAACAGCAAAATGATAGTTTAGAGATTTTGAAAAATTCCGGACTAGTTGATAAGATTGATAACTGGTATGAAAACTTCAGTTCAGAACAAAAATCAGAAATTTTAGACCGTCTTTTTAGTAAACAAAAACCCTATAATCCCAGCTAAAAAATTGACAAAAATGGTATTGCACGCAGAGAGAAGTTTGAGCGGCGGCTTCCGCCGTTGGCGGAAGCTGCCGCAGGTATCAAAACTTCTCCTAAGGGAGACGCTGCGCGTAGCTTGCTTACCGTTCGCGTAGCGTCTCGTAGAGAAGAGAAGGGTACGGTGGGCGCAAAGACACAGAGAAGGAAGAGAATCGTTACGCACAATGTTATGCTGGCGTTAAAATCCGTAAGTTCTGTGTAGCTGACTAGATGAGACCTTATCATCAAATCCCGATTTTTGAGTGTGGCGAACCGTTAGTAGCGATTCCTTTGGAATTGTTTGCGGTGGAATCTCCCCATCCTTATGAAAAGTTAGGTGCTAATTATGGCGATCGCTCTCCTTATTATCTCCGTCAAAGTGTTGTGGAAAATTTGATTGCAGCACAAAATTATCTGGAATTGTTGCATCCCCAGTGGCGCATTCAAATTTTTGATGCCTATCGTCCCATCGCAGTCCAGCAGTTTATGGTAGATTACAGCTTCGCGCAAGCAGTACAAGAAAGGGGACTGACTGGGGTAGAGTTATCACCAAACCAAAGCCAAGAAATTTGGCAGGCTGTTTATGAAATTTGGGCTGTACCGAGTTTTGATGAAAAAACACCTCCTCCTCACAGTACCGGGGCTGCTGTGGATGTGACGCTGGTAGATGATAGTGGGGAAATAGTGAATATGGGTTCGCCCATTGATGAAATGTCAGGGCGATCGCTTCCCGATTATTATGCCAATAGCGAGCATCCAGAAGCAGAAAAATATCATACTCGCCGTCAGCTATTGCGAGATGTCATGTTAAAAGCCGGATTTCAACGCAATCCTAAAGAATGGTGGCATTTTTCCTATGGCGATCAAATGTGGGCTTGGCTGAATAATCAATCGAATCCAGTCAATCGTGTCACCGCACGTTATGGGCGTCTTGTGTAGAAAGAATTCAGAACTCAGAACTCAGAATTCAGAATTAAATTTGGGTGTTGCTGATTGAAAATATGAATTAGTTTCACGCAAAGGCGCAAAGGCAAGGCAGCTCGGTCTTGGGGGTTTCCCCCATGAGCGACTGCCGTGTCAAGATTTGTTGTTTAGTCATATCGAAACAATGTCAATTCATACTCTGAATAAAAGGTGAAACCTCACACTAAATCTTTCCTGCCGGAGGCTGCGCGAATAATAAGCGCTTATCCCTCACTTTCTGATTCTGACTGCTGAATTCTGAATTCTGAATTCTTCTTCAAGCATCTTGGGGATTTAATTCCCTTAACTCTTCTGTGGTGTAAGTCCCAATCGGAGTCCAAATTAGATAAGGAAGCAGTAACAGCGCTGCTAGTGGAGAAATTGGCAAAATGCAGATACCAAGGACAACGGCACAAATCAAACCAAATATTCCGAGAATTTCTCCAACTTTGAGACTGTGAAACCTCAGCATTAAGGGTATGTAAGCGACGGTAATAACTTCCACCAAAAGGTATAAAGCCATTAATAGCCAAGTAATTACGCCTCCTGGATTTTTTTGCCAGACAATATTGGCTGAAATTGCACCACAAATAAAAATTACAGTCCAGATTAATGGAATTAGTGGCTCAAAAACTAGCCATCGAGGGCGACTTAACTGGGAAAACCATTTAACATCGCGGGGTGTGATGAAGAAACTACCAAGGGCGACGAAAAAAGTTACAGCCCCAATAATTATCCAAGACGAAATCATACTGCACTCTTGCTTTGTGTATTTTGTCAAGTCATACACTGCAAGTTTGACAATTTAGAGGATAGGTTTAATCATTCGCTGGTGCTAATCTTAGGCATCTTGCGGATTGAGATTAACCATCTGCCAAGTGGTATAAGTTCCGATGGGACTCCAGAGTAAATAAGGAACTAGTAACAGTGCTGCCCAACCAGAAATACTTAATACAGCAAGCATCAACAAAGCACCAATGAGAAAACCTGTGCCGCCGAGAATTGTGCCTATTTTGAGGCTACGAAGCCTGAACATTACAGGGGTATAGGCAATGGTGACAATTTCTAATAGCAAATATAAACCCATGATTAACCAAGTTGAAGTACTGCCTGGGTCTTTTTCCCAAACAATATAAGCCGACCAAGCACCGCAAATAAAGATTACAGTCCAAATAATTGGAATTGCGCCCTCAAAAGTTAGCCATCGCGGTCGTTGTAAGCGCTTGAACCACTGGCGATCGCCTGGTGTAATCGCATTAGCCGCTAAGGCAACCAAGAAAACCACACCCCCAATTACCATCCAAGATTTAATCATGCCCCTTATCCTTTAAAAGCCCTATCTATCCCTGAAATATCACTCTTTATAGTGATATTTTGTCAATTTAGCTGCTAAGCACTCATCATCCTGGAGTTTGATAACTTTTCATCGTTTGGCAGGATTTTAAATTATTGGTATTTGGTGTGTTGACTGATGACTGATGACTGTTGACTGATGACTGTCCCTTGTCTCCCTTGTCTCAATACGGTTCGGATAAGCAGTATGAACTTCCCTTGTGGTGTGGGAAAAGGTTAAGGCGTAAGGGGTAAAGGATGTATTTGAAATCTTTCCCCTTTCCCCTTTCTCCTTTCCCCTTTCCCCTTTCCCCTTTCCCCTTTCTCATCTATTCCCTAAGATAACAACCCGATTCTGTCTCAAGATGGGGGTACAGAATAAAGGGGGAAAATATTCTGAACAATAGGGGGATCGGGTAATTAAATTCAACGGTAATTGATATGCAAAGTGAATCGGAAATGCGTTCGCTAGTACCAGAAACGCGAGGAATTGGTAATACTATTAGGCTGACGGGCTGGATTAGTTTCTGGGTGCAATTGGCAATTGGAGTGGTTTCTGTCTTAGCTTTGTTGTTTGCTTTGACTGGTCGTGGTTTGATTCATCAACAGAATGCTGGCCTTGGAGTTGGCATATTTTGGGCTGTATGCGGAATTGTGGTGTTGTTATTTAGTCTGTATTTGGATTTTCGTTACACTCACATAGGCAAAGCTTTAGAAAATCGCAATCCAGCTTTACATCCTAGTAAACCAGATACAACTAAAATCCTCCGTTTAGGAATAATTGTTAGTTTGGTAGGAATATTACTAACTCTCTTAGGTGCTGGTTCAACTATATTAGTGCTAGTGGCAAAATCTATATCTCAACCCCCAGGTGTGGCAATCACTGACCCCTACAGAATTATTCGACCGATGGATGTTTTTGTTGCTGTGGCAGACATTACTGGAATTGCTGCTCACTATGTGGGTACTGTAACCTCGTTATGGTTGCTGGAGCGAGTCCACCAACACTAATACTTCTCAGTCGCCATTTTAGACTTTTAAGTAAAAATGCTATTGTTGACTGTTGACTGTGAACCCTCAACAGTCAACGCTTTAAGCAAAATAATTTATTTATTTTTCAAAAAACAAATTTCTTTATGTCTCTGTTACCTGCTATACCTAAGGCTGTAAGAATGTCACAATAGCGATCGCAATCAAACAAATAACCATCGCCAGTGAACGCTCCTACTAACGCCTCTGCACAAACTCAAAATCGCAAAGCAGATCACATTCGCATTTGCTTGGAAGAAGATGTTCAATGTCATGAAGTCACCAATGGATTAGAACGCTATCGGTTCACCCATAGTTGCTTACCGGAAGTAGACTATGGCGAAATTGACATCAGTACAAATTTTTTAGATAAATACCTGGGCGCACCTTTGTTAATTTCTTCTATGACTGGAGGAACTGAACAAGCGGGAATGATTAATCAGCGCTTGGCTGAAGTCGCCCAACATTACAAAATTGCAATGGGTGTCGGTTCCCAACGAGTAGCGGTGGAAAAACCACAGGTAGCTGATACTTTTGCTGTCCGCAAGTATGCACCAGATGTTTTATTATTTGCCAATTTGGGCGCTGTACAACTTAACTATAAATATGGCTTAGATCAATGTCTGCGGGTAGTGGATATCCTGGAAGCTGATGCCTTAATTTTACACATTAACCCCCTACAAGAGTGCATTCAACCAAAAGGTGATATTAATTTTAAAGGTTTAATTGACAAAATTTCTAAGGTATGCTCTAAAATGCCAGTACCAGTAATTGCCAAGGAAGTGGGTAATGGCATTTCAGCAGCGATCGCCAAGAAACTCTTAGATGCTGGAGTTACAGCCATTGATGTGGCTGGCGCGGGTGGTACTTCCTGGGCGAAGGTAGAAAGCGAACGAGCTGAAAATGCCTTGCAACGTCGCTTGGGGAGGACATTCGCCGATTGGGGTTTACCGACAGCAGAGTGTATTACCGGTATTCGAGCCATTGCCCCTGATGTGCCATTAATTGCTTCGGGTGGATTGCGTCATGGACTAGATGCAGCAATGGCGATCGCTTTAGGAGCAGACATCGCCGGTTTTGCAATGCCCTTCCTGAAGGCCGCAGCCGTTTCACAGACAGCAGCAGCCGAACTAGCTGAAGTATTAATCGCCGAAATCAAAACAGTATTATTTTGTACAGGTAATGCTAATTTATCTCAGTTAAAGCACTCAGATAGTTTACAGCGCATACAATAGACCTGCCTTAAAAATAGGGCATTGGGCATTGGGCATTGGGGATTTTTTCTTACCCAATGCCTTGTTTGTTCGATGCCTAACCCAAACCCATAATTTCCGTTTACCATACGTAATCAGTAGCTAGACATGATTAAATATAAAACGCTTAACGGAGTAATTATTTTTGTTAGCGTTATTTTGAATAGCATGAATCAGAGCCAGCAGCGCCAACTAATTTGAAGAATGATTGTGAGACATGGAATACAACAGAACAATTGCTACCAATTTTGTCACAATAAATTGAAACTAGTAAATAATTAACTTGCGTGTTGCCAATCACTCAGTAATTCATGCTGCTGTACTATTTTCTTGGATTTGCGGAATGGTACTTTCGGACTACCAATATTCATCCCAGGAAAAGACTGTTTTTTAGTCTTAGTAGGTCTATTTTCTTGTGTTGTTGAACTGATTTGTGTAGTTTTCATTGCCAATTAGATGTTTGATTAAAACTTCAGCACCAATTTATAACATCAATTTTCAAATGGCAAATTTCTAAAGAGAGATAAAAAATATATTGGGCATGGGGCATGGGGCATTGGGCATTGGGTATATTGACTGGAGACTGGGAACTGGTGACTGGTGATATCATGTCCGCCTAATCACTTATCAAAAAAATTCCCCGCATAAGAGCGTCAGTCCTAATGATAAGTCTTTAACTGGACATGATATGACTGGTGACTGGAAACTTCAGATTCTCCTTGTCTCCCTTGTCTCCCTTGTCCTCATGCCCCATGCCCCATGCCCCATGCCCCATGCCCACTTTACATAACCCCCATCTCTTGCAACCCTTGGCTTAGTCTTTTGGCTTCTTGGGGGTTATGCTTTTCATGAAGGGCGATCGCTTTTTTGAATGCTGTTAAACTTTCTTGATGATTGCCGGCTTTTAGCAGGACTACGCCTAAATTTTGATAGGCTTCGGCGTAGTTGGGATTTAAGACGATGGCATTTTGATAACAAGCGATCGCATCTGTCAATAAACCCAAAGCTTTAAATGTCATCCCCAGGTTATAATATCCAGCAACAAAATTCGGATCGATTTTCAAAGCTGCGATATAGGCAGTTTTCGCACCGTTGAAATCTCCTGCGGCTTTGAGTAAGTTACCCAGGTTGTTGTATGCTCCTAGTTTGAGCATGGGATAAATTGGCAATTTAATTCCTGTCTGATAATGAGAAATCGCCTGTGGGAAATTTTTTAAGCGACTGTAGGCAATGCCTAAATGATAGTGAAGTTCGTACAAAATATCGTAGTTTTCTTCGCCGGCTGCGTGACTTTCGTTTATCCGCTTTAATCCTCGTCTGAGTAACTCCATTCCTTGGGAAATTTTCCCAGTTTCTAGATACAATGCCCCTAATTTACTGCAAACATAGGGATCGTCAGGATGAGTAGCGAGAAATCCTTCCATCGCTGTTGCGGCTTTGGCATATTTATTATTTTGAGCGATCGCGCTTTTTTGATATCCTGTGTGGAGAATTGCAACTCCTGGTAAATAACCCACCTGCCAATGCGGTTCTTTGGTTAAAATTGCCGCCACACTATCATCAACTAAGGCATGGTAAGGACGGTCAAAGCGAATATCTGGATGATTGCGGAATAATCTTGAAACCAGAGAATAAGGAGATTGTTCTGCACCTATTTCCTGGCGCACAAGATTGAGTAACAGGTATTCTTCTCTAGCGATGGTGTCTCGCAATAGCGGTACAATTCCTGGCGTGAGAGTTTCATCAGCATCTAACACCAAAACCCAATCACCAGTCACATATTTTAAAGCTGCATTGCGAGCAGCACTGAAATCATCACACCATTTAAAATGGTGGACTTTTGCCCCGAACTCTTGGGCAACATAAGGAGTGCGATCGATTGAGCCTGTATCCAACACTACCATTTCATCTACAACTTTGTTGACACTGCTGAGACATTTGGGCAGTGTTGCTGCTTCGTTTTTCACAATCATGCACAGACTCAAACTCATAGGCTAATCTTCGTTTAATTTAGTATTTAAAAAATTGTGAATGGGGCATGAGGGAGAAGGGGGGACAAGGGAGATGAGGGAGGTGGGGAGCTGGGGAGGTGGGGAGCTGGGGAGATGAGTTTTTCCCCTCTGCCCCATGCCCAATGCCCAATGCCCAATGCCCCATGCCCCATGCCCAATTCAATTATGTGCAAAAATCAAGATTAACAAAATTAGGAATGAGTAATTCCAGCAGCAAGGGGGAATTTAATGCAGGGCCAAACCATCGGTGGACGCTACCAAATTCTCACCCAACTGGGACAAGGGGGATTTGGCACGACTTTTTTAGCTCAAGATATTCAAAGACCGGGGAATCCACAATGTGTTGTTAAGCATTTTAAACCACTCTCTACTGATGCATATACTTTAGGGGAAGCTAAACGTTTGTTTGACCAGGAAGCATTAATTCTGGAAAAATTAGGGAAACATGACCAAATTCCTCAGTTATTGGCTCATTTTCAAGAAAATCAACAATTTTATTTAGTTCAAGAATTTATTCCAGGTCATGACATTATTGAAGAAATACCTCCTCTAGGCGAGCGATTGAGTGAATATGAAACTATTAAACTTCTAAAAGAAATTTTGGAGGTTTTAGCATTTGTCCATCAACACAATGTGATTCACCGGGATCTCAAACCTGCCAATATTCGACGCAGACAATCAGATAACAAAATAGTACTAATTGATTTTGGGGCTGTAAAACAAATTACTACTCAAATGGCTAATTCTCAAGGGCAAACAAGTTTTACAGTTGCCATTGGTACTTATGGTTATATGCCAAGCGAACAAGCTAGTCGCACTCCTCAATTGAGTAGTGATATCTATGCAGTGGGAATTATTGCTATCCAAGCTTTGACAGGAATTAATCCTGCTGACTTTGGCAACCAAGGACTACCAATAAACCCGCATACAGGAGAAATTGATTGGCGCAATCAAGTACAAGTAAGCCAGCAGCTAGCAGAAATTATAGACACAATGGTGCTATATGACTTTCGTCAACGCTATCCTACGGCAATATCGGCGTTGCAAGCTTTAGAAATCTTCGAGAAAATACCAGAGACTACAATTCAAAAAAACTCACAATTTCGACGACCACAAAAATTTTTCCTCAGTGCAGGAATAACCGCAGTAGTCGCTACTGTCAGTCTATGGTTATTGCAATTACAAACTCCCAGCCAAAATTTTTTGATGTATCAAGATTCTAGTTATGGCATAAAAATCCAATATCCAGAAACGTGGAAAATTCAAGAAACACCAAATTTGATAACTAAAGAATTAGTAACATTTGTATCACCAAAAGAAAATGAAAAAGATAATTTTCAAGAAATTTTGACTATAACTGTTGAAGATTTTTCTGGTACTTTGAAGGAATCACAAGATTTATTTATTAAGGAAGTTAAAGCTACTTTATCTGATGCAAATATTGTGAATATCAGTGAAACTACTTTAGCTAAAAAACGAGCTAATCAATTAATTTTCCTCGGCAAAGATGGAAAAAATAGTTTAAAAAATTTACAAGTTTGGACTTTACAAGGGAATCAAGCATATGTAATAACTTACTCAGCTGCAATAGACGATTACGATCGCTTCTTACCAACCGCAGAAAAAATGATTGAATCCTTTGAAATTAATTAATGATTTTTTAACTCATCCCCCGCACGTAGCCAGGATTTTGAGTTATTAGTCATTAGTCATATCATGTCCGCTTGATTACTTATTAAATCCGAAAAAACCCAAAGAGCCAAAGCTGTGCTTTGTCTCCCCAGGGGATTAAGGGGTGGGGTGCAATTGCTGTGGAAATCATAACTAATTCTGGGGACATGATATCATTACTTAATAAATAGATACCCGATTTTATATATAAATCAGGTATCTATTTATTGAGTATTTTATATTTAACTAGGCTGCTATATACTCCTACAAATTACACTAGTGTTGCTGTTGCTTTCAAAGCAAAAATCCTTTCAATGATATCTTCTACTACCTTGTCTGGCGTGGAAGCACCAGAGGTAATTCCCACAACAATTTCCCCATCTGGTAACCAGTTTTCTGTAATGGTTAATTGTCCATTTAATTGCCTATGTTCAATAGAATTTGCTGATTGAATACGTGCAACGCTGTCAATGTGATAAGAAGGAATTTTCTTCTCAATGGCAATTTGTTGCAGCTGCGTAGTATTTGAGGAATTAAATCCACCAATAACTACCATTAAATCCAAATTATCTTCTACTAACTCCAACATTGCATCTTGCCGTTCTTGTGTAGCATCGCAAATAGTGTTGAAGCTTTGGAAATGCTGGTTTAATTCTGTAGGGCCGTACTTTTGCAACATAGTACGCTCAAAAAGCTTGCCGATTTGTTCGGTTTCGCCTTTGAGCATGGTAGTTTGGTTAGCAATGCCAACTCTTTCTAAATCGCGATCGGGATCGAATCCTGCTGAACAAGCTTTAGCAAATTTTTGCAAAAATTCTTCACGGTTGCCACCGTTAATAATATAATTAGCAACATATTCCGCTTCTGACAAATTCAATACAATTAAATATTTGCCAGCAAAGGAACTCGTAGCAACTGTTTCTTCATGTTTATATTTACCGTGAATAATTGAAGTATAATCAACTTTTTTGTGCTTTTCTACTGTATTCCAAACTTTAGATACCCAAGGACAAGTTGTATCTACAATTTTGCAGCCTTTTTCGTGAAGGATCTGCATTTCTTGAACGCTAGCCCCAAAAGCTGGTAATATGACTACATCACCAGTATCAACAACAGAAAAGTCTTTTTGATTTGCTTCCACTGGGATAAATTTTACTTCCATCTCCTGCATCCGCTGATTCACAGAAGGGTTATGAATTATCTCGTTAGTAATCCAGATGCTTTCTGTGGGGAAATGTTGACGGGTTTCATAGGCCATGGCCACAGCACGTTCTACACCCCAACAAAAGCCAAAGGCTTGGGCTAGCCTGATGGTGACATCGCCTCGTTGCAGGATGTAATTGCGATCGCGAATTTCCTGAATCAAGTTACTTTGATACTCAGATTGCAACTGACTAGTAACTTCTGCTTGATGACCAAATCCCTTACGATTGTAATTTTCTGAGTGTTGGAGCGTCCGCTTAAAAGCTTTTGTATCCATGAGATTCGTCTACTTAAACCACTATTTTTTATTCTCTCGCGCTAAGACGCGATTCATACAGACTGGTATTCAAAGATATTACTTCTTATCCTTCCCTGAAACACGTTGAAGTTCAGGTTTTAATTCCATATTGCTATAAATCTGCAATGCAGAACGCCAAACTATATAGCCTTCACGATTGAGATGTAAGCCATCAGTAGTAAATTCCTGGCGGAGATTACCTTTGGTGTTGGTAAACAGAGGATATAAATCGAGGAATTTTACACCTTGTTTTGCAGATATGCTTCGCAGTCGTTCGTTTAATCGCCGAATGCGATTATTGGTAATCGCCAGAAGTTTATCTCGTCCTTGCCAAGTTGCTTGTTCTGCACCATGTGGCAAAATCGACTGCACCACAATTTCAGCTGTGGGATGCACTCTTCGCAGGTGAGTGATAATTTGCTCGTGATTATTTAAAATTACTTCGTCCCTCGTCCCCCGAATTAAGTCATTAATGCCAATCATCACAAAAATTGCCTCTGGCTTGGTGCGGTCAAATATATTCAATCTTTTCAAAAGTCCCTGACTAGTTTCGCCAGAAATTCCTTGATTGAGCCAATTTTTACCTTCGGGTAATAATTCAGTGGGAAACCATAAACTCAAAGAATCACCCGCAAGTATAGTTAAGTGTACAGGACGGCGATCGGCAGCTACTTTAGCTTCTTGTTTGAGAATATCTACCCACTGTTGATAAGTGAGTTGGTGACGGCGACCTAAATCAGGTGTAACAACTGGACGTGAGTTGTTGACGGTCATTTGCTCTAGGCCAAAAAAAGCGGTCAATTTCTGCTGTTGCCAAATTAGCAGAACCACCGCCAACAGTAGTACGCCGTTGGTTAACAGCGAGAAAAATGCCCAGATAGGAAAGGTTTTAAAAGAAGTAGACACAACTAGCGAAATTTACCAATTATTTTGAATCAGATTTTAACGCTAGTACTCAAAAATCACCTTGATGAAAATAGGGAATGGGGAAAGGGGAAAGGGGAAAGGGTAAAGGGGAAAGGGGAAAGGGGAAAGGGGAAAAGGGTAAAGGGKAAAGGGTAAAGGGGAAAGGGGAAAGRGGAAAGGGGAAAGGGGAAAGGGGAAAGGGGAAAGGGTAAAGGTTTTAAATTCCTTATCTTTTCCCCAGCCCTTACGGCAGACCACTAGCGCCAACCCGGATGGTGGGGAATGAGGAGATGAGGGAGTGACGGATATGGGGAAACAAGGGGACAAAGTAAATAACTCCTCACTCCCAACTCCCCACTCCCTACTTATGATTGAATAGGACGATCGCCACCAAACTCGGAATTATAACCTTCTTCTCCGTGTTCGTTGATATCCAAACCTTGCAATTCTGCTTCCTCTTTGACTCGTAGCCCGACTGTAGCATCGATAATTTTGAGAATAATGAAAGTACCAACACCAGCAATCACATAAGCAACAACAATTGCTACTAGTTCAATTCCCAATTCCCCAAAATTACCACGCAGCACACCGTCTTTACCGCCTCCGTTGACTTGAGTGGTAGCAAATACGGCTGTTAAAATTGCCCCCACTGTACCACCAACGCCATGCACGGGATAGGTGTCTAAGGCATCGTCGATTAATAGCTTGTGTTTGAAACTAATGGCATAGAAGCAAACAAAGGCTGTGAGGAAACCAATGAAAATTGCTGATAGCGGTGTCACAAATCCCGCAGCAGGAGTAATACCCACCAAACCAGCAACGGCTCCTGTAGCAGCTCCCACTGCGGTTGGTTTACCCCTTAAAACTGCTTCCATGATTAGCCACATTAAAGCCGCCGCCGCCGCCGCTGTGTTAGTGGCGACGAAGGCTGATGTTGCTAGATTTGTGACTAAGTTACCGGAAGTTCCACTACCAACGGATAGGGCACTTCCAGCGTTGAAGCCGAACCAGCCAAACCACAGCAACCCAGCACCAAGCAAAATAAAAGGAACGTTGTGTGGTGGGCTAAGACGGTCGGGATGGGTTTTGCGAGGCTTAAGAACCATCGCTGCCACTAAAGCAGAAACCCCGGAACTAATGTGAACTACCGTACCACCTGCAAAGTCGAGGGCACCCAAACCCCCAGCCAAACCTAAGAATCCACCTTTTGCCCAAACCATGTGAGCTAGGGGACTGTAAACAAAGGTTGACCACAGCAGTACAAATAGACAATAGGCGCGGAAACTCATGCGTTCGGCGATCGCTCCAGAAATTAAGGCTGGGGTGATAATGGCAAACATGGCTTGATAAATCATGAATGCCTGATGGGGAATCGTCCCGGCATAAGAAACAATATCCGCAGGATTTGAACCTTTGAGATAATCGGTTGTTTCTAAACCCACACCATTCAATCCCAACCACTGCAATCCACCGATGAACGGCAAACCCGGCGCAAAAGCAAGGCTATAACCCCAGAGAATCCAGGTCACTCCCACGATCGCCATTAACACAAAGCTCATCATCAATGTATTTAGGACATTGCGCGATCGAACAAATCCACCATAAAAGAATGCCAATCCCGGTGTCATTAGCAGCACGAGTGCTGCCGAAATCAACATAAATGCTGTATCACCGGTATCCGCCGCAGGTGGGCTGGCTGCTGATGTTTGGGCAAAAGCATTACCCATCAACGGCTGTGCCAAAAATAGCAGGGTCATAGCCCCGATTGTGACAACTTTCTTCAACACTTGTTTTTGTTCCTAAGCACCAACAAATTTGTATTAGATTAATATATTTTCAGTACCTTTCGATACGATTTTTTGTTTTGAAAGCTACTCTAATTTAGTTTTTTTGAAATGTTAACAACAGTATCATAATTTCGATGATTTTATGAGAGTTTAATCAAAATTTCAATAATTTGTCAGCCTGAGGAATTTTGCTTGATATTACTCAATAATTTGCACAAATACAGAATGATACTTTTTTCAGTAATTATGTATACAATATCTATTTATATAAATAATTTTACTTAAAAGCACCAAAGAGTAAACCAGCAATAGCAAACAGCCATACGCTAGAAGGCAGTAATTAATTGCTAAATTTTATACATTAAAATAATAAGTAACACAGCAGTGCTGCCTTACGGTAGATATATATGTATTCAAAATTTTGTGAAATGCTATTAAAGATAAGACTTACGCACACTCTACGAATTCTTCTGTACGAGACGCTGTGCGTTGGCGGAAACCTCTCGTAAAGAAGGCATCTACCTTGATAGTTCGAGCTTTTTGGCGATTTTTGCCTAAGTCCTGAAAGATAAAGACATATTGTTTTTTGGGGAACTGCAAAAAATAAACGTTGACTGTTGATTGTTAACCGTCAACAGTCAACACTCAACAGTCAACAATAACAATAAAATATTTTTTGACTTGCAAGTCCCTTGTGCCTACTTCTGGTCAAAACCAATCTTTTTTCTTTTGTATAAATTAATTTAGCCCTGATGTCATTTGCATTCAGAAAATTTCAACATTTCTATTTTCAGCATTGCATAATTGCGAAATGATTTCAAAATTTGGGCGTTGCACAATTCCCGCGTCTCCTCGCCAACCCTAATCATGCCAACAATTTAGTAAAATTACTTAACTGCGGGGTGCAAACATAATAATTAATACACTTACCACAGCTAAACAAGCTCCCATTAAGTCGTAGCGGTCTGGACTAACTCCATCTACCTTCCAACCCCAAAACATTGTCATTGCAATAAATACACCCCCATAAGCCGCATAGACTCTAGCAAAATTTGCTGGCTGAAAAGTTGCAATCACTCCATAGATAGCTAAAGCAATTCCGCCTAGTATCCCGTACCATAAAGGCTTAGCTTCACGCAACCACAACCAAATCAAATAGCCACCAGTGATTTCAAATAAACCAGCCCATAAAAAATACAACAGCGACTTAATCATTTGACTAATTTTGGACTAACGTTGAACTCAGTGAAATTACGCTAACGGTTTTAACTCAAGTATTGTCATTAATTAAAGAAAGTTTGTCCATCGAATTGGGTATGGGTTATGAAGCATGAGATATAAGGTAGATGGCGAGATGGGGAGACAAGAGGGGGGAAAGGGAAAAGGTTAAAGGGAAAAGGGTTTTTATTTGCCCTTTCCCCTTTACCCCTTACCCTTTTCCCCACTTCTGTTAGAAGTCTAAGGTAAACAAGGGGGACAAGGTAGCAATTTTTCTTCCTTGTCTCCCCCCTCTTCCTTGTCTCCCCCTTCTCCCTTGTCTCCCTTCTCTCCCCATACCCCATAAATCCCCAATCCCCAATCCCTCGTAGATAAGGCTTAAGGATGAAAGCACCATTACCTGATAACGAAGCACAGAGAATCGAGATGCTTTTGGAATACAAAATCCTCGATACACAACCTGAAGCTGTCTTTGACGATCTCACTCGTTTAGCTTCGTATATTTGTCAGACTCCAATTGCCTTAATTAGCTTAATTGATATCAACCGCCAGTGGTTCAAAGCTCAGGTGGGTTTGGATATCCCAGAAACACATCGAGACCAGGCGTTTTGTGCCCATGCGATTCTACAACCTGATGTTTTGATTGTGCCTGATGCGGCAAATGACGAACGTTTCGCCGCAAATCCACTGGTGACTTCTAACCCAAAAATCCGGTTTTATGCTGGTGTACCTCTAACTAATGCTGAGGGATACGCGCTAGGAACCCTTTGCGTCATTGACTACATACCACGGAAACTTACTTCCGAACAGATAGAAGCATTACGTACCTTGGGTCGTCAAGTTATGAAGCAACTAGAATTGCGTCGTAATTTGGCAAGTTTAGTACTTATGGCTGATAAAGGCAAAGCATCGAAGAAAGTACGCAAGCAATTTTTCAAAACAATTGGGGCGGGCTTTCTTTTAGCATCGGCAACTTTAGTTGTCATTGGTGCAGTCTCTTATCAAAATACAGAAGTATCTACTAATAACCGCAGCATCATCAAAAATCTTAATAAGAAAATTAACAGCTTAGAAAAAGTACTGTCACAGACAAAGGACGCTGAGACTGGGCAGCGTGGTTACATCTTGACTGAAAAAGCAACTTATTTAAAAGCCTATCAACAAGCACTGACTAACGTAGACAAAGAAATTATAAAACTGAAAAATTTAACCGCAGGTGAACCACAGGAACAGAAGCAGATTTTAATCCTTGAATCTTTAGTTGCAACTAAAGTGAATCAACTAAAACAGACTATCAATTTGCGCCAGAATCTGGGATTACAAGCGGTATCGCAGGTGCTACTAGCAAATGATGGTCAAAATCTCACGAACGATATTCATAAAACGGTTTATGAGATCCAGAACCAAGAAAAAGGGCGGCGTCAGCAATTATCACAAACTACAAAAGCTTGGACTCGGAAAACAACTTTGACAATTGCGATCGCCATTGGTTTGAGTTTCTTGATTTTGGCTGTAGTCTACTATTTAATCTATCGTGAAGTTTGTGAACGTAAAAGCACAGAAGAAATCTTAAACCAAGAACGCAACTTTATCTCAGCAGTCCTGGATACTGCGGGAGCTTTGGTGGTAGTTACTGATTCCCAAGGAAAAATTGTTCGTTTTAATGAAGCTTGCGAGCAAATAACAGGTTATTCCTTCGACGAAGTCAGAGGTAAATATTTTTGGAAATTGTTTTTACTTTCTCAAGAAGTAGAGTCAGTGAAAGCAGTTTTTGAAGAACTGCGGACTGGTAAGAGTTTTCTAGAACACGAAAATTATTGGCTCATGAAAGATGGGAGTCACAGATTAATTACCTGGTCGAATACCATCTTAAAAAACGATGACGGTTTTGTAGAATACGTTGTTTGTACGGGTATTGATATTACTGAGCGCAAACGAACTGAACAACATTTAAGCGCACAATACGCCGCAACCCATGTTTTAGCAAATTCCACTACAATTAACGAAGCTATGCCCCAAATTCTTCAGGGAATTTGTGAAAGTCTAGGATGGGATTTGGGGGAAATTTGGATGGTAGATCAGCAAGCAAATGTACTGCGTTTTTTGGATGTCTGGCATAAACCATCTCTAGAAGTACAAGACTTTGTAGCCTTGAAGCAGCAAACAACTTTTCCACCAGGAGTCGGGCTACCTGGACGTGTTTGGCTGACTTCCGAACCTGTTTGGATTGCTGATGTGGTTAAAGATCTGAATTTCCCTAACTTTAAAACCGCAGCTCAACTAGGACTACATGCGGCTTTAGGTTTTCCACTCCGCACTGATAGCAAAATTCTCGGCGTCATTAGCTGCTTTAATCGTCAAATCCAGGAACCAGACGAAGACTTAGCGAAAACCATGAATTTTATTGGTAGGCAAGTGGGGCAATTTATCCAGCGCAAACAAGCAGAAGAAGAATTACAACGCCAAAACTTGCGATCGCAACTTTTTACTGAAATCACCCTCAAAATTCGCCAGTCTTTGCAAATCGAAGAAATTCTGGAAATTACTGTCAAGGAGGTACAAAAAATCCTCCAAACTGACAGAGTATTAATTTATCAGCTCCAGCCAGATGAATCCACAACCACCGTCATTGAAGCAGTAGTCTCTGGCTTGCCAGCAATTAAAGAGCAAAACACCACCGCCCCCTACTTTCAAGCCGAATATTTACAACAATACTATCTCCAACAGTACCGTCAAGGACGAGTTTTAGGGCTGGCTAATTTAGATCTCCTGGAACTCGAACAAAAACACTTGGAATTAATGCAACAATTCGGCGTGAAAGTGAATTTAGTTGTGCCAATTCTCGTCAAAGAAGAACTTCGTGGTTTGCTCATAGTGCATCAGTGTGACTATTCTCATCAATGGTCTAACTTTGAAACTCTCCTGTTACGCCAAATAGCCGACCAAGTAGGTATAGCCATAGCCCAAGCCCAACTATTAGAAGCAGAAACTCGTCAACGACAAGAACTTGAAATTGCCCGTTATCAAGCTGAATTAGCTTCTCAAACCAAAAGTGCTTTTTTAGCCAATATGAGTCATGAAATTCGTACTCCTATGAATGCGGTATTGGGAATGACTAGTTTAGCTTTAGATACTCCCTTAGACCCAGAACAGCGAGATTTTATTGAAACAATTCGCATCAGTGGAGAAGCTTTATTAACTTTAATTAATGAAATTTTAGATCTTTCCAAATTAGAAGTTGGAGAGATGGCTCTAGAAACTCTAGATTTTAACTTATCTACTTGTATTGAAGAAGTATTAGAATTATTGGCTCCTTCAGCCCATAATAAAGGATTAGAAATTGCTGCCCTCATTGAACATAACGTTCCCATCCATCTCCAAGGAGATGCTGGGAGGTTGCGGCAAATTCTCATGAATTTAATTAGCAACGCCATCAAATTTACCGGTGTTGGTGAAGTAGTAGTGGAAGTACAATTACGTTCCCTTTCCGCCACCACAGTTACCATCTACTTTGCCATTACAGACACAGGTCTTGGTATTAGTCCTGAAGATCAACCGAGACTGTTTATGCCATTTACCCAAGTCGATGCTTCAACCACTCGCAGGTATGGTGGTACAGGCTTAGGATTAGCCATTTGCAAACAGCTGGTAACTTTAATGGGAGGAATAATTGGGGTAGAAAGTCAAATTGGCAAAGGATCTAAGTTTTGGTTTGAAGTACCTTTCGCCAACCAACTTGAGCCTGTATTAAAATCGTCCCCACCGTTAATTAATTGCCGCGCCTTAGTAGTAGACGATAACTCTACTAATTGCAAAATGATCCACAATCAAGCTACTACTTGGGGAATGCAAGTAGATCGAGTCAACAGCGCAGCCGCAGCACTCAAAGCTATTCATAAAGCTTGCGAGCAAGGAAATCCCTATAATATTGCCTTAATTGATATGGAAATGCCAGAAACAGATGGCATCAAACTAGGAGAACAGATTAAAGCCAATTCGGCAACTGCTGAGATACCTTTAATTATCGTCATTTCAACTAATCAAAGAAATCAAGTACAGCAAGCTTTAAAAATCGGATTTGCTGGTTATTTAGTCAAACCCATCAAGGCTTCGCGACTTTTAGATATGACCCTCAATATTTTACAAATTCAGCCAGCATTAGAACCAGGTACTAGGGAAGAAGTCCAAAATCTAACCACTTCAAATGTTGCCAATTCTTGCCGTATTGATGAATCTCCAAACCCGAATTTTTGCACTGAATCAAAGTTAAGAATTTTGCTAGCTGAAGATAATTTAGTCAATCAGAAAGTCACACTTAAACAACTCCAAACTTTGGGCTATAAAGCTGATGTCGTTGCTAATGGTAAAGAAGTTTTACAATTATTAGAAAAAATTCCTTATGACTTGATTTTAATGGATTGCCACATGCCAATTTTGGATGGTTTAGAAACTACAAGAGAAATTCATCGTTGGCAAGAAAGTGCATTTGCTAGTCGTCGTCGTCCTGTGGTCATTGCTATGACAGCTAATGCCATGAAAGAAGACAAACAAAAATGTTTAAATGCTGGAATGGATGATTATCTAAGCAAGCCAGTATTGAAAGAAAAATTAGCCGCAATTCTAGACCATTGGGCAGACATCATCCTTTTGCAACAAATAGTAATTGAAGGCGAACAAACAGCTTCTCCCATCAACAACACTCAAATTGACCAAACAATCAATTGGGAACACCTACATCAAGTATCAGATAATGACACACAATTTGAATTAAATCTCTTGCAGATTTTCGTTCAAGATATTAAACCCCGTTTAGAGATTGTCAAAAGTGCGATCGCACTTTATGATTTTGGACAAATTGTCCGAGAAGCTCATTACCTCAAAGGTGCTAGCAGCAACATTGGAGCCACAGCTATGTACCTAGCTGTTGAGAAACTAGAACAACAAGCCCTCCAACACGAGCATAAAACTGCAACTAAGTTAATTACAGAAATCGAAGAATTTGTCAATCGTATTCAAACATTTTTAACTGAAGCAGTGCATCAATAGGGGTTGGGGATGGGAGACAAGAGCGGGGAAAGGGAAAAGGGTTTTTATTTGCCCTTTCCCCTTTACCCCTTAACCCCTTCGGGGTTCGCCAGTCGCTCATGGGGGAAACCCCCAAGACCGCGCTGGCTCACCTTTTCCCCACTTCTGAAGGTTTGGTATTTTCCCTTTCCCCTTTAACATGATTCCCTTTGACCACAAGAGTGCAAAAAGCACTTTTGCCCAATGCCCAATGCCCTATCCTCACACAACTAAACCTTGAGTTGCTTCCAGCAAATGTTGATGAATGGATTTTGATGCAGCTAAGATTAATCCAGGGAGACTGTAGTTTTTACAAGTATATAGTGGCGGCAAAGTGGAACCATCAAGAGTAGTGACGAGATAGCCGGCTTCTTTTGCTAAAAAAGCTAGGGCAGCAGCATCAATAAATTTACCGGCTCTGATTACTGCTCCACTCAAATCACCAGTGAGGATGCCATTAAGATTGGGAATTTGTATATCACTAGAATAATCATTGGCAATATCAATTACTTGATAGCGTTCTTTTAATAGAGGTGCGATGGCATTCATTCCCCATCCCAACAATACAGCAGGTTTAGGTGATTTAATCTCTAAGGGAACGCAGCCTTCTAAATTCGTTTCCAACGTTCCTTTAAAAGTTCCTTCGCCTCTCAAAGCATAAAAATAAACATTTTGGGCAGGAGAAATTGCCAGCACTGCCTCAAAATCATCTGCATTTAAAATACTAAGAATAATTTGATAATTAGAATGTCCATCCATGTAAAATTTCGTGCCATCAATTGGGTCGAGTGTAACTAAATAATCACCTTCAAGACCCAGTTCAGTAGCACGAAAATACTTGGTGTTTCTAGAACTTTCATACTCTTCTCCATAAAAGCGAATCTCTGGAAAACTACCCAGTAGTACTACCTCCACTAGATTTTGAATCGCTACATCCGCATCGGTAAGTGCAGCCGCAAAAAAATTTTTTCCTTGTTCTTTAGCGGGAAGTGCAGCAATTTTTGGTTGCATAAAACGGGCGTAGGCTGCTGCTACTTTCAGATGAGGAAGTAAAGTTGACAAAATTAATTGAGTACTTGGTTTTGTGGACATTCCAGCAAACTCCTGTCTTGAAAATAGCGTTGACTGTTGATTGTTGACTGTTGATGGTTGACTGTTGACTGTTGACTGGGGAGTTATTATTCTCACCTGGCGTCTAAATGATAGGTCTGTAATCGGACACGATATGATTTGGGGACAAGGAGCAAAAGAAGGGTTGTAATAAGTGTTGATAATGAAGTTCACTGCCGACTTGGGGTGTCTCTATTGTCACTTCCTCTATGATTAGCGAGATGACAGAATTCTATATTCAGACAAAATTACGGTATCATGAACTACTATTTTTGGCGATGGCTGTACTTGCCGTACTTACCAATACTAATGTGCGTTCTAATAGCATTTCACTTTATTTATGATATGAATACGAGCCTAAAAGCGTACCGTTAACTGTGAACCGTCAACAGTCAACACTCACCAATAGCAATGGAATATTTTTTTACTTGCAAGTCCCTATTCCCTGTTCTTTCTTCACAATGACTATTAAGCCATTTGCACCACTTGTAGGACAACAGCAAGCCATAGAATTGCTCACTCAAGCTGTTAGACAAAACCGGGTTGCTCCAGCTTATTTATTTGTGGGGCCAGATGGTGTAGGTAGGAGTTTAGCAGCCAAGTGCTTTGTGGAATTGCTATTTTCTGATGGAATGGAAATCACTACTGCTTTACAAAACCGTTTGCGTCAAGGTAACCACCCGGCTTTGTTGTGGGTGCAACCAACTTATCAATACCAAGGACAACGATTTACAGCAGCACAAGCGGCTGAAAAAGGACTCAAACGTAAAGCACCACCTGTAATTCGATTAGAGCAAATTCGAGAAATCACCGAATTTCTCAGTCGCTCGCCTTTAGAAGCCCCAAGGAATGTGGTAGTGCTAGAGGAAGCCCAAACAATGGCAGAAGCCGCAGCCAACGCTTTATTAAAAACTTTAGAAGAACCGGGACAAGCAACGTTAATTTTAATTGCACCGACAGTAGAGTCTGTGTTGTCTACTTTGGTGTCACGCTGTCAGCGCATTCCTTTTTATCGCTTGGATGGAGAGTCTTTAGCTGTTGTACTCACACAAACAGGTCATCAGGAAATTTTGCAACATCAGGCAGTATTGAATATAGCAGCTGGCAGTGCGGGAAGTGCGATCGCATCTTACGAACAACTACAAGCTATTCCCCCTGAATTGGTTGAAGATTTGAAAAAAGTGCCCAAATCTTACCGCAATGCTTTAGAATTAGCCAAAAAAATTGATAAAGATTTAGATACAGAAGCACAACTATGGTTAGTTGATTATCTTCAACAATTTTACTGGCAGCAGTGGCATCAAGCCCAAGCGATGGAGCAGCTAGAACAAGCTCGTAAGTACTTACTTGCTTACGTTCAACCACGGCTAGTTTGGGAATGTTTGCTGTTATCTTTATATCAAAAATCAAGACTTTATTGATGATAGCGATCGCCAAATATATTCACACTTGTATAAACTCTAATTCCTTATCAAGACCATATTAATAGTAATTATGCGATTATTCACAAGCTAAAATAGTTGTAACAAAGCTACCACAAAGAAATCAAGATTAAAAATGTGTCATTAAAAATTAAATTTAAAAACTCCATCTCTCGCTCATCATGAACTTAGCACCGACAATTTCAGTTCTTCTTTTAATCACTAGCTTGGCTGCAATTTCTTTGCAACTTGGCACTGCTTCCAGCGCTCAAAAGATATCTAACCTGAGCCAAGCATCAAGTACTTTGCCATTGGTCAAATCAGTAGGACTGTCTCCAGATATGGATGTGCCTTGGTCAAAACCCGTGAGAATCCTCGACCCTTTTGAAGGCGAGTTACTTGGAGTTTTTGACCGCAATTATTTAGGTGGTTATTTATACCGCGACGGTTCCAAACAAGTTATTAGTTTGTGGACTCCTGAGAGCATTAGACTACTCGTAACAGTAAATTCTGGTCAAGTAAAATCTTCTTTCTATACCGCAGGTAGTTTGTATCCCAGGCCAGATTACCTGAAATTCGTGACTACCCAAAAAGTAGATAAACTTTCGATTAAAGTCAGGGAAAAAATTTTTCAGTTAGAGGGTTCAACAGGCACGTTTGTCGTTAACCAAGAACTAGCCACTGCCTTGAAAAATGCTCCAGATGAAAACTTAGACATCAGACTAGTGTTGGAAGGAGGTCAAACTGTTGATAGCGAAATTGGTAAAGGGACAGTAAAAGCTTGGCGAAGTATTTACTAAACAAAAATTTACACTCACTCATCACTAGACTTGTAACAGAAGTGGGGAAAAGGGTAAGGGGTAAAGGGCAAATAAAAACCCTTTTCCCTTTCCGCCCTATTGCAGAAGTGGGGAAAAGGGTAAGGGGTAAGGGGTAAAGGGCAAATAAAAACCCTTTTCCCTTTAACCTTTTCCCTTTCCCCCCTATTGCAGAAGTAGGGAAAAGGGTAAAGGGTAAAGGGAAAATAAAAACCCTTTTCCCTTTCCCCCTCTACTCATCACTCCCAATACCCAAACCCTGTAATCAATCATTTTTATTTATGGGGTTAAAAAAAAAATATAATTGTTTTTATGCTAGAAAGTCTTTAAAGTGGAGTTAGCCGGTCAACAATCTGTTGATTGTCAAGTTTTTCTTAGCAATAGCTTAGGGAAATAGATTTAGTAACTTTGTATATTTAGGTGTGAGTTTAAAGTATTACGCCTGTGGTAATCTCTAACAAATCAGAATACGCACTCCTAGCCCTGTTAGAGTTGGCAACTTGCTACCCTAACGGTGACGCATTGCAAATCCGCGAGATAGCAGCATTGCAAGACATACCGAACCGCTACTTAGAGCAACTCTTGGCAACATTAAGGCGTGGAGGTTTAATTAAGAGCATACGCGGAGCCAAAGGCGGCTATGTATTAGCACGAGATCCCAGGACAATTACAGTGCTGGATGCTTTTACCTGTATGGAAGGTTCCGATGCTGTTGCTTCCACTTGTGAACCGCCCCCTAGTACAATAGAAGCTGAGCTAATTCAGGAAGTTTGGCAAGAAGCACGTCAAGCTGCTAACTCCGTACTAGAAAAATATACACTTCAAGACCTTTGTGAACGGAGAACAAGCCGACAACAGAAAGAACTGATGTATTACATTTAGGAACATTGAAGTATTGAAATGGTAGGGGAGACAAGGTAGATTGGGCAGAGGAGCAGAGGGGCAAAAGGGCAGGGGAGAGTAATAACTCGCCAGTCACTAGTCATCACTCAACAGTCATCAGTCAACAGTCAACACTCCCCACCCTTTTTTGTTATGTCTCAAATAAATTCTCAACAGCCAATTAATAATGCCGCTACTGTTGTAGAGAGTTATGCAGCAGGAAAACGAGACTTTAGTAAGGCAGAATTGGGTAATGCGGATTTACAAAATATTAATTTGAGAGGATCTGACCTCAGTTATGCTGACTTGAGTGGAGCGAATTTGAGTGGAGCTAATTTCAGGGGAACTGATTTGAGTTTTGCCGATTTGAGTGAAGCTAACTTGAGAAATGCTGATTTAAGGGGAGCGTTGTTAATGTCAGCTAATCTTCATCAAGCCAACCTCGAAGGAGCAAACCTGGAAAAAGCAGACTACGATCGCAATACCCATTTTCCTGAAAATTTTGACCCAGCACAAGCTGGAATGCAAATTAAAGCCGAAGATTGACTAATTTTAATTTGAGCGATGCCTTCGGCGGCAAGCTACGCACTTGCCTCAGGATAGAAGATATGGTGACCAAAACAATTCTATTTTGGTAAAAAACCGATTTCTGAGGTTAAAGATGGAGGCCAAAAGTACAACCCTCAATCAACGGACACCCTTAATAATTGCGGGAATCGTTCTTGGTTTAGGTCTTGGAGGATTTGTTGATGGAATTTTACTGCATCAATTACTCCAGTGGCATCACATGTTAAGCAACATTCGACCTCTGACAAACGTTGCTAATGAAGATTTGAACATGGTGTGGGACGGATTATTCCATGCTTTCGATTGGCTGTTAACCGTAGCAGGAATAATCCTACTCTGGCGTGCTGGAGGACGCGACGATGTTCCTTGGTCGTCACAAACCTTTATTGGTTCAATACTTATTGGTGCTGGGTTATTCGACGTAGTTGAAGGATTGATTGACCATCAAATTCTCGGCATCCATCATGTGAAACCAGGCCCAAATCAACTAGCTTGGGATCTTGGATTTCTTGCATTCGGTAGCCTACTTGCCGTTATTGGCTCGATAATGATAAAAAAAGATTCAATTGAATTGGGGACTGGTGACTGATGACTGGTGACTGATGACTGGCGAGTTATTATTCCCCCTGCCCCATCTCCCCATCACCCCACTCCCCAATATGACAGATGCTTTTGAAAAAACTAACTGGAATTGGCAGCTTTCTCAATTTCAACAACAAGTAGGAGAATGGTGGGAATACCAGTTTTACCGCTTGGAAAGGTCTTTGCCAGACTTGCCGGATGGATGGAGCATTAGCCCTTGGGTTGGTGAGTTACTAAAATTCCTGTTTTGGGTAATACTAGGCTTATTTGTTGCTTGGGTGGTTTGGCGGTTATGGCGAGAATTTAGCCCCTATTTATATTCTTGGCTGAATAGGAGAGGGAATTTTACTGATTTAGGTGTAAAAAATAAATCTAATGAGTTATCGATCGCTCTTTTGTTGGAGCGATCGCAACAATTTTATCGCCAAGCTAACTATCGTGAAGCTTGCCGTTGTCTTTATTTAGCGATGTTACAGCATTTGCATCAGCAAGCCATCGCACCTCACAAAAAAAGCCGTACAGATGGAGAATATTTACAATTATTGCGATCGTCTGTAAGTCCCATCCAGCCTTATGAAACTTTAATTACCACTCACGAGCAATTATGTTTTGGCAATGCCGAGATTTTACCAGACAACTACGAGCAGTGTCGGCAAGCTTATCGGGAAATTTCGCCACAATGAAATAAGCTACCAACAAACGATACCACGGCCAGGCTTTTAGATGCTAAAGACGACCGCTGATAACTCTGGTAACCATTTGTAAGGCAAGTTAATTGCTAAGGTGGCTAACCTCCTGTTGGATAAATTTGTGAAGGCGATCGCTAATTAACGATCGTGAATACTTGATGCTAAACCCCACTAAACTAAAGTGGGGTTTTTAAAATGTTGGAAAGGTTACTAAAGTAAAAATGAATAAACCAGTAGTGAATAGATTTACAAGATATGACAAACTTTATTAAACAGTCTTATTGAATCCTTTCACTACAAGCTTTTGAGCTTATTCTTTATTCGCCGCTACTTAAATGCTACTTAAAACAGGGTAATATGCCCTGTTTTTAGTTAGTGCCAGCACTGCTCATGCTACTGAAATGCTACTTATTTTCTTGATTCTTGACCCATTCCTGGAACCTTCTCAACTCATCCCAAGTACGCGATCGCGTATCAAGCCCCTTGCCCTTAGAATACTGATTTGGGTGAAGATTCTTTCCACGCATTTCGATATATCGGGCGATCGCGCTTTCGACTATATCCGCTCTATTGCCGTGTAACACGGCTTTCCCAGCGTCGATGGCTCTAGCGCAGCACATCACCTCATCCGCGATCGCCTCTGGTACGCGAATCAATTTCGTCTTTCCACTTCGCCAAGTACTACCGCCTTCCCAGGTTGTTGAAGTTCTGCCACCCTTGCTCATACAAAATCTCTCTATTGCCGTGTAACACGGCATTGTAGCTTAGTAGAGAGTAATTAAAAAGCTTGATAGGCAGCCATCTGCCCGCACACGATTTAATAAGGTGCTGTCTGCCAGTCCTAAGCTAACATTAGAGGTCAACATTTCATTTCATGAATCAAATGAACAAAGATGAATTTGAAATTTTTAACTTACTTTTAAAAGCTGGCCCACTCCGGGCAGTGCAAATTCATCAAACATTGCATATCGCTTTTCATCGTTTATACCCAGCTTTGCACAGACTTAGAAAAGAGGGCTATGTTCAGGGGCGTAAACAGCCTGGAAACAAGTTGACCTACGAACTTACAGGATTGCAGCCACCAAAGTGACGAAATGGAGATTTCCCCCAATGCCCAATGCCCAATGACTAATTGTTAGAGTGAATCCCCAGAGAGTTAAAGCTTGGGTCTAGAGTCTGCGATCGCGGATGATAAATCCGCCTTTTTCGTGTAAGTGTGTAGCGATTTGGTCAATCCAGTCTTTAATTCTATTTCCTTGATGCCCTAACTTTTTGTCAAATTCATTCATCAAGTAGGTATAATGCTCGTTTCTGCCTTGATATTCGGTTAAGTGAATATCTAATTTTTTATCATTGATATGCAATTTATCAGCAAGACCATCCTTAACAGAATCGATAGCTGTTAGCAAATTAGTTTGCACATTAGTGATTCTTGCATTAATGCTGGCTTCTATGCGTGCTAGTCGATAAATGCCAGCAACCAGCATAAATAACAAGGAAACAATGGTAAAAGCATTGTTAATATCAACTTTCATTAATTAGTCCATCAATTTTAGACTCAATACGCTCAAAATTAGTGAGAGCAACTTGCTCAGGGGTCGAATAGCCTTGCAGTTCCCAGATCCGAACTGTGAGATCGGGAATCCAAAGCCGAGGCTTGATTTCTAAATTCCCCACTAAATCGTGGGGTTGTAAGATATGGGATTGATTACCCAAATAAAGACGTGTATACCTACCTTCGGAAACTCCAGATGGAGCGTTTAGAATTGGCACAATCCAGCCAATAAATGAATAATCCCAAGACCCGAATTTACTAGTTTGTATGCTCAGTATTCGTGATTGAAATGAGCGAATAATAACAATTCGGGGTCTTGGGTTAGTATGCAGATTAAAGGCTTTGTCGTAGACTTTAACCCAGTCCATTAATTAAACCAGTGAGATGTCTTGTGTTGCGGCTTTATAAACTACGTCAACATCAGTTCTGACAGCTTGATTAGAACCTGCTACGTATCGAGCTTCTGTTTTAGTGGTGATGAAATCAGCAAGGTCAACATCTGCTTGAAAAGCTGTACCATCCCAATATTCAGCGGGGTCGCCCTCATCGTCTAAAGTAACAACAACAAATCCTGCTGCCATTTGAGTATTCTCCTGAATTAATAATTAATAATTGAAACTTGAAAACTAGTCAGTAAATGAACTTGCGGCTTAGTAAGTGAACTTGCGACGGCGAACTGGAGTAACCTTAACAATGTTGCAACCAGCGTATTTTTTGGTTTTTAAATCCTGAGCTATAGTGTCAGCTTTGGTTGGAGAAACCAAAAGAACCGCTCTACGTTTTTGCTTGTTTTTGAGGTAATAAATTGCAATAGGGAAGCAGCCGTTAAGCAACGCATCTTCCGTTCCTTCGCCTACCAAGGTTTTACCTTGAGGAACTTCTCCGTCTGTATCCTCTGTATAACCAAGGCTACTTGCGATGTCTCCGATGCTTGACTTGATGCCCTTGACCAGAACGATCTTGTTTTGCGGGAGTTCTACCTGATACGTGGTGCGTTTTCTCGTTTGTGCCGTAGCCATGTGTGTATATTGGGTGTGTCAATTGCTTCAACCACTATCCTAGTCTGGGTTTGGGGTACTTCCATCACAATGGAACCCTTTAAGGGTTCCGCGATCCGAAACGCAACTCAACTTTAGTTAAATATGGACTAGTGCGTCTACCCATTGGCTGGTAGCATCAACTAACGGTACAACCTCGTTTAACCCATGTACATACAAGTAGGCATAACGGAATATCACCCGTCCATTTGGCCGCCATCGGCGTTTTTTGCGAGATTTTCCATATACCGTTGTTGTACCTTTGGGGAGGTTTTCTGAGTTGCGCTTGGGAACAGAGACACTCTGTTTGGTCGAATCAAAAGTTACACCGCGAATCGCCAAAATTTTTTTAATCATCTTCTCTCCCTCAGCTTCATTGGTGGAGTAAATCTGAAGTGCTAGTCCGTGCTTGCGGTCATTGTAATTGACGATATTCTTGCCCTTGTTGAAATAGATTTCTTTGCCGCCGTCGCTCATTTCTGCCTTAATTTTGTTGGCTAGGCTGAGGGCTTTCGCTGGAGTGATGGATTCTGCGGTTTCATCCATTAGGCGAAAACTAATTTCAGCTGTAATTGGTGTCAAGTCATCAGGTGTAGATGCTCGGTCTTGAGAAAAAAATAGAAATACTTGTGGTCTGCCTTCAAAGCTCTCCTGAAAATCTAGAGCAGGCATCCCATAAAAAACACCCAGTCGCTTTTTCCCGTAGCCTAATACCTCATAAAACAAGTACAGTCGAATTAATGTCATTACATCTGTATCCTGATCATCGATTCGGCAAGCAGTTCTCAATGCTTTTCGTGGGTCACTGATATCTGGCTCCCAATCAATGCCGCCCAAATCTCGAAAATACCGCGCTACTACTTTGTTCTGTTCGCGGCGGATAGTGTCTTGAAGGTGTTCCCAATGTCCAAAATTTGGAGGTAAAGCCATTAGTCATCAGCCTCCAACTTGTCACTGTTTTCTAAATCCTGCCCAGCAGAAATTTCTTTCCGTTGAGTAGCTGAATTTTTCTCGTTATCAGACTCAATAATCCCCAATCCTTTAAGTGCATTTTCTCCATCTTTAAGCGCCTGTTTCATATTTTCACGTTCTTCTTTGAGGCTGTTAAGTGAAGTCTGAACATCTAAAGGAGTTTGACTGACAAGCTCGATATTAGATGCGATTTGCTGAGCGCCTTCTAAGGTTCTAAATAATGCATTATCAAAATTAGGATTAGGATTCATCCATTCGTATGCACGATCAAACACTTTGCCAGCAGCTTTTAATCCGTTAGCAATCTTAGCTACTCCACTGCCAATTACTTCTAAAGCAGTTAGGATTGATTGTTGAATCGATTGAATGATGAACGCAACATTAGCGGCTGATTGATAAATACGATTAGCGGCGTTAAAAGCTTTATTAAGGTTGTTGTATGTTTCTTCACCAAGTGCAGATTTAATCGCACTTGTATAAGCTTGTCCTAATATTTGCCCTACATCTATAGGGTTATCGTCATCATCTTTTACACCTATAAATGCCAGGACATTGTTGACACCAGATGCCAATGTTTGAACAATGTTGTTGCTCAACATCGCTGCATTGTGAAGCGTTTGCCACCAAGTCAGAATATTCAATACTCTATCTAGTAACAGCCATTTTGATAGGCGACCTAGCTTTCCCCCGATACCTCCGGGGAGTTGAGCGCCAAGTCTTTCTAGAATTGTTGCCTGCCCTTGCAGTAGTGCAGTGTTAGCACCTGCGTTGTAAGCATTTAAAAGATTGGCTGCGTTAGTGTTGTTGTTGATTATGATATTCGCTGCATTATCATCCAAAGCTCTCCTCATGCAGCCGCCCGGTTGGGTAGTGCGACATGTTCCTGTTGCGGCTGCTTGCTCGATTTGGGGGATTGTCGGAATATCTGGTCTAATTGCGGCTGCGGACAATGCCGGAATGAAAGGGAGTTTATCAAGTATCTGGTCTAATTTTGGTAATGCTGCACTGTTCACCTTTTCTTGATCCTTCAATCTTGTATCGATTTTTGTAATATCTGATTTCGTGGTGTTAATATCCCTGTTAATTTGTTGTACGTCACCCTTTAACAAGCCTAAAGACTGCCTGTTTTCACGTTCAAATTCCTCAAAACGCTGTTCAGATGTCAACTCATTTTGACGTTTGAAATCAGCAAATCTTTGGTCAAATTCCTTAGATAGATTCGATTGTTGTAAGTCCCGAATTGCCAGAGCTTTATCATTTTCTTTCTTGAACTCTTGAAATCTCTGTTCTGATGTCAAGTTATTAAGTCGATTGAAATCGGCTAGTTTTTTATCAAAATCTTTACTGAGGTCGGATATTTGTAGGTCTCTAATCCCTAACGCCTTGTTATTGTCAGCAACAAAACGGTTGAATTTATCATCCAACTGTTGTTGAATTGGCGCAAGGTTGGGCACACCTTTATTACGCGCCTCATTCATCGCTGCATCAGCCTTGTTATCTACAAGGTTGAGATTTTTACCCAAACTGCTTACAGCATTGGCTAACACTGGTATTTGTGCGACTTGTGCTTGAAGTCCATTGACGATGTTGTTTGTATTCGCTATTTGTGATTGCAATGGAGCAACTACAGATTTGGCTGCTGCAATAGCATTAGCTGTGATGCTATTTGTATCAACATTCTGTGGCTTAGCCGATACCTGGGCTTTCGTTGCTGCTAGGTCTGATTGCAATTTTGATATTGTGGCGTTGACAGACCTTTGAAAAGTGTCTCCAACACTATTATTAAACTTCGATATTTGAGCGTTGATAGACTGAATTTTTGCATCAAAACTAATACGCTGTTCGTTGATTCTGGCTTCAATACTTACTTTATTTTGGCGGGCTTCATACAAAGCATCGTTAGCTAACTTTCTCGCGGCTTCAGCTAATCCAGTTACTATTTTTCGCCCTTCACGAGTTTCGTAAAGGGCATCATTAGCTTGTTTTTTAGCAGCAGTTACTTGCTGTCCTATAGTCTCCGTCTGTTTATTTAGCCGTGCATAGTCTTTAGCATTGATATTTAACTCCTTCTCAAACTTATCAACCTTTGATTGGATCTGCTTCAATTTCAATCCATTCTGTACTGCTATTTGATTAGTTTTTGTCAAGTCATTACTAATAGCATCTAAATTATCAAATGTTCTATCAGTAATAAACTCTTGTAATTTAGTGAGAGCAACTAGACCAATTGCAGATAGAATTCCAAGTATTCCCCCAACTCTTGATGCTGAATCTAAAAAATTACTGCCAGGTATTTTTGAAAATAGAGCTTTGTGTATCTTTTCGGTAAGGTCAGACGCTTTTTTTGTGGCTGCGGCAGTTTGCTTCAAAGCTTTCATTTTTTTAGCAGCTTCCTTAGCGCCACTTTTAGACATGAATTGAGAAGTAATTCTTCTTGCTTTTCTAGCCTCTAAAAGTAATTTACCTGGCTGACCATTGGCGTACTTTGACAACTTGTAAGCCCTCAAAGCGCTGGGTGATATCTGCTGAGATATAGTCATTATTCATCGATAAAGAAGTTGACAATAGCTGAAAATATATTTTGAGACTCCTTAGCGTTTTCGTTGTGTTCGCCCAAGGAATCTAAGATATCTTTGATGTCATCAATAACAGTTTTTACAACTCCACCGAGTTCGAGAATATCTTTTTCAGCTTTCTCTAATCTTTTGAGAAGTGCAGACAAATCTGTTGGTTTATCTTTGTTATCACAACATTCATTCTGCTTTCGCTCTAAATTGTCCAGCCTTTTATTCAGCCGATTAATGGCAGCATTCAAAGCAGCCAAACCAGCATCAATATCCTTGCAAACTTCTGCCATTTAGCCCCTCACTTTAGAAGCTATATTTTTAATGCGATTCCCCACTTTTTTACACGGCACACAGCAATATCCTGGATATTTATTGTGCTTACATTTGTGATGTCCTGTCGGACAATCATCGTCACACGAAACTTCAAAAACACCTGGGCAATCTATAGAGTCAGTAAAAATTTGGCTGGGAGTGGTAACTTTTATTTGACATTCATTAATAGGTTCAACCAAAGTTTCAATGCCATAACCTGAAACATAATAATAAGATTGCGATTTCAGAAAAACGCCATTCATCGTGGGAGTGACGCCACGATTATTAAAACCGCTATTAATGGCGTATCCTGGATTTATGCCACTTGCTATAAATTCATAAAAGAGACTATCGTCTCCGATGCCATAAAATCTATAACTCCCATCTTTTTTGCTAATAATTTCCACTTCAATTGGCACTTGGTTAGTATTAAATTTGGTGATTTTCTTATTTTTGAGGTAGCTAACAATCGCTTGATTTTTCTCATTGCAATAAGACATACCAAACATTCCCCATTAATGATGTCATCCTAAAAAAGCCTTGTGCCTCGCTTTTATTTGCTGTGAGGGCAATGAAGCATTAATAAGTATCGACGGCTCATCAATTGAGCCGCTGAAATAGCCCCCCGTGACGCTATATCCTATATGCCAATATCCTGTATAGAGTGATGGAAATCCATGAACCATTGAGGCAACCATTGACCCATCTACCCACAACTGAGATGCCCCACCAAGACAATTAAAAGTAACAATGTGCCATTGATTGTTGTTATACGCGAGCGGCGAAGTTATCACTTGATTGCTACTTGAATACACCATTGCTGTTAGCTTCCCAGCGCTCAAATACAATTGTTTATCAAAACTTCCACCACCAGTTAGCTGATTGCTGCTAAATCCAAATAAAGATCCACCAGTGCTAGAAGTTTTAAAAAGGCATTCTAAACAGAATAGTGAAGGAGATGGGATGCTCGTACCAAAGGAAACATATCCGGTTGTTCCATTGAAAGTTACGGCTTTGCTATCAGAAAACGCGCCAGAAACGCCAAGAATGCAACCTCCTTGATAATTGCCGTTTCTAGTATTTCCTGATTCATCTGTGGCAGCAGTACCCGATGTTTCATTAAATCGAAGGTAAGACCAGTTTTGATCTTCGAGTACTAGTTGGCTGTAAGTCTTTACTGGTGTCGTGGCTGGTGCAGCGTAAGTTTTGGCTGTTGATGATTTTATCCGGCGCAACGTCCCCGTTTCTTTGTCCCACACCAAGAACAAATCATTATCTGTTAATTCGGTCAGTTCAGGATATTGGTCAAACTTCATGGGTGTATGAATGGATAATTATTTGGTGACGTATTCTATCTGTATATTTTTCGGGGACATACAAACCCCATTTAATAATTTCCAGTAGTTCCCAAAGATTTCGATTGTCATACTCTATTGGAAGATTATTTTGGTCAGTTACATAATTCCCGTCTTCATCAGTAATACTTCCTTGGAAATTCTCTAGTGCTTTGAGCAGGATTGCAACTAATAATTGTTCGGCGCGATTATTTGATGCTGGAGTTAGACTAACTGCTACTAAATCAGCTTTTTTGATTACCAATTCAGTAGCAGTTTGAACGGCGTTAACACCAAATAATTGCTGTAGTGTTAATGTCTGCATTTTTTAGTAGTCGTCCGGGTCGATTACATCTGCACCATCTAGCAGTTTGTCTACCTCAATACTGATGGTATTTCTCAGGTAAATAGAATTATTCCGAGTAGTAACACTAGGGCTAAAACCGTTTGTGAGGGTGACTGATTGGTCAATATTTGTATCCCTGGTATCTTCTGTCAATCCTTCCTTGGCGGTCAAGGTAACAGCCAGGAATAAAGATTCAGCAGTATTCTCCGATGCTGCGGTTAAGCCTGCCGCCGATAAATCGGATTTTTTGATAATAAGGTCAGTCGATGTTTGAGAGGCATTTTCACCGAAGACCTGAGCGAGTGTTGGCTCTGCCATAAAGTTAGATTTTTGTGAAGTGAATAAATCCGTTGTATGGCTTAATTAAATTTGTGTAAATCTTCTTCTTTTATGTAATTTCGGAAGTGTCTTTACTGACTGGAAATATTATTAAGACTGGGTTTTAGAAGTATCTCTGATAATTGCTCATGAAAATATACCGGTTTAACCACGTGGTACGGTTAAACCGGAACTCATGCAAAACCTATTATTGACCGGCTGAGTGTCTGTACTGAATTTGGTAAGACTAAAAATTATACAAATCTTTAAAAAGGATCGGCAGGACAAAACCGGCTAGGGCGAATATGCTGAAAGTCTGGAAATTATCTAAAACCAAAATCTTCGCGATCGCCCTCCTGCACCAAAAAGGCGATGCCTGCGGCGGGCTGCGCCTACGCGTTTTTATTCCTCTTCCCACTGCCTGCATAACTCCACCACACGGGGAATATATTTCTTGGGAATCCGCACCGATTCGGTGGGTGATTTCCACTTGGGCTTTCTGCCCTGCCCATTACCAGCACCAGCAGTGGGCGGCGGCTGTCTGCGATTTTGTACGTTATCGGTTACAGCCGTGTGTATACGCTGCTGGTAGCGGTGAGCCACTGGAATCTCCGGTTCAGGGACAGGTTGAAATCTGCGAGGATAACTCCACGCCATTGAATCACAGCTGTGTAGAAGTTCCCTAATTTCGGTATTCTCTAGAGCTAGCATTTTTAAACCAAACCCATGTAATCGCAAATCGGGGCGAATTAATTTAACTCCTCGCAACAAGTCCGCAACCTCTTGAGGGTTTCCATTGCGTTTACATAC
>NZ_LAHA01000027.1 GCF_002608075.1 Nostoc linckia z4
GTGTGGGGAGTGTGGGGAGTGTGGGGAGTGTGGGGGAAAGATTTTTTCACCATCCTCCCACACCTCCCACACTTCCTGCTTGCCCAATGCCCAATGCCCAATGCCCAATGCCCAATGCCCAATGCCCAATGCCCAATGCCCAATGCCCAATGCCCAATGCCCAATGACCAATGACTAAGGTTAAGATCTTGTGAGTCTATATATTAGAAAACCAATAAATTTTATGCATTTGGATTTACCGCAACTAATTAAATCACTTGGCTACTTTGGAGTGTGGGCAATTGTTTTCGCTGAGTCTGGCTTGTTAATAGGTTTTTTTCTCCCTGGAGATAGTTTATTATTCACGGCTGGATTTATAGCATCTCAGAATTTACTCAATATCTGGGTTCTGATTTTTGGTGCTTTTGTTTGTGCAGTCTTAGGTGACAATGTTGGCTATTTTACTGGTCATAAATTTGGCAGAAGACTATTTCATAAGGAAGATTCGTGGTTGTTTCACAAAAAACACATTGTTAAAACCCAAAATTTTTATGAAGAACACGGAAAGAAAACTATTGTTCTAGCACGTTTTTTACCTATTGTACGGACTTTTGCGCCCATTGTAGCGGGTATTGGAGCGATGCATTACCGGACATTTATGTCTTACAACTTAATTGGTGGCTTCGTTTGGACTTTTGGAATCACTCTGTTAGGATTTTTCTTAGGGAAATCATTACCACCTGAACAGGTAGATAAGTACTTGTTACCAATTATTGGATTAATTATAGTTATTTCTTTAGTACCTTCAATTATTCATCTGATACAAGAAAATAGAGCAAATAAAGGTTGAAAATATTTCAGAATGCAGAATTCAGAATTCAGGAGTCAAAAGTCCAGATCAACACCAATTCATATATCATTTATGTAATTTATCAATTTTTATTCTCCATCTCATTCATTTCCTAAAACTTCAAACAAATTTAGGATTATTTTCTGGTGCAATAAATATGGCTAAACTATCTAACGAATTGCAACGCTATTTTTTTGAAGAAGAACGACCTGCAAATGTAACTTTGGCAGATATTCTCCTACTAGCCAAAGAAAGAATTTTTGGTTTTTTGCTGATTATTTTATCTCTACCTTCGGCTTTACCAGTTCCAGCACCGGGATATTCAACTCCTTTCGGCATCCTGATTTTTCTACTTGCAATTCAGCTGATTGCTGGTGCTAAAACTCCGTGGCTACCAAATAAAATGATGAATCATGCCATCAAACTTGAAACAGTCCAGGGTTTTTTAAAGGCAGGGATTCCTTGGTTAAAAAGGATTGAAGCGATCGCCCGTCCTCGTTTGAGTTATATTTGTACTACTTTACCAGGTAGAGTAACAATTGGCAGTGCCATCGCCTTGATGGCAATTTCTATGATGATTCCAATTCCCGGAACTAATACCCTACCAGCAATGGGAATTTTCGTCACTAGCTTTGGCTTATCAGAAGATGATGGTGCCATTAGCTTGGGTGGTTTAGTTTTGTGTTTGATGGGAGCAATTTTGACTACTTCAATTCTGTTGGCATTGGTTTGGGGTGGTTCCAGTCTGCTTGACATCATTAAAACTTGGCTAGGTCGTTGAAGAATTCAGGAGTCAGAATGCAGGAGTAGAAAATTAGAAGTCAGAATTAAACGATAAAGCAGTTTGGGTTTTTAAGCTACTCATGAAATTTTATGACTTCCTTAAACATTAACCTCTACCTATTGATAGAAAACCTGATTTTTTTTCTCATTGCCACACTTTTTATTGTGGTTGTAAATTGGGGATGGAAAAACACAAAAACCTACACTTTGCCTTTACCATTTCCTGGTTGGTATAAAATTTGGTTTGGCTCAGTACAAATATTAGGAATACTACTGCCATTAGTAGTGATGTTGCTGTGGGGTGTATGGTGGAGCGATCGCACTGTTTTAACTGTGCTTGGTTGGTATTTTATCGTATTAGGGCTACAAATCATTTCTGAAAGAGTCGCCTTGAGAGAGTTACAAAATGTAGTGTGGGTGATGGTTCCTTACATATACTTACCGTATCGTTTCTGGCAGTTATATGAGGGTTTAACAATTTTAGGTTCTGAAACTAAATGGCTGTGGGTGCGATATTTGTTAATCTTTCAACTAGTGCTGTGGATTATCAATTACGCTATAGATGTATCGCAATTGCCTCGGCTGTTTCGCTGGGAGGTCGAACAAAAATAGATGATATCATGTCCGGTTGAAGACTTATCATTTAAGGGGCAGGGAGCAGCACAGAAGTGGCTTTTGGGATTTTGCTAAAAATGCGGCGGACATGATATGAGGGCATTGGGGAGAGGACAAAAAGAATAACTCCTAGTAGCAATTTGGATTTGGGATTTTAGATTTTGGATTCAAAGCCTTTGTTACAAAGGTATTTCCAGAATTTCAAACAATCCTTCCTATATCAATTCGATATAAGTCATCAGTCATCAGTCAACACTCCCTATTTACCCAATATCCAATACCCTATTTTCCCGGACGTTAGAGTTTGAAAAAGCGTTATAGTTATTGGCTACTGCTACCTTATATCCGACCCCAGTGGCGAACTATCACTAAGGGATTTATTGGCATTTTCGGATATGTGCTGGCAACATTAGTGTTAATCAATCTTGCTGGTAAATTAGCAATTCCCTTCGGACAAGGTAATGTAGTAGCCATCGTCCAAGTAACTGGGATTTGTGCCTTAATTTTTCTTGTGAGGGCTTTGTTTCAATCTATACAAGATATGTACATGGCGAAAGCTGCTCTAAAAGTTGCTTTTCATCTACGCCAACAACTATACTCGCATATCCAAAAGCTCAATCTCAGCTATTTTGAAACCACAAAAGCAAGTGATTTATCTCGCCGCCTCACTGAAGATGTTGACCGAATTGGTGAAGTAGTAAATAAAATATGTCACCAGTTTATTCCCTGTATTTTGCAACTGCTGGCAATTCCGATTTACATGATTTATTTGAATTGGCAATTGACACTAGTAGCGGTAATAGTTACACCATTAATTGCTATTTTAATCAGCTGGTTTGGTAAATACTTAGACAAGTATTCTTTCAAAAGTCAAAATCGGGTGTCTGGTTTATCTGCTATTGTTTCAGAAATTTTTCAAGGTATCCGTTTGGTGCAAGCTTTTGCGGCGGAAAACTATGAAATTGCTCGTTCTGGTTCTGAAGCAGAACGCAGTCTGCGGGCAAAATATTCAGCCCAACGCTTAAAAGCAATGAAAATTCCCATTGTGGGATTTTTAGAAACATCAATTGTCTTATCTTTATTGATAGTGGGGGCGTGGCAAATTTCCCAAGACAATTTGACAATAGCTAATTTTTTTAGTTATCTAGCGGCGGCGGCGCTGTTAATCGATCCCATTAGTCAGATTACTAAAAACTACAATGAATTTCGGCAGAGTGAAGCATCTATTCACCGGGTTTTTGAGTTGATGGCAATTAAACCGACGGCCGTGGAAAAACCACATGCCATAGCTTTACCTCCAGTGACTGGTCAAATCGAATATCGTTATGTTTCTTTTAGCTATCAACTAGGGGAACCTGTATTAAAGAATATCAGTTTTTTGGTATCACCGGGTGAAGCGATCGCTGTTGTAGGTACTTCTGTTGCTAGTAAAATCACGTTGGTAAATCTCTTACCGCGTTTCTACGATCCCCAAATTGGTCAAATCTTAATTGACGATATTAATATCCGCAATGTTAAGTTACATACTTTGCGGCGACAAATAGGCATTATTCCCCAAGAAACTATCATGTTTTCTGGAACAATTGCCCAAAATATTGCTTCTGGGCAAGACTTTTTTGATATGCAAGAAGTCATCGCCGCAGCCAAAATTGCTAACGCCGATGAATTTATTAGCGAATTACCAGAAGGTTATCGTACTTGGGTAGGGGAAGGTGGCGTCAAGTTATCACTATGGCAAAGAAAAAGAATTAACATTGCTCGTGCTGTTCACCTCAACCCACAAATTTTGATTCTCGATGAAACCACATCTGCATTAGATTCCCAGTCAGAAGCTTTGGTGCAGGAAGCCTTAGAAAAACTAATGGAAAACCGGACAGTGTTGATTATTGCCCATCGTTTATCAACAGTCAAAAAGTGCCATCGTATTTTAGTTCTGGAACAAGGACAAATTATCGAATCAGGAACCCACGAAGAATTATTAGACTTAGACGGCCGCTACGCCCAATTTTATACTCACCAATTGAGTTAAGTGAAGTACCAAGAGACTTTCAATTTTGTTCCCCGTTTTCTGCTGTAGGTTTCTACAAAGCATTGTGGTTCAAATAGGTGAAACCGGCTGTAACATGATTTTTGCAAAAATAATTTCATTGACAATATCCATAACATCATTGACCACATCTGCCGCCGTTGATTCATCATTAATATATTGATTCAGTGACTTAAATTTTTCTGGTGATACATTTCCCATTAATTTACTATCCCAATTTTGTAGCATTTCGTCGAAGACTTTTTTCGCATCACCATTAGTGCAGACAATAGGAATCACCGGAATTTTTTCTTGTTTAGCATACATATAAGTCTCGTAAGTTCCGCCAACACCCCCCACAAGAATCACTAAATCTGAATGTTGCAAACAATCTAGCCATTCATTAATACCCGATTCCGTATATTCGATTTTTCCTCCCTTAAACACTGGTTGTTTTCCTTGGGGAACAACGTGTGTTAACTTTTCACTAAGACGTAAATTTTTTTGTGCTATTTTTTCGGCAAATTTATCGGCCACAACATAATCTACTCCCTCCCATCCACCTGTGATTAATTTATAGTCATATTCTGCTATTTTTTCTCCAAGCTTTTGAGCGCACCAATTGACTTCATCAGGAATATGAAAGTTTCCTGTGCCTGCAACTAAAATGCTTCTTTGACTTCTGAGTTGAACGGCATCATTTCTAATAGTATTAATTAGCTGATTGATAAATGCATTAAAATTATGGGTGGGATTGATGCTTAATTTATCCGAGATAAAAAATACGAATTCCTCAAATTTTAGAGAAATATCTATAATTTTGGCAGCAACATTATGCATTGCCGAATCGACATCCGAAGCCAGTTCCCAATTTATGAGTTTTTCTGCTTTTTCTCTTTGTTCCTGCCAATATTTTAGATAATTGCTTTTGGCTTCTTTACTATAAATATTGGCATCTTCTAAAACAACCGGAAAAACTTTTTGTTCGTAATCTTTGTGTTTAATTATTTCAATAGCTTCAAACATACAGTACTCAGAACGCAAATATTTATCGCTGACCACAACAATCACATAATTGCCGCGCCCGATTTCCTGCATGAATTTCTGTATACTTTTCCCTATGGTCAAGTGATTGCGATCGCGAATTAAATTATAACGTTGAGAAATCAGCGCTTCACAAATCTTATCAACTAATTCCTCCCGTTGCCGCCCTGATTCACTGTTGTTGTCTTTCCATGCATAAGATATGTATATCTCGTTCATATTTTTTAAGATTTTCTGAAATGCTTAGTCAAAAGGCATTTCAATTTTATGCATGGAGACGTTGTATGGCAACGTTTCTACAATAGACTTGTTGCAGAAGTAGGGAAAAGGGAAAGGGGGTGCATGTTTGGTATTTTCCCTTTCCCCAATAAAGATGCATCCCTTTGACCACAAGAGTCCAAAAAGCAATTGATTGCAAGAGGTCTAATGGTAACTGCGATTTAACTATTGTCGAGATTGAATTTTCTGTACTAAATCATAAAAAGGTTGCCAATTATCTTCTTGAACAATTGGTTCCCAAATCGATTCAATGACTGGTCTTAATAATGCAGTCTTGGGATTATGAAAAGCCAGAGTTTCGGCGATTATGGGTAGGCGATCGCCATCTAAATCATTCAATATTTTATGGTACAATATACACCAATCATCAAAAATCCCTGATGCTCCCGGTACTGGTACAAGCTCGGAAGCATTCATCACAAATCCTGGTTCATCTCGCCATTTAGCTGAAAAGGTGCGAGCCATTTCATAAAAAAATTCGTGGTAACCAACTTTGCTATTGGTCAGAAATTCAATTGTTAACTTCAAAAGTTCCTTGGTCTGTGGATTTGGTAAATCTAGAAAACCCAATTTTTTCAACATTAAAGAAGTGTATTCTGCTTGATAATATTCCTCAAACTTCGATAATCCAAACTTCAAATCGTCTTGATGAATAATTGCCTTCAAAGGTTCCTGGAGCATTTCTAGATTTAACTGGCAAACGCTTGGTTGATGAATATAACAATAGCGCCCGTAATAATCAAAATATGCAGCTATAAAGTATGGATTATAGTGAGGAATAAATGCATAAGGGCCATAATCAAAACTTTCTCCGGTAATCGACATATTGTCAGTATTGAGAACTGCATGACAAAAACCAGCTGCCATCCACTGGGCTGCTAATTCTGCAATTCTTTTAACTAATTCAGCGTAAAACAAAGCATATTTATTTTCTTGGGCGTCCAAGTGCTGATAATATTCCTTAATTACGTGGTCTAACAGCTTTTGAGTTAAATCTGGACGCTGCAAATAGTGTAGGCGCTCAAAAGTACCAAAGCGAATATGAGAATTGCTCATCCTCACCATTACAGAGGAACGAGTCGGTGAAGGTTCATCTCCCCGCCACAGTGATAAACCAGTTTCAATCATACTCAGACACCGCGAAGTACGTACACCCAAATGATGCAGTGCTTCCGCAGCCAGAACTTCCCGCACTCCACCTTTAAGCGTCAGTAAACCGTCGCCACCACGGGAGTAGGGCGTTCTTCCAGAACCTTTTGTGCCAAAATCGTATAATTGCCCATCAGTACCCCGTACTTGCCCGTAGAGAAAGCCTCTACCATCACCCAATAATGGGTTATAATCACCGAATTGATAGCCGTGATAACGCATTGCCAAAAACGGTTTACGTCCCTCAAATTTGCCAAAAGCTGTGATGAAATCTTCATCTTTAACTACTTGGGGATCGAGACCTAAAGGCGGTAACAGTGCATCATTACGCCAACGCAAGATGTGTTCCGGAAATTCTTCTGCTGCAACCTCGTCGTAGTAGTCATCACCTAAAGATTCCAAAGCGCTTTCGTAGTTGAGAGAAAGAAAAGGATTGCTAGAATTTTTGTTGTTTGGGGTTTGGGCCAGAGTCATTACAAACAAAACTTAATTTATTCTTTCCCTTAATACTACCTCTGGCTTCTGCATCAGTATCCACATCTTCTCAATTACGAAATATTTTAAGATTTGGGTACTTGCCAATTATGATTGATCAGACTTGTCAAAATATGATCTTCCCATTGTCCATTAATTAATAAATAGTCTCTAGCATATCCTTCAATCACAAAACCCAGTCTTTTAAGAACATTGCCACTGCGTCGATTGTGAGGCATATAATTAGCCATGATGCGGTGAAGATTTAATTCTTGAAAAACATATTGAGTTGCGGCTTTTAGCCCTTCTGTCATGTATCCATTACCTTGCTTTGTTTGGGCGAGGCTATATCCTACATAACAAAAATAAGCAACTCCGCGAACAAAATTAGTAAAATTTATAGTCCCAATAATTACATTGGGGTTTTTTTTCGTAAAAATAAATAGCTTTAAAGACTGGCCATTGACAAATTCCAAAAAATTGTTCTCTATTTGATACTGCCAATATTCTTCCGTGAAAAAACCATCAGCCCAAAGAGGGTAGAATGGAGTCAAATAGGTTTTATTTTCAGTAAAATATTTAATAATTTGGGGTATATCCTCTTGAATAGGCGATCGCAATAACAAGCGATCGCTTCTAATTAATGGTAATTCTAATTTCATTGTTGACTGTTGACTGTTGACTGTTGACTGGGGATTGGGCAAATAGGGCATTGGGCATTGGGCATYGGGCATTGGGCATGGGAAGAGGACAAGGAAGACAAGGAGGACAAGGGGGACAAGGTAGCAATCTATCTTTCTCCCTTGTCTCCCCACACTCCCTTGTCTCCCCACACTCCCTTGTCTCCCCMCWCTYCCTTGTCTCCCCACACTCCCCACACTCCCCACCTCCCCATCTCCCCATCCCCCCATCTCCCCATCTCCCTCATCCCTCCCCCTTGAGGATTTTTACTCTAAATCTGCCAATCAACCAAAATATTGATAAGCTGATGTCTAAATATCTAGGCGCAAGGATTGAGAGCTAATGGGTGATTAATAACTTCAATATAAATCCCTTTGCCCAAACGCTGTACCAAAAGGCAGCCTTGATAAACCTAGTCTACAGGAAGGATAGTGACGGTGGGAATACGCTACGATTGGCAGGAATTAGAGATTAGGGCGATATATAACACGCCTTTGCTAGAGCTGATTTATCAAGCTGCTAGCGTGCATCGCCAATATCATGACCCAACAAAAATCCAAGTTTGTAAGCTGATATCTATTAAAACCGGAGGTTGCCCAGAAGATTGTAGCTACTGTGCCCAATCTTCGCGCTATCAAACGGAGGTAAAGCCGCAAGCACTCCTAGAAAAGGAAACCGTTGTCAGTATTGCCCAAAAAGCCAAAGAAACTGGTGTTAGCCGTATCTGTATGGGTGCTGCTTGGCGTCAAGTGCGGGATAACTCACAATTTGACGAAGTCCTGGAAATGGTCAAGGATGTGACAGCAATGGGTTTGGAAGTATGCTGCACTTTGGGAATGTTGACACCAAATCAAGCCCAGCGCTTAGAAGCAGCGGGACTTTACGCCTATAACCATAACTTGGATACCTCCGAAGAATATTACAGCACAATTATCACCACAAGAACTTATGCCGATCGCCTCAACACAATTGAAAATGTCCGTAAAACAAATGTGACTGTATGTTCCGGCGGTATCCTTGGTTTGGGCGAAACTGTGGATGACCGGATTTCTATGTTGCACACTTTAGCAAATTTACATCCGCATCCGGAGTCTGTCCCAATTAATATTCTTTCCCAAGTACCAGGTACACCCTTAGAAAATCAGCCTGATGTCCCCATTTGGGATGTTGTGCGGATGATTGCCACAGCTAGAATTATCATGCCAGCTGCCGATGTGCGTCTGAGTGCTGGTAGGGCGAGACTTTCTCAAGTGGAACAAGCATTGTGTTTTATGGCAGGAGCCAATTCTATCTTTTCCAGCGACGACAACAAAATGTTGACAGTCACCACTCCTTGCCCGGATTATGATAGCGATCGCCAAATGCTGAATTTACTCGGTTTACAAATGCGTCCACCTTCCCCAAGACCTGAGAAAATCTCAAGTCCAGCTGTCGTGGGATGAATAAGAGGGGCAGGGGAGATGGGGAGATGGGGAGATGGGGAAATGGGGAGAGATTTTCACCCTACCGCCCTACCTTTTCCATACCCCATGCCCTATGCCCCATGCCCCATGCCCTCATGGATTGAGAGGTTAAATGTGTCTCTCGATTAAATTATCTTGGCAGTCCGCAAACCGAAAAACAAACCAAGAGCAACACCAAAGAATAAACCCAAGAACCCGATGTAAGCTACAATTGCAAACATTTACTTTTCTCCACAATAGTTCCTAAATCTATTGAATCATTAGTCATTGCTTATTGGTCATTAGTCATTAGTCATTGGTCATTGGGTATGGGGAAAGGGAAAGGGGCAAGGGGGAAAGGGAAAAGATTAAATTTATTCCTTTTCCCCAGCTCGTTTGTCCCTTGTCTCCCCATCTCCCCATCTCCCCATCTCCCCATCTCCCCATCTCCCCATCTCCCCATCTCCCCATCTCCCCATCTCCCCATCTCCCCATCTCGCTATGCCCTATGCCCAACATTGCGATAGAATACACCCCACGGGCGCTTGTTTGGGGTTGGGAAATGACTTCTGTAATTAATGTAAATTTACCAGGGCAGTCTTATGAGATTGCCATCGCGCCTTCAAGCCTAGATCGATTCGGCCAACACATGGCCAGTTTAAAACTAGGTAAGAAGGTACTACTAGTTTCTAATCCAACGATTTTTAAGCATTTTGGCGAAAGAGCCATTACATCGCTGACATCTGCGGGATTTGATGTTGCTAGCTGCACCATACCGCCTGGGGAACGCTATAAAACCCTGAACTCCATCCAAAAACTCTACGATGTGGCCTTAGAAAACCGCTTAGAACGTTCTTCGACTATGGTGGCTTTGGGGGGAGGCGTAATTGGTGATATGACTGGTTTTGCGGCTGCAACTTGGCTGCGGGGCATTAATGTTGTGCAAGTGCCTACTTCGCTGTTGGCAATGGTAGATTCGGCAATTGGTGGCAAAACTGGCGTTAATCATCCCCAGGGGAAAAATTTAATTGGGGCATTCCATCAACCACGCTTGGTTTTGATTGACCCAGAAGTGTTGAAAACTCTTCCAGCGCGGGAGTTTCGGGCAGGGATGGCGGAAGTTATCAAGTACGGCGTGATTTGGGATGCTGAATTATTTGCCCAGTTGGAAGCAAGCAAACGCCTCGACCAACTCCGCTATGTCAAACCTGAATTGATCGACATCATCTTAATGCGTTCTTGTCAAGCAAAGGCTGATGTTGTTAGCAAAGACGAAAAAGAAGGTGGCTTAAGGGCGATTCTCAACTATGGACATACCATCGGTCATGCGGTGGAAAGTTTGACTGGTTATCGAAGCGTAAATCACGGCGAAGCAGTGGCAATTGGTATGGTAGCAGCTGGGCAAATTGCTGTGGAACTGGGAATGTGGCAAAAGGAAGACACTGAACGTCAAAATGCTTTAATTCACAAAGCTGGTTTACCGACTAAGTTACCAGCTGGGGTGGATATTGAAGCAATTATTGAAGCCTTGCAGTTAGATAAAAAAGTCAAAGATGGAAAAGTGCGGTTTATTTTGCCAACACAAATTGGTGTAGTGACAATTACTGATGAAGTGCCATCAGATGTTATTCGCCAAGTGCTGCGGGAGATTTGACTAAAATCGGTAATTACTGAAATAAATCAATGAGAAAGTATAAAATCAAGGATAAATTCTGAGCCTATTTACAGTAGAAGTAGTGTAAAAATACTACCTTTAGGATGTGAGGGTGAATTTTTCACCCAATATGATTTTCATAGGACGATGCACTTTATCTTTATTTAGCTAAGGGCAAACGCAGTATAGACATGTTCTAGTAGCTGTAAATCACCAAGCTAGGATGCAAAAGAAGAAATGAAAATTAAGTCAAGAATTATTCACTGCAAGTTTATAAAAATTTTCTAAAGAAAAATCTAATGCGTTATTGATAAATAATTTTGGGAAAAATAAACTATCAGAACTCCATAAACAAATTTCTACTATTAATATGACAATTTATATGCTCAAACAAACTCAATCAAATACGGGAGGCGATCGCCACTCCAATATATAACAGCAATAAGGTTTTCGGGAAATCTAGCTTTTCAATGAAATTAAGAATATACAAGGTTTTTTTTACACCAAAAAATACCAAGATTTTGCCAAAATTTAATTAACTCAACCAGCAAAAAAAGCGGGTATTTTTCAGTAATCAGTTATGAGGATTATTCCAGATTTTGAGTATCAATAAAATTGAAATAATATAGTCAATGAATACCATTTTAATCATAGAAGATGAAGAACAAATTCGAGAAAACATTGAAGAGATTTTACAAATTTCGGATTTTAAAACTTTGATTGCTCCCAACGGCAAAATTGGATTAGAAATTGCTAAAACTAAATTACCTGATTTGATTATCTGCGACATTATGATGCCAGACTTAGATGGCTATAGTGTACTGACTGCTCTGCGTAAAAACGAAGCAACTGCGAATATTCCTGTGATATTTGTCACAGCTAAAGCTGAGCGTTCAGATTTTCGTCATGGTATGGAAATTGGAGCTGATGATTATTTAACAAAACCATTTACAACTGAAGAATTATTAAAAGCGATCGCCACTCGTTTACATAAACAATCTCTACTTCAACGTCAATCTCAAGCGAAACTAGATGAACTTAGAATTAATATCGCTCATTCATTACCTCATGAACTCAATACTCCCTTAAATGGAATTCTGGGAATGTCACAATTGTTAGTTGACAGTCGTCGCATGATGCGTGAATCTGAAGAAATTGAAATTGCAGAGTTAATTTACACCTCAGCTAACCGACTCAATCGATTAACTCAACGTTTTTTACTCTACTCTAATCTAGAATTAATCATCCGAGATAGCGAAAAAATTCAAGAAATTAAAGAAACTTCAGAACAATGTCTTGCTAAAAAAGTTATTAGTGATGTTTGTCTTCAAAGAGCTAGAGAATTTTGTCGAACCAAAGATTTAACTCTCGAACTTACAGAATCAATCCTGCAAATGCCAGAAGATAAATTGAGGATTGTCATTGATGAATTAATAGAGAATGCTTTTAAATTTTCTTTACCTGGTAGTCAAGTTCGAGTTATTAGCAATTTCGATGGTCACAAATTTCGTTTACACTTAATTGATAATGGCAAAGGAATGACAATTGAAGAAATTGAAAGAATCGGAGCATTTATTCAATTTAATCGCAAATTCAACGAACAACAAGGCTCTGGATTGGGGCTTAGTATTGTTCAGAACATAATTAAATTATATGGCGGTGAATTGCTATTTAATAGTATTCCTGAACAACAAACTATTGTCACCATTGTTTTACCTAACCAAAGTAATCAAAAGTAAAAAAAACGAGAATTTCACAATCAAATATCAAAATTATTAATATAATAAAATTCCTATAATTTATAGATTTTGTTTGAATTATTCAAATTTTTTCTCTTTAAAAATGTAGTGTTTTATTACGAAAAATAAATATATAGGAATCCGCTTTGATTACTGAAATTATTTGCGTAGAAGGGAACAGGGAACAGGGAATAGGGAATAGGTAAGAAGGAATCAAAATGTACTGATTTTTTTCAAAAATCAAATACTAGTCCTATATAAAATATAAAATTATCAAATAAATCTTTACTTAAGGGCTTAACTTTCTAATTTTTACTTGATGTATACAACTTCATTACCAATTCTTAAATATCATCATTTACTCTAATTTTTGTTGTGCATCTCAGAGCGGTCTAAATGATATTTAAAAGAATTGTTTTGGTTGCCATCGGGCTAATTTTAGCAATCTTCTTCAGCAGTGTTACTCAGTTCAAAACCATTGCCCAATCTCTTACAGATTTAGATTTAGCTGCGTATTATGCTCCAATTCACTATCAAGATACTGATAGCACTAAGTATAGTGGAGACTATATCACGCGCTTTGATTACGATAATGATTGGCAGGGAACAAATAACTGGGATAATCTTTTTCAATTTGCTTTGAATGCTCATGGTTACTATTCTGTAGTTGAAAGTTGTACTCATTGGTTCATCACCTATTCTTTTTTCCATCCTCAAGATTGGACTGATATTCCCTTTGACCAAGAACATGAAAATGATTTAGAAGGTTTATTAACAATTGTTCGTAAAGATGGCTCAACTTTTGGCAAACTTGAAGGAATTGTAACTGCATTTCATCGAGACTTTTACTCCTATACACCAGTTGGTAGTCCCTTAACAAATGGTGCAGAAAATATTGATGGAACGCTTACTACAAGCAGCTACAGTGGTTCGCAACATCCGTTGACTTCTCAAGAAGCTAAAGGTCATGGTTTAAAAGCCTGGCCTAATGCTGGGGATTTTCAAGGGGCCAGTAATGAAGATGGAATTATTTACTATCCTTCTAAAACTACCACTGAAGTTCCTGCTTCTGGCAACGATCGCAATGTGCAATACTTACTCTTAGATGTATTTGCCTCCAATGGAATGTGGCAACATCAATTAAATGAGGCTGCATTACCAAGTTCTTCATCTCTCACTTTTGCTAGTTGGGGAACTTTTAAGGGAGATTCTAGTGGTGGATGTGGTGCTGGGACACCAACTTGTAGTGAGAATTCTGCCAATACACCTTGGGGTTGGGATGATTCCAATGATGGTGGAGTATACAAAGGTGAAATGGCTTTAGATCCCGCTCACTTGACGGATGTTTATTTTAATGGATTGGGTAACTTTGATACAACCTACATCCGTAATAAATTTATTAAGGATTTGAGAGATAGGGAATATAATTCAGCAAATCTGCCCCAAGGCTGGCCTAGTCAACTCAATTTGAATTCTTTGATTGGTAAACTAAAAAACCAATGTTTTTAAGTATTGCTAAGAGGCAAGAGGCAAGAGGCAATAAGTTTTGTTTAAGGCTTATTTAGGATTGCAACAGCAGTAATTTGATTTTGGTTTGAAAATTCAGTCAGAATAATAATAGGCAATCATAGAGGATGATACTATGCTTCCCTTAACTCAAATTCTTCGTAATTTCTTCCTTCGTTTGGAAGGTTTTTTATCTGTTGTTTTCAAACCTTTGTTGAATTTTCTCAAAAACTTCTTTGCCTTTTTTACCAAGGTGTTCGGATTAAATAGCTCTAATTATTTCTTGGAATCCGAACAGACGGGAGGTATAAATAAACAAGAAAATCAAACGGTTCAAAATACCACCCCTGAACCTCCCACCGTTACCCGCCGTCGTCCCAATACCAAAAAAATTGATGATTACTATATCAATATGGCGCGTGAGGTGAAAAACAACTAATTAGTTATGGAGGCGTGCAGCTGTACGCCTCTACATATATATCTGAATCAAAGATTTGCTCAAATCATATCAGCGACCAAGCCCTTCGGACAGGGAACAGGAAACTCTTAACAGGGAACAGCAAAAAAATCTGCCCGAATATTCGGTTTCAAACACCTCTGTTACGAAGTTCAGATCCAAGGAAGCCTTGGCTGTGACGAAAGCGCTAAATTTATTTATGAAAAAAATCAAAATATTTGAAACGAGATGGTGCAAGCCACGAAGTTTCAATGCGTCATTCTACAAATCAAGAGATTTTAATTATGGGGTATCGAACTGTTGCCTGTTGCCTATTCCCTGTTCCCTTTTAAAGATTACTATAATTATTTATCTAATTTATAAATAAAAAATATTTAAATTTTCTTGTGGGCTGAGCCTCTCACCCGCCCTGAAGCAAAGGTGTACTTTTGATTTTCCCGCAAGTAATAGTAATTTATTTATGAATAATTCTCATATCAAATTGCTATATGCTTTGATTAAAGCAACTCTAAATCAGTAAAAAAACGTGAATCTCTCATTAATTACTCGCGCTCAAGAACACAACGAAAAAATAGCGATCGTTACAACCCAAGGCGTTTTTACTTATCGAGATCTACTCTATACTTCAGGTCAAATTGCCACGAATCTTGTGGAAAATGCAGATGATTTACACGAGGAGCGAGTTGCTTTTCTCATCCCGCCGGGATTTGAGTATGTAGCAACTCAATGGGGAATTTGGCGTGCAGGTGGTGTAGCAGTACCTTTGTGTGTTTCCCACCCGCAACCAGAATTAGAGTATGTGATTAAAAATTGTGGAGCATCGATTATTATTGCCCATCCTGATTTTGAGGATACATTGCAAGCGATCGCCCAATCACAAAATTTGCGATTTATTCTCAGTTCACAAGCCCTACCATCTCATATTGGTAACCTCCCAGAAATAGATATCACCAGACGCGCCTTAATTCTCTACACCAGTGGTACAACCGGGAAACCCAAAGGTGTGGTTACAACCCATGAAAATATTCAAGCCCAAGTCACTAGCTTGGTTACCGCTTGGGAATGGACATCAAGCGATCGTATTTTACATGTACTGCCATTACATCATATTCATGGAATTGTCAATATATTAACTTGTGCTTTATGGGCTGGGGCACAATGTCACATGTTGAGTAAGTTTGATGCCGAAGTCGTGTGGAATCGAATTTCTGAAGGTGACTTGACTTTATTTATGGCAGTACCCACCATATATGTAAAGCTGATTGCTGCTTGGGAAAAGGTAAACAGCAAACAGCAAAAAAGTATGTCAGCAGGCTGTGAAAAAATGCGCCTGATGGTTTCTGGCTCAGCAGCTTTACCAGTTCAAGTTTTAGAAAAGTGGCAAACCATTAGCGGACATTTTCTCCTAGAGCGTTATGGGATGACGGAAACTGGGATGGTGCTATCAAATCCTTTACATGGTGAACGCTTACCAGGATATGTGGGAAAGCCTTTACCTCAGGTGGAAGTGAGATTAGTTGATGAAAATGGATTAGTTCCACCAGAAACCCCAGGAGAAATTCAAGTCAAAGGGCCGACAGTATTTTTAGAATATTGGGAAAATCCCCAAGCAAGCGCCAAAGCCTTCCAAAATGGTTGGTTTTGTACTGGAGATCTAGCCATACTTGAGAATGGCAACTATCGCATTTTGGGACGGATGAGTGTAGATATCATCAAAACCGGGGGATATAAAGTTTCAGCTTTGGAAATTGAAGAAGTCCTAAGAACCCATCCAGATATTCAAGAATGTGCAGTGGTGGGAATTGCAGACATAGAATGGGGTGAGCGAGTCTGTGCGGCATTATTATTGCAAGGCTCACAAACTTTGACATTAGAATCCCTCAGGAGTTGGGCAAAACAGCAATTGGCTGTCTATAAAGTGCCGACTCAAATTTTGATAGTTGAAGAATTACCGCGTAATGCAATGGGAAAAGTAACTAAGCCAAGTGTGATTGAGCTATTTCGGTCATCTTGAGCATAAAAGGGAACTGTTTACGAGCAACAGAAAATTCAGCTGATTCAATTGAGATCGTTAGGTGAAGATAATTGAATTACCTCAGTAAAACGTGAATATTTAACCACATCGGTAGGAGGATAATCTGCCGACACTGCAATTAGTCCAATTTTTATATCCTCGAAATAAATCACACCCCCAATACGTCGTTCAACTTGGAAGGGGCCATGAAATAAATGATATTTTGCAATGTAAATCGGCAGAAAGTTAGTAATCTTTACTGTTGTGCTAAACATTTGCTGACAAGTTTTCTGGATAACACTATCTAAATATTGATTAGATCTAGGCTCACCCAGTTGGGTAAATTCTGGATAATCCGCAAAATGATCCATATAAAATAACCAGATCTGGGACAAATCTGTTTCAATAGTCAGTTTTTGTTTGAGTTCTTGTAATCGGTCGATGTTCATAGTGTGAATATTAAGTAGATGGACATAAATAAATATAATATGTTCTGTCATTGCGAGCGAAGCGAAGCAATCCCAGAGACTTTGCGATTGCTTCGCTTCGCTCGCAATGACATCTTAGATTTAATCATGACTATCTACTTAATGAGGTGAAACGAACAGACAGCGCAATCTAATAAAAAATAACTTTACAATAAAAAACTGTAGCAATCCCAAATAATTTGTGAAATATTACATATTAGGGTTGTTGACTGTTGACTGTTAACCGTTGACGGGTAAAGGTTTTGTATTGTCCCCTTCCCCTTTAATCTTTTCCCTTTTCCCAACTCTTGCAAAAAGCACTTTTGCACCTTACTCCATGAGCTGCGCTCACAAGGAACAATAAAAATCAATATTCTCATGCCCAATGCCCTATGCCCTATGCCCTATTTTTAAGGCAGGCCTATTGGAGAGCCACTGCACCCTTGGGGGTAACGCCCGACTTGTTCGCCGGAAGCGTTCCTGTAGGGTAGCAAGTGGCCTGAGGGAAGCGGATTTTTCTTGTTTCCCCCTTTATCGGGGAAGACTAAGGGGGGAAACAATGCAATTAAAATTACAACCAATAACTTTTAAAACTCCTTCAACTTAGTTAGCAATTTGGGTTATGTTGTTAACAGTTTTTGCTTCTACATAAGCTTCTCTACCTGTAATTAATCTAGAGCGACGATTACGAGTAATGTAATTCCATGCCCACTGAAATACTACTAGTAATTTAGTGTCAAACTCGATTAAGAAGTAGATATGAACTATTAGCCAAAAGACCCAAGCCAGGAAACCTGTAAGTTTGAGGAAGCCTAAATCTACAATAGCTAAATTTTGTCCAATCATTGCCAAACTACCCACATGGTTGTAATGAAATGCTGGCAAAGTTTGACCCTGAAGACGTTTTTGGATGAGTTTAGCTACATACTCTCCTTGTTGTTTGGCTACGGGTGCAACGCCTGGTAGGGGGTTACCATCTTGATGGGAGAAGTTACCTAAATCTCCGACTACAAAAATGTTTTGATAACCCTTGATAGTCAAGTCTGGTTCTACAATTACACGTCCGGAGCGATCGCACTGTACACCTGTACGTTCTGCTAGGACTTTCGCCATTGCTGAACCTTGAACACCTGCTGCCCATAATATAGTTTTTGAGGCAATTGCTGTTACTTCATCACCTTGCTTGAAGGTGACTATATTATTTTCAATATTTGTCACCCTGGTGTTAGTTTGGATAATCACACCCAACTTTTCCAAGGATTTTGCTGCTACTTCTGATAAATCTGGTGAAATGTGTGGAAGAACGCGATCGGCTCCTTGTAATAGTAAAATTTTCGCTTCTGATGTGTTGATGTTGCGGAAATCTTCTTTGAGAGTTTTGTATGCCAATTCGGCGATCGCACCTGCTAATTCTACTCCTGTAGGGCCGCCACCCACAATCACAAAAGTCAACAAAGCACGGCGTTTTTCGGGATCGGTTTCTTTTTCTGCTGCTTCAAATGCTGAAAATATTCGTCGGCGCATTTCTATCGCATCTTCAACAGTTTTCAAGCCAGGAGCTAAATCTTTCCAGTTATCTTTACCAAAGTAAGAATGGTTAACACCTGTGGCAATAATTAATGTATCGTAAGGTATTGCTTTATCGCCCATGATTACTTGCTGTGCTTTGGGATCGATATCATTTACTTCTCCCAGCAATACTTGTGTATTCTTACTTTTGCTGAATACAGCTCGCAATGGTGAGGAAATATCAGCAGGTGATAGCGTACCTGTCGCTACTTGATATAAAAGCGGTTGAAATAGATGAAAGTTACGTTTATCAATTAGGGTAACATTCACATTAGCTTTTGCAAGATGCTTTGCTGTGTACAGTCCACCAAAGCCTCCACCAATGATTACAACCTGATGTTTTCCATGATTGTCAAGTGTAGCTACCATACGAAATATTTCCTTGTGTTAAGAGAGTTGTAACTTTTCTTAACAAAGTTGTAACAGCATTATGATGAAAGTTACCGCTTATTTGGAACAATTAAAAAAATCATAAAAGTAGCAAAAGTTATTAACTGAACCCTAAACAAGGCTCGTTCACCAGTCCCTTGCTATAAGTGGCGAGATTTAAATTTAGAACTTGGGTAGGATTTAAGAATTCTCAAGTGCTTTTATAAATGGGTGATACGGGAGATTGATGAAATGAATAAGATAATAGATTCGGATTTGCAAGGGACAGATGTAGAATTATTTCTGCAAGACATGACCATCGCTCAGGCAGAAACTTTAGTAGGGGGGTATTGTCAAGCTTATGATGGTTATCCCTGTGGTTATATCATCAATGTCACTGAAACTTTGAAAAAACCCAAAAATGCAGATGAAGATTCAAACCAGACTAATATTAGCAATCAAAAGATTAACACTATAGATAATTCTAGGAAAATTTATCTAAATGGGATGCCCATTAAAGGAAAAAGAAATATTCTCTTCATTTGCTGAATTAATGTTAATTAAAGTCTACCTTTGGAAACATCTTTTAAAGGCGATCGCCATATTGCCGTTCAAAAATAAATAAAATTGAAACTGGTTTTTTAGTCTTTGGGTGACAGGGTTCGATTAACTTCAGCAAACGATAATTTTTTTGATGAAACTCACAAATCCATGATTCAATTGTTCTAAAATACCAAGGAGCAGGATGAAATGACTCTAATCCGATTCCTTGCCAAGATGTTTGACGCCAGCCATCAGAGTATGGATAATCACCGCAAGCCATCAAAGGATGAAGTGTTTGAATGATTATTTTTCCCTTATCGACTAACAAACTTTCACCTGCCTGAGCTATCTCCGTCACAGCACATTCTCCAAGCAGTGAAAAATTGCAAATAAAGCAGTCAAACTGGTTAATATTGCCAAATTTCTGTGATGGCAAATCTGAGTAGGAAGATACAGCAAAACGCACATCACCAAGGCTTCGTGCTGATTCCACAAGTTCGGCAATGGCGTCAACTCCCCAGCCATCAAAACCGCGACGGAACAGTTCGCGGCACAACCATCCTTCTCCACATCCGATGTCTAAAAAGGTTTGCGGTTCAAGTTGAATCACAGCTTCTACAATTGCTTTATCTGTGACTAAAGCACGACTTTCAAGAAGTTGTTCGCGAACTACACGCGTCCATAGTTTGGCATTTAGTATCCATGAATGAAGAATTTGTTGTTCGTTTTTATCCATATTGAGCAATGTTATTTGCACCAACTACATAAAGTCCTTCTAACTGACTTCGTTTCACGAAAGCACTCAGGGAAATTATCATCACTGAGTGACTTCAGGGGGCAGTTTTATGCGTCCCAACATTCCTGGCATTAAATTTGTGGTTTTTTCAAGGGCTATTTTGGCAGTAAAACTACGACTGTTGGGGTTTGCAGAAGGAATAATTTGATTTACTTGTCCGCGCACAGAACCCTTAAGAGCATCTAGCTGCACTTGTACTTCATCTCCTTGTTTCACCAAAGACTTCATTGATTCGGGTACTACAACACTAAACAGCAAGCGATCGCTACTTTTCAATGTCACTAAAGGTTGTCCAAGACCTGCCACTGCACCTACTTTTGTATGTTTCTTAGTGACGACTCCAGCAAATGGAGCTTTAACAATGCTGCGGTTTAGATTAGCGATCGTTGGCTTTACTTCTGCTCGTGCTTGCTGGACTTGGGAACGCGCCTGCTTTACTCCTGCTCGTGCTTGCTGGACTTGGAAGTTTGCCTGTTTCACGGCAGTTTTGGCTTGCTCAATTTCCCCCTTGGCTTGTTCAATTCCAGCTTTTGCCTGTTGAATGCGAGCATCAATTAATGCCAGCTGTGTATTGGCTGTATCTAGTTGTAATTGGCTGACTGCACCTTCTTTTCGCAGCATAGCCATGCGTTGTTGATTTAACTGAGCGTCAGCTAGTTGTGCTTGTGCTTCCTGCAATTTGGCTTCGGCTTCTTGTTGATGAACCTTTGCTTGATTGAGTTGTGCTAAAGTTTGAGTCTCGTTTACTAGGGCTTGAGTTTCAGCCGCAGTGGCAACTGTTACACTTGCGTGGGCTTGGGAAATCACAGCCGATGTTTGATTGCGTTGTACCTGGATATCTTTGACATCAATAATGGCAATGATTTGACCTGCTTTAACTCTGTCGCCTTCTTGCACTGGCAAAGTTTTAATCTGTCCTATAACACGGCTAGTAGTTGTAACGGTTTCTACCGCTTCCAACGCACCATTCAAGGAGATTTTACCCAGACTTAATGGTTTCTTGCTCAGAGTCGTTTTTACTTCTACAGGTTTGATAGTGCTAGTTACAGTAGCAGTAGATTCCGCAGAAGTAGAAAAAAAGGATAACACAATAGCTCGCAAGCCTGTAATTCCTAAAAGGACTGCTAAAAAAAATATATCGTATTTCATTCGCTTACCTTTGCTGGGATACTAACCCAAGACGAATTGTGGGTGTAGGATTGAAAGTCATGGGTTAAATCCTCCAATCTGATGTGTAATTGACGCTTATTTTCAGATTGTCAGATAAAAGTAACACAAAGGCAACAGCTTGATCCCGGATTTCTCACCAACTCTGAAAAAGAAGTCAAAAACTGCAAAAATGTATATATGACAAGCATTTCAGCAGTTATAAACTATGACCAAAGCAGTAAGGCGATCGATACCAAAACAGTTCAGATTTGAGCAGCCAAAATTGCCTACAGTCGTAGTTAATTTCCAGGGTGGACAAGTAACATCAGATGCCGGGTTAAACTTAATTGCTGAAATAGACAGAAAACTACAAATCACATCACGCTTCTGAATTCTTCTTTAAATTAAGTAGGTGGACACAATTATTTAGAAGACGCATTTCGACTTCGCTCAATGCTCGGTAAGCTTATTCTAAGAGGGTTGAGCGCAGTCGAAACCCGGCGAGATCGAGTTAGGTTTAATTTAGTCCTTCTACTTATCTCCCCTAATTCTCCCCTTTTGTTTTCTAGTCTTAGAAATATCAAGAAATTAACGCAAAGAAATAAATAAATTAAATTTATCTGTTATTGATAACTCTAAATTACAGCGCTTTTGAGGTACATGAGGTACACCAATTTCAAGGATAGTTTTTAAACTTTGAATTGGAATCTGTTGCTGTACCTCATAAACATCGATATATCTATTTAACCGTAATCGAAACAATGATACCAGGAGAATAAATCATGGCTAAAAATTTGGGTTTTATCGACAAAGAGAATAATAATCTTGCTGAATTAGCGGTTAATTTAGGTTCAATAAAAGGGACTAATACAGGTACAGGAATTTTAACTAATCTTTCTTCCAATGCATCGACAAATGATATTGATTGGTATAGTTTTAAACTAGATAGTACAGCACCTGTCAACAGTTACATTGAACTGTCTTCGCCTGATGTTGTCAATATTAAGGCTACCTATGATGTGGTTTTATTCAAGTACAACGCTGCAACTGATAGCTATGACAGTGTGACTAGTTACCAATTACCTAATTACCCATTTACAGAGAGAATTGACCTCACTTCTTTACAAACTGGGACTTATTTTTTTGCTGTTGTTGGTGCTGCATACTATGGCAGTAGTGCCACTGGATTATATAATCTCAGAATTTCAATTCCCTCGCCTTCTTTGCCGGGTACGGTGATTAATGGCACTGATGTTAGCGAGAAATTGACTGGAGGAAATGAAGAAAATACTATCAATGGTAAAGCTGGTAACGATACCTTAATTGGTGGCGCAGGTGACGATACTCTCAATGGTGGAGATGGCAATGATATCTTGACTGGTGGGGCTGACAGCGATTTGCTTAATGGTGGAGCAGGTATTGATAAAGTAGTAGAATCGGGTGATTTAGCTAAATTTATTCTCACCAACGATCGCCTAATAGCCAATGGCGTTGATGTACTCCTTGGTATTGAACAAGCTCAACTCACTGGTGGTAATACCTGGAATATTCTAGACGCATCTGGATTTAGTTTAGGTTCAGTTACATTAGATGGTGGTGCTAGTGATGATTCATTATTAGGTGGTACTCAAAGCGATCGCCTCATTGGTGGCGATGGCTATGATTTCCTGGATGGTAAAGCCGGACAAGACATTCTCATTGGCGGTACTGGCGGAGATGCTTACGTTGTAGATAACGTTGGAGATGTAATTTCCGAAACATCCACTTCAACCTATGAATATGATAGAGTTCTGTCTTCTGTTACTTATACTTTAGGAGCAAATCTAGAAGAATTGACTCTTACGGGAACTGCTGCCATTAACGGTACAGGCAACGGTTTAAATAATAAGATTACTGGAAATAGTGCTAATAACACTCTCAACGGCGGAGCAGGATTTGACATCCTTGATGGTAAGGGAGGTGTTGATACTTTAATCGGCGGCTTAGGAGATGATAATTACATAGTTGATAATACTTTAGATGTAATTGTCGAAACCTCAACCACAGATTTTGATACAGTCGAATCTTCTGCTACATACACCTTGGCAGCCAATCTCGAAAATTTGCAACTCGTTGGTAGTGGCGGCAATATCAACGGCACAGGAAATAATCTCAAGAATCAAATTACAGGTAATAGTGCCAACAATATACTGAGTGGACTAGCAGGTAATGACGTTATTTATGGCCAAGAAGGAAACGACACCCTCAACGGTGGAGATGGAGATGATTACCTTTATGCCGGAGGAGGCAATGATGTAATTAACGGAGGAAATGGCAACGATTATCTTGATAGTATCACTGGCAAAGATATCTTCAATGGTGGGGCTGGAGAAGACTTTTTTGCAGATGACATAGACAACAATAATATTTACGTTTTCCAGTTTGGAGAATCTTCAGCTTTAGCTGCTGATGTAATAAGTGGTTTTTCCATTGGCAGCGATAAAATTGACTTACTTGCTGCAAATGGTACAGCTTTAGGAAAACCAGTCAGCTTAACTCGTGCAGCAGACAACTATTACTATGAAACGCAACTAGACCTAGTAAAACAGGTATTTATTGATGCTAACGGAAAACTGGCAGGTAACCAAGCTCTGGGTCTTAATAGTGCCGCTATAGTCCATAATGGTCTTGATTTATACCTAGTTGTCAACGATGGTATCGCAGGATTTCAAGCGAGTAGCGATTTGTTGATTGACTTACAAACTTATGGTACATTACCCGCTTTTGGCTCTGTACCAGTTGATACATTTTTCGTTTAATTTAACGTGAATTTAACTGTCTTGAAAATAGCGCAAAGTAAGTACTGGTGCGCCATTACGAACAGTACCAAGTTGAATCAATCGGTCTTTAACAGAATGGTTATATAGGACTCATATTTGATTTGGAGAAAAAACTCAGTACACCCATAAATTCTTTTTTTCCTGGTAAGAGTTACCTCCCTATCGCGCTTGCGCTGCGCGAACGCGCACCACACAAATATGTTCATTAATCAAATCGGATTCCTATAACTGAAAATCTTTAAGTATTTAATAGGTGCTTTGGCTTTTAAGCGAGTAATAAAATTAACTTGTTGGTTAATAAGTTGTTGCAAAAAATGGAAATGATAAAAACCTCTGTCAAGTAAAATCAGAGTTTTAGCAGGCAGTAAATTTAATAATGCTACTTCAAAATTAGTGTCCGATGCTGCTGGATTAGTGTGAAACCAAACTTCGATAGGTAAACGAGTTATCAAATCAAGAACTGTACAAATTTTTATGACTTTTCAAACATCCTCTAAATTAGATAAATAATTGTGGTGGTTAACAGTTAACAGTCAACCGTCAACCGTCAACCACTTATTTGTTTATTTTTTATTCCAGATAGCAATAAATTCTTTATAAATGGCTGGGGTTATCTGACTTTGTAAGTGATTAAGTGCATCACGATGATTGAAATTGTTTTCATCATAATAAGTAAATACATTTGTCAGCTTTACAAGTTCAGGATTTTGATCGTTTGTTCCTCTCCATTTATTAGTAACCTTTTGTAAAACATCCTTGGGGAGATTTTGTTGTAAGTTATTTAGGGCTGCAATATAAGAAGGATTTTTAGGGTTCTTTTTGAATTGCAAGCACAAGTCTATCAACTTGGTTTGAGGCTGAGGCTGGGGTTTATTTGGCGTCAGAGTTGGTTGCTGGAGAATTTGACGCTGTTCAACACTAGCAATACCATTTTCAGTTAAACCTTGAGATTTTTGAAATTTCTTTACTGCTTTATAAGTGGCTGGCCCATAAAAAGGCTGATCCGCAGGAATTTCAGTATTGGTTGCAAAACCGTGAAACTTCAATCTATTTTGAAGCCCTTTGATTATATCCTCTATTACTTCTCTAGTTTGTGCATCGGCGTTACCATTAACTACAAGTTTTTGTGGATACTGTTTTTGAAACTTTTTAATGGCTTCTTCGGTAGGATCGTCCGTTAAAGGGTTATTATTTCGCTTCCAAGGAGCAAATTGAGCATCGGGATTAGGATCGATTTCAGGAGCTAAATATCCCAGTCCAATTAATAAATGACGGATGGCTTGAGGACTATAAACAACCATGCTTTTGGTTCCTTCGCTACTAAATTTAAGTTTATGTATTAGAAATCTTGCAAAAATACTTTTGTAATAGAGGAGTGGAAAAAGAAAAAGGTTAAAGGGAAAAGGTTTTTTATCCTTTTCCCTACTTTTGCAAGAAGTCTATTGTATTTTACAAAAAAAATTAGGGGTACATAGTCCACCCCTACAAATTGTATTATTCCAAACATATGGTACCTCAGGAGAATCCACAAATTTTTGTATTTTTTATGACAGTGTAGCGAGGTGGGGGAGATGGGCTGACAGGTGTAGGTTTTTTACACTTAGGAGGAGTTAAAACAGTAGAAATCGTCAACAGGAGTAGAAGGGAAAGAACGAAGAGCGATGAAGTTGAATAGGAACATGGTTAAGTAAATTAGCAATCAGGGTTAACAATCCCTGGAGAAAACAACAGATATGACGTTGAGAGTGAAGGTTAAGAGGTTGAGAAAATACGATGTGGCGAGGAGGAAGTGTTTCTAGATTTGGGGGAGATAATTGATTTTCAGCTTCACCACCAAGCATGACCATCCAAAGAGTAGAAACTGCGATGCGATCGCTAACCAAAGACGTTCGATAAGTTCCTTGATGGTTAACTCGTAAAAATGGATGCCAGCCAGCATCGACAATTAGTTGATATAACCAGTCGGCATATAGTCCACGGTCAGCCGTGACTATCACTTGAAACCCATTGGAAATTACTCCCAGCAGCGGCCTGTCCATTGTTTGAGATACTCATTTTTCAGCATTTGAGTCTCATCCACACTCTGGTTTTCAACTTTTATTTTCTAGCTTTGAGAATGAACACTCACACCCTTGTAAAAAACCTACACCTGTCAGACCTCCCCACCTCCCTATCCCAATTTATTATCCAAACGAGTCGCTTGCTCTAGGGCGGCTTTTTCTTTGGCTCGACGGGCATAGGGTTGTAGTTGGGTGCGATCGCAACCTGTTAAAATACTCAAGTTTTCTAAGGTAATTCCCCGCATTAACATTTCTACTCGCCAAGTTTGTTGTGCTTGGACGATGACTGGCGGTTCTCCTTGGGGCGTTAGTAATCCTTGGCTCCATGTTTGCCAACGTGTCTGAAGTTCTGATTCAGAAATTGGTTTGCCTGTTTCATTAAGAAACATGGCTGTTTGATTGTCTTTACGGCTTTTCACCCATTTAATTAAAGGGTTGTTAGTGTAAGAGCCATAGCGTTTGCCTAAAATCCACTGGTTAACCGGTACTTGTCGCACAAGTCCGGGAATTGTAATTTGCAAGAAGTATCCTTGAGTATCGTAAATTTGGTGCGATCGCTCTAAGTTAATTATTTCTGTGGGCGATAACCCAGCACCAAATAACACGTAAGCTAAGGCATAATCTCGTAGTCCCCATTTTTTGGCTTGTTGCAAAATTATATGAACTAAATTAGCAGGCAAATCAGCTATTTCTGCGGCCATTACGCTTCCTTGTAAGGAATTAGTCGCTGATTCCCCTGAGGATGACATCGCCCCGTGTAAAAATAACTCTACTAAATTCTCTAAAAAATCATCCCGATCTTCCCAAAGTTCATGAAATTCACTAGTAAATTCAATTACGGCATATCCTAAAATCATCCCATTGAGCAAACTGGCTAATTTCTCTGCGGGTAGATAGGTGTTAAAGTGTCCTTGCTGGATGATGGTAGCTAAATACTGCGCCACATAACGGTTTGCCTCTGTTACACCCCTGCCTAAGGCACGGCGATTTTCTGCCGGGAATTGATCGGCTTCTCCCACCACAGAGCGAACAAACTCTGGTACTCGTTCTAAAGCATGTAAGCTATCACTTGCATAATCTTTGAGAGCTTGGTAAACATTACCCGGAGGAGTTGCCCGCCGCACCAGCGACTCACCTAAATTTTTGAAAGCTGCGGACTCTTCCAGCACAGCCAAAAGTAGTCCATGTTTATTGCCAAAATTGCGAAATAAAGTCACTTCGTTGACTTCAGCTTTTTCAGCTATTTGGCGGGTTGTGGTAGCACTAACTCCCTGAGTGGTAAATAACTCAAGTGCAGCTTGGATCAGTCGTTGACGAGTTGAAATCAGTTGAGAAGACATAGGAATATGCAAGTAGCACTTGCATCATGAGAAGAGTATTGCTAGGATAAAATGTAAGCGATACTTGCTTGAGTGTATCCTATCGGTTTGCTAGTTGCTAATGGGAAAAACCCCAAGATGACCCTAGCTCACTCTAACCATTTGGTGTATGTATTGGAAAAACCTTGGGAGAAAAGGCAAATCGCTGGATCGTCCATCAACAGGAATTTTTATGACCACAAATTTTGGAGCGCTCGGCAAAGACACCATCCCTGAGAAAGCAAATCCTCCTCAACTGAGTTGGAGTAACGTAGCATTTTTTACCACATTCCATGTCTTAGCACTTCTGGCTCCTTGGTTTTTTTCTTGGTCAGCATTAGGCTTGCTGATATTTCTCCACTGGTTATTTGGCAGTATTGGTATTTGCTTGGGATATCATAGACTGCTTAGCCATCGGAGTTTTCAAGTTCCCAAGTGGTTAGAATACATTATTGCCACCATTGGGGCCCTAGCTTTGCAAGGGGGGCCAATTTTTTGGGTGGGTGGACACCGCCAGCATCACGCCCACACCGAAGATATCAACCTAGACCCCTACTCTGCTCAACGAGGATTTTGGTGGAGTCACATGCTGTGGATTTTCTACCCGCGTCCAGAGTTTTTTGACTACGAAACCTATCAAAAGTATGCCCCAGATTTAGCAAGACAACCTTTCTATCGCTGGTTAGATCGTTATTTCCTACTGTTACAAATTCCCTTCGGGCTGCTGTTATATGCTTTAGGGGGGTGGTCTTTTGTCATCTACGGAATGTTTGTCAGATGCGTCTTGCTTTGGCACTCAACTTGGTTTGTCAACTCTGCATCACATTTGTGGGGTTATCGTACCTTTGATGCTAATGATGGCGCTCGTAATTTGTGGTGGGTATCCCTTGTCACCTACGGTGAAGGATGGCACAACAACCATCATACTTATCCCCACATGGCAAAATCTGGCTTATCTTGGTGGGAAATTGATATTACTTGGTGGAGTATCAAAGTTTTGCAGACTTTGGGTTTAGCCAAAAAAGTTGCCTCTCATCCTCCTCAAGGTGCAACTCGCGGTTAAATCAATTTGTATGCCGACGGCGCGATCGCGGTAGTCGGCTTATACCAATCTTGGATTTTAGATTTTGGATTAAAAACCAGACCTGCCTTAAAAATAGGGACTGGTAACTGGGAAAAAATTTGATATTATATCATGTCCGCTTGATTATTTATTAAATCCGAAAAACCCCAAACAGCCAAAGCGTAGCTTTGTCTTTGCTCTTCTTAGCAAGGGCAGGGGATTAAGGGGTGGGGTGCAATGGCTGTGGCATAACTAATTATCCGGACATGATATTACTACGATAAAATCACAAGACTGCAAATCTGCATAACACATCAAAAGTGAAAACTGACAGCATTTTTTACCGTCTTTTTCAAGAATTTCCTAGTATATTTTTTGAATTAATTGGCAACCCACCGCAAACCGCAGCAGGTTATCAATTCTCTTCAATAGAAATTAAACAAACTGCGTTCCGCATTGATGGTGTTTTTCTGCCAACCCAAGGAGAAGAAAACCCGATCTATTTTGTTGAAGTCCAATTTCAAACTGATACAGAAATTTATTCGCGGCTAATTTCAGAAATTTATTTGTACTTACGTCAAAATCAACCTAAAAATTCTTGGCGGGGAGTGGTTATCTATCCCAATCGCAGTTTAGATACAGCAGACATCAAGAATTACAGTGAACTTTTCGCTAGCCAGCGTATCAGTTGCATTTATCTTAACGAATTAGGTGAAACTGCATCATTGCCTGTTGGAATTGCTACGATGAAATTAGTAATCGATAATCAGGATACAGCAATTACAGCTGCCATACAGTTAATAGACAGAACCAGGCAAGAAATCAACATTGAACCACAACGGCGGCAGTTATTAGAATTAATAGAGACAATTTTGGTTTACAAGTTTCCAAGTATGAGTCGGGAGGAAATTGAAGGAATGTTTGGATTAAGTGATTTAAAACAAACACGAGTTTATCAAGAAGCAAAGCAAGAAGGGAAGCTAGAAGGGAAGCTAGAAGGGAAGCTAGAAGGGGTGCGTGAAGCAAAATTGAGAATGATTCCTTTATTGTTGAGGTTGGGATTGAGTTTTGAAGAAACAGCAAAAGAGTTAGGTTTGAATTTAGAAGAGGTACAGCAAGAAATCCAAAAACAATCTCCGTCTCAAGATGCTGAAACAATATAACTCAAGAGAAAATCTGAGAAGATGTAATTAACAAATCCAATAACCAGTCTTAAATATGCTGAAAATTTTCGGCATCGCAATTTTGAATCTTTAATTTATCGTATGATTTCCCTGTCTCCCATTCTCCAAGCTAGACTTTCTCAACCTTTAAAAATTGGTTCCTTCGAGGTCAAAAGCCGGGTTCTCCAGTCCCCTTTGTCTGGGGTCACAGATTTGGTATTTCGGCGCTTGGTGCGTCGTTATGCACCCGATTCCATGATGTACACCGAAATGGTCAATGCTACTGGGTTACATTATGTTAAACAATTGCCCAAAATCATGGAGGTAGACCCCAACGAACGCCCAATTAGCATTCAATTATTTGATTGTCGTCCAGATTTCCTTGCAGAAGCAGCAGTAAAGGCAGTTGCAGAAGGCGCTGATACTGTTGATATTAATATGGGTTGTCCGGTAAATAAAATCACCAAAAATGGAGGCGGTTCTTCTCTGTTGCGCCAACCAGAAGTTGCAGAAGCAATTGTACGAGAAGTGGTGAAAGCTGTGGATGTTCCTGTGACAGTGAAAACCCGTATTGGCTGGAATGACAAAGAAATTACTATTCTCGACTTTGCCAAGCGGATGGAAGATGCAGGGGCAACAATGATTACAGTACACGGTCGCACTCGTGCCCAAGGATACAATGGTAATGCGCGTTGGGAATGGATTGCCCGTGTCAAGGAAATACTTGCGATTCCAGTAATTGCCAATGGAGATATTTTTTCCATTGAGGCGGCGGTGAAATGTTTAGAACAAACCGGTGCTGATGGTGTGATGTGTTCCCGTGGAACTTTGGGTTATCCGTTTTTGGTGGGAGAAATCGATCATTTTCTCAAAACTGGAGAAATATTACCGCCGCCAACCCCAATCGAACGCTTGCAATGTGCCAGAGATCATTTACAAGCCTTGTGGGAATATAAAGGCGATCGCGGTGTTCGTCAAGCCCGCAAACACATGACTTGGTATGCTAAGGGCTTTGTCGGTGCTGCGGAATTACGAGGACAACTAAGTGTCATTGAAACCGTAGATCGCGGTTTAGAAATGATTGACCAAGCGATCGCTAAACTCACTAATGGTTATGAATTAGAAGAAGTAGACAATGATTTGGTCATGATTTAAAAAAAGTACTTCATAGGTTGTACATTTAATTCATCAAAATAGAGGCTTGCAAGTTTTGGGGTTTAAAGCTGTTGATGTAGTTAGGATTCAAAAAGTATTATTGGGTTTTAGTGTAGCGGTAGACCAATTGTTAGGTTGAGAAAATCAAAGCTAAGAATTCAGAATTCATACTTTATTCACCATAGCTACGTCCAGTTACTTTACCTCGAAAAACAATATATTGGTAAAGGTTATAAAACAGCATTACAGGAATAAGAAACCCAATAAAAATAATCATAATGACCAACGAACTCGCATCGGCAGACGCTTCATAGATAGTAATTTTATTAGGAATAATGTAAGGGAAAACAATTAATCCCAACCCAATAAAAGATAGTACAAACAACAAAATTGTCCAAACAAAAGGCGCTCTTTCTTGTTTGCGTTCTATACTCTTCAATAGTTGCCAAATCAACCAAACTCCCAACAAAGGAATGATGGCAAAAATATAAACTAAAGGTTGCTGAAACAAGCGTGAACGCGCATTCTCATAAATTATCGGTGTTGTAACTGTAATGAAAATTGCACCAATTAAAGTCGTCCAAGCAGCAATTTTGGCAGTTTTGTAATGAGTTTCCTGCAATTCCCCTGTAGTTTTCCAAATCAAATAAGTTGAACCAATTAATACATATCCTTGAATTAAAGTTAAAGCCACTAGCACCGATGGTATATTTAACCAGTCCCAAGTTTTGCCGATAAAGTGTCCCGTATCATCAACATTAATCCCCGCCAGCACAGCACCAAGGGCGAATCCTTGACCGAGTGCAGCAGTAAAACTCCCAGCACCAAAAGCGAAATTCCAAAACAATTTGCGGTTTGCTAATTCACGAAACTCAAACGCCACACCACGAAAAATAAACCCAAACACCATTAAAAAAATCGGAATGTATAAGGCATTCAAAATTGTGGCATAAGCTAAAGGAAACGCACCAAAAAGACCGCCTCCCATTAAAACTAGCCAAGTTTCATTAGCATCCCAAATATTGCTTAAACTGGTCATCAAAATGCTGCGCCGTTCTTCATCTGAAGAGGTCAGAGATAATATCCCCACCCCTAAATCAAATCCATCTAACATTACATAAAGGAATAGAAAAAGAGCTAAAATCACAAACCATACTTGCGGCAAAAAATACTCTAATGTTTCCATAATTTCTCCTATTAAATAAGGCTATGTGGTATGGGGGGGATAAGGGGATGGGGGGATGGGGAGAAAGAAGAATTACTCTCTCCCTCATCTCCCCATCTCCCCATCTCCCCATCTCCCCATCTCCCCACCTCCCCACCTCCCCACCTCCCCATTTTCAAACGAAATTCACTGCTGTGCTTCCACAGGACGTTCATCTGGAACAAACTCACCAGGAGTAGTATCTACTGCGGGTTTGCTAATTTCCACACCTGGAACTGGTAAGTCGAGGTTTGGCCCTCTGCGGAGAATACGGCTACCGAAGTACAAAACTGCGATAAATAAAAGGCTGTACACTGTGACAAAGCCAGTCAATGATATTAAAACATTGCTTGCGGGTAGACGGGAAGCGGCATCAACTGTGCGAATTTGGCCGTAGAGTGTCCAAGGTTGTCTACCAACACAGCGCACAATCCAGCCTGATTCTACGGCAATGTATCCCAAAGGAGCTGATAATATCCAAGCCCGCATTAACCACCGCTGTTGAGTAATGTTTTCTGCTGAGAGTTTACCGCGTAACCATTGCAGAGTACTCAATAACATTAATCCAGCAAAGAAAAACCCAATGGCAATCATTGTGCGGAAAGCGTAGTAAATTAAACCTACTAAATGAGGCCGATCCTCACTTTTCCACTCCTTCAAACCGCGCACTGGTTCGGAAAGGTTCTTTTTGAATTCCAGAATGTATCCCAGTGCGTTGGGAATGGTGATTTCCCAATCATTTTTCTCGGCTTTTTCATTGGGTATCGCCACAAGACTCCAATCTGCTGGCTGTCCCGCAGGTGAAGATTCCCATTGGGCTTCCATTGCTGCGAGTTTTGTGGGCTGATAATGATAGACTTGTTCGCCGCTCAAATGCCCGATGTATATTTGTAATGGGGCAACTGCAAAAGCAGCTGCTAAAGCAATCTTCAATGAACGGGAAAAGAAAGCAGGATGGCGTTGTTTGAGAATATACCAAGCACTAATTCCACCAATCACAAACAACGAAGTTTCTAGTGTGGCAAAGAACATGTGCAGCACACTATTAAGCATGAACGGATTTAAAATTGCTTGAAAATAATCGTGGACTATAAACTTCCCATTGACTAATTCCCCACCCGCCGGAGTTTGCATCCAAGAATTTGCCGTCAAAATCCATACGGTTGAGAGGTTAGCACCAACGGCAACTAAAATTGTTGAAAGATAATGAATAGTGGGATTCACACGTTCCCAGCCGAATAACATAATACCTAAAAAAGCAGCTTCCAACATGAATGCCCAGGAGGCTTCAAACCCAATGACACTACCAAAAAAATTGCCCGCAGCCTCCGAAAACGGTGCCCAATTTGTGCCAAATTGGAATTCCATCGGGATACCAGTTGCAACACCAATGCCAAAATTCAAGAGATAAAACTTAGACCAAAAGCGGGCATGGAGGTAGTAATCTGGGTTACGAGTCTTGAGCCATAGTCCCTCGACGATAACCAAATAAATTCCCATCCCTGTGGTCAACACAGGCCAAAGCATATGGAATATTGCAGTCAGCGCAAATTGCATCCGTGATAACACTACGGAATCCGATAAAAATTCCATGCTTGTATTCCTCTATTAAAATTCCTTGTATTTGTGCGTCTTAGTCCACATTAAATAGCCAAAATCATTTTGACATGTAGATTATCAAGCCATTCAATTTTAATTGTTAACTATTCAATATTAATTATTGAGAATTATTAAAAGATATATTAATACATCATAGTTAAAATAAATCTACCATTGGAAAGCAATGGAGAAAATTTATCTGTATTTTTTTCAGTAAACTTGATTCAATTAAAAAACATCTTTCTCTAGATAGGGAAGATTTTTAAATTATTTAAATTGTGAGTCAATTACTGATATGCGTCAAAAGACGGGATGTCAAAGTTGATAAGTAAGCTATTGGGCTTTAAGTTAGTTGATTGCTGACCGTTGACAGTTAACCGTCAACAATAGACTTCTAAGAGAAGTTGGGAAAAGGGGAAGGGGGGGCCCCCTCTGGGGATAAGGGGCAGGGGAAAGGGGGTGCATGTTTGGTATTTTCCCTTTCCCAATAAAGATGCATCCCTTTGACCACAAGAGTGCAAAAGTGCTTTTTGTACTCTTGTCTAATTAACAAAAAAATCAAGAGGTTTCTTCTAAGGGAAAAATATCTCCACGCAAGTAGGAATCAAAGTGTTTTTTAAAGTATTGAATACTTGTCATATTAGGTTCATCGCTTTCTGTAGGCGTGAATTCATAAATTGGAACTTTTTCTCTCACGAGTTTGACTAATTTAGCATCGAGTTGCTCAAAAGCATCAACTCTGAATATTGTGGTTTCAAATCTTAATTTAGCTGGATGACCATATCCTAATTTCATCCAAGGCATCCAAGGACAATCTCGTGCCCATTTAGCGGGAGGAACTTCTGTGACATCCGGTCGGCAGGCATTTGATATAAAATATTCAACTGCCTGAAATTTTTCTCCAGGGCAATAATCTAAGTATTTACTATCTCCTGCTAAAGGATGGGGATATTCTAAAGGAATTTCCATTACGGAGGTGAGATATGGCTTTCCTTTAGGTATGACAAATTTCTTTGGCTTGATTGAACCTTGAACAATTCTGTTAGCTATATGTACTACTGGCACTGATTGATTTGTTGTTGGCGATTGCCAAAAATGTAAAATTTCTTGAGTATTGGGTTCACAAAATAGACCTAATTCTCTATTGATGCGATATCCGACTTCACCATACTCAGAATCGGGTTTGATAAATACTTTTGTTGCATTCATCCCAATAATAGAGAACAATTTTTCTTTTGGCTTCTCTGGTGTTTCTTGCCACCAAATTTCTCCAGACCAATTGTAATAAAGTTGTAATCCATGATTTTTCCGATAAAAATCAAGATTATTAAGTTCGTAATCGTCTAAATAATCACTCATATTGATTTTGGATTTTAGATTGGACATTGGGCATTGGGCATTGGGCAAAAGAAAGATCCCTCCTTTTCCCTTTCCCCTTTCCCCTTTCCCCTTTCCCCTTTCCCCTTTCTTCTTCTCAGCAATTAACAAATCAATGGATAAACGATTTTTTAGCATTTTTGGACTAACAGAAGAACAAGCCATCGCCATTATCAATACACCTTTAGAACAACTTGAAGACGCTTCTGATAAATACATTGCTGTTTCCCATTTAATTAATTTCCCTACAAAACAATCCATTGCAGCTTTAATAAGGGCCATTGAAACCAGTAATCCGGCTGAGTTAGACCACCGTATTGTCCGACGCAAGGCTGTGGAAAGTTTGGGACGATTGCAAGCTGAATCAGCCTTACCTGTGATTCGTCAGTGCCTCAAAGATGATGATATTTATACTGTGGAAAATTCAGTATGGGCAATTGGCGAAATTGGGACTAAAGACCCGGAAATTCTGGAAGAAGTTGCACAATTACTGGATAAACCAGGTCAAATTTATCGAGTAATTATTCATACTTTAGCTCGTGCTAATTATCAACCATCTTTGGAACGTATACGTAAATTTACTGTAGTAGAGGACGAACCTACCCGTAGTGCAGCGATCGCTACAGTTTGTCGTTTTACGGGTGATTATTCCCAAATAACTGAGGTAATAGCATTGTTGCAGAGTTCCAATGTCAATGCACGACGCGGTTGTATTCAAGATTTAATTGATTCGCGCTATTACAAAGCTATTCCAGAAATCGCCCGTTGTCCTGTATCTTTGGTGTTCCGATTGCGAGGATTGCGGATGCTTTTAAATGCGGGAGTTCCAGCGGGTGAAATTACTTTTGCAGAAGTTCAACCTTATTTAGAACAAGTATTATACGATCGTCCCAAAGATATTGATTTAGTACATGAATATGATGTTACGCCTGTATTAAATTTTGTGATTGAAGAACTTTATCAAACTGATTTTGGGCGGTGTTATTTAGCAACAAAAACTTTACTTGATATCTATCACCAGGAAGCGCCAGCAGCACTTTTAGCGACTTATGCAGATAAAGCATATAACGATTATGGCGCTCATTATCATGTGATGAAACTATTGGGTTGGCTCAAATATATTCCTGCTTACGATTTGTTAGTGGAAAATTTGCACAATCGCGAACCCCAGTTTCAAAAATCTCGTGCTGCATGTGCCCTTGCTCTTGGTGAATTGGGGAACCCAAAAGCAATTCCTGAACTCAAAATTTGCCTAAATTCGCAAATTTGGGATTTGAAATATGCTTGTTTATTGGCGCTAGACCGCTTAGGAGACTCCTCTGGTCGAGAAATCGCCGCTCAAGATACTGACTGGTTAATTAGAGCCAAAGCAGAGAGTAATAATTAGTTAAAAATCAGAGAACTTTGAATTCGAGATTTGGGATTTGTGGAAAAATCAAAATCCCAAATCCAAGATTATTGATGGTTTATTTTCTCCTTAAATTTTGGAGCGATCGCAAATCATAATTCAATACTTTTCCTGTGTTTAATAATTGATATCCGGCAAATAATAATGCAAACGAACAGACAATACTCAAAAAGCTAGTTGAGACAAATACATTACCAGTCAGAGTTATAACTACAATTCCTAATGCTATTAAAATCCATCCTAAGTTGGGGTCTATCCGCCGCTGAGAAAGGATAAAAATACCGGAAATGCATAACAAAAAACCAGGAATTCCAAAAAATATCCCGACTCGAACATTTGTGATTAAAATTACGATTCCTGCAACCATCAAAGCAAAACCCATAAATTTGGTTGTGCCATTGACTGGAGTTTGCCTATTTAGAGGATCGATTTGAGTTGCTATTTCTGTGGGATTTAAAGGAGTAAAAATATTTTTTTGTTGTTCGATTTTCTTTTGAAAGATAAATGTGACTTTTTCTTCTTGCCCCAGGTTAATTTTATCTCCTAAATTTATTTGATAAGGCTTTCTCGGTTCTAACTTAACATTATTTACAAATGTTCCATTAGAACTACCTAAATCTTCAATAAAGTAATTATTAGCATGTATTTGAATTTGTGCGTGGTTTCGAGAAACTATATTCGCATCTGGTAAGCGGGAAACATCAATATTTGGCGTAATTTGATCGTTTGGTTTACCAATATGAAATACTACACAATTAGCTGGTAACTCAAAACCAGTATTGGTTTGAACGTGAAATAATTCTAAATTCAGCCCTATGGTATTTGATGTATTTAAGTTTGACATCGCTTGTTTTTTAAGCAGCAATTTCTCTAGTTTTTAAACTGTCAAATTGGCACGATTAATAATTACTTTGCACTATTGAACCTTGCCAATCAATAGGCACTTTTAATTCATTAGAGCTTAGCGGTTTTTGTGCTTGATGCAAAGGAATCTCAATCCAAAATTCGGTTCCTTTGCCTAGTTGTGATTCACATTGCAGTACTCCTGAGTGTTTTTGCACAATAATTTGATAGCTAATGGATAAACCTAATCCCGTTCCCTGACCGACGGGTTTGGTCGTGAAGAACGGATCGAACAATTTTTGTTGCACTTCCTGAGTCATCCCCGGCCCATTATCTGCAATTTTTACTACTACTCGGTTATTATCAATAATTCTAGTACTAATTATAATCTGGCTTGGATTGTCCTCTATTTCTTGCTGGGAACGTTGAGCGTTCCACATATCCAGAGCATCAATGGCATTATTAATCACGTTCATAAACACCTGATTTAATTGCCCTGCATAACACTCTACCAGAGGCAATTTGCCATATTCTTTGATAATTTCAATTTTGGGATGTTCTGGCTTGGCTTTGAAGCGATTTTGTAAAATCAGCAGTGTACTTTCAATTCCTTCGTGAATATCAACTTCTTTCATGTCTGCTTCATCTAAATGAGAGAAGGTGCGTAAAGACAAGACAATCTGCTCAATTCGCTGCGATCCCATTTTCATTGAACTGAGAATTTTAGGCAAATCCTGTATTATAAATTCCAAATCAATATCATCTATTTTTTGTTGAATTTTTTGTTTATGATTGGGAAATTCTTCTTGATAAAGCTGTACTAATTGTAGCAATTGTTGTGTGTATTCTCCGACATAAGTAATATTACCAGAAATAAAATTAACCGGGTTATTAATTTCGTGTGCTACTCCTGCCACAAGTTGTCCCAGACTAGACATTTTTTCAGTTTGAATCAATTGAGCTTGCGTACTTTGGAGTTCTTGTAAAGCTTTTTGAAGTTCAAACTGTGCCTGTTTGCGTTCGGAAATTTCCAATTCCAGGCGTTGGTTCATGTGGGTTAATTCAGTATTTTTCATTAAAGTTTCGCGGGACTCGGCTAGCTTCATTGCCATATGGTTAAATGCATCGGCAAGATCTTCTACTTCATCTTTTGTATGAATATCTAGACGGTAGTCTAAGTTCCCAGCTGCGATTTCTGAGGTTCCTGTTTGTAAATTCTGTAAAGACTTAACTGTTGGCCGCCAAATCAACAGATATTTACTAACCAATAAAATTATAATTACTTGCACCACTGCAAAGGAAATAATTCTCTGCACTTGATATAAGTTTTCTAATTGTTCTTCAACTACAATACTCTGCTGATTGGCACGTTCAATCAATTGAGTAAGAAACAACTCAATATCTCTGTCAAAAGAATTAATAGCTCTAAAATACTGCTGGGAGTCTGCTACAGAAGTATCGTTAATATTGCGCTGAGTTAATTGATTTGCCAACTGAGTGAGAAACTGATGACGGCGGCGAATAATTGCGATTTCCTTAGCATTTGGCATCAATTTTTCTAACTGGTTAAGAGAGTCAACAAACTTGATTGAAGAGTGAGTTATTATGTTTTCTGGACTCTGGAGTAAAACAATATCTTTGAGTTCAATGATTTCAGATTTTAAAGCGTTTTCGGCAGTTAAAGCAACTTTAATAGTTTCGGTAGTTCGATCGCTCTTTTCGCGGATAGTCTGCTTAATTTGCTGGACAGCTACGGTATTGCCAACAAGAATTGCTACTATCAGTCCCACAGACACAACAGAACCTGTAAAAAATTTAGTAGATATTTTCATTTTGCGGGAACAGAAATTAAGTTGAGTTCTTTGCGGAGTTGCTCAATAGAAGCATAATCTGAAGAGGTAACAAGGGTATATCCGGCTGACTCAATTCCTAGAATATCCTCAAGACCTTCTGGACTGCTAATCAAAGCTTGTTTTAGCTTTTGAATTAAATCTGGTGGTAATTTTTTAGATACTACTATGGGAAAATTGAGTATGGGAGTAGATTGCCACACCACTCTGGAATTTTCACGTGTTAATTTGCCAATTTTTTGTTCTTTAAAATAAGAAGAAATATTAGTAGCTGCGGCATCAACAATACCATCTTCTAATGCAGCTAGACTTTTACTATGGCTACCAGTATAAAGGACTTTGGCAAAATCGTGTTGGTAATCAATTCCTAGTTTCTTAAAAATAGCCAATGGCATCAAATAGCCGGAGGTTGATAATTTGTCTACCAAGGCAATGCGCTTACCTTTGAGGTCTTTTAAGGTTTTGATGGGACTATCTTGTTTAACAATAATACACGCACGATACCAAGGTTGTCCTGTATGTTTATCAATGGCAGCAACCAGTGGTTCAATTTTAGCACCCCTATCCACCGCCTCCACATAGCTCAGAGGCCCCAAATAAGCCATATCTAATTTACCTTGCACCAGTAAATCTATGATTTGCTGGTAACTTTTGCCAATTTGGAAGTCTAGGGAAATTGCGATCGCATTTTGTCTGTTTTCAATTTCTTCTGTGTTTTGTGTTGTTTGTCTCCCTATTGTCTTTGATTGTGAGGCAATTTCAAGCCCTCCCCCAACAGATTGCTCTAAGTATTCTTTGAGAGCTTTCATCATCCGTTCTTGTTCTATTGGATTTTCTGTGGGAACCAGTCCAATTTTTAATTTATATAAATTATGCTTATAATTAATGGAAACTTTATCCACAATAGAGTGATTCTTTTTAGATACTATTCCACTACAATTTGTAGTCAGTAGCGCCATAATTACTACTAAAATCAAAACTCTATTTTTACTGAATAAATAATATTTGGCAACTGGCCATAGCTTTACTAAGGACTTTTTCATAATTAAATTTATAAGTGAGTAGAGACGCGATTAATCGCGTCTGTATGAAGTAGGGAGTTATGAGTTAGAAATTACGGGTGAGGAATTTATTATTCTCACCTGTATCCTTGATTTCACCACTCCCCATTTTCTTTTAAATTGGAATTTGAATCCAGAACTCTGTACCTTGTCCTTCTTGTGATTTACACTTGAGAATTCCACCATGTTTTTCTACTACAATTTGGTAGCTAATTGACAATCCTAATCCTGTTCCTTTACCAACAGGTTTGGTTGTGAAAAATGGATCGAATAAGCGGCTTCTCACTTCTTCTGGAATTCCACCTGCATTATCAATAATCCGAATCACTACAAAATTTTTGTCAAAAATTTCTGTCCTAATTATAATCTGGGGTTGGTTTATTATTCCTAACTTAATTTTTAATTCTTCTAAGGCATCAATGGCATTGGTCAAAATATTCATAAATACTTGATTCAACTGCCCCGGATAGCAATCAATTAAGGGTAAATCGCCATATTCTTTGACCATCGATATATCCAATCCAATACCATTATTTTTCCAGCGGTGATGTAAGATTAATAAAGTATTATCAATTCCTTCATGAATATCGACTTGTTTTTTCTCAGCTTCATCATGGCGAGAAAAATTTCGCAATCCTAAAACAATTTCCCGGATACGATTAGTACCCATTTCCATTGAGGAAAGTAGTTTATAAAGGTCACTGGTAATAAAATCTAAATCAATTGTTTCCGCAAAATTTTCAATTTCTTGCTGAGGAAGGGGATAGTATTGCTGATAGAGGCGCAAAAGAGTTAGTAACTCTTCAAAATATTCATGGGCATAAGTTAAATTACCGTGGATAAAATTAACTGGATTGTTAATTTCATGAGCTACACCAGCTACTAACTGTCCCAAGCTAGACATTTTTTCATGTTGGATGAGTTGAGATTGAGTTTCCTGTAACTGATATAAAGTAGTGGTGAGTTTTTCGGCTTGAGTTTGAGCGGCTAAAGTAGCAGAAAGACTTTGAGTATAAAGTTGTGCGTGGTCGATGGCGATGGCTAGTTGGTCGCAAACAGCTTGTAACAGACTAATTTCACTATTACTCCAAATGCGATCGCCACTACAATGACTGCAAATAATTGCTCCAATATCACCAGAATTACTTTTCACTGGTAGTACTAATTGAGCTGTAATACCAAACTCAGTTAAAAATTGTTGTATGTCATCGTCAAATTGTGATTTACCATTAATATGGTCAATACAAATTAACTCTTGAGAAAGAAGTATTTTAGTCAAAAAATTGCTTTTGTGTTGGGGAATACTACCTAACATTGTGGGTAAGTTAGGAGAATTGGGGTTGCGTGCTTCAGAGATAATAGTCAGACTTGGCTCGGATGGCTGCGTTGAATAGGAAATAAAGTAACAACGGTCAATTTGTAATAAGCTGCGAATTTCATGAACAGCAGTTTCGAGGATAATATCTAAGTCTAAGGAACTGCGAATTTGACTAGCTAAACGTAGTAATAATGCTTCGCGACGGCTCAGCAGTTCTTCTCTAGCCCAAATCCGGTCAATAGCTACAGCAATATTATTAGCAATCCAATTTAATAAATTATGAGTTGGTTCGGTTAACATTTGCTGGCTAAATAAAGCTATGATACCAATTAATTGCTGTTCTACTATTAAAGGATAGGCAGAAAAACGAAAGATAGAAAATGTAGAGTTTAGTAATAATTCTGGATGATTAATTGTTAATTCTTGATTGAAAATTGCTTGGTGATTTTGTGTCATTAAGCCAACAATATCATTGGCTAACACCATGTGGTTGGGAAAATTTTCACTATTGTTTAAAGCACTACAGGTAACCTCTGTGCAATGAACACCAGCTTGTAATTCTAACTGATTTGTCTGTCGTTCAAAAGTCCAAATACAAACAAAGGCGAGCTTCAAGTATTGTGAAATAGTGTTTGTACAGTTTTGGAGAATTTCTGCAAGTGTACCACTTTGAGATAATGCTAAACTAACTTCTGCACTCAAAAGTGATAAACGCGATCGCTCCAATAAAGCTAACTCTGAAAGCTTGCGCTGTGTGATATCAGTACGAATTGCTACATATTGATAGGGTTTGCCATCGGAGTCTAAGATTGGAGTAATTAAAGTATCCACCCAATAAAAACTTCCATCTTTGGCTTTATTTTTAATTTCTCCCTTCCAAATTTCGCCTTTGCTAATAGTTTTCCACAAATTTTGAAAGTATTCTTTTGTGTGATGACCAGAATTGATAATTCGATGGTCTTGTCCTAAAAGTTCTTCTCTAGAATATTTAGAAACCTCACAAAATTGGTCATTTGCATAAGTAATTCTCCCCATTCTATCAGTAATAGCTACTAGTGAGTGAGTATTCAAAGCAAATTTTAAAGCTTCTAATTCGCGAATAATTTTTTGTCTGGAAATTTCATTGTGTTTATTGAGGGTAATATCACGAGCTACGCCATAAATTAATTTTTCTTCAATAAAAGCTGTTGCATTCCACGACAGCCATTTATAGGAACCGTCTTTACAAAGATAGCGATTTTCAAAAAAAATTGCATTTACAGATTGGCTAATACTTTGAGCTACTAGAATAGTTGATTCCCGGTCTTCAGGGTGAACAAATTCGATAAAGGGTTTAGCAAGTAATTCTTGTGTTGACCAACCCAGAGTTCTTGTCCATACTGGATTTAAATACATGAAATAACCATCAAAACTAGCAATACACAGTAAATCTATAGAAAGTAAGAAAAATCGAGAATATTTCTCTTCCAATTGTTGCAACTCAGATTTAACTAGTTTCATCAGTTTTCAACTATTAAGATTATTTAATATTTTTCAAATAAGTTAATACGTTTTTTGTAAATTAAATAACTAGCCTGAAGTTAATTATTTATTTTACGGATAAATACGTAATTAGCTTAACAACAGTAGTAAAAATCTAACTTATTTTTACTGGATAGAATAACTTGCTGTTAACTCAATCTTCTGTTGAATATAGATTTCCCTAAAAAGCTATGAAGTAAACATTTTTACTTTAAATTTAAAATAAGAAGTGTTATTTTACGTAAACTGAATTCAGAAAACACCACAGAGAAATACCAGCACTAATTACCCTCTTTAATTACTTTTAACAGAGAATAATCTAAAATTTGGTCATTAGTCATTAGTCATCTGTGTTTCTAAGGACAAATGACAAAGGAGAACTTCACTAGGGACTTCCAAGTAAAAAAAATATTTCACTGTTGACTGTTGCATCAGTGTGGGAGTATGTCACGCTATGCTTCCTCGCTTTCGGGCTTCTTTGTAGGAAGTTCCAACATTTTTTAAACCGGCCTTAATCATTTGTTGTTCTAGGAGAGCAAAAAAACGCGCTTTATCTCCACCTTTTACCACAGCTTGATTATGAGCTTCAGCGATCGCCACTGGGTAACCGTATCCTTTTTGTACTTGTGCTAACATCAGCCCCAGGGCTAGATCTAACATATCCGTGTTTTTTGCCACCCATGCTGGAACTTCAATTCGGGCAATTTCAGTACCTACGTGGACATAACAAAAGTAGATAATTTGGTCGCCGTAAAGTTCAAGAATTGGATTATTACTGCGCCATAGGGCACTGCGTTGTCCTGGTTTGAGTCGCGTTGCCCAAAGGGTAGTATCCCGTAAATCATCAAACTTTTTGCAAGGTACTTTTTCTAGTTGATTTGGGCAATAAGTTTTACAGTCTGGCACTTTGTGGGGACAAGCCAACAACCGTAAAAAATTTGTGCTTTCGATGTTGCGAGAGGCGCTAAGATAGCCCATCAAAGGAATTTCAGCATCGCGCATTTGCTCCCAAGCTTGCAGAATTGGGGGTAAAATGCGATCGCGTGCATCCATCGGTAATTGTTCCAAAAACCAGTATATTAAAGAACCATCTACCATTGCTAGCGTCGGTGCTTCTGCTTTGGCTGCACAGGCTAATTCTGCTAAAACCGTGGTTTCGGAAGCGGTACGGCGAAAACTCATCCATTCCTCAGTACGGATTCCCCATTGCCGAGACATGTATAAATCTTCTGGACGATAAAACACTTCTGGCAAACTATCCAGTAGGGGATGGCGATTTTGTCCGTAGTGCAAGACCACTCTACCGATATTTAACAGATAACAATAAGCAATTTCATGGTGATTAGGAGCAATTTGGGAACCATCGGTGGCGATGACAGTGTGAACTTTTGGCGGAACTGGGATATCAATGCAAGTTTCTAGCGGCTCAACTGGTGTAGCATTAGTAAAAAGAATGCGATCGCGCCATTTTTCTTGGCGATCGATTAAATCATCTTGACATTCGTAAGCATTGTTTAAATATTGTTGCGCCATTTCTAAACGCTGGCGGCTAGCAGCAGCTTCTAAAGAAAGATGCTGACTTAAACCCTGCATTTGTCGCGCTAATTTTGTCAGGTCAAGCATAAAGGTAAGTGGGGAGTTGGGAGTTGGGAGTTAGGAGTTGGGAGTTAGGAGTTAGGAGTTAGAAGTTGGGAGTTAGGAGTTAGAAGTTGGGAGTTTACTTAATTATTTAATATTTACCTACATTTTATAAATATCTGAAGTGAGTAAGTAAATGATTTTAGTCTACTAAAGTGGACTTAAGCTATGAGCCAGGAACTTAAGTTCCTGGCAAGATATCGGTAATAACTTTTATTCTGAATTCTGAATTCTGAATTCTGAATTCTCTCTTAATATCTTAAACCCAAGCAGAGAAATCTCTAGCAAACTGAGACAGTGATAACAGATGAATTCGCGGATCGTGTAGGGCAGATTCTCTTTCTGCTTGGGTATTATAACCCCAGTCTGCAAGTATAAGTTTTACGTCTTCAAGGTCTTTTTGCTGTTGAACTAACTGCAAAGTCTTGAGCCTATCTTCAACAAACCAGATACTAACTAATTTATCCACTGCCGCTTGCTTTAATTCTCGTAAAATTTCGTATTTAGGACGCTTGACTTCTTTGCCAAAAATTGCTGCTGCTGGTAAATTCACCCCTTCTTTTTGTAACAACTGCTGTACAAAACGTCCTTCTTTAGTTGTTACAATATATAGCTGAATTCCATCAGCAACAGTTAATTTAATTTTTTCGATGACACCAGGATAAAATCTATGCAGACTTAACCAACCATCTAAATCTGTAGCAATCCATTCATCTCGGAGATTGTCTAGTTTGGCACCAATTTCTTTTGCCTGTAGTTTATCATCTAACAATATTTGTGGAGTAATATTTACCCACTCATGAAGAATCTTTTCGTCAGAAATTCCATTAATCAAGGCTTTGATTAAAACAGGCATTTCCCAACCTGTTTCAATCACAGGACGCAGACGATAGAATCTCAAAGCTAAGTCATCTGGCGGTGTGTCGTTAGCGGAAGACCAAATTTTACAATAGGTGCGCCATGCTACCTCAAAATATTCAATTAGTCCGTCGCAAATCACTCCATCAAAGTCTAAGGCTAAAATCGTGGGACTAGTTGCTGTCATTGTTTTGAGGATGAAAACTGCTGTTGTCAGCTTAACTGAACAAGCAATAATTTTTTGTATCAGGACTTTAGCATAAAAAATTAACTCATCCGAGTTTTGAAAAAAAAGCGTTGACGGTTGACGGTTGACTGTCATTAGCCAACGAGTGGCTTTTGATAAGTCTAAAGCCGCTCGACTTTTTGCTTGCGGATATTACCCACAGGGGTACTATGACTTTGACGAGCAAAATGTCATCATTTGAATATAAATTCCTCGGTGTAAATCTACTGACTGCTAAAAAAGTAGGGTAAGTGCATCGCCCCTACGTACCCTAATGTAAGTATAAGTTATTACGGGTTTAAATTGCACAGTTACTCATATTGTTCACCGCTGACGGTTAACTCTCAACAGTCAACACAAAAATCTGCGACAGCCTACCATATCCCAAAAACCTTGCAACATAACCAATCGGCTCCAGGGACGTACAGGGCGTTAGTCTTCAAGACAAGAAAGAATTTAACCAAAGGAAAAAACTATGTCAAATCTCCCTTTTGAATTTACCCACGGCGGATATATCAAGGAAGAGACTTTGCGAAAGAGAATTGCCTTACGTCCACCAACGACTGAGGCAGGAATTGATGTAGAGACAGATTTCGATTACCTCTTCCCAGATCTTGCTAGAAATCCTAACAGTCTCCTGCCAGCGGACAACAACCAAGATATTATCGCCAAACTTAAAGATTTAGGCGAGAAAATAATTGACGCAAACGAGGCTGAGCCTGAGGCCACTAACTCAAACATACCTCCGGTTTATACTTACTGGGGACAGTTTATCGACCATGATATTACTGCCAATACTGACCGGACTGTTACAGACCTGCAAACTGATATTACCAAAGACGATTTCACGCCTCTATCACCCGACTTCGTAATCGATAAGCTCAAAAATCTGCGTCGTCCTACCTTCGATCTTGACAGTGTTTATGGCGACGGGCCAACTCTAGACCCGAAAAACCCCACCGAAGCTAAGGACTTTTATCAACAGAACGACCCAGTAAAACTGAAAATTGGGCAAAACGCCGAACAGGATGCTAACGGCGGCCCTATTCCTGGAGTTAAAATTCCGCCAGAAAACGATTTATCGCGGGACTTGCCACGTAATAACAGAATAGCTGCGATCGCCGACAGTCGCAACGACGAAAATCTCATCGTGGCACAGTTCCACACTGCCTTTTTGCGTTTCCACAACGCAGTAGTAGACTGGGTGCGGAAAAATGAACCGTGGAATGCCAAAAACAATAAAAAACTATTTGTTCGCGCACAGAATCTGGTTCGTTGGCACTACCAGTGGCTTGTCATTAATGATTTCCTCAAAACAGTAACTACACCTAAAACAGTAGATAGCATTCTCCGCTACGGGCCGAGATTCTACTATCCCCGCAATGGAAATGTTTTCATGCCTCTAGAATTCTCGGTGGCAGCTTACCGTTTCGGACACAGTATGATCAGGGCTGCTTATGACTACAACCGCAATTTTACAGACCAACCAGAAGCGCTGACAGACGCAACATTCGGGTTATTGTTTTCCTTTACAGGAAAAGGCGATATTGGCGGCCGACCGCCAGGCCCTGGCCCGTCCAACACTCTGCCTTTTAACTGGATTATTGAGTGGGATAGGTTTGTTGACAAACAAAAGGCTGCCCAAAGGCAGAGAAATTCTGCACGAAAAATTGACACGCATCTTGCATTTCCTTTATCAGATTTAATTAATGAAGGCAACGAAGAACAACCTCCTATTCGAGAACTTCTCAAGCACCTGGCAAAACGCAACCTACTGCGTGGATATTTCCTTAGCATTCCCACCGGACAGAGTTTAGCTAAGAAGATAGGTGTCAAACCACTGACAGTGGAGGAACTGAAAAAAGGCAATTCAGAAGAATTGAATAAAGCCCTCGAACCTTTCCTAGAAAAAACTCCAGCGTGGTATTACGTACTCAAGGAATCGGAGGTTCGGGCTAATGGGGACTCTTTGGGCGAAGTTGGTAGCCGTATTGTTGCTGAAACCATCATTGGTCTAATTAAGAATGACCCATCTTCGTACATCAACAAGCGCCATTTTTTCTTTGAAGTTTGGAACCCTTCGTTAGGCGTTAAGCTGCCAAATGGAGACCAAATTCGCACAATTAGTGATTTTCTGAAGTTTGCCGGAGTACTGCCAGCATAGCAAACGCGTGTAGAGACGTTGCAGTGCAAAGTCTCTACACGCCGGAAAATTCCTTTGATTCAAGGTAGAAACAAAATTATTCTATTCAGACACAGTAGTTGCGCCAACAGCCATGACTTGAGACCATTCACTAACGCGGTTGTCATCTAATACAGCTCGCACTCGATAACCAAGCTGAATCTTATGCATCAACAAGATTAGTTCGCGGTTGAGTAATCCTTGTGATTTTTGGTTTTCATTGGATGCAGCTTGGATGCGAAAACAGCGATCGCTTTGACGTTGCAATTTTGGAGATTTACCTTCCATCAATACCGCTTGCAATTCGTACTCTTTAGCTTCGGGATATGGTTCCCAACAAAGTTGCCAGTAAGTTGACCAACGAATTAACTCTGGCGGTAATTCCTGGACTTCATCTGACAATGTAGAAACAAGTCCGGTGACTGGAGGTTGTACTAACTGAGGTTGATTGGAGGTAATGTCAATAAATCTAGGTTTTGCGACCTCTTGTGCGGCTATAGATGAACTAACATCAACACTTAATATCAGTCCGAATATCACAGCGAATAGCACAGTCAATCGTAGGTATAGCGATCGCACCGACAAGATTTTCAGATTCATAGTCACCATCGTGTAAAAGTGATTGGTTTACCACTCCACAGGTGAAATGATGCTGCCGTTGTCGGCATAGATTGTTCGAGAACGGATATACGTTCTGGAAGGTACTGTAGAATTGAAGACTGCACTTTTTAGCCCAACTGCCGATTTACTGCCAATAACTGAACGGAATATAACGGAGTCCGGTGCTAGCCCTACAAGATCGCCTATGCTGGTTTCGGGGCCATTAGCAACACCATTTACAACCTGCCTACCGCCATGAACTAGAACTCTAGGCCCGTAGCCAACAATATCGCCTACAGTCAAACTAGTTGTTTCTAAAGCGTGAAAGACAACATCGTTTGCCATACCAGCAATTTTCCCGATATTAAATGGTTGACCTTCATCAGCACGCAGGGAAATTCTATTACCTATTTTTAAGTTGAGGATTGATAAAGGATCTTCCAGAACGACATTACCGATGATGCGGTTACGGAAGTTGGGATTGCGAGTGACATTCCCACCTATCTGGGGCAGACCTCCAGGGTTAAAAGCTGTGACTGGTGCGTAATTTATCCCTGTTACGTTTGACGAATCTGTTCTAGCTAATTCTGTGTAACCTTTGGCAAATGCTTCATTGACTTCAATGATGGCTTCCATTAATGCAACGTCAGCTTGTGTGAGGTTTGCCACCTTGCCCAAGCTACCACTACTAGCTTGCAGGTTAGTTGTGACGTTTTTACCTGGTAGGACGACTTTACCAGCAGGTAAAGTCACACCAGGGCCAACCCGCGAGAGAAAGTTGACTACTGTGTTTCCTTCTATGGTTGCACCGTCTATTTCACAGTTGAAGGCGAGAAATGTCTCTGGAGTAGTGTTGCTGAACTGAGTATTTGTAACTGGGTCAGTAAAAGGCCCGGTTGAGCCTTGAGTACCGATTTTAGCTGCACCTTTGATGGTGGCCATGTGTGCCATAATGACTCGCGGCCCAATCTCCACTCCCGTTCCCGAAGCTATAATTCTCACTTGGTCTTGGACGTTAGAATCTTCGGCGATGTTAATGGGGGCTGTGGTGGCGTTTAACTGGGCAAATGGCGCAACGTAGACTCTTTCGCCCAAACTAATATTTGTGGGATTGGTAATTATCGCAGTTGGGTCAAGGAAAGTAGCTGAGTTTGACGGTGCTGTACTTGGACATATAGGTAGGTTATTGGAGGTTGGATTACACCCACCTCCAGAAGCAACGGCGGGTTGTTTATATATCTGTGTACCGATGACAAGGGCTAGGATAATTGCAATTGAGGCGCTAAAAATTGCGCGAGGTTTGAACATAGAAAAAACTCCTCACGGGTTATGGTATTTGGGTATGAGAAAATCTGCGTTAACTGCGTTAACAATTAACAGATAAGCTGTCACACATTTACGCTTGGGTTCAGGAATGTTAACTGTTGACAGTTGACACTCAGCAGTTTGACCCTGAGCGAAGTCGAAGGAGCAACAGTGAACAGTCAACGACCTGAATTGGAATAATTTATTTTTTGGAGTTACCCAAGCGATCGCTTGCGATCCACCAAAGGCGATCGCACGCACAAAAATTAGCAAAAAATCAAATTGCTAAAGTCCCTTAAAGGTCGTTTGAAAAGTGATTGACTGTGATTTTAATTACATTTTTAACCCCCGTTATCCCCCCTTATAAAGGCTAGTAGTTCGCCAAGTCAACTTAGCGGGGTAAAGGGGAAAGGTTTTAAATCCCTTACCCTTTTCCCCTTTCCCTTTCCCCAGCCCTCACCTAGCAAAGTTAACTTGTCAGACTACTAGGGAGGGGTCAAAAAATATTTGATACATCAATCATGACTTTTCAAACATCCTCTTAGCTGTTACGCATTTCAAGCAGCACATTTTTTCGTGTTGACTATTAACGGTTAACTATCAACCTTCAACAGTTAACAACACGAATGAACGTACAATTTCAGGGACTTCCAAGTAAAAAATATTCCACAGAAAACTGTTAACTGTTGACAGTCAGCAGTCAGCAGTGAACAGTCAACGACTTTTTGGAGTTACCTAAAAGCGTAATAGCTGATTTAGACTTTTGCTGTGTTTACCTATGAGGCAGAAAGTTAACCACCCCAAAAACCTGCCAAGTTGAGGAATTGTAGCAGGCTAAATAATATGGTGAAAATCGAAACTGTAACTGTGGTTGTTGCTCCGGCGACTGCCTCATTATAGACAGTCTCCCAAGCTTCTGGGCCGCTAGTGGATTGTCCATAGACTTTTGTGCTAACAGCCAACGTTAAGCCAAGCACAGTTAGACCAGCTAGTATTGTGCGACGTTTAAGCATTATTTCCCGATATCTATCTAATAGTTGGCCAAGTTGATGCCAGAGAATAAACTAAAAAGTCTAGGTTTTGTTTCCTTTAACTTTTCGGTTTACCCGATCTGATAAATGACAAATTTAAGCTAATGAAGCACTAATCGCTACAGGCGCTAATTAACATTTTATTGTAATCTTATTTGCTGCTTTATACTAGACTCTTTGATATTGATAAAAACTATAGTGGTGATAGAAATGTTGCTAAACTTAGTGTTTAGTATAAAAAAATAATCTATCTTAGGGTGGATGTTTTGTTGTACTTGATTTACAATGGCTGTTTAAACTAGTGGATTAGATAGAGGTTAGAATGTCGCTGACTTGAGCTTGATATGTTGTAGAACTCAAGCCCATTGCTAAACTCTCACAAAATAGTCTTTTTATCTGACAATAACTTGCATAAATTTCAGCAATAAATATTGTTTATTTTTGGAAAACTTTAATTTAGGACTATATGCGATCGCAATCGGAATCACAAGTTATTGCTGCTGTCATCAAACATTCAATGAGGAAAGAAGATTTTTTAGTTCAAACGTCTAATAGTTATCTGATAACTCAAACTTCTTTGAAACCTGATATTTCCTGGGAATTTCTGCGGATTCCAGAAATGTTTATTTATGGAATGAGAATTGTAGGTTTCCCCGAACTTCAAAAAGAGACTTACGACAATTGGATTTCAATCAACAATCAACCTTGCTTATTAACTCAATTTCTGACAAATCCTCAAATCACTTTAATTTCTGAGAAAGAGTCCGAGCGAATTTTAAATGACTACAATCATAGATGGTCTATTATATATACTTTGACTAGACCAGGATTATCTTTAGATTTTTCACAAGCATTAATTCAAATAACTGCCCATTGTCCAGCCGGGCCACCCCAGTGTGGAGATTTGCTTTATTTGGAAAAAACTGGCGAACAATGGGCAGTTAAATCATCTTATGGACTGTACAACCAATAGCAAAAATCTATTTTTTATTGCCGCTTGGTATCAAAACCCCATGTTTGGGACTAAATAATAACGCTAACAAAAATAATCCCGAAACTACCAAAACAATTGCTGGCCCAGAGGGCAAATTATAATAGTAGCTGAGATACATACCGCTAATACTAGAAATTACGCCAATCACCGCGCCCAAAATCATGACTTGGTTAAGACGTTTCACTAGTAAATAAGCAGTAGCTCCTGGTGTAATCAAAAGTGAAAGTACTAAAATTACACCCACAGTTGTCATACTAGCGACAATTGTTAAAGCAATCAATAGCATCAATCCAAAGTTTAGCCAATTGACTGGTAAACCTGCGGCTTGAGCGCCTAATGGGTCAAAGGTGTAAAATAAAAGCTCTTTGTATATCAAAATAACTACTGTTAAAACGATACCGGCGATAATAGCAGTGTGGCGCACTTCATCAACAGTAACGCTGAGAATATTGCCGAATAAAAAATGATTCAGGTCGATTTTGTTATCTTTTTGAATCACAGTAATTAAAGTGATACCAAGGGCAAAGAAGGCTGAAAAAACTATACCCATTGCCGCATCTTCTTTAATTGGCGATCGCACTCTAATCCAAGCGATGGCCATTGTACTGACAACCCCGGCAATAAACGCCCCGATGTATATATTTGCTCCCAACATAAAAGCGATGGCTAATCCTGGCAAAACCGAATGACTGATTGCATCACCCAATAATGCCAATCGCTGCACCATCAAATAACTACCAACCACCGCACACAACAAACCAACTAAAATCGCGATCGCCAGCGCCCGTTGCATAAAGCCGGAGTTTAACGGCTCAATTAAAGCTTCTAACATATTTTGTCACTAGTCATTAGTCATTGGTCATCGGGCATTAGTTATCCTCCATCTCCCCATCTCCCCATCTCCCCATCTCCCCATCTATGCCGCATCAGAAAAGTACATCACTTTCCCACCATAGGCAAGATTGAGATTTTGTTCTGTGAGTACTTGTTGGCGGGAACCTGTGGCTACTAATTCACGATTTAATAATATTAAGTCGTCAAAATGAGCGATGGATTCTCCTAAATCGTGGTTGACTACCAGCACGATTTTGTTATCAGCAGCGAGTTCCTGAAAAACTTCAAAAACAATTGATTGGGTTTTTTGATCGATGCCCACCAAAGGTTCATCAAAACAAAAAATTTCTGCTTGCTGGGTTAAAGCACGGGCTAAAAATACCCGCTGTTGTTGTCCTCCTGATAATTGTCCGATGGGGCGATCGCAATATTCAATCATTCCCACTCTTTGGAGGGCATTTTTGGCTACCTGGCGACTAACTGATGAGAAGCTACGCAACCATCCTGTTTTCTTCACTCTTCCCATCATCACTACATCCCAAACTGTAGCGGGATAAGTCCAGTCAATTTGGCTGCGCTGTGGGACATAAGCAACTCGATCTAGTTGTTGCGTTAAGGGTTTACCCTGATACAGTATTGTGCCGCTAGTTACTGGAACTAAGCCCAACATTGCCTTCATCAACGTACTTTTGCCTGCACCGTTGGGGCCAAAAATACCCGTCAATCTTCCCGGTTTGACAATACAGTTAACGTCCCTTAAGGCTTCTTGTGTGCGGTAATGTACCCCTACGTGGGCGATGTTAATTGCTGCTGTGGAACTCATATCAGAAGCCTTGATAGTTTTTGCCGATAATTCTCGTGTATTTACTGGAGAGAAAAGAAATTTACCTGGAAAAAGGACGTTTTTCATAACTGCTTTTAAATATTCATTTCTTGAGCTTACTATAAAAATGAGAGAAATATGAAAAAATCTATAAATAGATGTAATATCCGAGATAAATGAAACTAATACCACAGAAAGAGGGGAGTAACCCTCACGGCAAGGTAATGGGTAACGCGAACAAGAAGAAAATTCTTTTGCGGGTTTGTTTGGGAATGCTTGTGCCTTTGGCTTTATTTAGTTGTAGCCAGAAAGACTCTAACCGCAACACTACCAAGGGAGAGAGTCAGCCACGAGTGGTTGCAACCAGTACCATCATTGCTGATTTAGCACAAGAGGTTGGAGGGGACGAAATTCAAGTACGTGGAATCCTCAAACCGGGTACAGATCCGCATGTTTACGAACCAATACCAGCAGACACTAGGCTTTTGGAACAAGCAGACTTAATTTTATATAACGGCTACAACCTAGAACCAGGATTGATTAAGTTAATGAATGCTTCTGGTGAAAAGGCGCGGAAGCTACCGGTGGGGGAAGCTGTTAAATCTTTGCAGTTAGACAAAGGCAAAGGCGAAGTCGTCCCAGATCCTCATGTTTGGGGTAGTGCGGAAAATGCCATCGCCATGACTAATGCCATTCGCGATGCTTTGATTGAATTATCACCTGAAGATAAAGAAGAATTGACTCAAAATGCATTGCAACTGACTAATGAATTAAAACAGTTGCATAGTTGGATTAATCAACAGATTCAAACTATTCCAGCAGATAAGCGCAGACTAATCACAACTCACGATGCATTTCAATATTATGGACGTGCCTATGGAATTGCGATCGCAGGTACATTAATCGGCATTAGTACCGAAGAACAGCCAAGCGCACAAACAGTCAAGCGGTTAGTGGATTCAGTTAAAAAAATCGGCGTTCCGGCAATTTTCGCTGAAACTACAATTAACCCAGCTTTAATTAAAACTGTTGCCCAAGAAGCAGGAGTGAAATTAGCACCACATCAACTTTATTCTGATTCAATTGGGGCCAAAGGAAGTGATGGAGATTCCTACATTAAAATGATGGAGGCAAATACCCGCAGTATTGTAGAAGCATTAGGGGGAAAGTATACGCCCTTTCAACCCAAGAAATAAATTAGTTATTTCTCAAGTCAGAGGTTTCTAAATAACCTCTGAACTAATATCTAACTAAAGACATGTACTTATTAAATCTATTCTGAAACTCTTTCTAGAGAAAGAATTTTTTATGGCTTTGATTTCCTACAGTGTTACTAGTAAACACACATTTATTAGTACCTCAAAAAGCCATGACTGATAATAAACAAGAAAATCAAATCCATCAACCAGTGAGTGAAGATTGGCATTCTCGCGAAGAACCAACTGCTAAGGAAAGAAACCTAACTGCAAATCCTGGGGATAGAATCGCTGATGAGTCTCAATCAATTGAAGAAAAAGCTCAACAAATAGCTGTAGATTCACCAGATATTACAGGAGACCATATTACAGTTCCGACTTACTTTGTAGTGGATGAACCCGACGGCGAAAAGAAAGCACTCCACCACGTTAAAGATGCTGAAGAAATTTCCGACGTAATTCGTCAAGCGCGAGTTGACGAAAATGGAAATAGAATTTGGTGGTAGTCGGCTATTGAAAAACTCAAGGACAAGGGGATGGGAGTGGTAAGTTGGTATTAGGAATTATTTTCTCCACACCTCCCCATTCTCCAGTTCCCAGTCACCCCAGATATCGCTGCAATAGACCAATCACAATTTCTGGTACTTCCAAATGAGGTAAGACTCCAGCATCGGCGATCGCTTCAAATTTTTCAATTGTATTTGTATTTAAATTTGCTAATCTTTGTCCTGTTTTAATGTTAGTAAATTGTGCTTTTTCTCCCCAAAATATCACGGTAGGGATTGTTAGTTGTCGAATATATAAACTCAAATCAAAATAAAGGTCGCCACGCAAAAATCCTAAAGCCGCAAATTTAGCATTAGGTTGTTGGGCAGAAGTTAAATAAGCTTCTACCATTTCTTGGGATACTCGTTGTGGTTTGGCAAAGAGAAAACTTTGTAAAAAGTTTCGGACTGCAATTTCATTTTCTGCACCAAGATGATAAATCAAATCATCTAGCACTGGTGTATTAATTACTGAAAGCGGAAGTCTGCGTCCACTACCTTGTCCAAAGTCATTAAATCCAGAGGGACAAACCAAAAATAATCTCTGGAATAAATTTGGTTGGGTAATCGCTAGGCGGATAGCAAAAGCGGCGGTTAACGACGAGGCTATCACTGTGACTGGTTGGTGACAAGTTTGGCTGATAAATTCAGCAATGGTGCTGAGATAATCCTTAATTTGATAATCTCTGACTGGATGAGCCGATTCTCCCCAGCCAATTAAATCGGGGGCTAGAATTTGGTAATTCCAGGCAAAAGCCGGGTAAACTTTAGACCATTCATAGGCAGATGCGCCACCACCAAAGTTATGCAGAAATAGAAGTGGCGGTAAATTTTTAGTGTCAGTCAGCGCCCAAGGAGCATTCGTTTGGGTGTAATAAACCATTGCCCCCAAGGATGTATGGATGACTTTATGTCCAAAGCCAGGAGGTTGAAACTTAAGCATAAAGTTAAAAAATTGAGCTTTATGGGTTCGTTGATAATTGATAATTCAGCGATCGCAATTCAGCACCTCATAATCAAAAGTTATACCAGTTGTGCTGATAATTGAATTATTTTGGTTAGTGAATTATGAATTCTGATTTTTGACATTTATTGTTGCTGTTGGTCACTATCTTTTGTAATATGAACAAGTTGATGCAGGTTATCACCGCTGATGCGATAAGCTGCTCCAAAACCGACTACAAAACGGCCTTCGCGGGGAGTTAGCTGAAAAATCCGAAAATCGGACAAGCCTCGCAAAATCTCTATAATTTGACCAAATCGCTTTTCAAATTGGTCAACAATTTGATTCCACTTATCAGTTTCCCGTTCTATCAAGATTGCCGTACAATCAAAACTCAAACGGGTACGGGCAAAAATTTGGTTACTTTTAGCTTCATCCTCAATAAACAAAACACTAATAAGAGGATTAGCATGGAGATTTTTGGTGTGAATCGTCAGACCACTGACGTAAATATAAATATTTTTAGCATCATCCATCACAAAGGGAGCATAACTAGCGTTAGGTATTCCTTCTGCGCTAATGGTGCTAATAATTATACTTTCAAATTGTTCGGGAAACTTTTCGTACTCAGCTTGAATGTTTTCTACTTGACTCATAAGTAAATTACCGTTTAATGATTAACAAGCAACATGGAAGGGGAACCAATAAGAAAAGCAACGTTTTAACAGTGGTATTGGAACACAGACAAGGTTTTAAAAAGCACTTACGCCTCTGATAAAAACACGTTTTTTCCAGTAAACTTTCAACCACAACTAAAGTTTTTATTGCTGTTCGCTTTTCTTGTAACAAGTGATTCTGTATTCTAACGTGCTTGAGCGATATGTAGGACAATAGGGTTCGGGGAAAGGGGGAAGGGGGAAGGGGAAGGGGGAAAGGGGAAGGGGGAAAGGGGAAGGGGAAGTTCATACTGCTTATCTGAACCTTATAGTCGCCAGAGACTCCCCAATCTACATTTTTTCTTTCATCAGAGTTATCAAAGAGGGTTAAGTATTGTTCTAAATCTTCATGAATCTGGGATAATACTGACAAATTCTCTGGCTCGTACTTGAGACAAAAAGCGATTATTTTTTAACTTTTCTATTCCCTACTCTCAATTTTATTATGAAAAAACAATTGTTGACCACAGCATTTTTTATGTTGTCTTTGATGTGTCCACTTAAAGTTTTGGCACAAAATTATGACGATATCTATGTTTTTGGTGACAGCTTTTCTGATACAGGTAATGTATTTAATTCCACAAATGGGATTATTCCTCCAAGCCCGACTTACTTCAAGGGACATTTTTCTAACGGCCCAGTTTGGGTAGAGTATCTCGCCTCTGAGTTAGGGTTAACTTTTAATCCCAACAACAATTTTGCCTTTGGTGGTGCGACTACAGGATTGGATAACTTAGGACTAAGTTTTTTACCAGGATTAAAGCAACAAATTAATGAATTTACAACACTCAATAAATCCGCCGATCGCAATGCCCTTTATGTTATTTGGGCGGGTACTAATGATTACCTAAAGTACTTTTATAATGATACTCCTAATCCAACAGAAACCGTAGCTAATTTATCCTCAGCAATAACTTCATTGACTGAGGTGGGTGCTGAAAATATTCTAGTAGTTAACTTACCAGATTTGGGAAAATTTCCAGTTACAGGTGACAATATTCAAACAGCAAGCATACTCAGCAGTTTCACAAATGCACATAACTCCAATTTAGCTGCAACTATTAATTTGTTGAATCAACAACTAAGTCCTGAAACTAAGATTATTCCTTTTGATATTAATTCTTTATTTAATCGCATCATTGCAAATCCAAAAGAATTTGGTTTCACAAATGTCACTGATTCTTGTGTGGGAGAATTATCGGTAGTACCCATCGAAGTTACGGTGAAGCCAGTTGTATGTGAACCAGACAAGTTTTTATTTTGGGATGAAATTCATTCAACAACTGCGACTAATCAACTAATTGCAGAATTCGCGTTTTCCGCCCTCCAGCCGGCTTCGGTTCCTGAATCTTCCACTGTGTTAGGAGTGTTAACAGTTAGCGGTTTATGTGGGCTATCCCTTCGCAAACGTCGCAGTTATTAAGCTGTTGATGGTTGACGGTTGACGGTTGACGGTTGGCTTGTAAAAAACCTTATGTGATGTCCGGTTAATCAAACTAAATAAAAATGTTTGCTTGTAGTGTACTCCTACGGGGAAGCAAGCTACGCGTAGCGTCTGGCACAGAGGACTTCAGTCCTAGCTTGAGGACTAAAGTCCTCACTACAAACTCTTTCTTATGGGTGATTTCGCGGACATCAAGATAATTTGTCATGTCATCTAAAATCCAAAATTACATCACCTTGGAACCGGTACTTGATTAATTACCGACGCAATTACCGCGTCGATTTGTAAACCATCCAGCATTGCTTCTGGTTTCAAAATCAGTCGATGGCGTAGCAATGGAGATGCAACTGCTTTGACATCATCTGGTGTGACAAAATCTCTTCCAGTTAACCACGCTAGGGCTTGAGATGTCTGCAACCAAGCACCAGCGGCGCGAGGTGATGCACCCAAAGTTAAATCGGGATATTGACGCGATACTCTCACTAATGCCAACAAATAATCAACGATCGCTTCTGATACTTTAACTTCTTTGACTGCTTGTCGCGCTTGCAAAATATCGGCTACTGTGGCTACTGGTTTCAAACGGCTAATGTCTAAGCGCTTTGCTGCAAACCCCGCCTGACGATTGAGTAACATTTGCTTTTCAGCTGCTTGGTCGGGATAATCTACTACTAATTTAAATAAAAATCTGTCTAATTGTGCCTCTGGCAAAGGATAAGTTCCCTCAAATTCTAGGGGGTTTTGGGTTGCAATCACCCAAAATAAATCCGGCAAGGGTAAACTTTCACCATCCAAAGTTACCTGCATTTCTTCCATCGCTTCTAGCAGCGCCGCTTGTGTTTTCGGAGGAGTGCGGTTAATTTCATCTGCTAGCAGTACTTCTGTAAAGATTGGCCCTTTTTTTAAAGTAAAATTACGGCTATTTAAGTCAAAAATATTTGTACCAGTGATATCTGATGGCAAGACATCTGGTGTTAGTTGAATTCGGCGAAAGTCACCTTGGATTAATTGTGCTAACACTTTGACTAACAGAGTTTTACCAGTCCCCGGTACTCCTTCTAAAATTATATGTCCACCGGCTAATAGTGCCACTAAAAGTTGTTGTATGAGGCTGGATTGTCCGACAATTACTTGTTTAAGACTTTCACCAAGGTCAATTAAAATAGCATGGGTTTGGTTCATAATATGAATTTTGGTATTAGTCATTTGTAGGAATTACGAATTACGAGTTAATCTTATACTTCGCCATTTTCCCAACCAGCTTAACAGTTCTTGTTCCTTGATGGGCTGTTTGTGCGATCGTAGCTTTAAAACTGCATCTAAATCCGCGCCACTTGCACCTGTTTTTTCTACCCAGACATTAACTAAAGTTTGGTGTTCTAGGGGTACTTGACTTAATCCCAAGGCTTTTTGCAGTTGCAATTGTTCTTGTTTACCCACCATCTCAATTACAAAGTCTGTGGTGTCGGCTTTTTGCAACACCAAGGCTAAGGCTTGGATGTATGCCTCGCTGTTGTCGGCGACTTGTGTATCTAAAGTTACTGGTTTGCCAAAACGGCGATTCTGCGCCCAAATTAGTACTAATAGCACGATCGCTACTTGGATTGATATTGGAAATAAAGGGGTTTTAGCAAAAAAACTAGACAAATTTCCTTCGCTTTCTTTTTGTCTGACATCAGGATCTTTATAACCGTGAATGTATTCATCCACAAGTATTGTGTTGTTGTTTTTATTGACTAAATCAGCTAAATACTTAAAATTACTTAAATTATCTTGATAGGCGTTGGCGGCTAAGTAAGGAGTGGTAGAAAAAATTACTTTACCTTGTTTGTATGTTTCTTGCCAGACAATAGCACCAAAGCGATCGCCTAAATCAATTTGTTTTTGATTAACTTTTCTATTGCGTCTGCGGGTCTCAATTTTAATATCTCCTTGGGGAGATTTTTGCAGGGTGCTAAAATCTGATTCTGTGACTCGCCCGCCAACACCTAAAATTACTAAAGTATTTCCTTTTTCTATCCATTCACGTTCTTGAATATCGAGGCTTGTACCTCTGGGTTCGCTGGTAACCACAACAAAGGTAACTGGACTGTCCTCTGGCGGAATTTCACTAAAAGGTTTTTGCCAGCGCTGAATTGAAACTCCTTGTTTTTGCATAAAATTATACCAAGCCCCATAGCCGTTGGGATTTCGATTGTAAGTAGAACCGCCAGTAATTTTGGTATTATTAGGAGCTGCTATTAAACTCAGTAAAACAATGGCAGCGATGGCAATTACAGCCATCCAAGCAAGGCGATTTGAACGTTTCATTTTTCAGTTTCACTTATGAGAATGTTTCCGATGGGATTTGTGGATTTTTCTAGACATTGGTTGGAAGTACGGTGCGGTGGCTGTGGCAATCATAACTAATTAACAGAACATGATATAAATGAAATTTACAGTTCGCCATATTGAAAAACTCTAAGAGCAGTTTATTGTCTATAATGAGATTTGCCAAAATTGCCAGATACGGCTGAATAAACTAATTTGGAAATTACTTTAAGTCTGTTTAGGGGACTGGATCTATGATTAGAGTTGGTTTATTAGTACAGTCCCAGAATAATTATTTGGGTATAGGAAAAGTTGCCGAAATATCTGAGACTAATGCGACTGTTGAGTATTTTTGCTCTTTGGGGCAACGTCTACAAAAAACGTTACCTCTAAGTTCGCTTTCTCAAGTGCGGCTTGAACCCCAAGCACGATGCTATATTAAGTCCGAAAACCCAGATAAATGGATAATTGGCAGAATTTTCGCCTGGGACGAAGATACAGAAGAATATCAAGTTGATTTACCAGACAAGAAAACTGCAATTCTGACGGAAGAAGAAATTTATGTCCGTTGTAATTTACCGAACACAGACCCCATTGAAACTTTAGCGATGAAGGGTCACGAAACGCCCTATTTCCACGATAAAAGATTGGCTTTTGTGAAATCTTTGATTCAGCAACGCGCAGTCAGTCGCGGGATGACGGGATTAATTTCGGCAAATATTAATCTTTATCCCCATCAAGTTGAAGTTGTGCGGCGGGTGCTAGAAGACCCAATTCAACGTTATATCTTAGCAGACGAAGTAGGACTAGGAAAAACCATCGAAGCGGGTGCAATTCTGCGCCAATTTCTGTTAGATGAACCGAAAAAAGGTGCGGTGGTCATAGTTCCCCAATATTTGCTGCAACAATGGCGCACTGAGTTAGAAAACAAGTTTTACATTTCTCATTTTCCCAAACGAGTAGCGGTACTAGCTATTGAAGATGTTCATAAAATTAATCTGAGAGCGAAGATTGGCTGTTTAATATTAGATGAAGCCCATCACATCGCCGCAATGGCGACCTCTAAAGATGCAGCAGTGCGGCAGCGTTTTGAGACTTGTAAAGAACTAGCTCACAAAAGCGATCGCTTGCTTTTATTATCCGCTAATCCGGTTGTGAATCACGAGCAAGATTTCTTAGCAATGTTGCATTTGCTCGACCCCACAACATACAGACTACAAGATTTAGCAGGTTTCCGTGCGAAAGTTGCCAGCAGTCAACAAATAGGAAAAGTGCTGTTGGCTTTGAGAGAAGATGCAAAGCCTGTGGTCTTGAAAAATAATTTGCAGGAATTACGCAAATTGTTTCCTGAGGATAAGTATTTACTCAATTTAGCTGATGATTTAGAAAATTCTTTAGAAGAAAATACTGCAAAAGCCAATCAAATTGTCCAAACAATTCGCAGCCACGTCAGCGATACCTATCGATTATATCGGCGGATGCTTCGCAACCGTCGGGCGGCGGTGGAAGATGTGATATTTGACCGCAATTTTACGCCCAAAGAAGAATATGATTTAGATGAGCGATCGCTCGATATTCACGAATTCATCAATCAATGGCGTAGTGTTGCCCCCAAAGAAAAGCAATATCAGCGAATTTTCCTGTTACTATTTTTAGCTGCGGGTACTTGGTTAGGCATTTTAGAACAAGTAATTACCAGCCGCTTAACTGGAAAACCCCATGTGAAATTGAGTCAGGAATTTAAAGAAGATGATATTCGCCTATTAACTACAACTCCTAAATTTTCCGGCGAAGAAGAAATTTTGCAATCCATATTCAAGATTGTTCGTCAACCAATGGAAGACGGAGAACGCAAAGAAAATTTAAGAACAGTATTGCTAAATCAGCTAGGTACATACTTTAAAATTCCGGCAAACGTCCGCAGAAATCAAAAAGAATTTCTCACCAGAATCCAGCAGAGAATCAAGAGACCAATTGCAGGGGATATTTTCCCCAAATTTATTATATTTACCAGTTTTGCCCAAAGTTGTGCAGAAATTGTCCGCTATTTATCTGATACCTTTGGTAACCAGGCGGTAGTCAGCCATCAATTTGGAGAATCACCGGATAAAGTCGAGTCCGGGTTAAATAGATTCAAAAACGATGCCAACTGCTTTATTTTAGTATGCGATCGCTCTGGAGAAGAAGGGCGTAATCTCCAATTTGCTGATTGGTTAATTCATTTCGATCTTCCTTGGTCGCCTAATCAATTAGAACAAAGAATTGGTAGGCTTGACCGCATTGGTAGTAAAATAGGCATCCAATCTTGTGTATTGATTGGCCCTTACTTAGAAGATAGTCCCCACAACGCTTGGTATCAAGTTTTAAAAGATGGTTTTGGGATTTTTCAACAATCAATTGCTAGTTTTCAGTTTTACGTAGATGAAAAATTGCCAGAATTAGAAGCAGCTTTATTTCAATCTGGTGCTGCTGGTTTAGTGGAAATGATTGAGCCAATCAAAGCACAAATCCAAGCCGAAATCATCAAAATTAGCGAACTCAATGCTTTAGATGAAATTGACGCCACTGATGAAATGGCAACCGAATATTTTCAAGATTTAGATAATTATGATGCTCGTCATTTAGAAATGAAACGAGCAATTGAAGGCTGGATTTGTGATGCGCTGGGTTTCAAACCAACGACTCACCCAGATTTTCCAGAAATGAAGCGCTATCAACCGATAACCCGTACTTTGGTGCCGATAAATGAATTAAAAACTCGTTTTGCTGACAGTTATTTAGACAAATATGGTACTTATAACCGCAGAATTGCCAACCAAAGTTCTGATGTTAAACTCTTGCGAATTGGAGAAGGATTTGTCGAAGCACTGTTAAACTATATAGATTGGGATGACCGGGGTCAAGCCTTTGCCATGTGGCGCACTGATGCATCTTGGGACGCACAACAAGGCAAGGAATGGTTTGGTTTTCAATATAATTATATAGTGGAGACAAATTTAAAAATTGCCAAACAAGTTTTAATTGAGAATAAACTGGATAATTCTCAATACAAAATCTTGCAGCGACGTGTAGATGCTTTGTTTCCACCAATTATGGAAACTATCTATGTTGATGGTCGCAAGCAACCAATATCTGTTGTGGAAGATCCAGTGTTGTTGGATATCTTACAACGTCCCTACAAAGATAGAAACAATAACCAACAACGAGATTACAATTTGGCAAAAGAACGATTAGAAATTATTGACAATTTTGTCGAACCTAGTAAATGGCAAAATTATTGCTATGAAGTACGTAACGCTTCTTTAGCTTTACTTTCCAATCGTCCTGATTTTATCGAATTGTGCGAAAAACGTAGCCTCATTGCCGAAAAGAAATTAAGCAATAGAGTAGAACAATTAAACTTGTTGTTAAATCAACAAAGTTGGGATCGAGCATTAGCTGAAGAACTCAAAATAGAAACTGCTTTAAGTGCCGCTATTTTAGAGGGAATTCGCCGACCGCAAATTAAACTTGATTCAGTAGGGTTCATTATCGTATCAGGGCGATCGCTGGGCTAATTTTGGTGATATAATGTCTAGTTAAATAGCCTTAGTAATGTAACTAACCCTACCCTCTCTCAAAGGTAGGGTTTTTTAGTACTTTAAACCAGAATTCTTGGTATAAAAAAATACTCAATATTCAATTAAATGATAACTTATTAAATCTCGAAATGGCAGAATATGACAACCTGTGTAAATTACTTGCAGAACAATATCCCCGTGATTTTATTCGGTGGTTATTGAATCAAGAACCGCGCACAATTAAAATTTTAAAAACCGAATTGAGCATTGAACCAATTCGCGCTGATTCTGTGACATTCTTGCAAATAGAAAATCGCATTTTACACCTGGAATTTCAAACTACAATTCAATCTCAAACACCGATTTCGTTGCGGATGTTAGATTACTATGTCCGGCTAACACGTAAATACCAAGTTCCAGTTACACAAGTAGTGATTTTCTTGCAAGAAACTAATGATGAAATTGCCTTTACTACAGAATATGTTAGTGAAGTGACAACTCATCGTTATCGAGTTATCCGAATGTGGGAGCAAGATTCAGAACTATTTATGAATAATGTGGGATTGTTACCCTTAGCACCGTTAACGCGAACGAATTCAGCCCCAAGGTTATTATCGCAAATTGCAGGAGAAATTGCTAAAATTCCAGATATTGAAACTAGAAAAAATACAGCTGCATACACGGAGATTTTAGCAGGGTTAAAGTTTGAGAAAGATTTGATTCTGCAATTATTACGGGAGGAAACTATGCAAGAATCAGTGATTTATCAATATATTTTACAGAAGGGCGAACAACGCGGCGAACAACGCGGCGAACAACGCGGCGAACAACGCGGCGAACAACGCGGCGAACAAAAAGAAGCACTGAAATTTTGTCTACTTTTACTTGATGAACGCTTTGGTGAAATTGATTCGTCAATTATTGAGCGAGTGGAACTTTTAAATAAGGAACGCTTAGAAGCATTGGGTAGAGCTATTCTGCGATTTTCATCGTTATCTGATTTAGTAAGTTGGTTAAACCAGCAAGAAATTTGATTTATTAAAATTATCAAACAGAATAAAGGCGTCAGTCGTCAGAATTCAGTTAGGTATTCTGTATGACTGGCGGATAGCGCAGCGTAAAGCCTGCGGCATGGCTTCGCTTAGAGCGACGTAGGAGCGTCTGAATAATCGGCGTTTTTGCACCCCCACCAAATTTTCAATTTGGTGGTCTTTAATCAGTCGCGGGTCTGAATCCCCGACTGATAGCGCAGCTAAGCCGTGTCCGCGTACCCCTCGTCTCGTAGAGAGCGTCTTTATTCTGACTCCTGTTAGCGGTAGCGGGGCGTTTAGCCCATTCTGACTTCTGAATTCTTCTTCAATTGTAAATCAACTGGAGTGGAGAAGCGCGGATTTATCCCGCGTTGTCTCAACTTCTTAAAATACCCTCGGTTTTAGCCAGAGGAGAGTCATAATTCCCTACAATACCCCGACCAATTTTTTCTATCTTCTGCACCAACTCCTGTGGTTGTTTCACCTTAACATCTCCACCAAAGCCAACAATCCATCTCAACAAATCAAAATCATCTAATGTCCACTTAGGAAATATTGCCTGAAAACAGTGTGGAAAATTATCATCACCAGTTCCATTTAAGCAAAACAAAGACTCAGGAAGATTACTAGTTGTTTTGTGAATTGGGGGGGACATTTTCATGTCTGCGAACCGTTTTGTCCCTTCAGTAATAAAAGGATAAATGCGGCTGCTAAACCAAAGTTCCACTGTGACACTAACTTGCATTCGCTGGTTTTCATCAGCACTGAGAAATTGTTTTTGGTCAGTACTGCTATTTCCTAAGTGCATTCCTGCACCGGCTTTGAATAATTTTTGTAATTTTTGTAATGTCTTTTCTTGTTGTTTTCGACTGCGTTGTTGAGTTTGAAGTCTCCCTAAAAACAATCTATCAAGACGTTCAAATCTCAGCAAACCAGAAGTTTCACCGTTGACACACTCATAACCCAAATACCAAGCAAAGTTACAAAAAACTATTTGCAATGGATAAGCTAAGAAAAAGTCTTTTTCATCTCCTGCGTATCTACCCACACCCATAAATCGTTTTAATTCTAACAGTCTTCCTTCTACAATTGCTGTTTCCAATTGAGAGAGATTATTACTTAAGGCACTGCTATGCAGATGTTTGGAGTCTACAATTGAAGTATTAGCGATCGCTCGCACTGGATAAATATTTTCAGTATTCTCAATTAAATGATTTTGTAATAATCGCTGCTTAAATATTTCATAGATTGCTAAAGCTTGAGGATCGCTTAAACTGTTGGCTTGGGATTGAATAATATTGAATAATTTGATTAATTCTGGTTTAGAAAAAATCCCCGTACCAGCAAAATAACCATTACGCATAGGAAACTCCGGTAATATTTTATATGGCTTGAAAACTTTTTCAATATCTTTCCGAATAGTAGCTTCTTCGGTATCAGGATTGTAAATTATTCCGCCTTGTGCAAGGGATTGAGTCAAAGTTTTTAAGCTACCCCCACCTGTATTAGCTAAAAAAGGGTAGTGGAGAATAAAGCGAATTGTATTGATTAAACGCTGAAAAACCTTTTTATCTGAGTAGGAATGTATGCCACTTAATGATGTTAATTCACAAGTATCAATTTCTGGGGTATTTTGATGATTGACTGGAAAATTACTATTGATAATTCCTTGAGTTTGTAGCCATTCTAAATCAGCAGCGATGGCATCTTCCCTGGCATAAACCATACCCCGCAATTTGGCCATAATAACAGTAATTTCTTCCAGTGAGTTAACAAAATCTGCAACATAGCCAAGAATGTTTTCTAAAAGTTTTGGCTGAGTTATGTGGAACTCACCAATACCAGGATAATTAATAATTAAGTAGATTAAATACATCAAACGCTCAAAATCCACCAGATGACTGTAACGATGAAGTGTGATGTTTGCATGACGATTTTGAGAATTGATAATTTGACGTGGAATACCTGCAATTAGTTTGGCAATTTGCTGTTGAGAAAATTTCGGTGAAGTGACGTTGATTTTATTTATTGCGGCAAATCCTTCTCCGGTAATTGGCGGAAAATCTTGCAGCTGTTGATACATACTCTCAATCACATTTGGCGGAACTTGGCGTTGGCGTTGTTGATTCCACTGAATACAAGTTTGCAAAGAAGTTTCTAAGTACCAACCAATCCAATTAAGTTGGGGTAAATTGCATTGTCTAAGTTTGGTGTTTACTTTTAACAAAAAATCCATCCGAAAACAACGCTTACAATTTGTAGCGTCATAGATAACACTTTTACCCAACTTCAATGCTGTACAAATAGCGTTAATCGCAGTGGATTCGATTTTGTGCCATTCCCCTTGAATTGTGGCATCACCATATAATTGTTGGCGAATTTCATCAGTAGAAATAATTTCGTAATTTCCCAAACGAGATATCAATTCCGCAAAGGTAGATTTACCGCTTCCTGGTGTTCCAATGAGAAAATGAGCGAAAGTTTTGCAGTCATTTTTTGCTGAGTGTTGATTGGGAATTGGCGAAATTGGCATATCAGGTAAAATTTTCTAGTGATATCCAATCTTAAAGCGATATCCTACTTTGTAGAATAATGTTAATGCGAATGACAATTTTTAATCAGCAACACAAAAATTAAACTGTTGGGAAAAGGGTAAGGGGTAAGGGGTAAAGGGCAAATAAAAACCCTTTTCCCTTTAACCTTTTCCCTTTCCCCCCTATGAGCAAAAGTAACTTTTGCAAGAGGTCTATTTTTTAAAGTTGTCGCGTAATTCCTACAAAAATTGAGCGCAGGAAACTTGCGCTCAACTTTTTGCAAAATCGAAAATGGTATCAGCTTTCGTAAGTTTCTTGGGAGAATTTCTTATGAATAGTTTTTGGTGATTCTCCATCCGCAGCTACTGTGATCAGATAGTCCATTAAACCATCGGAAAAGGGAAGACGGAGGTGGAAAGTACCGTCGGGTTTGATTTTGACGGCGTTACCACCAATGGCTACGGTTGTATTGGGTTCGGTTGCTCCGTGAATAATTAATTCAGCATCTGCAACAAACCAAAACTCTCCTTGAGGACGACTAAAGACGCGCACAATTTCCGAACGCGCCACGGTCAACCAACCATCGCCATCTGCAAGATAACCAATTTCCGCGATGTAGTTGCGATCGCTTACAGGAATCGCCACAAAGCGATCGCTTGCTACTTCTTCACATTCGTACTGCTGTACGAGTTGGGGAGTTTGGTAACTCAAGTCTATGCCAGTGACATCATACAGCCGCACTGCCAATTGAGAAGCACCTTGTTGTTGCAGTGCTTGTTTTTCAGTGGGAGAAATACACCAGGAAACATAAGCCCACTTGGGAGTACGCGGTGTTAGTACAATAGTGCTTTCTTCTTGGGTATCAACTGTTTCCTCCACGATGGGGTCTGGTTTTACAGGACTAAAGACACGCACAATTGCAGAACGTCCCAAGGAAAACCAAGCATCGTCTTGTGCAAGATAGCCGATTTCAGCGATGTAGTTGCGATCGCTTACGGGAATTTCCACACTCTTGTTGAGCAATTCTTCGCTTTCGTACTGTTCTACAAGCTTGGGTGTTTGGTAACTCAAGTCAATGCCAGTGACATCATACAACCGCACCAGCAATTGAGAAATGCCCTGTTGTCGCAATGCTGATTTTTGGCTTTCGGAAATTTCCCAAGAGACATCAGCCAATTTAGAACTGCGGGGTGTCAGCACAATATGAATTTCTTCTTGGGTATCAACTGTTTCCTCCACAATGGGGTCTGGTTCCACAGCACTGAAGACACGCACAATTGCAGAACGTCCCAAGGAAAACCAAGTATCGTCTTGTGCAAGATAGCCGATTTCAGCGATGTAGTTGCGATTTGTTAGCGGAATTTCCACACTCTTGTTGAGTAATTCTTCGCTTTCGTACTGTTCTACAAGCTGGGGAGTTTGGTAACTCAAGTCAATGCCAGTGACATCATACAGCCGCACTAGCAATTGAGAAATGCCCTGTTGTCGCAGTGCTGATTTTTGGCTTTCGGAAATTTCCCAAGCAATATCAGCCAATTTAGGACTGCGGGGTGTCAGCACAATATGAATTTCTTCTTGTGTCTCGGCTGTTTCCTCCACAATGGGGTCTGGTTCCACAGCACTGAAGACACGCACAATTGCTGAATGGGCTATGGGGAACCAACGATCGCCTTCAGCAAGATAGCCGATTTCAGCTATATAGTCGCGATCGCTTGCGGGAATTTCCAGACTCTTGTTGAGTAATTCTTCGCTTTCGTACTGTTCTACAAACTGGGGAGTTTGGTAACTCAAGTCAATGCCAGTAACATCATACAGCCGCACCAGCAATTGAGAAACGCCCTGTTGCCGCAGTGCTGATTTTTGGCTTTCGGAAATTTCCCAAGAAACATCAGCCAATCTATGAGTACGGGGTGTGAGGAAAATACGGCTTTGTGGTTCCTCATACACTACATTAGTTGTCTCGGTTGTTATCGGTGCATTGTCAATACTACCAGCCCAGGCTCCAATTCCTGCTCCGGCTGCTAGGGCCGCGGCCGCCGCCAAGTCTGGCGATTCTTCTTCTGGTAAATTTACAGAAGGTTCGGCTGCATCTGCTACCACATTAAAAGCATCTTCTGGCAATTCTGGTAGTTCATTTTCCACCACCACGCCAGAATCTAATGAAGCTATATCTTCAGTTGAGGTAATACTTTCCAGCCATTCCAATTCTGCTTTGAGTTCTTCTTGGATTTGTTCTTCACTCACTTCTGTGTCCCAATACTCAAAATCTGAGGTTGCTTTGGGCACATCTGGTAATTCTGAGGCTGGGGTTGTCACCTCAGATAAAGGCAGTTCTTGATTCGATGTTTCTTCTGTAATATTAGGCAGTTGGGGATATGAAGTATTGACAACAGCGGCTGGGGCTTCTATGTCCCATGCAACTTCACCGGATTCAGGAAGATTTTGTTCGGTATTATTTTCTTGATTTGTATCTTGGGTGACGTTATCGTCTTTGTCTCCAAAGGTAGACCAAGTACCCGCCGCAATTCCGGTGGCCAAAGCACCACCACCCATTAAAGCTGCGGCTCCCAAGTTGTTATTCTCTGATACAGCTACGCTTGGGGTTGTGCCATTAGTAGATGATGTTTGACCATAAATTTGAAAAGGAGTGCGATCGCTGGTGTCTTCTTTTGGCACTTGGAGGGTGGTGTCAGCACTGACAACAGTTTCAGCGTCATCTGTGTTTGGTGGATCGGGATTCGGTTGCAGCGCATTGTCTGTTTTTTCACGCAGGGATGGCCGTCTGCCAAAAAACCACCACAGTAAACCTCCACCCACAGTGGTAACCAACAAAGGTAAAAGCAACCAAAATGGTGTTTGCTGATTGACAATGGGAGCTTTTTCTGGAGCAGTGGGAGCCACAAAGGGTTGTTCCCCAAATACAGAAGTCGTTGCACTGGGAGAAGCTGCGGTGGTTGGTGTGGCTTCTGTGGTTGGGGGAACTGCGGCGGTAGGTTGTGAAACTGTGGTGGCGATGGCTTCAGCTTCCGCGACTCTAGCTTGTTCTATGGCTTGCTCCCCTACTGGTGCAAGGGTAAAACCGAGAAAACTGGCGACACCCAAGGCGGGATTTTTTTTGTAGACGTAAACTAATGGTTGCGAGAAGGGATATTTGGCATCGTCTGGTAAGGTTTGATGTAATTGCAGAATTCGCACGTTTTCTAACTTGGAAATCTGATTGGCTAGCACATAGCTAATGCCGTCTTTACCCAATTGTTTAACGATTTCGGCGGTATTGTCGTCAGCTACTTGGGTAGCGTTGGAACCTGTGGCAAATTTCGCCGTTTTGAAAGCTGGGTAATCGCGAAAAGTATCGCGAGTATCGCTGGTTTCGGGGCGATCGATGACGCGAATCTTGGCATCAGGGCCGCCTAATTGCGACCAATTTGTAATTTGTCCCCGAAAAATCCGGGCGAATTGCCTACTAGTCAAACTTTGCTTGAAAGGATTCTCTGCACCTACCACAATGGCAATTTTTTCACGGCGCAAGCGCACTTGTTCCAGTCCTAGTGCTTTTTCTGCTGGCGTTAAACCACGACCGATCGCTGCTATGTCAATTTTGCCATCTAGCAAATCTCTCAAAGCCTTATCAGTACCATTGGCAGCAATTTCAACCTTTGTCCCCGAAAACTGTTTTTCAAAATTATCTTTAAGACTTTGGTTGATTGCACTCAAGCTACTTGAACCATCAATTCGCACTGTCGTTCCATTTTCCACTGTTTGCGGCAGTGGGAAAGATGGTGTTGGCGATGCAGATTGCGCCAGTGTAGGTGCTGAAACTACCATACTGGCCATTGGAGTCGTAGCTAAAGCAACCCATAATACCAGCTTCACTATTGAAGTATCTTTTTTTTGTTGTTTCCACATATGCCCGTTATTAAAGTAAATAATACAAAACCTACCAGCCTTAATCCTTGTCTTTTTATGGATTATGCAGGAGACCCGCTAATTATACATCTCTGTTATATTTCTTATCAGTTATCAACAGTACTTGTATTCATAAATACTTTTTTGTCATTTAAGTATGTTTTCCTTGGCTGACCAAAATTTTAATTCAATACAATCAACTAAAAATTAGTTAGATTTTATACAGTATTTAAGTATGGCTGGATAATGTCCATGCTTATAAAATTAGCTCAAGAATAAAGATAGTATAAACACGTATTAAAGATATGGTATCGAGTTCAATTAAAGTTTTGCTTAGGTAGTACAAAAGTTATGAAGTTTGTTTTTTTTGAAATGTTGAAATTACCAAGTATCAGCCAAAAAAGGTTTTTACACCAGAAATGGGCTTTGAAGAGTACGGACTGGCCGGTGTTAGAAATCATAGCAGTGTTAGGATTGCTGTGTCTGACAAATTTGTTGTCTGACATCATGGCCAGAAACGACATTGACGCTCTACCTTTAGCAAGACAGTTCGCCGATCCTAACTGGGTTCCGAAAGATTGGTCTGTTAATCAACCACCTGTTTATCGAATATTGTTTCAAAGCTTATTTGGTTCCTTCATAGCACATTGGGGATTTTTAGCTAGTTCTCTCATCGGCAGGTTTTTTTGCTACGCCTTGATAGCTTGGGGGCTAGTACTTATCGGTAGAAAACTCGGACTAAATTTGCTGTTGCAAATGTTAGCGGTTGCGATGTTTCTCAGAGGACATCAAGGTGTGGCTGCTGGAGAAAGAATTGTTGGAGTTCTTGAAACCAAAATATTTGCTTATGCAATGGTCATTTTGGCCATCGCATTTATGCTTAGAAAACGTTATCGCCTGATGGCTTTTTTGTTGGGGCTAGCAACTTCATTCCATGTTTTAGTTGGTGGTTATACAACTTTGTTTGCAACAGTGTTGATAGTTTTAAGACGAAAAATCTATTTTCCCAGTGGGCGGGAATTGGGATTTATGATTTTGCTATACCTGATTTCAGGTGTATTCGGTCTCAAAGCAGTCATCGAACAATTGTCTAGTCCAACACCTGCAAGCCCCATACCCATTTCTTATATCTATGTTTTTCTCAGGATGCCCCACCACCTCAATCCTTTATCTTGGCCTGCAAATTGGTGGATAACTCCTACATTTTATTTAGTGCTGCTTGTGAGTAGTGCTGTTGTTGTGTGGTTGAATCGTCGAACTCAAACACTACCAGAACAATTGGAAGAATACCAAGCTCAAATCGGACTTTTTCAGTTTACGCTCATCAGTCTAATTCCTTATGTATTAGGATTAGTTATTGCTCCATTTGATTCTCAAGGAACATTACTTCAGTATTATCTTTTCCGCGTCGGTGATGTAATGTTACACCTCAATGCCTGCCTATTATTTGCTTGTGCTTTAAATAGCATCTTCGCAAGTAGAAAACAACAAAAATTGTTGGCGCTGTTATGTACCATCGTAGTCAGTATCAGCATTGTTAAAGGATTTCATCACTTTAAGACAGAATTTCAATCCACACTTAATTTTCCTGACAAAACCCAAGAGGTAGACCCCCAGTGGAAAGATATGGCTAATTGGGTACGAAAAAATACACCAAAAAACGATATCTTTGTATCCCCTCCAGTTGAATTTGCCAACTTCATTTGGCTGACAGAACGTCCAACCATTGCTAAATATAAACTGATGGCTCAGACTAAAGCCGGAACATTAGAGTGGTTTTCCCGTATGCGAGACTTGAGTGGTAATTTTAACGGGGTCGATCCTTTGACTCACTTTAGCGAAAAACTGCTGACAGAAGGTTACAACAACTTAACAACCGACCAAGCTAAGGCACTGATGGTCAAGTATGACGCTAAGTATTTTGTAACTCGCATCCAACATCAGTTGGATTTGCCAATTGCTTACCGCAATCAATCCTACGTGCTGTATACAAAATAAGCCTTAAGTATTAGCTGAGAACAGATACTATTAGTATTTGATTTTCCAAAAACTCCGTACATCTGAAAAAACAGAAAATCCAATGTATTTCAGATAAATCACTCAAACATTAATTGAAAATGCAAGAGTGTCGCAATTAAAGCACAAAAACCTTCAACCCAAGTTTTTGCCTGTAACCAAATATCTTTTTATAAAATTTTACTATCAGCAATTCACCCAGTCCCCAGTCAATTGCTATATAAACCTAACAAAAGACCCTCAAAGTCCTAATCGCAAATTGCCAAGTCTATAATCTTACCACAAAACACTTTTGCAAGAGTTCTATTGTCCAAGTCATACCTGAGTTTTTCGCTTGTGCCATCAGGACGAATGGTTTCAATGAGGCGATCGCGTCCATCATAGCAGAACTTAGTTTCGCCTCCCAAGGCATCTATAATGGACACTTTTTTCCCTGACTTGTTGCAGACATAGCAGCTTTGTAGCCTAGCCAAGATTTTGTGTCAAGGACACCATAATTATTTATTAACTGTTATTTAAACCTAATAATTTTTTATTGACGATATCTCGATAAATTTCCAAATCTTCCTGCCAACCTTTGATAAATTCATACAAGCGGTCTCTTTTTTGTGAAGCTGTATTTCCAGAGAGTTCGCAAGCAAAATTTCCAGAAAACATCGCTCCAGGCTGAAACGAATTATCGTTTTCTCGCAAGAGTACGTCTTCAATTTTGATGATGAATTCTCCTTTCTTTGAAGTATAAGCCAAGTTAAGACTAGCTCTAAGGGGCTTGAGACTGCCTTCGTGCCAGTCACCAGGAGCGAGTAAAACAGCCGGAATATAGTGGCGAAAAAGTTTCGTACTTTCTTTTTCAAAACTGAAGAAGCTACTGGGTTCAATCTCTATCGCTTGATAATCGAATTTGTGTAACGTTTTAACCCATTTATCAACTATATTTGGTATTTTTACATCTAAAAGCTTTTTCCCATGTAAATTTTCTGAGAAAGTAACAGCACCGAGGCGCGCTGAAATAACAACATCATTAGTAAATGTAGCTTTTCCAGTTTGAGCGTTAATTTCAGGAGGTCGATCGAATTCCCATTCTTTTGGAATAATTCGACTTTCTTTAAGAAATTTAGATGTGAGAAAACTAGGTACAATTTCTTGAGCAAATAAAGTAATTGCTAATTCTTGAAATTCGGGAATCGGTTTCATAAAAATATTTTTTTATCTGAGTTACGTTTGGACGTAATTGCACTTTGCTGAAAGAGGGCAATCATTACAAAGAGGATTTTTTGCCCTGCAAACCATCGCTCCAAAGTCTAGCAAGGTTAGATTCCATTTGCCAACTTCTTTATTAGGAGCAATTATTTCTGCTGCACCCCAAAGAATTTTACAGCGCGATTTCACTCTTTCTCCTTGCAAGCCAAAGAAGCGTTCGAGGATGCGAGCTACGTTAGTATCGAGTACGGCTAGCGGTTGACTGAAGGCTTGAGAACAAATAGCACGAGCCGTATACTTACCAATTCCAGGTAATTCAAGCAACTGCTTTTCTGAATCGGGGATTTTTCCTCCATACTGCTCTAAGATGATGCGAGCGCACTGGTACAGTCTTTCTGCTCGGAAGTAAAGACCTAAAGGCTCGAGCAGTTCGCTCAATTCATCAATGCTTGCCTTGGCTAAGTTTTCGAGCGTAGGATATTTAAAGAGAAATGCTTTGTAGATAGGAACAACCGTAGCAGCGTCTGTTTTTTGCAGCAGATTTTCTGCAACGAGAATTGCGTAAGAATCGCAAGTCTGCCGCCAAGGAAAATTGCGTAAGTTTTGCGTTGCCCATATAGAGAGATGGTGGCGAAACCATTTAATTTTTGCAGCATCCAAATTTGACACTGCGTTTTCTTGAGATTCTTTAGTCGCACCCTTCACGATTGTTTTCTCAACTTAAATCTAGCAGACTTTTACCACCATTTTCAGAAGAAGTACGCAGCCAGTGTAAAAACTCACCAGTTAAGGTGGGAGTTTCTCGTAAGCGCTGCAAGTCTTCGCTTTGTTTTGCCATTTCTCGTACTGTAAACGGATGGTTGGTAATTACCTCCAATACTTCTTTATGAGATTTTTTGTCCCAATTAGCATTTTCAAACTCGCTCATCTCACAATCTAGGTACTCAAACAAAGTTTCTTCTATATGTTTAGCTACTGAAATAACGTTTGGCGGAGTTGGTTCCAAACATAGTTCTAGAGTACAGCAGATAGCCCATGCTGCTCTTTGCGATTCAGCAGTTTGTTCGTTTTCATAGTCGTAGGGATATGTTTCACAATTAAACAATAACTGGCAAAATCGAGATGTATCGACCACTTTACCCGCTAAAAATTCCCAGATTTCATCCAGTGCTTCTCTCATGGGATCTTGCTCTTTCCAGTCTTGTTCTCTAATTGCTCGCAGGAAGATGTCATAGTTTGGAAACAATCTCTCGCAACAAGCTGTCGCAAACGCCACTCGATGCATAGGTGTAAAAGCTTCTAGTTCTCGCTCCAATATATCGAATTCACCGTACTTTAAATTCATTTTTATAATTTAGTTGTATTTAGAACTTACGCATTGACAGAAAATTGATACTATGCTGTCAAGTTCAATTTCTGTGTTAGGTGTTCTAAAATAAAGTCACGAGCCACTTGAAGAGATAGATTCCGAGAACTTACGCACTATACAAATTTATCATGATATGCATCACGAAAATACACCGTTTAAGGCTTTGATTAATCATTCTTTGATAATGTGTTAACCGTTCTCTAAGGGTAAAGCGCATTGCTAAACCTTACAACAAATGTGGTTTCGCCATTACATATATTTTGTCATTTGTATCAATGTGTAATTCATAAAAATATTCCATAGAAAACTGTTAGCTGTCAACAGTCAACAGTCAACGCTTTAACCTGAAAATTTATTTTTTGCAGTTTCCTATAATTTCCTTTTAAAAAGTTTATCTTGGGGGATAATACTGCGGATTGGTAATTGGAGTTTGATAATTATTTGTAGGTAAAGTATTTCCCATACCATTGGGTACAGGATTAATAAACGGAGCTTGATAACCAGTCATGGGTACGGTGCTTGTGGCAGTGTTGGGTAAAACAGGATTGACAATTTGTGGTTGATAACCGTTGGTTGGTACGGTGCTGATACCACTGCTTGGCGTAACTGGATTTTGGCTAAATTCTTGGTAAGCAGCACGAGAAATTGAGCTAATCAGTTTTTCGGCGCGGGGATCGTTGTTGGGGCGTTTTACCATCACAGCAGCTACGTAGCGCTTACCAGTGGGAACAACAATTAAACCTGCATCTGCCAGCATTGTGCCGATATCGCCTGTTTTGTGATATACTCTTGCACCTGTTCCCAAACCAGATGGTAACAACGAGTCTCGCTGAGTGCGGCGCAAAATATCCAGCATTAAATCCCGTGATGGCATACTGATTAAATTTCCCTGACTAATAATTGCCATCAAATTTCCCAGTTCTTTGGGACTAGTGGTATTTGTTCCTTGCAAATCTGGTAGCTGGTTGCGAATGACTGTAGTTGTTAATCCCCAACTCCGGAAACGCTGGTTTAAAGCATCTATGCCTCCCAGTCTGGTAATCAGCATATTTGTAGCTGTGTTGTCGCTGATGGTAATCATTTTAGTGGCGACTTCCAAAGCTGCGTACTGGGTTCCGGCTGCTTGATATTGCATATTTCCCGAACCGCCTGCAATCATGTCTTGCTGCATGGTGAGCATTTCATCGAGGCGAATTTTCCCTCTGTCCACGTCCTCGAAGAAGGCAATTAGAATCGGGATTTTGATTGTGCTAGCTGCGGGAAAAGTAGTAGAAGCGTTGATATCTACATAATTACCTGTATCCAAATCTACTAAGAAAACTCCGGGGGTGAGACTTTGGTTATTGCTAGCCAAATTTTGTACGGCATTTTTTAACGGGAGAATTTCCTGAGATAAGAGTAGGGTTGAAGGTGCTGCTGGAGGCGTAGGGGTGGGTTGCGCCTGCGATCGCGTCACATTACTATTACCAGATTGGGGTGCTGAATTTGTGGTAATGCGATTAGCCGGGTCTAATACTGACAAGGCTGTGCCGACAATTGCGCCCATACCAACACCTACAATTAACAAGCGCAGTATATACAATATGGTTTTGGCCATTGGCTTTAACCGCGTTTTCCGCGATGAACGCCTGCCAATTTTTGGCTTTTCCATCCGCACCGTTTTAACTGTTGCAACACCCGATTGTGAGGCAGGAATTCTAACTTTAGCAGTTGGTATGGGTTTCACTGCTGTTGGCATGACTAGTTCCGATTTTACCCGGCGTGTAGTCGCTGGGATTTGCCCAGAAGCAATCTGATTTTTTGGGCGTGCTAGGGCTGTTTTACCGGCAACAACTTGCTGCTGGTTGTTGGCTTTCACTTTCTTTGGTGCCACTTTTTGAACTTTTTGTGGACGCTGGCGGCGGTTTAAGGGTTGACGCCGCGAGAAAGCTGTTAGTTCGTCACTCGATTCTGACACTACTACTCCTTGTGACCCACTGGACTGTTTTCTTGCAGACTCCTGACCCAAAACTTAACCGTTGAGCAATATTGATGCTCAAATTCCACTTTGCCACTAAGTAGCATTTTTGTGTTTAGTTTAATATTAAATATTTTGGGGGGGGTGATTGCGTATATATTAAACGAATTATTACAAGTTTTCACTATCGTTGTAAGTTTTCAGTGCCCATTCTACCTGTCGTAAAATTCCTCGTAGCATAGCTACTTCTCCTGTTTGTAGCCCTGCACGATTATACAGCTGACGAAATTTTTCCATGCGACTAGCTGCCGTATGTGGATACAGATAACCAATTTTCAGTAATAGTGATTCTAATTGCTGGTAGTAAGTTTCCACAACATCTAAAGGCGCGAGCTCGCTTTGGGGTGAGGTTTGAGTTTCTCCTGGCTGCGTGCATTGGGATAATTCATAACAGCAGATTGCCACAGCAGTGGCTAAATTCAAGGATAAATAATTTTCACTTGTGGGAATGAAAACAAAGCGCTGGGCGTAATTTAATTCTTCATTGCTTAATCCCCGGTCTTCCCTGCCAAAAATTAAAGCTGTGGGTTGTTCTGGTGTCTCCAATAGCCAAGGTAAGGCAGTGCGGGGATTTTCTAAAGGTATTTCCCAACTGCAAAGGCGACCGGTAGTAGCGATCGCCTTGACACATCCATGTAATGCTTCTGGTAAACTTGCCACTATTACCGCAGATTCTAAAATTTCTTTGGCATGAACAGCCATTTTTAAAGCTTCTGCTGACAAGCGATCGCATTGGGGATTTACTAATATTAAGTTATGTAATCCAAAATTTTTCATTACCCTGGCGATCGCACCGACATTGAGGGGCCCAGCTGGCTCTACCAACACAATTCTTAATCCAGCTAAGCTCATTTTTCCCTCCCCTCCGGCCATCGTATTCAAACTACTTATGCTAAGGTAATTCCAAAAAATAAATTATTCCAATTCAGGTCGTTGACTGTCAACGGTCAACAGTCTTCTATGGAATACTTGGAAATCCCTAACTAACATAGCGCTTAATAACTGTCTCCTGCTCTAAAAACAGGTTACCAATATCAAACAAAACCTCCATCGTACCACCATAGCCAACTTTGGTGAACTGATAGGCATCTAAACGGTCAAAAATGGGAATACCTTGACGATACAGAGGAATTTTTAATCGTTGAGCAATGGCTACTGCATGAGAATTAGTAATCAGCAAATCAGCACCAACCGCTAATTGTTCAAAGTCTTCTAAGTCCCCAATGGTAACACTAGGAATCGGCAGTTTTTCCAATACAGGAGAGCGTGTTGTTGTGACTGCGGCGTGAATTTGCACTCCCAAGGATTGCAAAAAATAAACCATCGACCAAAGTAAATCTGGTTCCAGGGCTAAAGCAACTCGCTTGCAACCAAAGTAAAAATGATTCTCTAACATTACGTGTTGCAACTGACGGCGCTGATGGCGATATTTCTCTGGTACGTTCACACCACTGATATCCGCCAATGCTTGCAAGAATTTATCTACAGCTACTAGTCCCGTGAGTTCGCTAAACACCTCATAAGGAATATTGAATCGCTTTTCTAAAATTTGTGCTGCACCGCGCATACTTTCACCTAATGCCAAAGTGAACGCACAACTGCCCATTGAGCGCAACTGTGCTGTATTTGTACCATTAGCGGCCATGAAACCAGAAGAATCTTCTATGTGACTATCTAGAACGCCAGAAAGGTCTGGTACAACAATTGGTACAAGTCCAAAAGCAGCGACAATTTCTTTAATTTCTTGTACATCCCCAGGAGTGAAAGCAGAACTCGCCAAAATTGTGATTTGTGTGGGACAGGGGTTTGGCGTTGAGGATTTTTGCGGAATTTCCCTAACTATACTCTCCACTGCACTAGCAAAACCATCCTGCAATGTACCTTTAAAATCTGGTGTGGAGACAAGCACAATTGGTAAATAATCTAATTCTGGATGGCGGTGGCGAATTTCTTTTACAAAGCGTTCCATATCATCGCCTCTAGTTTCCACAAGTCCAGTGGTACAAAGACCAATCATTTCTGGTTTCGATTTCTCTACCAAAGTGAGAATTGCTTGTTCAACTCTCTCTTCACCACCCAAAATTGTTGCAACTTCTGTCATTGCTGTGGTGGAAAGGGGAATTGTCTGACGAAAATGTTGCACTAGTACCGTTTTTGTCAAAGCTGTGCAACCTTGGGAACCATGCAATAAAGGCATCATTCCCTTCACCCCTAAAAAGGCTAAGGTTGCACCTATGGCTTGACTTTGCTTGAGAGGATTAACTGCAACTGATGTACTGGTAATGCTCACAATTGCCATGAAATTTGCTCCATGAATTAGTCTCAAATATCAGATATAAGCCCGTTCATTTATGAATGCAAAATAAAAATTTCATTGAAAAAGTAAGAAAGCAAATCATATCATGTCCGCCTAATTACCTATAATAAAAACCTCTTTGCGTCCCCCTTCGGGTTCGGAAGTTTGGACTCGACGGGAACCGCCAAGACTCCAACTTCCTCACCGCGTCCCCGTATCTCCGCGTCAGTCCTAACTATCGGTCTTTAACCGAACCTGAGATCAACTTTCTTCCCACGGAGCGAGTTGTTGTACTTGCTCCCACACAGGATTATAAAAAGTGGCATATAATTCTCGTGCCAGTTCCCATATTCCTGTATAACCCGTATATGCGCGATCGCTTTGTCTATGAATATCTAAAAATGGAATCTTTGCTATGATAGCAGTCTCTAAATAACGAGTTTCGGCAATTAAAATATCAGCTTGATGTTCCTTGATTATCTGCAAAAATTTCTGAGAATTTTCTGATTCTAAAATGATGCTATCTCTACCTAGCAAATCTTTGAGTTTCACTAATTCGTCTTCTGTATTCATTTGAGTACAAATAGCAATAACTTCCATACCTAATTTCTGAGCAGTAAAGATAATTAACCAAGTTTTGAAGTTTTTAATAGTAATAACAATACGTTTTCCTTGCAATTGGCTATGATATAAATTGAGTTTTGCTTCTAAAGCGATCGCTTCTTCTGCAATTAGTTTTTCTGTGCGTTCTACTAAATCAATATCTCCTAAATTTGCCGCAATATTTCTTAAACACTGATTAATTTGCTCTATCCCATAAATAGACTCTTCAATATATGGAATACCATAGACTTTCTGCATTTTTTTGGCTATATTAATTAACGCGTTTGCAGACAACACAACATTGAGCTTGGCATGATGAGCGTAGCAAACTTCTTGATAAAGTGCATCGGCTGTAATTTTTGATAAAACTCGGATACCTAATTTCTCTAACAACGGTAGAAAATTCCAGATTGCACCTGCAATATTGTACTCACCAATCAAGTTAATATCGAATGGTGTAGTAACATCTGGTTTGGCTGTTCCAATAACGTGTTCTAGTAAGGCTTCACCAGCAACCCGGTTACCTCCTTTTTGCCCACCAATGAACCCAGGACAATGCACGGGAATAGTGGGTATTCCTGTTGTTTCTGTAACATCTTTGCATATCCCTTCTATATCATCACCAATTAAAGCAGTAATGCAGGTGGAGTAGACAAATATCGCACTTGGTTTGTAGCGTCTTTGTAATTCTAGAATGCCTTTATATAACTTTTTGGCTCCACCGAAGATAATATCGCTCTCATCTATGTCAGTAGTAAAGCGTATTTTGTACAGCATTGAACCAGAAGAAAGACTAGTGGAATTTCCCCAAATATTAGCAGCACAACCACTAGGGCCGTGGACTACATGAGCGGCATCAGTAATTGGTACTAGGGTAATCATTGCACTATCAAAAGCACAACTTCCTTGAGCGGTTCCAGGCTGCGGTAATTGTGTTGAAGACTTTTTTTTCTGGCGTTGCTGTTGGTTTTCGCCATTAGAGTCACTGAGTGAATCATTGATTTCTCTGGGTTGAGGATTCATTTTTTTTAGTGAAAATAAGTACAAGTGAAGAGATGGTAGCGGAATTAGAAAAATCAGAATAGTGTTAACTGATTGGTAATTTTAGTATCTAAAAAAAAAGGAAATGAGAAAGAGAATTTCTCATTCCCTCAATAACGACCAACCAATTATGAGAAGGAGTAAACAAAAAACACAAGAACTGTTTGAGTGCGTAAATATTAACAGGTTAATCTTTCTCAGGAAAACTTCGATAAGACCCTTGGAATTGATTAATCTGTTAGCTGCACAGAATTAATGCTGATTGACTGATTGCACCTCCATATCGTTTTGATGGGGAGAGAAAGTGAGCTAATTACCCACTTAATTACTTTCATGACTTCAGAAAGTTTGCTGCGAGAAACTATTTTATTTCCACATTGCCTTTAGCAAGTGCTTCTAGTGCTTCGCCTTCAGCATCTTCTTGCTTTTTAGCAGCTTCTTCCGCAGCTATGCTCACACCAACCAAGTTTTCCTTTTGCTCGTCGCTTTCGAGAATACCGTATTCAATCAGTAATTCTTCTAACTCATCCATTTCGATGGGTGTAGGAATAGCAAGATTTGTATTGTTGATAATCTTGTCTGCTAATTTGCGGTATTCATGAGCTTGGTTACTGTCGGGTGCATATTCGTTAACAGTCATCCGACGTAATTCAGCGTGTTGTACGATGTTGTCGCGGGGGACGAAGTGAATCATCTGGGTGCTTAATCTAGCTGCGAGTGTGCTAATAAGTTCGTCTTCCCGGTCAGTTTTGCGGCTATTACAAATCAAACCACCCAAGCGCACGCCACCAGTGTGAGCATACTTGAGAACGCCACGAGAAATGTTATTGGCGGCAAACATCGCCATCATTTCCCCAGAGGTAACGATATAAATTTCTTGGGCTTTCCCTTCACGGATAGGCATAGCAAAACCACCGCACACAACGTCACCCAACACGTCGTAGGATACGAAATCTACACCACTATAAGCACCGTTTTCTTCTAGGAAGTTAATAGCGGTGATAATACCCCGACCGGCGCAACCAACACCAGGTTCTGGCCCCCCAGATTCTACGCATCTGATACCTCGAAAGCCTTCTAGAACAACTTCTTCAAGTTCTAAATCTTCCACTGCGCCTCGTTCGGCAGCCAAGTGGAGTACGGTGGTTTGAGCTTTAGTATGCAAAATCAAACGGGTAGAGTCAGCTTTGGGGTCACATCCGACAATTAAGATGCGTTGACCTACTTCTGCCATAGCGGCTAAGGTATTTTGGGAGGTGGTAGATTTACCAATACCACCTTTACCGTAGAAAGCAATTTGTCTAATTTTTTCGTCGGACATGATGTTTTTTCCTGCAATTGTTGTTTGGTGGGTCTTTTGCTCTTGGGTTCACACTGTTAACTTACAGATGTGACCCAATACTTGTCGGGTTTTGGGGAAAAGGGGAAGGGGAAAGGGGAAAGGGGAAAGAAAAAACCTTTACCCTTTACCCGGTTGGTGAGCTTGTCGAACCATTAACCTTTTCCCAAAACCAAATTCCGAGTTGAAAATGCACAAAGCGAGCAGTATTGAAATGTGACCTCGTTAGAGACTGCGTGTTGAGGTACACGCCGGAGGCGGGCTGCGCCTACGCTCTACACGAAAAACATTTACTCTTGAATACATAAGATTCGTGGTGAAATTTTGGGCTATGATTGTTCTGACTTCATGGCAGAAGTGCATCAAAAATGTACGGTTTGAAATGATGCGTCACGGTACATTTGTGAATCTGACTCGAAGTTTAGATATGCTTTTTGTAGAACCCTGTCGCAGAAATATTGCAAGTATTACCAGACTCTTATATCTTGTCCGCCTAATTACCCATAATAAAAACCTCTCCGCGTCCCCCTTCGGGTTCGGAAGTTTGGACTCGACGGGAACCGCCAAGACTCCAACTTCCTCACCGCGTCCCCGTGTCTCCGTGTCAGTCCTAACTATGGGTCTTTCACCGAACCTGATATTAGTTGTATGAATCCAGTTGAACACTTATTATTGACATTGGTGTAAAGACACAAAGGTGGAGAAAGATTTTCATCACAACTGAAGCGGACATCAGATATCAGATGATTTCTGTGGAAATACAAATAATACCACTTCAAAATCTCAAAATTTATTAAAGCGATCGCCACAGGAATTGAAATTTACGCAAAGTGTTTCCCAAAACCACACAACCAACCTGACAAAAGCAATCGACTTTAAACGCTTGCTACAATTTCCCCGATTTTGCTGATATCGTAGCCACCGAGAATTTCAAATTGTGAGTGAACCATTCGATGTCCCAAAGTACTGAGCAACTGCTGTACTGGTGCTTCTTCTAGATATTCCTTGAGAATCACTAAATCGTATCTTGATTGATGTAGAGGGATAAATCCCAGCCCAAAGGCGGTAGCCACAGATGCGGTACTTATACCTGCATCCACAACTCCTAATGCTACTGCTTGGGCAACATCTTGGTGGCTTTGAACAATATAGTCAAACCCTTTAACATCATGAAACGGTATCTGTTGTTCTTGGAGTTTTTGTTCCAATAGTAAACGAGTACCAGCACCCGTTTCACGGTTAACAATACTCGCTTTCCGTTCCACTAAATCATTTGCTGTTCTAATTCCCATTGGGTTACCAGGTTTGACTAAAAATCCTTCTTCCCAAACACCCAAGGTAATCAAAACTGCTTTCCTTCCAGCCAAAACATCTCGAACAAAAGGAGTATTATACTCGCCAGTCTCAGTATCGTAGAGGTGCATCCCAGCAATGTGGGCCTCTCCTTTGCATAGACTGTGTAATGCAGACATGCTATTGGCAAAGTTAAATTGCACCCGTAATTGGGGATGCCAGCGTTCAGTTGCTCTAGCCCACAGCGAAATCACAGGCGCACAGCCAGCAATCACAACTGTGTTGTGCAGTGTTTCCAGATTATCGTCCAACAGCCGGACTTTAACTTTATTTGTATCTGTTTGACGCTGACTCTCTCCCTCCGGGTGAAGCAGTTTGCTTATGCCTCTTAAGCCGTCCACCGCAATTGCTTCACCATCGGCGGGAATCATATCTTGGCGAAACGCATCTTTGCCAATTAAGGGATAAGCTACCCATTGTCCTGCTACCCTAGCCAAGCTGACTCGCGTTTGTTGTTCCAAGGGCACAGGTTTAGCTAGCACTGCTTCAATTTCAGGTAAATCCCGCTCTAACCAGAATAGATCCTCTACTTGACAGCCAAGTGCCTTTGCTAGGCGCAGTGTTATGGCCACTGAGGGAGCGTATTGTCCCGATTCTACACCACTGATAGTTTGACGAGTCACACCAGCTAGATTTGCCAAGTCTTGTTGGCTCATGCCTAGACGAGTTCTTATTGACTTCAAGTTGTTACGGAGATCGTTATCCTGCTTCATTGGCTTGAGCTACTTTCAGTTTCAAAAAGCCGAGCGCGGATTTAACTTAACATCTTGCCAAGGGGAAACTGTGTTCATATCATTCCTCTTAGACAAGATAATTGTGCTTTCGCTGTTTTGATTCCCTATATTCACAGAATATCACAATATTTGCAATTTTCCTGGCAAAGCGCAATTTTTTTTGCTGGAGATTATTTTTTAGCCCTTGATTATCGCTCAAAACTCCCTAATCATCAATAACAGGGCGGGTTTACCAAAATCCTCATTAATAATATTTATCAACCCGCCCCTATGCTTAAACCCCTTGCGGTATCTAAAAATATATCTGTTATTTACTAACTAAGTTGGTAAAATTTAGAATGAGTTAAATCAGGTAATTGATGCAATAACCTTCTTGTATAGCAGTTAAAGCATGGTTTAGGGCATAAACTAATCGTCAAACCCCGACATCAACAGATTTTCCGGCATGTTGCTGTTCCCTGCCACAGCAATTATGCAGGCTACCTGCGGAAAATCCAAGAGTTCCTAGCCTGATATAAGCGAAAATAAAATTCTAAGTGTTGCAAAAATCTTATCCAATGGATGGAAGAGAATTTTACTCTAGCTTAATTCGGCTTCATATTCTACATCATGCAGTCAAAGAGCCGATTTTTGGGCTGGCTATTATTGAAGAACTGGCATGTCACGGCTATAAACTCAGTTCTGGAACACTGTACCCAATGCTGCACGATATGGAGCGTAAGGGATATTTACATTCTGTTGAAGAGAGATCGGGGCGGCACAGCCGACGCTTGTACAGAACTACCGAATTAGGAAAAACGACTTTAGAAGATGCCAAAGAAAAGGTAAAAGAATTATTTGGCGAATTGTTTGAGAATTCGTGAATTTAATACTGGAGATTTTCTTTTGAGCAACAAAGTAGCTGAGGACTCCTATTGTTGCTGCTGCATCAGGTACAGTTATGAAAGCAGGTTGGGATAATTGGGGATTAGGCAATGCCATAACTATTAAACATCCTGATGGCAGTGTTACTGTTTATGGTCACAAT
>NZ_LAHA01000125.1 GCF_002608075.1 Nostoc linckia z4
TTCTGTATTCAATTTATTGTTTGCCATAATTGATACTGAGTATTAAAGACTTATCGTAGATATATTTGGAAATAATCGTCAAATAACTTACTAGCAATCTTTTTGAGATATCTCATCAAGATGATTTATCGTATGATTACGTATATTAACTGTAAACAAAATTACTTCATGCACAAATGTCAGTTTTAGCGAACGCTTGGTTTTTACCCGACCTCACAAAATCGCGTTGCTCCCGGATCAATGATGAACAATGGTAAAACTGCTGCACCATCAGCAGTTGCCAACGTCACAATCTCGTTATCAGTTAGCCGCAAATCTCGGCGGAACCACACAAGGTGCATAGTACAACTTTTTCAGCCTACAATACATTTGTACCAAATGGCTGTGACGTTTTTCTACTCTAGTAGTTAGATTGGGTTACAACTCATTCACCACGTATTCAAACAGTGGCAATTGAATCACTTGTGTTTGTTTCGCATTCTCCAGGTTGGACAATGCAATTCCTAACAACCTGATACTACGATGTTCTAGCTCAATCGACTCGAACAGTGCTGTGGCTGTGGTGATTATGATATCTAAAGAGCGGGTGTAGTCAGGCATTGTCTTACTACGCGTGATTTGCTGGTAGTCAGAGAATTTGATTTTTAGAGTTAACGTGCGTCCCCTTGTAGAATTTTGTTCTAACCGTTGCTGACAAGAAAGAGCAATTTGTTCGAGTTCGTGTAGCATTTGAGTACGAGAGCTTAAATTTACCGCAAATGATGTTTCTGCACCAATCGACTTGCGGACTCTATTTGGCTCAACTATTCGGTCATCTTCTGCTCTGGCTATTTTATAGTAATGATGCCCCACCTTCCCAAAATGTTGTGTTAACTCAGCAAGCGATGCCTGCGGCAACGTCAGAGACGAACGCGCTTTTAAATCTGCACCAGTATGTATACCCAGAGAGTGCATTTTTGCTGCTGTTACTTCTCCAATGCCGTGAAACTTTTCAATCGCTAATCCTTCAACAAAAGCTTCAGCTGATTGGGGTAGAATAACCGTTAATCCATTAGGTTTGTTCTGCCCTGATGCCATTTTCGCCAGGAACTTATTAATCGACACTCCGGCTGTTGCTGTCAGGAGGGTTTCTTCTAATATTGCTGCTTTGATTAATCTTGCAATAGTAGAAGCATAGGCAATATTTTGCTTGTTTTCGGTCACATCCAAGTATGCTTCATCCAAGGCCACCCCTTCCACTACATCGGTGTAGCGTTTGAAGATATCGTGGATTTGGGCTGACACTTCTCGGTAAACATCAAATCTTGGAGGAACAAAGATTAATTCGGGGCATTTGGCTGCTGCCACCACTGATGGCATCGCTGAGTGAATCCCAAATTTTCTTGCCTCATAACTGGCTGCTGCTACCACACCCCTTTGGTTTGGACTGCCGCCAACTACTAATGGTTTGCCTCGGTATTGCGAGTTGTCCCGTTGCTCAACCGATGCGTAAAACGCGTCCATGTCTACATGAATAATTTTTCTAGCTGTAAAAGGGTAGCTTTGCACACTATTTTTGAGGCAAGTCAATCCTAAACTAGCAATCCTATAGTACACTAGCACTAGTCAAAGGGTCATGGGAGCATCTGTGCAATTTATTCAAGACTTGATAGAACTTTCATCTACCTGCTTCGGTTAGTTTTTCTATTAATAAGTGAGCATCATAAATGTGGCTCAAATATGGTGTGGCATCAGATAGGACATTAATATGTATTGAAGATGTCCCTAGTGGTAAAACGGAGCTTTTTTGCCCTTACTGTTCTGGTGAGCTAACTGCTAAAAAAGGCAAAGTTAAACAGCATCACTTTGCTCATTCGTCAGCCACTTGCCTACCTGTATCTACGCGGGATTTCCCGATTTTACCACTGTACGATAATTTCAATATTTATCTATCGCGTAAAGATTTAGCACAGTTAAAATTGCTATGGAAAGAATACGGTTCAATCAATTATCCTATTAGCCCTGGCTTAGTTATTCCAGGGCTAATCAAAGCTGGAATGTTTCACAAAAATGTCTATTTAACTCCTCCAGCTTATGAATTTACGAATTTGGGTAAAATTCCTGTCGGAGCGTTAGAATTTGATTTATTCAACCAGGTGCAAGAGCCACTATTGCTTAAAAAACTATTGAAGCTGGAGCTAGCAGCCAAACACGCTTTATATAAAAATGCAGCAGATAAGTTATATTGCCTTACTGACCTAACGCTTTATCGCGCACAATTTCAACGAATTTTATCTTGTACTCTCTATTTCTTAGAAATTCAAATACATATAGGCACTCTGTACAAGATAGGAGTTACTACTAGACCTATCCAACAGCGATTGGTAGAAATAGAAGCAGATTTACTTGACCATTATAAAACTGTTGAAATTCAAATACTTGGAACTTGGACACACCGAGGTAATGTTGAACTATATTTCAAGCACCGTTATCAGAGTTTCAATTATCGCATCGGCAGTTTAACTGAATACTTCAAGTTTAATCCCTCAGATGCTAACGCTGTCCTAAGTGAGCTACAGCAGATGAAATCTAAAGTACTTTCTCCATTTGAGATAGAGATTCTTAGCGCTGGAATGCAAATCGCTGCAATTACATAAATAAAGGAGTTTCAGCAATCATCCGGGAGTGCAGCGTCGTATCAGAGCCTGGGTTCAATGGCGATCGCCCGCCCCATACCAGATCTGAACGATCGCCCCTATTTTCATCCCGACTTTCTCACGCATAGGTGGGAAGTGTGGGGAGTGTGGGGAGTGTGGGAGGTGTGGGGGGAAAGATTTCTTCCCCATCCTCCCACACCCCCCACACTTCTGGATTTCTCACAAGTGAGAAATCCAGGTCATAAGGCCTTTGTTGCCGTTTATAATCAAAGGATGCAAAAGCTTACCATCACCCGACCTGACGATTGGCATCTGCATCTGCGCGACGGTGCAGCACTCAAAGCGGTTCTGCCCTTCACGGTGCGTCAGTTTGCCCGCGCGATTATCATGCCGAACTTGAAGCCCCCTATCCGCTCGGTGGCAGATGCGGCTTGCTATCGAGATCGCATCCTCGCGGCTATTCCAGAGGGTCAACAGTTTGAGCCATTGATGACGCTCTACCTCACCGACAACACCAGCCCCGACGAGATTCTGCGGGCGAAAGAATCCCCGTTTATCAAAGCTGTCAAGTACTACCCAGCCGGTGCAACGACCAACTCAGACTCCGGTGTGACGGATATTCTTAAGTGCGATCGCGTCTTTGAAGCGATGCAGCAGGTGGATATGCCATTATTACTGCACGGGGAAGTGACCGATAACGATGTTGATACGTTCGATCGCGAGAAGGTGTTTATTGAGCGACATTTAATTCCCTTTAAGCAACGATTTCCCAACCTGCGGGTGGTGCTGGAGCATATCACCACCTCCGATGCGGTGCAGTATGTCCTGTCTGCCAACACTATCGCGGCAACAATTACGCCACAACATTTGTTGTTTAACCGTAATGCCCTATTCAAAGGCGGCCTTCGCACCCATTTTTATTGCCTGCCCATTTTGAAACGGGAGGAGCATCGTCAGGCTTTGTTGCAAGCGGCAACATCGGGAAATCCGAAATTTTTTCTAGGTACGGATAGCGCTCCCCATACCCGCACCAGCAAAGAAAGTTCCTGTGGCTGCGCGGGATGCTTTTCGGCTCTGCACGCCCTTGAGTTGTATGCCGAGGCATTTGAAAGCGTCAAAGCCCTGGATAAACTGGAGGCGTTCGCTAGCTTTTATGGCCCAGATTTTTATCAACTGCCGCGTAATACCGAGCGAATTACCTTGTCCAAAACGACTTGGCGCGTTCCTGATGAAGTTCCATTTATGGAATCTGGGCTTGTACCTTTGGGGGCGGGGCAGGAAATGACATGGCAAATGGTATGACATTTGCATTGTGCATCAGCCGTTGTGGAATCCTGTCGGTTATGAATACTTGCTGCACTATCACCGCTTCTGCTTCCCATCCAGCCCATACTCCCGTTCCATTGCCGCCAACAGCCTCGCCTGTAACGCTGACAGATACGGCTTCGCCTGTTTTCCCAACCCCTGCAATAGCCAATCTACAGACACGTCATGGTCTGCCACTTGATGTAACCGCCGCAATCGAAGGCATAGCTGTTGCATGAATTTACAATCATCATCTAGTAGTTCCAAGGATTTTAGGTGTTCTATCTTTACGGTATGGTCTTCATCCCAGGTTTGGACTGTGCAACTGTAATCCCCAACATAAGTAACCACGCCCCAGCAACCGCCCTTACCTCGCAAATCTGGGTTGTCTTTGGGTAAGAGAACACAGATTTCTCCCTCTCGATAAGGGTTCGGGATTTTGGTTTGTTCTCGAATTCTATCTACAACGTCTTTAACTATGCGACCTGAGGGAATTTTATTGCCTGCCTCTTGGACTGCTTGCTCCCAAACATGCGCTTGTTGGGGCGGTTCTAGCTCGGCTTTCGCCAATGAGCGCACCTGTCTTTCACTTGTCGGAAGAGGAATTTGCCGACCATTGGTCGGCAAATATTTCTGAATATTCTCATATACGGAAGTAGCTGAAATCTTCAGGTAGGCAGCATCACGGCTATAACCAAAGCGATCGCGGCAATACTCCTCAAAGGTCTTATGCGTGGAACGGTACAGTCGGCGATCGCGCAATTCCATCAACGCCTTACCCGCTTCGTAAAACGCTGTCTCAACTTTTTCTTCTAACCGGGCGCGATCGCGCTGCTCTTGTGGGGTTAACTCTGGAACTTCTACTGCTGCCACCTCAACAGTAACTACTTCTGGGGTTTCCTGCTTGGGCTGTTTTTGAGTTGGCTTTGGTTTAGGGGAAGTGGAGGCGCTGGACTTTTTGCGCTCTGGGGGTTTGTTCATCGTGCCACCTCTAGGCTGAAGGTGGTTGATGTTGTATTTACTTGTGTCATGATAATAATAGTCTTATATACGCAATCCCCAGCCTTGCCAAGCGGGTTGGGGTTTTTCATTAGCTTCCTATATCTTTGCATTTCTTCTTACATGGGTAAACGTAAGAAAAAAACAAAAAATCGATTTCCTTGGTTAGAACAAGAAAATTTATTTATTCCTCACACGGCTCATCAGATAATCACCGATGCTGGCTGGGAGAAAATTCCCTGGGGGGATGCTGCTAAATTTTTCCATCAACAAACTATCTCTGATTGGCGTGAATCTTTTTTAGAGTGGGTTGATGTCTCTGATTTAATTTCAGCACAGCGATTAGATATCGATTTAGATGATAATGCCGCAGTAGATAAATTTTTAGAGGGTTACAGTCCATCACAAATCAATGTAGTTGTTGCTAAAGCTGTGTATGATACTCATGCTTGGGTCAGAGTTTTACTGATTTCTACCCCTAATGATGAAGAACCTTACTTTCATAATCATGAGATTGAGGCAATCCTTTTAGGCGTTCATTTGCGAAGATATCTTAATGCTCATGACATCCCAATTATTAATGACTGCCAAAATGCTGTCAGGTATTTGCAAGGTATGTATGCAAATATCGGTTGGCAACCAAGAGATTGTGTTTCTATCGCTCATCGGCTGAAAATCGCTCAAGCCACTAAAGTTTACAATGAGCAGACTTGGGACGAAGAATGGTTAGAACAAAAAGATGAAGAAGAATGATATTTCAATACTGCTCGGTTAAGGGAAAATAGATAGTGGAATAAATCATAATTTGTTCGCGTGTGTCTTACGAGAACAAAAACAGCTAAAAACGTTGCTTGTACCTGAAGGCACTCTCGAAAAATTTAATTGTCAATTGCTGAGAAGATTTTTAACCTGTTGAATTATAAATTCAGAATGAACAATTTACGGTATCGCCCAAATAATAGATGTATTCAACTTGCTTGACTAAAAAT
>NZ_LAHA01000028.1 GCF_002608075.1 Nostoc linckia z4
AATTGGTAAGGGCCACCGTTGTAAAGCCATTCATCTAATGATGCTGCTTCCCAAATTGGGTAGAAGTGTAAACCAATGGCGTTAGAAGATGGTACTACTGCTCCGGAGATGATGTTGTTTCCGTAGAGTAAGGAACCTGCTACTGGTTCGCGGATGCCGTCGATGTCTACTGGGGGTGCTGCGATGAAGGCGATTACGAAGCAAGCTGTTGCTGCTAGTAAGGTGGGGATCATCAATACGCCGAACCAACCGATGTATAAGCGGTTGTTGGTGCTGGTTATCCAGTTGGCGAAGCGACCCCATACGTTGGCGCTTTGGCGCTGTTGAATGGTTGCTGTCATTGTTTTATGATTGCGGTTAATGGTTTTATGATTTCAGTAAGCAAACTTACTTACCTATGTTTACTACACTAAGCTGAAAATTAAGATTTGTAAAGAACGTTTAAATAAGTATTAATTATAAAACTGATTTGTTTAGAAGATGAATCGCACTTGCAAGTGCAATTCATCTAATAGTTATGTTAACCAGGAGGCCAATCTAACTGCCGTCCTCCCAAGATATGTAAATGTAGGTGGTAAACCGTTTGCCCGCCATCATCACCAGTATTGATGACAACTCGATAACCATTTTTCAGTCCAGCCTGTTCGGCAACGCGTTTGGCAGTTAATAAAAGATGCCCCAACAGTGCATGATCCTGAGATTCAGTATCGGCTAACGTGGCAATGGGTTTTTTGGGAATCACGAGGATGTGAGTAGGCGCTTGGGGATGAATGTCTTTAAATGCCAACGCCAAATTATCCTCGTAAACAATATCAGCGGGAATTTCTCGACTAATGATTTTACTGAAAATTGTTTCTGTATTTTCACTCATGGCAATATACCTAGTTATCTGCTAAAGATTTTAAAGGTTTAGGGCCATCTAAGAAATGCTTACAATAGTCTAAATTAAAGCAATTTTGAACTTCATTTGACGATCGGTAATTTTATTTCACAAAAGAATTAACACAGAATTAACACAAAAAAGTACTCCTTGGTGTGATAAGGTCTTCCATAGTTCAAATAACTCTTTTCCAAATTAGAGATATTTGTTTTAATGTCTTAGGCAAGTCTAGATGGAATTTTGATAATTGTAAAATTAGATTTTGGGTATATTAATGTTTTGGAGATAAACATGAAACAGTACAAATATTATTTAATATTTTTTACGGTTATTACAATTAGTATTTTTAGCCGTTTCTTTTTATTACAGAATCAAAGTCTTTGGTTTGATGAAGGTTGGAGTTTAGCGTTATCTGATGCCACAAGCTTACAAGAAAATTTTTATAAAATCCAAAATCGAGAAGCTGGTGATAAATACCAAACTCTTTACTACTTACTATTGTTTCTTTGGCGTTCACTATTTGGTGAAAGTGAATTTGCCATTAGAGCGCTATCAGCTTTATTTGGAGTAGGTTCAGTAATTATTGTATACTTTACTTGCCTAAATATTTATGGCAAAAAACATGCATTTTGGTCTTCTTTAATTTTAGCTGTGAGTTCTTTCAGCGTATTTTATAGCCAAGATGCTAGACCATACTCATTGTTAATATTCATTGCTGCTTTTCAGATATATTTCTTTAGTAAATCTCTCAACCCTGAGACAAATAACAAGATTATTTTTCAAGTGCTTTTCGGGATTTTTTCTGCCATAGCAACCTTTGGCAGTGTCTTAACATTAATGTTCACATCAGCACTTTATATAGCTCATGCTATCGTTTATAGAAATTTCAAAGAATGGTTGAGGTGGTTGATTCCTTCAGTGATTTTTTCCTCACCAATGCTTTGGTTTTATTTATTTTCCCCTGCTGCATCAGATCCAACAGCTACAGCAGTAACTCGTACTGGATTACCAATAATTCAGAATATTATGTTTGTGATTTACGGTACGTTAGTTGGGACATCCTATGCAGCGCCACTGGAAGAATTACGCGGTGATAATAAAATAGAAATTTTACTTGGTTACTGGCCGCATTTACTAATCTTTTTTATTGTGATTACTGTAATTTTTACAGCTTTAGTCAAAAGTTTATTGAGTCAGTTAAAAACTAGAAAACATCAACGTGCTGATTATTTATTTGCATGGATTTTAGTCATATCATTTTTACTGAATTTAGTATTTGCTCTAGTAACTAAAATTAACTGGCTACCACGTCATTCTTTTTACCTATGTCTTCCACTTTTTATTTTGATACCGTCAGCATTTTTACATAACTACCAAGCAGATACTCAAGGTCAAAGTCAACTTGATGTGCTATCGAAATTTGCCAAAATAGCTACTGTTTTTTTGGTAGTTATGAATATTTATTCTAATTTTAATTACTATTTCAATCCTATATATGGAAAAGATGACTATCGCGGGGCAGTTGAGTATTTAGTAAAAAACCGAGATGCATCTGCAAAATCTGTATTACTTTTGGGACAGATTAGATTATTCAAATATTATGGAGATTCATCGACTTTATATATACCGCAATATATTCTCGAAACAGTTAAAGGAAAAAATTTAGGAGAGAAAATTCAGACTGCTACCAATAATGCTAAGACAGTATTTTTAATAGTGAATCGCGAATTTTATTGGAAATTAAAGGATGAATTTAAAAAGGAAATGAGCGAATTGTATACTTTAGAAGATGAAAAAAATTGGCGATATGTGAAAATTTATCGATTTGTTAGTAAAAAATAAATTTTGCGTTTCCAGAGGTGACTAAAAAATTCACAGGTAAAACCCCGATTATTATTGCACACCGAGGTGCTAGTGGCTATCGTCCAGAACATACTTTAGCTGCTTATGAATTAGCGATCGCACTAGGCGCTGACTATATTGAACCAGATTTAGTTTCGACAAAAGACGGTGTTTTAATTGCTCGTCACGAAAATGAAATTTCTCAAACTACTGATGTTGCTAGACACAGAGAATTTGCAGGCCGTCAAACCAGCAAAATAATAGATGGAGAATTAAAAACAGGTTGGTTTACCGAAGACTTTACCCTTGCAGAACTGAAAACTCTACGGGCTAAAGAACGAATTCCCCAACTTCGTCCACAAAATATTCTTTATGATGGATTGTTTGAAATTCCCACCTTCCAAGAAATCATTGATTTAGCTAAAAATAAAAGTGGGGAAATTAATCGTCACATTGGAATTTATCCGGAAACTAAGCACCCGACATATTTTAAATCCATTGGGTTACCCTTAGAAAAACCCTTATTAGCAACGTTAACAGCAAATGGTTATCAAGGAGCTAATGCCCCTGTTTTCATTCAATCTTTTGAAGTAAGTAATTTACAAAACTTATCTACAAAAACTGATTTACCTTTGGTGCAATTGCTGAATAATACTGGTAAACCCTATGATTTTGTAATTAGTGGCAATAATAGTACCTATACAGATTTAGTCACGACTTCAGGTTTAGAAGAAATTGCTAAATATGCACAGGCCATCGGAATTCATAAAAATCTCTTAGTTTCTAGAGATAGCACTGGTAAATTGCTCTCACCAACATCTTTAAACATTGATGCTCATGCATGTGGTTTACTAGTTCATGCCTGGACTTTCCGTAACGAAGACTACTTTTTGCCATTGGATTTTCTAGGAAATCCCCAAGGAGAATATGAGCTATTTTTCAAATTAGGTATTGATGGCGTATTTAGCGACTATCCAGATACAGCTTATGCTGTGAATGAAAACCTTGGGTTTAAGTTTTGTTCTGACTCTCCACTCCCGCCTCCTCAACCCTAAAAAGCGATCGCACTGGTCACAATTGCGAGAAACTAAAAGCAGATCTGTTAGGAAAGGAGAACCTAATGAGTTGGACTAAAGTACTTGCTGTGGAAGAACTATCGCCAGGTGCGCGACAAGTGGTAAAAGTTGGTAACCGAAAAATCCTACTTTTAAATCACGAAAATCAACTTTATGCTGTAGAAAACACCTGCCCTCACTTAAAATTGCCTTTGAAAAATGCAAAAATCACTGAAGATAAAGCGATCGTTTGCTCTTTCCATCGCAGTAGTTTTGACCTAAATACCGGTGAGGTGAAAAATTGGTGTCCCTGGCCACCTGGCGTAGGTAAAGTACTATCGTTGGTTTCCCAAGAAAAACCACTGCCAATTTTCCCAATTCGTGTGGAAGAAGGTAGTATCTGGATTGATGTGCAAGAAGAATAAGCGAAACAGGCCCTTAGAAACCGCGTCTACACAGGCAAAACCCGCCTGCGCGGGTTAAATTCACTTAGCCTACGTTCGCGTAGCGTTCCGTAGGAAAGGTGGGCTTTGTTTATGTAGCTGCCATTTTATTCACCAAGGCTTAACTTGACACCTATGGGAAGAGGGAGACAAAGGGAAAGAATTGTTGGAATTTCTCCCCTTGTCTCCCTTGTCTCCCTTGTCTCGCAAGTCCCCAGTCAACACTCAACACTCAACAACTTATTCCCGCCGTTGTTGATAATCTTCCGAAGACATGGGATCTAACTCCCAACGACGGTCGTCACGTTCCTCTAAAATGTCGTTGGTACGCAGAAAAGCGAAATCGTCCATTTCCAAACCCACTGCTGCTTCTATATCTTCAGTGACATTTTGATCGGGAGTGGCAACAGTACCGCCAACAGCTTCATCTCCCACTGCATCTGCATCTTCCCAATAAGCGTCAACATCGCCACCTGTGAGTTCGGGGCTGGTTTCTGTGTACTGGCGTCTTTCATCTCGCAGCGATCGCCCACCAATATTGTATCCTGGCAAGTCCTTCACACCAGTACCGTAAGATTCAGTAATTTCTTGCGGTAAATCATCAGTTTTGATTTCGTCATTGTGATTTTTTTCTGCCATATTTAGTAGCTATTTTCTGCATTCTTACAGTAACGTTTTCTGGTGACAAACTTCTCTTACTAAAGATGTATGGCTTTAGTCATAAAATAATCTATCCCCTTGGTACGAAGCTAAACTAGCGATCGCAGCGTAAATTGGAAGTATCAATTCATGGTCAAGCAACTTGTAGTTGAAGTTATTAGTTATGAGTTAGGAGTTATCAAACCGAAATTATTCGATAGTCAACTTCTCGCTCGTAACTATTTTTTATTCGCCAAAAATAGAATTTTATTTACTCATTTTAATGTTGTTAAGTAGCTCAACTTAATTAAACGTGAAATGTCACTAGAAGTGAGCTTAGTAATTACTAAGGCTATATTTTACGTGTTTCTATGTTGACCTACTTGACTTCCTGAATGTTAAATGCATTCAATGATTTTGCACAGCGGAGGTAGAAGGTGGAGTACAACGAGTTTATTACACACGTGCAAACCCTGGCTCAATCAGATTCTCGCGAAGAAGCAGAACGCGCTACCCGTGCCACATTAGAAACTATTAAAGAACGGATAGCTAGTGATGAAGCGGAAAAGTTAGCAGCAAACTTACCTCAACAATTAGGCGATTATTTGCGGGGACAGAAAGCAAATGGCGATGGTTCTTTTAATTTGCAAGAATTTATTGTTCGTGCAAGTCAAAAAGAAAATATAGAACCAACTACCACTGCAATTCATGTCCGTGCTGTATTTGCAGTGTTGCAAAATACAATTAAACCAGAAACATTTGCTGCTTTTCATGCCCATTTGTCTCACGATTATGAAGAATTGTTTGCTACTTCACCAACAGGGGAAGTCCCTGCATAACAGACAATTTCAAGCAATTTTTGATGAGAAAAAAAACCTAATTTTTTAATTGTTCTCCTCAATGAAAACACTAGCTAGTTAAATGCTAGAAATAAACAGGTAATACCATACTATGACTCAAAATAACAATCATTTTGGTAAGAAAAAAGTTGCTATCCTCATTGAACAAGGAGTAGAGGATGTAGAATTTTCGGTTCCTTATAATGGACTAAAACAAGCCGGAATGGATGTAGTAGTCCTTGGTTCCCGGATGAATGAAAAATACAAAGGTAAACGTGGTAAACTCAGCGTCCAACCTGATGGTACAACAACAGAGGCGATCGCAGGCGAATTCGATGCAGTAGTGATTCCCGGCGGTATGGCTCCTGATAGAATGCGACGCAACCCGAATACAGTACGCTTTGTACAAGAAGCTGTACAACAAGGAAAATTAGTCGCTGCGGTTTGCCACGGGCCACAAGTTTTGATTGAAGGCGACTTAATTAAAGGTAAACAAATTACTGGTTTTACTGCTATTAGCAAAGACATCGCTAATGCAGGGGCAAATTATTCAGATGAACCTTTAATAGTCGATGGAAATTTAATTACATCTCGCGAACCTGGAGACTTGGCAATTTTTACCACAGCTATTTTGAGTCGCTTGGGTTATAGTGGCAAAGATGTGGCATTGCCAGAGGAAAAAGATACAACTGCCCAATGGTGGAAACTAGCTGATGCTTGGGGCGGATCGACAAAAGGTGAAATTGGCAGAGGTTTAAATACTGCCCTTGCAGGAGAACGTTATTCCTTAGAAGCATTAGAAAAATATACAGAAAAAGAATCTGATGCTGAAATAAAACTAGTTTTTCAAGATATTATTGCCAACAAACAACGCCATATTCAAAAACTAGAAACATATCTTCAAGCATTAGGTGAAAAAACTTCTCTAGGAGCAAATGTCGCCAATCAGTATGCCAAAGTCAAAAGTGCCCTCACAGGCAGTGACGACATCTATCAATTACGTTCTGCTTTGGGAGATGTGCAAACAGGTATTGGTGATATTGGCAATTTGTGTGCAATGTTCACCGACCCAGTAGCAACTGCTATTTTTAAAGAAATTTACCAAGATTTATTGAAATACGAACAGCGACTAATAGAGTTGTATCGGGTGCGGACAGCCTCTCAAATTCAGCCTCCGAAACCAACTACCGGTGCTGCTGTATCGATGTAAATAATTTTTAGTAGAGAAGCATCTCTGTGCTTTTCTAGTAAAACAGATGTTCTGGAAATTATCGTTTTCGGAATAATCTGCAAATACAGAAATAGAGGTTTTACCTCTTCAAAGCAAGCTAACTCAATGCAAGTTGCTACCAAATATTGAATGGAAAATAAGCATTCAATTTTGTGAATTTACTCCAACATCAATGTAATTGAGGATTATTATGAATAGACTGATTTATGTGGTCAAAAATTTTCGTATCCGTCAGATAATTGTGGTCTTTCTGCTAGGATTTATGTTTTTATTTGGCCAAGCTTTTAGTTACGATAATGCAGCCCGCGCTGATGTGGTAACCCCAGAGGGCACTTATTATAAAGGCATACCAGACAATCGAGGTGAAGTTAGAAACGATACCCAAATCAGAAATGCCCAAAACAATTTAAAAGGTGCTGTTGATAATGTCCGTCAAAAGTTAAACTTGGATGAACAAACTCCTAGAGCTACAAGAGAGTTTTTTGATGGCACAAAAAATAGAGCCGCAGACAAAACTAACCGATTAGAGAGAGATACAGAAGGTTATTATCAATATCCTCCTAACACGCCAGTCAGAAACAGAGATTAGAATTTTAGCAAGTTTGGATTCTAATTTTTGACTCTCATATCAATCTGATTTGATTGTGCCAACAAATTATCTATACCTCAGGTAACGGGCAAAATAGGCAATAGGCAATAAAAAATTGTCTATTGCCTAATTAATAAATTCACAAATCAAATAGAAAAACCATACATTATTGAAAGGAGAAAACATGCCTGATAAAACAGTTACGAAAATAGATTCTGCTTATTCTCCTAAAGGTCAACTTGGTCAAAAATATCTAGCATCTGGTAAAAATATTTCCATGCGTTTGTGGGAAAATGAACAACCCAATGAACCTAAAGAACCAACAGCACGCGAATATGAAACTGTTGGTTATGTAATCAATGGACGTGCAGAATTGCACATTGAAGGGCAAAATATCTTACTAGAGCCGGGGAATTCTTGGGTAGTACCAAAAGGAGCTACCCACACATACAAAATTCTAGAACTATTCACTGCTGTTGAGGCAACAAGCCCTCCTGCTCAAGTTCACGGACGGGATGAAAATTAGAAATTAAAAATTCAGCTTGAAATAAACACAGATGAGAAATCCTCTGTGTTTATTTATATGTATCTATAGTTCTAAATTTGCTGAAATTAAGTCACATTTTTATCAAACTACAGACTGATGAACATTAAAAATTTACTTAGTTTCCTATAGTAATCCCAAATAATTTGTGAAATATTATGTGTTAACTGTTAACGGTTGACAGTCAACAGTCAACAGTCAACAATTAACACCGATTATTGCTCTTGTTACCGTTACTAACCATACCTAAAACATTCATGCGGTAAGTCTTGAGATGCTCTAAAGTTCGCTGGAGCATTGATGAGTCGGTTTTATCAATTCTCACCACTAACAATATGCCATCAGTATGGGGTGCAAGTAAGCTAACATCTGCTAGTTCTAACACAGGGGGAGCGTCATAAATTACCAAGTCAAAGGTATGATGGAAATTCATCATTAATCGCTTCATCTCTTCAGATGAAAGTAGTTTTGTCGGATCTGGCGGTATCGAACCAGCAGTGATTACAGATAGTTCATTCATAGAAGGTAACTGTCGAATCGCCTCGTTCATGGCGACGTTTGTCAAGATTAAATTGCTTAATCCCCGTGAGTTATTCAGATTTGATAAGTTGTGAATGTTGGGTTGGCGTAAATTAGCATCTACAAGTAGTACTCGTTGCCCCATTTCTGTAGCTACTTTAGCTAGATGGAAGGCGATAGTGGATTTCCCATCGCCTTCCATAGCTGAGGTGATAGTTAGAGAAGTAATGGAGCGATCGCCACTAACCAATTGCACATTTGTATACAGCACCCGCAAAGCTTCTAAAAATTTTGCCGAATAACTGCTATCTTCCTGGTCTTTTTTTCTGAATATACTCAAGCCAGAAACACTTTTAAGAATGGGAATTTTCCATGTGGGTGCATAGTTTTGAGTGCTTTCGATTTGTTTTTCAAATGGAATATTTCCTAACAACGGTAGTTTAACTTCTTCCTTTAGTGTCTGAGAGCTATGGTATGTCTTATCTAGCTTTTCCAACAATATGGCGACACCAACTCCTAAAGCTATGCTCCCAACTATTCCTGGTATTAAATAACGTTTCAAACTCGAATCAGAGATTGGAAACTTCGGCTTACTTGGTGCTTCTAGTAACTGCCAACCAAGTTCTGTCTGAGATATCTGAATTTGCAGGTTTTCGCGAGTAGATAAAAAACGATTCAAGCTCTCAGTTGCCACCTCTAAGTTTCGCTGTAGTTCGGTGTATTGTCGTGCCAAAATTGGCCATTGCTTGCGTTGTCGTTCGAGTTTCTGCTCTGCTTTAGCTAGCTCTTGGCTTTGCACTTCTAGAGTTTTGAGTTGAGTTGTTAACTCTGACACTTTTGTACTTAGAAAGCGTCGTGCTTCCTGATTGAGCAAAGGTACTAGCCTCGATCGTTGCTGCTTCAATGTTTGGATGGTTGGGTTACTATCTTGCAAACGAGTTGATTCGGTAGCAATTTTAACGTCTAATTCCTGTAATTGAGCTAGTAACTGTTGATACAACGCAGCATCCTTGAGGGTTGCCACCTGACCATCTTTTTTCTGTAGAACAGATAAATTGGCACGAGCTTGTGCCAATTGCTGATTCACCACTTGTCTTTCCTCAGACAAGCTACTGATGCGATTAACAACTTGTTCTGACTGAATTTGTGGGTCAAAAAAATCGTACTTTTGCCGGAAAGTTTGCAGTTCTTTCTGAAGCTCATCAACTCGATTTTGGATCGATGGTAGTTGTTTTTCAACAAACTGAATTCCTTGGCGTAGCTTGGTTTGCCGCCTTTCACGGCTGTATTCTATATAATCTTCAGCAATTTGGTCGAGTACAGTTTTAACTTGGTTTGCATTGTGACTTCGATAACGAACTTCAATGATCTTGGTTTGAGCTAACCGAGAAATCGTGAAATTTGCCATCAGGGAATTATAGTTGATATCTTGATAGGTAGTTTTGAGGTTCTTGAGAATTTCTCCCATTAATTCAGGGCTTTTGAGAACCTCAATTTGACTGTCATAATCTAAACCAGATTTGGTTACATTGGGGTCTTTGACAATATCCACTACTTTAGAGTCATCATTTACAGGTTCCACTAATAAGCGAAAATTGCCTTCATATATCGGTAACTCGCGGTTTAGTATCAAGTTGATAACCACAACTGTCATCAGAGTAATACTTACCCCTGCAATAACCAGCGCTCGTCTCTGTAAAATACTGAGGAATTGTCCGGAACTCGAATCATTTCCTTGCTCTTGTGACCACGGCAAAGGTTGAGACTGAAGAAATGGTGGTAGAGAGTTCCGATTCTCGTCAGAATTTGACGATTGGGAAGAATGATTCTCCATCTATTTAAAAATACTTATTAATTACGCTACAAAAAATGTCTGTAATAACTTCAGTATTTCCAGGTTAAGTAAATAACCATACAAAGGTTTATTACTAGCCACCAGATTAGCAAAGTTATTTAGTATGATGCATCAAGGGCAGCAAAAATCCAGATTTCGATGGTTTCTAAGTATTAATGTATCCTTTGAGTTAGCTTTTAACTTGTATGATGATAACTCTTACTTAGTGTGAACTGTTATGATTCTAGTCTGTTTACTCTCTGAAATTTTACCAGAGTCACTAAGGATGATAAAGTCTTTGTTTTTAAGTATACATTTTTTTATTCGATATCAATACTGAAAATCATAATCAATCTCTCATGACCTGAGACTTTTATATCGGTCAGATGATAAATCTTTTACATCAATCGTAGCTAGAGTAATTTCAATATCACTACGTGAATTCTCACTTCTCAAAACTTTTATTAACGGATAATTAGGTAAAATTTAATACTTTATTAATTTTTAAGATTGCTTCTGCGTAGAAAACTGATACTTGATTTATTACCAACATCACAAAAGTAGCTAATCCCAACTTAATAGATATAGGATTTTTTTGGTATCAAAATTTGTTTACAAAACAATGACTATTGTATGAAGTTTTCGTTTATCTACATTCGGAAAAAATAAATTTTTCGTGAAGTGGAAGGACGAATTTTAAACATTGTTTTCTCATGGTATTGTTGTAGAAAATTCCATGTAAAATATGATATTGAATTAGAAACAATACCCAAAGCCTAGTTATGTAAAAAATATTGCTCATTCCATCTCAAATATTAAGTAAGTTAAAATGTCCGAACTTCAATGACCATAGACTCCCAATATTTCAGTCAACACCATTTTTCAGCCGACACTAGTGGATAGTGGCTGTGAGAATTTTTTAGACATCAAATAAAGTTGGTTTAAAAGCCTGTAAATGTCTAAAATGATGGTAGCTCTTTAGACTTTCGCTTTTAGTTGTGTTCCCTTGTCCCGAAAAGTCGCGTATACAAATTAAAAGAGTATAAATATCCACTTATATGCTGAAGTGGCATAGTTAGGAACTTTCAAGTAAAAAAATATTCGATTGCTACTGTTGACTATCGATAGTTAACAGCTCACAGTCAACGGTCAATGACCCGAAGCTATTGTTTATTTTTTGGAGTTACCTTATGCTTTTATCTAGCATATATACTATGTGTGCGATTTTTAAAAGACTCTATGTATACCAGTAAATTAATAAACTTGCTTTAGGCAAACATAAAATATTTGTGAAAACAGACAAGTCTTTGTTGTGTAATTAATGGCTTGAGCAGTTCAATAGCGTATTGAATAAAATTTGTATAACAGGAAACAACTGATGAGACTAAATAAATGGATTAATGAAAAGTTTTTGCAATCCATTTCTACACGGATAGATGTTAAAAATGACTATTCTCTAAACACTCAACAATCAATCAAATTGTCTGCTATCACGCAATTTTTTCCACCGGACTATGCACCTACAGGACAGCTAATTGAGGAATTAGTAAAACAATTAGGGCAGCAAGGAGTGGATGTTGAGGTTTTTACGAGTCAGCCAGGATATGCCTTTGACTCCCATACACCTGCTTTACCAGTTGAACGTCTGGGTAGAATCCGAGTCCAGCGATCGCGCACAGCCCAACTTTGGCCTGGGCGAATTCGTGGTAAAGCTATCAATGGTGTTTTATATACCTTACGTGCTGTGCTGTATCTACTGAGGGCTTGGCGGCGGAGTAATGTATTGTTGGTAACTACAGCCCCTCCATTCTTGCCGATAGTGGGATATCTGGCTCACTTGTTGTTTCGACTTCCCTATGTTTGCATTATCTACGATCTGTATCCCGATATTGCCATCGCTCTGGGAGTGATCTCAAAGCATCACTGGCTAGCAAAGTTATGGCGTGCCACGAACAGATTGGTTTGGCAAAACGCCAAGGGAATTGTGGTTCTCAGTCCAGCCATGAAAGAGAAAGTGTTGGCAAACTGCCCGCAAGTAGCTGATAAAATTTCAGTCATCCACAGTTGGGCAAACCCGGAATTAATTGTGCCAATTCCCAAAGAAGACAATTGGTTTGCCCTGAAGCATAACTTAGTAGATAAATTTACCGTACTCTACTCTGGAAATATGGGACGCTGCCATGATATGGCAACTATCCTCCAAGCCGCTCAAGAACTGCAAGATGAACCAATTCAGTTTGTCTGCATTGGTGGTGGAGCTAAACGCGATGAATTGATTCAACAAGTGCATGAATTAGGACTGTTGAATTTTACATTTCTGCCATATCAAGACAAGCAGGTACTTCCTTATTCATTAACTGCTTGCGATCTCTCATTGGTGAGTGTGGATGCATCGAGCGAGAGTTTAGTGGTTCCGAGCAAGCTTTACTCAGCTTTAGCATCAGGAAGACCGATAGCGGTGATTTGTTCGCAGTATTCATACTTGAGAGAATTTATTGCCGAAGCTGAGTGCGGTGGCACATTTGAGAATGGAGACAGTCATGCTTTAGCTCAATTCATTCGCTTACTCAGTCGCGATCGCCAGTTGGGAGAGCGTATGGGCAAAGCAGGTCGTCAGTATCTGCGATCCCATTTCACACCTAAAATTATTTCTCAACAATACCTTGATGTCCTGCGGCAAGCAATTTCATCAGATGATGCCATCGCTATGTCTCAAAGCCCTACAAAATAGTTCTTTGAAAAATTATCAACACAGATTGGTGTAGGCTCTAAAGACTTTTAGCCTTATACCAATCCGGAAACACATAGCATACAAAGTATTCTCCTTGGCTCCTGCCTCTGCTGAGAGTGAAATCCTATTAACAGGGTGATACCAATTTGGGATTTGAGATACTTTGACAGGCTCAGTACAAGTTTGGAATTTTGGATTACAAAGCTGCGGTCAAAATTTCAAATAATACATCATAACCAAATTTAGTATCAGTCTAAGTTTGCCCTTGGATAATAAATACTTGCTGCCATCTTTTGAGTTCGGCAATACTTTATTGAGATTCAAACCTTGGCACCATCAAATGTTATTCGAGACGGTTAACACTCAACAGTCAACACATTAACTAGAATAATTTATTTTTTGGAGTTCCCTAATTTGTAAACTCAAGTCAAGTCTTTATCTTCTAAAGTTTTCATGAATTTGAGCCAATCAATCGTTTATTCTTTGAGGTGATACCCAGCTATTAATTGTGCTTCATAAAGATGTTTTGGAAGAATAAGTTCTCAAACTCTGACACATTCCAGCAAAATTTAGTTTTCGGAGGGTTGGATTAATTAATGCGTCAATTAGCAGAGAATAAGCAAGGGATCGAGCTAACTAGCAAATGCGATGGCAGAGCTATAAAACATAGTTAGCAGTTAGGCTTATATATAATAGAACATTTATTAGTCTTACTTATTTTCATGCTGATACTGCTAAAAATCATGCCAAAAAATGTTTTATGTTCCAATTGTAATGAAGTTGATTAAGATAATATAAAGGCACGATACTATGTTATGCTTTAAGACAGATTGACAAGCCATTAATAACCAATTGGATAAAAAATTTAGGTGATATGCTATTTCACAAGTTTAACTTGTCATCAGATAGCAAAAAATAAACTCCTGATTTCACAATCTTGGTCAATTAGCATACTTCAATTAAATAGTATTTAGTTTTTAACTATAGGAGATGAGCTTCGATGGTCTTTTTGATCTCAGTTCCTCCAACGAAACCTTCCAGAATTTTTTGTCTATTTATTTAAGTGGGAGGTCGAATTGCAGAGAAGGTGTGACCGAAATCGGAAACGTTCAAAACGACGAGCAATCTATTGTCCAATTCATAACAGCTACCTGGAAAGTAGGAGTCAAAAATATCAATTGTTTGCTGACCGAGCAGGACAGTTGCAGCAGCGGGGTATGAGTCGCCGCAGCGCATTGTTGCTAGTAACAAATAAAACCACAGTCTCTCTGGAAGGAGAGTGGTTAGAAGCCTTTTGGTGCGAAGAATGCCAACAAACAAAATGGTATCACGTCTGCAAGTTAGAGGAACGCACCTATAAAGTTTCAGTAGCGCCACCAGAACTTTGGCAGCAAGTAACAGGAGCGATCGATCCTCAAGGCAACCCCTCCGTGGGAGAATTTACTCGCAGACAGGCAAAGGTACTCAATTATCACAGTATCAAAGATTTTCAGTTTGTCCATTAATGCTTAAAAGCAATGGTTTTTAATCAAAATTATTATGAGTAGTCAGAAAATTACGTCAAAGCCAGAGTTGATCATTGAAGCTGGACAAACAGAGCAGCAGTATTGGAAAGACCTATGGCGCTACCGAGAGCTATTTTATTTTCTATCCTGGCGTGATATTTTAGTACGCTACAAGCAAACAATAATTGGTATGCTCTGGGCGCTGATTCGACCATTTTTAACAATGGTGGTGTTCAGCGTCATCTTTGGAAACTTGGCGAAATTACCTTCAGAAGGCACAGCACCCTATCCAATACTGGTATTTGCTGCCTTGTTACCTTGGCAATTTTTCGCCAGTGCTTTAACTGAGTGTAGTAATAGCTTAATTATTAATGCCAACTTGATTTCTAAAGTTTACTTTCCTCGGTTGATTGTACCTGCGAGTTCCGTCATTGTTAGCTTTGTGGACTTTCTCGTTTCTGGGATGATCCTTGTAGGGCTAATGGCTTGGTATAATTTTATTCCCAGTTGGCAGATATTATCCTTACCGTTATTTATTGCTATTGCCTTTGCTGCTTCACTAGGAGTGGGGCTGTGGTTAGCAGCTTTAAATGTGGAATATCGAGACTTCCGTTATATTGTGCCCTTTATTGTGCAGTTTGGTCTATATATCTCGCCCGTGGGTTTTAGTAGTAGCCTTGTGCCAGAACAATGGCGTTTGCTTTACTATCTAAACCCAATGGTGGGAGTGATTGATGGCTTTCGCTGGGCTATTTTAGGAGGAGAGTCCAAACTTTATTGGACTGGATTTTCCTTATCTTTGGGACTAGTTGCTCTGTTGCTGGTAAGTAGCATTTGGTACTTCCGCAAAGTGGAACGGACATTTGCTGATGTAATTTAGCAAGGATTCTGTGCAGATGTCTGAGAACATGATTAGTGTAGAAAATTTAAGCAAAAAATATATCATCGCTCACCAGCAAGAGGGAAGAAGTCGTTACAAAGCGCTACGGGATGTGATTACTGATGGTGCTAAATCTTTTGCCAAAACATTTATCAAACCCAGTGGCAAAAAAATCCCCAACCCCGCACGGGAAGAATTTTGGGCTTTGAAAGATATTTCCTTTGAAATTCAACAAGGGGAAGCCATTGGTGTCATTGGACGCAATGGTGCAGGGAAATCTACTTTGTTAAAAGTTCTTAGCCGGATTACCGAACCGACGCGGGGACGTATCGCCATTAAAGGGCGGGTAGCGAGTTTATTAGAAGTAGGAACGGGATTTCACCCAGAACTGACGGGACGCGAGAACATTTATCTCAACGGTTCCGTTTTGGGGATGAGTAAAGCCGAAATTAAAAAGAAATTTGATGAAATAGTAGCTTTTGCTGAGGTTGAGAAGTTTTTAGATACCCCAGTTAAGCGCTATTCTTCAGGAATGTACGTGCGTCTTGCTTTTTCCGTGGCCGCCCATTTAGAGCCAGAAATTTTAATTGTCGATGAAGTTTTGGCTGTAGGTGATTCGGCGTTTCAGAAAAAGTGCTTGGGGAAAATGGGTGATGTCGCCACCAGAGAAGGACGAACAGTTTTATTTGTCAGTCATAGTATGCAAGCGATCGCCCAACTCACTAAACGTTGCATACTACTTTCTAAGGGTAGCGTTCAATTTGATGGTGATACTGGCAAAGCAGTGCAGTTATATATGGCTGGGCAGAAAGATAATTCTGTCTTGCAAGCAGATTACCAAGCTCCTGTCAATAAAACTGGTAATTATGTAGCTTGGGCAAAGGCACACACCTCTGAAGCCCAAGGAATTCACTCTTGGGGAGAACCCATTACCTTTGAGTTTGCCCTACACGTGACGGAACCTCATGAAAGTCTGCGTTTCTCCTTTCAGATAGTTAATTTTTTACAACAACCGATTTGTATCTTCTGGTTTTTCAACTCCGATGCTCCCTTTTGCCGAGAGCCAGGGACATTTATTTTGCGATGTCAGATTCCCAAATTTAGACTGTACATGGGTTCGTACACATTAACCACATGGTTCTCTAACCGTCGTAGCGACACTCTACTAGAAAACTTGAGAGAAATTTGCCCGTTTGAAGTGACTATGTACAATATCGAGCGTGCAGATTATCAATGGCAAGCTGATGAGTGTACTTATTTAGAAGATGCTATTTGGCAAAATGTGGAAAAGCATTAATTTCAAGGCAGATTAAATAATGGCTGTAAATCATGATGTGAAGTTAGGCACAAACGTCAAGATTTTTCATCCCCATCTTGTCAACCTCTACGGTTGCATTGTGGGCGATGATACGAAAATCGGGACATTTGTGGAAATTCAGAAAGATGTCACCATTGGAAGTCGGTGTAAAATTTCATCCCACAGTTTTTTGTGTGAAGGCGTTGTCTTGGAAGATGAAGTTTTTATCGGTCATGGAGTCATGTTTACTAATGACCTTTATCCTCGTGCAACCAATGAAGATGGTAGTTTAAAAACAGACGATGATTGGTATACAATCAAAACTTTAGTGAAGCGCTGTGCATCTATTGGTAGCAACGCCACCGTGCTACCAGGAGTAACGATTGGTGAAAAAGCCATTGTCGGTGCTGGAGCAGTAGTAACTGAAGACGTTCCTGATTATGCAATTGTAGTTGGAGTCCCGGCGCGTGTCATCGGAGATGTGCGCCATCGCCAAAATTTGCAAATGTCGGCTAGCAGTTTGTAAGCACCTCTAATTTTTGTACATTAGTTAGCAGGTTTGTGAATTTTCACACCTAACAAAAATAAAACTTTTTCAGAGCCAATTATGAATTATTGCCACTCAAAATCGGCAATAATTCAATGCATAAAAAAATCAACTTTCATTAATTAAAAAGAACAGCAAACATGATTAATATCGGTGTCATTGGCTATGGTTATTGGGGGCCAAATTTAGTCAGAAATTTTGTCGAAATGCCAGGAGTTCAGGTAAGAACAGTCAGCGATTTTAAAGCAGAACTACTGGCAAAAGTCCAAGCTCGATATCCTACAATTCAAGTTACTCAAGATTGTCGAGATATATTTACAGATCCTAAAATTGACGCTGTAGCCATTGCCACACCAGTTTCCACTCACTTTGAATTAGCTTTAGCTGCATTGCAGGCTGGCAAACACGTGCTAGTGGAAAAGCCAATGACAACTACCTCCGAACAAGCAAAGCGGCTGATTGAAGAGGCAGAAAAACGCAACCTTGTATTAATGGTGGATCACACCTTTGTTTACACTGGTGCTGTCCGCAAAATGCACGATTTGATCGCCACTAACTCTTTGGGTGATATTTACTACTATGATTCTGTACGCGTTAACCTGGGACTTTTTCAGCATGATGTGAACGTCGTCTGGGATTTGGCAGTCCACGATTTATCGATTATGAACTATGTATTGCCATCTCAGCCTTATGCAGTCTCGGCTACAGGCATCAGCCACGTTCCTGGAGAACCAGAAAATCTTGCCTACTTGACCTTATTCTTTGAAAAGAATCTCATCGCTCATATTAATGTCAATTGGCTCGCACCAGTGAAAATCCGCCGTACATTGATTGGTGGTAGTCAACGGATGATTGTTTACGATGACTTAGAACCAAGTGAAAAACTCAAAATTTACGACAAGGGTATTACAGTCAACGGTAATACTGAAAGCGTCTACCAAATGATGATTGGTTATCGCACAGGAGATATGTGGTCGCCTAAGTTGGATGTGACAGAGGCATTGAAAACAGAAGGATTACACTTCATTGATTGTATTCAAAAAGGCGATCGCCCACTCACCGATGGCGAAGCAGGACTGCGGATAGTGAGAATTCTCGAAGCTGCAACCCAGTCTCTCAAAAAGCAAGGCCAATTAATTGAATTGAATCTGGCAGAGGTAGCAGCATGATTCCATTTGTAGATTTAAAAACTCAATATTTCAGTATTAAAGACGAAATTGATAGTGCCGTTTTAAAAGTCCTGGCAAGCACCCAATTCGTTTTGGGCAATGAAGTCAAAGCATTAGAAAAAGAATTTGCCGATTACTGCAATGCAGATTATGGCGTTGCTGTCAATACAGGTACTAGTGCCCTGCATTTAGCATTACTAGCAGCAGGCATCGGTGCTGGTGACGAAGTAATTACCGTACCTTTCACATTTGTGGCGACCACAGCAGCAATTTGTTACACCGGAGCCACACCAGTTTTCGTAGATATCGATCCTGTTTCCTACACAATCGATGTCAATCAAATTGAAAAAGCGATAACCGAGCGCACAAAAGCCATTCTGCCCGTACATTTATACGGTCAACCAGCAGATATGGAGCCAATTTTGGACATTGCCCGCCGTCATGGTTTGGTGGTCATAGAAGATGCAGCCCAAGCCCACGGCGCTGAATACAAAGGACAACGTGTAGGTAGCATTGGTGATATTGGTTGTTTCAGTTTTTACCCTGGCAAAAATTTAGGGGCTTACGGTGAAGGAGGCATGGCAGTCACCAACAATCCCGAATATGCCCGTACTATGGGAATGTTGCGCGACTGGGGTCAAGAAAGCAGGTATCACCACGTCCTCAAAGGTTACAACTATCGCATGGATGGCATCCAGGGAGGGATTTTACGGGTGAAGTTACGCTACATCGAAGCCTGGACAGAAGCCAGAAGAAGCCACGCAGCATACTACGACGAACTTTTAAAAGACTCTGGTGTAAGTACGCCCACTGTGATGCCTTACAGTCGTCACGTTTACCATGTCTATGCAGTGCGATCGCCACAAAGAGACGCCCTGCAACAAAGCCTCCAAGAAATGGAAATTCAAACAGGCATTCATTACCCAATTCCAGTTCATCTCCAGCAAGCGTATGCTGAATTGGGTTATCAAGCTGGAGATTTTCCCCATTCAGAAGCCGCAGCCAAAGAAGTGTTATCTCTGCCCATGTATGCAGAACTCTCTCAAGCACAGATCGAGACTGTGAGCCAAAGCGTCAAACAGGCTATGCAAGTTCTATAGGTTTTGCTCAAAAAGCGTCGGCAAAACCCATTCCTTCTAAGAATGAGATGAAAGACACCCCGATGCCGTTGACGGTTAACAGTCAACAGTCAATTTTTGAGCAATGAATTTTTAGAAGTGATAGAGGCGTTTTATGCATGATGTTTTAGAAAAGTACCGCTATTTTTGGCCGCATACCAGCTTAGAAACTGCTGCTAATTGGCGAGTGGTAAAAGACAAATCTATTTATGTCCGCGATTTGCCAGAAACTCCAGAACAACTATCAAATGATAGTCGATGGCCGGCTTTTTTCCCTTCCCCAATTTGTTTAGTGACAACTGCTGATGGTTCGCAAATTGGTTTAGAAAAAGTTGTCGGAGCCTCAATAGTCAATAGGTTTCCTTATATTTTAGCTCTCAGCTTTTGTATTCAAGAGCTATCAGAACGACATCATGTCCGGGGCACCTTTACTGACATGCTAGAAAGCAGTGGTAGCGTTGCCGTACAATTTCTTCCTCCAGGGGAAGAACTTGACAAAGCGATGAATGCCATTACTACCGTACCCGAAGAAAAGACTCACTCACGCATCGCTTATTCGGGATTATCAACACGCAAAGCCTTAACAAATGACACATTTGTTTTTGACTCTGCATACATGATTTACGAGGCAAAACTTGTTAAGCCTGGTAAAGATTTTGCCGGTCAACCAATTTATTCTCAACCTTGGGTTGACGTTGGTAGCCATAGAGTTTATTTTCTGGAAATTAATGCCATTCAGCTGCGAGAAGACATAGCACAAGGGTGTAGCCAAATCCTCTGGCGCAGCTTACCAGCTTGGGAACCACAAAACGAACTTCAAAAGGGTGTATCTGTAACTGAAGAAGTGATGGTAGACCCCAGTTACAAAAAAGGATATACACCCCACTATGCCTTTCCATCGCCAGGGACAATTGCCTTTGAAGCCGATGCTGTGGAAAATGGCATGGCAATTAAGTATCTTTCTCCTTTACCAGAAGATCAAGTACAAGTCGATAACGATAAAGCTCGTTGGCCTTGTTTCTTTCCATCATCAGCTGGCATGATTACCTGCTGGGCGGAAGATGGAACTCCCAACCTCATGCCTTGTGGCTCAACGACAATTGTCAGCCGACATCCATTAGTAATTACCCCTTGCATTTCTTACGCCAAAATTAATGAGCGTTATGCCCCGCGTGTAAGTTTGGACTTGATCCGCAAAACTGGCAAATTCGGCTGCGGTGTGCCGTTTATTAACGATGTTGTCATTGACGCCATCAAATATGCAGGCAACATTTCTCTTGCTAAAGATCCGCAAAAAGTCGCACGGGCGGGATTGCAGGTAGAAGCACATGACTGGGCACCTGTTTTACCCGCTTTGCCCATACACTTTGACTGTCAAATTATAGGTGAAGTCACTTTAGGAACACATATTATGTTCCTGGGAGAAGTCCGCCAGATCAGAGTTCGTGCAGATGTAACACCAGAAAATCCAATAGAATGGTTTCCTTGGGCGAATGTATTACCATCAAACACTTAACCCCAATACTGCTCGGTTAACGATTTTTAACTCGGCATTGGGTCTGGGGAAAAGGTTAAAGGGTAAAGGTTAAAGGTTTTTTCTTTCCCCTTTCCCCTTCCCCTTTTCCCTTTAACCGACAAGTATTGCACTTAACCCCAGCTAAAAACTTCTCTATTTTTTTCATTCTACTAGAGACAAAAATTTCCAGGGTGGATTTATAGACGCTCAAAGCGTTGCAGTTTTGGAGGTGATGAATGTCTAATGTGCTGAATGGGAGAACACAGCTGATTAAGGCTGTCCACGGTTCCCAGGAACTTAAACTAGATCCTGACTTTGAAATCGGATTAGCAGAGCATTTACGTAGCAAATACGATCGCGGCGGCTTACTTGATTTGTACAGCCGCTTTGCAGTCGGTGATGGTGATTATGATATGTTAATGCGGCGAGTCATCTGGCGTGCAATGGCTCGGCAGTTTGGACATGGCGTGCAAATTAGTACTGGTGTTAGTTTTAAGCACTTAGAAACCTTTGAAATTGGTAACTCAGTATTCATCGGCGGACAAACCTGTATCCAGGGATGGTTTAAAGGTAGATGTATCATTGGCAACAATGTTTGGATTGGCCCCCAGAGCTATTTTGACGCCAGAGACTTGATCATTGAAGACTTTGTAGGCTGGGGCCCAGGAGCAAAAGTTTTATGCTCATCCCACACTGGATTACCGATAGAAACTCCGATCATCCAAACAGATTTTGAAGTCAATCCGGTAAGAATTGAATCAGGAGCTGACATTGGTATGAACGCAATCATTTTACCAGGAGTCACCGTTGGTAAAGGCAGCATCGTTGGCGCTGGGGCAGTTGTCACCAAAGATGTACCACCTTATGCCATCGTCGCTGGTGTCCCTGCTAAGTTTTTGCGCTGGCGGCAAGGATATGAACCATCGGAGAATACAAAATAATAAATATGCAAAATCAGCGAATTTTAATTACAGGTGGTGCCGGTTTTATCGGCTCTGAACTAGTACATCAAATCATAACTAAAACAACAAATCAGGTTGTGGTTGTTGATAATTTGGTGAATGGAAAACGGCAAAACCTAGAAAATTTACCTAGCGATCGCTTGGAATTAGTTGTAGCAGACATTCGAGATAGCGATCGCATGACAAAATTAATGTCAGGCGTAGATATCGTATTTCATCTAGCCTGCTTGGGTGTCCGGCATTCCATCCACTCACCCCATGAAAATCATGAAGTCAATGCGACAGCGACTCTCCAACTATTAAGCGCCGCTAAAGCAACAGGAGTCAGTCGGTTTGTATATGTTTCCAGTTCCGAAGTTTATGGTACTGCCCGTTGGGTACCAATGACAGAAGAACACCCAACTTTTCCCATGACTGTTTATGGTGGTTCTAAGTTAGCTGGAGAATGTTATACCAGGGCATTCTACGAAACTTATGGCTACCCCACTGTTGTAGTGCGTCCTTTCAACGCCTACGGGCCGCGTTGTCACCATGAAGGAGATAGCGGAGAAGTCATACCCAAGTTTTTACTGCGTAGCATGGCTGGCAAACCAATGGTAATTTTTGGCGATGGTAGCCAGACTAGAGACTTCACTTATGTTGGCGATACAGCTAGGGGAATTATGTTGGCAGGATTTACAGACTCTGCCATCGGACAAACAATTAATTTGGGTAGTGGCTTTGAAATTGCCATTAACGATTTGGCAAAAGAAATAGCATCAATCATGGAACCAGCAAACACAAGCGTGATTCATGATGAATCTCGTCCTGGTGATGTGTTGCGTTTATATGCTGAAACTACAAAGGCGTACAAACTTTTGGGATTCAAGCCAGAAATATCGCTGTCTGAAGGTTTAATCAAACTCAGAGATTGGTATGTGAGTTTTGGCAAATCTCCAGAAGTCCTACTAGAAAACGAAATTGTCCGTAACTGGGATGTAGAGAGGAGCAAACAGCGTGTCTGAAGTCAAATCTTTTATCCCCATCGCCAAACCTTGGATGGGGGAGGCGGAGGCTGAAGCGGCTAAACGAGCGATTATGTCTGGCTGGGTAACACAAGGGCCAGAAGTTGCTGCTTTTGAACAAGAATTTGCCGCTTACGTCGGAGCAAATTACGCTTGTGCCGTCTCCAACTGTACCACAGCATTACATTTAGCGCTTTTAGCTGTGGGAGTGCAACCGGGGGATGAAGTAATTACTGTGAGCCATTCTTATATTGCCACAGCCAACAGCATTCGTTACTGCGGCGCAACACCAGTATTTGTGGACATTGAACCACAAACATACAACATCAACCCGATGTTAATTGAAGATGTGATTAGCGATCGCACCCGTGCGATTTTGATTGTCCATCAAATCGGGATGCCTTGCGACCTCAAAGCCATCTTGGATGTTGCCCACCGCTATCAGTTACCAGTGGTTGAAGATGCGGCTTGTGCCATCGGCAGTGAAATTCTCTGGAATGGGCAGTGGGAGAAAATTGGCAAACCGCATGGCGATATCGCTTGCTTTTCTTTTCACCCCCGAAAAGTGATCAGCACCGGTGATGGCGGGATGCTGACTACAAATAATCCCCAATGGGATAAGCAGTTTCGCCTCTGGCGGCAACATGGCATGAGTGTCCCCGATACTGTGCGCCACGGTGCAAAACAAGTAATATTTGAGACATACCCAATCATGGGTTACAACTACCGCATGACTGATATTCAAGCAGCAGTCGGGCGAGAACAACTCAAACGCCTGCCAGAGATAGTGGAACGTCGGCGTTATTTGGCACAGCGATATCAAGAAAAACTAGCAAATCTGCCGGGATTAAAGTTACCCACCGAGCCAAGCTGGGCTAAGAGTAACTGGCAGAGTTTTTGTGTCCGGCTCCTAGATAAATGCGACCAGCTACAAGTAATGCAGCAAATGTTAGATGCTGGCATTGCCACACGACGCGGAGTGATGTGCGTTCACCGTGAAAGTGCTTATGAAAAAGAAGCTTGGTCGTGTGGAGTTGAGTCGAAAGCTTGTGAGTGTGAAGTTGGAAAGTGCGATCGCCTTTCTGAAAGTGAGCAAGCACAAGACCACACAGTTCTCCTACCCCTGTTTCATCAAATGACTGAACAGGAACAGGACTATGTGGTGGAAGTTTTGAAAGTAGCTTGTCAGGTTTAAGGGACTTCCCAGAACTTAATTACCTAATCTTGTGGGGTGGACATCTTGTCCGCCCTTGGCTTGGCCAGCCCACAAGAAGTAGTTGATTATTTTTTTATTTGTAAGTCCCTAAGGAAGTTACTTTTTATCTTCCGTAATTATTAAACCAATGGGAAACTAAGTATGGTTACCATCTTTAGCAATCAAGTTCCAAGCATTCCCAATAACAGCGATAGCTCTTACGAATTAGGAATGAAATTCCGCAGCACCGCGGCAGGAGAGATTTCCGTCGTTCGCTTTTGGAAAGCCCCCAGCGAAACAGGAACTCATATTGGCAAGATCTGGTCAGCAACCGGAACTCTTTTAGCAAGCACCACTTTTACCAACGAAACGACTTCTGGCTGGCAGCAACAAGCTCTGGACACGCCACTGATCGTTCAAGCCGACACCACTTATGTAGTCTCTGTCAACGTCAACACCCATTACGCCGCCACTTACGATGAACTAGCCACCCCCATCACCAATGGGCCTCTCAGCTCAGTGGCAGACGGTAACAACGGGGTTTTTAATTTCACTCCAGGAGCTTTTCCAACTGGTTCTTACCAAAATACAAACTATTTTCGTGACATCGATTTTGTAGCTATTCCCCAACCAACAATCACAAAGATTAGCGGCGACAATCAGACTGGTGCAGCCGCAACTCCCTTACCCAACCTATTGGTTGTTCAGGTCAAAGATGCAGCTGGCAATCCCATATCAGGGACTACGGTGACCTTTGCCGTTACCAGTGGCGGGGGATCGGTATCGCCTGCAAATGTAGTCACTGATACAAATGGTCAGGCTAGTACCACCTTAACCCTTGGAGCGAATCCTGGTGCTACAAATCCTGTGGTTAATAATGTGACTGCCACAGCACAAAACGTAGGCAGCACTATCTTTTCTGCCAATGCCAGTCCTTCGGGAGAGAGCCAAACTCTGTTTACAAATCAAGTCCCAGATTTTGCAAATTCTAGTGATAATAACTCTCCCTATGAATTAGGAATGAAATTCCGCAGCGCTCAAGGCGGACGAATTACTACCATCCGCTACTGGAAAGCTGCTAGCGAGAAAGGAAGTCATGTCGGCAAAATCTGGACGGCAACCGGAACTCTATTAACAAGCGTGGTTTTTACTAACGAAACGGCTTCTGGCTGGCAAGAGCAGGTTATAGAAACGCCAATAAATATTCAAGCCAATACGACTTATGTCGTTTCTGTCAACATCAACACCCATTACGTTATTACTCAAGATGCACTGGCTAACCCCATAGTCAATGGCGACCTTAGCTCAGTAGCAGACGGCAGCAACGGGTTATACAATGTAAATCCAAATTCTTTTCCAACCGGCTCTTTCCGGAATTCTAACTATTTTTGCGACATTGGCTTTATCGTTGGCAGTGCCTTAATTAAAGTCAGTGGAGACAATCAAAGTGCCACCACAGGAGCAGCTCTGCCCAACCCCCTAGTTGTACGAGTTGTAAACGCTCAAAACACTCCTCAAGCAGGGGTGACGGTGAACTTTGATATTATCAGTGGCGGCGGAGCGCTCTCAGTTACCAGTGCAGTCACTAATGCTAGTGGTCAAGCAAGTACTACTGTCACAGTAGGACAAGCTCCTACCGCACTTGGAGGACTGACAGTCAGAGCGACGGCAATAGGCATTGGCACTACCAACTTTTCGGCTACAGCAATTCCGACAAACCCGAATCCCATCTACTTGGAAAATCTCAATCCAGGCACGACTAACTGGAAACTCGACAACCCTGGCAATGGAGAGATCGCGGGTTATGCCTCGGCAACCAGTGTTAATAAAGGGGGATCGCTAGATATTAAGGTTTCTCTTGCACAACAAGGACAGTACACCATCGATGTGTATCGCTTAGGCTACTACAGTGGTAAGGGAGGAAGGCTGATTGCCAGCAGCGGTTCCCTCACAGGCACGACCCAACCCGCTTGTAGTTTAGACCCTGATACCAGACTTGTTGAATGTAACTGGACAACTTCCTACGTTTTGCAGGTAGGTAGCAACTGGACTAGTGGTCTTTATGTAGCGAAACTCACTGACCAGGCAACAGGCGTAGTAGCCCACGTGTGGTTTGTAGTCCGGGATGATAGCAGCACAGCTGATGTTTTATTCCAGAGTGCCGTTTCTACCGTCCTAGCCTATAGCTCCACGGGGGGTTACAGCTTGTATAGTTCTGACAGCCTTGATGGTCAGCGGGCTTTCAAGGTTTCCTACGACCGGCCGTTCTTCCAAGCAACTTATCAAAATTCTAGCCAACCAGCTAAACCTTTGCAGTGGGAATACAACATGGTGCGTTGGCTAGAATCTCAAGCTTACGATGTTACCTACACCGACAACATGCAGGTTCACACCAACCCACAAAAATTGCTCAATCACAAAGTATTTTTGTCTGTAGGCCACGATGAGTACTGGTCTAAAGAAATACGGGATCATGTGGAAGCTGCCCGCGATGCCGGAATTAATTTGGGAATTTTCTCCGCCAATAGTTGTTATTGGCGAGTGAGGTTTGAAAGTTCTACTACTGCTGCGGGACAAGTCAGACCTAACCGGGTGATGGCCTGTTACAAAGCGGATTGGGCATTAGATCCAGTTGTCCAACAGCAGGGGCCATCAGCTGCAACTAATAAATTCCGCAGCGCCCAGAACCAGCGACCAGAAAATGCTTTGTTTGGAGTGATGTACGGTAGCGATTTAGATACCTTCGGCGGTTTTAATTTTACTGTCAGCAACGCTAGCGATCCTTACTACGCAAACACAGGACTCCAGAATGGAGATCAGCTGGCGATGTTAGTGGGTTATGAATGGGATTTTATCGTTAATAATGGGTCTGCTCCTGCTGGAGTCGTCAAATTGTCTGAGTCTACAACCATACCCTCCACTGTACTGCCTACCTTCGACGAACCAGTTGGAGAACAAGGACTTCCTGCCAACCAGGATTTTACCAAATCTCACTCAGTGCGCTACACAGCTAGTAGTGGAGCTAAAGTTTTTGCCTCCGGTACCATTCAGTGGGCATGGGGATTAGATAGTGACGGCATTAGCCCATTTCGGGAAGATATTCGCGCTAAGCAAATGACTGTCAACATCTTAGCAGACATGGGGGCGAAACCCCAGACACCAAATGCAAACCTGATTGTTCCTTAAAGCATCTCACAAGGAGTATCGTAATGCCATCATTAAAACGCCGACAATTTGGCCAGCTGGCTGCTGCTAGTTTGACTTCTACTGTTGTTGCTGGCCTGTCTAATAAGGCCGTTGCTCAAAAGATCCAACTCAAGCAGGAAATTCTTTATGGAGTCAAACCCCTTGCTACACCCAACAATGAAAACCGGGAAGACCAAACTCCGTCAATAGAGTTGAGTACTGCCGAATTCGCAACGGGAAAAGTTCTTTCTAGGCTCAATCGCCTATCTCTGTTTGTTGACAACCCCTTATCTGTACCGAAAAAAGCAAGAGCTTTCTATGTTGCTCAGTCTAATCGAGTTACAAAGGCGGTAGCACTTAAAGATGGAAGTCTGGTAATTTCTACTGTATCTAGCACGAGAAATGGTTTTTTCAACCATCTGCTTTTCACTGTCGGTAATGCTGCTGTCCCTGTATTTAGAGCGAAAAAAGTACTAGGCTTTAAGAGATCCAATCAAACTGTTGAAAGTTTGCTCAGCCTTCCCAATAATCGACTTCTGTGTTTGGTAGGAACTGAGGGTGTTCCGCCTTTTAGTTTCAGAACCATCGATTTCACCACAGGTAAAGTTCTTGACCGCGACGATTTGGATCTACCTCCACTACCACTCAATCATCGATTCTCTAACCTGTGCCAAGATGCCAAGGGAAATATTTTTGCAACTGAGATCGGCTCAGAAGGTATCCCAATTTTAATTTCAATTAACTTGCAGGAGAAAGCCCTAGTTACTGGCAAGGTGATAATTAAGAGATTGGCTCCACTAAAATTTGAAGGACGCCCTCTTGGCAACGATCTTAAAGACTTGGGCTTCTCCCGTTCTGGTGAATTGTATGCCCTTGCTGCTGACACTAATAGAAAAAATACTGCCCTGTTTACAGTGGACGTGAAATCTGGCAGGATGGGGCGAATCAAGAACTTTGAATCTGAGAAGTTTACATTCACTCTCTAGTATTACAATGACGTTTTGAATTATCTCCTGATGTTAATTTTCCATACTCATGTATGGAGATAAATAAAATGTACAGATGTCAATGTTTTGAAGAGAAGTTGCTTCAATTTAGCTGGAAATCATACTCATAAGCAAAGCAATTAGGAGCAAAACATTGACAAATTTCGGTTTTATACCAATTCGCAGTATCCACTGCATAGAAAATAAACTACACAGTTTATAAATTCAGATTTTATCTAGGTTTCAATGATTGAATGTGTTGCAGGATTTGAGAGAATTGGTATTAGTTATCAAAAAGCGATCGCATAAATCAAAATCTTTATGCGATCGCTTTGTTTGTTGTTTTTCATTCATAATCAATTAAAGCTAAAAAATAGAACTACGGGTAGTTTTTTATTAAAATTTTGCAATACTTAAAAAAGTAAAATTCAGCAATTGCACTTAATAAAACAAATAATTGTATATCAAGAAAATATTTATGAATAACATTAAAAAACCAAGACTTGTTTTTTTTCAATGGAACAATCAAGGTTCAGCCAAGTTCTATAATGTTCATAAACAAGAACATGTTAAATGCCTATCCGAGTTTTTTGAAGTAATTCTAATTCGTGACGAAAGTGACTATCAACAAATTTGCGAACAATATCAACCAGATATATCTTTATTTGAAACTGGTAATGCTTCATCTGATAAAAGACGGATTAAAAATACTCATTATTATCCAGAAATACCAAAATTAGCTTTTTATAACGGAGATTCTTATTGTGGATTTCATTCAGCTTTTCTTTCTGATATCGAACATTGGGGAATAGAGACAGTCTTTACAATCTCCATTCCTTTTGCTGAATATCTTCCAGAGATTGCCGACAATTTATTTATCTGGCCAAATTTTATAGATTCCGACGTATTTAAAGACTATAATCAGCCTAAAAATATACCAGTGCTAATTACTGGCAGCCAAACATCACTATATCCTTGGCGGCAAAAAATTAATAAACTGGTTGCTAAGTATTATCCCAGTCTCATTTGCCCGCACTTGGGATACATGCAAAATCGAGAAACTTCAAGAATGCTTTTTGGCGAGCAGTATGCCCGGATGCTCAATGCTTCTTTGTTTTCACCTACCTGCGGCACAATGGCAAGGGAATTTGTTCGCAAATTTCTGGAGATTCCCGGTTCTAAATCCTGCTTAATTACAGAAAAGAATCCAACTGTTGAAGCAGCAGGTTTTGTTGATATGCAAAATTGTGTATTTGCTGATGAAAATGACATATTAGATAAGCTGGATTACCTATTTCAAAACCGAGCAGAATTAGAGAAAATTACCGATGCTGGTTATCAATTAGTTCATTCGCGACATACATTTAAGCAACGAGATGAAATTTTGCAATGGTTTCGTCTACACAAAGCCCTGAAACCAAATCAAAGGATAGTCCAAAAAAGTCCTTTTGAGCCTTTGACGGTTGTAGACAAATCATCAGAAATTAAAAATTCACATATTGTTGTTAATCCATCGGATATACTGCTGCTGCGTCAAGGAGATGAAAAACTCTGGGCGGGTAAATATGATGAAGCAGAAGCTTTATATCTCAAATGCTTAAACTTTGTAGATTCTCAAGCACAACCAAAACTAAGGTTGGCATTATGTAATCTCTACAAAGGAAATGCAGCAACGGCACATTATTGGATTATCCAGCCAATTGAATGGACTCTCGATTTACTAAAAGCTATAGATCCCGATCCATTAGAGTGGGCTTATTTAATTATTACTCTCCTTTGCCAAGGAAAATTAAATGATGCTGTCAACTATGCGAATAAATTTCCGTCTCTTTGCCATCCCGAACTAGACCGCACTCGTTGGATTGTTAATACTCTCACAAGTAGAGATATTTTACCCTACAGTGACCCATTAAAATGCCGCTATAGCGCTCACCGATTGCCTAGCCGAAACTTCCAAGACTGGCTCAATCAAATCTGTATGATGCTTACAGCATGTCAACAATTTGAATTTGCTAAATTGTTGAGCGATCCGGCTTACTTAAAATCTCAATCGTTAAACAAACAAACCAAAGATTTTGCCAAATCATCTAATGTGGTTTCTAAATCAATTGATTTTTTAACTTTCAAATATTATCAAACAACGGTGAAGCAATGGCTGATTTTAAATTTAAAAACATTGCTACGCGAGCCACTTTCTCGTTTAGAAACTAGATTTGGTTACTTCCTTCCTTACGAATTTTCAACTATAAAATCTGATGAACTTTTTCAGACAATTCGCAAAATGGTGAAGGAAGAAGATATCAAAACAGCTTTAGTAATTGGAGCGTCTAGTGGAGAGGTGATTACCGAAGCACTTTTAACAGGCATTAGAGAGAATCCAAACAAGCCAACCGCCTTTTGTATCAATATATCTACTGCTAAATTTAATAAATTGCAAAAGCGTTTCATCGATGAGTCTGTTGTTAAATTCTACGATATTTTGCCCAGTTCTTCAGAAGATTTAGCTGAAGAAACCAGTAAAGTTATCAGAAATATTAAAGAAGAAAAAAATGTTAATTTCTTTGATGTTGTTTTAATCGATGGTTCTCAATTAAGCATAAGTATTGAAGAACTAGATAATGAATTGGAAGACTATAAGTTTGTTTTACTGGATGATATAAATACATTTGAAAATTACAAAAATCATCAAAAACTCCTTTTAAATTCCAATTATTTAGTATTTACTCAAAATCCGGAATTACGTAACGGTTATGCAATTTTTGAGCAACTTCCTTAAATAATCAACTGGTAAAATAGTGATTTTGGGGGAACCGAGAGTAGAGAATATAAATTTTCATTACTCGTTGTAAGTGGTTGATAAAAACAGATTTTTGGAGATTTAAGAAAATGAAAATGCAAATGAAGGACTTTTCTTACAGGGCATCATATCACTTGATTTGGCGAGCAGAACAATTACTCACTGATTTTCAAAGTTCTTCAATTAATAGGGAACTTAGCAAACTAAGTTGCTTAAATAAGAAAAATATAAGCACACACATGACTGCTCGCGAACTAAATACGCTTTACATATTAGCCAAGGAACTTGGAGAATCTGCAAAAGCTTTAGAAATAGGCTCTTATTTAGGAGCATCTAGTTGTTATATTGCGGCTGCTTTGGCTCCAAAAAATGGACACTTATTTTGTGTTGATACTTGGGAAAATCAAACTATGCCTGAGGGAGAAAGAGATACATTCAAGGAGTTTAAAACTAATACCAAAGCAGTAGCTCATCACATCACCATGATTAGGAAGAATAGCCAGGAGCTTATACCTTCAGATTTTCTGGAAAATCCTCTAAATCTTGTTTTTATTGATGGCGACCATAGTTATAAAGGAGCCAAGAATGATTACGAAAAAGCAACTCCTTGGATTGTGGGAGGAGGTATTCTTGCATTCCATGATTGTATTGCTTTTGAAGGTGTAGCTAGAACAATTGGTGAAGCACTTGCTAGTGGTAAATGGAAATTTGGTGGACAAGTTGATAATCTCCTTTGGCTACGTAAAGTAGAAAAAGGTTGTTTAGAATTTGAACATTCAGCATTTTAAAACCAAGGCGAAAGTCATTTTGTATGCAACTACCCCTTAGTATCATTATTTGTGCCCACAATCCTCGGCGGAATTATTTAGAGAGGGTTTTAGAAGCACTTAAATATCAAACATTATCCAAAGATTTTTGGGAAATTTTGTTAGTTGATAATGCTAGCGATCGCCCTTTAGCTGCGGAAATTGATTTAAGTTGGCATCCCCAAGCTCGTCATATTCGAGAAGAAGAATTAGGACTGACTGCGGCTAGACTCAGAGGAATTCGAGAAGCTACGGCTGGAGTAATAGTATTTGTTGACGATGATAACGTTTTAGATTCAGATTATTTAGAAACCACATGGCGAATTAGTAAAGATTTTCCATTTATTGGTGCTTGGGGCGGACAAATTAAACCTGAATTTGAAGTACCACCTCCATCTTGGGCAAAACCTTATTTAGGGAATTTGGCAATTCGAGAATTTGAGGGCGATCGCTGGTCTAATTTAACACAGCAATATGAGACAACCCCATGTGGGGCTGGGCTTTGTATTCGTAGGGTTGTTGCACAAAAGTATAGCGAATTAGTTGGTGAAAATCCTCAACGAGCAAGTATGGATCGCAAGGGTAAAATGCTTACCTCCTGTGGAGACTCAGACCTAGCATTTACAGCCTGTGATATCGGTTTAGGTACTGGACTGTTTGCATCTTTAAAGCTGACTCACTTAATACCTGCTAATCGTTTGCAAGAAGACTATCTGTTACGTTTAGTTGAAGGACTCGCTTATTCACAAATTATCCTCGCATATTTTCGAGGTGTTGTCATGCCTCAATCTTTTTGGAAAAGCTCAAAAATATATTCGCTATATTTATTTTTACGATATGGCTTCAAAACATACTCTTTCCATGAAGCAGAAAAAAAAGGTAAAAATTTAGCTCTCAAAGAAATTACAGCAATTGTCAGGTAAATAGACTAAGCGATAGGGGCGCACACCCCTACAATAGAATTCTGAATTCTTCTTTAATGAGTTAAATTAATTCACTTATATGAATCTGATAATTAATTCGTCTTTAAATATTAGTAGATATTTAGTTTCCCGCAGGAAACCAGGAATTTCTAACAAAAATTTAGAAAAATGCCAAATACATTTTGATATCCAAGGTCAAGAGGCAGGAGACTATATCAAAAATATCTTATCTCAAGATCGACCATGTATGATTAGTAGACTAGGTTCTACAGAACTCGATACTATATTGGTATATTTAAATATCATTGATAAATCAAGTTTTCTGCTCAAAAGCATTAGATATATAAATGGTGATTGGGGTTGGTTTTGGTGGGATGAATTAGTCAAGAAAAAAATCACAAATTTATCTGGTTTTTTTCCATCTGATGAAACTAACTTAAATCGATTTTGCGAATTAATGATTCGTGATATCAAAAATATTGATGTCCTTGGTTCTTGGTTAGAAGCAGAGCAACAATTTAGCCAAATATTACCGAATACAATCAATGCCACAAGAGTATCACTAACGGATTTAGAACCCTATCGCCATCAACGACCTTGGTCAGAAGTTTTAGAAGGAAAAACAGTTTTAGTGATACATCCTTTTGAAGAAAGTATAAAACAACAGTACAAAAAAAGACATTTGTTATTTGCCGATCATCGAGTTTTACCAGAATTTGAGTTAAAAACAATGCCAGCAGTTCAATCGATAGCTGGAAATAGTGTAGATTTTCCAACATGGTTTGATGCTCTGAATTTTATGTGCGATCGCATCTCCAATATTGATTTTGATATAGCTATTATCGGCGCGGGAGCTTATGGTTTGCCTTTAGCTGCTTTTATCAAGAATATTGGTAAAAAGGCCATCCATCTAGGAGGAGGTACTCAAATATTATTTGGAATTCGTGGTGCAAGATGGGATGAAAGACCTTATTATCAAGAATTATTTAACGAACATTGGGTACATCCTCTTTCCTCGGAAAAGCCAGCAACAGTAAATAATTTTGTCCAATATCATGGAAGTGAAAATGGTTGCTACTGGTAGAAATTTATAAGTTAGTATTGAAGTCAAATAAAAGGTTGTAATGGTAAGTAAATATGAGGCATTCAAGGATTCTTATTTTTTGAAAAATCAGCATCCAAAAATATCGGTAATTACAGTCAGTTTTAATCGGCTGGAGGAGTTAGGTAAAACATTTTCTAGTATCATTTCCCAAACATACAAAAATGTTGAATATATCATTATTGATGGCGGTTCTCAGGATGGCACTGTAGATTTCCTACACAAAAATAGTGCAAATATATCCTATTGGGTGAGCGAAAAAGATGCTGGAATTTATGATGCCATGAACAAAGGAGCCTTGGCTGCCACTGGCGACTGGATAATTTTTATGAATTGCGGCGATCAATTTTTTGCAGAGGATACACTGGCTAAGGTTGCAGAATACCTTGATAATTCAGTGGATGTTATTTATGGCAGAACTGAATATGTTGTTAATGATAAATACGGATATCATACCTATCAACGCCAGCCCTATGATTTATCTATAATCTGGCGTGAAATACCTAGTTGTCATCAAAGTATTTTTGTTAAAAAAGAACTACAAGTTAAATATCATTTTGATACATTGTTGACTTGGTGTGCAGATCACGATTTTATTGCCAAGGTTTATGTTGCTGGCTATCGTTTTCAAGAAGTTCCTGTAGTTATTTCTAGATTTGACACTTCAGGAGGAGCATCCAGAGATTTATTGAGCTTTACTAAAGAGCGTTGGTCTATTTGTAGAAAATACTTTGGTAAATCTTTTCAGCAAGAGTTGTATTTTATGAATGAATACAAAAGTTTTTGGTTGCAAAAAAACATTATTAGTAAAATACGCGAGATGGTTCCTAGTGAGTGGATTCTTGCTTTACGTAAATATAGAAAAATATATTGATTAATATGGCTCATTCTAAAAATATTGGAGTCTATTTTTCAGCGAATGACGCAGTTTATGAATGGACGATCGCTTTTCTCAACAGCTTTAGAACCTTCAACCCAGATTTACGCCTGATTCTCATTCCTTTTAACGAGCAGTGCGATCGCTTGATAAAATTAAGTGATATTTATAAATTTGAAGTTTATACTGATGCATCTTTTTCGCGGTTAGAAGCCATCGGTGAAGCATTTGAGCTAGGCTACACCCCTACTGGCCCTTATTGGTTCAGACGTTATGCAGCTTTTTGGGGGCCACTAGATTATTTTATGTACTTAGATGCTCGGCAAATTGTGTTAGCAGATATTCAACCGTTTATTGAAGCAATAGAAACTTTTGGGTTTGACTTTTTACATTATGACTGTGCCATCGACCAAGTTTACGAACAAGGAACATTTCGCCAACAATTATTAAAGGAAAGACGAGGACGTGGGTTTAACTCTGGTCGTTGGGCTTCCCGAAAGGGGATATTTTCAATAGAAGAATTTGAGCAACTAGCAGAAAACGCGTTGAAAATACGTAACCAACTCAACCCTAGAAATACAGATCAGGCTTTCATTAACTATTGCTGCGATATGAAACCCGTATGCTACGGGCATTTTGCAGAAGTAATTGGAGGTATCTGTCAGAACGGTTGGGCACGTAAATCAGGTAAAATTTTTGAGGATAGCGGTAAATACTTTCTGTGGGATTATGGCAGTTTAGACCATAAAAAACAAGTTATTCTGCTGCATTGGGCAGGATATAAACTTAATTCTTTGATGCCTTATAAAAATTTGTTCGATAAATTTTACTTAAAAAAACAACCTATTTTTCAATCATTGATATCTTATTTATATACAAGTTTAGATTATCTATGGAGAAATCCTGTAGAAATCTTACGACAAAATCGTTTGATTAATAATACGTATCATTCTTTGAGAAAAAATTATTAATTGTGAAATTAGTTTCTTACATTCATCCCATTCGCACATACTTACCTTGTACGGGAGTAGGGCGGCATATAAATCAAATTTTGCTTGGACTTGCAGAGGAAAGTGGCATTGAGTTAAATTTGCTTTTCTCACAACAGTGGTTGGAGAATGATGGTAAACTCAACCCACGCTGTCCCCTGCGCGAACTACCCAAGCTGACTTTTCCTGGATTAGAAAATCCCACAGAACGGACATGGAAACTATTTGGTTATCCTCGCATGGATAAATATTTGCCAGAACAAACAGACTGGCTTTATGCGCCAATGGAAACTTATATCCCTGTGTCGAAATGTCCGGTTGCTGTTACAATTCATGACGTACAAGCATTTGAAATCAATTTGCCTTGGTCGGGTACTTGGCAGCATCAATGGTTTCGTTATAAGTGGGGGCGTTGGGTGCGTCGTGCTTTATCTGACTGTCGCGTGATTTTTACTGTCTCAGAATTTTCTAAGCAACGGATGGTGGAATTATTAGGAGCTAATCCCCAAAAAATTGTAGTAGTTGGAAATGGTGTTGAGCAGTCTTTCTTTGATATTGCGTCAGTTAATTGTTTAGATTTAAAGCCACCAGTGGAAGCACCCTACACTTTGGTAATTGGTGGTTTGCGTCAAAAAAAAGGAGGTGATTATGTTCTTGGTGTTGCAAAAGCTCTCCTTGAGCGCAAAAGTAATTTAAAAATTCTTGTGGCTGGTGAATTAGAAACTGATTACATTGAAGCAGCTAAAGCTCACTCTAATATCAGCTTATTGGGTATGATTTCTGATGAAGATCTACCGAGATTATTACGCCAAGCATCATCGCTTTTGTTTCTTTCTCTCTATGAAGGCTTTGGGATGCCGGCGCTAGAAGCAATGGCTGTAGGAACTCCAGCAATTGTTTCTAATAGAGCTTCTCTTGTTGAAGTTGTTGGCGATGCTGGCATTGTTGTTAATCCAGAAGAAACTGATGCGATCGCCGAAATACTTATAAACTTAGAAGCAAATCCTAGTGTTGCCCAAGAATATGTTCGACGAGGCCGCAAACATGCAGCAGAACATACTTGGTTACGCTGTGTAAACAGAGTAGTAACTGCTTTACAGGAATTTGCTTAATAGAAAAAAATTCTTATGGCTTTAAAAGTTGTTTTTTGTTGGTCTGATATTTCTGGTTACATGGCAGCTTGCTGGCGAACTCTGCACCAAATACCAGAAATTGATGTATTTGTTGTTGCCTTTCAAGCTCGTACTGAAACCGCATTTGCCGATGAATTGATGCAGGGTATTCCTTGCCGACTTTTGGATATCAAAGAAAGACAAGATGCAAATTTAATCAAAGATTTGGTGTTGGCCGAATCTCCAGATGTAGTTGTCCTTTGCGGTTGGTTGCATAAACCTTATCGTCAGCTGGTCTTTGCTGGTGAATTATCTCAAACAGCCTTAGTAATGACAATGGATACCCCTTGGTGGGGTACGTGGAAACAACATTTAGCTCCTTTGTTTCTTCGTTCTTACTTGCGATGTATAAATAGTGTCGTTGTTGCTGGAGAACGTAGTTGGCAATATGCTTCCCGTTTAGGAATTGAAAGAGCAAATATAGCCCACGGGGTTTATGGTATTGATTATGATATTTGGTCTCCTTTGTGGGAACAACGCCTTGAGTCCCAATGGCCGCGTTCATTTTTATTTGTCGGTCGCTACGTTGCAGTGAAGGCAATTGATGTTCTGGTAGAAGCTTACCAAATATACCGTTCTCAAGTATCTCATCCTTGGACTTTGGTGTGTTGCGGACAAGGAGAATTGGCATCACATCTTGAGGGAAAACCGGGAATTGAGAACCAAGGATTTTTACAACCATCCCAAATGCAAGCTATATGGCAGAGGGCAGGAGCTTTTATTTTGCCCAGTCGATTCGATCCTTGGCCGCTAGCTTTAGTGGAAGCTGCTGCTGCTGGGCTACCGATTATTTGTACTGATGTTTGTGGTTCTGCGGTTGAGGTAATTCGACCTTGGTATAATGGTTTAACAGTACCCAAAGAAGACTCAAAAGCTTTAGCCAAGGCAATGTTGACTTTACACCATAACTATGCAGAGTTATCAACTTGGGGAAAGCGATCGCAACAATTAGCAGCCCCCTACGCTGCCAATATCTGGGCAACTCGTTGGCAGGAATTATTACAGAATGCACATAACATGAAAACAGTCAAGGATAATACAAGTAATCTAGTTACTCAAAATTTGATATGAATTTTTCCGCATGAATTCAGATCCTATTAGCAAACTTATTGACCTCATCTTTAGTCCTTATGGAATATTTGGTATTATCATCGCTGTTTTCATTTTGGAGAAAGCTAGACAGTCCCGGCGTTTAGCTTGGCTATTATTTGCGTTTTGCTGTTATGCAACTTCCTTGGGAAAATTTCAGGATGAGTGGATAACTGAACCACCACCCTTAGTTTTTCCTTTACAACAAATACGCGATATGGGTCGCCCCTTGACAATAGTTCTCCTGGTTTTACTCATCTTACTGGGAATGCAAACACATAATGGATGGCGGCGGATAATTATTCCACAACCAGTCTATTACTTGATCGCATTTCAGGTGGCAGTTTTTTTCAAAATTGTAGTTTATGGTGACATAACTTTTGCCCTACTGGCGCTAATTACATTTGGGGCAATTGTACTGATGTTTAAGTTAGGCCCTTCGCGTTGGTTGCAGGATGAATATAATTTTCGCTTGGGTGTTTGGTCGCTAGCAATGGTTGGTGTCATCTTCGCCATCGCCTGCGCTTATCAAGGAAGATTTGACATGTATGCCATGACATTTGTACAGGGCAGATTCCTCGGAACTACAGGTAGTTCGCAACATGCGGCTGCTTTGTTAGCAGGTACTATTCCCTGCTTCATGTTTCTCATTGAAAGCCACAAAAAATGGGACTGGATAAAAGCTTTTTGGATAGCTGTTTTACTTCTTGTTGTATATTTTTTATTTCTTACAGCTTCTCGCACTGGCGCACTTATGGGAATCAGCTCTATTTTATTTTTCTATCGTAATCGAGCTGGTTCTTTAGTACGCTTAGGCTTATTTGCTGGTGTTGTTTTGGGTACAATCTTTTGGTTTATCAGTCCAGATAAAATTACTGAAAGCACACCCGCAAGCAATAGGTTCATTTCAGGTGGAAATACACGTGAAGAAGCTTGGATTGGAATGTGGAATGGCTTCATGAGTAATCCATTTTTTGGTTCCCCTTTGTACGGAGGACGTTTAGTTTTTGGAGAAAATTCTTGGTTAGCTGCTGGAGATACTACAGGATTGATCGGATTTATACCGATAGTCATGATGGGTCTGGGCTGTTTGAAGATGATATTTGAACTTCATAAATTTAGTAATGCAAAACCTACTTATTTTTTGCATAGTAGTACTGTGATAGCTGGTTTGTCAGGTCTTTTGGTAGGAAGTTTTTCAGAAGCTATTCTTTTAGGCAATCTGTCTTTTCCTGTATTTTCACTCCTAATGTATTTATCACTAGGAAAGTATTTACTTGATTTCGAGCGAATTCAGAAGAAGTATTTATCATCGCAGATGGTACCAAATTAATTTTGTCAAATAGCATTTATTTTTATATATAATTATTTTTTAATCATCATTTATTAATGAAAATTCTTCACGTTACTCCTTCGATCGCAAAAGTTCGTGGTGGCACTAGTCAAGCTATTTTAGATATAGTCAAGGCATTGCAAATAATTAATGTTGATACCGAAATTGCCACAACTAACGATGATGGTGATGACTTACTGGATGTTCCTCTCCATAAACGCATTAAATATAATGATGTTCCAGTTTGGTTTTTTCACCGCTTTTCACCGAATATTAAGCCAGTAAGAGAATATGCCTTTAGTGGTGGATTGACACAATGGCTTTGGCAAAATATTTCTCAGTACGATATTGTACACGTCCATGCTCTTTTCTCCTATGCATCAACGATGGCAATGGCCATCGCTCGTTGGCAAAATGTTCCTTACATAGTTACTCCACATGGCTTACTATGTGAATGGTCTTTACAACAAAGTACCCGTAAAAAACAAACCTACCTGAAACTTATAGAACAAGCAAATCTTGAGAGCAGTCAGATGCTTCACTTTACCTCAGAGAAGGAACAACAAGAAGTATCTTTACTTGGACTACACAAATCTAATTTTGTCTTACCCCTGGGAATATCTTTACCAACCAAAATTACTGATGCTCGTCAACATCTGCGGCAAAAATTTAACATACCTCAAGACGAACCTGTGATTTTGTTTTTGTCTCGGCTGCACTATAAAAAAGGTTTAGAATATCTCATTCCTGCTTTGGGCAAACTAACTCACCATCGGTTTACTTTTATACTTGCAGGTAATGGTACTCCAGATTACGAAGCTGAAATAGAATCTTTGCTGGTTAAGAGTGGATTGCGCGATCGCACTTTTGTTGTGGGATTTGTCGCAGGCCAAACCAAAGATATATTGATGCAAGGGTCTGACCTTTTTGTGCTGACTTCATATTCCGAAAACTTTGCTGTCTCAGTTTTAGAATCATTAGCTGTAGGCGTTCCTGTTCTTGTGACTCCTGGTGTGGCTCTAGCTTCTGTTGTCAAGCAAAACCAACTAGGTTATGTTCCTGAGTTGGATGTTACAGCCATCACCCAAGCTTTAGAAGATTATTTAAATAATACTCAAATTGCTCAAAACATGGGCGAACAAGCTCGTAAACTTATCTCTGAAAAATACACTTTAGAAAAAACAGCCTTGCAAATGCAACAAATTTATCAAACTATTCTCCAAAAAGAATTTATGCCTACTTCTGTGTAAAAAGCCTTGACCAATTTTTATTTACAAACCTACAACAATTAATGATTGGCTCTGCAATTTATTTGTATTTATTTTTATATTTATGCTCAATAAAATCACTCCATTAATTTTAACCTACAATGAAGCACCTAATATTCAGCGAACCCTAGAAAAACTAACTTGGGCCAATCAGATTGTTATTGTTGATAGCTATAGTTCTGATGAAACTCTAGAAATCATTGCTTCGTACCCTCAGGTTAAATTATTTCAAAGAAAATTTGATACTCATGCTACACAGTGGAATTACGGCTTAGCTCAAATTAACTCCCAGTGGGTATTATCTCTAGACGCAGATTATGTTATTTCAGAAAAACTGGCTGAGGAAATCAAGGAATTACCTGAAAATTCACCAATAGATGGTTATTTTATTAAATTCAAATATTGTGTTTTCGGCAAACCTCTCAGGGGTACTATACTTCCTCCCCGACAGGCTCTTTTTAGAAAAGATAAATCTATTTACATTGATGATGGTCATACCCAACTGTTACAAGTTAAAGGTAAATCAGCAATGTTAGCTGGCTATATTTACCACGACGATCGCAAACCTCTAAATCGTTGGTTATGGGCACAGGATCGTTATATGGTGATTGAAGTCCAGAAGCTATTGGATACACCAACAAGGGAACTCAGTTTGGGCGATCGCATCCGCAAACAAAAACTTTTTGCTCCTTTCATCATCCTTTTTTACTGCCTGATTTTCAAAGGCGGCATTCTCGATGGCTGGCACGGTTGGTACTATGCATTTGAACGTGTACTAGCAGAAATTCTTCTGGCAATTCGTTTAATTGAAGCCGAGGAATTCAAAGAAAAAGCATGATGAGAAAATTTCAATGGCTACGCAAAAAATATTTAATTTTAGCTTCAGCAAGTTTTTTCTTCTCATTACTGCTGATAATTCCTGTGCGTTTGGCCATAGCTTATTACCAAACACCCCAACCCCAAGCTATCCTTACTCTTGGCGCTTGGACAGATCGGGAACAGGCTACTGCGGAAATTGCCCGTTGGTATCCGTCTTTGGAAGTTTGGGTTTCCTCTGGTACTCCCCCCGAAATAGCACGACCGATTTTTCAAGCTGCTGGCATTTCAGACAATCGTCTTCACTTGGATTATCGTGCTGTTGATACCGTGACAAACTTTACTACAATTGTCCCTGAGTTTGAACATAAACGCATACAACATATTTATTTAATTACCTCAGATTTTCACATGCCCAGAGCCAAGGCGATCGCCACCATAATTCTTGGTATTAAAGGTATCGCTTTTACTCCAATTTCTGTACCATCAGATGCAGATCAATCAAAAAAAGCAAAAAAAGAAACTATTTCTCCCATTATTCGCGATCTAGGACGCTCTCTACTTTGGATTGTCACAGGTCGTACAGGAACCAGTCTTCAGTCTGTTATTGATTTCCCTTAGTATGCGTCTAGATTGTTATACAGTTGGTAATTATATTCCTGGGGCACCTTATTGGCAGCAACTTCTGTGGTACTTCGTAGGTTCACCTTTAGTACAAAGTCGCTTGCTTCCCATGTCAGGCTTAAAAGTTTTGCTACTTCGTACTTTTGGAGCAAAAATTGGTCAAGGTGTCCGCATCAAACCAGGAGTTCGCATCAAATTCCCCTGGCGATTGATAGTTGGCGATTATGTATGGATTGGAGAAGACGCCTGGATTGATAACCTGGCTTTAGTCACTATCGAAAGTCACGTATGCATATCTCAAGGCGTTTATTTATGTACCGGTAATCATGATTGGAACCATCATGATTTTCAACTAATTACTGCACCTATATATATTCAAGAAAGTAGTTGGATTGCAGCCAAAGCAGTCATTGGCCCTGGAGTTATTGTTGGTCGTGGAGCAGTGCTTACCTTAGGGGGAGTAGCTAGTAGTTCTTTGGAGTCAATGACAATCTATGCCGGTAATCCAGCTCAAGCCATAAAGCAACGGAAGTGTAAGTCGAGAGTGTTGACTGATGACTGATGACTGGGGCATTGGGCATGGGGTATGTAAATAGGACAAGGTAGACAAGGAAGAAAGATTGCTACCTTGTCTCCCCCTCTCCCTTTTCTCCCCATCTCCCTTGTCTCCCCCTCTCCCTTGTCTCCCCATCTCTCCACTCGCTACTCCCTACTCCCAATTTTCCTATTAAGGAGACAAGAACTTAGTTGGATTCATCGCATCAGAGTCTATCAGAGTCAGTTGGGGCAGACCATTTACAAGTTTGACAACATATACAGACCCCGCCCTTCTAGCACGTAAAGTCAAAGTTCCCAGTTTGTTATCAATTTTCACCTTCACATCGCGGTCGTTGCCCACATTCGCCCAAGCTGTAACTAGCCAACGGTCTTCGCCGACTATTTTGCGTGCTAGCACACGAGCAGTGGGTACGGTAACAGGCCCCCATCTACCTTGTAATTGCTGTGTCTGACCTTCAGCAGGAAACTCCATTGCTGGCAATATGTTAGTCCAACTTTGATAGGGATGCAGTTTTGGCCCTGGTAAAAGGTCACCTTTACGCAAGTATTCTTCTAAATGTGAGAACAATGCATGGGCATGACCTTGAATTGTTAATTGCCGAATCAGTGTGGGAGTTGTCGCGCCAATCGGCTTGTTGTAGTTGAGTGCTTCCCACAATGGCCCACTGCATACAAAATATCCACCCACAGAACCGACGGCTCCTGCTGTATAGTAAGCCTTCATCATACCCATAAAGGTATCTGGACTGGAAATTGGTTGACCGGCGTAACCTTCCCAACCCATACTTATCCAAGGATAAGTGTACTTCTGTCCCAAGCCGATCGCCCCAGAAATATTATTCAACGCTTGTGTCAATGCGTCCCACGGCACCCCTGTATTGTACTCAACACCAGTCCAGCCAGAGTTGTGAAAATTGAAGTACATTTCTGGCGCTGTATAATTAGATACAATTGGCTTGCGATTAGAGTCTAGAAAATTTTCGTACTTGAACATATACCACGGCCATCCAGCCCAGCGACCACGTTCAGTACCATATTGCTCCTGATACCAGAAGTACCCTGGTGTAGATTGCAAGTTACTAAACAATTTCTGTTTGAGTACTCCTTCCTGTCGTGCTTTGTTGCGAGATATGTAAGCGAACCAGTCATTCAGACCAGAATTATTGAAGTCAGCTTTTACTTGAGGATCTTGTCCAAACAAGACTTCAGGATCGTTGTCGAGAAGAAGCCACAAACCAGACTCACCTTGGTTGTTAATCACCTTCATCGGCTGACCAGCAGTTCTCTCTAATTGACCTATTAATTTTCCATAGTAGTCACCAATGATTTGAAAAGCCTCATTTGGTGCAGCTGGACTGACTATTGGTCGGCCACCGTTGAGAATGATTTTTCCATTTTTGTCACGTAACCAAGTGTTCGGCGGTAGCTTGGGTAGATAGGAGTATCGCCCATCGTAGTTATCATAAAATCTATAAACTTCTCCTACTTCGGCCACCAGTTGGTATCGACCAGGATTAGCTTTGGCTACTTGTGCCAAATCAGCTGATTGTATTGGTAGTCCATATCCCCAATAGTTAGCTAATTCTATGTAAGTATCTCTTGATAGCCCACAATGTGCTTGAGTCAAAGGTAACAGAGTATTGCCTTTTTTAAATACAGGCCGAGGTGCGGCTTTAAGGTGATCTAATGGAGTCGATTGTGAAGTGAGGGTTTGAGCATATATCGGCGTATTAACTACCATACCTAAAGTCATGGCAAAGCTGAGCGCCGAAGAAATGGTCGAGCGCATCGAACCTAGATGAAGTTTTTTCATGAAGTCTCCTTAGCACCACACAGGGAACAACAAATTACTGCATGGCAATATGTTTGCACGCGAATAATTAAGCGATTTCACCACTATTAAAGAGTAGTAAAATTCACTAACTTTTATAGAAGCGAGTACAGTTTATTAATTTTTGGTAAAAATAGTCAAGAGTAGTTTCTTTGACTAAAGATCTCCAAGAAAATCAAAACTACTCTGTGACTAGGTTAGAGCGTTTGATTTTTTTTTCTTATTAGCCAAATTTAGTCAAATTTCTGCTAATATCCATACAGTTAGTACTATAACAAGCTTTATCTTATAACCATTTACGTATAATCAAAGATAGCTTCAGTATATCTACTAGCTGAGCGCCACTTTTAACGTTAAATTGCTAGTTAGTAGCTATCAAAAATGGTATCGTATAGATACAAAAATCGATATTTGCAGTACTGCTAAATACCCAATAATTAAACTTTTTACTGAGAATCAGGCACTTGTGGATCGATAGTAATTTGGGTTATTAGATACTCAAGTTTGTAGTGTTAGGTAACTTTGTATTTGTTAACCTAAGAATTACTTTTACCAACCTTTCATATCATTAAAGGCATCAAAAAAATCTATTTTTTTAAAAACCACTATTTAGTTACTTATTTATATAGTTATAAATATCAATAGAGTAATCAAGTTTAATTTTTGAAATCATGGGAATAGGAAACAAGCGATCAGCCTTTTGAATTGGAAAGTGAGTTTTTCATGCTAATTAATACCAATTGATATCAAATCCGTTAGCATCGAAATTATATATTTTTTAACGCAGAGGAACGCAAAGGGAAACGCAAAGGGGCGCAAAGTTTTTGGATTCACATATTGAGTGATTTCGATGCTAACGGAAACTATGTCAGGCAATTATAGAGACTATTTATAACGTAAATCTTCAGTAGGGTGTATTATGGCTTTGCTATCATCCACTGCTATCCCAATGATGGGTTAGGCGCTTTTAAGTATTTTTCATGAAAAATCATGTTATTAATAGTTGACAGTTAACCGTCAGCGATCAACGAATCAAGCCAAGTGACTGTGCAGCTGGGGCTATTAATGCAATGAAATAGTTATTGGCGGTGGCATTATGTTTATCACTAACGGTCTTGAGATAGTCTTATGTAGAGTTTTAAGAGCTAACTCAAGGCGAGGAGTGTGGTCAAAAAAGTATTGCCGATCGCTAATTATATTAACTCGTTAACAACTTTATCTTTTCTCTAACAAATGGTTCACCCGATTGGGTGAATGCGATCGCTTGCTCACCAATTACTCTGAGAGAAGGTGCAGTCTTAGTTCTGGGAGCATCACCGCTAACAGAATCAAAACTGCTCTGTTGGCTATCCTAGCTTTTAATTATACATCAATAACTTTTTTATAAAGGGTCAAAGAGTGGATGAAATTGTTGTACAGTCTGCCTATACACCGGATTGCCAGCAAGGGGTTATTAACCTGCTCTCCAAAATTGCTGTTAATCTCCCAGGCATAATTTTCCAAGTTCTGCAACGGCAGGATAATTCTGTTTGTGTACTGTATATAAGTTCTGGTTGTAAAAATTTGTATGAAATAGAACCAGAAGTTATACAAGCAGACTTTCGCCTGTTGTGCAAACTCATTCATCCACTGGATATAAAAGCTTTTGCAGAATCCATAACTGCTTGTAGCACCATTGTTAGTCCTTGGCATTGGCAAGGTCGCATCATCACACCCAGTGGTAAACTCAAGTGGATTCAAGGTAGTTCTATCCCAGAACGGCAAGCTAACGGCGATTTGCTTTGGAATGGTCTAGTGATGGATATCACAGAGCAAAAACAAGTCCAAGAAAAATTGCAAGAAAGTGAAGCCCGCTATAAAGCAATTTTATCTGCTATTCCCGATTTGATGTTTCGCATTAGCCGCGACGGCGAATATCTCGATTTGAAAAGTGAGGGAGAAAATGTCACACTCCATCGCGAAGCAATAGTGGGAAAGAATTTGCAGGAATTATTGCCAAGTGATGTTGCTACCATTAGCCAAGAAGCCATCGCCAAAACTTTAGATACTGGAAGTTTACAAACTTGCGAATATCAGCTAGCAACACCTTTGGGAATCAGAGATTATGAAGCGCGGTTGGTGGTTAGTGGCGAAGATGAAATACTAGCAATCGTTCGAGACATCACAGAACGCAAACAAGCAGAAATCACTTTGCAAAATTTAGCCCAAAAATTTGCTAAAGCTTTTAGTTGTAGTCCGGATTCAATTACCATTAGTACCCTTAAAGAAGGACGTTTCATAGAAGTTAACGACACTTTTGTCAAACTTTCAGGTTATGAGCGACATGAAGCCATTGGTAAAACTTCCTTTGATTTAAATCTTTGGGTAAATACAGGCGATCGCCTGAAATTAATACAGGAATTACAAGCTACAGGAGTAATCCGCAATTTAGAAATAGAATTTAAGCAAAAATGTGGAAAAATAATTACAACCTTGCTGTCAGCTGAAGTCATTGATTTAGATGGTATTCCTTGCCTACTAGCAGTTCATCATGATATTACAGAACGCAAGCAAGTAGAAGCTAAATTACACCTGGCAGCCCAACGCGATCGCTTGTTAGCAGAAACCTTAGTGCGGATTAGGTCTTCACTGAACTTAGAGGAAATTCTGCAAACCACAGTTAATGAAGTCAGACAATTTCTGCAAGCAGACCGGGTTTTTATTGGTCTATATAATACTAATTCAGGAATCAAAACTCTTGCCGAATCAGTAGATACCAAATATCCATCAGTTTATGGTTGGTCTACTAACGATCAAGATTATATACAAGAATTAAGAAACTTTTTAAAAGATAATGTGGTGCGTGTTGTGGAAGATATGACGCAAATGCCGCAATCTTCTAAAGTCAGAGTACACTGTCACAAATTTCAAACAAAAGCTAGTTTAGCTGTGCCCATCATGCTCAATGAAGAATTATATGGTGCGTTAATTGCTAACCAATGCTCAGCACCGCGTCATTGGCAGCCAATAGAAATTGATTTGTTGCAACAAATGTCAGAACAAGTAGCCATCGCCATTCACCAAAGCCGAATTTACCAAGAGCTAGCAGAACTCAACATTAATTTAGAAAACCAAGTACGAGAACGTACAGCACAATTGCAGCAAAAAATCCAAGAAGTTGAAGAATTACATCGCGTTAAAGATGTAGTTTTACACACAGTTGCTCATGATTTACAAACTTCTGTGATGGGTAACTTAATGGTGTTAAAAAATTTGTTAAATCAGGGAGTGGAGAGCAAAGGAGCAGAGGAGCAGGAGGGCAGAGGAGAAATGGAAGCAAGTTTTTCCCCTCCACTTCCCATGAGATATCTATCTCTTTCCCATACCCCATCCCCAATGCCCCATGCCCAATCCCTAATTCCCGTATCTCGTTCAATAATCGAGCGAATGATTCAAGGTAACGATCGCCAACTGACGATGATTAATTCCTTGTTAGAAATTAATTCTTGTGAAAAAGAGGGTCTGGAAATTAAACCAGAAGTTGTAAAATTTAGCACCTTACTGCAAGGAATCTTCGCTCAGCTGGAACCTATACTGATACAAAACCAAGCAACTTTCAAAAACTTGGTTCGCGCAGACTTACCATCAGTCATGGCAGATGCAACGCGCTTGCACAAAGTTGTGGCGCATTTAGTGACACATAGCTTGCGAAATAATCCACCAGGATTAAAATTGACCGTAAGTGCTACCGTTGAAGCTGGAATGATTCGCACTCAGATTCAAGATAACGGTGTAGGAATGAGTAAATTAGAGTGCGATCGCCTTTTCGATTTACATGTCCGCGATCCCCAAGATTGTTGTTCCACAAGCATTGGGTTAAAAATGTATCTTTGTCGGCAAGTTATGAAAGCACATGGCGGCGAAATTGGTGTAATTAATAACCGCAAGCGTGGGTTAACTTTTTGGTTTACATTACCTTTAGCAACTCCATCCGCAAGAAACCGCCCATAAATTACTGAAAAATGGGGCAGTAAATACTAGCTAATTATATGCTAAGTATTACTAAAGACTGCTAAGCAATGCCACATGGCTACCCCATTTACAAAAGTGCAAAGCTGGTGGAGAAAAACCTTTTCTACACCAAAAACAGATGAAATCCATATCCTTTACAAAGCTTGGCGCAACAAATTTTTGTGGCAGAGACTCCGTTTGTGGTTGTGGCTGGCACTGATTTGTCTGTTATCTTTTATTTTGCGAGATATCTATGGCTTGTTTTTCCCTTTCCAAGAGTTGAAAAAGCTGCCAGAATCAATTCAACCAACAAGCTTTGTAATTAATTTTGCAATGCTTCTAAATATACTTGTGTGTTTTGCTCTACATAAAACTCCACTCGGCCGCCATCGCCCAAATTTGTTATTTTTGGGTTCTTCTTGGTCAATTAGTTTAGCATCACAATTGTTTGCAACCCTCAGAGGTTTTGCACTACCAGATAGTATCGGTTGGTCGTTGCTATTCTTGAGTCAAGCTATATTAATGCCAGTGTGCTGGACTCTTCACTTGTTGTGTCAAGCAGCTGTGCTGATTTACTATTTTGGTGTAAACGCCATACTTGGATTAAAAACACCAATTCCAGACCACCCAGAAATATATAATGTAACGTTTATTTTATATATTTTTTGGTTTTGTACCATTTGTGATATTGGCGTTTATCTCTACGATCGCTTGCAACGTTCTGAGTTTTTCGCCCGTCAAGAACTGGAATCTGCTTATCAAAAACTCCAAGTTGCAGAAGCTAAATATCGTAGCATTTTTGAAAATGCCATTGAAGGTATCTTTCAAAGCACTCCCGATGGCCGTTACATCACTGCAAACCCAGCTTTAGCACGTATTTATGGCTACTCATTACCAGAAGAAGTCACAGCTAATTTCACAGATATCGAACATCAATTGTATGTCGATCCAAACCGCCGAGCAGAATTTGTGCGGTTAATGGAAAAATATGGCAGAGTTTCCGAGTTCGAGTCCCAAATTTATCGGCGAGATGGCAGTATTGTCTGGATTTCTGAAAAAGCCTATGCAGTCCGTGACGAACAAGGAAAATTGTTATACTACGAAGGCTTAATAGAAGACATTACCCAACGCAAACAAACTGAAGAAGAACTCAGAGTATTTTTTCATGCAGTTTCCCACGACTTACGCAACCCAGTGCTGGGTACTTTAATGGTACTGAAGAATTTGTTAAATCAAAGAGTGGGGAGTGGAGAGTGGGGAGTGGGGGACGCGGACACGGAGAAGTCTTTGTCCACCTCAGAGCATCTTCCCATCTTTGCATCTTCTTCTTTCCCCGCGTCTCCCACTCCCCCTGTCCCCGCGTCTTCTTCAATCCCCGTACCACGCAGGGTTTTAGAGCGAATGATTCAAAGTAGCGATCGCCAACTTAACTTAATTAATTCTTTGATGGAAGCTCATGTCAGTGAATTACAAGGTATTATTTTACAACGTGAATCGGTAAAATTATTGTCAGTCGTTGAAGCGGCGATCGCAGATTTAGAACCATTGCTATTACAAAACCAAGCTAATCTGACAAATTTGGTAACCGCAGATTTGCCATTAGTGAACGCCGATCCCACTCAATTATGGCGAGTGTTTTCTAATTTAATTGTCAATGCCCTCAAACACAATCCACCTGGATTGGTTTTGACAATTAACGCTACTCCTGTTCATGACAAAATTTATTGTACTGTTAGCGATAACGGAGTGGGTATTAGTCAACAACAAACCCATCGGCTTTTTGAACTTTACTTTCGCGGCAGTAACATCCGCAATTCCGTAGGTTTGGGATTAGGATTATATCTATGCAAACAAATCATCAATGCTCATGGCGGCGAAATTGGTATTGATACCACTTCTGAAACAGGTGCGAGTTTCTGGTTTACATTACCCATTATTTCTAATCGTCATTAGTCATTGTTCATTAGTCATTGGTCAAAGGAAAAATTTTATGGTGAGAGGATTGAGAGTTAGTGTGCTGCTGTTGGCAGTATTGGGAAATTTAGCATGGTCATTTAGTGCTAAAGCAGGTTATAACGGCAAACTCACCGTGGAAATTGATGGACTTAAGAATAAAGAAGGAGAAGTTTGTGCGAGTATATATAATAGCAGCCAAGGATTTCCTAACCAACGCGATCGCGTTTTACAAAAACAGTGTATTGCAATTACTGATACTCCCCTGCTGATGACTTTTGAAAACTTAAAAGCAGGTAATTATGCCGTTGCTGTAATCCACGATCGAAATAGCGATCGCACTCTCAATCGTAACAGTCTTGGTATCCCCATCGAAGGCTTTGGATTTTCCAGAAACCCAGAAATTAAAACCAGTGCGCCTAAATTTAGCGAAGCAGTATTTTTGGTAGCAGGGCCGAATACTAATATTCAAGTTCAGTTGAAATATCTTTAGAAGAATGGGGAGATGGGAGAGAGGCAGGGGAAAATAATAACTGCCCAGTCACCAGTCATATTATGTCCGCATAATTAGTTATGATTCCCACCGCCATTGCACCCCACCCCTTAATCCCCTCCCCTTACCAAGGGGAGGGGAGACAAAGCGTAGCTTTGGCTCTTTGGGGTTTTTCGGGTTTAATAAGTAATCAGACGGACATAATATCACCAGTCAACAGTCAACATGCCCCATACTCCATTTTTTAATGACTAATTCTAAATTCTGCTGTAATTTAATCTTCTGATATATTCTTTTGTTCGGGCAAGGCACGTATTCTATTCATCTGACTTAACGCGTATCGTGCTGTTGCTTGCACTTCTGCATCCGGGTCTTCTAGTGCGTGGCACAATATCTGACTCATTTGGCTCATCATATCATAGACACGAGTCAAGTCACGGATTGCATTTTGCCGCACCTGTGGATTTTCATCTTGCATCGACATAGCCAAAGCACGGTTCATTGGTTTGAGGGTGCGGGCACCAATTTCAGCTAAAGCTGCCAAAATTAAACTGCTTTCTTGAGAATCAGCATCAATCATCAGGTCAACCATTGGCTGAATTGCCCTAGAATCACCCTGTTGACCTAAATTCCAAATCGCCTTGTGCCGCTTAGTTGGGTCGGGATTGCGTAAGTCTTGAATTAATTCGTCAACGATATTAAGTTTAGCAAGACGGGAAGTTTTTTCTGGTAGCAATAATTGTGTAGTCTGTGGTAGCTTCGTTATTTGGGAACTAGTTACGTTTTCCGAGGAAACTGCTGTCACGGGATCTTGTTTGACTTGACTCAAACTTTTAGTATTTGATATTTCCGACTTTTGTACTCGTTTGACTTGACGAAACCACCTCATCAGAAAAATAAATGCCCCAAAACTTCCGAAAACACCAACAGCAAGTATTAACCACCAAATCAAATCCCTTTCTTTTTCCGTTGGTTGGGGTTTTGCAGTGGGCTTGGGAATTGCAGCAGTAGAATTAACAATTGGAGATTTCAAAACGGGAGAACGAGACAACTGGCTTTTAGCTGCTAAAGCTGCTTGCAGTCTTATCCTTGTTTCCAAACCAAAGATACCATCTACTTTTAAGCCCTTAACTTTTTGGAATTTAGCCACACCGATTTCGGTGGTAACGCTATACTTTCCATTTACTGCATCACTGTAGTATCCTAATTTTTTTAATTGGATTTGTAGTCTCTGTACATCCGACCCTTGGCTACCAGGTCTTAAAACAGCTGGAGTAGCAGCAACCCTCGAATTAGCTTGTGCAAATTCTAAAACCTGAGGTACTGAGTTAGATGTAGCTGCGCTTGGGGTATTTATATAAAAACCCAGGCAAGAAAAGTAAGTAAATACCAGGATTGAGGAACGGCATAGCCTCATATTGCAAGTTTCAGCCTAAACGTGCTTTTGAAGTCATCGATAATACAATAACTTTTGAACGCCCAAATGTTAAGTATTGTTTGTTATTTGTTATGGGGTATTGGAAGTGTTGATAGTTGACTGGTGACTGTTGACTGGTGACTGGGGAGTTATTATTCTCCCATGCCCCCTGCCCCTGAAGCCTCTCCCTCTCCCTCATCTCCCTACTTTCTAGTCCCTACTTCCTACCGGATTCAACTTTTTAGTAGCTTCTAAAACTGATTGCTGTATGTTGGCTTGTTCGTCAGCATTAGCTGTGTTATTTTGCCCTGCTAAAGTATCGCGTTGGTTAATGAGGTAGATGCTAATTAGAGTGAGGAAAACACCAAGCCATTGTAATGGGCTGAGGACTTCTTGAAGGAAGAGGTTACCAAATAGTAAGGCAAAGATTGGTGTCAGAAAGGTGAGGGAACTCAAACTGGTGAGACTACCACTAGAAGCAAAGTAAAAGAATAATCCGTAGGCGATCGCACTGCCGAATACGGTAGCATAACCCAAGGCTGCTAAATCATATAATCCTAAGTTCTGCCATTGTTGGGATTCTACGACTGATGAAACTCCCCACAGTGGCAATCCTCCCAAAATCATGTGCCAGCCTGTAGCGATTACTGGGTCAGCATGTCGGCAAACAAATCTAATCAATACTGTTCCTACTGCCATTGATAAGGCTGCTAGCAACATCAACCACTCGCCACTAGCGAACAAATTTTGCCAGTTACTAATGGTAACATTTGCACCTGAGTCCAGAAGGTGAAAAATCCACTCGTCTGGTAAGCCAATCAAACTAATACCCGTAACTCCCAAAGCTAACCCCAGCCATCCCCAAAAACCAATCCGTTCCTGAAACAACCACAACGATAGCAATGCCACAGCTAAGGGTTGGGAATCAATCATCACAGACCCTAACCCAGCAGTGGTTTTGACTAATCCCTCTGCTAAAAATCCTTGAAAAAGTGTTCCATCTATCAAGCCAAATAAGGCAATCCATAGCCACGCAGTCCAAGTTTTCGGCTGGGGTCTACCCATAAATGCTGCTGCTATCAAAATCAATACCCCAGCTGGCAATAGACGTACACCCGCCATGAATAAAGGTGTTGTGTGGGGTATCACTCCCTTCATTGCCACCATTGCTGTTCCCCATAGGAAAAAGGGGGCAATTAAAAAAACAGGAGCGAATGTAGGTCGGAATGCACTGAGTTTCAGTTGCATGGGTTTGCAGGCGCGTTTGTTTAACAAGCGTAATAATTGCTTTACCCAATTCTACCGAATTATGTCGTTTTGTAAAGCAAAAATACTTATGGCAGGGAACGCAATACGGTTCGGATAAGCAGTATAAACTTACCTTGTGGTCTGGGAAAAGGTGAGCCAGCGCGGTCTTGGGGGTTTCCCCCATGAGCGACTGGCGTTAGCGTCAGCGTTAGCGACGAAGGAGCGTCACCCCGAAGGGGTTAAGGGGCAAGGGGATTTGGATGTATTTGAAACCTTTCCCCGAACCCTATTGACAGGGAACGGGGAGATGGGGGAGAGGCAGACGGGCAGGGGAGAATAATAACTCCCCAGTCACCAGTCACCAGTCAACACTCAACCACTATTTGCTGTTGTTTATTTTTTCGAGTTACCCCCAGCCCTTTTGAATATTCCAAAATACAAAATTCTTGAATTCCAAAAAGGTTTCTTCTCCTACTCCCTACTTTCTATTTTCAACACAGTTGATGGGTAAAAAATTTCACAACCCAGATAGAAAATCTTTCTTTCCCAGTCATTAGTCAACACTCAAGACTATATTTCAAGCCAGAGATGAAGTTTTATGTTTGATTGTTAGGTTTCCTTTCTTCACTAACCAATGCAACCTCAATAAGAGTTTAAAAACAATGGCTTTTGTAATTACTCTGACCAAGGTGAGCGCTAGTCAATAACTGAGTTACGTCAGTTGTACTTTTTTAAATATGGAACAACTAATACTCTTAAATTTGAGTATTGTTAAGTGCAGAATATCAATAAATTTACATATATATAAGAATGAGGACACCTCGGTTTCTCAAGCCCAGATATCCCCTTGCAACATAACCTAACAGTAACTAAACTGTTATCTACATTTTAGTAGCTAATTTTGTTTATTCAAATACATCTTAAGGAGATTTATATATTCTTTCTTAAGTAGGATGAAAATGTAATGGAATTATAAAGATAATGGTTGAATTGCAAATAATATATATTAACGCATAACATCACGCTTATACTGTACAAAGCAGATGCATAAACGCTGTGTAATGCACCTGCTTTGTACTTTCTATGACAACAGAGGAACAGTAGATTTTTCTAAAGTTGCCACTAATCTGACGCGAAATTCTTCTTCAAACACTCCTTTTTTGTAATCTAAACTCCAGAGTTCCAAGGCACAATCATCATTCAATTGAGATGGGAAAATCAAGAGATTGACTTGCCGAAATTGGGGATAATATTCACATTCTACGTGAGCGATCGCGCCAATTTGTCGTCTATCTAATGCCACAGCTAACCTTAAGATGGCACTCAATTGGCTGACTATTTGTCGCCGATCTTTAGTCAGCAAACTCTGATAATTTTCATGTTTTTTCTTGGGGGGCGATTTGCGATGATAACGCGCTAAATTGGCAATGATTTCAATCTCAGTTTCTGTATAACCGAGTAATTCACCATTGCGAATGAGATAGTAGGAGTGCTTGTGGTGAGAGGAATGGCTGATGTAATGACCGCAGTTGTGTAATATTGCAGCTGCCCAAAGTAATTGTCGCTCATCCGCTCCCCAATGGTGTAAAGTACCTTGCATTTGATCGAATAAACTTTGGGCAAATTTAGCAACGCGATCGCTATGTTCTAAATTAATGTGGTACTTGTTAGCAAGCTTGAGAACATTGCGTTCCCGAACTGAACTTTGGTAGCGCAATTTATCTTCAATTAAACCGTGAGAAAGCATCCAGTCCACAATTACGCCTTCCCTCAAAGAACGTTCGCAGACTGTCACCGAATCAATATCCAAAAGGGTCATGGCTTCCTGTAAAATTACTGCCCCAGCAAGTATTACTTCTGACCGTTTTTCTGGCATTCCTGGGATAGTAGCCCTTTCGGCATTACTTAATTTCCGCAACCGATTTACCAACTCCCGTAAGTCTTTAAGAGTGAATTGGTAGCCATTGAGAGTTGAGGGAATAGCACCAGACTTTTCCCGTGCATGAACCATCGCCAGAGTTTCAATGGTGCCAGCTGTACCCACCAAACGCACAGATTCTCCCAACTCCAGATTTGCTTGTACTTCTTCTACAGAACGTTCCAACATTCCCCGTGCGTAAGCTTGGAGATATTGAAATTCAGCGTTGCTAATGGGATCGGTGGTAATTAACTCGCCAGTCAGTCGCACTGCACCCACTTTGGTACTAGTGAGGGTACGGGGTTCGTGACTGTCCCCTAAAATTAACTCAGTGGAACCGCCACCAATATCAATAATTATGTGGGGTTGGTTGTGAAATTCCATCCCCGACAATACACCAAGGTAAATTCGTCGCGCTTCTTCTTGACCAGAAATCAAGTCAACGCTTAAACCCAACTCTGCTTCTATAGCGTGCAAGAAATCTTTACCATTGGGGGCTTCGCGCACAGCACTAGTGGCCACAGCAATGATTGTTTCGGCATTCATTGTTTTAGCAACTTCTTGGAAGCGTCCTAAAGCAGCGATAGCTTTTCTAACGATCTCCGGTTTAAGTTCCCCTGTGGCAAGATTGCGATCGCCTAATCTGACGGTTTCCTTTTCTCTGGCAATAATGCTGAAAGCCGGTAGTGTGGGATCGATTCTTACCACTACCATGTGTAGAGAATTTGTCCCCAAGTCTATGGCAGCAATAATCGGGTGTTGGTCAACTGGTTGAGTTGGAACACTCTCCCAGCTAGCCGAAACTAAATTCTGCATCTAGTTTTCTCTCTGTATTAATGATGGCAAACGGTGGCATGTCGGGGTAGCTTGCACTGGTATTTATTACAACACACTTGCTCAAATTCAGTTCCGAGTTTGGAGTAAACAAGTGAAATTACTCACTCAGCAATGAATTACTCAGTTTGGTCAAGATAAACTGAGCTAAGTATATTCACCCTACTGGTTACAATTTCAGTGACTACTTAAAGGACTTTAAAGTTGCCACTTCTAGTTATGTTTTTACAAATAACAAATAACGTTATTCTATAGATGTAAAGATGTATGAATTAGGGCATTGGGGATGGGGCATTGGGCAAGCAGGAAGTGTGGGAGGGGTGGGAGGTGTGGGAGGATAAGGAAGAAATCTTTCCCCCCACACTTCCCTATCCCCCCATCCCCCCATCTCCCCATGCCCCACGCCCCACGCCCAATAGTTATGTTAACGACACCACAAAGCAACGAAAACCCTGTTTGGCTTGTAATTATCCGCCTTTTGCGCTGGCATAAACCTGAAGGACGATTAATACTGATGATTCCTGCCCTGTGGGCTGTATTTTTGGCAGCTGCGGGGAAACCGCCTTTACCTTTGGTTGGGGTAATTGTATTGGGTACTCTAGCCACAAGTGCGGCTGGGTGTGTTGTCAATGATTTGTGGGATAGAGATATCGATCCAGAAGTGGAAAGAACACGCGATCGCCCCCTAGCTTCCCGTGCATTATCAGTGAAAGTTGGGATTGTTGTTGCTATTGTGGCGATGGCTTGTGCAGGAGTTCTAGCTTTTTATCTTAACCCCTTGAGTTTTTGGCTATCTGTAGCAGCAGTGCCAGTAATTCTACTTTATCCAGGGGCAAAGCGAGTGTTTCCCGTACCTCAACTAATACTTTCCATCGCCTGGGGTTTTGCGGTGTTAATTAGCTGGAGTGCGGTAACCCACAATATCTCCCAGCCAACTTGGTTACTTTGGGGCGCAACTGTATTGTGGACATTGGGATTTGATACAGTTTATGCCATGAGCGATAGAGAAGACGATCGCCGCATTGGTGTTAATTCTAGCGCTCTATTTTTTGGCGATTATGCCCCTTTGGCTATTGGAGTTTTCTTTGCGGGCACAATCTTGTTATTAGCTTGGTTAGGCTTAGTCATCAACCTCCACCTACCTTTCTGGATTACTCTCGCCCTAGCCACCATCGGCTGGATTTGGCAATGTCTTCGATTAAGAGACCAAAACTTACCTAACTCTGCTTATGGTGAGATGTTCCGACAAAACGTGTGGATTGGTTTTATCTTACTTGCTGGCATGGTAATTGGCTGTTTATGAAGAATACATAATACAGAATTCAGCAATTTTTCATAAAAAACCTATGTAAAAAAGGGTGTAGGGGTTAATATGTCAAGAAAACTAATTTCAACGACACCCCACACCCTTCCTATTTACCGTCAACCGTCAACAGCTTACTACTCAACATTAGACATGAGAAGCTTTGAAATCTCCGCATGTGCTAGCACAGCAGCAGGTTCGCGCTGGAGGGCGTTATAATACTTTCTTTCAAAAGTATTGCCTGTCTCTAAAGGCACAATTAAATTGCGGATATCAGCAGTCAAATTTTGCAAATAATCCAGGGGTATTGGTTCATCTGCTGTCAGCATTTCATCAATTTGCACAACAATCTCAGAAATTCGATGTAACCAAGCAAATTGTTCGTGACCGATGACTAGTTGCAGAAGTTGTGTATTTGATACCCGTCCACTAACCTGTTCGTAGGCGATGCGTTCTGTCTCCAGCAACATTTTGTGAAGGTACAATAACTTGTTTCGCAAATCGCGCAGGTATTGATGTTGACGGATTCTTTGTAGAAGTGTGTTGGAAGTCAATGTAACATCCTCTCGTAACGACAGTCTTTAATAGCTTGAATAATTTCTGCTTTGGTATTTATAGCAAGGGACTGGTGACTGGGTAAAAAGTCCTTGTTTGGAAAAGTTGAGAGTGGCGGCTTTTGCCATTCTGATTTTTTGGTTTGTGTCTAAGTTCGATCGTCTGTTGATGTCCTGACCACCAAGGCTTGCGCTATGTCAACTAAAGTTCATCCATAGCAGGTAACAAGCAATAGATTGGAAAATCTGTTGATGTTAGGGTTTTAGCATTAGTTTATGCCCTAAATTAGGCTGCAACTGCTTTGTCGATTTTTTTACTAGGACGCACTATAGTTAACACATCTTTTTATAGCGGTCATTTCTCATATTTGATTAATCATATATTAGCATAAAAATATAGCAAGTATATAGACAGAACTATCGAGTCAACAGTAATTATGGAAAAATCGTTTTCATGTCCCTAGCACATACAATTCTGGGTCTTCTTCAGCAGCAAGCAATGACGGGCTATGACCTGAAAACAAGCTGCTTCGACCAATGCATCGGTCATTTGTGGCCAGCAGACCAAGCACAAATTTACAGAACCCTGGAAAAGCTAGTTGAACAAGGCTGTATTACCTGTACCATTGAGATTCAACACGATCGCCCTAATCGCAAAGTCTACACCATCACCGAATCAGGGAAAGCTGAATTAGTCAGATGGCTTGGCACTCACCAACCCTTAGCGATTTTACGCGAACCATTGCTGGTTCAGTTACACTTTGCGGATTTATTGCCTAATGAAATGATTATTCATCTATTAGAGCAGCAATTAGCTGCTCGCAATGAAAAGCTTGCCAAATGTGAAAATATCGATTTACCAGTACTGGGTGATGAGTCTGCTAGCCGTGAAGAAGTAATGCAAAGGCTGGTGCTGGAGTTGGTGATTCGTAGAGAACAGACTTATATTGATTGGCTGAAGACAGCAATCAAAGTCATTAGTCAGCAAGATCCACATCATTCACAATATCAAATTTTCTAACTCTCATCAATCAAAAGAATGACAACAATAGCAGTTAATCCCTATCTCGATGGCAATTTTGCCCCAATCCGCGAAGAAATCATCGCTGACAAATTGTCAGTTATTGGCGAACTACCCCCTGAATTATCCGGGATGTTTGTCCGCAATGGCCCTAACCCGCAATGGTCGCCAATCGGTCAATATCACTGGTTTGATGGAGATGGCATGTTACATGGCCTACAAATTAGCAACGGCATAGCAACTTATACTAATCGCTACATCCAAACAAGAGGATGGAAAATAGAAAAAGAAGCGGGTAAGGCTATCTGGACTGGGTTATTAGAACCACCACAAATGGATAATCCCTATGGCCCCCGTAAAAATACAGCTAACACCGCCTTAGTGTGGCACGCCGGACAAATGTTGGCACTGAATGAAGGGGGTAGTCCTCACGCCATCAAGCTTCCCGAATTAGAAACCATTGGCGAATACACTTATGACGGCAAACTAATTTCCCGCTTTACTGCCCATCCGAAAGTAGACCCAGTGACGGGCGAAATGATCTTCTTTGGCTACTCTCTGTTTCCAGCACCATACCTGCAATATAGTGTAGTTTCCGCAGCAGGGGAACTGCTATGGACAGTGCCAATCGATCTGCCCATAGGGGTGATGATGCACGACTTCGCCATTACAGAAAATTACACGATTTTCATGGATTTGCCCATGACTTTCAACCCAGAGCGATCGCAACGTGGAGAACCAGCATTTATGTTTGAGAGCGATCGCCCCAGTCGTTTTGGCATCATACCACGTCACGGTGACAACAGTAATATCCGCTGGTTTGAAAGTCCTGCTTGCTACGTCTTCCATACCCTCAACGCCTACGAAGACAAAGACGAAGTAGTGCTGATTGCTTGCCGTATGAGTTCCACCACAGTCTTGATTACTGATGATTCCCAACAAGACCCAGAAGCAAACATTCCTCGCCTGTATCGCTGGCGATTTAACCTCAGCACCGGCACAGTGCGCGAAGAAATGTTAGATGACGTAGCCTCAGAATTTCCCCGCGTCAACGAAAACCTGTTGGGGCGACAAACCCGGTATGGCTACACTAACAAAATGGCTAACAGTCCTTTACCTTTATTTGAAGGTATCATCAAATACGACCTCAGCAGCGGCAAGTCCCAAATTCACCAATACGGAAAAGGACGCTACGGCGGTGAAGCCGTGTTTGCACCCCGCCCAGGTGCAAGCGCTGAGGATGATGGCTGGCTGGTGACTTTCCTCCACGATGAAAATTCAAATACTTCAGAATTCCTAGTGCTGAACGCCCAAGATATAACTGCTGAACCTGTAGCGCGGGCGATCATTCCCCAGCGCGTACCCTATGGATTTCATGGTACTTGGGTTCCACAGCAATAAGTGTTTAGGGAATTCCAAAAAATCAATTATTCGGGTTGCGTTGAGTGTTGACTGTTGACAGTTAACACTCTTTCGTGGAATATTTTTTTACTTGGAAGCCCCTCATATCATGAATGATAAAGCAAAAGCTTCTTTTGAAAAAGTCAAAGTTTATTTGAGTTGCAAAAAACACCACAATGAGAAAGCAAAACCTACTTTTGCTTGCGGAAAACACCAAAATGAGAAAGTAAAACCTGCTTTTGCTTGCGGAAAACACCAAAATGAGAAAGCAAACTGGGGTTTGAGAAAGTAAAACTTACTTTTGCTTGCGGAAAACACCAAAATGAGAAAGCAAACTGGGTTTTGAAAAAGTAAAACCCGCTTTTGCTTGCGGAAAACACTAAAATGAGAAAGTAAAAGCTTGTTTTGAGAAAGTAAAACCTGCTTTAGAGAAAGCAATTAGAGCTTTTGCTGATTGAATTTCTTGAAAATATCAAGTTTAGATAAAATTCTTGAAAAAATTACCGATAAATACTGATTATTTTTTATCAAAGTAATTAATAAGTATAAATTTATACATAAAATTATAATAAGAAAGACCCCACCAATAGTGAAATAATTTGGCGCAATTGGGCAAATGTTAGTTTCTTAGTCTATTTGCGATCGCACTTTTGCATCTCCATCGTCGTTGGTGTTGCAGCTACGCCATTGGTGTCAACTTGAGCTTAAACGCATGTCACACAGACGTTTTACCCCACCCCTCAATCCCAGGGGAGGTTTTGCGTTAGCAAAGCCGGGGTGGGTTGACTCCGAATTAGTTAGTAATTGAGTAAGTTTGCTCTAACGTCATTACAAGGGTTTTACGTTAAGTTGACACCAATGCAGCTACGCCCGTCCCACACATCGCTGGACTGATTAAAACCTTAAAATCGGCTAATTCCAACATCTAGTCCAGGTTAAAATTAGATATGCATATTGTATTTATAAAAAAGCTACTACAAAAATTAAAAGCTTATGACTGCAAGTAATATTAGGCAGCAAATTTTAGAGCAGCTTAAAACTTTACCTGGAGAAGAGGTGAAAACTCTCGTGTTAACATGGCTCACTGGTTCATCCACTTCTTTAGAAGATTTTGAGAGGTTACTAACAAATCAACTTACTCAAACTACAGAAAAATCATTTGAGTCCGGTGAGATAGACGCAGCATTAAATTTTCAACCTCTTACTGAAGCTCAAATGGTTCAGCAAAGCCAATCTGCTCTCGAAGCATACCGTCGCACAGGCTCAGGAGTAGCCCACGACCGTGTACGCGAATGGGCAGACAGTTTAGGAACAGATCGAGAACGTCCATGTCCCAGATAGTTTGGACAGAAATTGCAATTGAGGACTTAAATCGTCATTACGATTTTGTAAAACTGAATAATCCGGATGCAGCAGCACGCGCAGTACAAGCAATTGTTTCTTCAGGCGAAAGTCTAGAGCAGAATCCTCGTCGAGGTGCGATCGTAGATGAAATAGCAGGCTTACGAAAACTTTTGGTTTCTTTTGGTAAGTACGGCTTTATAATTCACTACGTTATTCTTGAGGATGATATTGTTATTCTACGCGTCTATCACGGGCGAGAGAATCGACCTCGTTAGGCAACTCCAGAAAATAAATTATTGCGCTTGGGGTCGTGTTGACAGTCAACCGTGAACCGTCAACAGTTAACACTCTTCCCTGAAATATTTTTTTTACTCGGAAGTCCCGTAGCTAAATCTACCGCCAACTTTTGCTATTAGGTTGTTTGCTAAATTTTCCTTTGGGAAAAAGTCGCTGTTCTAATTCTTCATAACTACCTTCAAAATCACAATGACCATAAAGCGGACATTTCTGACAATAAATGCCTTTGGTATAACGTTCTAAATTTTCCCGATTAAAAAAATACGGTTTATGACTAAAGGTGCTAGCAACCCACTGCCAAGACATATTATTACTAGCAGGATCGCCATCTAAAAGATGTTGGAGAAACCATTTAGCTCCTGCTTGCCAACGAATGCGTCGCCAATGGACAATGTAAGCGGCTATCCACATCCGTGCATGATTATGTAAATAGCCAGTTTCTCGTAAATCACGGCTGAAGCTGTCAATACAAACTCTACCTGTAGTTGCTTGTTTGATATCTGGCGGTAATTCCGGCGCATATTCAGCCACGGTGTAACCAGTTTTATATTCTTCCTGGTCTTTCCAAATTCCATCCCCTAACTTTATATACAACCGTTGCCAATAATCGCGCCAGCCCAACTCGTTGATTAACTTAGTAGCATCATTTTGGTGCTGTACCCGGTCGAGGACAAAATCTCGAATTTCTCGCAAACTCAAAACGCCATAGCGGATGTAAGGCGAAAGTCGGGTGACTGCACCTGTGAAAAAATTACGTGTTTGTGCGTAGCGTACTGCGTCGATTTTTTGCAGTGCTTTTTGTGCTGTTTTGCGTCCTCCCACAGTTTCGCTGATGTGGTCATCCCGTTTTGTTGCACTTGGGAATTGTTCGGACAGGTAAGCTACCAACTCATCGCGGTTGGCAAATTCGCGTCGCATATCTTTAGACATTTGAATTCTCAAGGGTGGGAATGAACAAATTAAAAATACCAGTAGGCTAAATCATTATTATGGCGGATTAACACAAGAGACGTTAAATAGCAACGTCTCTACATCTGAATTCATTGTTGATTAATGAAAAGCGATCGCCTAACCTATGTACAATTCTAAAGCGAATTCTCACAGTACAATCATGAGCAACATTCCCCAAATCGGACAACCAGCACCAGATTTTTCCACACTCGACCAAAATGGTAATCTCACAAGTCTCTCTGACTTCAGCAGTAAATGGGTTGTGCTTTATTTCTACCCCAAAGATGACACCCCAGGCTGTACCACCGAAGCCAAAGATTTTAGCGAATTATATGAAGACTTCAGCGCACTCGAAGCCAAAATTTTAGGTGTAAGTCCAGATTCTGGTAAATCCCATTGTAAATTTATCAGCAAACATAACTTGTCCATTACCCTCCTAAGCGACCCCGAACATATTTTGATAGAAGCTTATGGTGGTTGGCGCTTAAAGAAGTTTATGGGTAAAGAATATATGGGTGTGGCTCGCTCAACTTTTTTGATTTCACCTGATAGAATTATTGCCTATACTTGGCCAAATGTGAAAACCAAAGGTCACGCTCAAGCGGTTTTAACTAAATTACGAGAATTAGTAGGCACATAAATGGAACTGATGCAAACATATTGTATTTTTAGTAACAAAGCAAGATGTGAGTAGCCTATTTGAGCAAGCTATTACTGATGCCCTGAACTCAGCTAATCCTCAAAAAGTTCTGGAAGGCCAAGTAGCTAATGCTATCATCCAAGCAGAGTTTAATTTAGTTAGTTTCAATAAAGTAGTTGGTCTCAATGGCGAAATTGGTGAAATCGATGTAGAAACCAGTAACGCTATCATCGAAGTAACAACTCAAACTGCTCGTAAGTTAAAGCAAATTCAAAAATTAATATCGAATCCAGACTTAAATCCTTTGAAAAAGCCTGTTATCCTCTACGCGCCTAATTATAAAATAACTCCGGCTCAAGATATCATCGCTACCGGAAGTTATGTAGTTCGCGCTAAAGATGAATTATTAGAATTATTATTCCAACTAGGAGCATAAACGATGCCAGAATCTATTTCTCTAATTTCTAGTGCTAAGATTGAGCCAGCAGAATTTTTGGCTTTTTTGGAATATTCCGACGTATTACTACATCCAGATAAAATATATGATGGGCGGATTTCTAGAGTAAATAGCCATGTTTGGATTGTTTTAGATAACACCGAATTAAAAAACTTTAGTACTGATGAAATTGAACTGATAACCCAGAAGCTTAGAGCTAAGCCGGAGACTCATATTCTACTTGATGTCAGCAAAACTCCAGGAAGTGAACAACTAGCATTTGAGTTTGCGTGTAAGTTTGCCAAAAAATGGTCTTGTGTTATCTATGATTCAAGTCAAAGAGTCTACTCAACACAGGAATTATTAGGATTATGCCAAACAGAACTAGGTTTTGTTTAGATAGTAGTATATGCAGTTGAATTAATTATGGTTCAAGTTATCCAAGCTCAAAATGCCACTCTCGCATACTTAAAGAAAAAATTTGCTTTACAACAGTCTGAAGACGAGCAATTTTTTACAGAGTGGCTTAATAATTTACCTGAAATTTCCGAATTAGAAAAGCAATACTTAGACCGAGTTCAAACTAACTACCTCAATTTTTTAGAAAACGCTCCTCTTTTGGAAGATGCAGTAAAATTAGTAGTATTGTCTCCCCTGCTTGATTTAGCTGGTTTTTATCTTCCTCCTTTTTATATTGCAACAGAAGAAAGTATAGAAATTAGCGAAGAAATTATTATTGATGAGAGAGAAAGCACTGAAGAAACTAAAGAAATTATTAAAGGTAGAATTGATGTTCTTGTTCTACAGGATAAGTTATGGTTACTGATAATTGAATCTAAAAGATCTAATTTTTCTTTGGCAAAAGCAATTACTCAAGCATTAATTTATATGTTGGCGAATCCTCAGTCTAATTATCCTGTATATTCATTAGTACTTAATGGAGAGGATTTTCAATTTATAAAATTGATTCAAGAAGATAAACCAATGTATGCATTATCTGAGAGGTTTACTTTATATAGACGTGAAAACGAATTATACAAAGTTTTAAGTATCTTAAAAAAAATAGGCCAAATTTTAATGTAATTATTTTTCTTGTTTTCATCTTAGTTCAAAAGATAATAAGGTCATAATATTTATACTGCATCTTTTAATGAAATTATGGTTCAATTTATCCAAGCACAAAATGTCGGGCTTGCCTATTTAGAGGAAAAATTTAGTCTACAGCTAGCTGAAGATGACGCATTCTTCACAGAATGGTTTGAAAATTTACCAGAAATGACAGATTCAGAAAAACAAGAACTAGACAAAGTAAAACTTCATTTTCTCCGTTTAGTCAAGTATCCTCCTTTGTCAGAAGAAACGGTTAAATTAGTCGTTTTATCGCCTTTACTCAATTTAGCTGGATTTTATGACGAGCCTTTTTATATAAGAGGCGAACAATCAATAGAAATTTCTGCCGAAGATGAAGAAGAAATTATTAGAGGGCGAATTGATGTTTTAGTTATTCAAGAACAATTTTGGGTGTTAGTGATTGAATCTAAAAGGTCTAGTTTTTCTCTTTTAGAAGCTGTACCTCAAGCACTTGCTTATATGCTGGCTAATCCAAGTCAAGATAAACCTAGTTTTGGATTAGTGACAAATGGTAGTGATTTTATTTTTTTGAAACTGACTAAACAAAATCAGCCAAGGTATGCTATATCTGACCAATTTACACTTTTGAAACGAAAAAGTGAACTTTATCAAGTTCTAAGTATATTAAAAAATTTGAGTCAAATTTTGAGTTAATTTATGTCTATTCGCCCTATCTACCTTGATTGCCACGCTACTACACCTGTAGATGAACGGGTATTGGCAGCTATGCTTCCTTACTTTACAGAAAAGTTTGGTAACCCAGCCAGTATTAGTCATGTTTATGGTTGGGAAGCGGAAGCCGCTGTTAAACAAACACGAGAAATATTAGCAGCAGCAATTAACGCTACTCCCGAAGAAATTGTTTTTACTAGTGGTGCAACAGAAGCGAATAATTTAGCAATTAAAGGTGTTGCCGAAGCTTATTTTCAAAAAGGTCAGCATATTATTACAGTTGCTACTGAACATAGTGCAGTTCTTGACCCTTGTAATTATCTTAAAACTCTGGGTTTTGAAATCACTATATTACCAGTTAAAAAAAATGGATTAATTGATTTAAATGAATTAGAAAAAGCCTTCCGTCCAGAGACGATTTTGGTATCGGTGATGGCTGCAAATAACGAAATTGGTGTATTGCAACCATTGGCAGAAATTGGGGAAATGTGCCATACTCACCAAATTATTTTTCACAGCGACGCCGCCCAAGCTATTGGTAAAATTCCCTTGGACGTGCAAGCAATGAAAATTGACTTAATATCGCTCACCGCACATAAAGTATACGGCCCCAAGGGCATCGGAGCGCTATATGTCCGCAGACGTAACCCCAGAGTACAACTAGCTCCACAGCAGCACGGAGGTGGACATGAGCGGGGAATGCGTTCTGGCACATTGTATACACCGCAAATTGTCGGCTTCGGCAAAGCCGTAGAAATTGCTTTGGCACAACAAGCCACAGAAACACAACGCCTCACCGAACTTCGGCAAAAACTGTGGGAACAACTTTCGCAACTTTCAGGAATTCATCTCAACGGACATCCCCAAGCGCGATTAGCCGGAAATTTGAACATCAGCGTCGAGGGAGTAGATGGAGCCGCATTGTTGTTAGGATTGCAGCCAGTAGTGGCAGTATCTTCTGGTTCCGCTTGCTCCTCAACAAACACCGCACCCTCCCATGTTCTCACAGCCCTGGGACATTCCCAAAAGCTAGCTTACGCATCGATACGATTTGGTATTGGCAGGTTTAACACACAACAAGAAATTGATATTGTAGCCAAACACGCGATCGCCACCATTCAAAGTTTGCGTAATTCCGCTTTTGTGAGTTTGGGGAGTTAGGAGTTAGGAGTTAAGAGTTGGGAGTTAGGAGTTAGGAGTTAAGAATTATTCTCCTTGTCTCCTTGTCTCCCCCATCTCCCCATCCCCCCATCTCCCCATTCCCTTCTACGGATTCTCGCGGATGAAAGCTTCTATTTCATCTAATTCTTGCTGATTGAGCCTAAGTTCGCCAGCACCGATGATTCCTTCCACCTGCTGGGGATTGCGTCCGCCAACGATCGCCGCAGTCACCGCCGGATTGTTTAAAGTCCAAGCGATCGCCACTTCACCAGGGGAACGGCCGTGTTGTTCGCCAATATTTTTCAACACTTCCACCAGCTTCAGATTCCGAGATAGACGCGGTTCTTGGAATTCACTGCTGTTCTTGCGCCAATCATCATTTGGGAAATTGGCAACCCGCTCAGGTGTCATTTTTCCTGTAAGCAACCCAGATTGCATCGGTGAATAAACAATTACACCGATGTTATTTTCTTTGCAGAAAGGCAAAATCTCGTTTTCAACATTAGGTTTGACTAGTGAATAAGGCGGTTGCAATGAAGTGACTGGCGCAATGTTCTGGGCGCGTTGCAACTGTTGGACATTAAAGTTTGAAACCCCGATATAGCGAACCTTACCTTCATCTTTTAGCTTGGCAAGAGTTGTCCACCCTTCTTCAATTTCTGAATCTGGGTTCGGCCAATGGATTTGGTAAAGGTCGATGGTTTCAATATCCAATCGACGCAGACTGGCTTCAACTTCCCGCTGTATAGAATCAGCTTTGAGGCTGTTACCAATTTTGCCCTTTTCATCCCAGATCATCGAGCATTTAGTAAAAATGTAAGGGCGATCGGATCTACCTTTGAGCGCCTTGGCAACAACCTCCTCCGAATGTCCCAGACCATAGATAGCTGCGGTGTCAATCCAATTCACACCGAGGTCAAGAGCGCGATTGATGGCTGCGATCGATTCTTCGTCGTCCTGCGCTCCCCAACCAAAAGTCCAGTCACCTCCACCGATCGCCCAAGCACCAAAGCCAATCGGAGTAATCTGAAGCTCCGAATTCCCAAGCTGTTTGGTTTGCATATCTAATTCTCTCCAAGAATTTTTCAGTCAATTAGTAGTTTAGGCTGCCAATATTGTCTTCACTGCTATCTTAAGTATGAATAACTACCAGTCTTAATTCATCCCACCCCTAAAAGGGTATGAGATTTTATGTTGACTGTTAACCGTCAACAGTCAACAATATTGTGTTAACAACATACTACATATACACTAGAGTGGCTCAAAAATATTAGCATTTGCCAGTTGAATACAGAGAATAGTATGTCAGAAGATTTAAAAGGCAAAATTGCACTCATTACAGGTGCAAACAAAGGTATTGGCTATGAAATCGCACGTCAATTAGGTTCTAGGGGTGCTACCGTCCTTGTTGGTTCCAGAGACTTCGGACGGGGTGAAGAAGCAGCAAACAAACTTCGTTTAAACGATATCAATGCCAAAGCAGTTCAACTGGATGTAGTAGACCAAAAAACAATCGACTCTACAGCTGAACAAATCGAGAACGAATTCGGAAAACTCGATATCTTGGTAAACAATGCCGGGATACTAAGTGATGGCGATCGCCTTCCACCCAGTCAAGTTGACATTCAAACACTGCGACACACTTATGAGACAAACGTCTTTGGAGTATTTGCAGTCACAAAAGCCCTATTGCCACTTTTGAAAAAGTCAACAGCAGGGCGAATAGTAAATATATCAAGTAGCTTAGGTTCTCTGACTTTAAACTCCGACCCAAATTTTGAGTTCGCTCATTTTAAGCTTATTGCCTATAATTCATCAAAAACAGCACTCAACGCCCTCACAGTTTTATTTGCTGCTGAATTGAAAGATACCCCAATCAAAGTCAACGCCGCCGATCCTGGTTACACAGCAACCGACATCAATCAAAATCAAGCTCATCGCACCGTCCAACAGGGAGCCATAGCGGCAGTCAAACTTGCTACCCTCCCTGAAGATGGTTCTACCGGAGGGTTTTTTGACGAAAATGGCCTAGTTCCCTGGTAACGGGCATTGGGCAAACAGGGTATGGGGAAAGGGAAAGGGGTAAGGGGAAAAGGGGAAAGATTAAATTTATTCCTTTTCCCTTTAACCTTTAACCTTTTCCCCTACCTCCCCATCTCCCCATCTCCCCATCTCCCCATCCTCCATGCCCCAATCAGTAAGGATTTGAATCAATCCGTCCCCTTTTAACACTCCTGAGATAGTATCCAGAAGTTGGTCTGTTTTTCAAGTTGAAGGTGTCGCCACGGGGAACTCTCCAAATTTTATAGTTGGAAAATGTCAAAGGCGATCGCGGTTCGCATACTTCCGGTGTATGGTCGCCTAGTACAAAGTACGCTGCACCTCTACCTATAACTTTCACCAAACCATATTTATCCACAACAACCGACGTACTTTCACTAACTGCAATACCCAAAACACTACTAGATACACCATCCTTAATTTGACGGGCAATAAAAGCCATAATTCGACCCATTCTTTCTCGTCTGTCGAAGTGTGTATCTACGATGGTTCCTTTCAAATAATTCCAGTTAAAAAAGTTGTAAGTAAAGGTAATGTCTCGATAAGGATCTTCTAGTGCATCTCTAGTTTCAATGCCTTTTTCAGAAGAAGCACAAGCATCGTAGACATACTCACCTTGAATCATTGCACCTGCACTAGTGCCGCCAACACCACCTCCCTTCAGATAAACTGACTTAACAGCAGCTTCCAACTTCGTGTCTTTCCAACTGCGAACGTATTGGCATTGGTCGCCGCCAGCAAAGAAAATTACATCAGCATTTCTGACTTTTTCCGCAATCTCAGCTTTGTTTGCTTCTTGGCGATTGCTAACAATCAGAGTTTCCACAGAGTTTACGCCTTTCATTGCAGAAATTAGCCGATTGTAATCATGATTACCATAGGTGCGGATGACAACAACATTGACTTTGGTAGCAGAGTTATTACCTCCCCTAACTTCGTTAATCATCCACTGGATAGCATCGTCCACATCGGGGCCTCCTCCACCCAAACTCAAAACCGGGCCAGCCAAGGAAGGAGAACGCACGTTGACAGAGGGGGAAGGATGGACATCAATAATATCGCCTAAGAAATAGCGTTTCCAGTTTGCTATAAAACGGGTTATGAGTAAGATTCCCATTTTAAACAACTTGATTACTCTACTCTTCAAGCGCCTTGATACATTTGGGAATGCCTTTGTCATACTAAACTTCTAATGCAAACTCCAATTATTACTAGGCTGCTACGCATTTGAATTACTCATTTACTCCTGAATCTTGTCCTTAGTCATTAATCATTTGTTCTTTATAAACATCCTCTTGCAAAAGTAACTTTTGCAAGAGGGGGTAAAGGGGAAAGGTTAATGGTTCGACAAGCTCACCAACCGGGAAAAGGGTTTTTATTTGCCCTTTACCCTTTACCCCTTACCCTTTTTCCCACTTCTCTTAGAAGTCTAATGACCAATGGCAAAGGACAGTTGAAAGTATTTGAGACGTGCATTAGCTTAACTTTCGCATCAGAAGATGTGAAATTCCAGCGTACAGGACTTGTACTGTTTTTTCACACAAAATAATGCAGATTAATTAATTTTTATCTGCTTTTTTTGTTACAAAATTCCGATTATAGAAATCAAATTTGATTTGAAAAACTGCTCATAGAGACTCTTAACAGTAGACCTCTTGTTTTTGAGATAACGCCACCTCAGTCAGTATGCAAATCAAAATAGGATATCCTAACCTAATTAGGTTATTTTCTGGGTGTTTTTTCTTTAATTCCTAGATGAGATTATCGATGTTGAAGTTCATCAAAGAAATTTACGATCGCTGTACCTAAATTTTCAATGTAAATACTAAGCGGTTCAAAATGCCATCCTTGTAATTCTTTATACAAATAAGGTCGAAAACGTCTCTGTTTAATCTGTTCTACCAAGAAATCTACATCATCTTCGGCAATACCATCCAAGTTAAAAGAAATAATGCCTGTTAAATTAAAAAGTTCTTTGCTAGAACGAATCAAGCATTCAGTTTGTTTCTGATTGGGATTAGTCCAGGGATTTGATATTCTCCATTTCGATTTGATAAATCTGACTGTATTACTAATTTCTGGTGCTAGCAGAACAGAGGGTTGATTTCTGATGAAAACCTGACTACTCGATTTTGTTTGAGGTACTAATTGATGAATCGCTGCTTCAGATATTTGCCGAGCGGGTTCTATTGAGTTAATTTCGTTGATGAGTTTGTCAAAATCCTTATTTAAGCATTTTTGGAGAATTTGCGATCGCTGTTTTGGATCGTTGCTCAAAATCTCTAAAAGAACGATGTATTTACATCCCAAGCTATGACCTAGCCATAAGTAGTTATTAGGATTTAAGTATATATTCAAAACGTTATCAGGTTGATGTTCTTGTTTTAAGAATTTGATAATTTCAACCTTGAGATTATATTGTTCTTTTAGTAACTTAAGAGAAACTTTCCAATGATTAAATTGAAGCAGATTTAAAGGAAACCGATATAAAATTAGGGAATATCCTTGAGCAAATAGATACTCATGAAGATATTTATATGCCCAAGTAGGAAAAGATCCAAAAATAAAGCTACCAATAAATTGGATAATTCCTTTAGGATTGGGATGTAGTGCTACCTGAGTGTGCGATAGATTTATAAAGTTTGGTTGAGTATTATCCGACATTATTTGAGTATTTTTAATTTGGTTTATTTAAATATCAATTGTCAGAATGTTTCTAGGACGGGTTAAAAACCCATCCTAGAATAAATGATTGGAGATTTTTGTAATTTAAAGTCTCTAATAACAGCTAGTTAATTTCCAACTATAGTTAAACACCTTTAGTCAACTCAAATAAGGATTTTCCTGTAGCTGTAGGCAATGCATATGCAACCTCACCTAACTTAGAACTATCTTCTCCAAAAAAAGTCCCTCTATGCTCAGGAGTGATTAATAACTGAGTAGATTGAGGAGTTGAACCTGAACTGAGGAATATCTCGACATAACCCCGAAGCTCAAAGTTTGCAGCCTTTAATATAGCGAGGTCAGCGATATTCGGTTGCACAATTAATAAACCTGTATCGTATGCATTAAGGGGAATTGTAAAACGTGTCTTTGTTGTCTTTTTGTCATCCTCTGTAAAGACTCTACTTACTGGATCATTTTGACCTGTAGTGTCTAGAAAAGAGGCGATTTTTGTAAGATCTAGTCCGGGTGTTTTAGCTGTAAATACAACAGATAGATACAGAAAGTCACTGGTAATATTGGAAATACTGAGAAAATATCCCTGGACAATCTTGCGAGCTAATGACTTAAGTTCAGGTACTGTATCTGTAATTTTTTTAGGAAGTTGGGGCTTAAGAAGAAGTTCAAATGTTGAAATAACAGCCATTAGTGTTACTCTCATTGAGTGATTTGTATAAGAATATATATATTTAAGATAAATCCAGAGGTATAGTACCCACGCGGGTGATTTTTACTTAAATGTTTTCCTGTATGCTCGTTTAGAGGCGATTGTGGCCCGTTGAACTCCAAAGTTAAGCGCCACTGGTAGTGGCGCTTAACGTCTGCAAAGCTAACGCTTTAGTAGCATACGGTATGGTAAAAAATCTTGGTCAAGCCTGTTGGAAGAAGTTCTAACGGTGAATGAAGAATCCCCTGCCTTTACTAATAGATGAGCGTTCGCGCAGCGTGTCGTCAGACAAGCGATATCTATTCAGGCAGGGGAGTGTCAATTATTGTTTACCATGCGTAGCACTATCCTATTCCCAAACGCCCAGCCAAGCCAGGAGTCAGGGGTAAAAGAGTAGTAATCATCAAAAATAAAGCCAAAAGACCCAAAGCGGCTCTAGCGTCATCGGGTTCACTGATTTCATTCAAGCTGGGGCGTTCTAAATCTCGTTGCAAGAAGAAAATCACGAATGCCCAGTACATAGCCAGAACATTACCGAGAGATACTAGCACCAGTAAAATTAAAGTTGCTACAGTTGCTCTTTGTGCGGTTTTGCGTCCATAAATTGCCTGGACAATACGGCCGCCATCTAGTTGTCCTGCGGGCATTAAGTTCAAAGCGGTAATTACTAACCCCAACCAACCAATCACCACTAGGGGATGAACGCTGACTAAAGGTGACTGTAAGGCAGAACCAAGGACAACCCGCGCCAAGCTTCCCACTAAAATTGAACCTTGGAAAAACTGATTTGGCAGTTGAAATAAGCTACCAGGGTGAGAAAGCAGCAAGCCAATAATCAGCATTGCCAAAGCAACGATACCGCCTGCGGCTGGCCCTGCCAAGGCAATATCAAACAATACCTTGCGGTTGGGCAATAGGGACTCAAAGCGGGTAATTGCACCAAAGGAGCCAATTTGCACAGCAGGTAGAAAGAACGGCCAGCTCAGGCGGATTTGGTGACGGCGAGCCAGCAACCAATGACCGATTTCATGAGCTACTAAAATCGCAAATATACCCGCACCTATGGGTAAAGCTTCTGTAAACCGTCCGGGACTGGTAAAGAAATCAAAATTTAACAGTAATCCCGCAGCTTCTAAATTTGTGGCGATGGTCGCTACCAACAGAATACCCGCAAAAACTTTTTGCGATAACTGCATTGGTCGGGGATCGTTGCGACTGGGCAAAACAATTACTACTGGTCTAGTGTCTGTATTTTCCACTAAAAATAAGCGATAGCGATCGCCTAGTCGTTCTCGCAAACTAGCGCTCAAACGGTTGTGAATTTCTTCTGGTTCTCCGCGCAAATTGCCTTTAAAAATCGCTCCGTCTTGGTAGGGGATGGTTTCTGTAGCGAAAAATGTATCGATACCAAAAATACCTTTAATTGCATTCAAGTCATCTTCTGGTATCGGTGGAATCTGGGGTTTAAGTTCTATAACTGTTGGTTGTGGGGAATTTTCTTCAGCCAAGGACTCAGCAGCTAGTCTTTGGGTTGCCCGTTGCTTGAGTATGGCATCTTGCCCAGCTTTGCGTAACTGGCTGCCCAAGTAGATGTACAATCCAGCAGAAGCCACCACTAAGAACAATATACCTGCTATGTTGATGTAAATGCCTGTGGCAAACAATCCAAAAAACAATAGCCACGGAGTCATCAACACCACCGACTGTAACCAGGCCAAGATTCCTAGCTTGCCAAAAGGTCTGGCGCGATAAAAGCCCCACCCCAAAATGCCTAAAGCTACTAGCAGAATTGCCGCCAAGATAGAAGTTTCTGATAAAGTAGACATTTCCAAACCTTTGCTATTGAGACTAAGCCAGAACAAATCCGGTATTGCAGACACACTTATTAATGTATAACGTCCTCTGTCCTCTGCCCAAATTATCTGACTTGGCGTCAGCTAGGAAAAAGCGCAGGTATTGTACGTTGTTCTCAGCATAAATAGTTACATTTAGCTGTTGATGGCTTAGTAGTTGCTCTAATCGTCCGAACCCTAAACAAAGACAAGTAAATTATCTATTTTTTACGCCTCTGCTAACAAGCGTTCGTCAAAGACGTTGGCGCAGCGCTTGTTTTTCTGCTTTGTCTGGATTTATTATTCTTTTTGTCAATGCGTAAGTTCTAGTGGGTTAAGTGCGAAAGGTGGGAAAGGTAGTGAATTTAGTATAACAAGTTGACTAGGCTGTTCATAAGTTGTAAGTTGGTTGCTATTAAATACTTTATGCAAAATTACGCATTTTTTAAAACCAATGAAAACAACACTACTATCAGGGTTAACTGTAACGATAACTGCTGCAATTGTTACAATTCCTAGCGGGATAAGACCCAATGTAGCTAACGCCCAATTCCAACTACCTATACTAGCTAATTGTCCACAAAACAGTGTTTGTGCTTGGAGCGAGAGAAACTTTGTTGGTAATCGTTTAGTTGTAAGCCCACTTAGGACTGAGACGAATGAGGTAGGTAATAAAATATGTATTTTTCCTGGTAACGCCCTTTCACCCGGTGGTTCTCTGTTTTTTACCACAAAACTCAAACGCTCAATAAGAAATAACACTCCATGTGATATTAAATTATACATAGAAGACAACATCGGTGATGAATCAGCTATAACCACCATTTCTCCAAACACTCAACAGGATGACAGTGGAGAATTTCGCTCTATAGGCGGAGGTTTTCGCAGTAGATAAAGTTAGTTATCACGACGATAAATTTCACTCCTCAACCCCATTCAAGTGGGTTTTTTATTATCAGGACTTACGCAAAATCGCCAAAAAGCTTAATTTATATAACCGCGAAGTAAATTTTTACTCCTTTTTCATGAATCAATTTCCGTAATAAACGATTGTGACAGTTAAGGGTGCGGAATGTGGGTTAAAAAGAATTGGCTTTCTACATATTTACTAAATAACCTCAAGTTTTGGAATAGGCGATACTTACGGTGAGCTACGTTAACGCATTTCATAAAGCGATCTTAAATGAGTTGTGAAAATGCGCGATGTCCAGATCCCCAACTTCTTGAAGAAGTTGGGGATCTGGCAGCCCCGCAAAATTAAGTTGACATTTTATTCTTGAGTTTATGCAATACAACCTAATGAATGCTACGCTACATTATCCAGGTAAGTGTATCTTGATGTGTGGAAGGGGAAATTATGGCTCTGCAAGTATGTTCCGGGGCAAGCCTCAAGTGTAGCTTTGGTGCAGCACCAAGTTCTTTGGTAGTTCTGCCCATTAATCGGGTATTGACTGGTACACCAGATGCCAACATTTTGGATAATAAGCCAATGGTGAATATTATGCCTTTTGGCATGTGTTCGTCTTTAGCCAATCCAACAGTTGCATCCGCCACAGCAGCAGCTTCTGGGGTGTTGACGCCCATGCCTTGTATACCAGTAATCCCCGCACCCTGGGCACCCGGTTCGCCTACCGTTTTGATTGCTAACAGTCCAGCACTGAATAATACATCTAAATTGATGTGTGCGTGGGCGGGTGTAATTGAGGTGGTATACGCTGGTCAATCAACTGTGTTTATTCCCTAAAATAATTTTAGATTTTAGATTTTAGATTTTAGATTTTGGAATCAGGCAGAAGTAAAAAGTTAAAAGGCAAATTACTTTTTACTTTTTAATATGCCCGATCGCACTTCATAAAGCGATCGCAATTTGAGGATATCTTGCCATTCTTGCTCTGTGAATGGTTGGGTAACTAATTCTATACCAAAATACTGTTTTGCTGTCTTTGTCAATGTATCTACAATCTTGACTATCCAGCTATCCTGTTCCTCTGTTTTACAAAACGAGGTATTCCAAGGAGCCGGTTGTTGAAAGATTTCTTCAAATAAACCTTTGTCTGTGGACAAAATCATTGAGCCGTGTTGCAGAATTGTATTTCTTCCCTTGCGTTGGGCGCTACCGATGAATTTACTGCCATCAGGGGTAATCAAGTCTGCGGCTGTTGCTGTGTTGAAGCAACTGGGATTGTGAATGTAACCCCGTCCAGCAGAACCATAATCTAATTCAACACCCAAGGTTTGCCAGCCTTGAATCAAAAAGTTACAGATGTTTTCATAAATACCCCAGCTTTTTGCTGTACTGGCTCTTGTAATCAAGGCGTAGGTTAAATCTCCTTGATGGAGAACGGCTCTACCTCCTGTTGGGCGACGAACTACATCGAGTTGCTGTCCTTGATAAATCAGATTGTGCCATTGGGGAGGCCATTGTTTTTGCAGATGTCCGAGGGAGAGTGCGTAGGGAGACCAAGTATAAAAACGCAACGTAGGCGGATGTTGTCCCTCTTCGCATTGCTTAAACAACCAAGCATCAATGGCCATTTGCACTCCTCCTGATGTCTGAAGCATTGGGATGAAACGCCAGGTAGATGGTGATTCGGTTGCTAGTTGTCTCATAGGTTGGGGACTGGGGACTGGGGACTAGGGACTGGGGACTGGCAAAATATTCCAAAATTTGCTGTGGGTAAGAGCAGAATTCCATAATTTTTACGAGTGAAAACCCAATCCCCAATCCCCAATCCCCAGTCCCTTTTACGATTCGCTGCTGAGAAAATCAAATAATTGATGCGCCATTTCTAATTTAGAACAAGGTGCGATCGCCACTTGCCGCCCTTGTGTATCTAAAAATATTGCTTCATTGTTATCGCTGCCAAAACCACTATCTGCCCGGTCGATGGGGTTCGCAACGATGGCATCTAATTTTTTCTTCTGTAATTTTTCTAACGCAGGATTGACAATATCACCAGTTTGTGCTGCAAAGCCAATTAATATTTGATGCGACTGTTTGAGTTGTGCTAATCGAGCGACAATATCGGGTACGGGTTCCAAGGGTAAAGCTTCGGGGAGCGATCGCTTGGGCAATTTTTCTGTACTATAATCTCTGGGCTTGACATCTGCCACTGCTGCTGACATGACAATGATATCAGCGTTGGCTAAATACTCTACCATCGCGTGGTGCATTTCCTCGGCACTCGTCACAGGAATTGCTTGGACTCCCAAAGGTGCTTGCCAATTAGCTGGTGTATGCACCAGAGTCACCCTTGCCCCTCGGTGCAGTGCTGCCTGGGCAATGGCTAATCCCATTTTACCTGTGGAAGGATTGCCAATAAACCTTACTGGGTCGAGATATTCTCGCGTTCCTCCGGCGCTAACTAATACTCGTTTACCTATTAAATCTCGTTTGCCTTGGGTGTGTAACAGCGATTGAATGTAAGTTAAGATTTCTGGGGGTTCTGCCATCCTCCCAGCACCGACGCGATCGCAAGCTAATAAACCCGATGCTGTATTCATTCCATGATATCGGCTATCGATGGACAACTGTTGCCAATTTCGCTGCACCGATAGTTGTTCCCACATATCCGTATTCATCGCTGGTGCTAACAACACCGGACAAGTAGAAGCCAGTACGGTATTTGTGAGTAAATTATCAGCCATACCGTAGGCTAATTTTGCTAATGTGTTAGCTGTCAAGGGAGCAATTACCATCACATCTGCCCATTCACCCAACTCAATGTGCAACGGACGAGAGTAAGTTGGTTGCCAAAAATCATCATCTGTGTATGCTTGATGGCGAGATAGGGTGGCCACAGTCAAAGGTGTAATAAATTGCTGTGCCGAACGGGTGAGAATGACTCGCACTTCCACCCCAGTTTTAAACAACGTTGAAATCAATTCACAAACTTTATAGGCGGCGATACCGCCACCTATAGCAACTAAAACCCTGCTCAATTTTGGATTTTGGATTTTGGATTTTGGATCTATGGGAGATTGCATTGGTATTTTCGGATTAAGCAAGTGATACATTAACCCTGATAATCTTTGATTCTAGCTAGTTGACCCCAATCTAAAATCTAAAATCTAAAATCTAAAATTGCTACGCTTCATCGTAGGGTTCCAAGTCTAACAGATAAATGTAGGGTTCCACTAACTCTGGACGCTGAAATGCAATCGCTCGTAGTAGATGCCAATCATTTAAACCCTCAAAAGCATTACTGTAATTATCCAGCTCCAGACGAGAAGCTAGCTGTTCTACTTCTGCCGCAGTCATAGCAGCAATTTCTTTTCTGGAAATGCTTAGAGTTGTCATAATGCTTGCCCCTCCCTTATGCACGCATTCGCCTTCAGCATGGGTGAAGTTGCTTTATATTGCAGCCTCCCAATATATATTACTCATTACAGGTCATTGATTTCGTGAAATTTTTCCGCATTTATACCAGAATTTATAAAAAAATCGTAATCTTGACCATGCCTTCAGGGGGAACAGGCAACAGGGAACAGGGAAAAGAAGAAAAAGTAGCCCCGAAAAAGGACTTCTAAATAAAAAAATAATCAATCGTTTTGGTAAGCAGTTCTTGGGGAGGGGAGGCTTTTCAGGCAAGGGGAGAAATTGGATAGTGGCGTTGGATGGAGGAATTGAGTGTAGTTATTCTTGGGCGTCCTAAATTTATTTAAACCGATTTCCCTGTTGCCTGTTGCCCGTTAAGAGTTCCCTTTTAATCAGCAAGTGTGTTGCTCGCGAAGTTCCGTAACACATTTAACGTTTGTGGATCTATTTCATGCCCCGTGTCAAATTCGTGGTACTCTACAGCAACTCCCAAAGATCCTAGAGTTTCTCGTGCTTTCCATGCGGCTTGCAGGGGCACAACTTCGTCATTTCTGCCGTGGGTAATTAAAGTCGGGGGAATTTCACCGCTAGCTGCGGCGATGGCATCAGGATGTAAATACCCACTCATGACAACTAAACCCGCTAGGGGCAATTTCGATCCTACATCCAAAGTCATTGCCCCGCCTTGAGAAAATCCACTCAAAATTGTCCGTGACAAAGGTACACCAGTACTGGCTTCTAAGGATTGCAACAATTCAATAAGCAATTGCCGACTTTGTGTCAATCCTTGATACATATTTTCCACTCTCAAATCGTACCATGCTCTGCCGATGGGTGAGTAAGGATACGGGAAAGGTGCATTCGGTAATACAAACTGATAATTCGGTAAATTAATATAAGGTAGCAAAGATGAGACATCTTCAGCATTAGCACCCCAACCATGCAAAGTCACAATTAAACCTGCCGGTGGTTGAGAATTGGCTGTGGGAACATTGATAAATTGTAAAGACAGAGGTTTACTCCTAAAATGTGACTCTTTGAGTAGATTCTATCTTTTGAAGTAGACTTACGTATCAGGAACCGGATGCTGCTTCTACAGAGTTTTTACCAAGGTACTGCTTCACCAAGGTGAAAAAAGCCGCCACTCGGCCCATCATCAGCAAGCATCGCTAACTCAACGCCGGTTTTCGCTCCTTGTGGGATATCTATCATTGCACCTTCACCACCTAATTCAGTTTTCACCCAACCTGGATGAGCGCTATTAATTTTTACAGGAGTATTGCGTAACTCATGGGCTAAATGGATGGTAAAGGCGTTGACTGCTGCTTTAGAAGCATTGTAAGCAAATGGTTTGGAGTCATAAATTGGTGAATCAGGAGTAGCATGAAGTGTTAATGAGCCTTCGATACTAGATATATTGACAATTCGACCGCTAGGACTTTTTAAAATTAACGGTAGGAGTACTTGAGTCAGTTCCACCAAGCCAAAAAAATTGGTATTGAATGTCTGTCGAATAATGTCTATTGAATCCCCAGTGACCTAACTGCGATCGCGTTCGTACTCCTGTGCAGTTTCGTACTCACGCTGAAACTCTTCTAGAGCTTCCACTCTTTTAAATAGCTGGTCTCTCTGTGAAGTATTGACCATTTCTAGTTCGCTGATTTTACTGGCTACTTGCTTAATCATCAAAAACAATACGTTTTTATCAAGACTAGAAAGTGTCTCAGCGTCTACCAACAAACTGTTTAAAGCTTCACTTGTAGATGTAGTGCATTCTAGAAAATTACCAATAACCTTAAAATCCCAAGTTTCACCATTGACATCTTGGGGATGAATGTAGAAGCTATACTGATTGTTTTGGTCTTTTTGGACTCTAAGCCTAAAATCTATTGCTTTTCCATCGTGTAACTGAAAATAATTTTCTAGTGTAAACCTACTACTAATCATGCTCAACCTTGAAAAGTTAATAAAAGAGTTAGGGAATCTTGGCGAATACTTACTATCTCTACTATCAACCTTTATAGCCTATTACGATGATTTGTACGGCTATCCTTGGGGACGAATTCAATTAATAGGAATACTGTGCTTAGGATTCGGTTTTTACCTTGGGCTAATTAATTTGATTCTTGAATCCCCAGTGAGTTAATTCTCGTTTTCGTCTTCATCAGGGTCAGCAACCGGCTGGGAGCGAACAATAAAGCCAGTTTGTTTTTCTAAATGGCGTTGGATGTCAATAATGTGGAAGTTAAGCCGACTGGATTTATGCTTAATCATCTGTTTCAACCCACGGGCAACATCTGATTGCCATTCCTTCCGGACTACATAATCAGTTTTATGTGCAGATAAATCCATCTGAATTAAATGAATTTCTTTTCTAAATTCATCTGAAGCTTTATCAATTTCTCGATAGATTGCTGCTTCCATGTGGCTAATGCGATAAACAATCGCAACTAGCGCAAATATTCCTAAAATCAAGTCTACAGAGTTTTTTAAATCAATCATTGTATGCAATGGGCATAAACAGCGGTTATTAATTGTAAATAAAAGCAAAATATTGATAAGAATTTGGACTCATTAAAGGGCATCGATTTTAGATTCAACGCGCAAGACATCATCTTTAACAGATTCGACTAATTCAGTTAGATTATCAGTGATTTGTCCTGTAAATTCATAAATTGTTAATTGCAGATTTCGCAACCAATAAGCATCAGATAAGACCAACTCATAATTGCTAGCGAAAGTTGGCAGGATTAACAACTTAGAACGATTCAGAAACAAGCTAAAAGTAGCAATTTCTGATTTTTGACCATTAACACCAGCATTAGGGAAGGCTTGAGATGCCCTTAAATTCCCCGCCCATTTCCATTGTTTTCCCGCTGGGATAGTAGAAACTGTTTTTGCTATCAAAATCTTGCTGCTAAAAGTAATCGGGACTTCAAATGCAGGGAGTGGATAGTACCCCCCTAAAGGCGTTGCTTGCACAGCTTCTTTATATTCTTGATATGCCAAAGACCAGTTTTGGGAATTATTTAACTCACCTGCCATTCCCTTTACAGTATTCCTGCTGTTGTTAAATTGGCTTCAACTTGCAAGAGATACTCATCAACATTCACACCACAAAGTTCTAGAATGTCACAAAAATCTTCTAAAGATAATTTCCCTTGAGCAAATTGTATTTTTGCGAGATTTGCACATTCTAATTGCTTAATTAGGTACGAGCATTCTTCAAGGCTCATCCCTGGCGTGGTAATAATTTGTAGTCCGAGTATCTCGTTAATCATTAGCGGTAAATCTCCGGCTTAAAACTAACACCTTTATTGCCACTAGCAGCAGCTACAGCCGCAGCAATCGCAGCTTTAACCTCTGAATATGACGGATCATCGGTGCTACGACCGAACGGGTATGTATATGAAGCACCCGCTTTTGATTTATACGTATCGCCAGTGATTTTTGATGTTTTGGTGGTGGCAGTCGTCCCGGTGACATTTTTGACTGTAGCCCTGGCAGGGGTAAAACCATTCACCTTGGTTAAATTGGTAATTCCCTCTGGCGTGGTATCTATATTTAGCTCGGCAGCGGAAAGCCCAGCAGCGGTGAAATTGGTAATCGCTCTTTGAGAAATGTCTACCAAAAAACTATTAGTGTTAGCAGCCGGTAAAGCAAAAGGCTTAAGAGCTGCTGCTGCTATATCGCCAGGATTGCTGGTAGTAGACCTTGTATAGGTGATCATTCGCTTCCCGGCTTTATAATCCTGGAATTGTCGCAATTGTGAGCCAGAGGGCGCGTCAGGAATTTCTGTAGTGTCGTTAGCACCTGGGGGGCGTAGATATTTTAATGCCGCGTTGAGGTTGTTAAATCTTTTACCCATGTTATTACTGGTGTTTAAAGTATCTGTTTAGGTTCTAGCATCTCCAAAACGCAGAAAAGCGTAAGACGACAAGTTAACTATCCGTTGAGAAAAACGTAGTATTTTAGCTGCCTCCAATCCTCTGAATGACCGACTTTAACCCTACGTCAGCCATAGCAACTAGGTTGATCGCGTTTGCTCTGCCGTGGATCAGAAGTTGGGCATAGCGAAAGCTGACATCAACTCGTGGTCTTTGTACGGGTTTTTTGATAGTAGAGCCGTAGACTAAATGGGTTCCAGGGTTTAATGAGTAGGAGCGATCATGCTCGATGTATTGTTGGTTATCGTCACTAAATGGATGCCCTTGTATGTCTAATATTTTTTTTGTGACTCTTACTCCTTCTGTTTTAGATTTAACCAATAGGCGCAAATCATAGCCACGTTCTACATCTTGATAGGTGTATTTGTACCATCCTTTTTCCCATACAAAGATAGGATTAGTGAATTCTCGTTTAATTGCACTTGCTAAAACTTCCGCTTTTGCTCTGCTGATAGTTGCGGAAGTTTCATTCATTAACCTAAATGTTATTTCTCCTCTAGCTGGAGAATTTCTATCAGTCATGTCAGCGTCGGATCGCTCTTTAAAAAAAAGTTTTATTTGAGGTTTAAAGGTAACATCTCGCTGTAGTTCTTGAACTGGAATCCCATAAATAGGAGCTTGCACAGACTGTAATCTTCCTGCCGTTACTTCAAATAGCCACATTCTCATCATGGTCATGGTTGCTGTATCACCATCTTTCATGGTGCAAGCTACCCTTAAAGAAGATTTTGGAGTTTCCAAGCTATCAGCAGGTGTTTTGTTAAAATACTGATTTACTGCTTTGTTATGCCAGCGTCTTACAGTGTCTTGTAGATGTTCCCATTCGTTAAAGTTCTCCGGTAAAGGCATAATTATTCATCTGTCTCCAAGTCCAAATCAATCATTTCTAGTCCAGCGCTAGCAAGTTTCGCTGTTGTTTCAGTTGTCTTCAATTGCTCTGGTTCAGGCGATTCCTTGCCCTTGTTAGCTGGTGTCGAATCATCTTTAATAGCATTAGTTAATTCAGTCGTAGCGTTAGTTAATTCCGTCGTTGCGTTGATAATGTCTAATGGGGCTTGAGTCACCTGTTGAATTGTTGATGCTCCATTCTGTAAATTTTCTAAAAATTGAGTAACACGATTGAATTTTGGCTGGGGATTCATCCAGCCATAAGCACTTTCTAAAACTTCTCCAGATTTTCTGAGTGCGTTTCCAATTTTGGCAACCTTGCCCGCTGTCATCTCTAATCCGGTAAGGATTGTTGATGCCAATCCTTGAAAAGTATTCAAGACATTAACAGACGCTTGATAAATTCTATTAGCCTTCGACCAGGCTTCTTTCAATTGAACATAATTATCGGCTCCTATCGCACCTTTAATTAAATTTTCAATTGAACTACTAATAACAGAACCGATATCAAAAGTGCTTCCATCTTCCTTCTTTAAACCTATTAATTGAAGGACGTTATTTATCGCTCCGATTAACGTCTGTCCTATATCGTTTGACAACATCAAAGCATTGTGGATGGTTGCAGCAAGAATCAAAATATTCAACACTCTATCGAGATGCATCCACTCAGCAAATCTCGACAACTTCCCGCCGATACCTCCGGGGAGTTGAGCGCCAAGTCTTTCTAGAATTGTTGCTTGCCCTTGCAACAATGCAGTGTTAGCACCTGCGTTGTAAGCATTTAAAAGATTGGCTGCGTTAGTGTTGTTGTTGTTTATGATATTCGCTGCATTATCATCTAAAGCTCTCCTCATACATCCACCTGGCTGGGTGGTTCGACACGTTCCTGTTGCGGCTGCTTGCTCGATTTGAGGAATTGTCGGAATATCCGGCCTAATTGCCGCTGCTGCTAATGCTGGGATGAAAGGAAGTTTATCAAGTATTTGGTCTAGCTTTGGTAACGCTGCACTGTTCACTTTTTCTTGTTCCTTGAGTTTAGTGTCAAGTTTTGTAATATCCGCTTTGGTAGTATCAATATCGCGGTCAAGCTGTTGTACGTCCCCCTTTAACAAACCTAGTGAGCGTTTATTGTCTTGCTGGAATTCCTCAAACCGTTGGTTAGATGTCAACTCACTTTGACGTTTGAAATCTGCTAGTTTCTGGTCGAATTGTTTGGATAAATTTGATTGTTCAAGCCCAAGAATTCCTAGCGCTTTATCATTCTCTCTCTTGAATTCTTGGAACCTCTGCTCAGAAGATAAATTATTTAATCTATTAAAATCTGCTAATTTTTTATCAAAGTCTTTGCTGAGATTGGAAATTTCTAAATCTTTAATACCAAGAGCCTTATTATTGTCAGTGACAAATCTATTAAATTTATCATCTAGCTGTTGCTGCAACGGTGCGAGATTTGGCACTCCTTTATTACGTGCCTCGTTCATCGCCGCATCAGCTTTGTTGTCTACAGAATTGACAAACTTACCCAAATTACTTACAGCATTGGCTAGTACTGGTATTTGAGAAACTTGTGCTTGAAGTCCATAAATATTGTTGCTTAGATTCCCAACCTGGGATTGTAGGGGAGCGACCAAAGATTTAGCCGCAGCAATGGCACTAGCCGTAACGCTGCTTGTATCAATGTTCTGTGGCTTAATTGCCGATACCTGGGCTTTCGTCGCTGCTAAATCTGATTGCAATTTTGATATTGTGGTGTTTACAGATTTCTGAAAAGCATCTGAGACGCTGTTGTTGAATTTTGATATTTGAACATTAATAGATTGAATCTTGGCATCAAAATTTAGTCGTTGCTCAGTTATTTTGGCTTCAATTACTACTTTATTCTGTCGTGCTTCGTAAAGTGCATCATTGCCAATTTTACGGGCTGCTTCAGCTAATCCCGTAACTATTTTTCGTCCTTCACGAGTTTCATACAGTGCATCATTGGCTTGTTTTTTAGCCGCCGTTACTTCCTGCCCAATTTTCTCTGCCTGCTTATTTAAGCGTGCATAGTCTTTAGCATTTGTGTTTAGCTCTCTATCGAACTTGTCAATTTTTGATTGAATTTGTTTTAATTTCAGACCATTCTGTACTGCTATCTGATTCGTTTTTGTAAGGTCATTACTAATAGCGTCTAAGTTATCAAAAGTTCTGCTACTAATGAATTCTTGCAAGTAGGTTAATGCTACAACACCAATGGCGGCAAAAATTCCAAGAATACCACCTACCCTCGCAGCTTTGTCAAATTGGTCGCTGCCGGGAATTTTTTTAAATAAAAGGTCTTGTACTTTTTTTAGATTGTCAGAGAGTTTCTTTGTTGCATCAGCAGTTTCCTTTGCTTTAGTAGCAGCTTGTGTAGTCTTCTTGATAGCTTTGAGTTCATCAAGCAGCCCCTTCTGCTCGTTCAGGGCGTTTGTGAGTTTTGAGAGATTCCTGAAGTCTTTTGAACTAAACTGAGTCAATCCCTTTGTTGCATTAGGAATATTCCAGTTCCCCTTAATGCTGGTACTAAAAGTGCGAACATATTTACCTGCGTGCGTAAGATTATCTTTTAAAACGGCTGTGCTTGGTGTGCTTGGAATACTCACTTACCGCCACCTCCAAATACGCTAGTGACAGCAGTGACAGCTTTTAAGACCAC